>NZ_AP024883.1:2400000-3674542 GCF_024346955.1 Vibrio mangrovi | reverse complement strand
ATGCTTTATCACGAAAATTTTGACGTCATTGTCGTTGGTGGCGGTCACGCAGGAACGGAAGCCGCTCTCTCCTCTGCTCGCACAGGACAAAAAACACTCCTTCTGACTCATAACATAGACACGCTGGGACAAATGTCATGTAACCCGGCTATCGGTGGGATCGGAAAAGGACATCTGGTCAAAGAGGTTGATGCTTTAGGTGGCTTAATGGCCCAGGCAATCGATCATGCAGGTATTCAGTTCAGAACACTGAACGCTTCAAAAGGTCCGGCAGTCAGAGCTACCCGGGCTCAGGCAGACAGAGCTTTGTATAAAGCTTATGTACGACATGCTCTGGAAAATACACCGAACCTGACACTGTTTCAGCAGTCAGCTGACGATTTGATCGTTGAACAGGATCAAGTTGTTGGTGTCGTTACGCAAATGGGGCTTAAATTCCACGCCAAAGCGGTTGTACTGACCGTTGGAACATTTCTGGGTGGAAAGATCCATATTGGTATGGAAAACTACTCAGGAGGCCGCGCAGGCGATCCTCCTTCGATCGCTTTGGCACAACGATTACGGGAATTACCATTTCGGGTTGATCGTTTAAAAACCGGAACACCACCTCGTATTGACGCACGATCCGTTGATTTTTCTCAGCTTGCCGTTCAGCATGGCGATGATCCAACACCGGTCTTTTCATTTTTAGGTCTCCGGGATCAACATCCTCGTCAGATCCCTTGCTATATCACTCATACCAATGAGAAAACACATGATGTGATCCGGAATAACCTGGATCGAAGCCCAATGTATGCTGGTGTGATCGAAGGTATTGGGCCACGCTATTGTCCGTCAATAGAAGATAAGGTTATGCGCTTTGCTGATAAAGACAGCCACCAGATCTTTATTGAGCCAGAAGGGCTGACAACCACAGAATTGTATCCGAATGGAATCTCCACCAGCTTACCGTTTGATGTACAGGTACAGATTGTGCAATCAATGCAAGGTTTTGAAAATGCACATATTGTTCGCCCTGGTTATGCGATTGAGTATGATTTCTTTGATCCGCGGGATTTAAAGCAGACCTATGAAACGAAATTTATCCGGGGTCTGTTCTTTGCCGGACAGATTAACGGGACGACCGGGTATGAAGAAGCGGCTGCACAAGGACTGATGGCCGGTTTAAATGCCAGCCTGTTCTCACAGGAAAAAGAAGGCTGGAGCCCGCGTAGAGATCAAGCCTACATGGGTGTTTTGATCGATGATCTTTCAACTCTGGGAACAAAAGAACCATACCGGATGTTTACATCCCGTGCAGAATATCGTTTGTTACTCCGGGAAGATAATGCTGACTTACGTTTAACTGAAAAAGGACGGGAGCTTGGTCTGGTTGATGATATACGTTGGGCTCGTTTCAATCAGAAAGTTGAGAATATGGAACGGGAACGTCAGCGTCTGAAAGAGATATGGATTAATCCTGAATCAACCGGGATTGAAACGTTGAATGCGATGCTGAAAACACCGGTTTCCCGAGAAGCCAGCGGAGAGGATCTATTACGTCGCCCTGAAATGACCTATGATTTATTGACGACTTTACCGCAGTATTCTCCGGCGCTGGAAGATCATCAGGCTGCTGAACAGGTTGAAATTCAGGTGAAGTACGAAGGATATATTCAGCGTCAGAAAGATGAAATTGAAAAATCACTGCGCCATGAAAATACCAGATTACCTGCTGATTTGGATTACAGTCATGTGAAAGGTTTGTCTAATGAAGTTGTGATCAAACTCAATACGGCGAAACCTGAGACTGTCGGAATTGCATCACGTATTTCCGGAGTCACTCCGGCAGCAATTTCTATCTTGCTGGTTTACCTGAAGAAAAACGGCATGCTTAAGAAGGGAGAAGCAGCGTAATATGGGAACACTGGCAGCACGTTTGGAGCAGTTGATTGCACAAACAGATCTGATCGTAAGTGAACAACAGCTGGCGCTTTTGATCGGGTATGTTGAATTATTGGATAAATGGAATAAAGCTTACAATCTGACTTCGGTCCGTCATCCGGAAGACATGTTGGTGAAACATATCATGGATAGCATCGTTGTAAGTCCTCACTTACCCGGTAAGAACTTTATTGACGTTGGTACTGGTCCGGGTTTGCCCGGTATTCCACTGGCTATTATGAATCCAGATAAATGTTTTACTTTGCTGGATAGTTTGGGAAAACGCATTCGGTTTATTAAACAGGTGATTTATGAATTGAATATTCATAATGTGACACCGGTTCAAAGCCGAGTGGAAGATTTCCAGCCAGAAGATAAATTTGATGGTGTACTCAGTAGAGCATTTGCTTCCATGGTAGATATGGTAAATTGGTGTCACCACCTTCCGAAGGATGATGAGGGTGTTTTTTTGGCATTGAAAGGACAAATACCGCATGATGAGATAGATTTGCTTCCTGAATGGTGTTCTGTGATAGATATCCAATCTTTAGCAGTTCCGGAGTTAGAAGGTGAGCGTCATCTTGTAATCTTATCGCGCAAGGAATAGACAACGAGGCATGCCGTGGGAAAAATAGTAGCAATCGCCAACCAGAAAGGTGGTGTTGGTAAAACAACAACTTGTGTCAATCTTGCTGCCTCAATGGCGGCAACGAAACGTAAGGTATTAGTGATTGATCTTGACCCGCAAGGGAACGCAACGATGGCAAGCGGCGTAGATAAATATCAGATCGATTATACGGCCTATGATTTACTGGTTGAGGAAGTTCCTTTCCAGGAAGTCGTCTGTGAAAAGACAACCGGTCGTTATCATTTAATTGCTGCGAATGGTGATGTTACTGCCGCAGAAATAAAACTCATGGAAGTTTTTGCCCGTGAAGTCCGGCTGAAAAATATACTCTCCTCGGTTCGTGATAACTATGATTTCATCTTTATCGATTGTCCTCCCTCTCTGAACCTCCTTACAATCAATGCGATGGCTGCTGCGGATTCTGTATTAGTACCAATGCAATGCGAGTATTTTGCGCTTGAGGGATTAACGGCCCTGATGGATACCATAAGTAAGCTGGCAGCTGTGGTGAATAGTAACCTGAAAATCGAAGGGTTACTGAGAACGATGTATGATCCTCGTAATCGACTCTCCAATGAGGTATCCGATCAATTAAAACAACACTTTGGTGACAAAGTGTATCGTACCGTTATCCCGCGCAATGTTCGTCTTGCCGAAGCGCCAAGTCATGGTAAACCGGCAATGTATTATGATAAATACTCTGTTGGGGCCAAAGCTTATCTGGCATTAGCCGGAGAGATGCTGCGCCGGGAAGAAGTCACTGCATAACCAAAGATAAAGGAATCCGCTTACATGTCTAAACGTGGTTTAGGAAAAGGGTTGGATGCGTTGCTTTCGACAAGTTCTATGGCGAGAGAAAAGCAACAGGTGGCAACCCATAGCCAGACATTGTCATCTGATGGTGAATTAGCCGATATTTCTATCGCTCATCTGAGACCCGGAGTGTATCAGCCTCGTAAAGATGTTTCTCCTGAAACACTGGAAGAACTGTCAGCCTCGATTCAGTCTCAGGGAATTATTCAACCGATCGTTGTGCGGCCTATCGATAATGGTCACTATGAAATTATTGCCGGGGAACGACGCTGGCGGGCTGCCAGACATGCGGGACTGAAACAGGTTCCGTGTCTGGTGAAGCATGTGGAAGATCGTGCTGCAATAGCAATGGCTCTGATTGAAAATATTCAACGGGAAGATTTGAATGCCATTGAAGAAGCCCAGGCTCTGGAACGGTTGCAGGACGAATTTAAACTGACACATCAGCAAGTTGCTGATGCAATAGGTAAATCCAGAACCACAGTCACGAATTTATTACGACTGAATCAGTTGGATGATGTGGTGAAATCACTGGTTGCAGAGAGAAAGCTTGAAATGGGGCATGCCCGGGCATTATTGATGCTGGAAGGAGAAGCCCAGATAGCTATTGCCAGCCAGGTTGCCAAAAAGCAACTGACAGTGCGTCAGACTGAACAGCTAGTAAAAAGAGAGCTGTCACCTAAGCCTGAAATTCAGAAACCTGTTGTAACGAATCATGCGTTGAATTTGTCGGAAAGATTGGGTGAAATGCTGCATGCAAAAGTTTCTGTAAACCTTTCTGATAAAGGGCAAGGGAAAATTACAATCAGTGTGGCGGACAGTCAGGCCCTGGAAGAAATATTACAATCACTAACAACAAAACTAGAGTCATAATCCCGTAAAACAAAAATGTTTATTTTTGCAATCATTGTTTTACATTTTATGGGTTTTTGTGATGTATCTAGAGGAATTGTAGGTCCGGCTTTATTGTAAAAGGTAAAGGCGGATGTATAATCGGCCTATAGTTAACGGGTGGTAACTTATGTTAAATAAATGGTTTATTCTGTCATTCTTGTGGCAGTTAGCCTTTTTTACTGTATCAGCTACCATTGTCGGCTATGTGCTGGATGAGAAAAGTGGTCTTTCTGCTTTTCTTGGGGGACTTACGTACATCGTACCTTCATTACTGGCTAATTTGTATATGCATAAAAATCTGGACCGTGAAGATAATGCCGGTCTGGATGTTGGTCGTGCATATATGGGCAATATCTACAAACTGATGATGACCGCTGGCGTTTTAGTGTTTATTTTTAAGGAAATTGACATAAATGCCGGGGCTCTTATTGTGTTTTATTGTCTGGCAAGTGTGGTGCAGTTCGTAACGTCATTTTTATCAATCAACCGTGAATAGATAGGATATTCAATGTCTGGTTCAGGTGAAACCACTCTAACCTCTCAAGAATATATCTCTCACCACTTGACCTTTTTAAGTTCGGGAGAAGGATTCTGGAGTCTGAATATAGACTCTATGATTATCTCTGTTCTTCTGGGGGCTGGAATGCTTTGGCTGTTTTCTCGTGTAGCCAAAAATGCAACAAGTGATGTGCCCGGCAAACTACAGTGTTTCATTGAGATGATTGTTGAGTTTGTCGATGGGACTGTCAGAGATGTATTCAGCGGAAAAAGTGCGTTAATTGCTCCATTGGCGATAACCATTTTCGGATGGGTGTTCCTGATGAACTTAATGGACTTGATCCCGGTAGATTTTCTTCCTCATGCAGCAAGCTTAGTAGGAGTACACTATCTTCGTGTCGTTCCTTCTGCCGACGTAAATATTACGCTATCGATGGCGTTGGGCGTCTTTGTTTTGATTCTGTACTACAGCTTCAAAATCAAAGGGCCAGTCGGGTTTGCAAAAGAGCTAACACTGCAGCCATTTAATCATTGGGCATTCATTCCAATCAACTTGATTCTGGAAGGGGTGACTCTGATTTCGAAGCCGGTATCACTGGGTCTTCGTTTGTTCGGTAACATGTATGCGGGTGAATTGATCTTTATTTTGATTGCCGGATTGTTACCGTGGTGGTCACAGTGGGTGTTGTCAGTGCCTTGGGCTATTTTCCATATACTGATCATCACATTACAAGCATTTATCTTCATGGTATTGACGATAGTTTATCTGTCTCAAGCTTCTGAAGATCACTAATTAAACTTAATCAATCAGAAACTCAATTAGTACAAAACTTGGAGTCAACAATGGAAAACTTGAACATGGATCTGCTGTATCTTTCAGCGGCAATCATGATGGGCTTGGCAGCGATTGGTGCAGCGATCGGTATCGGTATGCTTGGTGGTAAGTATCTTGAAGGTGCTGCTCGTCAACCAGATCTTATCCCACTTATCCGTACTCAGTTCTTTATCGTTATGGGTCTTGTGGACGCGATTCCTATGATCTCTGTGGGTCTGGGTTTGTACGTCATGTTTGCGGTTGCCGGCTAAGTAAGCACAAATAAGTGCATATAAATTGGCTGGTGTTTTTAATTATTTGCAAACATAGAAGGAGTCTGCGGTGAATATTAACGCAACTCTGCTGGGTCAGGCTATTGCGTTTGCGATCTTTGTTTGGTTCTGCATGAAGTATGTATGGCCACCATTGATGGCAGCTATTGAAGAGCGTCAGAAAAAAATTGCTGACGGTTTATCTGCTGCTGAGCGCGCTGAAAAAGACCTTGATCTAGCGAAAGCGAATGCTTCTGAACGTATCAAAGAAGCCAAGCAAGCAGCGGCTGAAGTCATTGAACAGGCGAATAAACGTAAATTACAAATTCTTGATGAAGCAAGAGACGAAGCAATTATTGAGCGTGAAAATATTCTTGCTCAGGCTAAAGCTGAAATCGAGTCTTTACGTGTTCGTGCCAGAGATGACTTGCGTAAACAGGTTGCTACTCTTGCTGTGGCTGGAGCTGAGAAAATTCTTGAGCGTTCTATTGATAAAGAAGCGCACAAAGATATTCTCGATAGCATTACTGCGAAACTTTAATTAGGGGGGCGCAAATGTCTGATTTGACAACTATAGCACGCCCCTATGCTAAAGCAGCGTTTGACTTTGCGGTAGAAAAAGGGCAACTCGACCAATGGGGTGAGATGCTTACTTTTGCTGCCGAAGTAACCAAAAACGAACAGATCCGTGAACTACTTAATAGTTCAATGGCTGCCAATAGACTGGCAGAAATTTTTGTTGCCGTTTGCGGTGAACAGTTTGATGAATATGGCCAGAACCTGATTCGGGTAATGGCTGAAAATGGGCGTTTAATTACGCTCCCTGATGTTTGTGAACAGTTTTTTGTGTTGAAAAAAGAGCATGAAAAACAAGTGGAAGTTGAAGTCGTTTCGGCTACGGAGCTTTCCGAAGAACAAAAAGCAGAGATCAGCAGCAAACTGGAGCAGCGCCTTGAGCGCAAAGTACAGCTGAATTGCAGTGTAGATGAGGCCCTACTCGGTGGGGTAATTATTCGAGCCGGAGACTTAATCATCGATAACTCAGTACATGGCCGTTTGAGCCGTCTGAGCGATGTATTACAGTCTTGATGGGGATTGGAGCATGCAACTTAATTCCACGGAAATTAGCGATCTAATTAAACAACGTATTGAGTCATTCAATGTTGTTAGTGAAGCTCGCAATGAAGGTACTATCGTCTCGGTAAGCGATGGTATTATCCGCATCCACGGCCTGAAGGACGTGATGCAAGGTGAAATGATCGAATTACCGGGTGGCCGTTATGCGTTAGCACTTAACCTTGAGCGTGACTCGGTTGGTGCCGTTGTAATGGGCCCGTACGCCGACCTTAAGGAAGGCACAAAAGTAACAGGTACAGGTCGGATTCTTGAAGTTCCTGTTGGTCCCGAATTGCTTGGTCGTGTGGTGAACACGCTGGGTGAGCCTATTGATGGTAAAGGTCCGATTGAAGCGAAATTGACTTCTCCTGTGGAGGTGATCGCTCCTGGTGTTATCGATCGTAAGTCGGTCGATCAGCCTGTTCAAACTGGTTATAAATCTGTTGACTCGATGATTCCTATCGGTCGTGGTCAGCGTGAGTTGGTTATCGGTGACCGTCAAACTGGTAAAACAGCAATGGCGATTGACTCGATTATCAACCAAAAAGATTCTGGTATTTATTCTATTTATGTTGCGATTGGACAGAAAGCATCCACAATTGCAAACGTTGTGCGTAAGCTTGAAGAGCATGGCGCACTGGCGAATACAATTGTTGTTGTTGCTTCTGCTTCCGAATCTGCGGCACTGCAGTATCTGGCTCCTTATGCTGGGTGTGCGATGGGTGAATATTTCCGTGATCGTGGTGAAGATGCACTGATCGTTTATGATGATCTGTCAAAGCAAGCCGTTGCTTATCGTCAGATTTCTCTACTATTGAAACGCCCACCGGGCCGTGAAGCATTCCCTGGGGATGTATTCTACTTACACTCTCGTCTGCTTGAGCGTGCTGCGCGAGTCAGCGAAGGTTATGTAGAGAAATTCACAAACGGTGAAGTGAAAGGTAAGACAGGTTCTTTAACTGCATTGCCTATCATTGAAACTCAGGCTGGTGACGTTTCTGCATTCGTACCGACAAACGTAATCTCGATTACTGATGGTCAGATCTTCCTGCAAACTGAATTGTTTAATGCAGGGGTTCGTCCTGCGGTTGACCCTGGTATCTCGGTATCTCGTGTGGGTGGTTCTGCTCAAACGAAAATCATCAAGAAACTTTCTGGTGGTATTCGTACGGCTCTTGCACAGTATCGTGAACTGGCAGCATTTGCTCAGTTCTCTTCTGATCTGGATGATGCAACGAAGAGACAGCTGGATCATGGTCAGAAAGTTACTGAACTGATGAAGCAGAAGCAATATGCGCCAATGTCAGTCTTTGACCAGGCATTGGTTATCTTTGCTGCGGAACGTGGTTATCTTGGGGATGTTGAACTGAACAAACTCCTTGATTTTGAAGCCGCACTACTGTCGTTCGCTCATAATCAATATGCTGATTTAGCAGCTGAGATCAACAAGACTGGTGCTTATAACGATGACATCGAAGCTCAGCTGAAGAAGCTGGTCGATGAGTTTAAAGCAACTCAAACTTGGTAATGAAAGTCGGTGGCTTATAAGCCACCAACTAATGGAGAGTGACGATGGCCGGCGCAAAAGAGATTCGTAGTAAAATCGGGAGTGTAAAAAGCACTCAGAAGATTACGAAAGCGATGGAAATGGTGGCAGCTTCTAAAATGCGTCGCAGTCAGGACGCAATGGAGTCTTCCCGTCCATACGCAGAAACAATGCGTAAAGTGATCGGTCATGTGGCAAACGCAAATCTGGAATATCGTCATCCGTATCTGGAAGAGCGTGAAGCCAAACGTGTTGGTTATATCATCATTTCCACCGACCGTGGATTGTGTGGTGGCTTGAACATTAACCTGTTCAAAAAAGCCCTGCTGGATATGAAATCCTGGTCGGAGAAGAATGTTGAAGTGGAACTGGCAGTTGTCGGTTCAAAAGCAACGGCATTTTTCAATAACAGCGGAGCAAAGGTTGCCGCTCAGATTTCCGGATTGGGAGATAATCCGTCTCTGGAAGATTTGATCGGTTCAGTCAATGTAATGCTGAAGAAATATGATGAAGGTGAGTTGGATCGCCTCTATGTTGTGTTTAACCATTTTGTTAACACCATGGTGCAAGAGCCAACGATCGATCAATTGCTACCTTTGCCTAAATCAAACAGCAAAGATATGCAGCGTGAGCATTCATGGGATTATCTCTATGAGCCTGAACCTAAACCTCTACTGAATATGTTGTTGCAACGTTATGTAGAGTCTCAGGTTTATCAGGGAGTCGTTGAGAACCTTGCCTGTGAGCAAGCGGCTCGGATGGTTGCGATGAAGGCTGCGACTGATAATGCGGGTAACCTGATTGAAGAACTGGAACTTGTGTATAACAAAGCCCGTCAGGCTGCAATTACACAAGAACTATCGGAAATCGTGGGCGGCGCAGCTGCGGTTTAAGTGAAGGTCAAATAAATAGTTTAGAGGATTAACGATGGCTACAGGTAAGATCGTACAGATCATTGGTGCAGTAGTCGACGTAGAGTTCCCACAGAGCGAAGTACCTAGTGTTTACGATGCTCTGAATGTTGTGGATGCTCAGGGACGTCTGGTTCTTGAAGTTCAGCAACAGCTGGGCGGTGGCGTTGTACGCGCAATCGTTATGGGTAGCTCGGATGGTTTACGTCGTGGAATGACAGTAGAAAATACTGGCGCTCCAATTTCAGTACCTGTCGGTACTAAAACGTTAGGTCGTATCATGAACGTTTTGGGTGATGCGATTGACGAACGCGGTGAGATTGGTGCAGAAGACACTTACTCTATTCACCGTGAAGCACCAAGCTATGAAGAACAGTCTAACGCGACTGAGCTTTTAGAAACTGGTGTAAAAGTTATTGACCTGATTTGCCCATTCGCGAAGGGTGGTAAAATCGGTCTGTTCGGTGGTGCCGGTGTTGGTAAGACAGTAAACATGATGGAACTGATCAACAACATCGCGCTACAACACTCTGGTTTGTCTGTATTTGCCGGGGTAGGTGAGCGTACTCGTGAAGGGAACGACTTCTACTACGAAATGCAGGAAGCTGGCGTTGTAAACATCGAAAAACCTGAAGAATCTAAGGTAGCGATGGTTTACGGTCAGATGAACGAACCACCGGGTAACCGTCTGCGTGTTGCTCTGACTGGTTTGACAATGGCTGAGAAGTTCCGTGATGAAGGTCGTGACGTACTTCTGTTTATCGATAACATTTACCGTTATACCCTGGCGGGAACAGAAGTTTCAGCACTTCTGGGCCGTATGCCTTCAGCGGTAGGTTATCAGCCAACACTGGCAGAAGAAATGGGTGTTCTGCAAGAACGTATCACTTCAACCAAAACTGGTTCTATCACGTCCGTACAGGCGGTTTATGTACCAGCGGATGACTTGACTGACCCATCTCCTGCAACAACATTTGCTCACTTGGATGCAACGGTTGTATTGAACCGTAACATCGCGGCAATGGGTTTGTATCCAGCGATTGACCCGCTTGATTCAACATCACGTCAGCTTGATCCACTCGTTGTTGGTCAGGAACATTACGATATTGCTCGTGGTGTTCAGTCAACACTTCAGCGCTATAAAGAGCTGAAAGATATCATTGCGATTCTGGGTATGGATGAGCTTTCTGAAGACGATAAGCTGGTGGTTGCCCGTGCTCGTAAGATTGAGCGTTTCCTGACTCAGCCTTACCACGTAGCCGAAGTATTTACTGGTGACCCGGGAATTTACGTTCCTCTGAAAGAAACCCTGCGTGGTTTCAAAGGTCTCCTTTCCGGTGAATATGATGACGTTCCTGAACAGGCGTTTATGTACTGTGGTGCAATTGACGACGCTGTTGAGAATGCGAAGAAGCTATAAGGCTGACTAGGAGGCGATATGGCATCAATACCCTTTCACTTGGACGTTGTCAGTGCCGAGAAGAAACTCTTCTCCGGGATGGTTGAAACGTTTCAGGTGACCGGTAGCGAAGGTGAGCTTGGTATCTACCACGGTCACGCACCGCTGCTGACCGCTATAAAGCCTGGTATGGTGCGTATTGTGAAGCAGCACGGCCACGAAGAAATCATTTATGTTTCTGGTGGTATAGTGGAAGTTCAGGCAAGTACCTCTACGGTTCTTGCTGATACAGCCATTCGTGGTGAAGATCTAGACGCAGCAAAGGCGGAAGAAGCCAAGCGTCGTGCTGAGGAGAAAATTCAGAATCAGCATGGTGATATGGACTTCGCGCAGGCGGCCAGTGAACTGGCTAAAGCCATTGCCCAGCTACGAGTTATCGAGCTGGTTAAACAACGTCGTTAATTTTTTAACTGCGTTCGGAAAAGGCGACATCATGTCGCCTTTTTTAATATCTTGTCAAAAATCCCTGCCGATAATTTAACTATTTCAAGTTTCCCATATAGAATCAGAGTCAGTTTCTTATATTAAGTATAAAGGTAGTCCATGAAATTCAGCGCTGTGATTTTAGCTGCGGGTAAAGGAACCCGTATGTACTCCCAATTACCTAAGGTTCTTCATACGATTGCAGGTAAACCTATGGTCAAGCATGTCATTGATACGTGTCAGAGTATTGGTGCGCAGCAGATACATCTTGTTTATGGTCACGGTGGTGAGTTGATGCAGCAGAAGCTTGCTGAGGAGTCGGTTAACTGGGTGTTGCAGGATCAACAATTGGGAACAGGACATGCTGTTGAGCAGGCATCCGGCTATTTTCATGATGATGAGCAGATTATTGTGCTGTATGGCGATGTTCCTCTGATTTCAGAAGAAACCATTGAGAGTTTACTTTCTTCACAGCCACAGGATGGTATTGCGCTATTAACTGTTGTATTAGATAACCCAACCGGGTATGGGCGGATTATCCGCAAAAATGATACCGTGGTCGCTATTGTTGAACAGAAGGATGCTTCCGAAGCTGAACTTGCTATTCAGGAAGTAAATACGGGTGTACTGGTTGCTTCGGGTAAGGATCTGAAACGCTGGTTATCCGGATTAGAGAACAACAATGCTCAGGGTGAATATTATCTGACAGATGTTATCGCTGCTGCACATGCTGAAGGGAGAGCTATTCAGGCGGTCCATCCTATGGAACAAATGGAAGTTGAAGGTGTAAATGATCGTGTGCAGCTATCCCGGCTGGAGAGAGCTTATCAGTACTCTCTGGCGAATAAGCTGTTAACTCAGGGAGTCATGCTGCGGGATCCGGCCCGATTCGATCTCCGGGGTCAGTTGCAGTGCGGTTATGATGTTGAGATTGATGTCAATGTCGTTATCGAAGGGAGTGTATCCCTGGGAAATAATGTCATTATCGGGGCTGGTTGTGTATTAAAAGATTGTGAAATCGACGACAACACGATCATTCGTCCATACAGTGTTATTGAAGGTGCTACAGTTGGAGAAATGTGTACTGTCGGTCCGTTTACCCGTTTGAGACCTGGGGCTGAATTAAAGGATGATGCGCATGTCGGCAATTTTGTCGAAGTGAAAAATGCCCGGTTGGGTGAAGGCTCGAAAGCTAATCATCTGGCTTATCTGGGAGATGCGGAAATAGGAGCACGGGTTAATGTTGGCGCTGGTGTTATTACCTGTAACTATGACGGTGCCAATAAACATAAAACGATCATCGGTGATGATGTTTTTGTTGGTTCCGACAGTCAGTTGGTGGCTCCGGTGACGATTGAAGACGGTGCTACAATTGGTGCTGGCACCACATTAACCAGAAATGTTGCTCAGGGTGAGTTGGTGATTACCCGGGCCAAAGAACGTCGGGTTGAAGGCTGGCAGAGACCGGTAAAAAACAAATAAGGCAATAGAAAGAAGGCTCCGGAAGGAGCCTTTTTCGTACCAGATATTAAAATCAGATAACGACTAGCTGACACGCTCAAAAATCGTTGCGATCCCCTGACCCATACCGATACACATGGTTGCCAGCCCAAACTGGGCATCCTGATGTTCCATCACGTGTAACAATGTTGTTGATATTCTGGCTCCGGAACATCCCAGGGGATGACCCAATGCGATAGCTCCACCCCATAAATTCACTTTATCATCAAAGCGATCCATCAGTTCAAATTGCTGAATACAGGAAAGAGCCTGCGCAGCAAAAGCTTCGTTCAGTTCGATTACCTCAATATCCTGAAGTGATAATCCGGCTCTTTTCAGCGCTTTTCTGGTCGCTGGTACCGGACCTATTCCCATGACGGAAGGTTCACATCCTGCAATTGCCATAGAACGGATTTTGGCCTTAATTGGTAATCCCAGTTGGTGCGCTTTCTCTTTCGTGGTTACAATCATTGCAGAGGCACCATCTGATAATGCCGAAGATGTTCCTGCTGTCACTGTCCCATGGACCGGATCGAAAACCGGTTTGAGAGATGCGAGGGAATCTAGTGATGCATCCCGTCGAATGACTTCATCTTCTTGCAGAGAAATGAGTGCTCCCTGATCATTGTGGCCCTGAGTCGGAACTATTTCTCGTTGAAATAACTGTCTTTCAGTTGCAAGGGTCGCTCTTTGATGAGAGCGCAGAGCGAACTGGTCCTGTGCTTCCCGGCTAATCTGGTATTGTTTTGCCAGCATTTCTGCTGTCAGTCCCATGACTCCGGCTGCTTTTGCTGCATGTTTACTCAGGCCCGGATGCATATCTAGTCCATGAGTCATCGGGACATGCCCCATATGTTCAACCCCGCCGATCAGACAAATATCGGCATCACCAACAGTAACGGCTCTTGCTGCATCATGGAGTGCCTGCATTGAAGAACCGCACAGTCGGTTGACGGTGACTGCACCAATTTCAAATGGTAGTCCGGCTAAAATGGCAGCATTGCGGGCAATATTCATTCCCTGTTCAAGCGTTTGCTGAACACATCCCCAGTAGATATCTTCAATTTCAGCTACCGGGATTTGTGGATTTCGTTGAACCAGTGATTGCATCAAGTGTGCAGAGAGTGTTTCTGCGCGGGTATGGCGGAATACACCACCTTTAGAGCGCCCCATCGGTGTCCGGATACAATCAACTATCACAGCTTGCTTACTCATACGCTTACCCTCTCTCTGATTCTGATTTGACATGGTGGATGGGATAGAAAACTTTTTCTTCACGAGCCATTTCTTCGAGAGACTTCGGAACGCGATAGAGTTCTCCTAAACTCTGATATGACTGAGCTGTTTGGATATATTGTGGAATACCGATTGTATCCAGATAGCGGCAAACGCCTCCTCTGAATGGTGGGAAACCGAGTCCGTACACTAAAGCAATATCTGCTTCAGCAGGAGAGAAGATAATATTTTCCTCCATGCAAAGAATAACTTCATTCATCATTGGAACCATCATACGATCCATGATCATTTGGCTATCTGTAACCGGTTGTGGTTCTCCTGATGAGTACACCAGTTGATTGATATCCGGAGATAGTACTTTTTTGCTCTTTCCTCTCTTATCGGTGTAGTACTGATAGAAGCCTTCCCCGGTTTTCTGGCCGAATCGCTTGGCTTCATAGAGCCGGGTAATAATATTGTCCGGAGATGCTTTCATCCTTTCCGGGTAAGCCTGGCAAATGACTTGCTGAGCATGATAAGCAATGTCGATACCTACCACATCAAGCAAATAAGCCGGTCCCATTGGCCAGCCGAAATCTTTTTCCATGATTTTATCGATGTGGCTAAAGTCATATCCCTCATCAAGTAACTGGCAAAAGGCCAGAAAATAAGGGAACAGAACCCGGTTGACAAAAAATCCGGGACAATCATTAACGACTATTGGAGATTTCCCCATATGGGCTGCAAAAGCAACAACGGTAGCAATTGTTTCTTCACTGGTATGTTTCCCCCGGATAATTTCAACAAGCGGCATTTTATGAACCGGATTGAAAAAGTGCATACCACAGAAATTTTCAGGTCTTGATAATCCTGAGGCCAGATCGGTAATTGGAATTGTTGATGTATTTGAGGTCAGAATTGTGTTGGGTGATACTTTTTCTTCCAGTTCTTTGAGAACTGAAGATTTTATTTTGGGGTTTTCTACAACAGCTTCAACGACGATATCAACATCTTCTATACCGGCATAATTGAGTGTTGGCCGAATAGACGAGAGGGTATTTGCCATTTCTCTGGGAGAAAGTTTCCCTCGCTTCACTCCTTGCTCCAGAAGTTGAGCTGTATGATCCATTCCCAGTTTCAGAGATTCCGGAACGATATCTTTTAACACTGCCGGAATTCCTTTAATCGCAGATTGGTAAGCAATTCCGCCTCCCATTACTCCGGCACCAATTACGGCACTGTGATTCATTGGATGAGTGAGAGACTTTTTAGCTTTTTTGGCGAGACCTTTAATATACTGATCATTCAGATAGATACTGACAAGTGCTGTTGCCTGATCTGATTTCGCCAGCGTGACGAAGTTCTTCCGCTCGATATTCAGAGCTTCGTCTCTGTGAAGCATAGCTGAGGCTTCGATAGTCTCAATCGCTAGAAATGGGGCCATGTAGTGAGTGCTTACTTTTTGATGAGTCATTCCTTTTGCAGTAGAAAAGACCATAAGTTGTTCTACCGAGGATAAAGTAAGCGGTGCACATTTTTCCTGCCGTATTTTTTTCCAGTTAATGCGTAAGTGAATTGCATCGTCTAAAGTCTGTTTTGCTGTTTCTAACAGATTTTCTTCTGTAGAGATTGCATCGACAAGCCCGACAGATAGAGCTTGTTCTGCATTTAATATTTTGGCCTGAACGATTGCTTCTAAGGCATTATCTGCGCCAATTAATCTTGGCAAACGAACACAGCCACCGAATCCTGGCATAATTCCCAGTCTTGTTTCCGGTAACCCAATTTTTGTTGATGGTGTTGCAATACGAAAATCAGTAGCAAGTACACACTCACATCCACCACCGAGTGCATATCCACACAGAGCTGATATTGTCGGAACAGGGAGATCTTCGAGTTTACAGAATATCCGGTTGGCATAATGAAGCCACTGCTCAAGCTCTTCACTCGGATATTGGAATAAACCTAAAAACTCATTGATATCTGCACCGACGATAAAGCTTTCTTTATCGGATGTGAGTATTAATCCTTTGAGATCCGGAACCTTTTGGATGACATCCAATGCTTCATCCAGATAACCTAAGGTTGCCGTATCAAGGGTATTGACGGACTGAGGTGAACAAAACTGCAGCTCAAGGATACCACCTTCTATTTCCTTTACCTGCAATGTCTTTGACTGAAAAATCATGAACTATCTCCTGACATGCATTTGTAATGAGTCAACTGGTACGATGACTTGTTTTAGTATTCAAAAAGTGTGGGCACAAGTTCAGATAACTGCAATAAATTTGGAGTGTTTTTTTTAATATATTGATCTTGAAAGGATTATTTCTATTTTGACACTGAAAATGTAGCTTTTGCTACACGAATTGCTGCACACATTTTTTCTGAATAATCAAAAATTTGTATGCACAATCATGAAGGTATTTTGATGTTTGATTAATGTTTAAGCATTTTTATGAGATTTGCAAGAATCACGTTTTAGTCTATGAATGATTGGTGACTTATGTCTTATTTTACAAGGAAGGATGAAGCAATATCAAAGTGAGGTAGAAAAGCAAGTCAGTTGTCACAATCCCTTATTTCTCTGACATATTTATCCATCAAATTATTCTTATAGCCAGTTTCAGCGGGACACTGAATAAAGTTATTTTCTTTAATAATTATATGATAGATCAGGTAATTGATGGTAAACCCTGTGATTCCGCCAACCATAAAGAAAATGATCAGTAATCGATGGGGTGGCTTTGAGTGACTCAGAAAAATGACTTCATGACCACTATGACCAAAAATAATCAGAAGGCTGAAAAAGCCAGCAAACAAAATTGCATTGCTGGCAACTAATGTGATTCCTGTATATAAAGCCCGTCAGTCGAGAAACCAGTTAGTCGCATAAATAACTAGAAGGATTAGAATAACTAGAAAGACTGGGAAGGCTAGTATCATTGCCAACTTTTTCATGGCGCTTGGTTTATCAAATACCACGCCTTCTGCTTCCCTCACTCTCCTCTCTTCATCAAAATGCCATTTAATAGCTAAGTAGGCTCCAATACCTAATACAATAATCTTAAAAGCTCCAGCAAAGTACGGAAAGAAGTTAGCCCAACTGCCGTTCATTATATATCTCCATCAAATCAAATGTTTATTTTCGTTATCATAATCAAATAGTTATATTTAGTGTGCGCCCAAAATCAGGCGTTCTAGCTAGCGCAAGTTTACTGCTCGTGCTAGTTGTCCACAACTCTCTTTGCAATATCTGTAGTTATTGGTGGTTTGCTAAATTAGCAAAAGCACTGGTATATAATTCCGGATCTCTAGATCAGCAGCACTTTTCTTTGTGGTCGTGATAGACTGTGAAAACTCTCTGATTTGATGTAATTCCGGGTAATTAATGAATGATCAGCCTTATGCGATACCGGCAACTTCTGTCTGTTATGAAGAAGAAATAAAGAAGAGTCTGTTCATGACTTTTCTTCAGCATACGCCGGGAATTGAGTCATCTAAGGGCTTTATTGAGCAGATAAAAAGTCAGTATCCTGATGCAAGACATCATTGTTGGGCTTTTGTGGCCGGGCGACCTGATGATTCAATGAAATGGGGATTCAGTGATGACGGAGAACCATCAGGAACAGCAGGAAAGCCGATTTTAGCTCAGCTTTCAGGTGCACATATCGGAGAAATTACCGCGGTTGTTGTACGTTACTATGGTGGTGTTAAGCTGGGAACAGGTGGATTAGTCAAAGCTTATGGCGGCGGAGTTCAGCAAGCTCTTAAGCAACTTCAAACTATCGAAAAAAAAATCACCAGGAAATTAAACCTGGCGCTAGACTATGGATTAATCCCTCTGGCTCAATCGGTCATTCAGCAATTTGGTGCTCAGGAGCTGGAAGCGCAATATCTTCAACGGGTTGTTATTACTATTGAGATCGAGATTCGGCATATCGATGAGTTTATACAAGCGATAACCAATAAAAGTAGCGCAAGGATTCTTGTGAGTTCAGATAATGAACTAAACAACTAAGGTCAGAATCAAGTCATATAAGCATGCAATTTCGTTCTATTATCCGCATTGTCGGATTGCTCCTTGCTTTATTCAGTGTATCTATGCTGGCGCCTGCGCTGGTGGCTTTGATATATCGTGATGGTGCAGGTGTTTCATTTATTACGACTTTCTTTGTTCTGCTACTATGCGGGGGAAGTATTTGGTTTCCCAACCGTCATCATAGACATGAATTAAAATCCCGTGACGGCTTTTTGATTGTGGTCTTATTCTGGACGGTTATCGGCAGTGCCGGATCTATTCCGTTTTTCATTTCAGAGAATCCTAATATTTCGCTGACGGATTCTTTTTTTGAATCTTTTTCTGCACTGACAACCACAGGTGCGACCGTAATTGTCGGGTTGGATGAGCTTCCCAAAGCAATTTTGTTCTATCGACAGTTTTTACAATGGTTCGGTGGGATGGGGATCATTGTACTTGCAGTCGCTATTCTTCCTGTTCTTGGTATCGGTGGGATGCAGCTTTATCGGGCAGAAATTCCCGGTCCGGTAAAAGATACCAAGGTGACACCTCGTATTGCCGAAACTGCAAAAGCGCTTTGGTATATTTATTTAGGGATTACGCTGGTTTGTGCATTCTTATACTGGCTGGCTGGTATGACATTCTTTGATGCGATATGTCATAGCTTCTCTACGATTGCGATCGGAGGCTTTTCTACACATGATGCCAGCATGGGGTACTTTAACAGTCAGGCAATCAACATGATTACGGTTGTTTTCCTATTGATCTCATCTTGTAATTTTACGCTGCATTATGCTGCATTTGCTTCGGGGGGAGTTCATCCGAAGCTTTACTGGAAGGACTACGAATTCAGAACTTTTCTGTTTATTCAGGGGATTCTGTTCCTTACCTGTTTTGCCATATTGCTCCAGCATCAGCCATATGATTCTGTTTCTGAAGTTTTCGATAAGGCTTTATTTCAGAGTGTTTCTATTTCGACAACCGCAGGATTTACTACAACGGGTTTTTCTGACTGGCCTCTTTTCTTACCGGTTTTATTGCTTTTCTCCTCATTTGTCGGGGGATGTGCCGGTTCAACCGGAGGAGGATTGAAAGTGATACGAATTCTGCTTTTGACCTTACAGGGTGTCCGGGAAATGAAACGCCTCGTTCACCCGCGGGCGATTTATCCTATAAAACTGGGGGACAAGGCATTGTCTCCTCGGGTCATTGATGCCGTATGGGGCTTTTTTTCAACCTATACGCTGGTCTTTGTGCTATGTATGCTGGCTTTAATCGCTACAGGGATGGAAGAACTCAGTGCATTTTCAGCTGTTGCGGCCACATTAAATAATCTGGGGCCGGGACTTGGAGAGGTTGCTGTCCATTTTGGTGACATTAATGATAAAGCAAAGTGGGTGCTCATTATTTCCATGCTCTTCGGACGATTGGAGATTTTTACTCTGCTAGTTCTGTTTACTCCGGCATTTTGGCGCAATTAAAGAGGAAGATTTGTGAAAAAGGTTCTTTGTCTGTATTCAACCCGGGAAGGGCAAACCAAAAAGATAGTTGAATATATAGTGGAAAGACTTGAAGGCTATCAATGTGAATACGTTGATTTACACCAGTTTCCGACACTTGATCTGGCGCTTTACGATAAGGTGTTGGTTGCTGCTTCAATTCGGTATGGTCGTCTTCATAAGGCTCTTTACCAGTTTATAGAGAGTCATCATCACCAATTAGATAAATCGAAAGCAGCGTTTATTTGTATCAATTTAACGGCTCGAAAAGAGGAGCAAAACAAAGATACGCCGGAAGGAAGTGTCTATGTGCAGACTTTTTTACGCAAATCTTTCTGGCAACCTGAAATGATAGGTGTTTTTGCCGGGGCGTTACGTTACCCCAGATATCGATTTTTCGACAGAATTATGATTCGGTTCATTATGATGATGACGGGTGGGGAAACTGACACATCAAAAGAAGTTGAATATACCAACTGGGATAAAGTTAAAAAATTTGCTAAAAAATTTAGAGATATGTAGATAAAACAAGCTGATCGAGTAAAAAAAGTCCATTTATAGATATCTCAGGAATTATTTTTAAAAAAGTTACAAAAAGGACTTGCCAATCAAAAGGTGATGCCTATAATGCCCCTCGCTGACACGGGATAGCGGAGAGAAATCCCCGGCTGTGTGAGCCCGGTCTTCACCGAGAGATAAATCTGAAAAAAGTGTTTGACACTTGAATTTATCTCGCTAGAATGGCCGCCTCTTCAAACGATGAACGTTTCGAAGAATTGCTCTTTAACAATATAGACCAATCAATCTGTGTGGGCACTCGTCGATAAACATCCAAAAGATTTTATCAATGATACGAGTGACCAACCGAACCGAGATTCTTTCGGGAATTGAAGTTCAGCACAGTCAATTCAGTCTTACATTTATGTAAGATGAACAGTATTCATTGAGCCGAAGCTTAGGCTTCAAAAAAACTTTTAATTGAAGAGTTTGATCATGGCTCAGATTGAACGCTGGCGGCAGGCCTAACACATGCAAGTCGAGCGGAAACGAGAGAAAGCTTGCTTTCTCGGCGTCGAGCGGCGGACGGGTGAGTAAAGCCTGGGAAATTGCCCTGATGTGGGGGATAACCATTGGAAACGATGGCTAATACCGCATAATGTCTACGGACCAAAGAGGGGGACCTTCGGGCCTCTCGCGTCAGGATATGCCCAGGTGGGATTAGCTAGTTGGTGAGGTAAGGGCTCACCAAGGCGACGATCCCTAGCTGGTCTGAGAGGATGATCAGCCACACTGGAACTGAGACACGGTCCAGACTCCTACGGGAGGCAGCAGTGGGGAATATTGCACAATGGGCGCAAGCCTGATGCAGCCATGCCGCGTGTATGAAGAAGGCCTTCGGGTTGTAAAGTACTTTCAGCAGTGAGGAAGGGGATAGTTTTAATAGAGCTGTTCTTTGACGTTAGCTGCAGAAGAAGCACCGGCTAACTCCGTGCCAGCAGCCGCGGTAATACGGAGGGTGCGAGCGTTAATCGGAATTACTGGGCGTAAAGCGCATGCAGGTGGTCTGTTAAGTCAGATGTGAAAGCCCGGGGCTTAACCTCGGAGTTGCATTTGAAACTGGCAGGCTAGAGTACTGTAGAGGGGGGTAGAATTTCAGGTGTAGCGGTGAAATGCGTAGAGATCTGAAGGAATACCGGTGGCGAAGGCGGCCCCCTGGACAGATACTGACACTCAGATGCGAAAGCGTGGGGAGCAAACAGGATTAGATACCCTGGTAGTCCACGCCGTAAACGATGTCTACTTGGAGGTTGTGACCCAGAGTCGTGGCTTTCGGAGCTAACGCGTTAAGTAGACCGCCTGGGGAGTACGGTCGCAAGATTAAAACTCAAATGAATTGACGGGGGCCCGCACAAGCGGTGGAGCATGTGGTTTAATTCGATGCAACGCGAAGAACCTTACCTACTCTTGACATCCAGAGAAGCCGGAAGAGATTCTGGTGTGCCTTCGGGAGCTCTGAGACAGGTGCTGCATGGCTGTCGTCAGCTCGTGTTGTGAAAT
The DNA here is from genome assembly GCF_024346955.1 of Vibrio mangrovi. Classification (NCBI taxonomy): domain Bacteria; kingdom Pseudomonadati; phylum Pseudomonadota; class Gammaproteobacteria; order Vibrionales; family Vibrionaceae; genus Vibrio; species Vibrio mangrovi. The sequence continues at coordinate 3,652,952 of NZ_AP024883.1, read as the reverse complement.
GTTGGGTTAAGTCCCGCAACGAGCGCAACCCTTATCCTTGATTGCCAGCGGTTAGGCCGGGAACTTCAGGGAGACTGCCGGTGATAAACCGGAGGAAGGTGGGGACGACGTCAAGTCATCATGGCCCTTACGAGTAGGGCTACACACGTGCTACAATGGCGTATACAGAGGGCAGCTAACTCGCGAGAGCATGCGAATCCCAAAAAGTACGTCGTAGTCCGGATTGGAGTCTGCAACTCGACTCCATGAAGTCGGAATCGCTAGTAATCGTAGATCAGAATGCTACGGTGAATACGTTCCCGGGCCTTGTACACACCGCCCGTCACACCATGGGAGTGGGCTGCAAAAGAAGCAGGTAGTTTAACCTTCGGGAGGACGCTTGCCACTTTGTGGTTCATGACTGGGGTGAAGTCGTAACAAGGTAGCGCTAGGGGAACCTGGCGCTGGATCACCTCCTTACGTAAAGATGTTGTTGTATGAGTGTTCACACAGATTGATTTGGTTTATAGAAGTAGCGCAATGTCCCGTTCGTCTAGAGGCCTAGGACACCGCCCTTTCACGGCGGTAACAGGGGTTCGACTCCCCTACGGGATACCACTTTCCTGAAGTGAAAAGGGGTCGTTAGCTCAGCTGGTAGAGCAGTTGGCTTTTAACCAATTGGTCACAGGTTCGAATCCTGTACGACCCACCATTTTCTGCTACGGAAAGTCAAACAAAGTGGGCGATTAGCTCAGTTGGGAGAGCACCTGCCTTACAAGCAGGGGGTCACTGGTTCGAACCCGGTATCGCCCACCACTTTCTAAATATTTTTGGTCCGAATGTCCAAACCACCTGCTGATGTTGTTGTGGTTCGATTTTTTGGCGCTGAAAGTCATTAGAAAGTGTTGCCTGACTCTCAGGAATAACACATTGCTCTTTAACAATTTGGAAAGCTGACAAAGTAATGGTTGTTTTTTTTAAAGAAACAACAAATTACTTGTAAAAGTTCTCAATACTTTCTCGAAAGAGAAAGACCAACACAATCAAGTGTTCTTGGAATACATTTAATGTATGTATTCAATTGAGTCCGGCAAAACCAGTCTCTCGCTCATGTAAATCAATGAGAGACAACTTTGGTGACTGACAGTGCAATCTGAAACTTCTTCGGGTTGTATGGTTAAGTGACTAAGCGTACACGGTGGATGCCTTGGCAGTCAGAGGCGATGAAGGACGTACTAACTTGCGATAAGCTCAGATGAGGCAGTAAGAGCCACTTGAGTCTGAGATTTCCGAATGGGGAAACCCACATGCATAAGCATGTATCATTAACTGAATTCATAGGTTAATGAGGCGAACCGGGAGAACTGAAACATCTAAGTACCCCGAGGAAAAGAAATCAACCGAGATTCCGAAAGTAGCGGCGAGCGAAATCGGACCAGCCCTTAAGCATAGGCAGCGTCAGGTGAAGTGTCTGGAAAGGCACGCGATACAGGGTGACAGCCCCGTAACCGGCAGCGCTGCTTAAGTGAAATCGAGTAAGGCGGGACACGTGATATCCTGTCTGAATATGGGGGGACCATCCTCCAAGGCTAAATACTCCTGACTGACCGATAGTGAACCAGTACCGTGAGGGAAAGGCGAAAAGAACCCCTGTGAGGGGAGTGAAATAGAACCTGAAACCGTGTACGTACAAGCAGTAGGAGCAGGCTTTGTCCTGTGACTGCGTACCTTTTGTATAATGGGTCAGCGACTTATATTCAGTGGCAAGGTTAACCGTATAGGGGAGCCGTAGCGAAAGCGAGTCTTAACTGGGCGCTTAGTCTCTGGATATAGACCCGAAACCGGGTGATCTAGCCATGGGCAGGTTGAAGGTTGAGTAACATCAACTGGAGGACCGAACCGACTAATGTTGAAAAATTAGCGGATGACTTGTGGCTAGGGGTGAAAGGCCAATCAAACCCGGAGATAGCTGGTTCTCCCCGAAAGCTATTTAGGTAGCGCCTCGGACGAATACTACTGGGGGTAGAGCACTGTTAAGGCTAGGGGGTCATCCCGACTTACCAACCCTTTGCAAACTCCGAATACCAGTAAGTACTATCCGGGAGACACACGGCGGGTGCTAACGTCCGTCGTGGAGAGGGAAACAACCCAGACCGCCAGCTAAGGTCCCAAATTACAGCTAAGTGGGAAACGATGTGGGAAGGCTCAGACAGCTAGGATGTTGGCTTAGAAGCAGCCATCATTTAAAGAAAGCGTAATAGCTCACTAGTCGAGTCGGCCTGCGCGGAAGATGTAACGGGGCTAAGCTGTAAACCGAAGCTGCGGCAATGTGATTTATCATATTGGGTAGGGGAGCGTTCTGTAAGCGGCTGAAGGTGTGCTGTAAGGCATGCTGGACGTATCAGAAGTGCGAATGCTGACATGAGTAACGACAAAGGGGGTGAAAAACCTCCTCGCCGGAAGACCAAGGGTTCCTGTCCAACGTTAATCGGGGCAGGGTGAGTCGACCCCTAAGGCGAGGCCGAAAGGCGTAGTCGATGGGAAACGGGTTAATATTCCCGTACTTGTTGTGAATGCGATGGGGGGACGGAGAAGGCTAGGTGGGCCTGGCGACGGTTGTCCAGGTTCAAGTGCGTAGGCTGTGGGATTAGGCAAATCCGGTTCCACAACAGGCTGAGACACGATGTCGAGCTGCTACGGTAGTGAAGTCATTGATGCCATGCTTCCGGGAAAAGCCTCTAAGCTTCAGTTCACAAGAAATCGTACCCCAAACCGACACAGGTGGTCGGGTAGAGAATACCAAGGCGCTTGAGAGAACTCGGGTGAAGGAACTAGGCAAAATGGTACCGTAACTTCGGGAGAAGGTACGCTCCTGATGGTGAAGTCCCTTGCGGATGGAGCTGACGGGAGTCGCAGATACCAGGTGGCTGCAACTGTTTATTAAAAACACAGCACTGTGCAAAATCGTAAGATGACGTATACGGTGTGACGCCTGCCCGGTGCCGGAAGGTTAATTGATGGGGTTAGCGTATGCGAAGCTCTTGATCGAAGCCCCGGTAAACGGCGGCCGTAACTATAACGGTCCTAAGGTAGCGAAATTCCTTGTCGGGTAAGTTCCGACCTGCACGAATGGCGTAATGATGGCCACGCTGTCTCCACCCGAGACTCAGTGAAATTGAAATCGCTGTGAAGATGCAGTGTACCCGCGGCTAGACGGAAAGACCCCGTGAACCTTTACTACAGCTTGGCACTGAACATTGAGCCTACATGTGTAGGATAGGTGGGAGGCTTTGAAGCAGTCACGCCAGTGATTGTGGAGCCGACCTTGAAATACCACCCTTGTATGTTTGATGTTCTAACTTAGGCCCGTAATCCGGGTTGAGGACAGTGCCTGGTGGGTAGTTTGACTGGGGCGGTCTCCTCCCAAAGAGTAACGGAGGAGCACGAAGGTGGGCTAATCACGGTTGGACATCGTGAGGTTAGTGTAATGGCATAAGCCCGCTTGACTGCGAGAGTGACGGCTCGAGCAGGTGCGAAAGCAGGTCATAGTGATCCGGTGGTTCTGAATGGAAGGGCCATCGCTCAACGGATAAAAGGTACTCCGGGGATAACAGGCTGATACCGCCCAAGAGTTCATATCGACGGCGGTGTTTGGCACCTCGATGTCGGCTCATCACATCCTGGGGCTGAAGTCGGTCCCAAGGGTATGGCTGTTCGCCATTTAAAGTGGTACGCGAGCTGGGTTTAGAACGTCGTGAGACAGTTCGGTCCCTATCTGCCGTGGGCGTTGGAAGATTGAAGGGGGCTGCTCCTAGTACGAGAGGACCGGAGTGGACGAACCTCTGGTGTTCGGGTTGTGATGCCAATCGCATTGCCCGGTAGCTAAGTTCGGAATCGATAACCGCTGAAAGCATCTAAGCGGGAAGCGAGCCCTGAGATGAGTCTTCCCTGGCACTTAAAGTGTCCTGAAGGGTTGTTCGAGACCAGAACGTTGATAGGCAGGGTGTGTAAGTGCTGTGAGGCATTGAGCTAACCTGTACTAATTGCCCGTGAGACTTAACCATACAACACCGAAGGGGTTTTAGGGCTCTGAAGAGACTTGATTGTGGATATGAGAATACAGCTTTCCGGATTAGAAGAATTTGCCTGGCGGCCATAGCGTTTTGGACCCACCTGATTCCATGCCGAACTCAGAAGTGAAACGAAACAGCGCCGATGGTAGTGTGGGGTCTCCCCATGTGAGAGTAGGTCATCGCCAGGCTTACATTATGTTTTTTGTCTTTGAGAAGATAAGAACCGAGCTAAATGAAGCAGCAGTTGCATCAGACTTGATTTGGCAGACAGATTGAAAAGTGGAGCGGTAGTTCAGTTGGTTAGAATACCGGCCTGTCACGCCGGGGGTCGCGGGTTCGAGTCCCGTCCGCTCCGCCACTTATTTGAAGCCTCAGTTGAAAGACTGGGGCTTTTTTACATTCTGGCGGCAGGTTCAGTTGGTTAACCTTTTATAGAAAGGACCGCGGCCTGTCACGCCGGGGGGAGCGCTGTTCTTTAAAATGGAGAGAGAGTCCCGTCAGCTCCGCCACTTATTGAAGCCTCAGTTGAAAGACTGGGGCTTTTTTACGTTCTGGCAGCGGGTTCAGTGGGTTCACCTTTTATAGAAAGGACTGCGGCCTGTCACGCCGGGGGTCGCGCTGTTTTTTTAAACGGAAAGGGAGTCCCGTCCGCTCCGCCACTTATTGAAGCCTCAGTTGCAAGACTGGGGCTTTTTTACGTTCTGGCGACAGGTTCAGTAGGTTTGCCTTTTATAGAAAAGACCGCGGCCTGTCACGCTTGTTTCCTGCTCTCCCATCTTTCAACTCAAGCTTTTATCTGTGCAACGTCCAGATACCGATAATATTGGTGATATAAAAAGAATCGTTTTAGTGAGAATAGCTATATAGATGGACATATCGGCTGATTTATAAAATTTGTATATTATGCAGCTGATGGCATTCGTCGTTCAGATAATAATCCCAGTTCGAAGTCGTTAACATACTGATTATTATTTCTATCTGAACGAGGTTCTTTACCATGTATAAGTTTAAGCTCTCTGTTCTTGAGAAAGTTGGATTTGGTGCCGGAGATATGGCTGTTAATGTGGTGATATCATCAATGATGCTTATCATCACATTTTTTTACACTGATATCTTTGGCATAAAAGCTAGTGATTTGGCGATGCTATTTATTGTTGTTCGCCTGATTGATGCTGTGACTGATCCGGTAATGGGGATGATCACTGATAAAATTAATACACGTTGGGGGCGCTATCGTCCTTATATGCTGTTTTTATCGATTCCCTTTGGTATTTCGGTGTTTCTGACCTTTAGTACGCCAGATTTGGCTTATAACGAGAAATTAGTGTACGCCTATGCGACCTATATTTTCGTAACGGTGATGTTTACGGCCGTCACTATTCCGTATATTTCTTTGATTAGTGTTCTTACCGATGATCCGAAAGAAAAATTATCAGCCAATGGATATCGTCTTTTCTTTGCGAAAATTGCAGCATTTCTGGTGACAATTATCGTTCCCTTACTCTCTGAGCAATGGGGGAGTGAAAACATTCAGACGGGCTATCAGTACTCCATGGGGCTAATGGCCTTAATGGGAACATTACTTTTCTTATTCTGTTATTTCACGACGACAGAACGAATAGAACATGTCGTAGAGAAACAACCATTTACTCAGCAGATGAAATCACTGATAAACAACGACCAGTGGGTCATATTATGTCTGGTCTGTGTTACGGGGACGGTCGGCTATACAGTGAGAGGTTCAGTCGCTGCATATTATGCCAAGTACTATCTGGGAGGAGATGCTGCGACGATTTCTGCATTTCTGGCGACAGGGGTTGTAGCCGCTATTCTGGCTATGGTTGCCTCGACCTGGATAACAAAATACTACTGTAAGATTAAGCTATTCCGTTATAGCCAGATTGCAGTGATGATCCTGAGTGCGATTCTCTATTTTTCCGTAGGGCAGTCTGACTTCGTCCTCGCTTTTATTCTTTATTTTCTGCTTTCTTTCATTGTTGATTTACATGCTCCCGTATTCTGGTCTGCGATTGCTGAAGCCGTTGATTATGGTGAATTTAAGCTAGGCCAGCGCGTCTCAGGGCTATCGTTTGGTGGCGTTTCATTCTGTCAGAAATTTGGAATGGGGATTGCCGGAGCCATTGTTGGATGGTTACTGACCTTCTTTGATTATGTTCCGAATCAGGAGCAATCCAGTTTTGCATTAACGGGAATTGCATTGATGCTCACTGTGATTCCCGGTGTGTTTCATTTGATCATGGGGTTACTGATGTTCCGCTATAAGGTTACAGACAGCTATTACGACACCATGATTCATCAGGGCGTACAGAGTTCAGATATTGGTGAAGGAATCGATGGAGTCAATGAGCAAACGCCAATATCGGCACCGGCAAAATGAGGATAATACATGGTATTAAAGATAAAAAACCCGGTCATTGAGCAGAGAGCTGATCCACATGTCTATCTTCACCATGATGGATACTATTATTTCACTGCATCTGTTCCGGAATATGATCGCATTGAGCTGAGAAGAGCAAAAACACTTGCTGATCTGGCAGTAACGAATGAGATAGTGACTGTCTGGCAAAAGCCGGATTATGGCCCTTACTCTGATTTAATCTGGGCTCCGGAGATCCATATGATTGATGGAGCCTGGTACATCTATTTTGCAGCTGCGCCGAGTCGCGAAATCAAAAATGGGCTGTTTCAGCACCGTATGTATGTTATTCGCTGTGACGGAGAGAATCCTCTGGCAGAACACTGGACTTTTTGCGGGCAGGTTGATTCCGGGATGGATTCATTCTGTCTGGATGCAACGACATTTGAGCACCGGGGAACCCGTTATTATGTCTGGGCACAGAAAGAGGATTCCATTGCAGGTAATTCCAATTTATATATTGCTGAAATGCTATCCCCGACAACATTAAAGTTACCTGCCAGCCGTTTGTCAGTACCTGAGTTTGACTGGGAAATACAGGGCTTTATGGTCAATGAAGGTCCGTATATTCTGATTAGCCACGGAAAAGTCTGGCTGACTTATTCTGCCAGTGCGACAGATGAGCGTTACTGCATGGGCGTTTTACAAGCTGATGAGGATGCGGATTTACTCGAGCCGGCAAATTGGCATAAATCGTCACAGCCAGTCTTTGTCACCAATACCAGTGAGCATATTTTTGGTCCCGGACATAGTTGTTTTACTAAGGACGAACAGGGAAATGATATCCTGGTTTATCATGCTCGAGACTATACGGAGATTGATGGGGATCCGTTGTGGGATCCTAACCGCCATACCCGGATGAAACAGATCTCCTGGGACGGTGATCAGCTTGTGCTTGGTCTGGCAGAATAGGACATTGATCTAATCTGAAGGGAGTCATTTGACTTCCTTCTCTTTTTCTTGCCTTTAAGAACGATTCTTATTTGCTGTTAGCTGATATTATTCGTTACACTAATCCTATTCCTTGGATACAGTATGATGAATTATGGATATTTCTCGTCGCAATTTTCTCCAGACTTCTCTCGCAATGGGAGCTCTGAGCCTTCTTCCTGCCTGTACGGTAACCCGCTCAGTTGCTAAATCTAAAGATGGTTATATCTATGATTTGACTGCACAGCCTGCGCAATCTGAGTTAGTTCCCGGTTATAAGACGGATATTCTGGGGTTTAACGGGTTAATACCAGCTCCTGAAATCCGTTGTCGTCAGGGAGAGAAAGTTACTATTCGTTTTACCAACCTATTGAATGAACCAACGACGGTTCACTGGCATGGTCTGAGAATTCCCATTGAAATGGATGGTGTTCCTTTCTTGTCTCAGCCTCCGATTATGCCGGGTGAAACATTCATTTATGAATTTACGCCGCCGGATGCCGGTACTTTTTGGTATCACCCGCACATGAATAGTGTGGAGCAGTTGGGGATGGGATTAGTCGGGCTGATTATTGTTGAAGAGAAGGTGCCGGTCGTTTTTGATCAGGAAGTGAGCCTGATGCTGAAGCACTGGCATCTGGATAAGCAAGGGCAGTGGAAGCAATTGATGGTTCCTCGCTATAGTGCCCGAATGGGAACTCCGGGAGAGTGGGGGACGGTGAATGGACGTCATCTGCCAGAGTATCAATTGAAGGCCCATGGTACGGCAAGAATCAGAATTGCGAATGTGGATAATACATGGACTTATCCCGTCACTGTAGAAGGCTGTGAAGCCTGGATTCTGGCTATTGATGGAAATCCCGTATCTGAACCGGTTCGATTAACTGAGCATCCTCTGGGGCCAGGAATGCGGCTTGATATTGGCCTGATAGCTCCGGATGCAGGACAACACGTTTATATTCGTTATATGAAAGGGAAATTTGCCTTCCCATTGTGTGAGTTTCTTTGTGTTGAGTCCTCTTTTTCTGGTGAACGATCATTACCTGTATTGCCTTTAAATCCGATCCCGGCGGTTGATTTAGCTCATGCTGAGGAAATTGATTTCGTGTTTGAATGGCAGGGCGCGATTTCTCCGGCGGATGCTGACGGTAAAGCAATTCCCCAATTCTGGCTGATGAACAAACGGGCCTGGGAAGGTATGAGTGCCGATAATATTCCTCAACCACTTGCAACCCTAGATCTGGGGAAAAGTTATATTTTTGATCTCCGGAATGTCACGCAGTACCATCATCCTATCCATCTTCACGGACACACGTTTCTGGTGTTGGAGTTAGATGGAAAAAAACTGGATCAGCCTTTTCATACTGACACTGTCTTATTAGGTAAAAATGGGACAGCTAAAGCAGCTTTTGTCGCGAATAATCCGGGACGGTGGATGTACCATTGTCATGTGATTGAGCATATGAAAACCGGGTTGATGGGATACATTGAAGTAAAGTGACCCCTGTAACTTTTTCATGATATAAGATTTTGTGGTCGATTGGGCTCAGCTTTTTTACGGCTGAGAACCACATTTTAGTATTTTTTAGTGAAGGAATAATGATGAGTCAGTTCTCCGTTCTTGGCTTTATTGCTTTTGGTGGTGCATTTGGTGCCTGCTCCCGTTATTTAATTTCGGAACTGTGTGTGTTTCTGTTTGGCCGGGGTTTTCCTTATGGAACATTGACCGTTAACATACTTGGTTCTTTTATTATGGGACTTTTAGTTGCAGCGATTCAGGCGGAATTCCTTTCGGCTGAACCATGGCGTCAGGTGATAGGGTTAGGCTTTCTTGGCGCGCTGACAACATTTTCTACTTTCTCTATGGATAATGTTCTGCTGATGCAGCAGGGAGCATTTATCAAAGTTGGTTTGAATATTCTGCTGAATGTTGTTTTGAGTATTTCAGCCGCCTGGGTTGCTTTTCAGCTGGTCGCTAGAAGTTAACTTATTTTTTACTTGGTTAAATAAAAGCCATTCCCTATAATGTTTCTACTTGTCGGAGTGCCATAAGGCTGAGACCGTTTATTCGGGATCCGTTGAACCTGATCAGATTAAAATCTGCGAAGGGAACAAGAGAGAATATTCAGGCTATATCTCATTTCATCAGCCTCTCTATTGTCCGAAGATCTGCACTATCGCTTTCTTGCGAATTGATTTTCTCCTCTTGTAATACGCATCTTTCCGTCAAGCATTTCTTTCTTACTCATTTTATTGGAGAAAAATGCATGTCGAGCCGTAAACAATCCAGACTGGAAGCTAAGCAATTTATTGAAAATATCCAGTCGACCCCTTATCCCAATTCATCAAAAGTTTATATTCAGGGTTCTCAGGAGGATATCCGGGTTCCTATGAGAGAAATCCAACTGGCGGATAGTCTCGTCGGTGGAGCGAAAGGTAGTCCCGTTTATGAACCTAATGAACCCATATGTGTCTATGATACCTCGGGTGTTTACACCGATCCTCAATATACGATAGATGTTTATCGGGGGTTGCCGGCTCTGAGAGAGTCATGGATTGAAGCGCGGAGTGATACTGAAGTCCTTGATCAGATGACATCTCATTATGCCCGTGAGCGTCTTGCTGATACCACTCTTGACTCACTGCGGTATGGTCATCTGCCGAAAATCCGTAAAGCACTCGTGGATACTCGTGTCACTCAACTTCACTATGCCCGGCGGGGAATCGTGACGCCAGAGATGGAGTTTATTGCGATTCGCGAGAACATGCGACGTCAACAGTATCGTGATGAACAACTGAATCGACAACATCCGGGAGAAAATTTCGGTGCCCATCTGCCGGAAGAGATTACACCGGAATTTGTCCGGCGCGAGGTTGCTGAAGGGCGGGCAATTATTCCAGCGAATATTAATCATCCTGAATCAGAACCCATGATTATCGGTCGCAACTTCCTTGTGAAAGTGAATGCGAATATCGGTAATTCTTCTGTAACTTCTTCAATTGAAGAAGAGGTTGAGAAGCTGGTCTGGTCAACGCGCTGGGGAGCAGACACGGTGATGGACCTTTCTACCGGGCGGAATATTCATGAAACGAGAGAATGGATTCTGCGTAATAGTCCGGTTCCGATCGGGACCGTTCCGATGTATCAGGCATTGGAGAAGGTCAATGGTGTTGCAGAGAATCTGACCTGGGAGGTAATGCGGGATACATTAATTGAACAGGCTGAACAGGGGGTTGATTACTTTACTATTCATGCGGGTCTGTTGCTGCGCTATGTTCCTATGACTGCGAAACGGGTGACCGGAATTGTCTCTCGTGGTGGTTCAATTATTGCCAAATGGTGTCTGGCACATCATGAAGAAAACTTCCTGTATACCCACTTCAGAGATATCTGTGAAATTTGTGCTCAGTATGATGTATCACTTTCTTTAGGGGACGGACTCAGACCTGGTTCCGTTGCTGATGCCAATGATGAAGCCCAATTTTCTGAGTTAAGAACATTGGGAGAGTTGACGAAAATTGCCTGGGAATATGATGTTCAGGTCATGATTGAAGGTCCAGGACATGTACCGATGCATCTGGTCAAAGAAAATATGGAGGAACAGCTTCGCCACTGTTCAGAAGCTCCTTTTTATACATTAGGTCCGCTGACAACAGACATTGCTCCGGGGTATGACCATATTACTTCCGGGATTGGTGCCGCAATGATTGGCTGGTATGGCTGTGCAATGCTCTGCTATGTGACGCCAAAAGAGCATTTGGGATTGCCGAATAAAGAAGATGTTAAAACCGGATTAATCACCTATAAGCTTGCTGCTCATGCAGCAGACCTGGCTAAAGGGCATCCGGGGGCGCAAATCAGAGATAATGCTTTATCAAAAGCCCGGTTTGAATTCCGTTGGGAAGATCAGTTCAACTTGTCCTTAGATCCGGTAACTGCTCGTGCCTATCATGATGAAACATTACCGCAGGAATCAGGAAAAGTCGCTCATTTCTGCTCAATGTGCGGACCTAAATTCTGCTCAATGAAGATCTCTCAGGAAGTGCGTGATTATGCTAAATCCCAGCAGGATGGTCATTCCGTCAATATTCAGGTGCTGGACAATCCATTGGAAGGAATGAAACAGAAGTCTCAGGAGTTTAAAGCTCAGGGTTCTGAACTCTATCATCTGGCTGAGTATGTAGATCAGGAGGAATCATGATTGCTCTGAGTATTTCTGAGAGTTGGTTAACTCCTGATGTCATCAAAGCAGTGTCCAATGAAATTCATCATGTTCTGAGAGTTGCACAGATAGAAGGATTAGCTGCTCCGGAAATGGCTATCCAGTTTATTGAAGGCCAGATTATTGAAGGAAAACGTGCTGTATCTATTTGTTCAGAAGATAAAACAGTGACTCTTGTGACAATGGAGAGTAGCCGAGGCTGTTCTATCTCTGAACATCAGAACTTTCAGAGTCATTATCATATTCACTATTGTGAACAGATAACCGGGAAAGAGGATTTTTCTCAGACAGAGAGATGTGATGACGTGGAAAATATATTTATCGCGTATGCACCACAGCCGAATCGGTCTATCTCTGAATTATGGGAGGTATCTGATGAGATTCGTACTCTTTCCTCCGCTGCTTCTATTTCTGAGCAATTTCCTCATCAGTTTATTCAGAGGCATTTAGCTTGGTTGAGCGTGCTGCTGATTTTAGATTTTCCATGTGAAGATGCTTTAATCATTGCTCGCTCACTTTGTAATGTTTCACGTGAAACATGGCCCCGAAATTTTCATGACTTTCCTGAGATTTCATCATCAACAACAGATGTGATTCATCAAAGCTACAAATTTGGAGCAGTAGATGAAGCGGATTTATCGCTTTATCCTGTGGTTGATGATGTGAAGTGGGTGGATGAATTACTGCGATTAGGTGTTAAGACAATCCAGCTTCGGATTAAAAATCCGCTTCAGCCTGATCTTGAACAACAAATTAAGCAAGCTATTTTGTTGGGGAAAGAACATCGGGCTCAGGTTTTTATCAATGATTACTGGAAGCTGGCAATTCAATATCAGGCTTTTGGTGTCCATCTGGGGCAGGAAGATTTATGTACTGCAAACATTCAGGCACTCAGTGATGCTGGGATCAGGCTGGGGATTTCCACGCATGGCTATTGGGAGATTCTTAAAGCACAACAACTTTGTCCGAGTTATATCGCTTTAGGGCATATTTTCCCGACTACAACCAAACAGATGCCATCTAAACCTCAAGGTCTTGTTCGTTTGAAGTTGTATCAACAGTTGGTTGATTCAATCGCAAATGACCGAAATCGTTCGATTCCGACCGTTGCTATTGGTGGGATAAATTTACATAACGCGGCCACTGTCTTAGAGCAGGGAGTTTCTAGTCTGGCTGTTGTTCGAGCCATTACACAAGCTGAAAATACAGCTCTTGCTATCGATGCTTTTCAACAAGTAATTCAATTCAGGAGGAAACATGATGCCATTACTCAATGATCAGGCTTTCCTCCGCTACCAAAGACAGATTGCTTTAGAAGATATAGGCGAAACAGGACAATACGAACTGAAGAAAAAGCAGGTATTGATTGTTGGCTGTGGTGGGTTAGGAACTGGCGTGTCACTTTATCTTACGGGAGCAGGGATTGGCTCAATTGTATTGGTCGATCATGATGAAGTTGAAGTCAGTAATCTGCATCGGCAGATTGCTTACCGGGAAAGTGATGTAGGGAAAAAGAAAGTCTCTGCGTTATCAAATCAGCTTCGTGGACTGAATCATGAATGCAGGATAAGGACGATCGGTAAAAAACTGAATAGTGAACAGCTTCGGCTTGAAGTGATGTTAGCCGATGTTGTGATCGATTGTAGTGACAATTTTCCTACTCGCCATCAGGTAAATCAAATCTGCTATCAGCAGAAGACGACACTTGTTTCTGCATCTGCTATTGGCTGGGATGGGCAGCTATCCGTTTATCGCTATCGGGATGAAGAACCTTGCTATCGCTGTCTGGTTGATGATGAAGTCTCAGACTCTTATTCGCGATGTAGTGAATCTGGTGTGTTTGGTCCGGTTGTTGGTGCTATTGCTTCTTTGCAAGCACTTCAGGTAATACGGGAATTACTTGCCGGGATGAATGAATCTCACCATGAGATACAAAACAAACCATCTTTAAAAGCTAATGATTTTTTCCATTTTGACGGAAAGGAAATGCAGTTGAGATCATTTCGTTTTGAAAAAGATATGAATTGTCCTGTCTGTGGTGATTCGGTAGACAAAGATGCTCATAAGAAGGTGGAATCATGATAGATATTCAAGTGACGCTGAATCAGACTATTTATACCCTTTCTGCCGGTACCACGCTCGCTCAGCTTATCAGTGATATCGGTTTTCCAGAAAAGGGATGTGTATTTGCACTCAATGAACAGGTCATCGCGAAAAGTCGCTGGCAGATGACAACTCTAAATGATGGCGATCAGATTTCTCTGTTCCAGGTGATTGCCGGAGGTTAAATTGAAAATGATAAACAGAACACCGTTAAAAATTGCAGACAGAACGTTCGCTTCCCGTTTATTTACCGGAACCGGTAAATTTGCCAGCTCTGAAATGATGACTAAAGCAATTCAGGCCTCCGGATCAGAAATGACAACCATGGCTCTCAAGCGGATCGATCTGGAATCTCACCATGATAATATTCTGACACCACTGCTAGAGTTAAATATTCACTTACTCCCGAACACTTCCGGTGCAAAAACGGCGAAAGAGGCGATCTTTGCTGCGCATCTAACCCGGGAAGCGTTAGGGACTAACTGGATAAAACTTGAAATACATCCGGATCCGAAATATTTATTGCCTGATCCCATGGAAACATTGTATGCCGCAGAGATGCTGGTAAAAGGTGGATTTGTCGTTTTACCTTACTGCCATGCTGATCCGGTTTTATGCAAACGGCTTGAAGAAGTTGGTTGTGCTGCTGTAATGCCGCTTGGTGCACCGATTGGATCAAATCAGGGGTTGGCGGCGAAATCATTTCTTGAAATTATCATTGAACAAGCCAAAGTTCCGGTTATTGTTGATGCTGGAATCGGTGCGCCATCACATGCTGCTTTGGCGATGGAGATGGGAGCCGATGCTGTTTTAATTAATACTGCCATGGCGAGTGCTGCCGATCCTATTATGATGGCTAAAGCATTGAAGCTTGCTGTTGAATCCGGGCGCCTTGCCTATGAAGCTGGAATTGCCTCCTCATCATCTTTTGCAATGGCAACCAGCCCTCTGACTGATTTTCTGGAGGAGGACGCATGAGTTTTCTGGATGTGTTCAATCAGCTTGACTGGGATGATATTCGTCTCTCTGTCTATAGTAAAACAGCTGCTGATGTCGTTCTGGCCCTGAGAAAAACCAGACGTTCTTTGGAAGATTTCAAGGCGCTGATTTCTCCCGCTGCTGAGCCTTATCTTGAGCAAATGGCACAACAGTCGATGGCTCTGACCAGACAGCGGTTTGGTAATACGGTGGGATTCTATATCCCACTTTATCTATCTAACCTATGTTCTAACTCATGCACCTATTGTGGCTTTTCAATGGAAAACCGGCTTAAGCGAAAAATACTGAACAGTCATGATATTGATGCTGAAATTGCAGCTATCAAACAGATGAAGTTTGATAGTGTTCTCCTCGTGACCGGAGAGCATGAGACAAAAGTTGGTTTATCCTATTTTGAAAAGGTGGTGCCACAGATAAAGCAGCATTTCAATTATCTGGCGATGGAAGTACAGCCGTTAGCAGAAGACGAATACGCCAGACTGAAAATGCTTGGTTTGGATGGAGTGATGGTTTATCAGGAAACATATCATCCATCAACTTATGCGCAACATCATTTACGTGGTAATAAGACAGATTTTGAATATCGCTTACTGACACCAGATCGGCTTGGGAAGGCTGGTATCGATAAAATTGGTCTTGGGGCATTAATCGGACTAGATGACTGGCGGACTGATATTTTTCATGTTGCTGCACACCTGTCTTATCTGGAAAAAACTTACTGGAAGTCCCGTTATTCGATTTCTTTCCCTCGTTTACGACCGTGTACCGGTGGTGTTCAACCAAGCTCTGTGATGACTGATCGACAACTAGTACAAACGATATGTGCTTTCCGCTTGTTCGATCCTGAAGTTGAATTATCCCTGTCGACACGTGAGTCGCCAAGTTTCAGAGATAATGTGGTTCCTCTTGGGATTACTTCTATCTCTGCTGCATCGAAGACTCAGCCCGGAGGGTATGCAGATCAAACTCTGGCATTGGAACAATTTAGTGTCGGGGATGAGCGGTCTGCTGAAGAGGTGGAGTTGGCGGTCATGCAAAGAGGATTAGAACCTGTGTGGCATGATTGGCATGCTGTTTTCTCTGGCTAGCTAGATTTTCAAAAGTATCTGAAATATATTCTGCAATGTTTCACGTGAAACATCACTCAATCATCAAACATACGTGAATAAAAAAGAGAAGGTTCATATGATACCTTCTCTTTTTTTATGTCACGGTAAGTTAAGCTGCCTTGGATGTTTCATTATATTTGCCAAGTAGGGCATGATAGAAATTATCATCGCTCAGGATTCCGACCAGTTCATCGTTCTCAACCAGAACGATCGGGTGGCCAGTATTATAGCGAATTTCAATCGCATCCCGCATATCTATATCGGGAGAAGCAATGATGACAGAGTGCTTATCTAACATTGCCATATCATGGTCCTGATCCCAGTAAATTGTTTTAACAGGAGCCGAGCCTTGAATAACCAGCTTACCTTGCTGATGTTCCAGCCATAGATCATGCTGTTGAGAAATCTGCCAGCGCCCTTCCTGATGAGCGAGTTCATCAATTGGTTTCATCAGTGAACGGCCTTTCAGTACATTTAATGGGTTGGTATGGGCAACAAATTCACGAACATAATCGGTTCTTGGCTGAAGAACAATTTCTTCGGGACGGCTATGTTGAATTAGCTCCCCGGATTCCATGATAGCGATGCGATTACCTATTTTTAATGCCTCATCCAAATCATGACTGACAAACAGAATGGTTTTATTTAACTTTTTCTGCAAAGTGAGCAGTTCATCCTGAAGTTGGGTTCGAATCAGAGGATCAAGCGCAGAGAAAGGCTCATCCATCAGGAGAATGTCACTATCCATGGCAAAAGCCCGGGCAAGGCCGACGCGTTGTTGCATCCCGCCGGAGAGCTCATGAGGATATTTCTTCTCCCATTCTGCCAGACCGACCATTTCCAGCTTTTCTCTGGCGTGCTGGCGACGTTCTTTTTTCGAAATTCCCTGCATTTCAAGACCAAATGCAACATTGTCGACAACGGTTAGCCAAGGCATCAGTGCAAACTTCTGGAATACCATTGAAACACGCTCCGTCCGGAGATTGCGTAGAGCGTCGGGTGTACAGTTTGCAACATCAACGAAATCTTCACCATGTTTCACTTTCAGTGAACCTCTGGTAATTGGGTTTAGCCCATTGACAGCCCGGAGCAGGCTGGATTTGCCCGAACCGGATAATCCCATCAGGACACAGATTTCTCCTTCTTTTACCGTTAGACTGACGCCATTGACACCAACAACCAGCCCTGTTTGATCGATGATTTCCTGTCGGGTTTTTCCCTGATCAAGTAGTGTCAGAGCTTTCTCCGGAGTCCGGCCAAAAACAACGTCCAGGTTTTCAATGGCAATCGCATCGGTTGATTCATTATATACAGATTGATTCATCTTATTGCTCCTTGGCCTGATTTGGCGTTTTACAGAGTCGATCAAGAATGATGGCTACCAGAACAATCGCCAGGCCTGCTTCGAATCCCTGAGAAATATTCACCGTATTCAACGCCCGGACAACGGGCTTCCCTAAGCCATCAGCACCAACAAGTGCCGCAATGACTACCATCGAAAGAGATAACATAATGCATTGGGTGACGCCGGCCATAATGCTGGCCATTGCTGCCGGTAGTTCTACTTTAAACAGCAGCTTCATATTGCTGGCACCAAATGCTTTTCCGGC
Organism: Vibrio mangrovi; assembly: GCF_024346955.1. Taxonomy (NCBI): domain Bacteria; kingdom Pseudomonadati; phylum Pseudomonadota; class Gammaproteobacteria; order Vibrionales; family Vibrionaceae; genus Vibrio; species Vibrio mangrovi. The sequence continues at coordinate 3,635,489 of NZ_AP024883.1, read as the reverse complement.
TTCGATCAGCTCTTCCGGAACGCGGATAATACCCAGATAAGTCAGACGAATCGGGGCAGCAATGGCAAAAATTATGGTCGAAATCAATCCGGGAACAACACCAAGCCCGAATAAAACCAAAGTAGGGATCAGATAAACAAAGGTCGGAACGGTCTGCATCAGATCGAGAATCGGACGGATGACTGTATACAGCCATGGACGGTGGGCTGCCATAATACCGACAGGAACACCGAGAAGCACAGAAATGGTTGTTGCAGCAAATACCAGAACAAAGGTTTCCAGCATTTCCTGCCAGTAGCCGAGGTTCAGAATCAGCAATAAGGAAGCGACGATAAAGATGACCAGAGACACTCGACGATGAAGCCACCATGCCAGTGCCGCAGTGATCACAATAGGAACTGCTGGTGGCATAAACTGAAAGATATCAACCAGAAACATAATGACCGTTTCAAGAGTGTAGGAAATCATGTCAAAAAGTCCGGAAGCATGAATTGTCAGCCAGTCTACCGCTGATTCCATCCATTGACCCAGTGGGATTTTATAGTCAGTGATGAGATTATTCACAATAATGTACCTCTCCGGAGCAGGTCATGCCTGCTCCGTCCGTTGCGTATTAATGAGCGTTTAAGTATTGAAGTACTGCTGCTTTTCCGGGCTTACCATCTAAAGTTGTCACGCCATCAAGCCATTGATCTAAAACCTCAGGATTCGACTTTAACCAAGCTTTTGCTGCCTGTTGTGCGGGTTGTTTTTTGTTGAGTATACCGTCCATGATCTGGTTCTCCATGGTTAGGCTGAACTGCAGGTTGGCGAGCAGTTTTCCAACATTCGGACATTGTGCGGTGTAGCCTTTCCGGACATTGGTATATACGGTGGCACCACCGTAGTTCGGCCCGAAATAATCATCACCTCCGGAGAGATAAGCCATTTTGAAGTTGGTATTCATTGGGTGAGGTGCCCAGCCAAGGAAAACAATCCACTGATTACGGCGGATAGATCGGGAGACTTGAGACACCATGCCGGCTTCACTGGATTCAATCAGATTGAAATCTTTCAGTTGGAAAGCATTGGTGTCGATCATGTCCTGAATCAGTCGGTTACCGTCATTTCCGGGTTCAATACCATAGATACGATTGTGGAATTTACTCGCGTATTTCGCCAGATCAGCAAAGGAATGTACACCTGCATCGTAGACATACTGAGGAACAGCAAGGGTATATTTTGCACCGGTTAAATTTGCACGAACATTTTCTACACTGCCGGCATCAAGATATTTTTTGATATCACCTTCCATGGTTGGCATCCAGTTCCCCAGAAAAACGTCGATATCACCGTTTGCCATCGAAGAATAGGTTACAGGAACCGATAACAGATCGGTTTTGGTGCCGTAACCCAGACCATTTAATACTTCACTGGTAACTGCTGTTGTCGAAGTAATATCGGTCCATCCGACATCGGAAAAATGGACGGTTTCGCAGGTTGTTGCTGCATAACTCTGTAAAGAGAATAGTGCACTGAGGCTCAGTGCTACTATTTTGGTAGTTAAAGGCCATTTTCTGAAGTTCATAGTATTTCCTTTTACTTTTGTTCATCGGCTCATTTCTGTATCGGGTACAGAAGAGCGTCGAGGCTGACTGGTGCGTTGTTGTGTCTGCCAGTCTTCTGCAATCCAGACTGGTGCATCAGATCTGGGGAGTTGTGTGTTGCCTAAAATAAAATCAGCAGCTCGCTCTGCAACCATAATGGTAGGGGCGTTCAAGTTGCCGTTGGTAATCGTGGGAAAGATTGATGAATCGACAATGCGTAACTGTTCAATTCCCATCACTCGGCACTGGGAATCGACGACAGCCATTGGATCCTCGCTGCTACCCATTTTGCAGGAGCAGGAAGGGTGATAAGCACTTTCAACATTTTCCCGGACCCATTGATCAATTTCTTCATCACTGTTAATTCCGGCTCCGGGCTGGATTTCATCTCCACGGTAAGCATCAAGAGCTGGTTGAGAAAGGATTTCCCGGGTCAGGTGGATGCAATCCCGCCAGTCCTGCTGATCCTGTTCGGTTGACAGGTAGTTAAATTCAATCGCAGGTTTTATATGTGGATCCGACGAGGTAATTGTGATTTTCCCCCGGCTTTCTGGTTTATTCGGGCCTACGTGAACCTGGAATCCGTGTCCGGAGAAAGCTGCCTGTCCATCGTAACGCATGGCTGCCGGCAGGAAGTGATACTGGATATTCGGCCATTTCAGTCCGGGACGGGAGCGAATAAAGGCACAGGACTCAAAGTGGTTGGTGGCTCCGAGTCCCCGATGCGTTAATATCCACTGAGTACCGATGAGGCCTTTACTGATAAGGCCCAGTTTACTGTTGAGTGTGATAGGCTGCTTACACTGATACTGGAAATAAACTTCGAGATGATCCTGAAGGTTTTCTCCGACACCGGGAAGTTCGTGGCGAAGTTCAACTCCGGCAGCTTTCAGTACATCTCCCGGGCCGATCCCTGAGCATTGCAACAGTTGAACAGAGCCGACCGAACCGGCAGATGAGATAATCTCTCTATGGGCGTGTACCGTCTGAATGGTTCCGTTGTGTTCAAATTCAATCCCGGTTGCTCTTTTGCCGTCCAGCAGGATTTTTCTGGCAACCACATTTTTTATCAGGGTCAGGTTTGGTCGCTTTAATGCCCGCTTCAGGTAAGCATTGGCGGTTGATGCCCGTACGCCCCGATCAACGGTCATATGCATTGGCCCAAAACCTTCCTGCTGGTAGCCGTTATAGTCTTTCGTTTCTGGATAACCGGCATCCACGCCTGCCCGAATGAAAGCTGCATATAAAGGATTGAGCTGCATATCGTTGCCGTTACAGGTCGCAACCGGACCGTCATGACCACGATATTGATCGCCGCCACCGGACCAGGATTCTGCCCGTTTGAAGTAGGGCAGACAATCTGCATAGCTCCAGCCTTTTGCTCCCTGATTTTCCCATTCATCAAAATCACAGGCATGACCACGCACATAAACCATTCCATTGATCGATGAACTGCCTCCAAGAACTTTTCCCCGCGGACAATGGAGCTGACGCCCATTGAGTCCTCGTTCCGGAACAGTTTCAAACTGCCAGGCGTATTTCGGTGTATTCATCGGGTAAGAGAGCGCGGTAGGCATCTGAATAAAGATACTCTTGTCGCTACCTCCGGCTTCCAGAAGTAATACCGAGTATTCTCCTGATTCAGTCAGCCGGTCTGCCAGAACACAGCCGGCAGATCCGGCTCCGACAATGATATAATCAAACTGCTGTTTCATCTGAAGGCTCCTGACTTACTGGTAAGGACTTTCAAAGTCACCTAATTCGATAAAGACACTCTTTGTCTGCGTATAATGGGTTAGTGTCTCCAGACCATTTTCCCGGCCAATTCCGGAATTTTTGTATCCTCCGACGGGCATTTCTGCCGGAGAATTTCCCCAGGTGTTGATCCAGCAGATCCCGGCCTGAAGCTGGTGGATAATTCTATGAGCCCGTGAAATATCCCGGGTAAAGACACCGGCTGCCAATCCATACGAAGTGTCATTGGCCCGGTGAATGGCATCGTCTTCATCTGAAAATTTCATTACAGCCATGACCGGGCCGAAAATTTCGTGTTGAACAAGGTTCATCTCTTCGTCACAGTCATAGAAGACGGTTGGCGCAACAAAGTTACCTTTCTCCAACCCATTTTCTTTAACCTGAAATCCACCGGTTAGTAGTCTGGCATTGCTATTTTGTGCGTCAGCAATGGCTGTCATGACTTTGTTGAAGTGTTCTCTGGAAATCAGAGCACCAACCTGAGTTTCCATATCTAACGGGTTACCGACCACCAGTTTTTCGGTACGTGTTTTAAGCTGCTGTAAGAAATCATCGTAGATAGATTCGTGAACAAATACACGGGTTCCGTTAGTACATACTTCGCCCTGAGTATAGAAATTAGCAACCATTGCTGCTGAGACAGCCTGATCCAGTGGTGCATCTTCAAAAATCAGCAGCGGAGATTTACCGCCAAGTTCCATCGTGACGGATTTGAGTGTCCGGGCACTGTTTGCCATGACCTTTTTGCCGGTTTCAATTTCTCCGGTGAAAGATATTTTGGCGATATCCGGATGGGTGGTCAGTTGTTCTCCGACCTGACCATCACCCTGAACAACATTGAATACACCGGCGGGAACTCCGGCTTCGGTATAAATCTCTGCAAGTTGAAGTGCTGTCAGTGGTGTTTCTTCTGAAGGCTTGAAAATCATGGCGTTCCCTGCGGCAAGCGCGGGTGCCGATTTCCACATTGCAATCTGAATCGGATAATTCCAGGCTCCGATGCCGGCACAGATTCCAAGCGGTTCCTGACGGGTATAAAAAAACTGGTTTGGTGTGAGAGGTTGCTGGGTTCCCACCAAGGTCGGAGCCAGCCCTGCATAGTATTCGATGACATCTGCACCGGTTGCGATATCTACGGTAATGGCTTCCTGCAATGGCTTCCCGGTATCGAGAACTTCCAGCTCCGCCAGTTCATCATTCCTTTCCCGGAGAATATCAACGGCCTTTAGCAGAATTCGGCTACGTTCTACCGCTGTCATGGATGACCAGAGCGCAAAACCTTTTTTGGCTGATTCGACCGCATCCTCAATATCCTGGGATGAAGCCTGACCGAGCACTGCCAGAACTTCCCCGGTTGCCGGATTAACCGAAGTGAATGTTTCTCCTGAAGTGGCGTCACATCGCTTGCCATGTATGTACAATGATTTTATTTCCATTTGAGGCCTAACCTAGTTGTAAGTCGTTGTAATATGAAATTTGTTTATCCAGATAGTCGTTAATCATGGTTCTGGCAAGCCCGGCGTCAATGCCCAGTGGATTCAACGCTCCCCGGAGCCAGATGCCGTCAACCAATGCAGCAATACCGAGAGCAACCGGTAAGACTTGTTGTTGAGGAATTAAAGCTTTCAATTCAATTTTAAGGTGTGAAATCAGTCGCTTTTCATTCACCCTCTGTAGTCGGTGGAGTTGTGGGTCGTGCATGGAGTAGGACCAGAAAGCCAGCCAGGTTTTTACCACCTCGCTCTCGGCCTGAAATCCTTTGAAGTTGCCATCAATAATGGCATTGATGCGTTCGTAATGTGCATGTTTCGGCAACGCTTTCAAAGCTGATGTTATGGTTCGGGAATGTTCACGCAGAATTGCACGCATCGTTTCTTCAAGCAGTCCTTGTTTTCCTCCGAAATAGTGATTGATGATTCCGGCGGAAACCCCGGCCTCTTTGCTGATGAGCGAGACACTTGCTCCATGTAACCCGACTCGTTCGATCACATTCATCGTTGCCCGGACAAGTTGCGGTTTACGGATATCTGGCATGCCGATTTTGGGCATAAAGACTCCATATTTTTTTGATTGAACGTTTAATTAACAAAAAATTAACACACAAAAAGGTTAGATCTCAAATTGTTTTTGATTAATTAATTTTCAGTTTAAGATTGCTTTCATAATTTCTATTTAATAATCAAAGCATTGTGATGAGAAAAATATTTAGGGGTGTAATGGGTGATTTGCCAGTTTTTAATGATTTGTAAAAATGCCAGCCGATGATATCGACTGACATTTCTTAAGCAAGGATTGGGGCCGTTTTATGATTGGCTGACAGGTTGAGTGGCTTGCTGAAGCCACTCTCTTACCATGCCACTGACAAGAGGGGAAACATCATTCCAGACTTTCTGATGATAAGTATTGAGCCATTGGATTTCAGCATCAGTGAGCAATGAGAAGTCAATAGCCCGCAAATCAATCGGGCAACGGGTCAGCGATTCGAAACCCAGAACATCAAAGTCACCTTCCGTATCCACCGGAACAACAAGCTCTAGATTCTCGATACGAATACCGAACTGCTCAGCCCGGTAGTAACCCGGTTCATTTGATACCACCATTCCCGGTAGTAATGCCACGGTATTTGGTGCTTTGCTGATTCGCTGTGGCCCTTCATGGACATTCAGGCAGTGTCCGACACCATGGCCGGTTCCATGATCAAAATCGTAACCATGAGCCCATAGATGCTGGCGGGCTAGGGCATCAAGCTGGTGGCCGGATGTTCCCTGTGGAAAACGGGCACTTGCCAGTGCAATATGGCCTTTGAGAACGAGAGTAAATTGCTGCTTCATCAGCGACGATGGCGTCCCAATCGCGACAGTTCGTGTAATATCTGTGGTTCCGTCCGTGTATTGACCACCGGAATCTACCAGATAGAAACTGTCCGGAGTCAGTTGGCCGGGAGTTATCTGATTCAGGTGATTGTAATGGCACATCGCGGCATTACTTCCGGCTGCGGATATGGTGTCAAAACTAAAGTCCAGTAAGGTTGGATCTTCCTGTCTGAATCGGGCCAGTTGATCGGATAGAGCAGCCTCATTATGCATGTTACCCTGAGCTACTTCCTGATCCAGCCAGGATAGGAATTTCGCCATTGCCGCACCATCACGGATATGACAGGCTTGCATGCCGGACACTTCACTGGCGTTTTTGGCAGCTTTGGGCAGCATGCAGGGATCAACAACATGGAGCGTTGATACACCGGCATTCTGTAGCGTCAGGCTAAACCAGGCATTACAGGTGGCGGGATCGAAGAGAACCTGTTTACCTTTTAGATTTGCCAGAGATGCCTCGAGCGTCACAGGAGGACAGATATTCACACCAGGCCCGACGTGCTGCTCGAATCCATTAATGACGCGCTGTGGATCGATAAAAAAGTCGACCGTGGCATCTTCATAGATAATGGCGTAGGAGAGAAGTACCGGCAGACATGAGATATCCTGCCCACGGATGTTCAGCAGCCAACAGATGGAGTCTGTCTGAGTCAGCAGGGCACAATGAGCCTGTTTCTTTCTCAGTACTTCTGCAATCGCCTGTCTTTTATCTTCACTGCTTTGACCGGACAGTTTTGTATCCATGAACCACATCTTTGAATAAAACGGAACTGGACGGTCCTGCCATAGTAAATCGATTGGGTTATCCTGAAGCGGACATAACGTTAGTTTCCCCGAGAGTGTTTGTTGAGTATGTGTTACCCATATACTCCGATGAAGGCGAGGATCGAATCCTACTTTACTGTTTGGGGAAAGATGGTCTATTATCCAATCGAGAAATGGCTCTTCAATCAGATGGTGATATTCGAATATAGAGTCTGGTACTTGCTTGGTGACTTGAACGGTATATCGGCCATCGACAAATATTGATGCGTGCTCTTGGGTAATCACCGCAACGCCCGCAGAGCCTGTAAAGCCTGTGATCCATTGCAGGCGTTCATTATGGGCGGGCAGGTATTCTCCCAGATATTCATCCTCGTGAGGAACAATCAGCGCATCAAGTTGGTTTTCTTTTAACCAGCTTCTTATATTTGATATTCGTTCAGGTATATGATTTTGCATCTGTTGTTATCCTTATCGTAGCAGATGATAAAGTGCTATTGGTGAGTGAGTCATGTCGGAATAAGCTACGCTTTTTTTTTCTGACTCGCAATTTTGCATAATAGGTATCATTATTCATATAGGACATCGGACGTGATGTTTTATATGAATAATTTGTAACCAATGGTTTGCGAACCGTATTATTCTATGTATATTGTTCGCCCTGATGATTATTTAGGCATATTTTTAACATTATAATATTTTTTGGAAATCACATATGTCGATGACAACTTATGAAATGGCTCGAATCTTAGAGCAGCTTGATGAAACACCTGAGAAGGTTATGTTTGGAAAGTTGCTGAGTGAATTGGGCAACCAGAGTAGCGAGCGTATACGAAGTGCCGCTAAGCAAGTACCAGTCCCGGTTCTTCGTGATTTGGTCTATCAGTTTGAACAGGTCATTGAATCCCGTAAATATGAGCAAGTTGAGACGATGGCAAAAGATTTAGCGGCTCAGGGTATTTCTGCTGAAGAGCTACTGAGTTATTTAAGTAAAAAATAATTTCTCATCTAAAATTCAACTATATTCCCCCGTTTTTACTGTCGGGGGTTATGGTATGACATTTCGATTGATGGGGTTTTGCAGTGAAATTAAAGTTTCTGTGGACTGAACTTCATCAATACTTTGCAACTTATCGATAAGTACATATTGAAGTTCTTCGATAGAGTGGCACATCAATTTCGCGAATATATTATATGCGCCGGTTGTATAATATGCTTCGACAACTTCGTCGAGTGCATTTAGTTTTTCCAGTGCTGAGTGATAGTCTTTTGCTGCATTCAGGTTGATACCGATAAAACAGCAAACATCGTACCCCAGTTTTTTCGTGTTCACGACGACTTCTGTTTTCTGGATAATATCCGCAGTTTTCATTTTTTCGATGCGAACATGGATTGTTGCCGGACTGACATTAAACTGTTTCGCCATTTCTGCGTAGGGAGTTCGGGCATCATCCATTAAAATTTTCAGGATGGCGCGATCCAAATCGTCTAATTTGACCGTATTGGGATGCATGGTTGTTCCTTGTTCAGGCTTCTATATTTTATGAAATATCTGTCCGGATAACTTTGGGGGATCTTGTGAAATCCACGGAGTTCCCGGACAACGTTATTGGTATACCCATATGACATCAAGATACAGTCTCTGTGCTTCTTGAAGGCACTCTGTTTCTGTATCTTGAGGTTATCTGAGCATCTCATTATTCTATCACTCAAATGGTATAATGATGTATACCCAATTCATCTCAGGCTGTTCTCTCCGAATGAATCAGGAAGAGAAAAAACAAAGCCGCATTTTCGGTTGTTATTAAGCTGATGGTGTAAAATATACCGCAATTTGATTTGATGAATCGCACCGGAATTACTGGTGGATAAAGAGGAGCATGCCCTTTTGCAACTACAGTTGTTAACCGAATCCCCTGATGGGCCGTCAGTGATAGATATGATTGCGACGCGATGGCAGCTTGAACATTCGACGACAAGCAATTTTGCTTTGGTTTTCACCGGAGAGCGTCTGGAGTTGCGTAAACTGGATGAGCCTAAGCTGGGAGCCATATACGTTGATTTTGTCGGTGGTGCGGTTGCTCACCGACGTAAATTCGGTGGTGGTAAAGGTCAGAGTATTGCGAAAGCTGTCGGACTCAATAAAGGTGCAACGCCAGTGGTACTCGATGCGACTGCCGGGCTTGGTCGGGATGCCTTCGTGCTGGCTTCATTAGGATGTCAGGTACAAATGATTGAGCGTCATCCTGTTGTCGCCGCTTTGCTGGAAGACGGGTTGCGACGAGCCTGTGCTGATGAGGAGATAGGTGCGTGGGTCAGCCAGCGGATGACATTACTCCACGAGAGCAGCCATGACGCTCTGGAAAACCTGTATGGGCAGATTCATCCGGATGTTGTCTATCTGGACCCGATGTATCCACATCCGGTAAATAAAAAGAAAACAGCACTGGTTAAAAAAGAGATGCGGGTATTTCAGTCTCTGGTTGGTGCTGATACGGATGCTGACGCGCTGTTAGCACCAGCATTGCGCCTGGCAACGAAACGGGTTGTGGTCAAGCGTCCTGATTATGCACCGTGGCTGGATGGACAAAAGCCGACAATGGCGATTGAAACCAAGAAAAACCGCTTTGATGTTTACGTGAATGCGGCCATGATTCAGACTGTGGATTAGTCGGTTTTCATCACCCTTATGGTGTATTTTTATCTTATTCTGCTTGATTCCCGGTACATTGCTTAGTATATCTTATTAAGAATAGTTATTATTTTTATTAAGGTGAAGAATGAGCAAGCAGCGCCTGTGTAAAATAGATCGGCGTGAAATCCGGCATACTCTGGGAGATATTCATCATCTGGTGAGTGCCCCGAAATACTTATGCCTTTCTTGTGCCCGAAGTGCGAATCATCCTTCCAGTTTGTGTAAGCCGGTCGAAATGCCTTCCGTTGTTCATGAACCGATCGTGCAGAAGAAAACGCAAACATTTTTGAGTGCAATGATGCAGGTGTTGGATAAGAAGGCTCTCAAACAATTCCGGAAACAGCAGAAAGATAAGAAAGCCCGCAAACAGATTAAGAAATTGATGAAACAGCAGAAGAAACTGCGTAAAGAATCCGGAAAGATTCAGAAAAGACTGGAAAAGATAAATTGCTAATGTTTGTTAGTGTTTACTTTCGTTTTCTGTTAATCAGGATGGCTATCTGGCCATCCTGTTAACTGTGAATATTACCGGGCAACTTTACGTTTTACCCAGGTTTCATTGATCCAGAGAGACAACATAATGATCGCGCCTCCTAAGAGTAGATTAGGCAGATCAACATTTCGGTTCCATATTACTATATTGACGATCAGTCCGGCAGGAACCAAAGCATTATTCATGATAGCAAGTGCTCCGGCATTGACCTGACAAGCTCCTTTATTCCAGATGAAGTAACCGAGTCCGGATGCTATCAATCCCAGATATACAAGGATTCCCCATTGCAGTGAAGTCGTCGGTAGTCTTGTCGGGTTTCCGAATAGCAAAAATGCAATCGTTGCGACGACCAGCGCTCCGAGATAAAAGTAGCCGAATATCGTGTGCTGAGGGAGTTGTGTCGTATCGTTTTCCATCAGTCGTTTATAGCCGACCTGACCAATTGCAAAGCAGAGGTTCGCTCCCTGTACGACCAGAAAACCAAGCAGGAAGTCTTCCTGAACGCCTGTTCGCTTTATGACTACGGCACCTAAAACAGCAACAACTGCGGTTACCAGATACCAAGGAGAAAACCGGCCTTTGAGCAGATCGTAGATCAGCGTGACATAAACGGGCGTAAACACCGTGAACAGAAGAACTTCAGGAACGCTGAGTAAGACAAAGGATTTGTAGTAGAAACAGTACATCAACCCAAGCTGAATACCACCGATAGTCATGAGTTTGATAATGAGTGATTTGGGGACTTGTCTGAATTTCAGAAACGGCAGAAATACCAGACTGGCAAGTACAACGCGCATGAGTACGGAAAACCAGGAGTCAACCTGACCGGCGAGATAAACGCCGATCAGGCTGAATGAAAAGGCCCATAGCAGGGTAATCGCAGAAAGATAAGCCATGTATGATTACTTCGGTAATGATCAATAATGGCCCTGAGTCTAACGAAGTTTGCTCTGTTCGTCAGTCTTTGAGTGGCACAACCAGCATGTCAACCGGGGAACAGTTGATCAGCAGTTTGGTTGAGGAAAGGAGTTTGCTCCAGAAATCCTGATGATGTCCACATACAACCAGATCGATTTCATACTCTTTGATCGTTTCACAGATTTCATGACCTAAGTCACCACTACCGACCAGTGTGTGATGAATCGGATAATTCGCATGCTCTGCCATTTCCTGGAGATGTTTCTGCGAAACTTCCATCGAGTGATGCTGTGTTTCTGCCAGATTGACATCGATTAATCCGGTATACAATTCAGCATAATTCACATCAATATGAATAAAAGACAACTTTGCTCCAAGTGGTTTTGCCAGTGCAACGGCTTTATCTATCAGGGTTTTACTTTCATCAGACAGATCAACTGTGACTAAGATATGTTTATAGCTCATTGTATCGTCTCCGTTTCATATCCGGTTATCTCACTGTAGCATCGCCTCAGGAAAAAATTTGTCGTAGCGATCTCAGTTCCACTTCTCAGCCAGAAGATGATAAAGTGTTGAACATGTTATATTTCAGTCAATACGGGCGTGAATCAGGAGACAAAATTATGTTAGCGCAGGCGATGGTCGATCAATTAAACGAGCAAATTAATCTCGAATTTTTCTCATCCAATCTATACTTACAAATGAGTGCTTGGTGTGAAGATAAAGGCTTTGAAGGTGCGGCGATATTTCTTCGTTCTCATGCTCAGGAAGAAATGCAGCACATGCAGCGTCTGTTTACCTATGTGAGTGAAACAGGAGCGTTGCCTATTCTCGGTGCGATTGATGCGCCCAAACACGATTATGCAAGTTTAGGGGAGGTTTTCCGCGAAACATATGAACATGAGCAAATGATAACTCAAAAAATTAATAAGTTGGCCCATGTAGCATTCACATCCCAAGACTACTCTACCTTTAATTTTCTTCAGTGGTATGTTGCTGAGCAGCATGAAGAAGAAAAATTATTTAAAGGGATCTTAGATAAGTTAGAGCTGGTCGGTGAAGATGGTAAGGCCTTGTTCTTCGTCGACAAAGATTTAGCAGACATGGTAAATAAAGGTTCATCTTCCGTTATGGATACTCAGGCCGGGTAATCTCAGGAAATATATCACACTGTTGATTGTCTTTTTCTCTGAGATCCTAGTGAAGATGTAGGGAGGAAAAGATGATCAGCGGAGATACGATCTTATTGGCTCTCATGGCAGTTACATTAGTTAATGTTGCCCGGTATTTAACAGCTCTTCGAGCGTTGATTTACATCATGCGCGAAGCCCATCCTCTCTTGTATCAACAAGTAGACGGCCCCGGTTTTTTCACTACACACGGTAATATGAATAAACAGGTCCGTTTATTCCATTACATTAAAAGTAAAGAGTACCTGCATCATCATGACCCAGTGTTTACAGGGAAATGTGAACGGGTCAGGCAGCTCTTTATTCTTTCGTCTTCTCTTGTGGGGTTGACGATGGTCTCTGCATTTATTTTGTAGAGGATGGCGGTTAAAAGTGGGTATCAGGTTGGTAAAACTGATGACTTGCCGTTAAAATAATCCTCCGATAGATGAAGGATGTGCTAGCTGGCACATCCTTTTTTCGTGTGTTTCTTTTCCGTAGATGATTGGTGAAATAAGAATGGGCAAGCAGGTTGATGTCGTTGTGATCGGAGCCGGAGCCGCAGGATTGATGTGTGCTGCGCAGGCTGGTAAACGGGGACGGCAGGTTCTTATATTGGATCATGCGAAGAAACCGGGACGAAAAATCCTGATATCCGGTGGTGGCCGGTGTAATTTCACCAATTATGATGTATCGGCCGGTAACTACCTTTGCCGTAATCCTCATTTTGTGAAATCGGCGTTATCTCAATATACCAATTGGGATTTTATCTCACTGGTCAGCCAGTACGGGATCGATTTTGAGGAGAGGGAACACGGGCAACTATTCTGCCTTGATAGTGCAAAAGACATTGTGAATCTACTTCTGAAGGAGTGTGATTTACCAAACATTGAACAGCGTTATCAGGTTGAAATACACACCATCGGGAAAACCGAGTCAGGTTTTCATCTTCAGGTCGGTCAGGAGTTCATTGAATGTCGGTCACTAGTGGTTGCAACCGGTGGTTTGTCGATGCCGAAACTCGGAGCAACCCCATTCGGCTACCAAATCGCGGAACAATTTGGATTGTCGGTTATTCCGACAAGAGCTGCACTGGTGCCTTTCACCCTGCATAAAGAAGAGAAAGAGCAGTTTGCCGGCCTGTCCGGTATCGCCGTACCTGCCATACTGACTGCTGAAAATGGCACCACATTTAAAGAAGCGCTGCTTTTCACGCACAGAGGATTATCCGGACCAGCGGTATTACAGCTTTCATCTTATTGGACTCCGGGAGAAAAAGTTACAGTGAATCTGGTGCCAGATGAAGATATTGAACAACTTCTGAATCATTCCCGTGAAAAGCATCCGAATCAAACTGTAAAGAATACTTTGGCAAGGGTATTACCAAAGCGTCTGATTGAAGTGTTAATCGATCGGGGAGAGCTGGTGGATAAACCCCTCAAGCAGCTCCACCCGAGAGAAATGACGGCCCTTGCTGAAGCATTAGGGCAGTGGCAGATCGCACCTAATGGTACTGAAGGCTACCGGACCGCTGAAGTTACTCTGGGTGGTGTGGATACTGATGTCATTTCTTCTAAAACGATGGAATGTAAATCCGTGCCCGGCTTATTTTTTGTCGGAGAAGTCATGGATGTGACTGGCTGGCTTGGCGGATATAATTTCCAGTGGTGCTGGTCTTCAGGCTGGGTAGCCGGGCAGTGGGTGTGATATTTTTTATTATGGTTGAGTTAACATAATAAACTACTTTTCTTCTTATTACGGTTCCTCTGCATTCGCTCTATTGCAGAGGGACAACATCTTTACTCTCTTCAAACTGAATCCTGCTTTCAAAATGAGTCTGTCTTTATTTGTAATCTGTCACGTTACCACCTTATTGATATAAATAAATTTATTTGCGCTAGCACAAATTGTTAATCATGTTAATACCTATATAGATATAAATGTTTTTTTGTGATTTGAGTGTTATTTCATATATATGCGCAAATATTTATTGCAATAAGGTGATATATTGCTCCGGATTTGGCTAATAGGAACTAATAATTTTTACATGACAGATAATAAAGCAACGATGATTCGCTGGCTGTTGATAATCTTATTACTGGTTGCGGTGATTGCCGGTGCAAATTTTTGGTTATCCAGTGATTCAGTCAATGAGTCAAACCTACCTCTCCCCGAAAAAAATAATAGCCTACCGCCAAAAACAGAAACACTGACTGTAGAGAAATTAAATCATCAGGTTCAGGTGAAACAGCTACGACAAGCTCTGATTCATGAGGAACCGTTATCAGCGACTGAAGCTATATCAGGTGATGATATTGATCAGCAAATTGAATCACTCGAGCAAGAGCTACAACAGCTAAGCACAGAAAAATAGCTCAGCGCTAAATGCTAAATGGGTTAAGTATGAATAAACTGATTGGCCTATTGCTAGGTCTTTTTGTAACCACGTTACACGCGCAATCTACTAGTATCACTGAAACTGTCGGTACTTTACCGGGAGAACTCAGTGTTCATCAGGGCATTGCTTCTTATCAGATCCCGATAGAATTACCGGAAGGTCGGGGTGGGAATACGCCACAATTGGCTATTCAATATTCCAGTCAGGGAGCAACTAACTCAGCATTTGGTGTGGGTTTTAATATTTCTGGCCTCTCCGCTATTTATCGTTGTGGGAGTAATCTGTTTACCGACAATCAGCTTCGACCGGTTGAAAACAGTAGCCGGGATAATTTCTGTATGGATGGGAACAGACTCATTGTTGCAGATGGAATTCGCGGTGAAGATGGTTCCGTCTATTTTTTACAGCAGGATGATTTTACCCGGGTATCATTGACCGGTAATGCTTTAGAGTCCGACAGCTACTTTATTTCACAGAGTAAGAGTGGTGAGCGGATGACCTATCGTTATCACGAAAGGAGCCACTCCTGGTTACTGAGTGAAGTTACGAATACCACCCGAACGAATCCGATCAAATACAGCTATACGACTCATGGTGAGATCGCCCGGATTGATTATGATATTTACTCACTGGTATTTGTCTACGAAGCGATGGCAAATGATCAATTTAAATTGTCCCGCTTAAGTGAAAGCGGTGAGATTTATGAATCGGGTGATCGCTTATCCAGAATAGAGCTGAAAACCAGTGGCCAACTGGCAAACTATTATCAGTTTACTTATCAGCAGACTACTGTTGAACAAAGCTCTTCAATTGATGCTCATACCGTTCGTTCTGTGCAGTATTGTGATCAGGATAATTTGTGTTTACCCAAGACTCAATTCAATTGGCGTTCTGTACCAAAACCCAGACAACAGACGACTTATTTTAACCGGCAGGTTGTCAATAGTAATATTGGCAACTGGGGTAATAATAGTATTCCATCTTCCTGGAAGAATAAGCCGCGTTCCTGGTGGATTAACTTAGATGGTGATGGTGAGCTGGACTTGTGTAAAACGGCAACAGGAGGACTGAGCTGTAACTTCAGTGTTGCCGGTAAAAACAAAGCTGTTGCGTATCCGCTGACGAAGTGGGGAGACAGTGATTCTCACTGGTGGCTGGATCTTAATGGCAACAACAAGAGCGAGTTCTGTCGCGATGATAATGACCAGCTTGTATGTACTGAATTTTCTCCGGATGGCCAGCAGACTTCTCATTCTTACCCATTACCTAAGCTTGGCTTGAAAGATTACCGTTGGTGGATTGATACCAATGGGGACGGCTATCCTGAATTCTGTCGCCGGATAGATGATGATTTAGTCTGTAGCCAACTGAAGGAAAACGACTCAGTATATGCGTGGCAGGAAACTGTACATCTGAATCATCTGGTCTGGGATGCGAATAGTGAAACAGACTGGGTTGATCTGGATGGTAACGGTAGTCTGGATTTATGCCAGGTGAGCTCGAATCTTGTCAAGTGCACACTATTTAATGCCACTGAAGTGAAAGGGAAACAGGTGCGTACTTTCTCTCTGACGGATGCCGGGACTAAAGATAAGCGCTGGTGGATTGATATCAATGGCGATGGTGCAACTGATCTGTGCCGTGCGACCAAGAATGAGGCCGGTCAGGAGAAAAATCTGACCTGTTCTTATGGTTCCCACGGTGATGTTTCCAGTTTGAGTAACGATCTGGTTTTAGTCGGTGGACCTGACTGGAATGGTGACTGGGGAGATGCTGATAAACGTTGGTGGCAGGATCTGAATCAGGATGGTGTTATTGATTTCTGTCGTGGTAGTGGTTCTCAGATTTTCTGTACCAATATCAATAAAGAAAATTATCAGTTTAAAGTAGATTCTTGGGGAAGCAGTCAGCGCTGGTGGGCTGATCTGAATCAGGACGGTCAGCTGGATTTCTGTACGGATCAAGCAGGTCAGCTGATTTGCAAGACCGCTGAAAATCTCATCAACCGATCATTATTATTGTCTAAAGTGACCAACGGACTCGGTCATACATCCCAGGTATGGTTTGGGTCGTACGGAGAGCACACCGATCGGTCGGCGATCACTCCGGTTACGCTACCAAAACAAAATCTTTCTTTTGACCATCCGGTCGCTTACCGGCTGGATAGTGACAATGGTAGTGGAACGACCAGCTACCTGTTCCAGTATGGTCCGTATAGCTATGATACCCGAGGCGAAGGTTCCGGTGGTTTTCAGTGGGTTAAACAACGTGAGTTCGTCAATGGTGACAATTATCGGAACCGATATATCGAGTTTTATACCGAGTTTCCTTACAGCCAGAACCAAAAGCGTCAGCAAGAGTTTCTTGGTGATGAGAGCACGTTGGATGAAAACTGCAGTTCCTGTAATGAAGTTAACTTCTGGAATTTCCGTCATCTGACGCTGTTGAATGAGTCTGAAGCTATCTATAACCATAAGTCAGTTGCTCGTCAGGGACTGGAACGGCCGAAGTCTCAGGCTCAGATTCGGCAGGAAACCCAAGTTCTTGCCCAACGATATGAGCTGATCAGCTATCAGGATAAAACTTATGCCAAAAAGCCGGATTCCGCTGTCCTCATATCGGGACCGGTTATTATCACGATTATTAAACCGAGCCATCAATACTATCTGGTAGAAAATTTAGAGCCGGTATCTGAGTTGGAGCAGGGCTCTCAGGCGATTTTGTCTCCGGTGGATGATGATCTGAAACAGAAACTGGCCGCTCAGCCGAAAACGTTAACGACTTATATCATCGAGCACGATCAGTATCAGCAGTTGGTAAATAACAAACCAGTGGTGACCAATCATGATAGCTATCAGGTTTATGGGCGGCAACAGGCTGATAAAAGCTATGATTTAGATAGAAACCTGTTGATGACAACGACTGTCAGCCATGAACAGATTGATGATTATGGTAATGTAGGAAAAACGACGACTCTGACTCAGGGACTAAATCCGGTGACCGGATTAACTGAGGCCTACAGTAAAACTGTTGAAAATCAGTTTAGCAATCATTCTTCATCCTGGTTACTGGGACGACTGACTTATTCGAAGACAACTCAGGTTCATGCTGATGGGAGCCGGATAAGTAAGGTTGCTGAGTTTACTTACGATCCTGCAACAGGGAAAGTTATCAAAGAAGTGAGTGATCCCGGCAATGCTCTGGCTGTGACCAAGAAATATCGGTATAACAGCGAAGGTTTTGTCGAATCAGAGACGACTTCTGCACAACAGAATGGCGTGCTTGTCAGCAAAGAATCCGAGCATTCACTGACATATTCACAAAACCTGACGACGGCAATCAATACCAATCCGTTGGGCCATCAAAGCCGGACGGTCAAAGATCGGTTACTCGGTGTGATGACCAACTGGGATCCGAATGGTCTTGAATCGCGGACATATCTTGATGGTCTGGGACGTCAAACTGAGTCCTGGAAACAGGCTGAAACTGGTTTTATCAAGACTCAATATCTGTACCTGCCGGCATCAGATAACCGGTGTGGTATTAAACCGTCAAATGCTGTTTATTGTGTTGTTTCCGATACTCCGGGGCTGGCAACACAAGTTGCTTTTTACGATATGTTGCAGCGTAAGGTTCGTACTGCACACAGGGCTTTGAATGGTCAGTGGGTTCTGGTTGATAACCAGTATACGGCATTGGGCCAGATTCGCTCCGTCACCCGTCCTTACTACGCTGG
Source organism: Vibrio mangrovi (assembly GCF_024346955.1). Classification (NCBI taxonomy): domain Bacteria; kingdom Pseudomonadati; phylum Pseudomonadota; class Gammaproteobacteria; order Vibrionales; family Vibrionaceae; genus Vibrio; species Vibrio mangrovi. The sequence goes on along the minus strand of NZ_AP024883.1, from coordinate 3,617,104 downwards.
TGATGTCCCTCAGTATACATATACCCTTTATGACCGTCTGGGCCGTATTCATACCGTTTCTCAGCCGGGACCGGCAGGAAAAGAGCAAAGCTGGGTCTCTTACCAGTACCGTCCGTTTGTGACAGTCAAAATCGACGCGAAGGGGAGAAAAGAGTCGACTTATCTCAACGTGATGGGATGGGAGATTCAGAAACTGGAGCCGGAAGGCGGGAGTTTCACTAAGCAATATTATGCGGATGGAATGCTGAAATCGGTCACGAGTTCAGTCGGTAATACGATCGAGTCCCGTTATAACGTGCAAGGGAAAGAAGTTTATCACAGTGATCCGGATTTAGGTCTCTGGACTTATGTCTATGATGGTTTTGGTCTGTTGCAAAGCCAGACAGATGCTAAAGGTCAACGGACAACGATGAAGTATGATGCGCTTGGCCGGATGACAGAAAGTAATGAAGAGACCATACAAGATACGGCTCAGGGGCAGCAAAAGCAGATCCGGACTACAACCTGGCATTATGACTCAGTAGCGACGGCAACAGGTATTCGCAAATGGAATGGTGCGTTACTACAAAGTGAAGTCAAAGGCGAACTGATTAAAAACTTTTATGTTGATGCTGTCGGCAGAGCCAGTAAAGAGGAGTTGATTACCGAAGATCAGACGCTTAGCCGTCGTTTCGAATATAACAACCTCGGCCAGTTGGTTGCGGAGCATCGGCCGAACCAGTTCACGCTGAATTATCAACGTGATGATCAGACCGGGATCAATACGGAGATTTGGGGCGACATTAGTCAGGCTCAGCTTAACTTTAGCGATCAGGAATATGATCAGGTCATTCAGCCATTGATCAATCAAGCTCTGGCTCGTGCGAGTGATTACCTGCGTAAAGCGAAAGAGCTCAGAAGACAGCAATATTTCTATCAGGATCGTGAAAAAGAATATCTGGAGTTAAAAGACCATGTTATTTCGGCTGATGGTGTTGCTGAGAATGAGCTGTTTGCCCAGCAAATGTATTCGGAACTTCATGGCCGGGCATTGGAAGCTTTTTACGATGAATATGGCGAGCAGTACTTTAAGGTTCCGAACCGGACCGTACTGATACCTGCTCCTGTTACGATTACTGTGGTGCAGAAACCTAAATTCCATCTGAAGCTGGACGGAAATCTATTACGGAAAGTCAGCTTAGAAGAATGGGCTAGTGTTGAATCTGGTTTAACGGCGGCAAATCAGATTGCTTACTATGGTCACTATGCTGATAACAACAGTGCCGGGTTGGTTAGTTTCACTTTAGATCGGGATGATCCACTCTACGACCAGAGAATCCGGGAGATGTTTGGGCGACTGACTGTTCTGGCTGATGATATCCATCGTCTTGAATACGTTGAAGATCATACTCACCGTAAAGCAACCAGTTACCTACAGGCTGCTAATCAATTGGTTCAGCTGGTAAAACAGGTAAAACTAGTTTCACAGAGATACCGGACTTTAGGTGAGGAAAGCGGAACTGAGTCTTTACTGTTGCAGGAACTGAAAGATGCGAGTCCGACAAAAGGTAAACTGAGCTACTGGAAGCTGAGTGATCTGGATGCTGAAGGCCGAATTGCAGCGGAAGTTTACGGAAATGGTCTGAGTAACCAGTACGACTATCAGGAAGATAGCGGACAGTTACTCAATATTACGACCCTTCAGGGAAATCAGTTGATTCGGTCACTTCACTATACCTATGATCGGATGGATAACGTAACCTCTCGTTATGATGCCATTAATGATATTCGCGAAGAGTATTATTATGACCAGCTGGATCGTCTGAAAACCAATCGCCTCACAGGAACCAATAATAAGCATCTGGATAATCCGTTATTTAATAAGGATTATACGGTCAGATATGACTCTGAAGGGAATATTACCTATAAGTCAGATGTCGGTCGCTATATCTATGCCGATCCCGATCATGCGCATGCTGTGACACGCGCAGGCGACAATACTTATATGTATGATGCCAACGGTAATATGGTAACCGGTGGCGGGCGTGTTATTGACTGGAATGCCTTCAACAAGCCAGAGCGGATTGAATCAGGTGAGCAGTGGGTTGAGTTCAGATATGACTCTGCACGTCAGCGCTACTTTAAGCAGAATCACAATGGTGAAACAACCTGGTATCTGGGTAAAGTTTATGAGCGGGTTGAAGATGCTGACGGAAACACACAGCACAAACAGTTTATTTATGCTGATGGCCGGTTAATTGCGCTCAATGTTGATGTCACCAAAACCGATGGAGAAGGAAACTATGCATCGGTCGATCGCCAGATTCGTTACAGTCATAGTGATGCGCTCCATTCTATCGACCTGATTACCGATATGTGGGGCAATGTGGTTGAGCGGAAAAACTACGATGCCTGGGGTAAAGAGCGACCATTCGAATGGAGTAAGCCAACGCAGTATGTCGCACAAGCTTTAATGCAGAATCGTGGTTACACCGGTCATGAGCATATCGGCGAAGTGGGGCTGATCCATATGAATGCCCGGGTATACGATCCGACCTTGGCCCGTTTCCTGAGTGCGGACACCTATATTCAGGCATCTGATAACAGTCAGTCCTATAACCGGTACAGCTATGTGCTGAATAACCCGATGAAGTATTACGATCCGTCGGGTCATTTCTGGAAAAAGATCAGAAAAGCGATCAGCCGGGGCCTGAAAAAAGTCACCAGGGAAGTGTTCAAAGGGGTCGCTAAAGTTAAGTATCTGAACACGGTATTACAGACAGCTGCCTGTGTTATCGGTGGTCCGGCTGGATGCGCCGGTTATGCTGCTGCATCAACTCTGGGATATACCGGCTCATACAGTGATGCTTTTCGTGCCGGAGCTTTCTCATATGCCGGAGCCCGGATCTATGGGGTAGGCAATCCACTGAGCTCCGTCAAAGGAACGATTTCCTTTGTTACTTCTGCCACATTAAGTCGTGAGAAATCTACCGTTGTGAATTTCGCCTTATATGGCTTGGGCGGCAGTTTCGGGCAGGTTGCTGCGAATGCAGTAATTGAAGCGAAAAACTATTACTGGAAGACCCGGGTTGAGCATTATGCGAACAAATTAGGCCTGAGCCTTTATGAAGCGAATGTGTTGCTTCAGTTGAATTCAGAGCTTGGTTTAGCTATCGCGGGAGATACGGTGCACATTGATGATAAAGGTGTCCAGATTTATGGTTTTACCACCCGGGATAAACATGGTATGTGGGGTGTTATCTGGGATGTAAACGACACAATTCTTGGCTATCAGGGCGAAATCGATGCTGTGGGCCGTAGCTTTATCCGTCAGGCTGAAGGGCAGCGGATTAGTATTGGTCATAGTCTCGGCGCTCTGCGTTCGACCAACCTGGTTCGTCGAGGTTTCGCATCAAGCGCTCATGTGTATGCGTTGCCTGCAACCAATATTGGTGGGCCGGGAGTGATGGTAACCAACGGTATGCATGATGGAGTGAGCGGTGGTTTCCTCGGGGGAATCTTTAATCCCGGCTCACTGATTTCCAGCCCTTATAGTAAGTTCGGGTTCTATCCACCAATCATAAGACTGGACAAAAATCATCCTTACTGTTCGGCTTATGGTAAATGCTAACAACTGTTTTGGCGGCATTCCTTATAGGATTGCCGTTATATAACAAGAGACACTTTGTAAAAATAGGCCCGGGCAAACAGCTATAAGTGGCCACTGATTGATGATAAAGCAAGGAAACATGATGAAATTACAAAAAACATTACTTCTCGGCGGACTGCTGCTTTCCTCGACTGTGTTTGCCGGAGCCTGGACCGAACCGTTGACAATTGAAGATGTGTCACTGAGTTATAACGAAGGGACATTTGGTAGGGTTCAGCTTAGAGCTACATTTGACGAATCACCCTCAACTTCTGTATGTGTAGCCACAGAAAAGTTGGCTGTGTATGATCCAAATGATATCAATGCATACTCTCAGACTTGGCTGTCAATGCTGCTAACTGCTCAGGCTCAGAATCAAAAAGTACAAATTTATGTGAGTGCTTGTAAATCTAATAATATCCCCGTTCTTAATGGCGTTAAAATTCCAATACAATGATATAGCTTACAAAAATTCGTCTCTACCCCAAAAAGCTTTGTTTAGCTAGTATTGCTTAAAGCTTTTTGGGTATCCTTTGGATCACTTGTACTAAGGCACCACATTTCTCCTATCAAAAGACCGTATCGATTCTTTACAATAACCACAGCAGCAACCATTTGACAAGTTTGGCATTTTTCTCTCATATAATATGCTTGTTGTTGATTATTTGAGTTCTTTGTTGAGAAGGCTCGTTGTGGTTCGTTTCACTGAGAGATAAATATGGATCTGAAAGTTCTACGTTACTTTTTAACGGTGGTGCGGGAGGAAAGCATTACCGCAGCTTCTGAGTTTCTGCATCTGACTCAACCGACATTATCCCGTCAGTTAAGCGCTCTGGAAGAGGAGCTTGGCGTGACTCTGTTTATCAGAGGCAGCCGCAAGATTACCCTGACAGACGAAGGAATGTTGTTACGCAAAAGAGCCGAGGAAATACTGGAACTGGTCCACAAGACCGAGGCGGAGTTTCTGTTTGCACAGGAACTTGTGCATGGTGATATTTACGTCGGCTGTGGTGAAACACACGCCATGTCACTGGTGGTTCAGATTATCAGGGAGATGCGGGAAGAATATCCAAATATCCGGGTCCATATCTATAGTGGTGATGCGGATGAAGTGATTGAACGTATCAATAAAGGTTTACTGGATTTCGGCGTGTTAATCAGTCCCGAAGATCTAACCAATTTTGAGTCGTTGCGCCTGCCGAACAAAAATAAGTGGGGCGTTCTCATGAGAAAAGACTCTCTGTTCGCTAGTTTGGAATGCATCACTCCGGAAATATTGTTAGATATGCCTCTGATTTGTGCCAGACAACGGGATGTTGATAAGAAAGTCACTAAGTGGGTGGGAGTGGATTATAAGAAGCTGAATATCGTTTCTACATACAATCTGATATTCAATGCAGCCCTGATGGTTGAGAATGGGATTGGTAATGCGTTGTGTCTGGATGGGCTGGTGAGCACATCGGAAGAGTGTCTTCTCTGCTACAGGCCGTTATCTCCGGAGCTGGGGGTCGATATTCATATTGTCTGGAAGAAGTACCGGACACTTTCTAAGGCTGCTGAGGTTTTTCTCGGGCGATTAAAGGCTGCCTGCCAATCCTTCACATAATCGTATATTTTCTCTGCCTGTTTCACGAAAAAACCTGAGTTGATCCAGACCAACTCAGGCTCAGTATTATCGGGCTAACCGAACGGATGATTCCTGTTCGATAAATCAGATTGCCTGATTAAAGAAATCGACCAGTTTATCTACTGCCTGTGAGACATATTCAGTTTTGTCGTAAAGATCGATATGGGTTGAGCCCGGAATCCGGAATAACTCTTTCGGCTCCTGTGCCTTTTCATAAGCCATTTCACTGAAATAAATCGTATCGGCTCCACTACCGACAATGAACAGTAATGGGCGTGGAGATACGGTATCTAGATGAGAAAATGCATCAAATGCTGCGAGTTTGTCCAGGCTGGTAAACAGCACTTTATTCACTGAAGTCGGATAAGCACAACGTGGGGTTTTGTAGTACTCATATGCTTCTTTCATGATCACGGACTTACCGTAATAGTTCTTCTGGAACTCTTCTTCGGTTTCAGGAACGTAGCCAATAATCAGCGGCTCTTCACCACGGGCTTCGCGGGTTCTTTGCTGAGCAACCTGAGTCAGAACATTCTGCATATTGTTTGGATCATCCAATCCCGGATTACCGTGTCTGGCACTGTGTCCGGTGTTCCAGGAGCTGACACCTGCTGCGGCTTTGATTCGGTACTCTGTCTGAATTGCACTCAGGGTATATCCGGCTCCGGCACAAATTCCCATCGCACCGATTTTTTCTTCATCAACATAAGGGAGTGTTACAAGATAGTCGACAGCACTGCGAATATCTTCAACCCGGGATGTCGGATCTTCCAGATATCGGGGCAGGCCTTCACTTTCTCCCTGATGAGAGGCATCAAAAGCCAGTGCAACATAACCGGCTTTTGCCAGATGGTAAGCATATAGTGATGATGCCTGTTCTTTTACACCACCGCCCGGGTGTGACACGACGATCGCAGGATATTGATTTTCTGCATTAAAGTTATCAGGAAAAAATAATAACCCAGCGATGTTCAGGCCTTGTTTTTTAAAGGAAACTCTCTCTCCTTCGGTGTAATGTGTGTCGTATGTAAAGTTCACTGTATTATTTGACGTTGTCATGATTATACCTATTGCATTGAAGACACTCTGAGTCTTGTGTTAGGTGATTTGGAGATATTGTCTGTGAAGGACAGCTGCTTTAGCCGTCATTATTTCTCTGAAAATAGTATATTCATTGCATATAAGGTATGTAAAATGCTTATAATTAATGCCTTACCAAGCCTTAGAAGCATGGATTGTAAGGTGATGAATCTTTGGCGATTGCTGGCATGACAACAGAGTAATTGGCTTTAGGGAAAGGAAATCATGAATTTGTATCGTGATGGGAGAACTGTCTTCAGGTCAATATTTGTTACATTGGCCTGAGGAAGTCATGTAAAATAGAGAAGAGTTTCCCCTGTCGTGATCATATGTAATTAATTGCTTTTGAAGTAAGTTGTTATTTTATAAATTGCACTGGCTTCTGTCGTTTTTATCGGATCTTCAGGGAGAATTAAGAAGGCTGCTTTTATTCTATTTTTCAATTGAATTCAATGAATTACATTTAATCTTATTTTTAGTTTTTTTTAGTTCCACAGCTATACTTATTTGTGTATGCTTTTTACCTATGACTATTTTTGGAGCAAAATGATTTATGGCAACGATGCTGGATGTTTCTCGCAAAGTTGGTGTTTCTAAATCGACAGTTTCCCGGGTATTGAATGGGAAAGGAAGAGTTTCAGAAGCAACAAGGCGGGAAGTCTTTAAAGCAATTGAAGAGCTTGATTATCGTCCAAATGTATTGGCTCAGTCTTTATCAAAACAAGCAACTGATACGATCGGATTAATCATTCCACGTTGCTATAATATTTCTCAGTATATATCACAGTTGATTGAAGTTTCTCAGACACTTGCTGATGAATCCGGTAAATTTCTGATGATCACTCAGGCAAATATGCATGAAGGTGATTACGGATTGAAGTCTATCAGAAATTTAGTCGATCGTCGTTGTGATGGAATTTTGTATTATAAGAGTTCGCATATAGAAGGTGAGCATTTTCAAAGAGAGTTGGAAAATTTAATTGATGAAATTCCGATTCCGCTGGTGGTATTAAACTATTGTCTACCGGATAAGCCGGATAATTGTGTTTGGTTTGATCATGTAGCAACAGGCAGGCTTGCTGTCGAGCACTTAATTGCTCAGGGACACAGACGGATCGCTTATATTTCCGGTTCCCTGAATATACGGACGTCCCGCTTGCGGATGCAAGGGTATCAGGATGCTCTGAAAGATGCTGGAATCGAGTTAAATCCTCTGTTGATTACCGAAGGGGACGGACACTATAACGGTGGTTATACGGCATGTAAGCAGTTAATTCAGCGTAAGCTCGATTTTACGGCAATATGCTGTTTCAATGATACGACGGCAATTGGCGCGCTGAAGGCACTGAATGAACATGGTATTTCTGTGCCGGAAGATGTATCACTGTTTGGTTTTGATAATGAATCTGTTTTGGATTATATCACCCCATCAATTTCTTCTGTTGCTTTGCCAGTGGAAAAAATAGCTGATTATGCAGCCAATTTATTATTTTCACATTTAAATAAGACAGATATTCTCCACCTTGAGCCCCATGCAATTTGTGGTGAATTAGTGCTTCGGAACTCGGTAAAAAAACTAAAATAATTTTCATGTTTATATGAAGATTATGACTTAGTTATTTTCTCTGGCCGGGCTATCGACAACTCGATAGCCCGGTTTTATATGTTTTCATATAAAAAAACCGCACAATAAAATGTGCGGGGTAATCAAGGAGCATAACGCTGATTTAAAATAAAAAGGCAATAATTACTTCATTTCTACAGCTTGAATAAATACTTTCTTTGCATCTGAATATCCTAATTTTTCTGCCTCTGAAACAAGCTGCATTGCATGTTCAATCTGATTGTTTTTTACGCTCTGCTGTATAGCGTTTTGATAATATTTCTGTGTTTCAGAACTAATCATAATATTTGTTTTCTGTTGAACTGACTTTGCAGGTGCAGGTGCAGGTGCAGGTGCAGGTGCAGGTGCAGGTGCAGGTGCAGGTGTGACAGATTTTTTCTCTGGTAAAAGCATATTTTGTACTGATGAAAGTACAGCGCCAGAGGTATTTGAAAACTCAAGCTCGACATGTCCCCAGGGTGAATAGGGAACCTGTATATCCGAATAAGGGGGCGGCACGATATTTCTTGCTCTGGCCTTCAGAACTTCAGGATGTGGTAATGACAGCGTTTGTTGCAAGTTAGATGTATCCGCATAAATGACAATGTAGCGTTCATTTGATAGTAATCTGAATGTGCCGCTAAAGCGGTTCGGATATAACAATGTTGATTCTTTGAACTGAAATGAACTACTTGCAACGGTTCTGGTCGGAGAGCGCTGTGCATCCAGTAATATGGCCTGTATCGGCATTACGCTATCAGAGACAATTGAAGAAATTGTAATATCTGCGCCATAAGATTCTTGTGGAATTTCCCCAAGATAAAAAGCACTTCTTCCGGATGGGAAGTTCATGACCGGAGACTTTCCACCAATGGTGATCACTGCTGAAGTCAGTGGATGGGCCTGAACTGCTGAAAAGTCAGTACAGCAAATTGTTGCTGTGGTCAGATAGTTTTGGGCATCGGCTACATCGGATTGCTCTATTGCATCATATTTTGTCGTACAACCAGAAATGATCCCTGCGACCAGTAGTGCAACAATACTGTTTTTGCTCATCACTAAACCTCTCTGTGAGATGAAAGGCTGCATTTCCATGCAGCCTCGTGTTTACATGGTTTTATGGTTACCACCAAACTTCAGCCTGAACACCAAAGCTGATCTGGTGATCTTTGCCATCATGGAATGTGTGACCGTCGATTTGGTTTTTGGTCGTTTTTATGTAAGTTGTATAAAAACGGAAATCCGGACGGACAGTCAACAGACTTGGACCAGCAGTAATGACATGGGCCAGCGTGATTTTATGCCCTGACTCGACTTTATCACCACTTGTTGTTTCATTGGTTTGTTTGAACAAGCCCAGTTCGATTGCTGTTTTGTTGTGCTCATCCCAGACGTAGGCAGGACGGACAACCGCAGTATACAAACTTACATCATTCAGTGTCGGAGTAATATCTTTACCAATCGCATAAACGAAGGTCTGAGCCATAATAACATTATCACTGAGATATTCTTCGCCAGTATTAATCACCCGGAAAGATTTGGCATCAGAGTAATCGTTGTCCACATCAAAACTGGTTTCGTTATAACCTAGTTTTACCAGATTATTGGCAAAAGTGCCTTTGGTCGTCTGAATTGTGGTTTCGTTAAAGCCATTGTCTAATGGTTTGGTGAAAATTGCCGTTGGAAGAAATGCTGTTTTTTCCGAAGGGTGAATTGTTCCGTCGGCTTCATATCCCTTTTGAGTTCCGGTTTTATTGGTGAAAGCAAAGTCAGCAATCAGTTCAACAGTGACATCACTGAAAACCGGTAATTTTGCGTAACGAACATCGAGATAATTGACGTTATAAAGGGAGTTTGCCTGATAAGTGCTATCGTCTTTGAGCGGATTGTTGTCATCCATCAGAGCTGCATCTGCATCTTTACGGATGAGTGCCAGAGATAGTTCACCCGGACCGGTTTGAATTCCTTGCAGACCGATACCGTTACCGGCAACACCGATTGGCTTATAGTCTAACATCTGGGTTTCACGCTTTTCATAGCCCCGTTTACCAACCCATAGTGTTGCTTCAGGTACGCCGGGGATAAAGCCTTTGGCTGTTGCATAAAGATCACTGAATTGTAATACGTTGCCATTTTTTGCACCGGAGTCAAACGGTTCCCAGGTACGCTTGAGTCCAAGTGTTCCGTCGAAGTTAGCAACCACCCCAAAGACTTGATCCTGATCATTCTGATAGATGTCTTGTGATAGGGTAATGTCATACCAGCCGTCGGTTTCATTACCAAACCGGCCAATTTTCCCAGGGAGCCATGGTTGTTGATCGCCATTGGTCGAGCTGAAAATACCTGTCCGGAAATAGCCGTGAAAATCTACAGCCTGTGCAGGCGTAGCGATACATGCCACTGCTAATGCAATACCTGCTGCCAGAGAATGATTTTTGAACTGTGAATCTTTTATTCTCATGTCTAGTTCTTCCTTATTTTGGGGTGGTGTCTGATACATCGAGGAGGAGTCTATATGAGAGAGAAATCGGTTTCACTCAGGGCTGCTGATAAATTTGAAATAAACCACAAATGGGTATTTATTCTGTTTAAATTGATTTTTATTAGTTTTTTTGGATTTAAATTCTTCAAAAAATATTATTTGTTTTTCAATAATATTAATTTTTCCGTTTTTGATATGATGTGCATATACTGATATATGCTGATTTTTTTGTTAAAAGAACAACCGGTTTCACAAAATTCGCTGCTATTCCTTAAATCTGCCGGAGTGATATCTGATAAAGCTGAATTTGAGAGATAAGTGTACAGTGTTGGGTGTTTTTTTATTCGATTTTGTATTATAGACAGCAGGTTTTCAGCGTGGATAGAGGCAAAAATGATGGTTGAGGAATGATACACATACTGTTTTATGCTTCTGTTTATATTTTTGTTGGCATGGTTCATTCCACAAAGAGAACTCTGGAAATCGATTTCTCTTTTGGACTTCATCAAATCAGTATTTGTTCGGCAGGAAAACCAATAATGTGTTGATAGAGAAATTATTTATAACTTTAAGGGGTTTGTTTTATGTATTTGATAAATATGAATAAATTGTTTTGTGAGTGTCTTTTTTGATAAATCTCAATGAAAATTAAATTTGTGCGTGATGAGACAGTTTCCGGATTTTAATTGTGAATATTATCACGAATTCGTGAATCATCGCTATCTGGACAACCGGTTGCGCTTTAGAGTGTAGAAAAACAACAGATGCTCGTCATTGGCTAAAAATAGCGATTCTGGACTACAGATAACGAAACAAATATTGAGGTGCTGAAGTGAATTACTCCAATCTTGCCAAAACCATACTGCGTTTGGTTGGTGACAAAGAAAATGTTGCTGAACTAGCGCATTGCGCAACTCGTTTAAGATTTAAATTAAATGATCATGCACGGGCGAATAAAGAAGAAATCCAGTCTCTTGACGGTGTGTTAAGTGTTGTAGAAAGCGGTGGTCAGTTTCAGGTGATTATCGGCAACCACGTTTCACAGGTATTTAGTGAGCTGATGAGCCAAATGGGCGGTGCTTCGTCAGCTCCGGCTGCTACTGACTCTACAAATACAGCGAAGAATAAAGCGTCCATCGGCAGTCGTATCTTCGAAGTGATTTCAGGAAGTTTCACACCATTACTCGGACCTCTGGCTGGTGCGGGTATGCTAAAAGCGGTACTGGCTGTTGTCTCACTAATGAACTGGATGGATGCCTCCAGTTCTAGTTATCTGATTTTGTCGGCAATTGCCAATGCCGTGTTCTATTTTCTACCCGTTTTTCTTGGTATTTCTGCTGCGATCAAGATGGGAGCAAATGGTTATCTTGGCGGGGTTATCGGCGCAGCGTTGCTGGAACCGAATTTCACCGGCCTGATCGGAAATGCAGATGCAACATTTTTTGGTATTCCAGTGGTTGCCATTAACTACTCTTCTACTGTGTTCCCGATCTTTATTGCCGTTGCAGGGCTGGCATTTTTAGAGAAACAACTGAAGAAAATCTGTCCGCAGAATCTTCAGATGTTCTTAGTGCCGATGATCTGTCTGTTAGTCATTGTGCCGTTAACGGTACTGATTTTTGGCCCATTTGGTGTGAATTTGGGTAATGTTGTTGCCGCAGGTATCAACTGGCTGAGTGCGCATAGTGGTGCGTTGACCGGTGCAGTAATTGGCGGAACGATTATGTTTATGGTGGTTCTGGGGCTACACTGGGGACTGGTTCCGATTGTTGTTGCCAACCTTGCTCTGGGTGGTTCACCGATTGCGGCCATGTGGGCGCCATGTACCTTTGCTCAAATGGGGATTGCCGTTGCATTTTTCCTTCGTTCAAAAGATCCGAGTGTCAAAGCTATTGCGGGGCCAGCTGCAATTACAGGTTTGCTGGCTGGGGTGACTGAACCAATTATTTACGGTTTGATTCTACGCTACCGCAGAGCGATTCCTGTCGTAATGATTTCTGGCGCAGCCGGTGGCTGTGTAGTTGGATATTTCCAGACCAAGATGACGGCATTCGGATTCCATAATATCTTTACGATTCCACTGTTTGATCCGCTTGTTCCATATATTATCGGTATCTCACTCGGTTTTGGCTTATCGGTAATTCTGGGCATGATGTTTGCGGTAGATAACCAGAAACAAGGTGAAGGAGCCGGAAAACAACAAACAGTTGCATCTTAAGCTTCTATTTCAATGATATTGTCGTGATTTGATGCTCAGAGGACACGATTTTTATACCGATAAAGATGGTGTCCTGTTTCTGGTCGGATTCTCATTCACGACATGATTAAACCACTGCCGGTTTGGGGTCATATTTGCCCCTGAAAATTTCTGACTTCCTTCCTTTACGGGAGGAATTTTTTAAGGAGAAGATAATGCTACATAAAAAACTGAAACCGTTTCCGGAAGGCTTTTTCTGGGGAGCATCCACTTCAGCTTATCAGGTTGAAGGTGCATGGGATGAAGACGGTAAAGGGCCTTCTATTATTGATATGGGATCCGTTGTTCCCGGAACGACAGATTTCAAAGTCGCAAGTGATCACTACCACCACTATCAGGAAGATGTGAAGCTGTTTTCCGAGCTTGGCCTGAAAGCTTATCGTTTCTCGATTGCCTGGACACGTATCTTCCCTAATGGGGATGGTGAGGTGAATCCAAAAGGAATCGAATTCTATAGCAACCTGATCGATGAACTGAAAGCACATAATATCGAACCGATTGTTACCATGTACCACTTCGATCTGCCTTATGCTTTGCAGGAAAAAGGTGGCTGGTCGAATCGCGCTACTGTCGATGCGTTTGTAACTTATAGCAAGACACTATTCGAGGCATTCGGTGATCGGGTGAAATACTGGCTGACGATTAACGAGCAGAACATGATGATTCTGCATGGTGATGCGATCGGTACATTGCATGTCGCTGCTGAAAACCCGATGAAAGACTTGTATCAGCAAAACCACCACATGTTGCTGGCACAGGCGAAAGCCATGGTTGCCTGCCACGAAATGTTACCGCAGGCGAAGATTGGACCGGCTCCGAATATTGCTGCGGTTTATCCTGAAACCTCAAAACCGGAAGATATTCTGGCGGCCAGTAACTGTACAGCTATTCGTAACTGGCTGTATCTGGATATGGCGGTTTATGGCCGTTACAACAATATCGCCTGGGCATTTCTGGAAGAGCGTGACGCGACTCCGGATATTCAGGAAGGAGACATGGAAATCATGGCCAGCGCCAAGCCGGATTTCATCGCTTTCAACTATTATTCCAGTCAGACTGTCGCAGCGAGTTCCGGCGATGCTTCCGACCGTTCATCAATTGACGGCGATCAGCAGATCGTTATTGGTGAAGCCGGTGTTTACAAAGGTGCCACAAACCCGAACCTCAGCAAAAATGCTTTTGGCTGGGAGATCGACCCGACCGGTTTCCGTAACACCATGCGTGAAATTTATGACCGCTACGCCTTGCCGTTGATTGTTACGGAAAATGGCTTAGGTGCTTTTGACAAAGTTGAAGACGATGGCTCTGTAAATGATGATTATCGTATCGACTTCCTCCAGAAACATATTGATCAGATTCGACTGGGGATCTCCGATGGTGTCGATATCTTTGGCTTCTGCCCGTGGTCTGCAATCGACCTGATCAGTACCCATCAGGGCTGTAGTAAACGTTATGGCTTTATTCACGTTGACCGGGAAGAATTTGATTTGAAAGAGCTGAAACGCTCGAAGAAGAAAAGTTTCCACTGGTATAACGAACTGATTAGCCGAAACGGTAACTAATCTGGTTTATTGCTGGCGGCTTGACCAAAGCCGCCACTTTTATCCCACAGTTTTCCGGACTTCTGTTCCATCATCACTGACTACTTTTTGTGGACTTCTTTATTCAGTTCTTCAGCCAGAACCTCTTCCAGTTGTTTATCTTTAGATGCAATGATTTTTAGCTGAGGCAGATTCAGCCAAATCAGTTCGCTGGGTGTGATCGCTTTTGCATTTGTTCTGTAGGTATCGGTCAAAAACGCACAGCAACCGATTAATGTTCCGGGTTCGGCAACTCTTTCTCCTTTGAGGCTGAATATTCCTATTCTGCCACGGATAATGACTGCAAGAGCAGTTGCGTGCTGATTTTGAGCATAGATGAGTTCACCTTCGTTAAAAATTTGCCGTTGGGCAATCTTACCTAACGCAATCAGCGACTTATCTTTGATATGTGCTGCCCATGGCATCTGGCGCAATTGATCGGAGATTTCTCCTGAGCTGACATGATGAGGCTGACGCTTGAGATGGGCAAGTTTATATTCCACTTCATGGGTCAGTTTCTGTGCTTCACTGTCATCTAACATGCCTTCATCAATCAGGGTTTGCAGATGTGCCCGTTCCAGATTCAGTAGCAGACGATGGGCTGCGTGAGTTTCCAGACTGTATGACAGATCCGGAAAATATTCACGTAATGCGTCAATGTGAGTTTTGGTCTGAGATGTATTGAGCTCAATATCCTTGAGTGCTTCCTGAGCATCCAGCACACTGGGGGCCAGATCATGAATGTGCCGGGCAACTTCTTCCTGCGCCTGAATAAACCCCCTTGCCGTATCATAGCTCAGGGCCAGACGTTCAAATGCAAAATGAATGACGAGATGCCTGAATACCGGGATTTTCCGGAAGAAGCGGACGTAAGGCGGAGTTTTCCAGAACTGGAATAAACTGTGGCGCGGAGCCAGTTCCGGATTACCATCCAGAGCAATTTCAACCGCATTTACCAACTGAGCGGTGGCTGGTCCGGTCAAAGCACCATGTTTGAATTGTGACCAGTAGAACTGACGTTCACTTTCCAGTAACCGGCGGTAGAAAGCAATCTTCAAGTCTTCTTCTTTGACACCATCTGACAGACTGATTTCTTTGGGCTTCTGAATCTCGTCAATTGGCTGGCGTAGTGCTATCCAGTTGGCTCGGTGGAGAAAGGTATTGTTTTGCAGCCGTCGCAGTTCTTCCAGCATCTGCTGCTTAATCGTATATTTTGCTTTGTCTAATGAAGCTTGTTTAGCCGGTGGTAACCTGTCCAGTCCGAGCTGGCTGAGGATCCAGTTCATTGTCGTCGAGTTAATCACGATAGTTAACACCACTACACCAGCAGTCAGAAACAGGATCTGATCGCCGAGTTCCGGGTCAATGAATGTGTCCTGGGAAATGATTAATGCCAGTGCCAGAGAGACTGCGCCACGTAATCCGCCCCATACTAGAACAATGGCTTTTTCCCGGTTAATGCCAATACCGATACGTTTGAGCAGAGGCATCAGTGCTGCAATCGCCAGCGCCCGGGTTGACTGAATCCCCAGATAGAGCACCAGCAGCGATATCCACCAGTCCGGGACATCGAGTCGGATTCGGGTCGCAATAATAATTCCGACCAGTACAAAAATAATCGTATTGGCAATATGAGCCATCATATGCCAGAAGTGGTGCAGGAAGTCAGCGATTTCAGGGGATATTCGGGTGCGACCAAAACTGGCAAGCATCAATCCGAGTGCAACCACGGCAACTACACCGGAAACATGAAACAGGTTTTCAGCGATAAAGTAGGCGATATAAGCGGCGGAGATTGTCAGGGTGATTTCAACTAACGGCTGGTTGAACAGTCGGCTAATCCAGAACAGGATAACCGAACCGACAGCAACTCCCACAGCGAATCCCAGCAGAACCACGATCAGAAACTGAGAACTGACAGCAAGTAATCCAGTGTCAGTATGCCCTGACAGCGTGAGCATGCCATAGAACAGAGTAAACAGAACAATCGCTGTTCCGTCATTCAACAACGATTCTCCCTCAATCAGGGTTTCCAGCCTTTTGCGGGAGCTGACCTCTTTAAGCAGTGAAACAACGGCAACCGGGTCAGTGGCGGAAATCAGAGCTCCAAACAGGAAGCAGACGGTCCAGGACCAGTTCCAGGGAAATGAGTAGTGAGCCAGTACCGCGGTCAGAGCCGAGGCTAACAGCATTCCGGGTACAGCCAGAAGTGCAATCTGGCTGAACATCCGTTTAAACAGGTGAGTTTCCATACCGAAGGCAGATTCAAAAATTAAAGTTGGCAGAAACAGCAATAAAATCAAGTGTGGATTGATTTCAGAAAGCGTCATCAGAGACTGATTGAGTTGGGGATAGGAAAGCAGGGCAAAATCTGTACGACTCAACAGGCCGACAAGCAGACCAATGAGCAGCAGAATAACGCTGTAAGGGAAGCGGAGAACTTTTGCCAGTGATTTGATGAACGCTCCGGCCAGCAGAGACAATATCACAAATATCAGAATCAGAACGCCGGTTGATGCCATATCGGCCTCCAGACGGATCAGAATCGGGATGTTTTCAGTATATACCCAGTCATTTGATGATGCCGGGAATCAGACCTCCGATAATTGGTGTTTAAACGATATATTGCAGCTATTTTGAGGAAACTATTCTGTTGGTTTCGTTCCCAATTATTGCTTTTGCCTGCTTCTTTGACTGGCAGCGCTGCGTGAACTGTTATAGGATTTGCAGGTCGCCGGCGATTCAGTCCGTCGAGTTATCGTTTATTTTCTTATACAGAAACAACACATAAAAACAGCGCACCAAGCATGATGAATAAACAAGCATGATGAATAAAAAACGTCGCCCGACTCTGCAAGATGTAGCCGATCAGGTTGGTGTGACCAAAATGACGGTTAGCCGTTATCTTAAAAATCCGCAGTTGGTTTCCGGTTCTACCCGGGACAAAATCGCTGTTGCACTGGACACACTGGGATATATTCCTAACCGGGCTCCGGAAATCTTATCGCAATCCAAAAGCCGTGCAATTGGTGTTCTGGTGCCGTCACTGACCAACCAGGTTTTTGCTGAAGTAATTCGGGGGATTGAAACCGTAACCGGACAATATGGTTATCAGACCATGTTCGCACATTACGGCTATCACCCTGAAGTGGAAGAAGAACGGGTTGCATCGTTGCTCTCCTATAACATCGATGGTTTGTTATTGTCAGAGAGTTATCACACAGCGAAAACTGTGCGGATGATTGAAACGGCAGGCATCCCCGTGATTGAAATGATGGACAGTGTTTCCGATGCGATACAGCAGTGTGTCGGATTTGATAACCATGCTGCTGCCCATGCCATGGTTGAAGCGATGATTCATCAGGGTTACCGGCATATCGTTTATCTGGGTGCCCGGATGGATATGCGGACCAAATTTAAAATGCAGGGATATGAATCGGCAATGCGTCAGGCCGGACTTGAACCGAAAATGGTGACCACGAATGTCGCGTCATCGTTCTCTCTGGGGGCAAGTCTGTTGCAGCAAACGCTGGCTGAATATCCTCAGGCTGACAGTTTTTTCTGTACCAATGATGATTTGGCTGCCGGTGTGATTTTTGAGTGCCAGCGGCAGGGAATTGATGTGCCCGGAACGATCGGTGTTGCGGGATTTCACGGTCACGATATTGGTCAGTCAATGACACCAAAGCTTGCCAGTGTACTGACTCCGCGTGAACAGATTGGTCAGGTTGCGGCATCCGAGTTGTTGGATCGCTTAAATGGAATTCCGTCACAACAGTGTGCTCTGGATCTGGGATATACGATTGATTTGGGTGAAACACTGAGTCGGCGAGGGGCGGAATAGTACGCTCCGCAACAGAGCGTACTTTGAGCAGAGCGACCTGTTTACAGGAAGAACGAAATTAAAAGCGCAGTCAGACCACCACAGGTGCCGATTATGGTTTCCATCAGTGTCCAGGTTTGCAGTGTTTGTTTTTCGGTCAGTCCCAGATAGCGGTTAGCCAGCCAGAATCCTGAGTCGTTAACGTGAGAAAAGACAATCGCACCGCCGCCAATAGCAATGGTGATTGCTGCAAGCTGAGCGCCATCCAGATTCAGCGGTGCAAGCATTGGGGTGATGATGCCGCACGCGGTCAGCATTGCAACGGTTGCCGAGCCCTGAATTACCCTGACTGCCGCTGCAAGGATAAAGGCCAGAATAACCAGAGGCAGGCCTGAGTCAGACAGCATATTTCCTAGTGCAGAACCTACGCCAGAGTCGATCAGAACTTGCTTGAAAACCCCACCGGCACCTGTCACCAGAATGATTACGCCAGCTGGCTGAAGCGCACTGCCGCAGATTTCCATCACCCGGTTTCCGGGAATGCCCCGTTTCACGCCCAGCAGATAGAAAGCGGTTAAGCAGGCGATCAGAATGGCTGTGAACGGATGACCGATTAATGCCAGCCAGGCGTGCAGTGACGAAGTATCATCAATAAAGCGGGCAACGATAGTTTTCAGACCAATAAGCAAGAGTGGAAAGATAACAATACCGAAGGATAATGCAAATGAGGGAACACCATTGCCCTCACGCTGATCACTGTCGCTTTGCGCATGTTCGGGAAGTTCTACATGGACTTTTTTGGCGATCAGAGTGCCAAAAAGCGGCCCGCCAAGAATCATGGCGGGGATCGAAGCGATCAGACCAAAAATAATCATATAACCGAAATCTGCGTTCAGCTGTGAAGCAACCAGAATCGGTCCCGGAGCCGGGATCAGGAATGCCTGACAGGTGGCAATACCGGCCAGCAGAGCGATACCGATTTTGACGACACTGCCACCGCCGCGGCGCACAATTGCAAAGGCAATACCGATCAACAGTACGACAGCAACATCAAAAAACAGCGGTAGGGCACAGATAAAACCGGTGAGTGTCATCGCCCAGTGGGCTTTATTGTGTCCGAAGCGGTGAAGTAGGGTATGCGCGATTTGATCAAGGGCGCCGGTTTCTTCCATTACCCGGCCAAACATAGCGCCAAGGGCAACAACCACAGCAACGAACCCGAGTGTGCCGCCCATTCCTTTTTGGATGGTGTCAGCAATATCGGCTGGGTTCATACCAGAAAAAAGTCCCGCCAGCATAGAGACTAAAATCAGTGAAACAACAGCATGGAGTCTCACTTTCATGACGAGAAACAGTAATAGGGCAATTGATCCCAGTGCAGTGAGGATCAGAGAGAGATCGGACATGAGATACCTTTTTATTCCTTGTTAGTTTGTTCACATTTTTAAAAGTTACGGGTAACATGTTACGGGTAACATGGTAAACTGAAAACCAGTAAAAGATAGAAATGTTTAAAAATGAGACGGGAGTCAATAAAGTGATTGATGACAGAAAAGGTAACAGTTATGTGTTCATGGGCGTCTCCAGTTGCGGTAAGTCGACGATTGGTGCCGCAGTTGCACAGCTGCTAGGTGCGAAGTTTATCGATGGTGATGATCTGCATCCCAAGGCTAACATCATTAAGATGAAATCCGGGCAACCGCTGAATGATGATGATCGTGCTCCCTGGCTGGAAAGAATTAACGATGCAGCATTTAGTATTGAACAGAAAAATGAGCAAGGTGTGATCGTCTGTTCCTCACTGAAGAAAATATACCGGGAGCAGATCCGTCGGGGAAATCACAAAGTGACGTTTATCCATCTCTATGGTGACTTTGAGCTGGTTAAAGCAAGGATGCAGTCCCGGGCAGACCACTTTATGCCAATCGAATTACTGAAAAGTCAGTTTGATACTTTAGAAATGCCAACAGATGAGCCGGATGTGATTCAGGTCAGCATTGAAGGTGACTTCGAGGATGTCATCGAACGTTGTCTTGCTGCGATCCATCAACGTACAGATGTATAAAGGAGACGTAGATGAGTTCGGTTCCTGTTGATCATATCCTTTCCCGGGTGACTGAAGCGATTGTCGAACGTAGTCGTACTTCCCGAAAGAATTATCTGGACATGGTGGCTGCGCAGGCAAGTCGGGGAAAGCACCGTGTTGCGCTGTCCTGTGGTAACTTAGCGCACACGGTTGCCGCCTGTTCAACAACGGAAAAGCAATCCATTCTCGACTTTACCCGCTCCAATCTGGCTATTGTAACTGCATATAACGATATGCTCAGTGCACATGTACCTTACCGGGATTATCCGGAAAAAATTAAAGCCTGTCTGCGTGAACTTGGGCATACCGCTCAGATTGCCGGTGGTGTTCCTGCAATGTGTGATGGCGTGACTCAGGGTCAGCCGGGGATGGAACTTTCCCTGTTTTCGCGGGATCTGATTGCTCAGGCGACGGCATTATCGCTCAGTCATGCTACTTACGATGGCATTCTGTTGTTAGGAATCTGCGATAAAATTGCACCGGGTCAGTTGATCGGGGCGCTCGCTTTTGGTCATCTGCCGGGTGCTTTTGTACCTGCCGGTCCGATGGGAACGGGGATTGCCAATGATGAGAAAGTGAAGATTCGTCAGCAATACGCCAGCGGAGAAGTAGATAAAGCAGTATTGCTGGATATGGAGTGCAGCTCTTATCACAGTGAAGGAACCTGCACCTTTTATGGTACCGCCAATACCAATCAACTAGTTTTTGAAGCAATGGGGTTGATGTTGCCCGGTTCAGCGTTTGTGCCTCCTCATGACCCGTTGCGGGAGAAACTGACAGAACAGGTTGCACAACTGATTGCCCGTCAGTCTCCGGGTGTTGCCGATTACCGCCCTCTGGCCCATGTTGTGGATGAAAAGTCGGTGGTGAATGGGCTGGTGGCACTACTGGCCTCCGGAGGCAGCACCAATCACACCATGCATTTGATTGCCGTGGCCAGAGCCGCCGGGTGGATTGTCACCTGGGATGATTTCGATGCATTATCTCAGGTTGTCCCGTTGCTGACCCGGATCTATCCGAATGGTCCGGCAGATATCAATGCATTTCAGCAGGCCGGTGGTGTGCCGTGTTTGTTGACTCTGCTGGCTGAGCGAGGATTGCTTCACCTTGATGCAACGCCGATCTCCGGGCAGATGAGCGATTATCTCCGCTATCCACAGCTTGAAGGTGAACAAATTTGTTATCATCCTGCCGGAAGTTCTGCTAATTCTGAAGTGATTGCAGGAAAAGGGGAATCATTCAGTGCTCAGGGCGGCTTACGGGTTATGCAGGGAAATCTTGGTCGCGGAGTGATTAAAATTAGTGCTGTTGCTGAGCAGTATCGGGTGATTGAAGCGCCGGTACGTGTATTCGATGATCAGAACGATGTCGAAAGTGCTTATCAGCAGGGTGAATTCCGGGATGATGTGATTATTGTTGTCCGTTATAACGGACCGGCTGCGAACGGCATGCCGGAACTGCATAAACTGATGCCGATTCTGGGCAATCTGATGGCCGATGGGCTGAAAGTTGCACTGGTGACTGATGGCCGGTTATCCGGAGCTTCCGGAAAAGTGCCAGCCGTAATTCATGTCACGCCGGAGGCTCACTGCGGCGGACCACTCAGTCAGCTTCGGGATGGAATGCGGGTCCGTATCAATGCCAATGAAGGTGCGATGATGGTGCTGGATCCACTGATGCCATCATCAGAGCCTCATAAGTCCGTTCCTGCTCAGGGCTATGGCCGGGAGTTATTCAACCTGTTCCGGGAACATGTTTCCAGTGCGGAGCAGGGCGCTTCTATTTTTCAATATCCAGCTTAATAAGGAATTCACACATGAACTGGAAAGTTTTACCTGAAACCGTCTTTGCGGCTTCTCCGATTGTACCTGTCATGGTGATTCACCGACTGGAAGACGCGGTGCCGATGGCAAAAGCGCTCTACGAAGGTGGCATCCATGTCTTTGAGATCACGCTCAGAACTGCCTGTGCACTTGATGCAATTAAGCTGATTGCTCAAGAGATGCCGGAGGCTTTAGTCGGGGCAGGTACGGTGATTACACCGGCGCAATACGATCTGGCGGTCGATGCCGGTGCACAGTTTGTGATCTCTCCGGGATTCAGCCCTGAGCTGCTGGCTCACGGGCGTCAGAGTGATGTGGCGCTGATTCCGGGCATTGCAACGCCCAGTGAAGTGATGACTGCTATGGCTTCCGGCTATGACCATCTGAAATTCTTCCCGGCAGAGACTAATGGTGGTGCCGCTGCACTGAAGGCTATTTCAGCACCGCTGCCGGATGTCCGTTTTTGCCCGACCGGAGGGATTAATCCCGGCAATGTCGCCCAATATCTGCAACTGGATTGTGTAGCGACGGTTGGCGGAACCTGGATGCTACCTGCCGATGCGATTCAAAATGGTGACTGGGAAACCGTTACCCAACTGACCCGGCAGGCTGTCGCGCTGACTCAGGGTTAATCAGGCTGGTTTTGATAACGCCCGTAGCCGGTTGGCAACCTGTGTCCAGGCATCTTCAGGATACTGCCAGCGGTTAATGGGCGTTAAACGCTGTTCCTCTTCATTCATCGGGAAAAACTGAAAACGCCCCATCGGGACGGAATTGGCCTGCTGACCGCTGCCTGATGTGATATGCGTTCTTACCGATTCCGGAATAATTGACCAGTGTTGATAATCACACTGGCTGAGCAGAATCGGGAAGATTTGCGCTTTTCCTTCCTCTTTCAGAGTCATGGCCTTGGGCATTTCGACCTGATGTACATAGCTGGAAGCAATAAAACTCTGACTGACCAGCATAATCACGACATCAGCCTGTTCTAACGCCCCGGTAATGCTCTGATGCCAGTCGTCACCCGTGTTAATCATGCCATCCTGCCAGATATCGATCAGTCCGTCACGTTCAAGGTTGATGAGATATTTTTGCAGTTCACGACGTGCATCGATGTCGTCGTGAGAGTACGAGATAAAGACTTTTAACATGCGGTGTAACCTGCGATGGGTAAAGGGTGAAAAAGGTGCAACTGCAATCAGCTTCTGACCCGATGATGGTTCTCCGGAAAACTGTACACTGGGAAGACGGGTTTCATCTTTTAATCGGGAGAGCTGCGTGGCAGTGATAAAATCCCGGCCGTTGAGAGAAATCAATAAATCTGCCGGTGGCGCATGATAAATCCGCTGGAATTCTGCGGTTTTCTGAGAATCGATTTCGCTTTTATGCTCCGATTTTCTTGATTGTGAGCCTTTGGAATCCTGAAGTTGTTCCTGTGATAAAAGGATCTGTCCTGTACGCTGAAACTCCTGATAGTAAGGTTCAAAATCACTGATGGATTCACAGGGTTTTAAATCCCAGTACAGGGACGAAATTACATAATAGATATAGCGTGTATGCAGCAGACGTTGTTCCGGATCAGGATTACTGAGGTAAACCTGTACCTGAAGCTGATCGTCAAATTTTAGTTTGATCAGCACCTGACTGGGAGTTCGCCCTTCGGGCTGATGATTGCGTCCCAGCGTAAACAACAATTGGTCACGCCAGAATTTTTTATCATCCGGCAGATTACCGAAATGGCAGATGAGCTGATTGATTAAACCAAGCGGTAAATAGTTTTTAAACCACAGATTAAAGGAAAATGACTCCTGTATGCCGAAGGTCAGCAACCGGTATTCTGCGGAGTCTTCATTAACCAGCGGCAGATAATTGGGAATGATGTATTTGGGCTGGCCGTGTTGATGCAAGAAAATCACTTTTTCCTGCTCCAGTACTTTGAGAATGTCCGGATCGTAACTGTTAAAGGCTGATTCCGGAACCTGACCTTTATCCTGCTCGATCTGGTCCTGTTGCAGAACTTTGTGGTGAACATAATGGGCAAATGCCATCGGATTGAGCCACACTTTGTCCGGATTGATATTCGGGTAATACAGGACCAGTCCCTGTTCATGAAGCTGGGAGAATTCCGTTTTCAGATGGCGTTCGCGTAGTGCCCGGTCCGGTTCTGTTGGTTTGTAATCATTAATCCAGTTCTGGACAGCGTCTGATTTCCAGTGGTTTTTCGGGCTCAGACGATGTTTTTTCAGGATCTTTTTCAGAAACTCTCCGTACCATGTAGCACCTGGTACGGTTTTCTGATTGTCCTGAATTAGCGCATCAAGTTGTGCCTGCAAGTAATCCAGCCCGGTTTGTTGCAGACGGGAGTTTTCGTGAGCCCGCAGAGAAATAAAGTGCTGATTGGTGGCCGGAGTATTTGCAATCGGACAAGCCTTGGTTTGATCGGCCCGGGTTTGGATTAAAACTAAAGGGGATTCGTTCGTCTCCTGAGACGGTTCTACTGCTGTTGGCGCGGGTGTTTTCTTGGTTACATCCGTGGTAAGCGTTTGATAATCACGATGGGCATGATGCCAGTAACCGAGCCAGTAGTTGAGTGTAAAATGACGGTTCGGGCGCTGACAGCTATCTTGTTCCAGCCGGTTATGGTTGCTTTCTTCGTGCCACAATAAGTAGGTAATTGCCTGCTGGCTCATAAATACCCGGTAAATCCCGTGATAGTAATCCTGACCGCCAAAATCATAAAACAGTGCATCCGGCAGTCGGGAAGTGCTGGCTCGTTTTCCCGGTTTTTTACCTGAAGCCGGTTTATCTAATTGATAAGGCTGGATATCCAGGATATGGGTAGAATCTTTTTGCTCCGAAAGTTCACCACGTTGCAGATAATGAACCAGACTCGATTTCCCCGCAGCATGATTACCCAGAAACAAAACTTTAGCCGGCAGATGAATATCGGCCCTGATGTCATCTAAGCGAAAGAGCAGGTTCTGGATGGTATCTAAATCATTGTCAAGAAAGTCACCGGATGAAGACGGTAACTGTAGGTTATACTGCCTGGCAAACGGGTTGCCGGATAGTTGGATATCTTCTAACTGCCTGAATTGGCGAAATTGAGCAACATCCTGAATGGCATTATTTTTAAGATACAGTTGTTGTAAGTTGGGTAAATGGCTTAACGGAGAAATATCTTTCAGTTTATTATCATTCAGATAGAGTACTTCCAGATTCTGAAAGCATTTAAATCGATTTACATCTGTAAATCTGAGCTGTTCAAGAGATAAGTTACCCAGTTGTTCTAGTTGATAAATAGCCTCGAAGTCATTCAGGTTTTTGCAGTCGTCTAACCAGAGTCTAACCAGTTGTTGCAAGGATTCTAGCCCTTGCAGGCTAGTTAGGTTGCTACACCCATTAAGTGTTAGTTCAGTCAGTTGTTGTAATGATTCAATTCCTTTAAGGCTGGTGAGTTTTTCACAGTAGCTTAAATCCAATTCAGTGAGTTGTTGCAAGTGTTGAATACTTTCGAGGTCGTTCAGGCCATTACAGTCTGTCAAATCCAGCTTGGTTAACTGCTGTAGAGATTCGATTCCCGAGAGACTGGTGAGATTCTCGCACCAGCTTAAATTCAGTTGGGTAAGTAGATGTAGAGATTCAATTCCTGCGAGACTGGTGAGATTTTCGCACCAGCTTAGATCCAGTTCGGTTAATTGTTGTAGAGATTCGATTCCAGAGAGGTTGGTGAGATTCTCGCACCTGCTTAAATTGAGTCCAGTTAATTGCTTCAGGGAGTTAAGTTCAGTGAGGCTGGTGAGATTTTCACTCCTGCTTAAATTTAGTTCGGTGAGTTGCGTTAGTGATTCGATCCCTGAGAGGCTGGTGAGATTATCGCATCCTCTTAAATTTAGTTCGGAGAGTTGTGTGAGTGATTCGATTTCAGTGAGGATAGTGAGACTTTCACACCATGTTAAATTTAGAGACGTGAGCCGTCGGAGTGATTGCACTCCTTGCAAACTGCTGAGATTTTCACAAAATCTCAGCTCTAAGGTTGTAAGTTGCCGGGCGAGACTGGTGATTTCATCGGGTAAGGTTGGAATGTCTAAACTGCTTAAATCGAGCCTTGTATCACCACTTTCCCGTACCTGCTGAATTCGCTCGAGGGCTTCCTGCCAGTCCGGGGAGTTTTGAGCCTGAGTCTCTGCCATATCTTGCAACATCACTGTTATTGGAATAATTGCATTACTTTACTGACAGAATGAAATGAAGCCAAGCGGAAGTGATTGAAAATCCAGTCACATCAGGGTTAAAACTGATGTGACGGCAAAACTCTCAGAGATTATTGGCGATAGGGCGAACCTGAGTTGATAATCTGCTCATAGATCTCTCTGGATTTGGCTTCGTTATATTGGCGGACAATTTTCTGGGAGAGAAACAGTTGAGGAAGCTCATAGAGAGCCAGAGCCACCAGAATAACAATTCCCAGCCCGTTACTACCGGCAAGAAAACTCAGGATGGCAATCACCAGCAGAATCAATTCTGCGATGAAACGTTTATAGCGGCCAAGATACAGATGGTGAACGCCGCCAAGAAAGAAATAGTTGAGTGTGGCGTAAGTATCGGGATCTTTAATGAGCTTCGACTGCTCCTGATAAAACGCTTTTCTTTCTGCATCTGAGAGAGCATTGACCTGTTGCCGCAGTTGTTCTTCTCTGGCTTCGAGTTGTTCCTGGGGTTCAAGCCAGTTCATCAGAGAACTCATTATGGAACCTCATCATAAATTTTTTCGACCAGATCCGGCTGATTACAACGCTTGATGCGGGAAAGCCCGAGCTTCCAGCCCTTCAGCGCACCGTACTTCTGAATACACTGTCTGGTATATTCCGAGCAGGTCGGTTCGAAGTTACATTCAATATTGAGTAACTGTTTAGAACCGCCTTTACGCTGGTAAAGACGGATCAGACGAAGAGAGACAAACTTCAGCAACTCAGCGGCCTAAAGTCAGCAGAATCGCTTCACGTTTCCAGAACAGCATAAAGCGTTTCTGTTCAATGACCTGAAACACAACCTGCCAGCCATCGGCAGCATATCTGTTCAGATCGGCTTCCATTTTCTGTACAGGTAAACCACTCGCGCCAAGCAGAATGGTGCCACAACCACCTTCAACGATATGAACCACTTTATATTCTTTGTATTGAGTCATGTTTATTACCAACTTATTTCATTAAAAATAGGATGTTATCTGATAGTGATGAATGTATCAACTTTATAACTATATGATTTGGAAGTAATAACAATTATTTCATAAACCGGATATATGCGTTTTTTCATTTACTTTCCGGAAGCGGAAAGGCCGTTGATATACAGAATCAACGGTTCATTCCGTATGAAGTTACGTTTAAAGCCGATACTGACCAACAACCTGATCCATCACTCTGGCCAGGTTTTCCAGTTCTGAGGCTGTTTGTTCCCCATTTCTGCTCAGTGAATCGCTCTCGGCTGCCATTTGTGCGGTTTGTTCAATATGGACAGCGATGCTTTTACTGGCACTTTCCTGCTCTCGCATGGCATGAGCGATTTCTTCTGCCATCGACATGGATTGTTCACTGGCTTCACTAATCCGTAAGACAGTTTCACTGGCCTGTCCGGCACAAATTACTCCATTCTGAATCATCGACTCGGCATCTTTCATCTTCATCACGGTTTCTGATGAGAGTTCCCGGATTGCCTCAACCATGGTCGCGATTTCAGTTGTTGAATCGGCGGTTCGCTCCGCAAGACTCCGGACTTCATCGGCAACCACGGCAAAACCGCGTCCTTGCTCTCCGGCCCGGGCTGCTTCGATTGCTGCATTGAGCGCCAGCAGGTTGGTTTGTTCCGCAACTTCTTTAATCACGGAAACAATAGACGAAATTTTTTCTCCGTGGGTTGCTAACTGGTCGACATTGACCGAAACATCGCCAACCGCTTTTTCAATGGTATGGATGTTGTCTACGGTTTCCTGAATGACATGAATGCCTTCCTGAGCCAGTGTTCCGGTCTGAGCAGCCAGCCGCTGTGATTCACCGGATCGTTCGGTGACATCCGAGATACTGACCGTCATCTCTTCGATGCCGGTTGCAACACCGGATGCGGCATCATTCTGACGGGCAGAGATCGCCGCTGCCTGAGAAACAGAGCTATACATGGACGATGCTGTTTGAGTTAACTGATGTGACTGACCGGATATTTCGGCGAAGCTTTGTTGCAGTTTTTCCAGCATGCGGTTGAACGCGATGGAAAGATGTGAGATCTCATCTTTGCCATTGGCATCCGCTCTGATACTGAGATCCTGATTTTGTTCAAATGACTGCATCACTTGCTGGATTCCGTTCAGAGAACGGCGGACGCTAGTAATGATGAAGAAGCTAATACCACCGATCAGGATAGCTCCGGCAATAATAGCCAGAATCGACCAGTAGATTTGGCTGTTAATTTTTTCTTCATTCTGACGGGCATACTGGTGGGCCTTCTCCAGACGGAAATCCAGATGACGGGTAAAAATTTTCGTCAGTTCAGCACGCTTTAAACCCATGGGGGCTGCTAATTCGCTCGCAACTTTCCCGGCTTTGGCTTCCTGTAAATAAGAGTTCAGCATGCGCAAATACTCTTGCAGCAGTTTTTGCTCTTCCTGATACATTTGCGTTTCAGTGGGATCGATCAGATATTTTTTGTAAGCCACCAGATTGTCATTGAGTTGATCATGCAACTGACTCAGCCTTTCTTCGATTTGCTTGCGGACAGTAGGATTGTCTTGCAAGAATGTATGTTTGAAGAGATTGATGGAGACTTCCTGCTGATCAGAACGTAGTTCGTGCAGAAGGTTTAAAGAAGGAATCGAACTTCCATTAATTTTTTTGACCGTATCCAGACTATTTTGGGAGACGGAGAGACCCATACCGGAAACGGTGAACAGAACCACCATAAATGCGCCGGCTAAAAGGATCATTTTTTTTGCAATTGTCACGGCTTACCTCCAGACAGAACGAAGCATACATTATTAGCCAAATCATCGGATTGAAGATTTGATTTCAGCTAACATTTAACTGCATATTCAATATGTTTCATAGTCCCAGACAACAGCAAACTAAATAAAGCGGTGAGCTGAAGTGGTCTGGGGATAGTTTTCCTTTTGATTCTCTGACTGGAATTTTGATGTTCTTTTTATGTTGTTGTGGTTTTGGCCGGACTGACTGATCCGAATATACCCTGAGTGTTGAAATTTGCAGTATGACCGATGAATTTATTCCGAGCAGATCACAGAGACATCTGAATTCAGGTCTCTGGGGATGACAATAAATCTGATATTCGCTCTGGATCCGGACTGCGTTTCAGGTTGGCTGCATCTCTCCGGAGCATAAAACAATTTTCCGGTCAGCATTGGGAACATGGCGCAACAGTGCCCGGGCAACGTTCTGAGCCTGAATCGGACGGTAGTTCTGTGGGACGAGCGGACCAAGCACTTTCCCGGCATACATGGTGAGGGTTTCGCTGAGCCGGATCGGTTGTCCCAGCGCTTCACGGTCACCCAGCAGTAGTGAAGGCCGGGCAATGACCAGACCTTCCGGAGCCAATGTTGTCAGGGCTTCTTCCAGCTCTCCTTTTACCCGGTTGTAAAAGAAAAATGATTTTGGGTTAGCAGCCATCGCACTGACCAGTCCGATACGTTGTGCACCAGCTGCAACGGCTGCTCTGGCGACTGCCAGATTGATTTCCAGATCAACGTTCCGGAAAGCTTCCCGGCTACCTGCCTGATGCATGGTTGTGCCGACAGCCAGATAGACTTCGCTGATTTTCGGTAATGGTGGAATCAGTTGAAAATCGACCAGATGCTCTACAAGTTTTGGGTGGCTGACTTTGACCGGATTGCGACACAGGACATGAACTTCTTCAACCGAAGCATCATCCAGTGCATCCAGCAAAATAGAATGCCCGACCAGACCTGATGCTCCTGCAATAGCGATATGACGCTGTGTTGCCATAAGATTCCTCTCTTCAAACGATCTATCTTAAAACTATTTGTCTTAAAAATAAGTGTATTCATGAAACTGCGTTCATTATAGATGCTTGCTCATGTTCTTTCCGGCTGCGGGTCATTTGCATGATGAGATGAGTTTGCATGAATTACTCTGAGCATCACTTCCTGCCTCGATTTATGGGCATTGTGGCGAATATAAGAGCCAGCAAAAAAATGATGATAAATTTGAAAAAGCGTAGCACTGTGCTAGGTTTCATAATTGAAGCCTATACATTGATTTTCAGTCGATTTCAGTGTTCTGAATTCCAGATGCCTTCACCTCAATCGGCACATTTAAGCATATTAATCAGTACATTTAAGCACATTTTTTTGGGTATACATCGATATGATGTTATGGGGTGTTGTACGTCTTGAATACTCGTCTTGAATAAGGATGTTCAGGTGATTGATGAAGCATTGAACTATGTCAGGAATGTGTTGAGCCGGCAGTTGAGTCATCAGTTTGGTGTGGATGGCGAACCGGTGATTATGAATCATCTGGTCGAATCCGGTGGCTCTGTTCCTCTCAGTAACCAGAACAAAATGGTACTGACTCTGATTAATCTTGAGCATGAAACAGCCAAACAGTTTTACGGCGGTGCCCGTCCGGATTACTCGACTAATACCGTTCAGCAGATTCAGCCTGCGATCCGGTTTAATCTGGACATTCTGATGACTGCACACTTCGATGTGTATAGTGAAGCATTGAAATTTCTATCGGCGACCATTGCTTTCTTTCAGGCTCATCCGACAATGACCCGGCAGTTATTCCCGGATATGCCGCCATCTCTGGAACAGCTTCAGTTTGAAATCGAAAACTCTCCCTACGAACGAACCCATAATTTATGGAGTGCACTTGGTGCTAAATACCAGCCTTCGATCATCTATAAAATCAGACATGTCATCGTTCAGGCCGATCAGGTAACCGGGAGTGCAGCCCGCGTTCAGCAAACATCCGGTGAGGTGGCTCCCTGATGTTCATGCTTTTTTCTTTGCTGCTTCAGCATCACTTTTTCTGTCAGGCTCAATGGCTGGGAGCACAGTTGGTTCCGGACCGGGAGACTCGTCAGTGGATGTCTCATTTTCAGATGCAACTGACATCAAACCTGAATTGCTGGTCGCTTTATGGATACGCAATCCCGGGACGAAGCGCGTTTTTACAGGGATTAACCCAACTGACAGAGGGAAATCCGTTACGGTTCTGGATCTGCCAGCCGCTGGAAAACTTTGTCATGCTGACAGACTTACCGGTGAACTGGAAAGGGCTGCTCCATTATGACAACCGACAGATAACATCCGGGAATTTACAGCAAGCAGAACATCAGCAACAGTCAGAGCTGGTGGCAGCTCATGTGCCTTTCAATCACGCCCCGGACGGAGCGGTCGCTGAGGTGTTGTTCTATCCGGATAAGCTTATGGTTCAGGAGAGCTATGCCATTACATTGCAGAGTCGTTCTTCCCGCTGGGAATATCGGGTGATTCAGCGGGGACAACTCAAACTTCATCAGCCTCAGGTGGTTGATGAATCCGGGACACTGAACTTTCCGGAGCCTGTGCGTTATGAAACGGAAGCTGGTGAATCCGGCTGGCGGGTCAACAGTGGTTCACAGCGTCTGCCTTTGGCACAAGTGCCGGAGCAGCGCTTCAAATTGATCGATAAACAGGTCATTGATGCGCAGGCAGGACAAACTATTCAACGGACGATTTTACCAGCGCTGCCGGCGCCGGGAACCGATCAGTTTTGTATGGAACAAGAGGAGGGTGATCTGATTTCAGTGATGTATGTATATCTTTGAGTAGGTCGCAGTTCGGGATGTAGCAGATCAGGTAACCCGTTAATGAGGGACAAAGGCTGCTCTTTATTAAAGCAGCGGCATCGTTTGGATGCGGATTTAACTGATGGTCGGCAGTGTGTGCTGTCGGCTGATGTTGCAAAGCGTTCTCTTCGCCGGGCAGGTCTTTTCCGGAGCGTTACACAGGGAGAGCGGGATATTCTCACTACATGAACGAAAGGCGAACCATGATATGATAACTTCCAATATAAAAACACCGGGAGTGTACATTGATGAAGTCAATGCATTTCCGAACTCAGTGGTGCCGGTGGCAACCGCTGTGCCAGCGTTTATTGGCTATACCCCGACAGCTGAATATCAGGGGAAATCTTATTATAACCGGCCACAGAAAATCACTTCTTTTGCTGAGTTTCAGGCGATCTACATGAAGCCTAATCCTGCTCCGCCTGCTGACCCGACTTCTCAGTACAGCCCCGAGTACTATCTGGTTGAGCAGAAAGAGCAGCCGACCAAAGGTGACTACCTGATGATTGGCGGTAGTTATTACTCGATTGTTCCTGATCCGAATACCATCTATTACCTCTATAACAGCATTCGCCTGTTTTTTCAGAATGGTGGCGGAGACTGTTATATCGTTTCTGTCGGAACTTATGGTCCGTCTAGTGGTAAACCGGGGGATATCGGCGTCCCGATTGTGAATCCGAATGTTCAGCTGGCCGATCTGAAAAGAGGTCTGGATCTGCTGAAAAATGAGCAGGAACCGACCATGTATATCTGTCCGGAAGCTACACTGCTCTCTGTGGACAATAACGGTACGCTCATGCAGGAAATGTTGTTACAGGCAGAAGAAATGCAGACGGCAGTCTGTCTGTTTGACATCATTGGCGGCAATGCGCCTGATCCGATTATGTACACCAATGATATCGAAACATTCCGCAATAATACCGGTAGCAACGGCCTGAAATTCGGTACAGCTTACTATCCGTTTATCGGTACGACCATCATGCAGAACTCGGATATCAACTTTACCAATCTGTTTGGTGGCGATACAAAACAGTTGGGAGCATTACTCAATCCGCCAGCGGCCCCGAATGCTGCCGTTGAGAAAATTATCGGCATGATTGAGAAACCGCCAGCCAATCCGATGTCCAATTCTCAGCTCAATTCCGCGCTGCTCAATGCGTCGAAAACCTACAGTCAAATCATCAAGCATGTATTGTCCGATGCCAATATGTTACCGCCGAGTGGTGGCATGGCTGGTGTGTATACCGTGAATGACAATGAAAATGGCGTCTGGCATGCACCGGCGAATACCAGCATTGTTGGGGCGGCTCATCTGCCAATCCGTCTGACGGATTCTCAACAGGCTGATCTGAACGTAGATGCGGTCTCCGGTAAATCGATCAATGCAATTCGCTTTTTCAACGGTCAGGGAATTCTGGTCTGGGGTGCAAGAACTCTGGATGGTAACAGTCAGGACTGGCGCTATGTTTCAGTGCGCCGCACCATGACTTTCCTGGAGCAGTCCGTCAAGCTGGCGGCGCGGGCTTATGTATTTGAACCCAACACTGCCAACACATGGGCAGCAATCAAAAGTGAAATCAGTAGTTTTCTGACCGACATCTGGAAAGAAGGCGGCCTTCAGGGTGCCAAAGCTTCGGATGCGTTTCAGGTGAGCTGTGGTCTGGGTTCAACCATGACCGCAGAAGATATTCTCAATGGATTCCTGAAAGTGACGGTATTGGTTGCGGTCGTTCGTCCGGCAGAATTTATTGTGATCACCTTTGAGCAGGAAATGGCGAAGTCTGGCTAAGCTGCTTCGTTTTCGTTTCTCACGTGACTTACATCAGGTGAGCCGACAGTACGTGATTGAAAACTCGTAATTGAATCGATCAGACATGCATTCGGTCGGGACTGAATAAACGTAAGGGGAAATATCATGGCAGATGACGGCAGCAAAGAAGGCAGCACATGGCCCATGCCGAAATTCCGGTTCGAAGTGGATCTGGGTACGGAACTCAAAGGTGTCGCCTTTCAGGAAGTGTCCGGTATGGACAAGGAAGTTCAGGTAATCGAATACCGCCACAGTAACAGCACCTTGTTCTCCACGATCAAAATGCCAGGCATTGCGAAATACAACAATGTCACCATGAAACGGGGTGTGTTCGTCAATGACAACAACTTCTGGAAGTGGATGGATGAAATCAAAATGAACACTATCAAACGGCGTACGGTGTTGATCAAACTGCTCGATGAGAATGGTTCTGTGACCATGCAGTGGCAGTTGAATAACGCCTGGCCGACCAAAATCACCGGTACTGATTTGAAATCGGATGCCAATGAAGTTGCGGTCGATACGCTGGAAATCGCGCATGAGCAGTTGATCGTCACCAATGGTTCGTAACCGGAATCGTTGGTGAAATGGATCGTCTGCAATGAAAAGCACTGTTAAACACAGGAGTCGCGATGACTTATAACCTTCAGACCAGTTTTTACTTTCGGGTCTCCGTTCCCGGCACCGGCAGTAGTGATGCGGCCTTTCAGGAAGTCTCGGGGCTGAGTAAAGAACTGGGAACGGAAGAGGTTGTGTGTGGCGGAGAAAACCGGTTTAAGTACCGGCTTCCCACCATTGCCACGTTTCAGAATCTGGTGCTGAAACGTGGCGTCACTTCTGCGGAGTCGTCGCTGATTTCCTGGGTCAAAGATACGCTGGATGACGGGCTGGCAACGGCGGTTCAGACCAAAGACATAAAAGTCCAGCTATTGGATGAAAACGGAGATATCAGCATGAGCTGGAGTTTTGTCTCCGCATATCCGGTGAAATGGTCAGCCAGCGATCTGAAATCTCAGGAGAGCGAAGTGTTTATCGAAACACTGGAATTTTCTTATCAGTATTTCGAGATCGATGACAGCCGGGAATCACAGACCGATCTGTTTAGTTAGGCTGTTTCATGAACCTATTTAGGGGATTGTGTATAGGGAGAAATAGATATGCCGGTAGAAATACGGGAACTGGTGATCAAGACCGAGATTCAGAGCCAGCCGGAATCCGCGCAGGACACCATGAATGAACAGCAGTTGAACGCGCTGAAACAGCAAATTATTCAGGAATGTCTGAAACAGTTGCGCCACCACTCCCGGAATTCTCCGTTGGAGCGGTAAAGCAGTCGGGTGATCTGAATGTCGGTGACGGAACCAGCCAACACAAGGACGAATGAATGAGCGGATTGAAGAAAATGCGGATCGTCGCCTACAGCGACGAAAAATTCTCCAGTAAATCGGGGGAATATGTAGTGATGCTGAATCCGGAATCGCTCAAGATTGACCGTGGGGTGAACTATAACGAGGAGCAGGCACCCGATGCCGGAAAAAGCTCACCGAAATATCGTTCTACGCCGGGAGAACGCCTGAGTTTTGAGCTGGTGATCGATTGTAGTGGCGTTGTTGACAGCTCCCGGACCGATATGCCGACGGAAATCAAACAGCTCAAGAATGTGGTTTATGACTATCAGGGCAGTATTCATCGTCCTAACTATGTTGCGGTTTATTGGGGGCAGGGACTTTCATTCAAAGGTGTACTGACCGGAATGGATACCAACTATACCTATTTCAAGCCGGATGGTACGGCGTTGCGGGCAAAAGTCTCTCTGCGTTTTACTTCCTATCTGGACCCGGCAACCGCTGCACAGGAAGAAGATAAACAGTCTCCGGATCTGACGCATCTGGTGCAGGTGGTCGATGGAGACAGTCTGCCGCAGATCAGCCAGCAGATTTATCGTGACCCAAATCTCTATGTGCAACTGGCAGCCTTTAACCAACTGGATAAATTCCGCCATCTGGCTGCCGGAAGCCAGATCGTGGTGCCGCCTTTAAAACGCGGAGGTGAGTCATGAGCAGCGAGCCGAATGGTGCTGTGGCAACCATAGAAGTTACGGCCAATGGCAGTACGATTCCCGGGGATTATCAGGTTCACAGTATTCAGGTTCAGCAGCATCTGAACCGGATTGGCCGGGCGATGCTGGAAATTCTCGACGGAAATCCTGCTGCTGAAAGTTTTCAGATCAGTGCATCGGACACTTTTGTTCCCGGCGCTGAGGTCGTCATTAATCTGGGTTACGAAGGCACCAATAAAAAAGTTTTTTCTGGCATTGTGACTAAACAGTCGCTGCATGTGAATCCCGGATTTGGCCCGATGTTACGGGTTGAATGCCGGGATAAAGCGATTCAGATGACAGTTGGCCGCAAAAGCTCGGCCTATCAGAACCAAACCGACAGCGATGTGATGTCAACACTGATCGGCCAGTATAGCGGGTTGAGCGCTGAGGTCACCAGTACGTCGGTGTCACTGCCGGAGCTGGTTCAGTATTACACCAGCGACTGGGATTTTCTGCTGAGCCGGGCTGAAATCAACAGTCTGGTGGTATCGACCGACAGTGGCAAAGTCTCGGTTTTTTCTCCGACGGCGCAAACCAGTTCGGTGCTTACGGTGACCTATGGCGATAATCTCTACCACTTTAATGCACAGATGGATGCGGTGACTCAACTGGCAAGTGTGAAGTCCAGCGCCTGGGACTATAAAAACCAGCAACTGATATCGGAGTCGGCCAGCAATAGTCTGAGCGGGCCGGGTAATCTGAGCAGTAAGAAACTGTCGGAAGTAGTGGGATTGTCTGACTTTGAATTACAGACCACGGCTGCTGTTTCCGAAGACAATCTGACGCAGTGGGCCAAAGCTCAGATGCTGAAAAGCGAACTGGCGAAAATCACCGGTGAAGTCCGTTTTCAGGGCGATGCCGGTGTTGCTGTCGGTAACTATCTGACCATTGACGGGATGGGCAGCCGTTTTGACGGTGACCATTTTGTCTCCGGTATCGAACACGACTATTCCGACGGCAACTGGTTCACCACCGCTGATATCGGGCTTTCACCCTTCTGGTTTGTTCAGGAACATGAAGTGATGGCACCGCCGGCTGCCGGTCTGCTGCCGGGAGTTGAAGGACTGTTTAATGCCACGGTGAAGCAGATCGATCAGGACCCGGACAATGCTTACCGTATTCTGATTGAGTTGCCGTTGTTTAATGATGACGGAAAAGGTTTGTGGGCACGCCTGACCAACTTCTATTCCAGTAGTGGGTTTGGCGCTTTCTTTTTGCCGGAAGTCGGAGATGAAGTCATTGTCGGTTTTCTCAATCAGGACCCGCGTTTCCCGGTGATTCTGGGCAGTGTGTACAGTGAAAACCGCAAACCATACAGCGAGTTGTCTCCGGATTCGGAGAACTCGAAAAAAGCCATTGTGACCAAAAGTGAGTTACGCATTGTTTTCGATGACCAGAATAGTGTCATGACGATTACTACCAAGAATAACAATGTGATCACGCTCAGCGATCAGGACCAGAAAATCTCAATTGAAGATCAGAATAGCAACTCGCTGGTGATGTCTTCTTCCGGTATTGAGATGAAAAGCCCTTCGAGTATCACCATTCAGGCGGATCAGAATGTCACGATTAAAGGGGAATTGGGCGTTTCAATTGAAGCATCCTCAGGGGATGTCAAAGTGTCGGGCCTGAATGTGGATGCCAGTGCCGATATGCAGTTCAGTGCCAAAGGAAGTGCCACGGCGGAGGTTCAGGGCGGTGCTGAACTGACGCTGAAAGGCGGCATCGTGATGATCAACTGAGAAGCGTGATAAGGAGCAAATGATGCCACCAGCAGCAAGATTAACCGATTTTCATGAATGCCCGATGGTGACACCCGGCGTGCCGCCGGTTCCTCATGTCGGCGGCCCGGTTTCCGGACCGGGATGTCCGACGGTGCTGATCGGCAGTCTGCCTGCGGCCCGTGTCGGTGACATGCTGGTTTGTGTCGGCCCTCCGGATACGATTGTCGCCGGTTCGGCAACGGTTCTGATCGGTGGAATGCCGGCAGCCCGTATCGGTGATTCAACCGCACATGGCGGCAGTATTGTTCTGGGAGATTTCACCGTGATGATTGGAGGCTAATGATGGAACCGAATCAGTTTCTCGGCCGGGGATGGAAATTTCCTCCCGAGTTTTCGTCTGCAACACATCAGGTGGTGATGAACGAAAGTGAAGCCAATATCAATCAGTCGATTGACCTGATTCTTCAGGCTTACCGGGGAGAGCGGAGCTTATTACCTGCTTATGGTGGAGACCTGCGGAGTTTTCTGTTTCGCAACCGGGATGCCACGCTCAAAGATGAAATTGCCCAGTCGGTCCGGCAGACCCTGCTCAATGATGAGCCGAGGATTCATGTCGATCAGGTGGAAGTCATGTATATGACGGCGTCGGATGAACTGGTGGTGATTCAGGTGAATTACACGATCCGGAAAACCAATACCCGGCACAACCATGTTTTTCCGTTTTCTTTACTGGAAGGGACCAATTTAACAGCAGGACAGAAAGGTGCGGAACCACGCTGATACGGATGCACTGTTGCGGGATATCAGTGCCAGACTTGACCCTGATAATATTCTGGTTGATGACCGGAGTATTCGGGATCGGCTGGCCTTTATCGCGGCATTCGCTGAGCTGATTGTGTTTTATGATGAACACAATCAACCGGCTGGTAACTGGCGGGCCTTTGTTATCAAAGATCCGGTTATTCTGCTGGCGGTAATCAGTAAAACATCCTATCAGGGGTTCTATGAGAACTTCAGCCGGATCCAACCTTCTTTCCGTCTGGTTAAACAGCGGGTATCACAACCGGAAACGGCCGATTCGTCTCAGACATCCGGCTGGTCTGAAATGTTGCGAAGTACTATCCATCAGCTGTTGGGACTGCTGGATCAGATGTTTCAGTCGCTCAATGAGTGGATGAACGTGATGGAGCAGGGCCAGAATGATTACCACCTGCGTCAGTTTCTCGAACAGAAAATCAGTGACTCACTTGCTGATGCTCTGTGGCAGCGGGTCGATGTACAGAATTACCTTGCAAATACAGTGAAAGACTGTGTAGCACCGGTTTCTGAGCGGTCATTGAACGGCTTTTTACCCCAATGGGAAAAACAGTCGGCTCAGCGTGTTCATCCCGGTTCTGTCCCTGAAGCAATGGACCTGCTGGAGCAAATCTATCAACAGGTCTTTTCCTGTTATGTTCAGGTGATTACTTCAGCCCGGCAGGCATTTGAGCAGCTCAGCGAGCAGCCCTGTGATTTCCCGGATACGGCATTACTGATTGCATTCCACCGTTTACTAGCCTTTTCTCAGCAAGGGCTGAATCAGTATAGCCACCGGCATCTGCAATTTTACTATCAGGATATTCTGCATCAGAAGATTCGTACTGCGGTACCGGATCGCACTTATCTTTGTCTGACGCTGGCACCGGGACATACCAGCCTTAACCTGCCGGACGGAACCACATTTGTCGGCGGAAGCTATGCCAATAAATCTCCGATTCTGTTTGCATCGGTTGGTGGCTGTGAGATCAATACGGCACAGATGGGGCAGTTGATTAGTAGCAGCTATTGTCCCGTAGAAGTGCAATCACCGGTTGCTGAAGCTGTATCGGCAGAGGAGAGTAATCAAAAGCCAGCAGAGAACACTGAACAGAAAAAACCTGCCGAACTCCCTGTTTCTCGCCAGCAGAGAATAGAGATACTACCGGATAGCCGTCAGATCCGGCGGAACAGCGCACAGCAGGTCTTAGCCAGTGATTGGTTCGGCGGAGAGCAGACACAAGAGATTCGGCAGGGATTTGTGTTCGCCAGTCCGATGCTGATGTTGGGTAGTGGTGTCCGGACAGTCACGATCACATTGTCACTGGATCAGCCAGTTGAGGTGGCAGCATGGCAGGGAGCCGAGTGCTGGCTGAGTAGTGCAAAAAAATGGTTTGCCGTCCCGGAGGTGCAGTGGACACAAGGAGAAGCGGCTCATCAGCTCCGGCTGATTCTGACATTACAACCCGATGAACCGGCGGTTGCGGCTTTTGCCAAACCACCGGCCGGTTATGATGGCATGTTGCCTTACTGTCGGGTCATGTTGCCGGATACGGTTGATTTGCAGGGGATTCCCCGTTTGCTGAAACTGGATTTTCAGGTTGCTGTGACCCAAAGTCATTCTTTCTTGCTGCTCAGTGATAATGGTCCGCTGGTAGCGGGAAAACCGATGCCGGTCCTTGGTGCAATACCGGAAACCGGCAGTCACTGTTATCTCAGCGATGCAGAAGTTATCGGGAAACCGCTGATACAACTTGATTTTTCTTTATTATGGGAGAAAATACCCGCTGATTTCAGCAAGTATTATTCGGCCTACAATACTTTTCTCCATCATCAGGGTGGCGCTAAGCAGACCTTTGATAACACCGCCTTTCTGGTGAAGTGGCAAGTCCATACTTCAGACGGATGGCAGCCCGTTTCTTCGCAGATATTTTCTGTTCCCGATGAAGATGAAGCTGCCGACTCTCAGCACAGCGAACCGAAGAGCAAACCTCACTGGTGGCAGCGCCTCTGGCACCGGAAACCTTCCCAGCCTCAACCGATCAAACAGCAGAATGATGGTTTGTTCGCTCAGCAGCATGTAACGCATAAGCGTAAAACAACCGAGGAAAATGCACCGGGAACCCGTTATCAACTGACATTTTCCGAGCCACAGCAGTGTATTGCTGCGCCACTGACCGGACAGCCGCAGATCAGAATGACACTGATGGCTCCGGCTGACGGATTCGGTCATGCAATCTATGCCCGGCTGGTCTCGGCGATCAGTCTGGACAATGCTAAAGTTCTGATGAATGGAGCCGGATTACTCGGACCGGTTGTCAAAGTTTTACGTGGATTGGGGCATCTGGTTGGTCTGAAATCATTGGGCGTTGTGCAGCCATTACCGTCATTACCCTGGGCGGTGAAAGCAAAACAGGCAACGCTGAGTTATCAGGCCGAACTCTCTCTGGATTTTACCGACCCGGCATCGGCTCTTACCGGCAAAACTCAGGATAGCAGTGCATTTACGCTACTGCATATCGGTGCGCTGGCGACATATCCCTATTTCTCCCGTCCGGCCGGGCAGGATGCACCGGGCACCGATTTACGGCATCTGAGATTGCAGCCATCTTCTCCTGATAAAACCGATTCGGCTCTGCCGGGGCTGGCGCTGTATGCCGGAGTCAGCCGTCCGGCCAATAGTCTGTATGTGCAACTGACTCAGGTTTTGCTGCCGTGTCGGGTGAATCTGTTTATTGAACTGGCTCAGGATATCGACAGTGAGCCGCAGCCGAGTGTAGTTGAACTGTATTGCTGGGGAGAAAACGGATGGCAGTCACTTTCCGTATTGCTGGATCAGACTGGTGGTCTGACACGCTCCGGTATTGTACAGATCGATTTACCTCAGAATGTCGTGTTGAACCCGCCTCAGTTTCCTGATGCCGATGCTAAAACCAAAGGCGTAGTCTGGCTGCTGATGACACAGTCTTCTGACCGGCGGGTGGCTTGCGTCTATTGTAATACGCAGGGAATAGAAGTGGCCCGGCAGACACCGATTCCTTTACCTGCGGGAGAATCTCCGGTGTTGAATGCCGGAAAAATCAGCGCTCCGGCAGTCAAAAATCCCGCTTTAGCTACTGTGGTTCAGCCTTTTGCTTCTTTCGGTGGGCGGGCCGAAGAATCGGCATCGGTTTTCCGGGAGCGGGTCAGCAAGCGTCTGAAAACCAAAGATCGTGCGGTTGCCTGCTGGGATTATGCTTTGCTGGCAAGACAGGCATGTCCGTCGCTGTTTTATGTGTGTCGCCTTCCGGGAGATTTACCGGGAAGTGTGCATCTGGGTGTGGTTCAGTCTTATTCGTCTTCCCTGACTGCCCATGCATTTCGTCCGGTAGTACCACGTGATCAGATACAACGGGTGATGGCGGCACTGACAAAACGGACGTCGGCGATGGCACAGGTCCGGGTCAGTAATCTCGTACATGAACCCGTGTCAGTAGTTGCCACACTGGTGATTCAGGCAACAACGAATGCCAGTGAGCTGCTGAATACCCTCAATGAAGGGATGAATCTTTATCTTTCTCCCTGGATTGATACGCCGCAGCAGCAATATAGCATCGAAGAAGGTTTGAGCCGGACGGCAGTGACTCGTTTTCTGGCCGGATTCACCGGAATTGTTGCCGTACCGTCTTTGCAACTGATCATTCATGGTGCAACACCACCCGATGGAAAAATATCATCGGATGGGAAAACTACCGCAACACCGTCGTCTGATTCATCCTCACCGGAAAGAATGATGCCCGCAACGCCGGACCGGATTTTTGTTTCGGCTCTGAAACACACCTTTCAACTGACCCGGGCCGGAACAGTTTCTCCGGAGAGCGAATCGTCCGGTGTTGCGCAGAACCAACTGACGGAGGCTTATTCATGAGTGAGATGAATTCGCAGCCAACGTTACAGCAGTTGGTTCAGGAAAACAGTATTTCTGCCGGGCCACTGCCGCCACAGCAGGATTTTACCTTTTTGAAGCAGGAAGGTATCAAACAGCTGAAATCTCTGGCGGGACATGTCTGGAGTAACTTCAACGAAAGCGATCCCGGTGTGACGATTCTCGATCAGGTGTGTTATGCCCTGACTGAACTCGGCTATGTGAATAGCTTTCCGATTGCCGATGTACTGACTCAGGCTGACGGTAAAATCGATTACGCGCAGCAGTTTTTCCGGGCTGAGGAGATTCTGACTACCGCGCCTGTGACCGTGGATGATTACCGGCGACTGGTACTGGACCGGATCGATGCGGTGGATAATCTCTATCTGACACCTCTGGTTCTCGATAAACAACAGACGGGGTTGTATCAGGTTGCTGTGTATGCCGGGACTATCCTGTCTGGAACGGACTCCGCTAAACGTAGCAATACGGGAAATAATGCTGAAAAGACCGCTGCCGATAACCTGATTCGTGCGGTTCACCGTTTACTCAATCAGCACCGCAACCTGTCTGAATACTTTATGTTACCGGTACTGTTGCAACCGCAGGCCATTGCTCTTTCCGGACAGGTTCTGCTGACGCAGGATGCCGACCCGCAGGAAGTCAGCGGGAAGATCGAACTGGCACTGGCTGACTATGTCAGCCCCCGATTCCGGCAGCAGGGATATCAGCAGTTGACTGCGGCTGGTTATACAACTGATACGATTCTGAACGGGCCGTTGCTGAAACATGGCTGGATTTGCGGGAATGGGCCGTCAGAATCTGTTTCGTCAGGAACGGAACTGGACGATAAGCGTCAGGAGGTTCTTCTGGTCGACCTGATGTTACTGATCAGTGAAGTTCCCGGTGTTGCGGTGGTGGAGCAACTGGCGTTTAGTGATGATCCGGCTCGCCAGTCGGTTTCTGTCGGTGCAGACAACATTGCAGTGATTTCACTAAGTGATACTTTTCAGATGGAAAGGCATCAGGTTTCGCTGAAT
Organism: Vibrio mangrovi; assembly: GCF_024346955.1. Lineage (NCBI taxonomy): Bacteria > Pseudomonadati > Pseudomonadota > Gammaproteobacteria > Vibrionales > Vibrionaceae > Vibrio > Vibrio mangrovi. The sequence goes on along the minus strand of NZ_AP024883.1, from coordinate 3,573,883 downwards.
ATTTCTGCTACAAACGACTCTCCCCATTTTCTGTCCCGGTTATACGCCAGCCATCAGGCAAGTCCGGTGGATGCAAGTGTAGATTTAGCACCGCCACAGCCGCAAGGACGCTACCGGAATATTGAAAGCTACTACTCGATCCAGAATACATTTCCGGAAAGTTATGGTGTCGGAGCCAACTCATTGCAGTCCGATACACCGGATTACCGGATCGCTCAGTCCCGTCAGCTGAAAGGTTATTTGCTACTGTTCGATCAGGTGATCGCGAATCAGTTTTCTCAACTGGCGAATCTCGGTCATCTGTTTTCCTTCAGTTTCGGTACGGGTATGACGGCGGAAAATGCTTTGATTCAGCGTTACACCCCGGACAATGCTGACCCGCAGAGTATGGCGATTCCCGTCCAGACATTTGTCCGCAGTTACTTCTATCAGCCACTCTACGATGTGCCGGATGTTCAGGCGTTATTGCAGGGAAAAAACCGCTATCAGTATTTTTATCCGAATGATCCGGAAGACCCGAAACAGCGGGAAAAACTGGTGTGGCAGCGTTTCCGGCGTGATCCGTTTAATACCTATTATTACGGTCTGACCCGTTGTACTGAAACCACAGCAGAGGCGGAACAGCGCCGGGATGCAATGCTGAGTCACTTACTGGCCCGTCACGGTGAACCGGCAGATCAATATAATGAGATTATCGACGGATGCCAGTGGTACGGTGGACGACTGAAAACCCGGATCATCGTCAAAGGTGTCTGGCTACAAAACTTGCAGGCTTTATCTTACCGGCGCAATCAGGCGGGAGACTTTTCCCGGGCACAGCCGCTGACCTCGCCGGGGCGCTACCGGTTAGACGCGAAAACCTACCGTCAGCTCATGACTTCCCGGCATTCGGCCGTACTGGCTCCGTTACTGCGGGGGATTCATCACCGGGGATTTGCTGATCAGAAGACACTGGTTGCGGCGATGGCTCAGGCCAGAGTAGCCCACTTACGGGCCATGCTCGCGAAGCAAGGGCAGCCGGAGCAGGTAATTCATCATGATCAGGTGGTGAAGCGTTGTCAGGCGATTGCGGCATCACTGCCGTTGCAGGACGGAAATCGACAACTGCTGGAAAATGAGCAGGTGCAATACAAAACCCTGATGAGAGATGGCGTGCTGGACGCTAACGCGTTGAACCAGTTCGTGAAACTGACCGAACAGGATTATGCAGACTTTTCCGTATTTGAACTCAAGTGCGCCATTTTACTTGGCGTGGCTCGCCACCTGCAAACACTGGCTGTGACGCTGGTCCGCCTGAAACAGGTACCGGACTTTCTCAGCTGGCTGGCGGGGAATCCGCAAGAGGGTGAGCGTTTCCCGGAACAACGGACAGCATCGGATATGGCGGACGCCCTGCGTGATATCTCGGTACTCAGACAATCCGATGCGCTGGTGGTACAGATCGGAACTCAGCCGGTGCTGGTATTGCCGGTGAGCGAAGAAGGTTTCGGTTCATTACAGTTACAGCAGTATATCGATCAACTGGATTGGCTCGGTCGGGTCCGGCGGGGATTTATTCTGGTTGAAGAAACTTTGCTGCAACCAGATCCGACACCGACTGAAACTGATGCTTCAGCATCGTCTTCAAAACCAGCGGAGGCGGCCAAAACAGCCGGATATGGAGGGGAAGGATTACAGGCGGTTCTGGCATTTCCTGATTATGTCGTGCTGACTCAGCAGCGTCAGTTCCATACTTTTCTTGCCGACATTGTACAGCTTCACTGGCCCGCTCATGTCGTTTTGCAGTGGCGTCAGGGCAATTATCAGCAGATGGCGACACTGATTACCCGCTACTGCGCCTGGTATAACCGCCAGATTCATCAGACCAATACTTCACTGTGTAATGCGCTGGCTCCGGCAAGAACGGACAAGCCGAATGGTCAGCAGGCACTGAAGCAGGCGTTGTCAGCATTACAGGAGGTCACCTATGGCGCGGCATGAGCACATTATTGCCCAGTGTCAGTGGCAAACCTGCTTTGATGATCGTGACGATGCGGTTGCCTTGCAGAATGCTCTCAGTCAGTGGAGTAATCAGGTATTGCCCGGCATTCTGAGCCGCTGTTTTGAACAGCATTGTCCGGCAGCTCAAATCTGGCGGATTGATCGGCTGGAATTAAATCTGGGAACAATTGCCCTGCAGGATCTGGATCGTGAGTTGCCTCAGCGGGTCAGAGAAGCAGCTGAGGAAGCATTGATGCAACTGTTCCGGCAGCACCGGTTGCTGCCGTATTCCGGTGGTGCCCGGGGATTACAGATACTTGATCTGCATATGTCGGCATTGACACAGCTACGCTGGTTCTTATTACACGGAACTTTGCCCTGGTGGGAGCAGGGACTCGGTAATCCGGTATTCATGGTTGATCAGCAGATTGAACAACAGCCGCATGCGGTCGCTGAGCTGTTGCGTCAGGTCGGAAGCTCAGCAGTGGTCCGGCGCAGGATTGTCTGGCAGTGGGGAGAATCCCGGATTCGCCGGACAATCCAGATTCTGGAACCCTGGCATGCCGATTTCATTCACCGGTACGCGGATAATCTGGCGCTGAGTCAGCAACAGCAGCCATTTACCGGCGTACACCTCCGGGAGCTGAAATCCAATATCTGGTACTGGATTCTGACTCATCTGCTGGTTGAGCGGGGAACGTTGTTTAATACGCTACAGTTTGTTCGCTCGACATTGTTCCAGATGGCTCAGCATTATCAGCTGGATTTCTCCGCTCTACTGCACAATCTCAGTGATGTTGCCCGCCAGATGTTGTCACTGGGACTGATGGGGCCGAGGTTTTTGCAGGTTCTGGTCCTGTTGGAAGAGCATGAACAGCCTGTCGGGAAAGCAACGGTACCGGAAGAAGAGCCAGATCTGTGGCAACTGCTGCAACAGATGCTGCACCACAGGGAGACTGTTCATCGGGAGACTAATCACCAACAGGGAATGCGACCGGTTTACCTGCATGAGTTATTTACCCGGTTAGCCGGTAGCGATGCCGCCAGAACGGCCCGGATTATCCGGGCAGAAGGACGCTCAGAAGCTGTGCGGCTGCACCTGCTACAGCAATTCGATCAGGAACAGCTACAAACGCTGGTTGCAGTAATTGCGCCGGGAGATCAGCTTTTTATCCGGACCCATGTCCGGCATACGCAAACCATGCTGCGGGAGCAGCATCTTGATCCGCAGCTCATCTGGCGAATTCTGCTGGATTATCTGCTGGCCAGTAGTGGCAGTTATTTTAACCGGCGTCAGTTGGTGCAGACTACTCTGACCGGGCTAAGTCGTCAGTATCATCTGGATTATGCGCTGTTACTGGCGATGCTGGTTCGGGCTTCGGTCCAGTGGCAACTGACTCCGCACCATTTTGAACTACTGGCAATTCTTCAGGAATTGCAACGGGCAACACTGAGTGATCACGACGCAGGTAGTGTGCTCCGCCTGCAACAGGAGATAAGTGGTGAGTCTGATGTCGATCCGATGCGGATACTGATTGCCATATTACATCTGCACCCAGAGATTCGTCACCGGAGTTTCCTGCATCTGTACCGGCAACAGGGATGGCAGGGAAAAGCACCAGGCGAGCTGAGCCGGTTTCTGGTTCAGTCACTTGCGGCCTGTGACCGGTTGAATCTGAGTGAGATTCAGGCATTGCTGAGTGTGTTAGCACCACAGGATGGCTTTCCGGCTTTTGAACTGCTGACAGTGCTGCATCAGCACCACAGACAGGGATATCTGGCTTATCTGCCACCATCAGACCCGATGGAGTGGCTGACGACGTTGATGGTTGAAGCATTGCTGGAACCGTTAAAACGGCCGGGGCAGGTCAGTCGCTGGCAGGAGCAGTTTCTGGTGGTTTTAGAGCGGGAGAGCGGGCTGGCGTCTCATTTCTGGCGTGAGTTATTTGTTCATTTAAAACTGAAATCTCAGACCGGACAATCCGGGCAATGGTTTGAAGCCGATGGTATGGCTGCGGAGTTGTCCGACCGGAGATCCGATTCCGGTCAGATACTTCCGGCTCTGAGTCAGTCATCAACGAGAGTGTTCGCCACACTGATGCAACTGTTGCAGCCTTCGTCAGGGCATCAGCCGGTTCAGGATGTGATTCTGACCACAATCATTGACCATCCAGATGCGGTCAGTTTGCTGATCCGCCTGAGTCACAATCCGGAAGGACAACGGTGGCTGGCACCATTACTGCCGGTTTCTCTCCGGCGTGAATCAAGCCGCCGGCAACTATTGCAGGCACTGATGGAGTGTGTCAGCGAGGTGTGCGGGAAAAGCCCGAGCGGTTTGGCAGAGAGCCTTCAGCGGAGTTTCTGGCAGATTTGGGTCAGAGAAATCCGGGCTTACCGGGCATTGCACCACCATGTCATCGGATTTGCTGTTGAGCTGTCCGGCTGGGTTACGTCACTGCTACGCCTCTGGGCCCGGCAGCGCAATGTCCGATGGTCGGTATTGGCGCAGAAAATCCGGCAACAACGACCTCAGGATGCTCCCGCAGGTCTGGACTGGATGCTGGTGCTGGCACAACTGAATACGGTGAGAAACGACACTGAATTTGAGATGTCCGATGTCCGGACCAAAACAATGCCGCAGGTAAAAGCTCCCGGACATCCTGAAATATCCGCAGGTCATCATCGCACTGAAACGCCGACTCAAATGACGGGTGAGATGCCAGAATGGTATCAGGATAGCGCCGGTCAGTATTTACGGCAGCCAGCATGGACCTACTGGCTGACCGAATGGCTGAAATCAGGTCAGTTGCCGGTGGATGTTTCCGAGGCTCGCTACATTGACTGGCAACAGGCTCTGCTGGACTGGCTGCACTTTTATCCGGAGTCTTTCCGGCAGCGGATCTCCGGATTATCCCGCTTCCCGGTGGTTCATCACCGCCTGCTGATGCACTTATCACTGGCGGCTTTGCTCGATGTCATGGAACGGTCGCCCAAATCACTTCAGGTTGAGATCCAGACCATTCAGGTGTTGGAACAACTGTTATTGCAGCTGAATCTGCCGCAGATGAGTGTTGCTGAGCGGCAGCAGCATCTGCTGTCATGTGTACTGGATGTCTGGCTCAGTCAGCGTTGGCAGGATTTGACTGGTGATGCATTGGTGGCGGCATTGTTCTGGAAAATATTGCAGTCCGGAACCGTTTCGCCTCAGTTGCTGGTGGAGCAGTTATCCCGATCCGGGCTGGCGACAACCTATGCTCTGGAAGTCTCTGTCCGGGAGTTCGCCGATGTGTTACGCAATGCTCCGCAAAGCAACGCTGCATCACCGATGCATCTCTCGGAATCAGTTTCTGATTCTGTTTCCGGGCTGTCCCGGACGAGTCTTTGGGATGGAGAACTGAGGGAAGTCACCGATGAACAGCCAGAGCAGCTCCGGACCATTCCGATGGCTGTACTGAATGCCGGTCTGGTGCTGATCCAGAGTTTCATTCCGGCTTTTTTCGAACGGCTGCACCTGACACAGGACAATCAATTCATCACCCCCGGAATGCAGCGGCGTGCTGTCCACTGCCTGCAAGTCCTGGCGACCGGAGTTCAGGAATCCGGGGAACATCTTCTGCTGCTGAATAAAGTGTTGTGTGGGCTGTCTTTATCTGAGCCGGTGGAAGCCGGTATTCATCTCTCCGCAGAGGAAACGGACATTGTTCACAGTCTGATCGAGGCTGTGATCAACTATTGGCCGGCTATCGGAAAAACGTCGATTGACGGATTTCGCGGTAACTGGCTGGTCAGGAATGGCACCCTGACCGAATCACAGGACCACTGGGACTTGATCGTTGAAAAACGGCCTTACGATATTCTGATTACGCGAGCGCCGCTGTCTTATTCGATCATCAGGTTACCTTGGATGAAGAAACCGATTTACGTCACCTGGCCAACTTAACCTTCGGGTTGGCCGTTTGTACTGTGAATTGTGAATCATCAATGAACCGACGAAGGACAAGGTGAACTTATGAACTCGTATCAGGAACATTTGCAAGAAGTTGTAGGGACTTCCCTTGACGCCTTGTATGCCCAGCAACAGAAGCTGGCGTCACAGCGACGGAGCGCCCAATACAGTCTGTATTATGCACAGGGCGCACAATTGACGGCGGCCGATAATCTGGACACAGTCAGTGAACAATTGGAGTCTGTCCGGCTGATTAACCAACAGGGAGTAAAAAACGACAATCTGATGAACAATCTGGTGGCATCGACGCATCTGATTCAGAGCAATTCTGCAACAACAGTGAGCAATAGTGCGACAGCAGCAACCAATGTTCAAACAGCGGCCACCGCAGTTGCCAAACTGGCTGCTGATATCGGCAGCGCACTGAATATTGCCGCCGCTGCCTGCTACGGTACGGACATTTACAAAAAAACACTGGAAGCCAATGCGTTCATCCGGGAAACCGCCAATCAGGCTGAATACGCGTCCCAGAAAGCAATGGAAGCGTCGTCTTCCAGTTCAGAAGTAATTGCCAAAGAACTGGAATCAACGGCAACCCGTTCTAAAGCCGAACTGGAAAAGCTGCTGGCGGCTTCTCAGGCCCAGTTCAAAGCGCTGTCGTCTGCCAGAGTTGCAGATCAGGAGGCATTATCCACAGCCAGACAGACCGAGAAAAAAGCCGAGGGTGCTCTGGAAGATGCACAGTCGGCGGAAAGTGCGATCGATGGAACCGTTCAGGCCAGCAACGATACGCTGAACTTTAATCTGGCTGCGGTTGCTCAGGGCGATCAGCAGATCACGGTGAGTTTCCAGCCATTTACCCCGGCATTCAGTCAGCTACCGGAGCAGTGTGCTGCACAGTTAGGCAAAACCGATGGTTCATTACCGGCTCCTGCGCCACATTATTTTGTCTTCATTGTCAGTGCCGATAAAAAGTCCAGCGTTAAACTGGAGCAGGTTGAATCGACATTTGCCGAATTCCAGAAAGAACGTTTTACCGAAGTTCTGAGCAAAGATGCCAAAGGGAATTATCAGACCGTTCTCAAATGCGACACCTGTCTGGATTTCGGCGGGAAACCTCTGGAACGGGGACGTGATTATCTGGTGTATATGTATGCTGTGCTGGATCTGGCGTATCAGAAATACATCGGTTCATACAGTAATGTACTTTCCAGTGCTTCTCCGGCTGTGACATTACTGACGCCACTTCCTGTCGCAGAAAATATCAGCTTCGATGAAGACTCCCGGGAGATCACCTTTAATGTCACGATGAACATGAAACAGGAACCTGAGTTCCGGGTCATGCTGTTACCTGCTTACCAGCCTTTGACCGGTGGGCTGATGGTTGCACCTTTACCGACAGCAAGCACCAGTGCACTGAATTTCTATTTTAACCAGTCGATTGCAATGCAGGTGTCCAGTGCGAACTATCAACTGGCTCATATCGAGTCAACCACACTGAAAAACGGCAAACTTGTCCATCAGATGAGCGCTGATTTGTCCGGTGATATGACCGATAACTTCGGTAATCCGCTGATTGCGGGAATGCTTTACATCCCTGTAGTTCTGGTGACACCGGCTCCTGGCATTGCGCAGGGTAGTTATGCTTCATCACTGTCTGCGCTCGACATTGATCCGATTCTTATTATTCCGAATGAAAACTATCTGGCACAGGAACAATCTTCAACGGCTGATAAACCGGCACCGGTCAGTGCTGAAAAAGACGACGGTGAAGATAAGAAAGCTCGCCGGGCCAACAAAAAATCTGAATCCGATGATGATCAGGAATAATCGATAATATGGAGAACCATTCTATGCAAACAACAATGAAAGTTGGTATCGCCGAGCAAAAAAATCTTGAAATTGAGTCATTGACCAGTCAGGTTGCCAATGTTCAGTATCAGATTGATGAGATGAATGCCGTCGTCAACTCGCTCACCGATAAGCAGGGCCACTTTGCCCAGTTACTCACCGACGCTGAAGCAAAGAAAAACACCGCGTTGAGTCAGTTTAATCAGGTCAAACTGGTTGCATCTCAGGTTGCAGAACTGAAACAGTATTCTCTGGTTGTCAATCAACAGACCAAAACCACAAAAGGAGAAGTAACCGCGACCTCTCAGAATGTCGCCCATCTGATCAATCAGCTGATTTTCTCTGTGGATGTGATTGAAAAACTGACCGACTTTGTCAACCGGCAGAAGTCTGTCAATAAGGCGATTCCCGATGAACTGGTCAGTACGCTCGGACAGGCAACAACCGATGCGAATCAGGCGATCGCAACCACACTGACAGCTTTACAGAGCTGCTATGCCACGGTCTCTTCTGCCAGTGAATCCTACTCAATTTCAGATCTTGAACTTCAGCAATCCGCTCACCTTGAATCACTGCTGACCGGTGGTGATGTTGATCAGGCGCAGAGTCATACACTCTTCGAACGTGCGTCAACTGCATTGCAAAGTGTCGAACAGTCCATGACTCAGTTGCAGAGTGTGCAGAAACAGGTGCAATCCAAATTGAGTGACATGCTGGCCGTTGAGAAAAATCATGCCGACATGGTGGATAAATTTGAAAATGCGAAAAGCGATGATGAAGCATCCGAGGCGCAGCAAAATGTCGTCAAGGCTCGTTTGGCTGTTGTGCAGGCGAAGAAAGAGTATCAGGCCGTCAAAATGATACTGGCCAATATTTCTCTGCAGTCCGAGATGAATATTGCCCGGCTCAATACCATTACTCAGAGCCAGCAGGATACGGCATTACTAACCCTGATTCAGAAAGCTTATCATCAGGCGGTCAGCCATTATCAGAGTTCACTTGAAGCAAGCAATATGGCCAATACTCAGTTGGAATATGCGCAGGCTGAACTGGCTCGGGCAACGACAAAACTCAATTCACTACAAGCCGGACTGGATGCCGCTAAAGCGGCTGCTTACGCTGCATAACCGGGCTGAAGTGGGATGCCGGTGTCCCTGAACTGCGCGGGTGCGCGTCACCCGCCCGTTTGTTCAGGGGGCAAATTGTGGATGATGTATTTGTCGTAACTGGCTGGTTAAGGGCCAGCCTCTGTGACTGTACTCAACAAGGAGGGGATGATGATTATCCCGCCGGAACGTAATTTAAAAGCACTCTATCTGGAAATGGCATGGTTGTCGGCCGTGATCAATCAGGTGATCTGTAGTTATCTGAAACAGGACGGACACGAAAATCACTGGCTGGAGATCCCGCCACCGCCGCTCGAGCCCAACGAGAGCCTGTTTGCCAACCTGATTCTGGAATGGGAACTGAACACCTTCGAGCGTCTGGCACTCGATCTGGCAATGGCTCCTGCAATCCGGCCGGAAGTGCTGGATATTCTGTTTGGGATGAATCAACTGATTGAGCGGGGATTCAGTGAGTTTGGCGGTATCACGGATAAGGCATTCGGTGGTTTTGTTCCGACCGGGCAGACCCTGAATTTTCTGATTGCTGCCAATGATCCGCAGTGGCGGCTGGAAGTGATGTATATCCTTTCTCCGCATCACCGCCTGATGGCAGAGCAGGTCACCGAACTTCTGCCGGCAGATCCGGCTTTACCTGCCTGGGCCGGGGTTTTTAAGGTCAGTGAGTCATGGCTTAATTATCTGATTACCGGTGAGCAGATTCGCCCGGAACTGAGTATGAGTTTTCCGGCTCATGTGCTGGAAACACCACTGCAATGGGATGATCTGGTGCTTGATTACCGGGTGATGAATCAGGTTGAAGAAATCCGGGCATGGCTGGCCTACGGTTCAACCCTGATGCATGAATGGCATCTGGATCAGAAAGTAAAACCGGGGTTTTGTGCCGTCTTTTTCGGCCCGCCCGGAACCGGAAAAACCCTGACGGCAGCACTGCTGGGTAAATCGACCGGAAGAGAGGTTTACCGGGTCGATCTTTCGATGGTGGTTTCCAAGTATATCGGTGAAACCGAGAAGAACCTTGCCAAAGTATTTGATGCGGCCAGCTATAAAGACTGGATTCTGTTTTTTGATGAGGCGGATGCATTGTTTGGTAAACGCACCGAGGCAAACTCATCCAATGATCGCCATGCCAACCAGCAGACCGGTTATCTGTTGCAGCGCATCGAAGATTTTCCCGGCACGGTGATTCTGGCAACCAACCTTAAGGCTAATATGGATGAAGCCTTCACCCGCCGTTTCCAGAGTATGATCCAGTTTTCCATTCCCGGACCTGAGGAGCGTTTACAGCTCTGGCGGAATGCTTTTCATAATGTTTGCGAGCTGAGTCCGGAGATTCATTTGCAGCAGATAGCGGCAGAGTTCGAAGTTACCGGCGGACAGATTGTTAATATTCTCCGCCAGTGTGCACTTCAGGCGATTCGCCGGGGAGAACGCATTGTCCATCTGGATGAGTTGCTGGGCAGCATCCGGCAGGAATTTCTCAAAGATAATAAAACCATCAAGCTCAACTGAGCAGGAGGTTGTATGCGTCATGCTGAACTGAAATCCAAACAGACGTTATCCCGGCAACAGGCTGCACAGCGGCAGAAACACCGGACCACACTCGAAGATAACCGGAAACCCGAGGTGCCGGTTATCCAGCAGAAACCGAACCATACCGGCCTGCCGGATCAGTTGAAATCGGGGATGGAGAACTTGTCCGGAATGAGTCTGGATCATGTCAAAGTGCACTATAACTCTGATAAACCGGCAACTGTTCAGGCGCACGCTTATGCGCAGGGGAGTGAAATCCATCTTGCTTCCGGGCAGGAGAAGCATCTTCCTCACGAGCTGGGGCATGTGGTTCAGCAGGCGAAAGGGCAGATTCAGGCAACCACTTCGGTTGGTCAGGTCGCGGTGAATGATAGTCCGGTTCTGGAACATGAGGCCGATCAGATGGGAGCTATGGCTTTGCAAAGACACCCGGCAGAACCCAAAGTGTCACAGCATCATGATGTATTACCGGCTTATCAGACAAAAGCGCCTATGCAGCTGTCATCCTTTGTTATCCAGCGGGTCATCGATCCGGCTGTGGTTCGGGCTGCCTGTCAACGATTAGGCCTCCCGGATTCCGGTCATAAAATAGTTGAAGTTCCACCCGGCGTGATGGCGAATACCAAGTTTAAGAATTATCCGCCGGGACATGTGATCGGATTAAGCGCAGAAGAGCAGGATGAATCTCTTACATCGATTCAGGTGGGAGCGGGTAAAGAGTCTGAATATGTTGATGCAACTGCTGAGTTATTACTGAGTCTGCTTGGCGGTGCTGCTTATAATCACCATCTGGGTGCTGTGATTATCACGACAGGTATGGTGAACTATGAACGCAATCTTCTGCATGAACTGGGGCACCATAAGCAGAATACCATGTCAGGGTTTAACGGGGATAACACCACGACATTGCTGCTGGAATATCACAACGTCCTGATGCACGAGAATTTACATCCCGGCGCGAAACGGGTCTCGTATGGTATGGACCGCACTCAGGGGTGGTTGACGAAGTGGGAGACATTCACAACGGAAGGTCAGAAAGTTGATTTTCTGGAACAAAAAGCCCGGGATCTGATTGAAATGGAAGAAACGCTTTACCAGAAAATAAGCCACTCTGCGAAGAAAAAAGAGAAAGATTTGGAAGTCTATGGTGAAACTGCCCATAAAATGTCGGAAGAAATATCAACCATTGATAAAGGATCCGATAACAATCTGTATGTAGTCAGAACACTCTACAACATGATTAAGGAACTGGAATCGAAGTATTGATCGGTCTCCGGAACTGAATACAGAAGGAAATAATGATGTATCGGATGAACCTTAAACGTGAGCAGAATGTGTCACAGCGACGATCGGCCCGGCGTCAGACACGCCAGATGGTACTTGAAGATAACCGGGATTCGGCTGCGCCTGTCATCCAGCAAAAGCAAGGACGGAGCGGGTCAGCAATTCAGTATTCTGCACCTTCAATGAGCGTACCTCAGTCCGGAAATACAACTTCCGGCATTGTACAAAGAACGGTTGAAGGTATGGGGACTGCGGCAAATTGGGCGAAGACAAAATCAAGTAAGAAGATGGTACAGGATAATCTGGAGCTGATTGCTATAGATATTCATAATGACAGTAACCTTTATCAGCTCGATGAACTGAATGCATTTTATGAGGCTGAACTGAAAGGAAAGACGCATTCAGAATTATCGGATACGGCAGACTGGTTCCATAAATTTAAGCGGTTTGTTGCCGGCAGTCGTGATGATGAAGGTGCTCATGGCGCGGCACTGCATGGTGGCAGCGGCGATCAATTCATTGTTGATCGGGTGAATACGGTGGGTCAGCCCAACAGGGCTTCTTACCTGATGATGGATGATTATCTGAAATGGGACTCAATTCTTAGTCTGAATGCAGAGGAAATTTGGGGAAAATACAAAGAGGCTGTCGGAGAAAGTCTGGAGACTCTGAATAGTTTTCTTCCTGATGGGATGGCTGATACCGGGGCTGCGAATGATTTTGTCACATATTCTGCCTCTGAGTGGCTGGACTTTAATGTGGCATGGGATAAGAAAAATTTCCCGGTCCGGCTGAAAACAGAAATGCGCGGCACTGCTGTGACGGCGGCTGAGAAAGCTGGTGAATACCACGTGAAAATTAATGCCAGTATTGAAGGCCTGCAAGATTTTAATTCACGGCAGGTGAGAAAAATTGGTGCAACAGATGCGACGACGATGGATGTCACTACACATAACAAACATCCTGTTGCTTATACTGGCGGGTTAAGTCCGGAATTTACGATTGATAAGTTCTGTAATCTGAAAAACGAAGGTAATCCCGTCGGTGATAAAAAACTGAAGTGGGTGACGAAATTTTAGAGGCTGAGGAGCTTGAGGCCTGACTAGCCAGAGAATAAACGACCGTGCAAATGCACGGTTTCTCTGGAGGTTGATTTCTATTACAGCGTCGAGTACCATCCACGCTGGTACACCATTCATTCAACCATTCACAACGATGCGGAGGACAAAATATGACAATCACAGCTTTATCCTTTGCAGATCTGGGCTGCTGAGCTGGCAAAAGCAAACTGACAGCACACTCTTTTCAAACATCTCTTGCGTTTGTCTGAACGTCGGATCTGACAATTGAATTCTTGATATATATCTGAACTGAATCTCAGGCAGATGCCGTTATGCTACGCCTGTACAAACTATCCGCAGCCTGTATATATGGCTTACGGATATTGAGAGGGCCAAACCATGTAATACCATCTCTGCATGGCAAATTAATCGCCTGTATTCTTAAGCAGGTTTGCTGTGCCTCATGAACTGTCGATGTAATGAACAGGAATGAAGGAAAAGATGATGAGATATAAATATCCCCGGACACCGCATTTACCGTGGTCACCGGGAGCAACTGACGACGATGTGTTTCAGGCGGGGACGTCTGGTTTTGAAAACCGGCAGGTGGTTGTCACCGAAAAAATGGACGGAGAGAACACAACAATCTACCGGGATTTTCTCCACGCCCGCTCACTGGATAGCCGTTTTCATCCGTCCAGAAGCCGGGTGAAAGCATTGCAGGCGGAGATTGGTTATATGATTCCGCAGGGATGGCGGGTCTGTGGTGAAAATGTCTATGCCAGACATTCAATTGCCTATGAATCTTTGCCCGATTATTTTCTGGCTTTTTCGCTGTGGAATCAGGAAAACATATGTCTTGGCTGGCAGGAAAGTTGTGAGTTTTTTGAACGACTGGGACTCGTGACACCTAAGGTGTTGTATCAGGGCATATGGGACGAATCACTGATTCGGTCGCTGCCGTTGGATACCGAGACTCAGGAAGGTTATGTCGTCCGTCTGGCAGAGGGGTTTACCTATCAAAACTTTGCTCATAGTGTGGCGAAATGGGTCAGAACAGATCATGTTGTGACCGAACAGCATTGGATGCATCAGGAGAAGATTCCTAACCAGTTATTGGGAGGTCAGGATGAGTAAACTTCAGTCATGGCTGAATGGGCTGACCAAAGATGCAACCCCGGATTTTGAGGAATGTCTGGACTGGCTGGGCGTGTTTTTCCCGCTGTTGTCCCGTTTGTCTGAAACACCTCAGGATTCACAATGGCATGGTGAAGGTAATGTCGCAATTCATACGGAAATGGTGCTGCAATCGCTATACCGGCTTTTGCAGTCACAGGCGCAACATATTGATGGAGAGAAGCGTCAGGCTTTAATTCTGGGAGCTGTGTTTCATGATATCGCCAAGCCTTTAACCACACGGACGAAAGTGATTAACGGCCAGGAGCGGATTGTGTCTCCTGGTCATGAAGAGCGAGGGGCCGGATATCTGGCTCCCCGTTTACCGAAACTCGGGCTGAATTACCCGGTGGCTCACCAGATACTTGGCTTGGTCGGTTATCATCAGAGACCGAAGTTACTGGTTGTCCGGAATGCGGACTATGCGGCTTATCTGAGTCTGGCACTGGATGTGGATCCTGAGCTGATGTACTGGATGGAAATGGCTGACATGCTGGGCAGGTCTTGTGATGACCAGGATAAGCAGCTTGATCTGCTGGCGCAGTTTCGTCTGTTTAATGAAACTTATGATTTGTGGCAAACGGAAGTATCTCCGGTTCAGTCGATCTGGCAGTCGGTTCAGACGCATCAGTCTGAGCAGGCTCAGGTGTATCTGAATGGATATGCTGTGAGTCTGCTGGCCCGGGGAGAAATTACCCAGCCGGAAGAAGCCATTGCCAAAACATATGCCCACTGCGGTTCATACAGTAATCTTTATGTCATGTGTGGCATTAGCGGGAGTGGAAAAAGCACTTGGATTAAAAAGAATCTGCCCGATTGTCAGGTGATTTCTCTGGATGACATTCGGGAAGAGATCAATGGTCGCCGGGCCAGTCAGAAAAATCTGGGCCAGATTTTACAACTGGCTCGTAACCGTTTGAAATCAGCACTGGCTAAGCGACAGGATGTGGTTTGGGATGCCACGAACCTGAGATATGACTTTCGCAAGATTATCGGTGATTTTGGCAGAAGCTATGGAGCATTGATCACTCTGGTGGTTTTTCACATAGAAGAAAAAACGTTCCGGAAGAATGACCGGAATCGCCGTCATACTGTTGGAGATGAGATTTTGAATGGACAGATGGAAAGCCTGCAGTACCCTTCATTTACCGAAGGACATCGTATGCTAATCATCGGTGAACGTGGTGAAACACTGGCACAGTACGGCTGTTTTATTGATTAGCCCCTAAGCTGGTATTTTAACTTTCAGGGCCGGAGATCTCCGGCCCGTTTATCTCATTCAGTGGTTACTCTGGATCATGACTGATGTGGATGTCCTGCCATTTTAGCCCGAACTTAGCCAGATATTTTTGCAGGCGGGTTGAATCGTTTGCGACTGCTTTTTTCGTTCGGCTGACGTTAAATAGTGTTCTGCCTGCCGATGCCATACTTTGATGACAGAGGCACTCTTGCAGTACATGATTTAACTGGTGTTGATCGAACTGATCGATCTGACTGAGCTGTGTTTCAGAGAAAAATCGTTCTAGTAGCCGCAGATTTTGTCTTTTTTCATCAGGTTGCCAGTCTGACAGTAAGCGCATGATTTCTACTTCTACATCCTGTGCAGATATTCTTGACGAGTCTGCCAGAGTACAGAGGCGGATAATGGATGACCCCAGATCGCGAAAGTTTCCCTGCCATGTTGCCTGAGGTGAATGGGCAAAAGACAGGTAAGTATTCCTGGCTTCTTTATTGAACCGGATATGATTTCCCTGTTTTTGACTGAACTGAATCAGCTCAAAATCAACATTGGCTTCAATGTCTTCTTTACGATCTTTCAGCGCTGGCAGGTTATATGTCCAGAGGTTGATTCGGGCGAGTAAATCTTCTCTGAATCGCCCCTGTGCAACGGCTTCTTTCAGGTTACGGTTGGTTCCGGCGATAAGCTGGAAATTACTCTCAACTTCCAGATCGCTGCCGACCGGGTGGAATGACTTATTTTCAATTGCCCGTAATAACATGGCCTGTTCTTCCAGTCCCAGTTCTCCGATTTCATCCAGAAACAGTAAACCTTGATTCGCTGCACGGAGAAAACCGTTACGGGCCGTGGCGGCTCCGGTAAAAGCTCCTTTGGTATGCCCGAACAGTGCGGCCATCGCGTTTTCTCCTTTCAGCGTGGCACAGTTAACGACGATTAACTGTCCGGAAAGCATCGCCCGCTTCTTTTTCAACTGATAAATCCGGGTTGCCAACTGACTTTTACCTGCGCCGGTCGGGCCGGTCAGAAGAATAGGCTCTTTAGAGCGAATGGCCACCTTCTCTATCTGGGAGATTAATCGGTTAAACGCTTCATTTTTTGTGGCTATTCCTCCTTTGAGGAACGCTTTCCCCTGTAGGTGCTCATTGTCGAAACGGGTTGCAAGCTGATCATACTTTGACAGATCCAAATCAATGATTTGAATTCGTCCGGCAGACTTATCTTCTTGAGTGCTGTCCGGTGCTGTTTGAATCAGCCGGCCGGGAAAGTGACGGCTTTCGGTCAGAAGATAGCTACATATTTGGGCAACATGCGTTCCTGTTGTGATGTGGAACAAGTAATCGTTATGGTCGATATCGAAATGCTGGTTCTGACAGAAGTCATACAGTTTGGCGTAGACCTCTTCAAAATCCCAGGGATTGGCAAAGTTGACTTGTACCAGATGTACTGAAGTTTCCGGCGAAATCGTCTCAATATCGACGGCGAGATTATTTGCTCTGCGGGTGCTGTGATTATCATGAAGCAGGTATAGCTCATCAATGACCAAATCGGGTTGGCAGACCAGCGAAATATTCGGTCGCCATTTTGACCAGCGATGCGTTCCTTTCCCGACAAAATCCAGTTTGGTTCCCAGCAAACTGACAGCGATTGTTTTCTTCATAATTAATCTATCCAAATAGATATATTGATATCTATATATCAATAAATTATATGTTCGTAAACTAATAACAAAAAAATCAAAATAGGCTGAATTTATTAAAATTGTTAAATAACAATGCATTGTGTTTATTTTTGTTTCTGTTTTTAAAGTTGGCATATCAATTGTAATAGTCATGATGTGTGGTGATTGGAGCATCTCTGAGGATAACGCTGTAGTGTATCCTATCCGGTTATGCAGTATTCCCGGTCACCGGATGTTTCTCTTTTTCGGTCGGCTGGTCGAATATCAGTATTAAGGAAATAAGGCAATGTGTGAGAAGAATTTCAACATTATTAAACAAGAAAATAAGACGACGATTAAGGCCTGGACGAAAGGTGTTCCTTTTGAAGATCAGGCATTACAACAGCTCAATAATGTTGCCGAGATGAATATTGCCGGAACTGAATTCGTCCACTCACATATCGCTGTGATGCCGGATGTTCACATGGGGAAAGGTGCGACGATTGGCAGTGTTATCCCTTCGGTGAAAGCCGTGATTCCGGCTGCGGTTGGTGTGGATATCGGATGTGGCATGGTGGCAACGAAGACCACGCTGAAAGCCAGTCAGTTACCGGATAATCTGGCTGGTGTCCGGCATGCATTTGAAGCGGCCATTCCTCATGGCCGGACTCCCGGACGGCGGGGAAAGAAAAATGACAGAGGTTCCTGGCACAATATCCCGGATGTCGTTGCCGGAGAATGGAAAAAACTGGAAGTGCGTTTTGAGCGAATCTGTGAAAAACATCCGGCGATTCGCAACAGTAACCATGTGAAGCATTTGGGAACAATGGGAACCGGGAACCATTTTCTGGAACTGTGTCTGGATGAGAATGATGCGGTATGGATTATGTTGCATTCCGGAAGTCGGGGAGTCGGGAACAGAATCGGGACTTATTTCATTGAGCTGGCCCGTAGAGAAATGCAACGTCATCAGATCAATTTACCGGATATGGATTTAGCTTATCTGGAAGAAGGAAGTGAATATTTTGACGATTATGTTGAAGCGGTGGAATGGGCTCAGGACTTTGCAGCCAAAAACCGTGAAATCATGATGTTTAACGCGATTCAGGCATTGCGGAAGTCGATCCCGGTTCCTTTTGAAACGGCGGATTTAGCCGTGAACTGTCACCATAACTATATCTCACGGGAACATCACTTTGGCAAAGATTGTTATGTAACCCGGAAAGGTGCTGTTCGGGCGGAGAAAGGAGAATTGGGAATTATTCCCGGTAGTATGGGAGCCCGTTCATTTATTGTTCGTGGGCTGGGAAATGCGGAAAGTTTTAATAGTTGCAGCCATGGCGCTGGTCGTGTCATGTCCCGGACCAAAGCTAAAAAAGTGTATAGCGTACAGGATCAGATTGCTGCAACTGAAGGTGTGGAATGCCGGAAAGATGCCGCAGTTATTGATGAAATCCCGCATGCTTACAAAGATATCGACAGTGTAATGGCAGCTCAGAATGATTTGGTGGAAGTCGTTCATACCCTGAAACAGGTTGTTTGTGTGAAAGGTTAGAGAATGAAGTGGATTGAAATTGATGGTTCTCAGGGAGAAGGTGGTGGTCAGGTGTTGCGTTCAGCACTGACATTATCGATGTTGTACCGGCAACCGGTAGAAATTCGTAATATCAGGGCCGGGCGGAAGAAGCCGGGTTTACTGCGCCAGCATCTGACCTGTGTACAGGCTGCGAAGGATATCAGTCAGGCAAGATGTGAAGGAGACAGCCTGGGTTCAACATCTGTTCGTTTTGCTCCCGGAGCCATTTGTCCCGGAGAGTATCAGTTTGCGGTTGGCAGTGCCGGTAGTACGGTATTGGTCTGCCAGACCATTTTACTGCCATTGGTAATGACCGGACAGAGTGCTACGGTTGAGTTTGAAGGGGGAACACATAATGGTTTATCTCCGTCGCTTACTTTTTTTCAGGATGCTTTTCTCGCAGTATTAAAGCAAATGGGAATACATTGTGAAGTACAGGTGGCATCACTTGGTTTTAATCCGGCCGGAGGTGGCAGATGGCGCCTGTCTCTTTTTCCCACAAGCCATCTTGAGCCATTTCAGCTTGAACAGCCCGGTGCCGACTTCGCACAATTGCCGGGGCACCGGAGGATCAGGGTCATAATGAGTGATTTGCCGTCTCATATTGCTGAACGAGAGATTGAGGCCACCCGAAAGAAGTTGGGATGGGATGAAACAGCGGCAGATATACACTGGGTCACGTCCAGTTGTTCGGGTAATAGTTTGCATCTGAGTATCGATTGTGGGACGTATTTGAGTATGTTTGAAGCGGTCGGTCAGTATGGTACCTCGGCTGAGCGGGTTGCCAGACGAAGTGCCGGAAAGCTGCAAAGTTATTTGCGTTCCGGAGCTGCGATCGAAGAGCATCTCGCAGATCAATTATTGCTACCGATGATCGTTGCCGGTAGCGGAAGGTTCACGACAACCCGGCCCAGTCAGCACACTTTGACCAATATTGATGTGATCCGGCAGATGACTGGTGTGAACATTCAGGTTGTACCGCTTGATGAAGAGTTATGGGAAATCGTATTGGAGGAGAATCATGTGTCGCCACAATAGAAAAATGTAGCCCGACCTTCTGAAGTTCCTTCATCACTAAATCTTTTTATGTTTGATAGGTTGTCGGTTAGCATATTGCTATCCGACAACCACGAAAGACGCTTTTTATGTCCCGAACCCAACGATTGTTTGATTTACTCCAACTGCTCCGTTGCCATAAATATCCGGTTGCTGCGGCTACACTGGCGGGTGAACTGGGAGTCAGTGTCCGGACTATCTATCGGGATATTGCGACATTACAGTCTCAGGGAGCTGAAATCGAAGGGGAAGCTGGGTTGGGTTATCTTCTCAAGCCGAATTTTATGCTGCCGCCGCTGATGTTCAGTTACGAAGAACTGGAAGCTTTGCTGCTGGGGGCGGAATGGGTGACAAGGCAGGATGATTTAGCCATGACTCAGGCAGCCCAACATGCAATTGCCAAGATATCTGCGATATTGCCCGATACTCTGAAATGGCGGCTGGAGCGGGAAATGATTCGGGTTGGTCCGGGTGTAGAAAAGCCTCCGCTGCTGGTGGAGTTAGCTCAAATCCGTCAGGCAATCCGTCAGGAATCTATCATTGAAATCGAATATGTCGATCAGCAGGAGAACTTGACGACACGCCGTGTCTGGCCGGTGCTGCTGGGCTTTTTTGAAGCCTGCTATATGCTGGTTGCCTGGTGTGAAAACCGTCAGGCATTCCGCCATTTTCGCGTTGATCGGATCCGAACTTTCCATGATACGGAGCAGCGTTATCCCCGCCGCCAGAGAGATTTACTGAAAACATGGCAGGCAACTCAGGGTGTGGCTGACAAGCAAACCCGCTACTGACAAAAACTGTCACTGTGTCTGAGTAAGCTATGCGTAACTTATGAAGAGCGCAGGAGCGATATGATGTCAGTTTTAAGAAGTACAGTGGTTTTTTATGTAGCCGATATTGAAAAAAGTCAGTCATTCTACAATACACTATTCGGATGTGAGCCGATTCAGGCTTCCAATGAGTTTGTGCTGTATCTGGTGCATGACTCTTTATCTTTCGGTCTCTGGAAGCAGAGTGCTGTGATTCCGCCAATAACTCCAACATCAGCCTTATCATCTGGCTCTCAGGGAGAGTTGTGTCTGTTTGTTGCAGATCAGCATACATTCCAGCAAACGTATCAGCACTGTCTGATTCATGATATTTCACTGATTCAGGAACCGGCAGTGATGGATTTTGCGACGGCATTTACTGTCTCCGACCCGGATGGTTACCGAATCCGGTATGCGGTTGGCAAATGAGCCGTTACTGGATAGCGGTTGCATCGGCCGATCATGTCAGGAATGGGCGTGAATGGGGAATCATGCAAGTTTGTCACGGTAAGGGCTCGCCGCTTAGAAGACTCTCTCCCGGAGATGGTGTTGTGTACTATTCACCGAAGCAGCGTTTTGGCTATCCGGAAAAGTGTCAGGCGTTTACGGCGGTAGGGCAAGTTCTGGAAGGACAGCCATATCAGGTTGATATGGGCAACGGATTTCTCCCGTATCGCCGCGATGTGAAGTGGTTTGAGGCTTGTCAGGCGGATATCTATCCGCTCTTACCGGTCTTGCATTTTCATGATGGGAGCCGATCCTGGGGCGCAAAATTTCGCTATGGTCTGTTTGAAATATCGCAGGAAGATTTTGAGACGATTGCGCATGCGATGATGTGTCAGCTTCCTTCACCTGTTCAAATGATGCTGTTTTCCGGTTCAGGACATGAGATGTCCTGAACCAGTCATCTCTTTACATAGCGGTTGTTATTTTGCTTTGGCTTGACTTTATCAATCAATTTGACGTTATTATTGATACGTTTGATAGAAATAGCGCGGAATCGCTACATTGGTTCAAGGTTTTGCAATTGCAACTGAGCATTGCATACACATAGGTTTATTTTTGTGTAGAATAAGCATCTTGTAGCGTTTCATTCGCGTTGGTTAAAAATAGACACAGTACTCATCAATAAGAAACGTCAGTGAACCCGTATGATTCAATCAAAAATTAATGCCGATATCCTCGCAGAATCGAATCATCTTCAGTCTTCTTTCTCAACATCTTCTCACAGTGCAGCACCGACTCTTCCTGAACGTCCGGATCAGATACCGAATGTCAGGTTTGAATATCATCTGGAAATCGCCTGTTCGGATGAATCCCGGCGTTCGATGCTCCGTTATGGGTTTGCGTTGAAAGGGCAAGAGACCGAGTTGACGACCAGCCCGCAGAATCAGTATACGACGGAGTATGGAACCCGCTATACCTACTATACGGCTTATAATGATCCGAAGCGGATTATGGCGTTTAACGATCTCAGCCCGTTAGGGGTAAGCGTTCCGCACCCGATTCAGGTGAAACCGATTGGTTCTGGCTTTGTCCGGGAGGCTTTTATTCCGGTGCAGCCAGCGGTTCAGGTTGGTGACCATCTGGGGCTGCCGACGGAAGGATATATTTACCATTTTCATCAGGCCAGACTTGTGCAGGAATATCATCTGATGCCGGGCGGGTCGGGAAGTTTTTATGCCACACTTTCCAGACATGAAAAACTCAATCAGGCCAGAGGTTGTCCCTGTGCCCATGATGCATTGCTGGTTTTCTGGAAGATTGGCTGTCGGGATGTTCATAATCAACATCTGCTTTACCTTAAAAAACCAATCACCCGGGCGCAGCTTGATGCTCTGAATGAGACCTGGCTGGATAAACATGCGGTCAGACTGGATCTTCAGGCTTTACTGGAAATAACACGTGAGCCGGTTGTGTTGCGTCCGTCAGAGAAGATGCTGGCTGAACAAACGGAAGCCCCGGCAGAAGTGCTTCATACTGTGCAGCGTATTCCCGGGACAAACCGGCGGGAAAGCTGGCTTGAAATTGCTATGAGCTATGGATTGTCGGCGAAAGAACTGCTGGATTTAAACCCTCAGTACCATATCGATCCGATGACTCTGAAAATCGGAGACATACTGAATATTAAGTCTCAGATCACCCATTCGCGACAAAAAGCGTCTGTCGGTGTTCCACCGAGAGCACCGCAAACCTATAACCATCCACTCAACAGCTATTATACGCACCGGGACACCTTTCTGGCAGGCACCACAATGAAAGCGATCAATAGCCGCTCTCTGGTGAGAAAAGATATTCCTGTTGTCCGCCTCAATAGCCGGGGTTAGCCTTTCGCTATCAATTCATTCTTTCAAACGGAACGTTACTCTGTAAAAAAGAATGATTGATAGCCATTCAGAAAGACATGGCATGCTCGTCCCTTCCCCTGAAACAGAATGGTAGAGTTGTGTGCACTCGGATTCATCTTTTCGATGCGGTATCCATGATCAGTATTCACCAGAGAAAGCCGTTCCCGCTTCACCCCCGATAACTGTTCATTAATACATTGTACTTGTGCTGCAAGTGTATTTAAGTAACTGTGTTTGATAGCCATTGACATAGAAGTACTGATTTATATTTATAAGTTTGGTATTAAAAAATAATACTGATAATTGAATTCTAATCCGACGTTTTTAAAATACAATGCATTTATGTTAATATAAAACTGTTTTATATGCGGAATATGAATTGGTATCATAAATGGAACATGTGGGAGAACGGCTCAGAGAAGTGATGTTGATGCGGGGAGTCAATGCTTCAAAAATGGCAAAGGAGCTTAGTCTCAGTAAAGGACACATCAGCAACATTATTACGGGACGTATTCAAACACCGAAGAAACACCTGCCTTCAATAGCAACTTATCTGAAAGTCTCATACGCCTGGTTACTCACCGGGAAAGGGGGACCGGAAGAAGAGGCTGAGCAGGCTGTATTTCCTGTTTATGACGCAGCATTACCTGAACTGCAATGTATCGCCGGACATTGCACGTTACCTACAGGGATATGTATTACTGATGAACATTTCGGAATGGTTTCAATTCCCTCATTTCCCCCAGGTGTACTTGTGCTTATTGCTCCGAAAAAACAGGGCGATGGTTTTTATCTGGTTCAGGGGAAGCGTGGTCCGGTTCTTGCCCAGAGAATTGATCGGGTAACACATCTGGAATGGCTCAGTCTGGAAAACATGACACTCTCTCAACCGTCAGTTTTGGGAAAAATCGAAGCAATCCTTGCTCAAGAGATGTATGAATATGAAAAAGCTTAAAATTTTAAAATCTTCACCGGATTCCATTACTTATCAGTCTGAATCGGGAACCACTCTCAAAGCTGCACCCAACGAAATGTTGCAAAAAAATATACTGTTGTTGTTTGACGGAAAAGACAGGGCACGGATCCGTGAGCTGGCTTCAGCATATATTCCCCCTAAGATGGAGTATGATCTGTTCTGGCTGGGTGGATTATTTGCGCTCTACCTGAGCTTTTTGCTGCTGGCTATTCCGATGTCTCCAAATGCAGTACATGTACTCAGTACCTTCCAGCCAGCGGGGATTCTCATTTTTCCGCTGACCTTCATCATTCTGGATTCAGTCAATGAAATCTTTCAGTACCGTTATGCACGTATGCTGACTTTTGTTGCCGCTGCCATCATGGTGATTGCTTCAGCACTGGTTTATCTGACAACGCATGTTTTTGATATGGCTCCTGCTTATCAGGAAGTGTTTACCAAGCTGCCAAAACTTTATCTGATCAATGCGCTTTGCCTGCTGGTTGCGGATCAGACCAACAATCTGGTTTTCAGAACAATTCGTTATCGGCTGGCTGTTGCGCCATTGTGGTTCCGGTGCATTGTGTCGACAACCATCGGACAAATCTCGTATACGATTATCTGGATTGGCTTGTTCTTTGGCACGTCCGCGAGTACAGACCTGTTTGTCAAAATTATTAATAATTACGGGTTTAAAGTAATTTATGCTGCATGTCTGATCCCCGTGACTTACATGATTGTGGCGACTTACCGGTCCCGGAAACAACAACCGCAACAGGAAATTGCATCCTGAACGGTAAATGGCAGATATTGTGTGAGTATGCTGTGAGGCTGGGAAGAACCTACTAATCTCGTGGAAGATATCAGTAGGTTTTTGAGTATGCAAAAGCTCTGGAAGTGTGTAGCACTCCCATGCCAATGAAAATATCTCTATACCTCTGTTGCGACCGTTTCTGTCGTACTGTTGGTATAGAGTGTGGTCGTTGTATGTAGCGCCATGATTGCTCGGTGTAGTGCATCTTTTTCGGCTGGTGAAAGTTCTCCTTCCATCGGCACACTGCACTGGCTGACTACATGACACCAGAATAGTACATCATCAACGCCACTTTCATTTTCTTTTAATTCTGACATTGTACCCATAATATCCTAACCATTATTTTAATTGATATTTATGTAATTAATGCTTTGTTGTTAATATTGTATTGATTTTAATAATTACTGATCATAAATTTGCGAATTAATCAATAGATGAAACTTAGCTGTTTATTATATAAGAAGTGGAGTCTTATGATTATTTTACAAATAACGGGCAAATATGTTCAATGTTTGGTTGTCTAATGTTGATCTATATCACACTATTTATTTCGCTGTTCATTTGTGTTTGTTGTTCGGTGTATGGTTGGGCGGTGCATGAAATTAAGTAAACAAGACAAAATAGATAATATTAAAAACAATATTTCTTATGCGATTAAAAGTCGGAATGAAACGAAGAAGTCCTTTTCTGAACGTACGGGAATAACCAGAACGACAATTTACAATATCCTGGATGGTAAGGTTGACCGCATTCAGACTCAGACAGTTGAAAAAATTGCCAGTTTCTTCGGTACAACCTGCAATGTCATTGAAGAGAGTAATCTGGAAGCGATCGAGTACCGGAATCAACTGATATCTCCGGATGGGAATAAAAATCCATTATGTATTCCCATTGTTAATGAGAAAGAGCTAATAGCTTCCTTAGATAAATATATTGGTGAGTTAATTGTCAGTCATCCGACAACATATTATTTTTCGGATGAATCGAACATGATTGGGTTAAGTATCACAACACCATTTACACACCGGTATCAAATTGGTGCGCTGTTGGTTATTGAACGTTTTAAACGGAACGATATTGATGATCTTGTTATTTTAACATCCAGAAATTCTTTGAAAATTGAGTCTGAAAATTATGTGCTCAGAAATGGTGAAGTATTGATTGGGTGTGTCAGAGAGGAACGATTACATGCAAAATAGAAAGTACAAGCTGATCGGGTTCAGCCGTCATCCTGAACATGTTGCCAATGTGATGGTTCTGGCGACAGGTAAACAGTTATCAATACCACTCAATGAAATTTTCAACAGTACAGTCGCAGAGGATCTCAGCCCGATAGAGACGAAAGAAATTTGCCGTAAGCTATATAGTGCTGAAGGATTTCAGGGAGCTTATGACATTAAAGATAGGAAAGAATCTTACTGGATTACGTTTGCCGTCATTGCGACGATTCTTTCAGCAGTTTTTATTCTGTCCAATGTAACCGGTGTAAAGCCGATTGAAATTGCAAACTCCGGATTCATTGTTCCCTTCGCTATCTTCTTATATCCAATCTCATTTATTCTGGTCGATATTCTCAACGAATTTTATGGATTGCGTATGGCCCGGGCTGCAATCCTTCTGTCGACGGTAACCAACGCTTTTCTATTGTTTATGCTCAATCTTTCTGGTTATGCACCAACGATCAGCGATTGGGAAGTAGTGAATGAGAGCTATCAATCGATTATTCATAGTATTAACTCAGTTTTTCTGGCTTCAATGATCGCCTATTTTGTTTCGGAAAACGTCAATGCTTACCTGTTGCAGAAAATCAAACAGCTGACTAACGGAAAGCGGCTGGTTGTCCGGGTCTTCTTCAGTACGTTTTTTGCGTCATTGATCGACAGTGCTATTTTCATCTACCTGGCATTCAGCCACATTCTCAGCCCAACGGTTCTATGGAGTATGTTTATCTGTCAGGTTGTCGTGAAAAGTGTCTATGCAATTATCGGTGTTGGTCCAATATATGGTGCCAGAGCTCTGTTCAATAAATATATCAATCGATAAATAAACGACAACGTTAGTGGATTATTATGGATACAACTTATTCTAAAAATCTCGGGAAAAAAACCGATTATATTTCTACCTATACACCGGAACTGCTGGATCCGATTCCCCGGGCTCGTGGGCGTGGCAATATCACTGCTTGTGACAGTGATGCCTTTACCGGATACGATCTGTGGACCGGCTATGAGCTTTCCTGGCTGAACACGAAAGGCAAACCGATGGTTGCTGTCGCGGAATTTATGATTCCATGTACCAGCCCAAACCTGATTGAGTCTAAATCTTTTAAATTGTATCTGAACAGTCTGAATCAGACGCCATTTGTTTCAGAGCAAGTCTTGATTGAAACCCTGACGAAGGATCTGAGTGCAACATCGGGTGGTGATGTCCGGGTGAAACTGAGCCGGGTTGATGAAGAACAGGATATTCGTTCGGATCGGTCTTTTGTATGTATTGATGATCTTGATATTGAAATTGATAGTTATGAGTACGATGAGGATCTGCTTTTAGGTGCGGCTTCTGAGACCGTGGTTGAGGAAAGAATCTGTTCTCATCTGCTGAAATCGAATTGTCTGGTAACCAATCAGCCCGACTGGGGAAGTGTTTATATTCGTTATCAGGGAGCAGAGATTGACCGGGAAAAACTACTTCGGTATATCATCTCTTTCCGGGGACATAATGAATTTCACGAGCAGTGTGTTGAGCGTATTTTCTCTGATATCAAGCGCTGTTGTCAGCCGGAAAAGCTCACAGTATTTGCCCGGTATACGCGCCGGGGTGGGCTGGATATCAACCCGTTCCGGAGTGATTTCGAAGAAGAAATGCCAGTCGGACGAGAATACCGACAGTAACATTTAAAAAGATAAGTTCATGATTGTATTAGCCTCCCTACTGTAGGGAGGCTTTTTTATTTATCCAAAGAATAGGTCTGTATTTTTATAGAAACTGGTTGCAGCTCTGAGCAGTGCAAAATAGGTGTAAAGACACATATTTATGAAATAACATGCATCGAATGTATTAATTTTGATAAAGAGGTGCATTTATGTCTTACCTCTCTTGCAGGATACAATCAGGAGTCTTCATCAATGAATGATGTAGTCAAAAGTTGTCCTATGAATGGTGCTGAGAGCTTGTTGCGTACACTGGTCGAAAACGGTGTCGAAGTGTGTTTTGCAAATCCCGGGACGTCAGAGATGCATTTTGTTGCAGCTTTAGATCGTGTATCGGGTATGCGTCCGGTTCTGGCGCTTCAGGAAAATGTCGCTACCGGTGCGGCAGACGGATATGGGCGGATGACTGGTAAGCCTGCCTGTACATTGCTCCATTTAGGTCCGGGGCTGGCAAATGGTCTGGCAAATCTGCACAACGCCAGACGTGCTGATTCTCCGATTGTGAATATTGTCGGAGATCATGCGACAACACACCTGCAGTATGATGCGCCGCTTACTTCTGATATTCATGGCTTTGCCCGCCCGGTTTCTGAGTGGGTGTATACCTCTTCCTCTTCACAGCAGGTTGGAGCAGATGCTGCGCGTGCCGTTCGGGTTGCTTCGGAGTCTCCGGGGCAGATTGCAACACTGATTTTACCGGCAGATATTGCATGGAACGAAGCTGAAAGTGTCGCTTCGTGTCTGGCACCGTCAACGCCAGCAACCGTCTCTGCTGAAACTGTTCATCGAGTGGCGGAGCTGCTCAACAGTGGATTGAAAACTGCGATTCTGATGCGTGGCGCCGCACTGCTGGAACCGGGATTAACTGCTGCCGGACGGATTGCTGAAAAAACCGGAGCCCGATTGTTGTGTGATACTTTTGCTCCCCGTATTCAGCGTGGTGCCGGGCGGGTCGCGGTTGAGCGTTTACCCTATTTTTCTGAACAGGTTGTTGATTTTCTGGCCGGAACCGAGTTAATCGTTCTGGTCGGAGCAAAGCCTCCGGTCAGCTTTTTTGCCTACCCGGATAAACCAAGCTGGCTGACACCTGAAGGTTGCCGCCTTACCCGCTTGACTGAAGCCCATGAAGACAGTCTCCAGGCGCTTGAAGATTTGGCTCATGCCTGCGGTGCTACCCAAACCGAACCATTCCGGACCAGACATAAGGCTCCCGAATATGCGCTTGACGGAGATGTGAACGCGGAGTTTGTTATGCAGGTCATTGCCCGGTATTTGCCGGAAAATGCGATTATCACAGATGAGTCTGCATCTTCAGGTTTTCCTTATTATGATATTACGGAGACTGCGGCGGCACACGATTATCTCAATCTGACCGGTGGTGCTTTGGGCAGTATGATGGCGGTTTCAATCGGTGCTGCAATTGCGTGCCCGGAGCGTAAAGTTATCAATTTACAGGGAGATGGCAGTGCGATGTATCTGTTACCGTCTCTCTGGACGCAGGCGAGAGAAAATCTGGATGTTGTGACGGTTGTGTATAGCAATCGCTCATATAACATTCTGGATAATGAACTGAAACGGGTTGGTGCAATGCATCAGGGGCAATCTGCTGCATCTCTAATGAGTCTTGAAAATCCATCGATCAACTGGCTGAGTCTTGCATCTGGTATGGGAGTCCGGGCAGTGAGAACTGAAACCCGCAAGTCATTTGATATGGTTTTTCGGGAGGCAATGCAATGTTCCGGACCTCAATTAATAGAAGTTGTATTATGAAGAGATTAAATTATTTAAAGGGAATATATTGTTCTCATTGTAATAGATAGTATTTCTAGGACTATATAAAACAAATTAATCATTTCAATTTTATATTGAATTTTCAATCTATCAATCGACAGTTATATTAAAAAATAACTGTCGTATTTTTGTTTGCTTTTGTTTATTTAATTAATGTTTTAAATAAATCTCATGTCTGGTTGTTGTAATTTGTTGTATAAAAATTTTCCAGCTTTTTTCTTATAATATATGGGTTTTTATCTGAAACAAATTGGACCACGTCGATTATTGTATTAATTTTGAGACTATTTTATTTTTGTGACTTATGTATATGTTTTATTGGGTTATTTCTGTATTTGGACGATGTTTTTAATGCTCTAGTAATGTTTCAATTATCAGTTAATTTTCTACTAAATTTGATTTTTTACCAAAAAATAAAAAAGAAAAATCACACTGATAACTGAGTATTTCATTAAATTAAATCAAATTAATACTGATTTTCATGTTTTATCGGTTGTTTTTGTTTGTTTTTTATATTTATTGCCTATTTCTTATTTAATATTTTACTCAAATAACCATGATTGAATTGGATGTTGATTTATTATACAAAGTAAAGCAATGGCAATTTAATTAAATTTGTCATCGTTTTGACATTAGTCATTTTTATATCTGTGCGTTGAGAATTATTTCATTAGAATGTGTGAGTGAATATTAATATGAATGATAACCATAAATCCTCTATTCAATTAGAGGGAGAAAGTCATTTGGCGCTTCCATTATCTTCGGCTCAAAGGGGAATCTGGTTTGCTCAGGAGTTAAATCCGGATGCTCATGGAAAAATATTTAAAATCACCGAATATCTGGAAATAACAGGTGTTGTACAGCCAGATATTTTCGAAATCGCTATCCGCAGGACAGCCAAAGAGATCGAAACCTTTCAGCAAGTCTTTGAACTGACTGCTCAGGGGCCAAAGCAGCGCTTTGGTGTTGCTCCTGATTGGGAGTTGCCGATTCTGGACTTTCAGACAGAAGTAGATCCGCAATTTGCTGCTAAAGCGTGGATTAATCATGATTTGGCCCGGCCTTTTGATCTCCGGCAAGGGCCTCCGTTTTCTTTTGCATTGCTGCAACTTGGTCCGGAACGTTTTTGGTATTACGCATGTGTTCACCATTTGGTTCTGGATGGCTTTGGTGGCGTGCTTTTGTCCAGTCGGGTTGCTGAGATATATTCAGCACTCGTAGCCGGAGAAGAGCCACCTGCCTGCAATTTTATTTCGTTGTCTGATGCACTGGAAATCGAACGTGAATATCAGACGTCGAAAAATTATCAACGGGACAGAGAATATTGGATGGATGTCCTGCAAGACAGGCCTGCTCCTGTCAGCCTGGCTGATACAAAAGCGACCTGTACGGATATTATTCGTCAGCAAATGTATTTACCGGCATCAACCAACCGGATGCTACGGAATCTTGCTGTTGAGTGTAAAAGTCAGGTTCCGCAACTGCTCATCGCTTTAATTGCGATTTATCTGAACCGGGTTACCGGAGAAGAAGATTTGGTCGTCGGCTGCCCGATGGTTGCCCGAACCAATAGAACACTGCGATCATTTCCCGGTATGGTTTCGAATGTACTGCCACTCAGGCTTCAGATTGGATCTGAGGATACTCTGACCGATATTGTTGCTCAGGTGAAACGCCGTATTCTGGGCGCTGTCCGGCATCAGTGCTATCGAGGAGAAGATCTGGCCGCAGATCTGGGAATGATTACCGAGAGTGATTTATTGTTTTCGACGCATATCAATATCCTGCCGTTTGAATACGAAATGAAGTTCGGGGATGCACCGGTCAATGTGAATAATCTGACACTGGGTCCGATTGATGATCTGTCGATTAATATCTGTGATCGTGGTCCTCAGCAGGGATTGGAACTGTGCCTGGATGCCAATGCCGCCCTGTATAGTGAAATGACACTGGCTTCTCACTTCCACCGTCTGATGTATTTCTTCACTGCCGCCGCATCTGAATCTCCGCTGACGGCAATCAATCGTTACCATCTGCTGATGCCGGAAGAGCGGACACTGGTTGATTCATGGAACCGGACCCAGATAACTTTTCCGGCAGCACGATGTGTTCATGAGCTGTTCGAACAACAGGCCAGCGATGAGCCTGAACATACCGCACTGGTTTGTGCCGGTGAAACCGTGAACTACGGTGGGCTGAATATTCGTGCCAACCGTCTTGCTCATTATCTGCGTTCTATCGGTGTCGGTCCGGAAACCAGAGTTGGTATCTGTTGCGGACGGGGACCGGATCTGCTGATCGCAATGCTGGCAACGCTGAAAGCTGGGGGTGGTTATGTGCCGATGGATCCGGGCTATCCGGCTGAGCGGTTACAATACATGCTCTCTGACAGCGCACCGGCTGTTGTTCTGACTGATGGTGTGGTTGATCTGGATTCACTGGTGGGAGATGTGCTGACCGCAGGTCCGCGGGTGATTCATCTGCAACAGGACCGGGGATTATGGTTTGAGCAGCCTTCATCAAATCCGGATCCGGGTGATCTCAGTCCCGATAATCTGGCCTATATCATTTATACATCCGGTTCAACCGGTGTGCCGAAAGGTGTCATGGTTGAACATCGCCAGTTGCTGAATCTGGTGAACTGGCATAACCGGGCATTCAATATGCAGCCGGGAACTTATGCGTCCAGTGTTGCTGGTTTAGGGTTCGATGCAGTTGTCTGGGAAATCTGGCCACCGCTGAGTGCCGGTGCAACATTAACGATGCCGACGCTGGAAATGTCCCGGGATCCCGAGCAACTACTCAACTGGTGGGTTGAGCAGCCGATTGAAGTCGGATTCCTGCCGACTCCGATCGCTGAACTGGCATTTGCCCGCCGGATTGCCCCGGAAACATTGCGTTATCTGCTGGTTGGCGGGGACAGACTGACTCGTCATCCGGATGAAGATGCCACATTTACTCTGGTAAATAACTACGGACCAACGGAAACAGCCGTGGTTGCGACATCGGCTACGGTACGGAAAACAGATGCAGTCCTGCATATCGGTAGTCCGATTGCCAATACCAGCATCTATATTCTGGATGAACTACAACGGCAGGTTCCGGTTGGTGTTACCGGTGAAATCTACATTGGTGGGCATGGTGTTGCCCGGGGTTATCTGAATCGTGCGGAAATGACGACGGAACGTTTTCTGGCTGATCCTTTCTCTGAACGGGCGGGAGCGAGAATGTACCGGACCGGCGATTTAGCGCGCTGGCGAGTAGATGGCACTATCGAGTATCAGGGCCGGAACGACAGTCAGGTCAAAATCCGGGGCTTTAGGATTGAGCTGGGCGAAATTGCCACGGCATTGCAGGCCTGTCCGGGAATACAGAACGCCGTGGTGACAGTCTCAGGTGCCGGTGAGAATGCCGAACGTCTGGTCGCTTATTACACCTGTCAGAAAAATGAGTCGGTTGCGATTGAATTGCTGAAACAGCGTTTGAGCGAAGCGCTTCCCAGCTACATGGTTCCTGCTGCCTTTGTCGGGCTGGATGCGATTCCGCTGACAGCAAACGGTAAAATTGATCATAAAGCATTACCGGAGCCGGATGCATCTGCATTTGTCCATCGTGACTATGAGCCACCACGGGGAGGTGTAGAGCAACTACTGGCAGTGATCTGGCAGTCGCTGCTGAAAGTTGACCGGGTCGGACGCCACGATAATTTCTTTGAACTGGGCGGGCATTCGTTGCTTGCGGTGCAGCTGATAGAGCGGCTGCGCCATCACCGTTATCATCTGGCAATTAAATCGTTGTTTACCGCACCGACGCTGGCCGGTCTTGCCCGGACGCTGGAACAGGCATCGGCGAAACCCGAGCTTCTGGTACCTCAGAATCTGATTCCGGCGGAATGTACGCAGATCACGCCGGACATGCTGTCGCTGGTTGAACTGAGTCAGTCTCAGATTGATACCATTGCGGCGACCGTTCCCGGAGGTGCCGCCAATATTCAGGATGTTTATCCGTTAGCGCCATTGCAGGAAGGCATTCTTTTCCACCACTTACTGGAAGAGAAAGGTGACCCTTATATTACGCGGGCGATCAAAGCGTTCTCCACTCAGCATGAGTTGTTGCAATTTGTCGATGCGCTTCAGGCGGTGGTGAAACGCCATGATATTCTCAGGACCAGTATCGTTTGGGATCAGCTTGATGTGCCGGTTCAGGTGGTATGGCGGGATGCTGTGTTACCACTGACGCAACTGACGCTCAAAGGGGATGATATCGTCAAAGCGATTCAGCAGCGGTTTGATCCGGCCAGTACTCGACTGGATGTTCACAAGGCTCCGATGATTGAAACCTATCAGGTTGAAGATGCTGCTGAAGATCGTTGGCTACTGTGTCTGCTGATGCACCATTTCTGTTTGGATCACACCACGCTGGAACTGATGATGGAAGAGGTTCAGGCACATCTGCTGAATCAGGCCGATCAATTGCCGAAACCGCTCCCGTTCAGGAACTTTGTCTTTGAAAGCCGCATTGATAATGATCCGGAAAAACAGGCCGCTTACTTCAGAGAACGTCTGGGCGATATTGATGAGCCTTCCGCTCCGTTTGGGTTGCTGAATGTTCAGGGCGACGGTCATGAGATTCATGAGTTGCATCTCCCGGTTGACGATGACCTTGCGCAGCAGTTACGTGAGCAGGCACGCCGTCAGGGTGTGAGTGCTGCCAGCCTGTTCCATCTGGCCTGGGGACTTGTTGTCCGGGCAACAACCGGTCGTGATGATGTGGTCTTCGGTACGGTTCTGTTCGGTCGTATGGCCGGCGGGGAAGGTGCTGACCGGGTGTTGGGGATGTTCCTGAATACCCTGCCGTTACGGTTATCTTTTTCTGATGAAGCGGTTGCGGAAGCAGTTCAGTACACCCACAAACATCTCGCTGATATTCTCGAATACGAGCATGGTTCTCTGTCTCTGGCACAACAATGTAGTGCTGTCGCACCGCAGACACCACTGTTTAGTAGTTTGCTGAACTATCGCTACGATGGTGGAAACAGTCAGATGGGTCTTGATACCGGACCGATGAACCTATTGTTTACTGAAGAACGGACCAACTATCCGATCACGCTTTCTGTGAACGATAATCCGCAGCAGGGATTCTCTCTGGACATTCAGGTCGACGGAAGTATCGGCTGTGAGCGGATCGGAGCGATGGTGATGCGTGCTCTGCGTGAGCTGGCAACGGCACTGGAATCCGAGCCGAAGCGGGCGATTCATTCACTGAATGTACTGCCGAAAGATGAGTACCGCAGGCTGGTCGAACAATTCAATACCACGCAGACATCTGCTGTGACCGAAGTGTGTGTGCATACGCTGTTTGAAAAGCAGGCTGATAAATATCCGGATGTCATGGCTGCCGTCAGTGAATCTCAACAACTGACCTATGGCGAGCTGAACCGCAAAGCAAATAGTCTGGCGTATTATCTGCGGGCTCAGGGTGTTGCACCGGATCAACGGGTTGGTCTCTGTTTTGACCGGGGCACCGACCTGATGGTTGCCATGCTGGCGACGCTCAAAGCGGGCGGATGTTACATTCCGATGGATCCGACCTATCCGGCTGATCGTTTGCAGTACATGGTTTCTGACAGTCAGCCGACTTTGATTCTGTCGGATGGTATTCTTGAGCCGGAAACGATTATCGGTAAGACAGAAGTTCAGGTGATTAACGTGTGTACCGATGCGTTTCTGTGGAGTGCCTATCCGAAACACAATCCGCAGTCTGGTCATATCCGCCCCGATCATCTGGCTTATATTATTTATACCTCCGGTTCGACCGGACAACCGAAAGGCGTCATGGTTGAACACCGGAATCTGGCGAATCTGGTTCACTGGCATAATCAGTCCTTTGGTATTCAGCCCGGAACCTGTGTTTCCAGTGTGGCCGGGGTTGGTTTCGATGCAACAGTCTGGGAAGTCTGGCCGCCACTCTGCACCGGTGCACATCTGATGCTGCCGACACTCGATATTTCCCGCGATCCGGAACAACTGCTGGCGTGGTGGATGTCACAACCGATCGAAGTCGGTTTCCTGTCGACACCGATTGCTGAACTGGTGCTGGCAAGACGACTTGACCATCCGACACTGCGGACACTGCTGGTTGGTGGCGATCGCCTCAATCATCATCCGCATCCGGAGACATCGTTTACGCTGGTGAATAACTACGGACCAACGGAAACCACTGTGGTTGCAACGTCGGGAACCATGCTGCCGACAGATGCCGTACTGCATATCGGAAAACCGGTCGACAATACCAGCATCTATATTCTGGATGAATACCGGCAACCGGTGCCGATGGGCGTGAAAGGGGAAATCTATATCGGTGGCAAGAGTGTCACCAGAGGTTATCTGAACCTCCCTGAGATGACTGCCGAACGTTTCCTCGATGATCCGTTCTCTTCTGAAGCCGGAGCCCGGATGTACCGGAGCGGCGATTTAGGGCGCTGGTCAGAAAATGGTACGGTGGAGTATCTGGGCCGGAATGACAGCCAGGTGAAAATCCGTGGTTTCCGGATCGAACTGGGCGAAATCAGTACCTGTATGAGCACCCATCATGGCGTTGATGAAGCGATCGTCATAGCTGCCAAAACGCAGAATAACGATCAGCGCTTAGTCGCTTACTATGTTGGTAATGCTCAGACCGCACCACTGCGGGCTTATCTGGCTGCCCGTCTGCCGGATTACATGGTTCCTGCGGCTTATGTGAAACTGGAACACATTCCGCTGACACCGAACGGTAAAGTGGATCACAAAGCACTGCCCGAACCGGATGCCGCTGATTTTGTCACTCAGGTCTATATTCCGCCGGAAGGTGAGGTGGAAGAAACCATTGCAGCGATCTGGCAACGTCTGCTCGGGGTGGAGAAAGTTGGTCGTAACGACAGCTTCTTCGAGCTGGGCGGACACTCGCTGGTCGCGGTTCAGTTCCTTAATGAGGCCCGCCAACACGGTTATGAGCTGACATTATCGACACTGTTCTCCGCGTCCCGGCTGGCTGATATTGCCGATTACATCCAGCGGAGTTCCGCAACGCTGATTGAACATGCGGTTGCACTTCGTCCGGTCACCGGTGATCAGCGGCCACTGTTTATCGTACCGGAAGCCAGCGGGGAAATGCTTTACTCGCCACTGCTGACTTCCTATATCGATAAGGATATCGCGGTTTACGGGCTGGTGGCTCCGGATCGCAGCACTCCGCCGTTCTATACCGTTCAGGGCGCTGCCGCCCGGTATGTGCGGATTATCCGTGAAACCCAGCCGGAAGGTCCTTACCGGATGACGGGAATTTCTCTGGGAGGAACACTGGCTTATGAAGTTGCGCTGCAACTGCTGGGACAAGATCAGGAGATTGAATACATTGGTGTGATTGATACCACCGCAGAGAAAGCGATCGTACCACGTCATGTCGGTGAGGAAGTGCTGACCGAAGAGCAGAAAATCCTGCTGATGAGTAAGGAGATCTACGATGGTCTTGCCTATGACATCTATGGTCTGGCAGAAGCGGAAAGTACACTGGAAGACGGGATGACCTGGAAAGATCACTATCGGATGGCCAAAGATATGGGCATGCTGCCCGCTGGCTGGACAGATACTTACTTCATGAACTGGATGCTGCACCGGGAGGCGCTGATCCGGGCTGAATATGAGTACAGAAATCTGCCGGTTGATATCGACCTGTACGTTGCCGAGCTGCGTCCGGAAGGTGAGGCTGCCGATGTTGTGCCTTATCTGCGCTGGAATGGTTTCTTACCTGAAACATCCATCCGGCCGACGACAATTCAGGGAACAACCCATTACCACCTGATTGTTGAACCTTATATTGGTTATCTGGGGCAGGCGATTTCAAAAGATCTACATGACCGGGAGCAAAACTATGCAGCCGGGAAAGTGATGCGCAATGCCGAGTATGATCCGATCGTCACTTTACAGGAAGGTTATGGTAACGGCCCGACAGTACTGTGTATTCCGGGAGCCGGTGATAATGTCTGTGCCTTTCTGGGGCTGGTTCAGTCACTGGAAGCCAATTGGACAGTACTCGGCTTCCAGCCTCGCGGCCTGAAAGGTGGTGATATTCCGCATACAACGGTTGAGGCGGCGGCATCTTTCTACCTGAAGGCGCTTGAAGCCAGAGCATGTGTCGGCCCGATCCATATCGTCGGTCACTCATTTGGTGGCTGGGTTGCGCTGGAACTGGCTGCATTACTGGAAGCCGAAGGTATCAAAGTTGCGTCTCTGACTGTGGCTGACTCTGAAGCACCGGATGCGACACCGCAGGAATACAGTGACTTGTCGGCACTGATGCTTCTCATTGAACAGTTTGAGAAACAGGGCGCTGCTTTAGGCCTGACAGAACAAGACCTGAAAGGTATGGAGCAGAGAGAGCGTTTAACACTGGTCCATCGTTATCTGGTTGAGCAGGGCATTCTGACCAAAAATGCCAGTGTTGATGATTTAGACGGCATCTTCCATGTCTTCGTCACCAATCTCCGGACACCATATCAGCCGGCAGTTCTGCCGGAAGTGCAGGTCAATCTGGTGATGACACAAGATATGGAAAGCGGTGTCAGAGAAGCATGGCAGGAACAACTGTCCAATCTTCACTGTATCCCCAGTCGGGCAGATCATTTCAGCCTGCTGAGAGCGCCGTTCGTTAAAGTGATCACTGAGGTGCTGAATCCATCGTTTAAAGCATTGGTGACGGATATCTGAAAGGATTTTCTGATCTCTGTAGGTGATTGAAATAGGCCGCAATTGTTGCGGCCTATTTTTTGGTTGTTGATTGGTGATTCTCCCTGCTTCTGGTTCCGGAATATGACGCACAATTTAGTTATTCAGTTTCAGTAGTCTCAGTGTTATGTGCGCCAGTTCCTCTTTCAAAGATGGAAGAGGAACCAGAAAATCTTTTTTGCTTGGCTTGGGCACTTGCGGGTCAGGAACGGTTTTTATGAGTCGTCCTGACTCAGAAAAACCTAGAAATCCGTCCATGGATTTCTTCCTTAGAGCAGAGGTTCTCGTTGGTTTTCTAACTACAGAAAGAATTTGAACCCGCAGAACTCAGGGAAAAATTCATGGAGAAATTTTTAGTTGTTCCCTAACAAAAAGGCATGAGCAGGAGCGAATAAAAGATGAAGTTATTGAAATTGATTTGGGTTGAGCGCACCAAACCCACCAGAGCTGGCTTGTACTTTACTCGTTTGTTATGTGCATTTATACTTTTGTATGACTATGTATTACATTGTATGCAAATAGGTACTAATATGAGAACAGAAATGTTGAGCACCCGCATAGACCATGACACCAAAGCTGCGTTTACCAGCATTTGTGATGAAATGGGTTTAAGCACCTCACAAGCTATTAAATTGTTTGCCAAAGCAGTCATCAACCACGGTGGTATTCCTTTCGAACTCCGTGTGGCACAGCCTAACGAGGTCACTGCTGCAGCTATGAAAGAGCTGGTCGAAGGTAAAGGTCATAAAGCCGAGTCCGTTGATGCGATGCTCAACGACCTGACCGAAGGCAAAGCAAAAAATGTATAGCCTTGAATACTCAACCCAGTTTAAAAAAGACTTTAAGACAATGACCAAAATGCCGATCCCAGACATCATTGAGATCGGCAATATTATTTCACAATTGCAAAGAGGTGAAACTCTTGCACCTCACAACGTTGACCACGCACTCACTGGGAGTTGGGCCGGTTTTCGTGACTGCCATATAAAACCAGATTTAGTACTTATTTACCGCATTTTTGATGGGCAATTACAACTTGCACGAATTGGTTCCCACAGCGATTTGTTTTGAGAACTTACAGGGAATATAACGCTTGTTATAAAGTGATTTCCATCTGTACCAAAGGCCATGTTTCACCGTTGAACTCTTTGCATTTTGGCTCTTTATCGACAGCAGTAAAACCTAAAGATTGGTAGCAGTGATATGCCACATTGTTTTTCGTGAACACAGCTAATGTTACTGTTTTATATGAGTTTCTATGCTTAATTTCATTCAATGATAACTGAACCAACTTTTTGCCTAAACCCTGTCCTCGGTGATGAGGTGAGACGGCAATCCGGCACAAACGCATTTCAGTTTCATTGATTTTCTGAAGCTCAATAAAACCTAGAACATTACAATTTTCAATTAACGTGTAAAACTCAATATTAGATAACTCACTACGGTCGATTATTGCACTAGCCCGAACTGGCCAACCGAATCTGTGCCCGCCCCATAAAAGTGATTCTTGCTCAGTAGGAAACCAGTTACTAATTTCATATGCTGCATCCCTGCTAAATTTTTTCAAATGCACTCGAAATAACCCCGATTTTTTCAAGAACTTCCATGGATATTTCTTTTCTTAAATTTAATTGTTTTACGTCTTTGATTGCTAAGTTCGTAGCAAAAAACCAAGTTCCATTTTTGGTTTCTAGGTAGCCGACATACCAGCCTACAGGATTCTTCACTCGCCTAGCCCAGCCACTTTTAGCATACATTGAGTAATTTTCAGTTTTTTCTGCAAGCATGACTTCTTTGAGCACGTTAAAAGACTTAGTGCTGAATGGAAGTTTTTGGTGGTATAGCTGCTTGAGAAATGCAACTTGCTCGTAAGCATTTAGTTTAAGCGTACCGTCTAACCAGAATTGAGTTAAATCGAAGGTGTTTGGCAGGTGGCCATAATGTATGGCTTTAACGTATGTTTTGTATTTTTCGGCACCTACTTTTTTTGCTATTTCTTGATAGCACCAGACGCATGAGACTTGGAAGGCAGATGCTAGCGTCTGGTCATGATTCCACGCTTGGATATCATATTGTTTTCCATCCCATGGGAAAACACTGGACTCACTTGATACGATATTTTCTTCAACGCCAATTAACGTGTTCGGAATTTTGAATGTTGAAGCAACTGCTAATTTAGTTTTTGCTCTGTCTGGATTAAATACGTATTTTTCAGAGCCGTCCAAGTTTTCAACGACAATAGTGCCTTCTACAGGAGACTTAGAAAATATGCTTTCAAGACTGACATCTTTGCTGAAAGCACTGAATGAAGTAATGCAAATTAATAAAAGTAGTTTATTCATTCTTAACTCTTAACTGATACATAACGAACTATTGTTGACAAAAGAGGGAGTCCATGAAATCTCTCCTGAACAAAATTGTTGTATGTTTATTTGATTACGTTGTAATAATGAGAGCGACCTGATTCGTACATATTCATTAGCTTCTCTGGCAATAAGCCTCCAGGTTTGGCTGGACCTGGAATCTCTTTTAAATATTCTCTGCCGAACACATCATGCAAAACTAAACACATATTCTGCCATTAGCAAAAATAGGTCAACAAATGACAGAAGAAACACATCCAAAACCATAGCTAACTGACCTCGGGCCAAACCATTTTACCTTCCCTGCGTCAACAACACTGACTCATCTTCCACTTTGTGCTGAACCTTGCTCTTACTTTTCTCCGGGCGGTTGCAGAGCAGAATTCCCAGTATGGCGAGCAGGCCGCCGACACACATCAGGAACGTCAGGCGTTCGCCGAGCAGTATTGCGCCGAGGGAGACGGCGGCGATGGGGTTGAGTGCGATAAATGCGCCGGCCCGGGTTGAGCCGATTTTCTCGATTCCGCTGTAATACCAGATATACGCCAGCGCTGAACCGATCATGCCCAGATAGCTGAGGCTGAACATGTCCTGAACATGAATCGCGGCAAATGTTGCGCTGTGGAGCTGGCCGCTGAAAAGAGTGGTCAGCGTAAGCATTGCTGCCCCGGCTAAGACGGAGTAAGTCACCGTATAGAGCGGGCCGATGGCCTGTACGGTTTTTTTGCCGAAGACGCTGTAGGCGACCCAACTGAGGACACAGCCAACAATCATGATTTCACCGATGCCTGACTGCTGTGCATCCAGTAAAAGCTGAGGTGATTTGCTGATAATTACCGTTGCTGCGCCGACAATACATAGAATGATGCCCAGCAAGCGGGTGGCGGAAAAGCGCTCTTTGTAGAACAGAAAAGAAGCGATGGCGATCATCGCCGGGTTGGCTGCAACAATCAGCGAGGCCCGTGAGGCGCTGATGTGCTGCAAGCCATAAAAGAAAAACAGGTTGTAGGTATAGATCCCGCAGAAGCCCAGGCCGAACAGCACCAGAATTTGCTTTTTGGTGACTCTGATAAAGCCTCTTCCGGTCAGGATTAACACCAGTGCCAGCGTGCCTCCGGCCAGTAAGAAACGGAGCGTTGCAGAAACCAGTGGCGGGATTTCCGGATTGATGGCCCGACCGGCAACAAAGGTTCCGCCCCAGATGACGGAGACCAGTGCGAGTTTCAGGTATGTCCCCAGATTACGAGGCCCGGCAACTGCCGGGAGATTGTTTAGTTCAGTGGTGTGGCTCATTTTTAACTCGCTCTTTCAACGGAGAGTTGAACATGTTGATAAACGTATTCTTTGGTGAGGCGGAGAATATCCCGCTGGGCATTGCTGCCACCGATGAGGTGCCAGAGCTGCTGGCTCTGCTCCAGTTCGGATAAACTGGTTTGATACCGTCCGATAGTCATTTGATGAATGGCTCTTAGGATTGCGATACCTGTACGATGAGTCTGCGGATCAATGCCGAATCCATCACTTTCAGCGATGAGTTTCTCAATCAGAAAAGGCTGCTCGGTCGCGGCAAATGAGAGTGCAGCATGGAGTTTGTGCAGATAAGAGACCGAATTTTCAATCACACCAGTCCAGAGTGTTGCCAGCTTCTGCCACTGTTTCTGAAAAGAGTGATCGGCGTATTTCAGATGCAGGCGCCAGAGAAAACCGACTGCATCGAGATCTTGCTTGGCAAAGGGCGTCTCTTTTAATTCACACAAGGTGCGGAAAGTATCCAGTGCCTTTTCCGGCATGTGGTTCTGTTCGTAAGCAATCACAAGATGCCAGCAGACGTGAATGCGCATGCCGGGATTGTGAATCCATGAATCGATATGTTGATTTAAGAACGCAATGATTTGATCCCACTGCCCGGTCTCGTGCAGTGCATGTGCGATGGCGTGGATGCCGTAAATATTTTCCGGACAGGTCTCAATCGAATCCCGGCCAGTGACCAACGCCTCTTCGTATCGTCCGCACTCACAGAAGACAAAAGATTTGATTGCCAGATAGAAAGGATACAGGTAATGCGTTCGGGGCAGGGCGGCATCACAATGTTCCAGAATATCGATCAAACGGGTTGTGCGGCCCGTGCAAAACTCAAACATATGCAGGATGTACAGTGCAATGACATCGGTCGGAAAACGCTTTAAGTGAGTTCTCATCAGCGTATAAGCCTGCTCGTACTGAAAGCGTGACCAGGCTTCACAGGCCTGATAGATTAGTTTGAATTCCGGTCTTTGGGTTTCGCGCCAGTTCATCTGGGCAAGATTCAGGTTGAAGCGGTAAAATTCTCTGATTTCACAACTGATAGTGCCGTCGAAACCGGATAATAGCTGATGGTAAGTGTACTGAGTCTCGTTTTGTGGACGGCAACTGGCAGGGATTGTCTGAAAAGATAAAAAATAGCCGTTAATTTCCGGCCATAATGATGAGATGCCATCCGTGGAGAGCTGTGACTTATGAACCATTCCTGTCACTCCTTTATCATTGTAATTGTGTTTTAGTTGTAGAACCGTGAGTTCTTAAGATCATAGAAAAGATCTGATTCATATGGTTTTATATATTCAACGATATGATTGCTCATAGGGAAATGAGCATTTACTCATGAGGGCGAATGATGACGTTAACCCAGTTGGAAATCTTCTCTGTTTTATCTGATAGCCTGCATTTCACAATTGCGGCACAACGGCTTGGAATTTCGCAGTCCGGAGTGTCACATGCGATTAAGTCGTTGGAAGATGAACTAGGCGTGAAGCTGTTTCACCGTCATCAGAGCCGGGTTGAGCTGACGGATATCGGCATCCGCCTGCTGGAACGGTCACGGACTTTGTTGGGTGTGGCAGAAACTATGCGTCAGGAAGCCGCTGATGCTCAGGGGATGAAACAGGGAACATTGCGTATTGGTTCGTTCGGGCCGACTTCATCTGTTCGCTTGCTGCCACATATGATCCACCAGTATCAGAAACAGTTTCCGGGGATTGAAATTCATGTTGATGAAGGTCCGGATGCGCAGGTTATCCAGTGGTTGAGAGAGCGCCGGATCGATGTGGGATTTGTGGTTCTGCCGGAAAA
The DNA here is from genome assembly GCF_024346955.1 of Vibrio mangrovi. Lineage (NCBI taxonomy): Bacteria > Pseudomonadati > Pseudomonadota > Gammaproteobacteria > Vibrionales > Vibrionaceae > Vibrio > Vibrio mangrovi. Next base: position 3,530,516 of record NZ_AP024883.1, on the reverse strand, counting down.
CGATCTGGATGTCTTTCCGCTGCTGGAAGATCAGATGGTCGCTTTGCTCCCGTCGGACCATCCACTGAGTCAGTTAGAGTCTGTGACTTTGTCTTCTCTTTGTTATGAGCCATTTGTGCTGACCGGTGCCGGGTCGGCAGATTTGGTGACACGCCTGTTTCATGCTGAAAAACTGCGGCCGCAGATTCGTTACCGGACTTCTCAACTGCTCAGTATTCTTTCTCTGGTCGGAAGCGGAGATGCCGTTTCTATCGTTGCGGAGTCATCGCTGCCGGACAGTGATTCGACCCGTTATGTTCGTCGCCCGCTTTCTCCGCCGGTAAAGCGCAGCATTGGTCTGGCTGTTCTGGATAACCATCAATCCAGCCCGGCTGTGAAAGCGTTCATTTCTCTCGCACAGCAGCTTTATCAGGCAGACTGAGCAGCTCTGCGGGAGCTGAATACCTGATGAAGCTGTGATCCTGTCGTCATATCGCTGTTCTGTTGGCGAAAATTTGTTGTGGGTTGTATGTAAAATATGCAATATACAAACTTATGTTTGTTAACCGGACAAAAGTTTGTGACTGAGCGTGAGCAGCAGATACTGGCACTGATTCAACAAGATCCGATGATTGCACAAAGTGCACTGGCAGAGATGCTGGGGCTGAGTCGTAGTGCTGTTGCGGGACATATTATGAATCTGACCCGCAAAGGATATATTCAGGGCAAAGGCTATGTTATTGCACCGGAGCGATATGTGGCAGTCCTTGGTGGAGCGAATATGGATCTGTGTGGCCGTTCTGCCGCCGCACTGGTCATGGGAGATTCGAATCCGGGCGCTCTGGCCTGTGGTCCGGGCGGGGTGGCACGCAATATTGCTGAGAATCTGGGACGTCTGGGAAGTAAGGTCCAGTTCATTGGAGCGGTCGGGGATGATCTGTGGGGAGAACAGCTACTGACTTCTTGTCGCGACGTCAATGTCGGTGTGGATCACTGTCTGGTGGTTCCCGGTAGGGCGAGCAGTACTTATCTGTCCATTCATGACCCGCAGGGTGAATTACAGTTGGCTCTCAACGATATGGCACTGATCGAAGCGCTGGATATGGAAAAATTATCCCAACGCAGTGGTACGCTGAATCGGGCCTCAGCTCTGGTTATTGATGCCAATCTCAGCGAATCGGCACTCGATTATCTGTTTCATACCTATGCCGACAAACCCTTGTTCGTCGACCCGGTTTCCTCGGTCAAAGCCGGGAAAATTGCACCTTATCTGGCTCAGATTCATACCCTTAAACCCAATATTGCCGAAGCCGAGTTACTCTCCGGCTGCCGTTTTGAGCGGGTTGGACAGTTGCCGGAAATTGCCGGACGACTGCATGAGCAAGGTGTACGGCATTTATTGATTAGTCTCGGCGGGCAGGGTGCTTATGCAAGTGTGGAAGGGAAAGGAGAATTCATCCCGGCCACAGCAACACAAATTCAAAATGTTACGGGAGCCGGAGATGCTCTGATGGCCGGGCTGGTGCATGGCTATCTGCATGAGTGGGCATGGGAACGTCGTGTTGCGTTTGCATTGGCAGCGGCGAGGCTGACTCTGCAATCCGGAACCACAATCAATTCAATGATGTCAGATAAGGCGGTGATGCGCCTGATTGAGGAATCAACATGTTAGAAAAATATCTGGATATTCAGCCGGAAGTCGCAACGGCGCTGGCAGCTCATCAACCGGTCGTGGCGCTGGAATCAACGATCATCTCTCACGGAATGCCTTATCCGCGTAATGTTGAAACCGCTTTGATGGTCGAAAAGACGATTCGGGAAGCCGGTGCGGTACCTGCGACGATTGCGATTATCGAAGGGCGTTTAAAGGTTGGGTTGAGTCAGGCGCAGATTGAGTATCTGGGCAAGGCCGGAACCGAAGTGACGAAAGTCAGCCGCCGGGATATTCCGTTCATGGTTGCCGGTCAGCAGGACGGAGCAACAACCGTTGCTGCAACAATGATTCTGGCGCAGATGGCGGGAATCAAAGTGTTTGCCACCGGTGGTATTGGTGGTGTGCATCGCGGTGCTCAGGAAACATTTGATATTTCTGCCGACTTACAGGAGCTGGCGAATACCAATGTTGCCGTTGTGTGTGCCGGAGCGAAATCGATTCTCGACCTCGGGCTGACCCGGGAATATCTCGAAACTCAGGGTGTGCCGGTTGTCGGTTATCAGACCGATAGTCTGCCGGCTTTCTACACCCGTGAAAGCGAACAGAGTGTGGATTACCGTTTAGACAGTGCTGAAGCAATCGCTGCGGCATTGAAAGCGAAGTGGGAAATGGGTTTACAGGGTGGTGTTGTGGTTGCTAATCCGATTCCTCAGCAATACGCGATGCCGGTTGAGACCATTAATGCTGCAATTGAACAGGCACTGGATGAGGCAAATGAACAAGGGATTGTCGGAAAAGCATCGACGCCGTTTCTGCTGGCAAGAGTCTGCGAACTGACCGGTGGTAACAGTCTGGATGCCAATATCCAGCTGGTGCTGAACAATGCCCGCCTTGGCGCGGCGATTGCGCAGGCATACAGTCAGATTTGAGTTTGTCACTGACCTGCGTATCAGGCGGATAAGCCGGTCAGTTGCTTCTTGTTTGCCGGGTCAGCGTATCTAAGCTGGCCCGGTTTTTTGCCACATGGTGTCTTTTTCCATCTTCTCAACCAGAAAGTCGATAAAGCTTCTCAGCAGTGGTGACATCTGTTTGCGGGTTGCATACAGACCGTAGATTCCCAGTTGATTCGGCTCATAATCTGTCAGCAGTGGTATCAGTGTTCCTTCTTTCAGCGCATGAGCGACCGAGTAATAAGGTTGCAGGCTGATACCGCCTCCCAGCAAGGTATTTTTCAGTAACAGGTTAGAAATGTTGGCACTTAAATTCCCGCCGACGGGAATAGCATCCTGACTGTCCTGCCCGGTAAAACGCCATAAGCTTTTACCGAAATAGGAATAAGTCAGACAGTTGTGAGACGAAAGTTCTTCAAGGGTTCTGGGTGTACCATGTTTTGCCAGATATTCAGGGCTGGCACAGACCACAGAGCGGCATGTGCCCAGTTTTCTGGCAACCAGGTTCGGATCGAGGTCATTGGTGATACGAATCGCCAGATCGATCCGTTCTTCGACAAGATTGACGGCGCGGTCAACAACCAGTACATCGACACTTACACCAGTGTGCTGACTCAGGTATTCATCGGCGGCTGCCATCAGGAAGTCTTCGGCGAATGAGTAACTACAGGTCACCCGCAGCGATCCTTTCGGCGCACTGTCCGGATGAATTGCCATCTGTTCCATCTCTTCTCCCAGAGCCAGCATGGCTCTGGCCTGAGCCAAAACGTCTTCTCCGACTCCGGTCAGACTCAGACTACGGGTGGTTCTGTGCAGTAAGCGGGTTCCCATCCAGCTTTCCAGCTCTGCCACATATCTTGAAGCCATCGCGCGGGACATATCCAGTTGTTCGGCTCCCGCAGTCAGGCTGCCTTGTTCAACGACAGCCACGAATACTTTTAGTGCAGTTAAGCGGTCCATATGATTTGCTCGATTTATGCTACAGTCATGTCAATAATATGATGTATTTGAACGAATAGCATTCGAATATACTGGATTACATCAGTTTTCAGGTAAAGTTTATATAAAGAGGTTCCTTATGAAAAAGTCACTTTTCGGTATGCTTTTGCTCTCTGTTGTTGCCAGTGGTTTTGCTCAGGCAGCTTCATTGAACGTTCAGGCATATAACGCCAGCCAGCATGGCGGTATATTCCCGGTTTCATCCGAGCTGGTCAGCGGTAAGCATGACGCTATTCTGTTTGATGCTCAGTTTGATACTAAAAACGGCCAGAATCTGGTTGATATGATCAAGAAAAGCGGTAAAAAGCTGACCGCTATTTATATTAGTGGTGGCGATCCGGACTACTACTTCGGATTAGAACCGATTGTCGCGGCATTTCCTGATGTAAAAATTATGGCCAGCCAGCATGTTGTTGACCATATTAAAGCTACCAAAGATGCCAAACTTGCTTATTGGGGACCAATTCTGGGTGATGGTGCACCTGAGAAAGTCTTTGTTCCTCAAGTGATGGATAGCGATAAAATCATGCTGGAAGGTCAGGCGATCGAAGTGAAAGCGCTGGATACCGATGATGCTTTCTTATGGGCACCTTCCGTGAAAACAGCATTTGGTGGTGTTGCCGTTTCTTACGGCCTGCATGTATGGATGGCGGACAGCCAGACTAAAGCTGCAAGACAGCACCGGATCGACACGATGAACGCAATGATCGCGCTGCAACCTGAGCGTGTTATTCCGGGCCATTTTGTCGGCTCTGAGCCTGAAGGTAGCAAAGCTGCTGTCTTTACCCGTGACTATATCCAGCGATTTGAATCTGAACTGGCGAAAGCGAAAAACTCCGGTCAGTTGATTGAAGCGATGAAGAAAGCTTATCCGGAATTTCCTGCCGGTGGTCTTGATATCGGTGCCAAAGTCGCAACCGGTGAAATGAAGTGGTAATGCGGTAATACTGTTTTAAAACTTTTCCACTGCAAAGCCCCCGAAAGTATGATTTCTTTCGGGGGCTTTCTTTCATCAGTTCATCGAATCACATTTAGCAAATGTCATGATTCATAAGATGAAACAGCACCACTTAAACCTTTCTTGAAGCCTGTTTGTAGCGGTCAAAGATAACCGCAGCCAGCAGGATTGACCCACGGACAACATATTGGGCAAATGGTGACATGTTGAGCAGGTTCATCGCATTTTCGACAGTCCCCAGAATCAAGACCCCGGCAATCACGTAGGATACTTTTCCGACTCCGCCTTTGAGCGAAACACCACCCAGTACACAAGCTGAAATCACTACCAGCTCGAAGCCGACAGAAGTCATCGGTTGTCCACTGGTCATCCGGGCGGCGAGAATTACTCCGGCCAGTGCAGAAATGAATCCGGACACCGTGAAAATGATCAGTTTGGTTTTCACTACGTTCACCCCGGCAAGGCGGGCTGCTTCTTCATTACCGCCGATTGCGAGTGTGTTGCGGCCATAGACTGTCCGGTTGAGCAGGAATGCGAAGATAATGAAAGTGATAATCGTGAGCCAGATTGGTGTCGGAATACCGAGGATGGAAGAGTTCCCCAGAGCAAAAAAGCTTTCTTCGGTGATACCGACGGCTTTCCCGTCAGAGATGATATAACCCAGCCCCCGGGCAATCTGCATGGTTGCCAGTGTGGTGATCAGTGCATTGACCTGAAGTTTCGCGATGACGAATCCGTTGATCAGACCAAAGAATACCCCGGAAAGTAGCCCGGCGATAATTCCCAGTGTGACACTGCCGGTAGCATTGATTGCGACGGCGGTGACGACACCGGCACAGGCAATCACTGAAGCGATCGATAGGTCAAGATCGCCACAGGCAAGACAAAATAGCATGGCACAGGCGACCATGCCGCTCATGGAAATCGCCAGTCCCAGACCTTTCATGTTGATAAAGGTGGCGAAGTAGGGGACGAAAAAAGCACAGAGCAGAAACAGTCCTGCAAAAACTATAAGCATGCCGAATTTATCCCAGATGTGGGATAAATCAATGCTCGGTTTCTTCGTCTCAGTGGTCTCTGGTTTGGTGGTTGTAATTGCCATTACTGATTTCCTCTATGCTGCGACAGGGTTGCTTGTACCCAACATCGCCAGACGTAATGCGGTTTGTTCATCAAACTGGTGGCGTTGCAGCTCTCCGGTAACTGAGCCATCTTTCATGACCAGCAAGCGGTCGGAGATACCCAAGACTTCCGGCAGATCACTGGAAACAACCAGAACGGCCACGCCGTTTTCTGCCAGCTTGAAGATCAGTTCGTAAATTTCAGATTTTGCCCCGACGTCGATGCCCCGGGTAGGTTCATCCAGCAGAATGACTTTCATGTCTGTAGAGAGCCAGCGGGCCAGAATGACCTTCTGCTGGTTACCACCGGAAAGTTCACCCAGTAGCTGGTCGAGGGAAGCTGCTTTGACGTTCAGTGCTTCACACTGTAGGACCGCGTTTTTTTCTTCCCAGCGAAAATCAATCCGTCCACCCGATTTGAGAAAGTCCGGCCGGGCGCTGATATTGGTATTTTCCCGCACGGAAAGAATCGGCACGATACCATCGGCTTTGCGATCTTCCGGACAGAGTGTGACGCCATTGCGAATCGCTTCTCCGGGAGACTGAATACGGACCGCCTCACCCTGAACATAGATCTCACCTGAAGTGGCTTTATCCGCACCGAAAATCAGCCGGGTCAGTTCGGTTCGTCCGGCTCCGACCAGACCGAAAAGCCCAAGAATTTCTCCCCGGCGGATGTCGAGAGAGACAGGTTTGCTCAGTCCCGGCCCCATCAGTTCATGAATCTTAAGGCCACTGGCGCCGTATTCACGGCCGCGATAGTTATAGATATCGTTGATTTCCCGGCCAACCATCAGCTCAACCAACCGGTCGTGAGTCAGCTCGTCCAGTGTATCGAAAGTCTGAACGTGGGTTCCGTCTTTAAAGATGGTGATGGCATCACACAGTTCGAAGATTTCTTCCATCCGGTGTGATACATAAAGAATAATTTTGCCGTCGTTACGTAGTTCACGGATAACTTTAAACAGATTCTGAATTTCCCGCTGCGACAAACTACTGGTGGGTTCGTCGAAGGCGATAATCTGTGCATTGCGACTCAGCGCTTTGGCGATTTCGACCATTTGCCATTGGCCAATAGAAAATTCCTTCAGCGGACGGGACGGATCGAAGTCTTCTCCCAGCCGGGCCAGTTGTTCCCGTGCATTGCGGTGAAGTGTTTCCCGGTCAACGGAGCCGTTTCTGGTCGGTAACTGACCCAGATAAATATTTTCAGCGACACTGAGCTCAGGGACCAGATTCAGTTCCTGATAAATAATGGCGATGCCGTGATCCAGTGCATCGACGGTTGAAGAGAACACAGCGGACTGACCATCAATGATCAACTGTCCTTCTGTGGGTTGATAGAGTCCGCTGAGGATTTTCAGCAAGGTCGATTTTCCGGCACCATTTTCTCCCATTAATGCATGAATGCTACCGCTGCGAACATGAAAACTGATGTTCGAAAGGGCTTTCACTCCCGGGAAGTGCTTGGAAATCTGACAAAACTCTAAAGAAGAGGGCAATGCTGCCATAGTGGCCTCCTGTGGGTTCAGAAGGTGGCACGACGTGCCACCTGCCAGATATTACAGTCCTTTTTTCTTCAGTTCTGCTTTGTAGTTATCCCGGGTAATGAGGACAACATCAGTGACTTCAACGAATTTCTTCGGTGCAACACCATCTTTGACCCATTTGTACAGTGACTCGATACTCTTAAAGCCATGAACGTCCGGGCTGGGGAGCAGAGAGCCATAGAAACCAGTCGGTTTAGATTTGGCTAGTTCATTCACTGCATCAACACCGTTGATACCGATACCGATGACATTCTGTGCATCGAAACCCTGACCTTCTGTTGCCCGGATACCACCCAGTACAGTGTTGTCGTTCATACCGACAACCAGCCAGTGTTTGACATTCGGATATTGCACCAGCAGAGAGTTGGCTGCATCCAGTGCGCCGGGAATATCGTTGGTTTTGGTTGGGACACGATAGATTTGATTGGCAGGGAATCCGGCAGCTTTCAGGGCGCTGATTGAACCGTCAACCCGGCGGCGGGCTGTGTCCAGCTCATCGGCGGTAATAGCCATGACAGCACTATCGGCGGGATTCCAGCCACGTTTGGTCATCTCTTTATACAGTTCCTGACCCTGACGCTGGCCGATCTGGCTGGCAGCCATCATGACCAGTGGTACGTTGGTCATAGGCTTGCCTTTGGCATTGAGGAACTGATCATCAACGGTAACTACTTTTAAATCGTAGCTTTTGGCTTTTGCCATAATCGCCGGACCTAATTTAGGATCCGGTGTACAAATAACAAAGCCTTTGGCACCGCTGGCTGCGAGTGTATCGATCGCATTGAGGGTTTTTTCGCCATCGGGAATCGCCATTTTTATCACTTCAAAGCCATACTCTTTTCCGGCTTTTTCAGCAAAACTCCATTCGGTCTGGAACCAGGGTTCTTCTGGCTGTTTTACAAGATAACCCAGTTTGAGTGTGTCATCATCGTTACCGAAAAAAGCATGAGCAGAGGCACTGAGTAATGCAGTACCTGCTAGAGCGGCGACAGCGAGTGTTTTTCTTATCGTCTTCATGTTGCTATTCCATCCACTGGTTGTAGGGTTGTTTCGGGGACATTATTTGTACAAGCAGATAAGGATTGAAGTGATGAAAATCACAGCAATGAAAGGTAGCTATTTTGTCCATGCATATAGCGTGAGACAACATGACCCAGATCTCAAAATGATATTATCCTCGATTTAAGTAGGCTTTTAATGCCTATATACATGACGTTTCCGTAATATTTCGACATAAAGTGCATAATTGCGTATTTTTTAAACTAAAGCTCAAAAAAAGAGTTGTGGCGTTTTTATCCATATTTTTAGCCACGGCGTTCATGTTCCCTCGTCCATTCCATCGCTATAACTGACAACACTGAATATGAGCTGTGAACTCGCTGCACTTTTAAATGATGGCAATCTTTGAATGGTGCTGGTGACTTGAAAATGGTGAGAGTTATGGAGAAGAGACAGAAGAGTGAGCCCTGTGTGATCGGTCTGGACTTTGGTTCAGATTCCGTCCGGGCTTTATTGGTCAATGCCCGTTCCGGCACCGAGCTGGCGTCGGGGGTGGCGGAGTATCCCAGATGGAAAGAAGGCAGATACTGTCAGCCGGCACAGTCGCAGTTTCGCCATCATCCGCTGGATTATCTGGAGTCGATGACTCAGGCGATACAGGCGGCGGTTGCACAGGTAACTCCGGACATCGCACAGTCTGTGGTTGGTATTGGTGTCGATTCTACCGGTTCAACGCCAGCTCCGATTGATGCTGACGGGCAAATACTGGCGCTGCGTCCGGAATTTGCCGATAACCCGAATGCCATGTTTATCCTCTGGAAAGATCATACCTCTGTTCCGATGGCTGAACGAATTAACCAACTGGCACACTCCAGCGATTTCCCTGATTACACCCGCTATGTCGGCGGTATTTACTCTTCCGAATGGTTCTGGGCGAAAGCAGCCTGGGTGAGTGAACAGGATGCAGCTGTTGCCCGGCATGCCTATAGCTGGGTTGAGTTGTGTGACTGGGTGCCTGCGGTACTGAGTGGCAATCAGCACCCAGATGTTCTGCGCCGGGGCATGTGTGCTGCCGGACACAAAGTGATGTGGCATGAATCATGGGGCGGATTACCTTCAGAAGCATTTCTTACCGCCGTGTCGCCAACTCTGGCTGGTCTGCGGGAACGCATGTATCACGACGTTTATACCGCAGATCAGGTTGCCGGTTATCTGACCGAAGCATGGGCTGAGCAACTGGGACTGGAAGCAGGAATTGCCATCGCTGTTGGTGAATTTGATTGCCATATGGGCGCCGTCGGTGCCGGTGCCGGTGCTCATGATCTGGTCAAAGTTATCGGGACATCAACCTGTGACATTCTGATGGTTGAGCCTTCGCAGGTGGCGGACAAAGCGATTGCAGGAATCTGTGGGCAGGTTCTGGGCAGTGCATTACCGGATATGACAGCGCTGGAAGCCGGACAGTCGGCATTCGGTGATATTTATGCCTGGTATAAACGTCTGCTGCTCTGGCCGGTTCAGCAATATCTGAGTGAACATCCGGATGTCAGTTTTGATCTGACCGATTTTGAAAATGCCCTGATCCCGCAGTTGACTCAGGCAGCCGCTGCACTGGATGAAGGTGGAAATCAGGCGCTGGCGGTGGACTGGCATAACGGACGCCGGACGCCGGATGCCAACCAGCGTCTTAAAGGCGCAATTGCTGAACTGAATCTGGGTTCGACAGCCGTCGACCTGTTTGCCGGGCTGGTCGAGGCGACGGCTCATGGTGCTAAAGCAATAGTGGACTGTTTTGTCAATCAGGGGGTTAACGTTGACCGGCTCGTGGCGATTGGCGGGATTTCGCAAAAATCGCCTTATGTGATGCAGACCTGCGCCAATGTGATTGGCCGGGAAATTGTCGTGGCTGAATCAGAGCAGTGCTGTGCATTGGGTGCTGCAATTTTTGCTGCCGTGGCCGCTGGAGTCTATCCGACAGCTCAGGAAGCACAAAAGCAAATGGCGAGTCCGATCAGCCGCACTTATGTGCCTGAATCAGCAATACCCGGCGTACGGGAAAGCCGCTACGCCATGTACCGTACGTTAGGACAGTCGCTGGAGCAACTGTCTGTAGAACGTTCGAATGACACAGAATCTTCTCAAAGGGGGGACGCATGACCACTGATGTTTCTTTTACACCCGATTTTGTCGTTGATGCTGCATGGAAGACCCGGATGGATTTGCTGAGAGAGCAGGTCTGGCAGGCCAATATGGATTTGCAAAAACACGATCTGGTGACCTTTACCTGGGGCAATGTTTCCGGAATTGACCGGGAATCCGGTCTTGTGGTGATTAAACCGAGTGGCGTCGCGTATGAAGACCTCTCTCCGGCCAATATGGTTGTAGTGGATCTCTGCGGACAGCGGATTGAAGGCGAGTTAAACCCTTCCTCGGATACGGAGACTCATCTGGAGTTATACCGGGTTTTCCCTCAGATTGGCGGAATTGTCCATACCCACTCAATGAATGCAACATCCTGGGCGCAGGCCGGTAAGCCGATCCCGCCACTGGGAACAACTCACGCTGACTACTTTTACGGCCATGTGCCTTGTACCCGCTCTCTGACCGATGCAGAAATTCAGCAGGACTATGAGCTGAATACCGGGAAAGTCATTGTAGAAACCATCGGACAGCAGGAACCCCTGGCGATTCCGGGGATTATTGTCAAAGAACATGGTCCGTTCAGTTGGGGGAAAACGCCGGATCAGGCAGTACATAATGCCGTTGTCCTTGAAACGGTCGCAGCCATGGCACTGAAAACGCTGCAAATCAATGCGGATGTCCATGCAATCAATCAGACACTGCTGGATAAGCATTATCTGCGTAAACACGGCAAGAATGCTTATTACGGGCAGCAGGAACATAATGAGAAATAAGGATACACGATGAAAATTTTCGATAAAAAACAGGTCTGGTTTGTCACCGGTTCCCAGCATTTATACGGACCTCAGGTATTACAGCGTGTTGCTCACCATTGTCATGATATGGTTGCAGGGCTGAATGCGTCTGCCGATATTTCTGTGTCGATTGTCGAACAGCAAACCGTTAAAACACCGGATGAGATTCTGGAAGTGTGTCGGAGAGCCAACAATGATCCGGATTGTATCGGTCTGGTGTTGTGGATGCATACGTTCTCTCCGGCCAAAATGTGGATTGCCGGCCTGAGCCAGCTCAATAAGCCTTTTCTTCATCTGCACACTCAGTTTAATGCAGAGTTGCCGTGGCAAGACATTGATATGGATTTCATGAACCTCAATCAGAGTGCGCATGGCTGTCGGGAGTTCGGTTTTATCGGAACTCGTCTGAACCTTAACCGGAAGGTCGTGACCGGTCACTGGCAGAATGCATCGGTTCACCGGCAAATTGATGACTGGTGTCGTGCAGCTGTCGGAGTTGCAGAAGCTCAGCAGCTTAAAGTGGCCCGGTTTGGCGATAACATGCGTCAGGTCGCTGTGACTGAAGGGAATAAAGTCTCAGCTCAGATTCAGTTTGGTTATGAAGTTCACGGCTATGGTCTGGGTGAACTGAGTGAGCGCGTCAATGCGGTGACTGACAGTGATATTGCGGCACTGGTTGATGAATATGCATCAAATTATGAAGTCGCTCCCAGCCTGCTTAATGACCGGGATTCTCTGGCAATTCTGCAACAGGAAGCGCGTCTGGAACTGGGAATGGAACAGTTCCTGACAGAGAAAGGTGCAGGAGCCTTTACCAATACATTTGAAAACCTGAGCGGACTGACTAACCTGCCCGGACTGGCGACACAGCGCCTGATGGAAAAAGGTTATGGCTATGGCGGTGAAGGTGACTGGAAGACTGCGGCGATGGCCCGGATTATGAAAGTCATGGGACAGGGTAAACCCGGCGGAACCTCCTTTATGGAAGATTATACTTACAATTTCGGTGAGCGTAGTCAGGTTCTGGGAGCGCATATGCTGGAAGTCTGCCCGTCGATTGCGGCAGCCCGGCCGAAAATTGAGATCCATCGCCATACGATTGGCTGTGACTGTCCGATTGCCCGGATGATTTTCTCGGGGAAAGCTGGCCCGGCTCTGAATGTTTCCGTGATTGATTTGGGCGATCGTTTCCGGATGCTGGTGAATACAGTGGATACCGTAACACCACCGCAGGATCTGCCGAATCTGCCGGTTGCTCATACACTCTGGGAACCACATCCGAGTCTGGAACAGGCTGCGACAGCCTGGATTTATGGCGGCGGAGCACACCACACGGTGTACAGTCAGGCTGTATCGGTCGATATGTTGTCTGATTATGCTGAGATTGCCGGAATTGAGATGGCCCTCATCGATCAACAGACCGATCTGCGTCAGTATAAACTCGATCTGAAATATAGCAGCCTGTACTACCGGCTGAATGGTCAGGTATAAACCGGTCTGGTGTCTGCCGTGAATGGCAGACACCGTATAAGGAGCCAACGTGAAGATAGATCCGGATGAGCTTCAGTTGTCTGATCGGGCGCAACTGTTTCATCACCACTGGAAATTAGAGATTGTTTCACATACGCCGGTGGTATTTCAGTTGTTCTCCCATTCCCGACTGGCTTTTAGTGGTCAACTGGAGTTAATCAATAATGATGAAGTCGTCAGTATGGAAGACTTTCACTGGCGGTTTCGGGTCAAAGATAACCGGATTGAGCAGTGGTGCAATGTTCAGCTCGAAGAAACACTTTCGCTCGGGATCTCTTATTCTTTCCGTCCCGATGCACTGGTGATTGAGTATATGGCGAGAAACCGGGTGCCGACACGTCTGGATATGCGTCATCAGATTCAGGCGATGCATACCGGCCATACCGAACAGGCCTCGGTTCAGGAAGTGAAAAACCGGCTGGAGCAGTTACAGCATCAGTATAATGAGCGGCCGAGCGACTATCTGGTGTCGTCCGGGAATAAGCATTTCAGGGAGGCATTTTCTGCGACCCAGTGGATTTTTCTGAATTAAGTGTTTTTCTTAGAATAGAGAGTCAGGTGTAAAAAGTTTTGCACGAAACTGTGAAGTGAAAAAACGTACGGAATCGGAGAGTTATCGTACACTCAAATGTTACAGGAAAGCAGCAGTATAGGATGTGGAATGCAAGACGATCCGCTCAAACCCGGGTATAACTTTGATGCACATCTGGTGGCCGGACTGACTCCGATTATTGAAGGAGACGAACTGGATTTTACCATTGACCGGCCCAACGGGATGAAAGGCTACATTATTAACCTGACCAGTAAAGGTGAGGGAACTCTTTTTTCCGGCAAAGACGCACTGGATGTCGGGCCGGGTGATTTGTTGTTGTTTCCCCCGACGGCGGCCCATTATTACCATCGTAAAGAAGACAGTGTGTGCTGGTTTCACCGCTGGGTGTACTTTCGTCCCAGAGCGTTCTGGCATGACTGGCTGAACTGGCAGGAAGAACACCACGGGGTTTATGTCACCCGTGGATTGGATCAGACAACCATTCAGAATCTTGAACATCTGTTTATCGATATTGAGTATACGTCCAAATCCGATGAACCCTACCGGAGCGATCTGTCGATCAACCTGTTGGAACAACTTCTGATTCGTTGCAAAAGTATGCAGCCCGATGTGGTCAGTAAACCGCTTGACCCACGGGTAATTGAAGCCATGAATTATATGACCCAGAATCTTAATCAGGATTTCACTATGGATATGGTGGCTTCGCATATCTGTCTTTCTCCCTCCCGGCTGGGGCATCTGTTCCGTGAAGAAATGTCGATGACTATCACCCAGTGGCGTGATGATCAGCGTATCAGCCGGGCAAAGCAATTACTGGTCACGACAAACTACTCGGTCAACCAAATCGGCCGGATTGTCGGCTATACCGATCCACTCTATTTTTCCCGTGTGTTTAAACGCAAATCGGGTGTCAGCCCGAAACGCTATCGTGAACAGATCACCTGAATAGATAGCCTGAGCGTCTCTGATCCCGCACTTTGTGGTTCTTTACCCGCATAATTGCGACAGAAATCATATATTGACTGAAAAAACAGTTAAATAGACTGATTAAGGAACCAGCGGATACTCATATACCACGTAAGACATATATACCCGAATAATTTCAAGATGCAGGACTCCGAGTGTTTTCAATGAATCGCTATTCACTTTGAATAGCGACAGGCATTCCTTTCCTGCGTCGGAGAATGATATGGCGGTTAACCGCCACTTGTATGTATTCAACCGATAGGGAAAGAGTATTGTGAGAGTCGATAGTAATGTACATATGCCGATTACGCTCAGTGATGAGTCGACGAAGGTATTGCAGAATGCATTGTCTCCGCCGGCTCAGCAGAAAGGGCAGGGAATCAGCTTCGGCACTGCATCTGATTCTGCCAAAACGATGGGTTCTAATGGTGGCTTTCCTGAGCCAGGTATTCAATGGAACAGTCGGGGATTTGCCTCGTTCTTCAAAAGAGTAGGGCAGATACAGCAGGAGAATGCAAAGAATCTGGATCGGATCATCGAAAATGCGATGAAAGAGGTGGAGAAAACAACCAGCTCCGTTCAGTTTTCTGTGACGATGGAACCTTATAATGCGGCGAAGGATCCGGAAGTGCTGGCCGCCATTGATAACTCTAAATACAGCAGTCCTAAAGAGTTACATAAATGGGATAAAATGGTCAGTCACCTGCCGCCGGGACAGAGAGAAGGGGCCGCCAAAGAGCTTAACCGGGCTTATGCGGCAGCAAGGCTTGCCCGGGATGGTGGTGCTGCCGGTGAACGGGCAATGGCTTTTATTAACGCCAACCCGGCGATACGGACCGCTGCCGATACGGCTGAGGGCGGAAAATATTCGAAAGCCGACGGCAAAATCACCAGTAAAGACCTGAAGGTTTTTGCCAACAAGCTGGAAGACCGGGCCAAAGAAGCCGGTGAGATGATGGATGAATACCATGAGAAACATCCACAGGCAGACGAGCAAAGCTTAAGTATGGCCCGTTCTGCTGCGCTGATGTTTGCCAATGACCCGATTATCCGTTCCGGTTCTGCGGCTAAGGCTTATGGCGCAGCAGGGCAGCAGGATACTAAGTATCTCAATAAAAGTGATTTGCAGGCATTATCTGATCCGGCAAACAATCCGGGATTGCCACCACAATTGATCGAAGCCTCCAGATTATGGGGTAATCCGGGGATGTTCAATATTCTGGATGATCTGGGATTGCGGGGCAAAGATGTTGCCCGGCATGGTGGAGATCAACTGGCCGATTTTCATGATTTTCGCTCTTTTATCGAGAATCTGGCACCGACGAGCGGTGAAGAGTTTGCTGACTTTATGTCATATGCAGCGATGTCGAATGCAACGGCTAAAATCGATACCAGTAAACTGGATGGCGATGTTTTTAAACATCCGGAACAATATACCGGTGCCGCGAAAGCTGGCGTGTTGATGCGTTTGCAGCGGATGAATGAATATGTCATTGCCGGACGTGACATCCGTGATACTGAAGGAACTGAGAAAGAGCTGCAAGCGAAGATTGAGCAGTTACAGGACGATCCGGATGTACAGAAATTTCTTGAAGAAAAGTCCAAAGAGAATAAGAAAGCAATCATCAATTCTTCTTCTGACTTATCCCGGAGTGTCACCCGGCATATGCATGATGAAGTACTGACTGGAAACGCGCTGAAAAAATCATTGCAAAGCCATGATGGTAAACCGTTGTCTGCGGAACAGGCAACGCAGGCGTTAGCGGGATTTCATGATGAAGTGCAATTATATCAGGATCTGACCGGCAGCCATCTTGAAGTTGCGGACATTGTCAGCGATCGCCCGGATCTGGAGCGGAAACTGCGGCAGGTATCCGGAGAAGTCAGTAGCGGTGATTTGCTGACTGAACTGGCTAATAAAAAGGGAACTTCGGCAGAAGATGCACTTAACGGCTACTGGACCAGTGTCGCTTTTATGGATGATGCTCTGGCAAAGACTTCCGATGGTGGATTGGGGATTCCGGGTGGTAATGTTCTGAAGAAAGCGCTGAAAAAAGCCGGAATCGATTCTCAGCAACTCAATGCGATTAATGACTCGACTCTGAAAGCATTGATGAGTTCGAAAGACAATGTTATGTCGAAGCAGTTTCAGCAGCTTGAAACCGGCAGTGGCAATTTGTTACTTGATAAACTGAAAGATACAGCGATTAAGAAAGGGGCGAAGTGGATCGCGAAAAAAGGCGCTAAATTTGCGACGAAGATGGCAGCATCTATCGCAGGACGTGCAGTTGCAGCCGCGGCTGGTCAGGCGGCGGGGGCTGCTATTTCCAGCACATTAAGTGCTGCCGGTGGACCGATTGGTGCTATTGCCGGTGCTGCGGTCGCTGTTGGGTTCGGTATTGCTGATCTGGTGGGCTTTTTCAAAGGTAAGGCGAAAAAACGCAGAGAGCGGCGGGACTTTGACCACACGGTGACGCAGACACTCAATCAGTTCGGCATTACCAGACCGAAGTAGACAGTTACTTGTGTAGAAAGTTACTTGTGAATACAGCCTCTGTTGTTTGTGCAGAGGCTGTGAACAATTGATTACTGAGCGTTAACTTTTTCGATACTGACGTGTGCACCACCACTGTTTAAGAGGCCATCATCGACAAAAAAGAAGTACATTCGTCCTTCTGTTTCTATATAAGTTTTTTTGCCGGCTTCAACGGTTTCAATTCTCATCTTTCTTGGTGGCTGTACATACATGACCCCAAGATTGGTCATTCTGGCACCGTCGTTGGTATTGAAAATGGCGTCGTTGTCGGTAATTTCAAGCTCATAAGTGACGTCACGTTCTACTTTTACTTCGTAATATTCGCCACCATTCGGGCCCACATTATTTCCTATGGCATCAACATAGATTGATTGAGCAAATGCGTTGGTACTGAGAAAAAGTGCGGTTGTAAGTAACGTTCTATATTTCATCGGGATATCCTTTAGTAAGTTATTATTTGGCCCGATGAGTTTATTCTTTATACATACAAATATGCAACTGGTTGTGTTATTGTTTGGCCGCATGCATTCGTTTTTTCCCGGCGAACTGCTGAATAACCAGCCCTCCGATAATACAGATGAGCCCGAGAATAGTACTTGGATGAATCTGCTCGTGAATGATTACGGACAGGAGTACCAGTGAAATAAACGGAGAGATAAAAATCAGGTTGCTGATTCTGGCGGTGTGACGGGTTTGTTTCAGCGCATTGAGCCAGAGAAAAAAAGTAATCCCCATTTCAAATAATCCGACATAAACTGCGCTCAGCCAGCCTTGGGGCGTGATATGAGACCAGTCTGCATCTTCGTAAAGAGACAAAGCAATGATACACGGTGTCGCGATAAGAAATCCTAACAACAAACCAATGACCGGATCCGCTTTATTCTGAGTGTTCAAAATCCAGTAACCGGCCCAGAGTAATGTCGATAGCAGCGCCAGTCCGACCCCAAGCGGGCTGTCGAAATGCAGGGCCAGCAGATTACCTTGTGTGGCAATGATCAACACACCGAGATAACACAGAACTGCGGCCAGATAATCTTGTCTGCGGATTTGCTGTTTCAGAAAAACAGCCGCCATGATCGTTAAAGTGATTGCCCAGCTGTAATTAATGGATTGTGCCTGAGACGCGGGTAACAACCGATAGGCCTGAAACAGAATCAGGTAATAGCACAATGGGTTAATCAGACCTGAAAGGATGAAATAACCCGGATTCGCCGTAAATGTCGGGATGATGTGACGGAGCTGGCGTTGTAATGTGCAAATCGCCAGCAACACTGCTGATGATATAACACATGCAACAGCTAACATCTGTATCGGTGTCAGTTGTGCCAGCGTCAGTTTGAATGCCGTGGCAACAGTTGACCAGAGGAGAACTGCAGAAATACCGAACATCAGGGCACGTTTTTCGTTCATTGATAACACTTTCCTGTTCAGTCGGCGAGCTCAATTCCCAATGTTTCCAACAGGCTCAATGCCTCAAAACGGGAGAATCTGGCTTGTTGTACCTGGTTTTCCAGCACATGAATGGTGTAGTTGACTGAATCAGTAAAGTCGACGGATTGCAGGTTGGTACGCATGAAGAGACTGTTGGTGAAATCACAGTCTGTCATGGTGGCTCCGGAAAAGTTACCTTCCCGGAAATCTACATCGTGGAGCTTGCATGATTCCAGAACCAGTCCGGTCAGAGTCAGTCCGAACATTGATGAATCATTGAGGATACATTCATAAAATTTCAGATCAGGATCTGGATAGTAAGGTGGCCAGTAAGCCTGTGTCCAGTCGACACCAACGAGTTTACAGTTGGTAAACTCAGTTTCGAAGAAGCGGGTTTGCGGAGTTTGTAGCAGGCTCAGATTACATTGCCGGAATGTACAATCGAGAAATTTGCAGTGTTTGAATGTTGACTGCGAAAAATCGCAGTCAATAAATTCACAGGACTCAAACTCTGAGTCGGTACAGGTAAACGCCGGTAGAGAGATATTTTTAAATGTTGTTTCAAAGTAACTTTTATTGCTTTGTACCTTTTCCACATTTGTCTCCCTGTGTGCTGTATTTTCTATCGGCTGCTTTGATTGCCAGAGCATAACATAACCATCAACAAACCATGTTATCTGTGTCATATAAAGGATAAAACCAAATGTGACAACCTGATTAATTCGTGGGAGCCTGATCGCATGACCAAGCTGAGTGATTCGGTTTCTTCTGTTTTAGTCGGTAGGGTTGCGGGACATTGGAGGAATTGACTCTCTGCAGCAATCAGGAAGGAAATATCAATGACGAGTGAGAAAGTACGTGGAAAAATTTGGGGGCTTTGCTCGTCATGTGGTCCGACGGAGATCGTTTCCCGGCTGAAAAATGTACATTTGCTGGGCCCGGCCGGAATGGTGATGGGAATAGTGGTGATGACTTGCAAGCAGTGCCAGCAGGTCGTCAATGTACCCGATGAATCCATAGAATGTGTCAGAGAGGTATACGGTCAGCTCACAACTCAGGACATCAGTAGCTAGTCTGAGTCATCCTTTCCTCAAATCCACTGGACATTGATCCAGTCCGGCAATACCATTTTTAGTTATATATGCTGAGAAACAGAATTTTTTCCCATGATGCAATGGATTATTGAATATCAGTCCCTGTTGTATATTTTGACCATCGGTGTCGTTGGCTCGGCCGGTATTACGGGCTGGTGGATGAAGCAGAAAATGCGACTGGAATTGAGCCGGTTGCAGCAACAGCTGGATAGCCGGGAGCAGCTTCACGAGCAGGAACTCTCTCAGGTTATGACTCAACTGCGGCAGACTCAGGCTGATTTGCATGAATCTGAGGATGCACAGGATCTGGCGATGGCAGAACTCAGACAGTTACATGGTCAGCATATGGCTTCAGTCGAAAAGCTGGGGCAAATGGCGGCTTTGCAACAGGAACGGGCACAATTAAGTAGTGAGTTGACTCAGTTGCGGGAGCAAAAGGCGCAGTTGCAGGCGCAGCTTCGGGAGCAGGAAGCTCGTCATGAAGCTCAGATGACAGCCAGTCAGGAAAAATTGCAGTTGTTGGAGAGGGCTGAGGAACGCTTAAAACAGCAGTTTGAACAGTTGGCTAATCAGTTGTTTGATGTCAAAACAGCGAAGGTTGATCAACAGAATAAACAGAGTCTGGAAGGGTTGCTGAATCCGCTGAAACTGCAACTGGAAGGGTTCAGAAAGCAGGTGAATGACAGTTTCACCCAGGAAGCCAAAGAGCGGCATACACTGGTACATGAGTTGAAAAACCTGCAACGTTTGAATGAGCAGATGGCGCAAGAAGCCTTGAATCTGACTCAGGCACTCAAAGGTGATAACAAACAGCAGGGGAACTGGGGTGAGGTTGTTCTGGCCCGGGTGCTGGCAGAATCCGGATTACGTGAAGGACACGAATATCAGACGCAGGTCAGTTTGCAAAATGAGTCAGGAAAACGCTATCAGCCGGATGTGATCGTTAATTTGCCAAATGATAAGCAGGTGGTGATTGACTCTAAGATGGCTCTGGTTGCTTATGAACGCTACTACCATGCAGAGAATGATGAAGCGCGGGATAAAGCACTAGGTGAGCACTTACTTGCAATCAGAACCCATTTGAAAGGGCTTAGTCATAAAGATTATCAGCAGTTGAAAGGTATTCAGACGCTGGATTATGTGTTGATGTTTATTCCGGTTGAACCGGCATTTCAACTGGCAATTCAGGCCGAACCCGCTTTAGTCAAAGATGCGATGGAACAAAACATCATCATCGTCAGTCCAACCACACTACTGGTTGCCTTACGCACCATCGACAATTTATGGCGTAATGAATACCAGAATCAGAACGCACAGTTGATTGCGGAAAAAGCCGGAAAACTGTATGACAAACTGCGTCTGTTTGTTGATGACATGGATGCGTTGGGCAGTGCGTTGGAGAAGGCCGGTCAGAACTATCAGGGAGCGATGAATAAGCTGGTAAGCGGACGTGGTAATGCAATTCGTCAGGCAGAAAGTTTTAAGCAGTTGGGTGTTGAAGTGAAGCGCCCCATCGCTTCCCGATGGGTTGACGAGTCCCGAAAGGCAGCTTCTGAAGAAGAATCAGCGGAAGAAAATCTGCCGATTGCAGAAAGACATCCGACAGGGGATAAAGTAAACTAGCGCAATCAATGAGTCAGCCACATTTGTTCACCTGAGAAAACAGGGAATTTGGTAATGCTATCTGTGGCTTATGTTGCATCATTCAAGGTAGGTAAAGGCGTGCAATCAGAAAAAATGGCAGCAAATCAGGAAACCACTCATTTTGGTTTTGAAACCGTCGCCAAGGAGGAGAAAGTCCGTAAGGTGGCAGAAGTCTTTCATTCCGTCGCAGCAAAGTACGACATTATGAATGATCTGATGTCCGGCGGCATTCACCGGCTATGGAAAAGATTTACGATTGATTGCAGCGGCGTTCGTCCGGGACAGAAAATTCTGGATTTGGGCGGCGGTACCGGAGACCTGACCGCGAAGTTTTCCCGGATAGTCGGAGATACAGGACACGTTGTTCTGGCAGACATCAATAACTCAATGTTGTGTGTCGGCCGGGACAAACTACGGGACAATGGCATTATCGGGAATGTCCATTATGTTCAGGCAAATGCGGAAGAATTGCCATTCCCCGATAACTATTTTGATTGTATCACTATCGGTTTTTGTTTACGGAACGTGACGGATAAAGATCAGGCACTGCGTTCGATGTATCGTGTGCTGAAGCCCGGTGGACGCTTGCTGGTTCTGGAATTTTCAAAGCCGATTTTTGAGCCGTTATCTAAAATCTACGATACCTACTCTTTTCACCTCCTGCCGAAAATGGGGCAGGTGATTGCCAATGATGCAGACAGTTACCGATATCTGGCCGAGTCTATCCGTATGCATCCAGATCAGGAAACCCTGAAAGGGATGATGGTCGATGCAGGTTTTGAGCAGGTCAGTTATTACAATCTGACTGCTGGCATTGTCGCACTTCATCGTGGCTATAAATTCTGAAGAGGCGGTGCCTATGCCATTTGAACCTTTACTGACCGCAACGATTGAAACTGTCCTGAACCGACTTGTTCAGGACGACCCGGCACTGGTGCGCCAGCTTGCCCGCCTGAAAGGGAATGTCATTCAGATCCATCTTAAAGAACTGGATAAAACGCTGACGTTTGTGTTCAGTCAGCAGATTGATGTGTTGGCGCAGTATGAAGGAACGCCGGATTGCTATCTCTCTCTGACATTATCAATTCTGCCACAGTTACAGGAACAGGCGAATATCACTCAATTGATTAAGCAGGATAAACTGGTTCTGGAAGGTGACATGCAACTGGCTCAGAAATTCTCTCAGCTGATGACAGACTGTAAGCCGGACTGGGAAGAATGGTTGTCGCGTCTGACCGGAGACGTAGTTGCGCATACTGTGGCTCAGGGGGTTAAGGATTTCGGTCATTTCCTGCAATCTCATCATCAGCGTCATCAGTCTCATCTGGCTCAGGTTCTGACAGAGGAGTGGCGGATTGCGCCGGGGCCACTGGAACTGGCTGATTTTTGTGATCAGGTGGACGAAGTACAGAGTCAGTTATCCCGGCTTGAAGTCCGGATCCAGTCTCTGACGGAGAAACTATGACGCCGACGGAAATCAAACGGTTATACCGGATTATCAAGGTTCAGTTGGAATACGGTCTTGATGAATTCTTACCTGATCATCACTTGCTCAGAGCGCCGTTACTGGCCCGAAAATCCCTGTTTTGGTTACGTAACCGTCACCCGGAAAAAGCGTTGGGTGAGCGGCTGCGGCTGGCACTTCAGGAATTAGGGCCCGTCTGGATTAAGTTCGGGCAGATGATGTCCACCCGGCGGGATCTGTTTCCCCCCCATATTGCGGATCAGTTAGCACTATTACAGGACAAAGTTTCACCTTTTGATGGGCATCTGGCAAAGAAGCAGATCGAAGATGCTCTGGGTGGGGCAGTTGAAACCTGGTTTGATGACTTTGCGATCGAACCTCTGGCTTCGGCATCGATTGCTCAGGTACACACGGCGACACTAAAATCCAATGGCCGGGAAATTGTGATTAAAGTGATTCGTCCTGATATTCGTCCGGTGATTGCTGCAGATATCAAACTGATGTACCGCATGGCACGTCTTGTGGCGAAAGCACTTCCAGAAGCGCGGCGTTTAAAGCCGGTTGAAGTTGTCCGTGAATATGAGAAAACCCTGAAAGATGAGTTGGATCTGCGCCGGGAAGCTGCGAATGCAATTCAGTTGCGGCGCAATTTCGAAGGGAGCGAAGAACTCTATATTCCAGAAGTAATTTCTGAGCACAGTAATGAAACGGTGATGGTGTCGGAGCGTATCTACGGAATACAGGTTTCGGATATTGAAGCGTTGCAGGCGAATGGTACGAATATGCAATTGCTGGCGGAGCGTGGGGTCAGCGTTTTCTTTACTCAGGTATTCAGAGACAGTTTCTTTCACGCCGACATGCATCCGGGCAATGTGTTTGTCCAACCGGCTCATCCTGAAAATCCACAGTGGATCGGATTGGATTGCGGCATTGTCGGGACGCTGAACAAAGAAGATAAACGCTATCTGGCTGAAAACTTTCTGGCATTTTTCAATCGTGATTACCGCAGGGTCGCTGAATTGCACGTGGAATCTGGCTGGGTGCCTTATGACACTAATGTCGATGAGTTCGAAAGTGCGATTCGGGTGGTGTGTGAACCGATCTTTGCCAAGCCTCTGTGTGAGATTTCATTTGGTCATGTCTTATTAAATTTGTTTAATACTGCACGTCGCTTTAATATGGAGGTCCAACCTCAGCTGGTATTGCTGCAAAAAACGTTACTTTATGTGGAAGGTTTGGGCCGTCAGTTGTATCCTCAGCTGGACTTGTGGAAGACGGCGAAGCCGTTTCTGGAACGTTGGATGGTTGATCAGGTTGGTCCGGGAGCGATACTTCGTTCTATCCGTGAGAAGGCACCATTCTGGGCTGAAAAACTGCCGGAGCTACCGGAACTTGTCTACGAAAGCTTAAAGCAAGGGCGAGTGATGAACCAGCGGGTAAACGCGATGTATCAGGATTACCGGCAGGTGAAACGGGATCAGGCCAGAGGGAAGTTTTTCCTGGGTATTGGTGCAACTTCGATTATTTGTTCGGCTGTGTTTATCGCCGGGCACGAGGTGGATCTGTCGATAGGCACAGCAGTTATCGGCGGTATGTCTTGGTTATTAAGTTGGATGTTCTATCGCCGGTAGAGTATCTGTGATGTGTTTGATTACGAAATAAAAGGTAATGGCATGGGTGGAATTAGTATTTGGCAACTGCTTATTATTGCGGTCATCGTTGTTCTGCTTTTTGGGACAAAGAAATTGCGGGGCATGGGAAGTGATCTGGGAAGTGCTGTCAAAGGCTTTAAGAAAGCGATGAATGAGGAACCTTCTGACGCTAAGCGTGAAAAAACGGATGAAGAGCAACAAAAAATCGCCTCTTCTGCTCAGAATCATCAGGATAAAGAGTAGGTATCTCTGTGTTTGATATCGGTTTTTGGGAGCTGGTATTAATCTCGGTTATTGCGCTGGTTGTGTTGGGACCAGAGCGTTTGCCACATGCAATTCGTAGCGTGGCTCGCTTTATCGCATCGGCAAAACAGATGGCAAACAATGTGAAGAATGAGCTGTCTCAAGAGCTGCAGATCCAGGAACTGAGAGAAAGTTACCAGAAGGCTGAGCAGCTGAAAGTGAAAGACTTAGCTCCTGAACTGCATGAATCGATCGAGTCCCTGAAAGAGGTTGCTCGTGAGGTTCAGCAGCCTTATGCTGCATCGGCAGAAGAAGAGCAGCCGTTAGCACAGTCGCTGGAAGCGCCTTCAGCGCCAGAACATGATGTACTGGCTGATAAAGTGAGTTCGACTGAGTCTGTGTTACCCGAGAAGCTTCCTGTAGAGAAACATCCTGAATAGCAGCGATCTTACGTCACGGACATGAAACGACAGTGGAATATGTTGTTTAAGCTGTGGTTTCATCCTGACGCAATATGGAGTCAATATGTCGTCTGTTGAGCAAACTCAACCTCTGATTAGTCATTTACTGGAATTACGCGATCGTTTATTACGTTGTGTCGTGGCGGTTATCGTTGTATTTATCTGTCTGGTGTACTTTTCCAATCATATCTATGAGTTTATCTCTAAGCCTTTGGTTGAACGGTTACCTGAGGGCGCAACCATGATTGCGACCGATGTCGCATCTCCGTTCTTTACACCACTGAAGCTGACGCTGATTGTCTCCGTATTCGTTGCTGTACCATTTCTTCTCTATCAAATCTGGGCTTTTGTGGCACCGGGGTTGTATAAGCATGAACGCCGGCTGGTGATGCCATTGATGTTTTCCAGCTCAGTTCTGTTTTATGGTGGTGTCGCGTTTGCCTATTTTGTGGTTTTTCCGCTGATCTTCGGTTTTTTTACGGCAATTTCTCTGGGCGGCGTTTCTTTTGCAACGGATATTTCCAGCTATCTGGATTTCGTACTGGCGCTGTTTCTTGCCTTTGGAATCGCTTTTGAAGTCCCGGTTGCTATTATCTTGCTTTGCTGGACCGGCGCAACGACTCCGGCAACATTACGGGAGAAACGCCCTTACATTGTTGTGGCCGCCTTTGTTGTCGGGATGATGCTGACACCGCCGGATATTATTTCTCAGACATTGCTGGCCGTACCGATGTGTCTGTTGTTTGAAATCGGTGTTTTTTGTGCCCGTTTCTATACGAAGAAAGAGTCAGAGGTTGAGGAATCTGACTCATAGCTGAGATCGCCCAGAGACACTATTGATACGGTTCTCTGTACTCATCGTAGTGAGTCAGAAAAGATTTCACCTGATGATTGATCATGTGGAATCTTTCGGGGAGTTTCCGGCTGTGTTTCTTCACCAGATAGAGTGTTTCCGACGCGCTCTGATCTGACTTTATGATGTCGAGCTTAGCAGCATCACTAAAACTTTCGACTGCAAACTGCGGCAGTACGGTAAATCCTAATCCCCGGGAAACTGGAATTAATATTTGATTGATCTGGTTGATGTAGCCGGAAACCGGGATGTCTTCCTGTTTTAGTGAGGAGATAACTGATTGACTGATGTCTGCCAGATATAAAGATAGATAGTGATCGACATCCGGGTGGCGGATGAGTCCTAACTTCATCAGTGTCTGACATGGGGCTGATTGAAAGGTATTCTCTTTCGGCAAAGCCAGACACAAAGGATCATCACAAAGCTGCTCTGCATCAAACAGGCTTTTATTCGGAATGGATGCGACCAGTCCGATATCAATTTCACCCGCTTGTATTCCTTTCAGTATGGCGTGATTCGGTGCTGATTCCAGATGTATGACAAGTCTGGGGTGCTGTTGTTGTATCTCAAGCAGCCGGGGATACAGAAATAAAGCCAGTGCACCGGAACAGGCAATACGATATTGCCCTGTATATGGATCATGGAAGTTGAGCCGGTCGAGTAACGTGGCTTCACCCTGTTCGAGCTGACGGGCATATTGATATACCATTCTTCCCTGTTCCGTGATTTCAAAGCTTTTATTAAAACGCTGGAGCAGTTTATGTCCGCAGGCTTCTTCGAGTTTCTGGATATGCTGACTCACTCCTGGCTGAGTCATGAACAGTTTCTCTGCTGTCCTCGTGAAGTGTCCCGTTTCAATCAGTGTTTTGAATGTGTTCAGCCAGACCGGATTGAGCATAACTTTTCTCATAATAAAAAATTATCAAAATGATGATAAATGATAATTTTCGGGCTTTACAAGTTTTAAGTAGTCTCTCGGGCAACAGATAATTTTCCTGAAACAGAGAGGCAACTTATGTCGATGACTTATCCCCGTTCATTTTCTCATATTGGTATTTCGGTACCGGATTTAGAAGCAGCTGTGAAGTTTTATACTGAGGTTCTGGGCTGGTATTTAATCATGTCACCTACGGATATTACTGAAGATGATTCGGCTATTGGTGAAATGTGTACTGATGTTTTCGGTGAAGGCTGGGAGCGTTTTCGTATCGCACATCTGTCGACAGGTGACAGAATTGGTGTTGAGCTGTTTGAATTTAAAAATCAGATAAATCCTGAAGATAATTTCGAATACTGGAAAACCGGAATTTTCCACTTTTGTGTTCAGGATCCGGATGTTGAAGGGCTTGCAGAAAGAATTGTTGCTGCTGGTGGTAAAAAGCGGATGAAAGCTCCACGATATTATTATCCGGGAGAAAAGCCTTATCGTATGATCTATATGGAAGACCCGTTCGGCAATATTCTGGAAATATATAGCCACAGCTATGAACTTCACTATGCGGCCGGAGCATATCAATAACGAATTGATACGGTGATCGCAAAGCATGACTGAGCAGACAATGCGCATGACTATGCGTGTTGTCTGCTTCTTTATCCGGCAGGTTAGCGAATCAAAGCCTCGACAGCCTGATCAATTGGTGTTGAACCATCGCATAGCTCAAAAATCTCTTTGGTAATGCTTGGAGTGTCGATGAGTTTGGCCAGAACTCCGGCAACATTACCTCTGGCAACAGTGCCGTAAGGGATGGCGCGATCCAGATGAACAAGGCCGTCACCATCATCAGTGACAAGCGTTCCCGGTCTGACGATAACCCAGTCGAGACTGGAAGCGACCAAAGCATTATCTGCCTGCCGCTTCATCTTCATATAATGTTCGAAGGCTTCTTTATGAGGGCTGCCCCGGAGAGAGTCCATAAAGGCTGAGACCATATACATGCGTGAAATACCGTTGGCCTGTGCAGCTTCGATCAGTTTGACCGGCGTTTCATAATCAATGGTGGTGGTTCTGTCTAACCCGGATCCGGCTGCTCCGGCTGAAAATATGATGATGTCATGACCCTGGGTTACATCGATCAAATCTTGTGTTGTGGTATTCATTAAGTCAGCTAAGTAAGGTGTGATTCCGGCATCCTGTAAAGCCGCTTTCTGATTCGGCTGGCGATACAATCCGGAAACCTGATGACCTGCTGCAATTAATTTGGGGGCGAGTCTTGAGCCGACGCCTCCGGTAACACCGACGATAAATATTCGAGCCATGGTTTATCTCCTATATTGCTGATGCTTACCAGAAGTGACAACTTGTTGACTACGCTCACTTGCTTTTGCTTCTGTGTGGCGAGAATGACTCCGGTTATACGATAGTTCAGACTGTCCTGATGAGAGCCGGAGTCATTCATGAAGCTTAGATGTGCTTAAGCAAGCAACCGTTGAGAAAGCTGCTCTTGAAATGAAGCAAGTTTTTCTGATGAAACATCCATAGATTCATAAAAAGCTAAGGGTTCAATATACTTCATTCCCACATATAATGCGCTGGCTTTCATAGGGGTAAGTACATCTTTTATCGTACTTTGCACCAGTCCGGCAGGTGTATAGGTACTCTCACTTGCACCAGCGCAGGTCACAACCAGCATTTCTTTGCCTTTTAATGCTTCGCCTTCCGGACCGAATGCCCAGCCATATGTCCATACCTCGTTAAGATAGGCTTTTAGCATCGGTGTGATGTTAAACCAGTGAATGGGGAACAGATAAACGATTCTGTCCATGTTTTCATAGGCTGCCTGTTCTGCGGCGATATCGAAGTTACTGACATTTTTGCCATAAATGGCGTCCAGATTTCTCACGGTTACATCAGTCGTATCGAGTGCTACTTTTTCAAGTGACTTGATGACATTGGACTGATCTGCATAGGGGTGTGAAACAATAACAAGAGTTTTCATCGAATCTATCTCCGGGGGAATTAAAGTGAATTTGCGGGCTGAAGTTTTCCATAGGTGGTTTTCTATCGGCTCGACTCTTTATTGAGTGTTCGTAGTATGAATGAGTTTATTTGTAACTTTAATGGCGTGTCTGGTTGAACATTTTTCAACTTGAGGTTAATAATGCATGAGTCAGTTATATTTCAGTTGAGTTTATTTCGGGAGTGATGATGGAAGTCTCGCAACATGTCAGAGCAATTTTGTCATTTGTGGAAGCAGCGGATGCCGGTAGCTTTTCAGCCGCAGCCCGCAAGCTTGGTATCAGCGCGGCTGCGGTCAGTAAAAATGTTGCAGGTCTGGAGCTGGTGCTTGGTGTTCGTCTGATGAACCGGACAACGAGAAAAATCAATCTGACAGAGGAAGGAACTGCCTTTTTATCTCAGGCTCGTATTGCTTTGGGTGCTCTGGAAAGTGCAGTCGATAGTCTGGTAGCAAGAAAGGTTGAAATTAGTGGTCACGTCAAAATCTCGACCAGCGTTGCTTTTGGCCGGGAATACTTGCTGCCGGTGTTACCCGGATTGCTTGAACGGTATCCGGGGCTGACGGTTGACGTTGATTTTGATGACCGGATGACGGATTTGATTCGCGATGGTTATGATATTGCGATTCGGGGCGGACGAATTGTTGATTCCTCTCTGATTACCCGGCCGGTTTGTCGGTTAAAGACGGTTCTTGCTGCCTCTCCGGACTATCTGGCTAGTCATGGCGTGCCGCAGATACCGGAAGATTTAACCCAGCACCGTTTGATCGCCCGGCGGTTTTTAGGCGGACGCATCAATGCCTGGGGATTCAAAAGAGACGATGGTAGTCTGACGACGATGGACCCGGAGCCTGCGGTACTGACATTATCGGCACCTGAGGCTTTGGTTCAGGCTGCCGTTGCCGGGTTGGGGATTGCACAGATTGGCATTCATCATGCGCTGCAATATCTTGAAAGTGGTCAGTTAAAAGCAGTGCTTTTTGGTCAGTATGATCCGGGAAGCTATGAGATGGTGATTCAATACCCTCACCGTACCCTGATTGCTCCCCGGGTGAAAGTCACGGTTGATTACCTTTTGGCTGCCTTTGAACAGGAAAAGTCTCTGCACTTTCCGGAAGAAAAACTGGCGGCATACCAGTTCAGACAAGAGGATTCTTAATTTCTTCCCGGAAAGGAGACGATTGAGATGACTCAGATTCAGGAAAGACGGAATAACTGTGCAGCGTTTGTTGTTGTTAGTTTATCCACCTCTTCAACAGAGATTTCTTTCAGCCCGGCAATTCGCTCAGCCACAAGATGAGTGTAAGCCGGTTCATTGCGTTTGCCGCGATGAGGCACCGGGGCAAGGTAAGGACAATCGGTTTCCAGAATGATTTGGTCCATATCAAGATGAGGAATGACTTTGTCCATCCCACCGTTTTTAAAGGTAGTCACGCCGCCTAAGCCCAGATGGAATCCTAAATCCTGAATCGCTCTGGCTTCTTCGACACTGCCACCGAAGCAGTGGAATACACCCTGCAACGTGCCATCCTGAGCCTGTGCCAGCAGATCAATGGTTTCTTGCATCGAATTGCGGGTGTGAATGACCACCGGTAAGTTTTTCTCTTTCGCCCAGCCAAGCTGAGTCAGAAATGCATTTTCCTGCTCGGCCCGGTAAGTGGTATCCCAATACAGGTCAATTCCGATTTCTCCGACAGCAATGAAGTCATGTTTATCAAACCAGGCATAAATCGTATCCAGTGTCTGATGAACCTGTTGATCAACATAGCAGGGATGCAGACCCATCATTGAGCGGCATACATGCGGATAAGCAGCTTCAGTGGCCAGCATGGGCTCAATGGAGTCAAGGTCAATATTCGGCATGCAGATCGTGTCGATGCCTTGTGCCAGAGCCCGCTGGATTACAGTATCCCGATCGTGGTCGAATTCTTGGGCATAAACATGAGCATGGGTGTCGATCATTATATTTTCCGATGATGGGCTGAATCAGGGATTATAAGGGATCGTGATGCTGAGATCATTTTTTTGAATTTTTCCCTGATATGCATGGTGTACAGGATTGAGAGTGATATGATTTCAGAGCATTTTCGATAAATGTGATGTTTCAATAAAGCAATATTCCAATAAAGTAATATTTCAATAAAAAATGGTAGTGTCGAAAACAAAATCAGTGTTGTGAGGGCAGGTACTTGTCTCTGTGGGGATGTACTCTGCGAGCAACGAACAAGAAAGAGATAGGAGGAGCACGTGTCAGTTTCTATAGTAGGTCAGTTTCCCGGTCGTCGTATGCGTCGTGTACGTAAACATGATTTCAGTCGTCGTCTGGTGGCGGAGAATCAGCTATCTGTCAGCGATCTGATTTATCCGATATTTGTTCTGATGGGAAAAGACCGTCGTGAACCTATTGCGTCGATGCCAGGGATAGAGCGTTTATCGATCGACTTACTCCTTGAGGAAGCCCAGTATCTTGCCAGCCTTGGTGTACCTGCAATTGCACTTTTCCCTTCTGTAAATCAGGATGTGAAAAGTCTCGATGCCGCAGAAGCTTATAATCCGGAAGGTTTAATTCAACGGGCTGTTCGTTCGCTGAAAGAGCATGTTCCTGAAATCGGTGTGATTACCGATGTAGCGCTGGATCCATACACGATTCACGGGCAGGACGGCATTATTGATGAACAAGGATATGTGATCAATGATGTAACGACGGAAGTGTTGGTCAAACAGGCGCTATCTCATGCACAGGCCGGGGCCGATGTTGTGGCACCTTCAGATATGATGGATGGGCGGATTGGCCTGATTCGGGATGCTCTCGAAGAAGCCGGATGTATTCATACTCAAATCATGGCTTACTCTGCGAAGTATGCGTCGAACTATTACGGGCCATTCCGGGATGCTATCGGTTCGGCAGCCAACCTGAAAAGTGGCAACAAGAAAACTTATCAGATGGACCCGGCGAATTCCGACGAAGCACTTCAGGAAGTGGCTCTGGACATCGGTGAAGGGGCCGATATGGTGATGGTGAAACCGGGTATGCCTTATCTGGATGTGGTACGCCGGGTGAAATCAGAGCTTCAGGTTCCGACCTTCGCTTATCAGGTTTCCGGAGAATACGCGATGCATAAAGCCGCATTTCTCAATGGCTGGTTGAAGGAAAAAGAAACCGTCATGGAATCTCTGCTCTGTTTTAAACGGGCCGGGGCGGACGGCATTCTGACCTATTTTGCCAAGGATGTTGCTCAGTGGCTGGCTGAAGAGCAGGAAGACGTGGTTGCAGCACTGAAGAGAAAATAGCAATCAGTGTCGCAATACTACGGAACTACAGAGTTTAGGCTGGCTTTTGCCAGCCTTTTATTTTTCTTATTTATCATGGAATTATGTTTTTATTAAAATTGAATGAGATTTTTTCGCATTTAGAGCTTGACACATTAAATGAGAATAATTATTATTACTATCGTCTTAGGGAATGAGGAAGTTCACAACACAGTTTGGATGTCAGCTATATTCTGGCTGAAGAGAATTGTTTACGGACTTGCACACGTTCTTTTTGACACGACATTGCTCACATTGCTTCCAGTGTATTTATAGCTTTATAAGAAAGCGATTTGGTCACACGATATCACTTTCTTGATTATGCTAGGCGACATCCTTCCGGGTGTCGCTTTTTTCTTTTTTACAAATTTTCTCCTTTGTTATAACAGAACGATATACTTTTCCACAGTGATTGATCACAAAAGGATCGTGTCTGGTTGCACAGATCCTTTATTTAAATTCTTTATATCAAATACTTATGTGTATGTTTCTTTCATTCATGTTCTGTTTCATTCAAACTGAAACAAAACTATGAACAGATTTATCCACAGTATGATGTTGTGAGTGCGGAGCTTTATGGCGACAGATGTCGGCAAAAAGGTGAAGGGACATGGAATCCTCAGATAACTCGTGGCATTCTAAGGGGATAATTTTGAGACCTCAAAAATCCGGATACCAAGAAACTATGGCCCATATTCCTGATAACCCGTTAATTCTGATTGACGGTTCTTCTTACCTTTACCGCGCATTCCATGCCTATCCGAGTACCATGAGCAATGGTGAAATTCCCACCAATGCTGTTTATGGTGTGGTGAATATGATACGCAGTATGATGCGCCAGTTTCCTTCAGATCGGATCGCCGTGATTTTCGATGCCAAAGGCAAGACTTTCCGGGATGATATGTATCCTGAATATAAGGCTCATCGTCCGCCGATGCCGGATGAATTACGCTGTCAGATAGAACCATTGCACCAGATTATACGTTCAATGGGACTGCCGTTACTCGCGATCGAAGGTGTAGAAGCTGACGATGTCATTGGTACGATTGCAACACAGGCTGCAGAAGCCGGTATTCCGGTGCTGATCAGTACCGGGGATAAAGATATGGCGCAGTTGGTGAATGATAAGATCACTCTGATCAATACCATGACAAATGTTGTGATGGACCGGGAAGGCGTGATTGAGAAGTTCGGTATTCCTCCTGAACTGATCATCGACTATCTGGCGCTTATGGGAGATAAAGTCGATAACATTCCCGGTGTTCCGGGAGTTGGAGATAAAACCGCAACGGCATTGCTTCAGGGAATCGGTGGTCTGGATGATTTGTACCAGAATCTGGATAAGATTGCTGGTTTGGGGTTTCGGGGCTCCAAGACCATGGCGAAGAAGCTGGAAGAGAATAAAGGCAATGCCGAACTTTCTTATAAACTGGCGACAATTAAGCTGGATGTTGAACTGGAAGAAACTCCGGATTCACTGACAAAGCAACAGCCGGATCGGGATAGTCTGATTCAGCTATATGGTCAGTTAACCTTTAAATCCTGGCTGAATGAAATTCTTGAAGGGCAGGATGTGACAAGTTCCGGAACGGAGCAACAGGCGGGAGCGTCTGCTGCTGCGATGGATACATCGGCGGTCAATATTGACCGCAGCCAGTACCAGACTGTTTTAAATGAGACCGATTTTCTGGCATGGCTGGATAAACTTAAGAATGCCTCCCTGTTTGCTTTTGATACCGAGACGGATGGACTGGATTATATGACAGCCAATCTGGTTGGCGTGTCATTTGCCATCACAGAAGGTGAAGCTGCTTATGTACCGGTTGCCCATGATTATATGGATGCCCCCGAGCAGTTGGACCGGGACTGGGTTCTGGCTCAGCTCAAACCGATTCTGGAAGATAAGGATTGCCATAAAGTCGGACAGAATTTGAAGTTTGATATGAGTATTCTGGCTCGTTATGACATTGAGTTACGCGGGATTCAGCATGATACGATGCTGGCTTCCTATGTCTATGACAGCGTTGGTGGCCGGCATGATATGGATAGTCTGGCTTTACGTTTTCTGCAACATAGCTGTATTTCGTTCGAACAGATCGCTGGTAAGGGTAAAAATCAACTGACATTTAACCAGATCGATCTGGAGCAAGCCGGTGTTTATGCAGCAGAAGATGCTGACGTGACACTCAGACTTCATCACCGTTTGATAGAGAATCTGGAACAGAATGAAGATCTGCTGCGGGTATACCGGGAAATTGAAGTTCCGTTAGTTCCTGTACTGTCAAGAATGGAAAGAACTGGGGTTCTGATTGATGACATGCGTTTGAATGTTCAGTCTCAGGAAATCGCTCTGCGTTTAGATGAACTGGAGAAAAAGGCATTTGAAATCGCCGGAGAAACATTCAATCTGAGTTCTCCGAAGCAGTTGCAGCATATTTTCTTTGAAAAAATGGGATTACCGGTTGTGAAAAAGACGCCATCGGGAACACCATCAACTAATGAAGAAGTATTGCAGGAGCTGGCTCTGGATTATCCATTGCCAAAGGTCATTCTTGAGTATCGTGGTCTGGCAAAACTGAAGTCTACCTATACGGATAAATTACCGAAGATGATTAATCCGGCAACTGGTCGGGTTCATACTTCCTATCATCAGGCGGTGACTGCAACCGGACGTCTTTCATCGACGGATCCGAACCTACAGAATATTCCGGTGCGTAATGAAGAAGGGCGCAGAATTCGTCAGGCATTTGTTACAGAACCCGGCTGGAAAGTTGTCGCGATTGACTACTCTCAGATTGAGTTGCGGATTATGGCGCATTTGTCCGGAGATCAGTCGCTGCTGGATGCTTTCCAGCAAGGCAAAGACATCCATGCAGCCACAGCTGCCGAGATTCTGGGTGTACCGATTGAACAGGTTTCCAGTGAGCAGCGTCGCCGGGCAAAAGCAGTTAACTTTGGCCTGATCTATGGCATGAGTGCATTTGGTTTGGCAAAACAGCTGGGAATTCCCCGGAAAGAAGCGCAATCCTATATGGAGAAGTATTTCGAACGGTATCCCGGTGTGATGCAGTATATGGAAGATACGCGTACCCAGGCGAGTGAGCAGGGATATGTAGAGACATTGTTTGGCCGTCGTCTGCATCTTCCGGAAATTCGTTCACGGAACGGTATGCGTAGAAAAGCGGCTGAACGTGCGGCTATTAATGCTCCGATGCAGGGAACCGCGGCTGATATTATTAAGAAAGCGATGCTGTTGGTCGATAAATGGATTGAGCAGGAAGGGCTGGGACGGGTTCGATTACTGATGCAGGTCCACGATGAGCTGGTTTTTGAAGTTGAAGAGTCATCTCTGACCGAAATTGAAAGTAAAATACAGAAATTGATGGAATCTGCTGTTACCCTTCGTGTGCCTTTAGTTGCAGATGTTGGGCGAGGCGATAGCTGGGAACAAGCCCATTAATACGGTTTTTTTACCGAAATGTTATAAATTTTATGAGCTGGCGCACAAGTGTCAGCTTTTTTTTAACAAAAAAAAAGTAATCAAAGATCAGATCGTTATGTTGTTCGAATTAAAATAAATGAAAAAAAACTACAAAATGGGTTTTCTTTTTCATCAGTTTATTGTACATTTAATGACGTAGGGTACAGAGGTAAGATGTTCTATCTTTCAGACCTTTTGTTTCACGTTATTGGATTAGGCTGTTTCAGCCGCCCCAGTCAGTTTTCGACTGGGGCGTTTTTTATTGTGTTAAATATATGTTATGTATCAATAAAATCCTGATTCATTCTAATATGAAGTGATGACACAATCACTTTTTCTCCTCACATCTTGTATGTCATCTCCCGTTTGTTTTCTATGTTTCCTGAATGACAAAATGTAACGATTCTGTAATTTATTACCCTTCACAAAATAGTTATTTCATTAAGTAAATAAAGAGTGGTATTTAAGTTAAATGCTTATATATCAGATAATTAATGGTATTTTGCTCTAGAAGGGAAAGGCTGCAAGGGGATTGCAAAATCAGGTGGATTCAACGATGCTTTTAAGGGCACAAAAACAATTAGAAGAAGTTCATTATCTCTCCCGTTACCCTGCCAGGATGGCGGGGTTTTTTATGGCCGGAAGAAAGATCATTTGAATTAGATTTGTCATTTCTTCCGGGGAACCGGGAGGTTCGTTTACAGTTCGGATTCACCACTTTCATCAGAGAGAATCTCTTCTTCCTGAGGTTCAAATGCCGGAGCAAACCAGCTATCAAGTTTCTGGCGAAGTGTATCGACACCAAGACCAGAGGTCGAAGAGAAGGCATCGACACTGACATCACCACAGAATGCCAGCGATGCTTCACGAATTTTCAGAACCTGAGCTTTTCTGGCTCCGCTCTTTAGTTTATCGGCTTTCGTGAGCAAAACCTGTACAGGAATATTACTCTCAACGGCCCAGTAGATGAGCTGTTGGTCCAGATCTTTCATCGGATGGCGGATATCCATTAAAACGACAAGTCCTTTCAGACACTGCCTGGCTTGCAGATATTCACCGAGAGCTTTTTGCCATTTCTTCTTCAGCTCCGGTGGAACCTGAGCAAATCCATATCCCGGAAGATCCACAATATGACATCCCTCAGTCACCTGAAAGAGGTTGATCAATTGAGTACGTCCCGGTGTTTTACTGGTTTTTGCCAGGTTTTTCTGATTCGCCAATCGGTTCAGTGCACTGGATTTACCTGCATTTGAGCGTCCGGCAAACGCGATTTCGATGCCTTCATCTTCCGGCAGGTGACGAATGTCCGGGGCACTGGTAATAAAATGCGTATTTTGATAGTGGATTTTTACACTCAATGTGGACTCCATGATGATTCTCTGCTGTTGACGAATGAATTGCCGGTATGCAATGGTATCGCAGCAATCACGCTTAAGAGGGTTCTCTGCCGAGACTTACCCACTTATTTCAATGAAGCTGGCGATTATACACGACTCCTATCAGAATCTGGAACATTATCACGGGAAGGTATGAAGAAATTAGTACTGTTCATTGTCGGCTGGTCTGTTTGTCTGATGGTATGGGCTCAGGAGCACCCAGAGGCCGGGCCGGAAAAAGTTGCGACCTGCTCTGCCTGTCATGGTTTGGCCGGTGTAAGCTCTGTGCCGCTGTCTCCCAGTCTGGCCGGACAAAACCAGAACTACCTGCTCCGGCAACTTTTGGCATTCCGTGCCGGACTCTCCGGTAATGGAGAGCAGGGAAGATATGATCCGGTAATGGGCGCGATGACAATGGCACTGGATGAGCAGGACATGAGAGATATTGCTGCCTATTATGCGGGGTTGCCTGAAGACGGCAGTCAGTCAGGTGTCCAGTCGGACAGTATGCCTCCGGAATCGGAACAAGAAGATGGTGCCAGATTGTATCACTTTGGCGATCGTCAGCGGAATATAATGGCCTGTTCTGCCTGCCATGGCCCGTCTGGAAAGGGGATTGCTTCATCTGGATTTCCCGATGTTTCCGGACAAAGAGAAGACTATCTGAAACTGCAATTACACAAGTTCAGAGATGGCAGCCGTCATAATGATCTGAACGGAATGATGCAGGATATTGCACGTTCATTGGCTGATAAAGAGATTGAGTCACTGGCTGACTATATGACACATATGAACTGATTCATTGCAGGTTTACGGTGATTTTCCTTTTTTCCTATGTTGATTGTGAGAGATCTGCTATAGGTTGCCTGTAGTTATAACTATGCATCATTTTAATTTAATGATTTTATTATTATTTTTAATATTACATTTGTAGTGTGATGTTAATCACTTTCTGATGGGTTGTTCCGGTTAAAAGAAAGCGTAAAGTGTACCCATCGTTTCAGGTATGAATGATTCGTACTGAAGCGACTGACAAACAGGAAGTTTGTCTGATAAGGATGGTCTGCTTGGCCCGAAGGAATGGGTATGTAATGGAACCAAGCCACGGAAGTGCTTCGTTACAATGATGTTTTCAGGGAAAGTGAAAATTCATCAGGATTGATGACGAACAACAACGTTTTTGCAGGGAAAGCACGAACAACAAAAGGAATATTGTGCGCATCTGTATGTGCCAGAATAGTTTCCGTCACTACGGTGACTGTTTAGAAAGCGACAGGTTTTCCTGTCGCTTTTTTTATGTTTCTGAGCCTTGGCAGAGATCATTTGTCGAATAAATAATCATAAATACTCCACTATCGGATAAGTTTCTGGTATGTTGCGCATCCCGTAAGAAGGAGTCCGTATGTTCTCATGTCCACTGTGTGGTAGTGAGTCACTGAGTTTTTACCATCGAGATAAACATCGTGACTACTGGCAATGCCATCAATGTTATCTGGTGAGTGTTGCGCCTGCATTTCGTCTGGATGCAGAATCAGAAAAATCCATCTATGATCTGCATGAGAATCATCCTTCTGATCCGGGATATCGGCGTTTTCTAGCCCGTTTAACGGTGCCGCTGATGGAACGGATTGCGCCTTGTGCTCAAGGGTTAGATTTTGGATGTGGTCCCGGACCGACTCTTTCTCTGATGATGGAAGAGCAAGGGTTCCGGATGGCCTTGTACGATATTTTCTATTTCCCGCAGACAAAAGCGCTGAAATCAACTTATGATTTTGTCACTGCAACAGAAGTGATTGAACACTTACATACACCGGATCAGGTGTGGCAGCAGTGGCTGGCGTTGGTCAAACCCGGGGGATATATCGGAATAATGACCAAATTGGTCAGGGATGTTGAAGCGTTTGCTGGGTGGCATTATAAAAATGACCTTACCCATGTAAGCTTTTTTAGTCAGGAGACTTTCCGTTTTTTAGCAAAGCGGGATAATCTCGAAATCGAATTTATCGGTAGTGATGTAATTTTACTGAGGAAAAGCCAGTAATGAGCCGTAAGAAAAAAGCCAGATCATCCGGGAATACTGATGTCGTTGTCGTTCGCCAGCGTTCTCAGACGGATATCGAAGGACGTTTGCGTAAGAAGCTGAAGAAAAGAAAAGGGCTGAAAAGCGGAAGCCGCCATTCAGAAGAGTCAGGAGCCGCCGCCCGATTAACGTCACAACCGCGGGATCCACGTCTTGGTAGCAAGAAAAAGATTCCGTTAGTTGTAGAGGCTCAGCCTGAGTTAACAACTGAAAAGCGTTATGAGCAGGCTGAACAGGAGTTGGCGTTGTTGGAAAACGATGCTCAACTGAACGTGTTACTTGCCAGATTGGATCAGGGTGAGAAGCTTGGCGCCGGATTGCAGCAATATGTTGATGAAAAACTCAACCGAATCGAACAGTTGATGAAACAGCTTGGTCTGTTTGATGGTGAAGATGAACTTGAGGATGAGGTTTCACCACAACCAGCCAGAGCATCGAAAAAATCGGCATCGGATGACGAACTTCTGGAGAAATTTACCGGATTTGATCCGGATGACTTTCAATAATAGGAGCGACGTATGAATCTGACCATACTGGTGATTGTCGGCAGCGTGATTGTTGTAGGGCTGGCTATTTATGCCGGATACCTGCTGGTGAAGCTGAAGAAGCAACAGGCATTGGTTATCAGACACCAGGAACTTGCCATTGAAAAAAGAAATGCGAATATCTTCGAGAATGTGAACACCTTGTGTATGGTTGGCATTCAGGGACAGTGTGATCTGTCGGAGATTAGTATTCGTGTTTACTGCATTATGGATTATGTTCAGGGTGAGCAGCGGATTGATTTTGAAAAGCAATTCCCGGCAATCTCGGAGCTTTATCACATTGTAAAAGATATGCCTCGTGGGGAAGCGCGTCAGGTGATGCCAAAGAAAGAAAGGATGCAGCAAAATCTGGAACGGACTAAGGCAGAAGGCCGGCTGGGTGATGACATTATCCGCGAACTGACAACACTGAAGGATATGATTCAGCCGCTGAATCAGCAGATTCAGATTCAAATGGTATAAACCTCGATTTACCGTGGTCTATTCAGTGATCTCTGTAGCACTTTCAAACATTAATGATGGATTTCTATTTTACTGCCCGATGCGTGAGTGCGTCGGTGTGGCAAAATAGATGTCCATCGTTGCATTCGGAAAGAATAAATATGTTTCAGCAGGTATCTAGTCAGCAGGTTGTCTGGGATCAGGCGATGTTGGATAAATACAACTACTCCGGACCTCGCTATACCTCTTATCCGACGGCGGTCGAGTTCCATGAAGCTTTTACGATTGCTGATTTTGACATGGCTTGCGCTCAGTATCCGGAACGTCCGCTTTCTCTCTATGTCCACATTCCATTTTGCCATAAGCTTTGCTATTACTGCGGCTGTAACAAGGTCGTCACCCGCCACTCGCACAAAGCCGATGAATATCTGGACATGCTGGAACTTGAAATTCGCCAGCGAGCGTCCCTGCTTTCCGGCCGTCGGGTTGTCCAGCTACATTTCGGTGGTGGAACGCCGACATTTCTGACTGCACCTCAGATCAGCCGTCTGATGAAGCTAATCCGGCAGGAGTTTCGTTTTGAAACGGGGGCTGAGATTAGTATTGAAGTCGATCCCCGGGAGATAGAACTGGAGTTACTGGATCATTTGTATCAGGAAGGTTTTAACCGCCTGAGTATCGGGGTTCAGGATTTCAACAAAGAAGTCCAGTTACTGGTTAATCGTATTCAGGATGAGGCGTTTATCTTTTCTCTGGCTGAAAGGGCCAGAAAGCTTGGATTCCGTTCCACCAATCTTGATCTGATTTATGGCCTGCCAAAACAAACCCCACAGACATTTGCACGGACACTGAATCGTGTTCTGGAGATGAAACCGGGACGTTTGTCGATTTTCAATTATGCACATATGCCTCAGCTGTTTGCTGCACAGAGAAAGATCAAAGAAGACTTTCTGCCGACACCTCAGGAAAAGATGGAAATCCTGCAAACGACAATCAGTATGCTGACCGGCGCCGGTTATCAGTTTATCGGAATGGATCACTTTGCCCTTCCTGAAGATGATCTGGCCGTTGCTCAAAGGGAAGGCTGCTTACACCGTAATTTTCAGGGATATACGACTTATGGTAACTGTGACCTGATTGGTTTTGGAGTGTCTGCCATTTCCATGGTTGGAGATGCCTATGCCCAGAACCAGAAAGAGCTGAAGAAGTATTATCAACAGGTCGATCAGCAACGCCATGCGTTATGGAAAGGTGTTTCTCTGGATAAAGATGATCTGGTCCGCCGGGATGTCATCAAGCAACTGATGTGTAATTTCACGCTGAATAAAACCCGGATAGAACGTGAGCACCGACTCAGTTTCGAGCAGTATTTCCGGACAGACCTAGAATTGCTTAAGCCTTTTATTGCCGATGATCTGGTCGAAGTCAGTGATACGCAACTTACGGTGACTCCGAAAGGACGTTTACTGATTCGTAATATCTGTATGTGTTTTGATCGCTATTTGCGTGAGAAAGCCAGACAGCAGCAGTTTTCCCGGGTGATATGAGCGGAAGCTCCTATTGGATAAAAAAGCCAGCATTGCTGGCTTTTTTCTTGTCCATTGCCGAGAGGCAAGAAGCTAGGAAGACGGCTCAATAAGTGAGAGCGCTTTCTTGCTGACATCATGGGCCGCCTGAGACATATTTTGCTGTTCCAGAATCTGGGCAAGTTGCTGATAATCAGAGATGCTGTTTCTGATTTGCAGTGCTTTTTCCAGATGCCCTTGGGCTAACGGTAGTTTTCCATCCTGAGCATAGATGTGCCCCAGAGCACTGTGAGCTTCAGCATTCTGCTCATCTCTGCGAATGACGTCATGCAATAGCTTCATGACCGGCTGGTAGCTCTCGAGCCTGAGTTCTGGCAGGAGGGTATAATTGGCTAGATTCGGGTGCTTCTTGATTTGATCTTTCAGGAGTGCGAATGCTTCCTGATCCCCTTGATATTTCAGGAGGAGCTGAACATAGCATGTCAGCATTTCAGGAATACTTTTCAGCCGTTTCGGCAGATCTTTCCAGTATTCCGTTAATGTTTCTTTGCCCCGGATAGCAGCAGCCTGTGCCAGCAGATGACTACGGGATTCAACTTCCAGTTGGGTAATTTCCTCTTCTTCTGCCAACTTCTGTTTTCTGAGCTGTGGTAGCAACCCAAGCAGAGGCTCCCATTGGTGAAGATGGTGATATGTGTTTTTTAGCAGGCTGACAACTACGGGATTATCCGGGTGTTGGATCGAAAGTTCATTGAGTACATTCAGTGCATCTTCGAAACGCTGCTCTTTGGTATACTGTCTTGCCTTGGTCAGCTCGACTGCCAGTGTCGCATTATCCTGTCTGGCTGCGAGTGCCAGATATTGATCCCGTTTCTCTTTATTGCCTTGTTCCAGTGCAGCTTCGGAAGCGATTAGGTAGCAGAGTAACGGCATATCATGATTTTTTGCCAGCCGGGTGACTTTTTTCTCTGCCTGCTTCCAGTCACCTTCGATGAGTTTCACAATTCCTTCATTGGTATTCCGACGGGATTGTTTTAGTTTGCGTGAACCAAACCAATGCCAGGTACTGCTGCTGATACGCAGTGCTTTTTTAATCAGAAACTCGATACCAAAAAGGATTGCCAGTAAAGCAATGACCAGAAGGATCAGGGTCGTGACACTCATCTCTATCGTTTTACTGGCAATTGAGATCAGAACGTATCCCTGCTGACCGGAGTATTGTGTCCCCACATATAATCCGATACCGAGTACTGCGAACAGAAAAATGGCTCGAATCATTATTCTCCCTCCTTCATCAAACCGGAGACTTCTTTACGCAGACGTTCATGAATGATATCGGTCAGCAGATGTTGTGATTCCAGTTTTACCGGATAGTTAATGGTGATTTCGTTCTGGCTCAGTGTCTGAGTTGCCTGATTAAACTGTTTCACATCATTGTTGTCAGGATTAAGGAATGCTGCCGACCATTGACTGGCGGTTGACAGTGCCGTTGTATAAATTTCCTGTTGCTCGTCATAGACTGCTCTGATAGCCGTTTCTATCTTGGCCTTGAGGTTTTCTCTCAGGTAGAAATCCTGTTCCGGAGAGAGGAGAGGAATAACATTACCGTCTCTGGTCCTGAAAGTGATGAACTGTTCGGAAAAATCTTTCAGAGATGTTAACAGGTTGTCCTGCCAGTGACTGATATCTTCGCTGACTTCCGGTTTTTTCTCTTCGGGAGCATCCGGCAGAATTGCATTGGCCAGTGGGAGTTTATCAATGAGTTGTTCCAGACTAGTCAGGCGCAGAACCAGACCATCTTTATCGATCAATGGCAGGGATTTGAGCGCGGTCATATCATTGGCCATCGCCTGACGTAATGGCACCAGACTCGGATCGTTCAGAGCTGCGATTCGTTCATCTGCACTCTCCATCAAGTGTGTCGCTGTGAGTACATCATGTTCGAGGAACAGTTTGCGTCCGGCCAGTTTGACCAGATAATCGGATTCGGCCAGCAGCCAGTCATTGGGACGGCGGCCTTTGATATCAGCCAAAGCCCGTTGCAGACTTTCAATACTGTTCTGCTGCTGATTCAGATTTGTATCCACCTGATTGATGACTGTTGCTGTTTTTTCATCCGTTTCCTGACTCAGCTGAGAAACACGAGTCTCAACCTGACCAACAGACTGTTTCAGTTGTTGCCGGAGCTGGCTGATCTGTTCCTGATAGGCTTGCATCGTCTGCTGGA
Source organism: Vibrio mangrovi (assembly GCF_024346955.1). Lineage (NCBI taxonomy): Bacteria > Pseudomonadati > Pseudomonadota > Gammaproteobacteria > Vibrionales > Vibrionaceae > Vibrio > Vibrio mangrovi. Next base: position 3,487,002 of record NZ_AP024883.1, on the reverse strand, counting down.
CATAAACCGTTACGCCACCGCCAATCAGCAGGGTCAGAACAATCGCAATCTTGCTTAGTCTTGCTCCTGAAGCCGGTGTTTTTTTCTCTGATTTTACTGAAGAGCTCTTCACTTCCGTTTTGGACGCTGCAGTTGATGATTCGGAAGAAGATGAGGTCGGTTTTTGCTTTTCTTCTGATGTCGGGGTGACGGAGTTTTGTTTATCAGTCATTGATGATTCCTGTCATTCTTCTCGGCCAGAAGTGCGGCCATTAAGTCTGAATTGCTGGCACTACCTACAGCAATGATATTCTTAATTCCCTGCGAACGGGCATAATGTGCAATCCGTTCACTGGGTACAAAAAGTGTTTGATTCAATAACCACTGAGAATCGTGTTCTGAGATCTGTGTTAAGAAAAACCGGAGTTGTTGCTCACTTGTCATGATGATGCAATCAATGGCTGCCTTTTGCCAGTCGGAAACAGCGATCCGACCATCAAAAGGGAGCATCTCCCGCTGATAAACTTCGCAATAGTTCACCAACGCTCCCAGAGACTTTAATTGTTGAGCAATCAGCTCCCTGCCACCGTTTCCTCTCAGGATCTCAATCCGCAGACCGGCCGGGGAGTGAAGCTCAGGCAGTGAAAGAAAGTTTTCACTGTCACTCACTGGCGGGTAGTTTACCGCCTGTTGCGTAAAATTGCTTAGAAGCTGTGCGGTTTTTTGACCGATGGCAAGGTATCGGATATCAGAAGGCCACTGCAGTGCGTGTTGATGAAGATATTCCTGGCTATAGTGAACCGCCTGCTGACTCACCGCAATAACCAAATCACATTGCTGGAGCCGGGTTGGAAGCTGATGTAGTTCCATTCCCGGATGAAAACGGATTAAAGGGTGGTGTATTGCTTGAATACCCACATTTTCCAACTGACGACAGAGAGCTTTCCCCGGTTTTCCGGGACGGGTCACCAGTACGGACATGGTCAGTCGTGCTCATGGTAAAGGGCGGAGAGAATCTCTTGAGCGCCTTGCTGTAAGAGCTGCTGTGCGAGTGTTTCACCCAGTTGTTCTGCATCCTGCCGGTGTCCCTTAATTTCTCCCCGGACAATCTGACTGCCGTCAGGCTCACCGACCAGCGCTCGTAGCCACAGTTCATCACCTTCCAGAAGCGCGTAGCTACCGATCGGTACCTGACAACCGCCTTGGAGAGTAGTGTTCATCGCACGCTCACAGCGAACTCTGTCAGCCGTTTCCGGATGATTGAGTGGTTTCAGTAACTCAATCAATCGTTCATCATTCAGACGGCACTCAATACCTACAGCTCCCTGGCCGACAGCCGGCAGAGATTGTTCAGGTTCGAGATAATTCCGGATTCTGTCTTCGAGATTCAGGCGTTTCAGGCCTGCGGCAGCAAGAATAATGGCATCATATTCTCCGGCATCTAGTTTGGCGAGCCGTGTTCCGACGTTCCCCCGAAGCTCTTTGATAATAATATCCGGGCGGGCCGCTTTGATCTGACACTGACGCCGCAGGCTACAGGTGCCGACGACCGCACCTTCAGGGAGTTCATCGAACCCCGGATAATTGTTAGAGACAAATGCATCGCGGGGATCGGCGCGTTCGCAGATTGTGACCAGCCCCAGTCCTTCCGGAAATTCAACCGGGACATCTTTCATTGAATGGACCGCAAGATCCGCTCGTCCTTCGAGCATTGCGACTTCGAGTTCTTTGACAAATAACCCTTTGCCACCCACTTTTGCCAGCGGTGTATCCAGAATCACATCTCCTTTGGTCACCATCGTGACAAGTTCGACCATTAATCCCGGATGGGCGGCCTGAAGCGCATCCTTGACATAGTTTGCCTGCCAGAGGGCTAGTGGACTTTTACGGGTAGCAATACGGATAGGCGATGAATCAGTCATATATAGTCAGTTGATCTGGGAAGGATAATAAGCAATATCCTATCACTGTTCTTTTCGATCCCCAAGTTCACCCAACCGTTTGAAAAGATAGCATTTGCGGTTTGTCGTTTCTCTAATGAAAAAGTAAACAAGAAAACTTGTAAATTTTGAGATATACGACCATAGTCTAATTTAAATTCTGTGATGTAGCTCTTGTTTATAGTTTGAGCTATGATTATCAGACAGCATGAGTGAGATGTGTGTCAATGAAAACAGTTCTCAAATTCTCCGCGTTTTCCATAAGGGAATGCCGGGAGAGTTTGCTTTACCATTGATACATAAAGTGTTAAATTGATCACGTTTTAACGGCAGATTTGCATAAAGAGCAAACAGATCGTTGAGTTTTGATTCAACCAAGGATATTACCCTTGCAGACTTACACTGAGACTTTAATCAAAAGATTAGATAATCTGAACCGGCAACGTACAGAGCGTGCGCTGGCATTAATGGATTTACAAAGTCGACGTGTTTTTCACTTGATCCCCGCATTTTTTCAGTTCAACCATCCAGTGATTCCCGGCTATTACGATCAAGATGTTCCTTCCGGCGTCTGGGGATTTCAGGCGGATGAAATGCAGCAGCAGTTTATTCATGATACTGAGCTGACTCTGGGACAGTCGTTACCGATATCCAGCGAACCTGAAATTCAGGGGCTGTACACCATGGGAAGTACCTCTTCGATTGGTCAGAGTACATCCAGCGATTTGGATATCTGGGTTTGCGTGTCTTCGCTGATGAGTGCAGGCCGCCGGGAAAAACTGGCTAATAAGTGCCTGCTGATCACTGACTGGGCGAAAACTCAGGGGGTCGAAGCCAACTTTTTCATCATGGATGAGCAACGTTTCCGGTGTAAGCAATCGGATGAAATGACCGGTGAAAACTGTGGATCTTCACAACACTTGCTGTTACTTGATGAATTCTACCGCTCGGCGGTACGCATGGCCGGAAAACGGCTCCTGTGGCAAATTATTCCACCGGAGATGGAAGAGTGCTATGACGAGTATGTCAGCCATCTGTGTAGCAAATCTTATATCAAATGTGTTGAGTGGTTTGATTTTGGTCGGTTGAATCATATTCCGGCAGAAGAGTATTTTGGTGCCAGTCTGTGGCAGCTATATAAGAGTATTGATTCTCCTTATAAATCTGTTCTGAAAGCTATCCTGCTTGAGGCCTATTCCTGGGAATATCCTCATACTCAGTTATTAAGTATCGATACGAAGCGACGTTTTTTCACCCATGAGCCGGATCTTTATGGGATGGATGCTTATTATCTGATGCTGGAAAAAGTGACCCGTTATTTAGAGCGGATCAATGACCAGTCGCGGCTGGATCTGGTGCGGCGCTGTTTTTATCTGAAAACGCATGAAAAGCTATCCCGCGAACCTGGAGCTGGTTCTGTTCCGTGGCGACGTATGGCGTTAGAAGAACTGACTCAGTCATGGGATTGGTCTGAGAGTGTGATTGCTGAACTGGATAACCGGCGTAACTGGAAAGTCGAGCAGGTCGCCTTTATGCATACCGGATTACTGGATGCTTTAATGCAGAGCTATCGTAATCTGATTCAGTTTGCCCGCCGGAACGATATTACTTCATCAATCAGCCCTCAGGATATCTCAATTCTTTCCCGTAAACTTTATGCTGCTTTTGAAATTCTTCCGGGAAAAGTAACCCAGCTTAATCCACAGATTTCTCCTGACCTGCACGAACCGGACCTGACTTTTATTGAAGTGCAGGAGAACCGCAGTAATCCTCCCGGCTGGTATTTGTATAAGCAGCCGTTGGTTCCGCGCCGGATGATGGGACAACGCTATCTGGAGCACCATGAATATCTGAGTAAGCTGGTGGCATGGGCATTTTTTAATGGCCTGATCACTGAATCGACGCGATTACAGGCGGTCGTTCAGGATGCGCAGCTGGATATTGATAAGTTCTATCAGATGGTCGGTGATCTGAGAAATACATTTTCGCTGCATAAGCGTCGTCCGACCATGCATGCATTGGCCAGTCCGTGTGAAATCAGCCAGTTGGCGATGTTTATTAATTTCGAACAGGATCCGACTTATGAGGTTTCCGGAAAGTCGTTGCGGGTTGATTTAAAATCCGTTGATATTTTGAGTTTCGGTCCGGAGCAGCATTGTCTGGTCGGCAGTATTGACTTGGTCTATCGCAATTCATGGCATGAAGTCAGAACCCTGCATTTTGAAGGGGAAACCGCGATACTCGATGCGTTAAAAACTGTACTGTGCAAAATGCATCAGGATGCTTTGCCCCCGGAGTCTGTTGATGTTTTTTGTTATAGTAAAAACCTGCGCGGTCTGATCCGCAATGCTATCTATCAATTGCTGGCTGAGTGTATTGATTTACGTCTGAAACCGGTCGAAGTCGAGCAGGAAAAGCGCCGTCGTTTTAAAGCGTTGCGTGTTGGTCGCCAGATGTATGGGCTGTTCTTTGAGCGGCGGGGTGTTTCGGTACAGCGACTGGAAAATTCGGTCGATTTTTATCGCAGTATCTCGACGAATAAACTCAAAGGTTCCCCATTGATGATGATCGATCGGGAGCAGGATTATCACCTGCCCGAGGCGATTGACGGTTTTGCCAGTGAAGGGTTAATTCAGTTTTTCTTTGAAGATACCGATGCCGGTTTTAATATCTATGTGCTTGATGAGTCGAACCGGGTTGAGGTTTATCATCAGTTTAGCGGTAGTAAAGATGAAATGATTACCAGCCTGAACGGATTCTACACATCAATGCGGGATGAGAAGAAGGTGGCATCGAAACTGATTAATTTCAATTTGCCACAGTATTATCAGGTTATTCACGCCGATGACGGCAGCAACTATATTATCCCTTACCGGAGTGATACTTCTTCCGGCACCGGCCCGACAAGAGCCGTAAACGCCTGAATCACCACCTTTCTTATGCTTTCTCTCTCGGGGATGTTCATGTCACAGAGCCCCGGCGTTTAAGTTTCTAGCTGCAATGTTTTGTATGGATAATAATTTGTCCGCCGGGACGCTCAGCCTTTAATATCGATTGGTGTTGCTGACAAGGATGGAATCAATCCCAGTCTATCGATTCTCCGGCATGTTTGTCACATTCCTGTTTGACTAACGTCAGCAGCTCCAGACCAGTTTTTGAACAAATCCATTGTTGTTCATTATATTGGAAATGGAATCCTCCTGATTTTGAAGCCAGCCAGATTTCATGCATCGGTTCCTGACGGTTAATCACGATTTGACTGCGATCTTCAAAATCGAGCGTCATTACATTACCGGTGGTTTCATAGTCGATATCTGCACCCGAGTCATCAATCATTTGTTCGATTTGTTCCAGCATTTGATCGACAAGTTGGTGGAATTCAGTGTCGTTCATCCTCACATCCTATTGCTTTTCCTGAATCTGGTGCGATTATAGGGATCATTGAATGAATAATCACGATATATGCAAAATGAATAAAAAGTTTACTGCACTTTTGGTGCTGTGCGTGTTAGCGTTGGCAGGTTGTGGACAGACAGGTCCGTTGTATATGCCTCAGGACGACACGCCGCAAACAGAACAGACACAACCTTAATCCTTAGTTGTTGATAATTGTAGGAAAATATTTTGGATTACTTTAATTACCAGGATGATGGCCAACTTTGGGCTGAGAAAGTCCGTTTAGCAGAATTGGCAAAGGACTATGGCACACCGCTTTATGTTTATTCTAAGGCGACGCTTGAACGTCACTGGCATGCGTTTGATCAGGCTGTTGGGGAACATCCTCATCTGGTTTGTTATGCAGTGAAAGCAAATTCAAACTTAGGCGTTTTGAGTGCATTAGCGCGTTTGGGGTCCGGTTTTGATATTGTTTCCGGCGGTGAGCTGGAACGAGTTCTGGCTGCCGGAGGTGATCCAGCGAAGATTGTATTTTCCGGTGTCGGTAAAACTGAAGCTGAAATGAAACGTGCACTTGAACTGAAGATTAAATGCTTCAATGTCGAGTCTGAACCTGAGTTACACCGATTGAATTGTGTCGCACAGTCTTTGGGAGTTAAAGCTCCGGTATCTTTGCGGATCAATCCGGATGTTGATGCTAAAACACATCCATATATTTCGACTGGGTTGCGTGACAATAAGTTTGGTATTGCTTTTGAACGCGCACCTGAAGTGTATCGTCTTGCTCATGAACTGGAACATCTTGAGGTTCATGGTATTGATTGCCATATCGGTTCGCAGTTGACACAAATTGAACCATTTATCGATGCAACCGACCGCTTGCTGGCTCTGATTGATAATCTGAAAGCTGAAGGTATCCATATTCGTCATCTGGATGTCGGCGGTGGTTTAGGGGTTGTCTATCATGAAGAGACACCACCACAGCCGGCAGAATATGCAAAAGCACTGCTCTCTCGTTTGGAGAACCATAAGGATCTGGAACTGGTTTTCGAACCGGGACGGGCGATTGCTGCAAATGCGGGTGTGTTACTGACGAAGGTTGAATTTCTGAAACATACCGAACACAAGAATTTTGCAATCATAGATGCAGCGATGAACGACTTGATGCGGCCTGCGTTGTATCAGGCATGGCAGAATATTGTTCCGGTCATTCCGCGAAGCGGTGCTGCACAAGTTTATGACTTGGTTGGGCCAGTCTGCGAAACCGGCGATTTTCTCGGTAAAGAGCGAGAGCTTGTTCTTGAGGAAGGTGATATTCTGGCGGTTCGTTCTGCTGGTGCATACGGGTTTGCAATGTCATCCAATTACAATACACGCTCACGTGCCGCAGAAGTGATGGTCGATGGTGAGCAGGTTCATCTGGTGCGCCAGCGTGAGCCGCTCAGTAGTTTGTGGGCCCTGGAAAGTGTTTTACCGGAGTAAAAAGGCCTATGCATTTTCATTTTTCTAAAATGCACGGTTTGGGTAATGACTTTATGGTCGTAGACTGTATTACCCAGAATATTTTCTTTTCACCGGAGCTGATTCGCCGTCTGGCAAACCGGCATACCGGTGTCGGTTTTGATCAACTGCTGTTGGTGGAAGCTCCCTATGATCCGGAAACGGATTTTCATTATCGGATCTTCAATTCCGATGGCAGTGAAGTTGAACAGTGTGGGAATGGTGCGCGTTGTTTTGCCAGATTTGTTCGTCTCAAAGGTCTGACGAACAAATACAGTATTCATGTCAGTACCAAAAAAGGAAAAATGGTGCTGAATGTTGAAGACGATGATCAGATTACGGTCAACATGGGTGTGCCGGAGTTCGAACCGGCAAAAATCCCGTTTAAAGCGAAGCAGTCAGAAAAGACCTATATTTTACGGGTGGCGGAGCAAACCTTGTTCTGTGGTGCAGTAAGTATGGGAAATCCGCATGTGGTCACGATTGTTGATGATGTTGATACGGCGGATATTGAGACGCTTGGTCCGTTACTCGAATCTCATGAGCGTTTTCCTGAACGGGTAAATGCCGGTTTCATGCAGGTTGTGAATCCGAATGAAGTCCGGTTGCGCGTCTATGAACGTGGTGCCGGTGAAACGCAGGCGTGTGGCAGCGGCGCTTGTGCCGCTGTTGCTGTAGGGATTGTTCAGGAGCAACTGGGTGAGCACGTTAGCGTTCATCTGCCTGGCGGAGAGCTGAAAATCTGTTGGAAAGGGCCGGGGCAGCCTTTATTTATGACTGGTCCTGCTACCCATGTTTTCGATGGTCAGATCTCTTGTTAAAAGAAGAATTGCTAAAAAGTTGTTGAAACAAGCTGTTAGAAAGGGTTGTCGTGTCAAACACTGAAACTGAATTTGATGAAAATGATGTGTTAACTGCTGAGGTGGTTGCCGAGTATCTGCAAAATCATCCTGACTTTTTTATGAGTCGGCCGGAGTTGGTAGATCGGCTGGCGCTTCCTCATCAGCAGCTTGGTGCGGTGTCGCTGGTTCATATTCAGATGAATCGGCAGAGGCACCGGATCGAGGAGCTGGAAGAAGAAATCACGGCACTGATGTCTCTGGCTGCAAGTAATGACCGGACCTTCCATGCATTTATGGACTTGCAGGAGCAGATGTTTCAGTGTGATGACCTGTCTCAGGTTATCCGGGCAATTGAACATAAAGCTCAGGAATTATCTCTGAAAGCACATGTCCGTCTGTCTGATGCTCCGGCACAGTACGCTCTGGATCAGGAGTATTGGCAACGTTTTGCCATGAACTATTTTAATGGGAACAGTGCTTATCTGGGAAGAATGCGCAAAGCTGACCGGGATGGTTTGTTTGGAGAACTTTCATTAGCTCCCGAATTCGGTTCTTATGTTGTTCTCCCGGTCAGAGGCGATACCATGCATGGTGTGCTGGCATTTTCCAGTGAAGATGGTGGGCACTTCCAGCCGAGTATGGATACGCTCTTTCTGCGTTATCTGGCTGCGGTTTTGACACATCTGATGCGTGTTCTGCCGTGGAAAAGTTCATAGTACAAGTATATTTGTGATGAGTCGTCGTGATGAATACTGAAAGCCCGGTACTGCCGGATGGACTACAACAACCCCTTCAGCGCTTCTATGAATATCTGAGAAGTGAGAAGGGGTTGAGTTTATATACACGGCGGAACTATCAGCAACAACTGACGCTGATGGCTGCTTATCTGGCTGAGCAGGGTGTTACCGTTTGGCAGAAACTGGACTCAGCCTGGGTCAGACAGCTTGCAGCAAAAGGAATGCGTGATGGCATGAAGGCCAGCAGTCTGTCGACTCGCTTGTCTGCGTTACGGAGTTTTCTCGATTTTCTGGTTTTGAGAGGCGAGCTGGCGGCGAATCCGGCGAAAGGTGTTTCAGCACCGAAGAAAAAAAGACCCTTACCTAAAAATCTGGATGTCGATGAAGTTGCTCAGTTGTTGGAAGTCAATGAGGATGACCCACTGGCTATTCGTGACCGGGCGATGATGGAATTGATGTATGGTGCCGGATTACGTTTGGCTGAAATGGTGAGTGTGAATCTGAAAGATATCCATCTCGGGCTTGGGGAGATTCGGGTTATCGGGAAAGGGAATAAAGAACGTAAAGTTCCGTTTAGCGGTCAGGCTGTGATTTGGGTGAAAAAGTGGATTGCAGTCCGGGGGCAGCTTGCCCGTAGTGATGAACCTGCTCTGTTTGTTTCCAGTCGGGGAAGCCGAATCTCACATCGTAATGTTCAGAAACGAATGTCTGAATGGGGGATGAAGCAGTCGGTTGCCAGTCATATCAGCCCACACAAATTACGCCACTCTTTTGCTACTCATATTCTGGAGTCGAGCCATAATCTCCGGGCTGTGCAGGAATTGCTTGGTCATGAGAATATTTCAACGACTCAGATATATACGCATCTGGATTTTCAGCATTTAGCTCAGGCCTACGATCAGGCTCATCCCCGGGCAAAGAAAAAACGGAAACCATAACTTATGTATTACTATCGTTTTCTTCCTTCTATTCAGGCGATGACATTTGATCTGGACGATACGCTTTACGATAACGTTCCGGTGATTCGGCGGCTGGAAAATAAAATGCTGGACTGGATGCATCTGAATCATCCAATTAGTGCATTGCGTCCGGATGAGTGGTGGAAGCAGCTGAAAGCTTCTTTAGCTCAGTCATCCCCAGAACTGGTTCATGATGTAACTCAGTGGCGTTATGAAAATGTAATGCAGGGTTTGATACTACTGGGGTATGCAGCCCATGATGCCCGGAACGCAGCCGAAGACGCAATTAATGAAATGTTTTACTGGCGTAACCAGATAGATGTTCCTGAAGAAACCCATCAGGTTTTGACTTTATTGAGCCGTAAAATTCCGCTGGTAGCCATTACCAACGGTAATGTTGATCCGGAGAAGATTGGTCTGGGACATTATTTTCAGCGGATCCTGAAAGCCGGTCCGGATGGATTTTCTAAACCTTACCCCGATTTATTTGTGAAAGCACAACGCGATCTGGGTTTGCCTTCCTCCCATATTTTGCATGTGGGTGATCATCTGAGAACGGATGTTTACGGTGCAAAAATGAATGGTTTCGGTGCTTGCTGGCTGAATGACCGACGAAAAAATATGCGTACGGCACATGCTGCGATGCTGTTACCGGACTTGGAGATCCATCAGTTACAAAGTTTGTTACACTTACTGTAAGCGTACCATGTCTGAGATATGTTGTTATCGTGTAATGACCCACTATGTTGTTTGCACGCTCGGATGATGATTGAACGAGGTAGTGTACACAGTCCATGTTCACCGTTTCTTTATTGCTTGATGATTGCCATGATTTGAAAGCGCAGCTGGCCCGGTTATCGTTTGATGAACAGCAAACGATGCTTGTTCAGCTTTTTTCCGATCAGGTACAGACGACGGTTCTGGAGATGGCCGGGGTGATTCTTGAGCGTTTTCCGCAGGCTCATTTGCTTGGATTAAGTAGTGAGCAAGTCATCTATCACAGTGAGATCTATTTTCGTAAAACGCTGGTTCTGATCTCGGTATTTCAGGAAACCTCACTGACCAGCTCGATAGTGCCTTATGAAGATGAGTTAGAGCAGAATAGTGAGCTGTTACTACGCGATCTGAATATTGGCCTCAAAACGCAAGCTATGATCTGCTTTGCTGATCGGTTCGATTTAGCCACTCGATCTTTTTTCAGGATTTTTTCGACTGCACCGGAAAATTTACCGATTGCTGGTGGTTGTTCCTGTATGACCCGGCATGGTCAGTGGGTCTTATACGGCAAAGAGATTTATCACAATGCATTTGTTGCTGTTGCAATGCATGGTCATCGTCTTTGGCAGGCAACTGCCGGATATTCTGAATGGAACCCGATCGGAAAGGCGTTTGAGGTCACTGAGGTGAAACAGGATATTGTTTACCGGCTGGATGACCTTCCTATCCGGCGGGTTTACAACCAGTATCTCGGCAATGGGAATGAGCTGCCTTTTGAGTTCTTACAGAATTTTCCATTTCTGGGGGAAGAAGGCCCTAACCAGCATACTTTTATCCCACTGAGCCAGACACTTGATGAAGGTATCAGCTTCGATTATCCACTGAAAGTCGGAGATAAGGTACGTTTTAGCTATGATCACCCGTTGCTGACTTTAGAACAGGTCTACCTGAAAGCCCGCCAGCTGGAATCCTCTCAGCCACAACAGTTTTTCGTTTATAGCTGTGTTTCCCGTCTGAGCTTTATGGAAGAGAATCAGGAGTTCCAGCCATTACAGAAAGTCGCTAATACCGACGGTTGTTATTGTATGGGTGAGTTTTTCCGGCAGAAAATCATGCATCACAGTATGACGTTTCTGGCACTGAGAGAAGGAGATTGTCCTCCGGCCCGTAGATCCCGAGTGGATGCTCACTATCTGGGATCTGTTTCTCCGTTGTTCAGTCTGATCCGGAACTCTTTTCTGGACTTGGATGAAATGAATCTGAATATGGCCAATAAACTTCAGGCTCAGGCAGAAGCGTTGATGCAAAGTTACCGGACCGACCCGCTGACCGGTTTACCGAACCGGGCGATGCTTCGGGAAAGGCTGGCCCGGTTAGCTGAGAATGAACATTTGCTATCCGTTAAACTGACCAATTTCAGCCGTATTAATGAAAAGTACGGCTATCAGGTTGGCGATCAGATTGTTCAGGATCTTACCCGCTACTTTGTACAATTTTTAGAAGAAGAATTGCCTGGAAGAAGCACTCTGTTTTCGATCGGCATCGGTGAATGGGCTGCTGTGTTTGCCAGCAACTATTCCTCTGAGGGGATTCATTATGAGCTCTCTCTGTTCATCGATCAGCTGGAAAATATGAACTTTGAACCGGCCGGGCTGCCAGAAGTTGATTATCTTTCGGTTTCGATTTGTACCGGAATGGTGAGTAAGCGCAGTTTTCCGGATGAAGATGTTGATGATTTACTGATGAAATCCATTGAAGCCAGACGAATCGCCGCTCAGGAGAATAAGCATTTCTGCGATGCCGGCAGTCTGCGTCATCAGGAAGTGCTTCGTCAGGAACAGCTCAACTGGCTGTCCTGTGTGAGCCGGGCAATTCTGAATGATCATGTACTGGTTTATGCCCAGCCAATTGTCGAAGCGGATAATCATCGGGTTTCTTCTTATGAAATGCTGGTTCGTATCGAAGATGATGGTGAAATTATTCTGCCCGGTCATTTTCTGCCGGTTATTGAAGGAACGCATTTGTATACTCATCTGAGCCGACAGCTGATTACCCGGACTTTTGAAGTTATGAATCCCCGGACTGAGTCATTCTCAATTAATTTGTCACCTCAGGATTTTATGAGCGAACGGACGCTGGATCATTTGGAAAATGCCATTCGTCTGCTGGATGACCCGTCCCGGGTCGGGCTTGAGGTTCTGGAAACCGAGCAAATCAAAGACTATGGACACATGATTGATGTCTGCAATCACTTCCGTAAACTGGGCGTAAAAATTATCGTGGATGACTTTGGTAGCGGTTATTCGAATATTGATGAGATCATTAAGCTTGAACCACAAGTGATCAAAATTGATGGTAGTTTAATTCGCAATATCGATCATCATCCGAAACAGCGTAAGATCGCCCGGCAGTTGATTCAACTGTGTCAGGTCCTCAATGCCAAAACGGTTGCCGAGTTCGTTCATAACGAAACGATTTGTCGTATTGTGGAAGATATGGGCGTCGATTATATGCAGGGATTTTATCTGGGAAAACCCAAGCCTCTGAAGTAGCTTCATTCCCGGTGACTGGCATGTCCGCTTTTATCTGCCGACAGCGCATCCATGAACTGGTAGAGAAACTGTTTTAATGCCTGTGCGTGTCTGTCTTCTCCTAATTGCTGGAGCAATGTTGCAATAACCTCCAGTGTACAGAGTGCGTCGGGCTGCTGGTTACGTCTCAGCCGGTAAGCTGAAGCCGAATCCGGGGTGATTTGTACTCGGGGAATCTCTGCCAGCCAGGTACTTTTTCTTTCCATCTTCCGGGCTTCCTGCCAGGTGCCGTCGAGTAGAATAAAATGGGGTTTCTTGTGGCCTTCCCGAGCACGCTGGCTGACATCATTAACAGATAGGGCATGTGGGGAAGGAAAGAGCAGCACCGGAAATAAATGTTCCTTATCTAACCGTTGCTGAAATTTCTCACAGGGCTGTTTGCGTTGCCATAAGAATGAATGGCATTGTGGCAACGCATGAACCAGCCATCGGCCGGTATTGGTTTCCCGGGGAAGTTCTCTTTCATGAGTCAGCAGCGAGAGTTCTACTTCACTGCTGAGCCGGGGAATTTTCTGACAGATACACTGATACATCAATCCACAACGAGGGCATGTCTGCGGGGGCTGAATCCGGCTCATGGTGCTGTCCGGTAGAGTGTCAGCCCGCCATTGCTGATATCGTATATCTGCCGGCCGACTTGTTCTTTCGGTGCATAAAGCTGATTGCCCTTCCGGGTAAAAATCCGCTGAGAGAGCAGATACTGTTGCTGATGCTGTGTCATGACGACTTGTACCTGATCCTGATTGAGAGCCTGCCAGAAGCCGGTTTCTATAATCGGGTCCGGATCATTCTGATAATAATAGAAGGTTTGAGCCGAATGATCGGCCTTCAGGATTAATGATACCGTGAAGTTTTCCTGCTGGGTTGATGTTGCCTGATAAGTTGCTGTCCATGACATGGATGGATCCTGATTTCCCAGCCGGGCGCAGCCACGATATCGTCCTTTCTGAGTATTGAATGTTGCCATCCAGCCATACAGAGTCTGGTCACTGAGCTGGCAGAGTGATGGTGATAATGTCAGTGTGCCTTGTTGTGCGGTGTAGACGCGGTGTTCTACTGTATGGCGGGTTAGTTTGAAGGACCATTCCTGAGGTTGCAAGCGGGAGAAAGTAACATCAAATGTATCCGGTGAAGTCATACGCACACGCCAGTGTGGGTCTTGTCCCCGGGCTTCGGTACTTTGAACCGGCTGACTACAACCTTTGACTGCATCCTCTGAAACATAGTTAACCTGACGGGCGATGAGCCGGGCCCGGAAGTCGGCATTGTAGCCTGTCTGGCTGGGTGCGGTCAGGAATCCGATGATCTCTCCGTAAATTGCCTGATAAGGCGATGTAACCTGTTTGCTGAGAGCCTGATTCTGTTCGGCGGGTAAGGTGAGTAAAAATTGCTGATTACTGTGACAGGGCGTAAATGAGCTGGTCTGAGGGCCAATTACGATCTGACCACGGAACAGTATCCGGGGAACCTGAATTTCAGTCGATTGCCCCAGATATACCTGTTTTGAAGAAGAGGAACCTGTTGATGAGGTACAGGCCTGAAATAATGGGAACAGCAGGCTTAGTATTAGGATTCTCTGTATCTTCATGGTATATCTTCCTTCATCGGAGCATCGTATAGAAACAGCATAACATTATGGCATATTGGTTATTTAAAACAGAGCCCGACACATTTTCAATTGATACTTTATGTGTTCAGCAGCGTTCTTGCTGGGAAGGTGTCAGAAACTATCAGGCCCGGAATATGATGCGGGATGAGATACATGTGGGAGATCTGGTGTTGATCTATCATTCATCCTGCAAAAATGTTGGTGTGGCCGGGATTGCTGAGGTCGTTCGGGAAGCTTATCCGGATCATTTCGCTTTTGACGCTGCCAGTGAATTTTACGATCCGAAATCGACCCCGGAAAACCCGCGTTGGGTGATGGTTGATGTTGCTTTTGTCCGAAAAATGCAGCGAACTATTCCACTGGCGGAGATGAAAACTATGCCTGAACTGGCTCAAATGCCTCTGGTTAAACGGGGAAACCGACTTTCGATCATGCCGGTGACGGAAGCACAGTGGCTGGCAATTCTTGCCCGAGAGTTGGGATAACCGCAGAAAAGGCGGACAAGTCCGCCTTTGTGTACCATCGATATGGTAAATTACATGTCGTAGTTGACGGTCAGGTAGTAGCTGCGACCGACCAGATTTTCTTCATAATCTTCATCGGTTTTGTCCAACCGTTTATCCAGCAGATTCGTGATGCCGGTTTTAATGGTAAATTGATCGGTCAGACGGTAGCTGGCACCAATGTTTGTAACCGCATAGGCGCTGAGTTTACTGTGATTGCTATCTCCCTCCTGATCTTCGTCTTTTTGACTTCCCGTAAAATTGAGCCCGGCAAACATCGATAATTCGTCGTTTGCTGTCCAGGTGATATTGGCATTTGCCAGCCATCTGGGGGTATTGGCAAGTTCCAGATCAGTGAGTTTATTTTTCGTGTGGGTATAAGTTGCATTTGCTGTCAGATATAAGCTATCCGTTAAATCGAATTCGCCTTCCAGCTCAAGCCCTTTGGACTCAACATCTCCGTCGCGGTTTTTATAACTGATAAAGCCTGTCGCTCTGGTAGAACGATCCACATATATCATCTCATCAATCTGGTTAAAGAAAGCCGTTGCCTGAATAAACCAGCGATCAGCCTGATAGCTACCGGAGAATTCATAGCTTTTGGACTCTTGTGGCTGGATGTTGCTGTTTCCTGTTAACTCACAGCTACCACCACAACTTGCCATCGAGAAGTCTTCGGAAGACTGGTAAATTGTCGGTGTCTTAAATCCTTCGGCATATCCACCTTTGAGTGTGAATCTATCCGTGACTCCGTAGACCAGATAGGCGCGGGGAGTGAAATCGCTGCCAAACTGATTATGGTTCGTAAACCGTCCGCTCAATGTTGCCGCGAGTGCTTCAGTCAGTTCTATTTGATCTTGCAGATAGAGACTGTCTTGAGTGGCTGAGCGGCTTCCATTGTAGTTCCGATCGATATTGATCGACGTGTAGGCAATATCAAAGCCTGTCGTAATAATCTGTTTGTCGAGTGTGGTGATAGCCAGCTGACCATCAATCGTATGATTGTTTTGTTTTGCATTGGCTGTCGGCGTGGGTAACTCTCTGGGATTATATGAGTCGATTTCCGAGTGTTCGTACAGGTAGTTTAAATCTGTACTTCCCCAGCTCCACAAGCCTTGATGGCCCAATGAGGTGGTTAATTTTTCACTGTTGTAAACCGTGTCGTCGGAAGTGTCATATTTGTCTGTTCTCGGGAAAGTCCGGTCGTCTCTCAGGTAGCCCAGATTAAGTAAGACCTTATTGCTACTGTTTACAAGCCAGCTCAGTTCCGTGTTAATCCCGCGTCTTTCCTGTTCTGCATTTCCGGTAAAGGAAGCATTGGTCACATCATCCGGGAACCATGTGTCCAGATCGCTGATTTCAACAGCCGTGGTGTAATGCAGTTTTTCAGGAATCGCACTACCGCTGATAAACGCATTGGCTTTTTGCAGGGTGCCGTCACCTTCCTGAGGCTGACTGTAGCTGACACTGGCATTGACCCGGGTTTCTTCTGTCGGTTTTTTCAGGATAACATTGACAACACCGCCGAGGGCATCACTGCCATAGAGTGCCGACATTGGCCCGCGGATAACTTCAACGTGATCGATAGCGCTCATCGGGATGCTGGAAAAGTCAAAGCCAGCTCCACGGATTAATGTTTCACTCGAGTTAATTCTTCTGCCATTCACCAGAAGAAGAGTGTAGTTGTCCTGAGCCATTGTCGAGTTATGCAGACCACGGATGACAACATATGGCTCACTGCCGGACGAACGAATGACGCGAAGACCTGAAACATTTTCCAAAACGGTGGCAACATCAGTGGCTGGCAGACGGTTGATCTCTTCATTGGTGACGACACTAACGGAAGCCGGAGCATCCTGTAGTGACATTTGATTTGAGGTTGCGGTTACAACCATGACATCTGAGCTGACAGATTGCCCGTTTTCTGCTGCGATAGCTGCGTTGACAGTTAATGCTGTAGCCACTGCATAACTTATTTTTAAGAGTTTCATACTTGTCCTTAAATGTTCATTGAAAAATGATTTGGTAACCAAAACGTTTGCCATCAGTGCTTCGTGTATCTGTTACATCATCTTGTGTTTGACGATGGTGGTTTGCAGTCAGTTTTCATAGCGGAGAAGAGGTTCTCCGGTGGCAAGATGAACTTACTTTCTCTATTTAATTGATAATTATTATTAATATCATTTTCATTTGGAATTATACGGATTGCAACTCGCAGGTAAAGAATATTTGATGAATTTATTGTGACTAATGGTGCATTCAGGTCTGTGATTCGGGGGCAACTGGATTTTCGAGCTGGGCTGTTATCGTGAGAATTGACACTATATGGGTAGGAAATATAGGAAATAATGCGATCTTCGCAGCGAGTTCCGAGGTTTTTTATTGGTGTTTATACGCGTATTGGTTGTATGCTAATAACTGCTGTTGCACTGCAACGGTGAAGTCGGTATTTTGCGGGGAAGATCAGAAAAATGATAATGAGCAATTTCCCCGGCAAACGACATTGAGTGCTCAGACTCGGGACGGCTTACCCTTGTTCTGGCCCATCATTGTCGTTTGATTTTTAGGTAACATGAACGAATGTAGGGACGATACGCGATGACATTTCTGACCTGGCAAGAGCAGTTATGCTTGGGTGGACAGACTATTTTTATGAATCGCTACGTGCGGGAACATTATGAAACCGGAGCAGCGGAAGAGGGCATCACGTTACCTGAATCCCTGCAACGGGCCGTTAGTAAACGAAAAGCTGAGTTTGTTGCCGGCAGGATTGCGGCGAAGCATGCTTTACTGAATCAGGGAGCTTCGGAACCCTGGGTCAGTATCGGCAATCATCGCTCACCAGTATGGCCTGACGGATTTGTTGGTTCAATTTCCCATACGGATAATACTGCAATTAGTGTTGTTGCTAAGAATGGTCAACTGCTATCGATTGGCATTGATGTTGAAAATATGATGAACGAAACACTTTGTGAGTCGGTGACTAAAATGGTGGCAACACCTCAGGAGCTCCGGATACGAAGTGTCACTGACTGGGATGAAACCACATTCGTTTCTCTGATGTTTTCGGCAAAAGAGAGTCTCTTTAAGGCTCTTTATCCTTTGGTCCAGCGATATCTTGATTTTCATGATGCCCGGCTGGTGTCTCTTGATCCGGAGCATTCCCTCTTCACCTTTGAACTTTCCCAGATACTTCAGCAGCAAACCGGAAGACAGTTTTGTCATGGACACTATCTGTTTCTGGATGATGCGGTCGTGACTCTGATTTGTACTGAACAGGATTCCTGATGTAGATAAAGCACAAATATTTCCCTTAGTTGGCAGGAAGGGTGGCAGGGTAGCTAAAAATAATGAATGAAGAAAAATATACCAATCCATTTGATGATCTTAGTCATCGGTTTCTGGTACTGACCAATGACAGAAACCAACATAGTTTGTGGCCTGAATTCAGCCCGGTACCACAGGGCTGGAACGTGGTTTTTGGCCCGGATGAGAAGTCGGCCTGTCTCTGTTATGTCGAACGGAACTGGCAGAATGTTCGCCCCTCCAGGTTTAAATCATGAAGGAATTAATCACTATGTCTCCGAAAAACATGAACGGATTTGTTTCGTCATGGCCTTCGGCTGAACGGCAGTCTGAACACCATGATCATCCGGAAGAATTCTGGTCACAATATGGTCGGAATATATCTCCGCCCGGCTTATCGTCCCGACCGGAGAACCGGGACCGAAAAGGAGTGATTCATCATGTGGTCCGGCTGTCCGATGCATTATTACAACATGATCTTGGGGAATGTGATGACGCTGAAATCGCTCTGGCTTGTGTGTTTCTCTACCTTTATCTGATCTGTGGTCAGGAAAAAGTGACTGTGGGTATGCCGGTCTCAGCCTCTGGGGATGCGCTCTTCGGTGCCAGAGAGAAAGTGTGTCCCGTAAGTCTGACACTTTCGGCAGACATGTCTTTTCCCATGGTGGTTCATGCTCTGAGAAAAACGTTATTTCTGGTTTCCCATGGTCAACAGTATGAGCGTGAAGCGTTCAGTCAGTCCCTAGAGAAATGCAATGCAGCATGGGACGGTCCTTTGCTGAATTTTAGAAAGTCTCTGGGTGATGTTCCGCTTGAGGCAGGGGTGGCAGAAGCACATCAGTTGATACGGAAGCCGGTCAGTGATATTGAATTTTCTCTCTGTTCGGGAGCTAATGGATTTTATCTGGAATTATGTGCCAGTGCTCAGCGATACACTGAGGCCGGATTAGCTATCCATGGCCAGAGGTTTGCACACCTGACCGAACAACTGGCTTCGTACCCGGCGCAGCAGATTGCTGAGTTATCATGGCTGCCACCGCAGGAGAAAAATGATATCCGGACATGGTCTACCGGGCCTGAGTTGCTCTTGTCCGGAGAATACAAAACGATTCTTGATATATTGCAGCAGCAGGTTGGAATGTTTCCGGAACGGGTGGCACTACGTGACGGACAGTATTCATGGACCTTTGCACAACTGAGTGAACAGGTCAGTATTGTTGCCGCTAGCCTGCTGCGTAGCGGAGTACAACGGGGCCATGTTGTTGGGGTCGCTTTACCGAGAAGTGGTCTGGCGGTGATTACGTTATTGTCGATCATGAAATGTGGTGCGGTTTATTTGCCGATTGATCCAGATTATCCCCAGGAACGAATTGATGCGATTCTGGAACAGGCGTGTCCTCATGGTGTTATCACGGACTCGAATGCTTCAGTGTATCTACAGCAAGCTATTCAGAATGCTACAGTGGAGAGATGGGCTGTCGAGCAGCTCCTTTGTCGATGGGAACATTTTCCGGAGGATTATCCGCAACCGGAAAAAGATGACACCGCCTATATTATCTTTACATCAGGCTCGACCGGTAAGCCGAAAGGGGTTTTAAACCGTCATGGCGCATTGCTTAATCTGGCACTGTCTCACAGGAAAACCGTTTTTGGCCGGGCACTGTCCCGGCTGGAGCAATTCCGGGATTTACCCATAGTCAGAGCCGCCCATACGACATCTTTTTCTTTTGATGCGTCCTGGGAACAGATCCTATGGATGATCCACGGGCATACGTTGTATATCTATTCTAATGAACAACGGCGGGATGCTTTTGAAATGACCCGGCTTGTTGAGAAGGATCGTATTGACTCCTTGGATCTCTCTCCATCACTGTTTTATCAGATGCTGGAGGCTGGGTTGATGACCCGGTCTCATGTGCCGACACTGGTTCTGATTGGCAGCGAAGCCGTGCCATATAAGTTATGGCAAAAGGCCAGTCAGTATCCGGAATTGATCGTGGAAAACTTCTATGGGCCGACGGAATATACGGTTGATGCAGTAAGTGCCACGCTGCTGGCGGATGATACGCCGGTTATCGGTCGTCCGATCGCAAATACCCGGACTTATGTTTTAGATGAATCGCTCATGCCAGTCCCAACAGGTTGTGTCGGAGAACTTTATCTTGCCGGAGAAGGAATGGCGCAGGGATATCTGAATCAACCTGGAATGACAGCTGAGCGTTTTGTGGCGAACCCGTTTGCTGCCGGTGATGTGATGTATCGTACCGGGGATTTGGTTCGCTGGTATGAGAATGGTCAGCTTGCATTTGTCGGGCGCTGTGATGACCAGGTTAAAATCCGGGGTTACCGGATAGAACTAGGGGAAGTCGAAAGTGCGTTGTCAGTGCAGAAAGGTGTCAGTCAGGCCGTCGTCCTTGCCCAACCTTTTGCCGGGACTCACCGGCTTATCGGTTTTTGTGTCTTAGATTCAGGGTGTTCCGGACAACCGGATAGTGAAAGTTTGTTAGCGGCTCTGTCTCAGGTTTTACCTGATTATATGGTTCCGGCAGTGATAGTGATTCTGGAACATATGCCAGTCAATCCGAATGGCAAGATCGACAGAAAAATGTTGGCGACAATGCCGGTTTCTCTGACCAGACAATCAGGACGAGCCCCTCAGACTAATACTGAAACTTTTCTGTGTCAGGAGATTCAGTCTTTATTTGGTTTGTCGGCGGTATCGGCAGAAGATGATTTCTTTGCGTTAGGAGGCGATAGTATTTCTGCCATGTCATTGGTGAACCGGGTGCGTCAGCATGGATATATTCTGAAAGCGAAAGATATTTTCGCACAGAAGACTCCGGAAAAAATAGCACTGAAAATTGAGTCCCGTAAAGACAGGCAAACATTACCTGTTCCGCCTTCCTTTGGCTGCGGTATTCAGATAAGTGATGCAGAAAAAGCAGAGTTTACGGCGGTATATGGTGCCATTCAGGAAATCATTCCGACGTTACCCGTTCAGGATGGATTGCTGTCTATGGTTCGTTCCGGCAGTCAGCATAGTAATTACAATGCACTGACAAAAATGAGATTTGTCGGAGAGATGGATGTAATGCGTTTACAAAGAGCTCTGGATGAAGTCGTTCTTTGTCATCCCCAACTGCTGGCCCGTTTTGACTTGCGTATATTAGGTCGTCCTGTTCAGGTGTTACCGGAAGTTCCGAATGACCGTGATGACAGGTGCACAGGCTTATGGCCACTGGAAATCTGTTCCCTCCACACTCTGAGTTCTGAAGAGCAGGATAGTGCTCTGGCAGCAATTGAAGGCCGGGAAGTTTTACGACCATTTGATATGCTGGATTCCCGGCAACCGTTGCTTTATGCCGTATTAGTTCATCATCATGATAATCAGCATACACTGTTTCTTTCTGAACACCACTTAGTCATCGACGGGTGGTCAATGCCAATTCTGATTCGGGATCTTTTGCGGGCGTACTATCAGGAAACTCTGGACACACCGGAGTGCCCTGAGAGTTATGCACGTGTTGTCAGTCAGTTGGCATCCCGGGACAAATCGTTTGCCAGACAAATATGGACACGGACGCTTGCCGGTGCTGAACCGACACTGGTATATCAGGGCGAAATACCGGCGACTCAGGTTAAAGAAGCTTCATTCAGCTTATCACCACAGATGACACAAAAATTGACCGCACTTTGCCGACAAAATGGGTTGACCGTGAATTCATTGATGCAAGGTGTGTGGGGAATGGTTCTGGGCGCAATGACAGGTCGTAAGGATGTAGTTTTTGGCTCACCGATATCCGGGCGTTTTTGTGATATTGAAGGGATTGAGTCCTATGTCGGGTTGTTTACCAATACAATTCCGGTTCGTATCCGGCTTCGACCGGAAATTTCCCTGATTGAACAGCTACGGGAGATTCAGTCGGAACAGATCCATTTGTCTGAGCAGGACATGTTGGGACTGGATGAGATACAGCAGCTCACAAATAAGGAATGCTGGTTTGATACGATGTTATCTGTCGATAACTATCCGAATTACGATCATTGGTTTTCAACCGATTATGATGGGATGAAACTGACAGCAATGGAGAACCGGGGATATACACATCTGCCGCTGACGATTTTTGTGACGCCCGGAGAATCGCTGGAAGTTCTGGTTGCTTACCGCTCAACACGATACTCTCCTCAACATCTGGCGAGTCAGCTCGAACAGTTATTGATTCAGATTATTGAGCGTCCGATGATTCCGCTGGAGCAATATTCGTTGAGTCCGGTTGCAATACTGCCGCAGAACTCCGGTAGCGCGCTAAAAAGCTTACCTGTAGATTCGGTAACGATGGTGCAGAAAGTCAGTATGCTGATGTAAATTCAGTGTGCTGATCCGGAGTGGTTGTCACCATGATGGTGACAACCCGGAACTGTCCTCAGGTGCAGATTGTCACTGACTATGAAATCTGAGTGCTGTTTACAGTAAATGCGTGTTGAGATAATGCGCAACAGCATCGTCTTCATTACTGCCGATTCGTTCAATTTGCGGCAGTGCAGACAATACCTTCTCATGGGCAGTATTCATCACAAGTCCCCGCCCGGCCATCGAGAGCATTTCAACATCATTCATACCGTCTCCGAAAGCAAGACAGTGAGTCAGCGTTTTGTCCAGTGAATTGGCGACGACCTGTAGTGCATGTCCTTTTGATATTTCCGGTCCCATGACTTCGAGACACCATGGACTGGAGAATGCGATAGTAACCCGCCCGGCGAAGCGCTGATTCAGCATTTCTTCGTAGTGTGCCAGAGCGTCATGGCTGCGTTGTTTGTGAGTGAAGAATATCTTTGACACGTTATCCAATGGTGGGTTTTCCGGATCAAACAACTGAAAAGTAAAACGGGAATCATTGTGATATTGCCTGAGAGCTTCGTCTGCCTGACTGATAAGCCATTGATCTTCATGATATAGATGAATATAGATATCTTCGTCATCTTTACAGACATCTATCAGACTCTGGATCATTTCTGCCGGTACGTTGCGGCTGAACATCAACTGGTTATCAGGGCTATGGATACGGGCTCCATTAGACGTGATCATAAACGCAGGGATACCTGCGATTTCCCGGATTCCAGCCACATCAACATGGTGACGCCCGGTCGCAAAGATAAATGTATAACCTTTCTGATGGAGTGTTTTCAGCGTGCTCTTGGTAAATGAACTCAATTTATGGTCCGGGGCGAGCAGTGTACCATCAAGGTCAGAAGCAACAATGCGAATATCTTTGCTGGTTGACGTCATAAAATCCTCATTAGATAGAAACAAATACAAAACTGCGTTATTGACTATTTTACGAAAAGATAAAGGGGAAGAAGAGGGTAAAATCATCAGATCTGACTTTCCTCTTTTTCTCTAAGTGTTGTCGAAGGGAATATATCAATAAGCTGAGACCGCTGATACATCTGGGCTACAGGATGAAAAGTGTTTAAGAATTTCATCCAGTGTTGGGGTTCTGTACTGATCCGTTTCGAATAAAAGCTCGTGCTTTGCCCCTGCGATATTCACAAGGTCGATCTGCGGATTGGTTTTTGCGACTTTACGACAAAACAAATCTTGCGCATGGTTGTTGACGATCGTGTCTTCACCTGCCTGTAGTATCAGGGTGGGAAGTGTGATTTGCCGGGTAAGCTGGTGGCATTGACGAATCGCGATCAGACTTTGCCAGACCCAATGAGTACTGGGACCGCCGATTTTTAGTTCGGGATGCTCTTCATAAAGTGCTCTGAACCACTGATATCTGATCTGGCTGTGAGTTAGTGGATTGTCTTCAAATGGTTTCGGGTAGTAAGCCTGATAACCCGGAGCATATGTTGGTTTTGCAGATAGACCGGATAAAATCTGAGTCAGAGGCAGAGCGATTGGGCGAAGCAGACGAGGAATATTCAGACCAAACATCGGTGCCGTTAATGCCATCGCATGAAATCCATGTCTGGGATGAGTCTGAATATACCGGGTGACCACGGCTCCTCCCATTGAGTGAGCTAACAGAAACCGGGCCTGATAAGTTTTTGTCTCTATATGCTCGAGGAGTGTTTCCATGTCACGTATGTAATCATCAAATTCACCGACATGTCCGATTTGTTCATCATCACAAAGCCGCGCCGAAAAGCCCTGACCACGATGATCATAAGTATAAATGTCATACCCTTGTCTGAATAAGTCGTAGAGTAATTCCTGATATTTCCATGTTGATTCGATACGACCATTAGCAATAAATATCATCTGGTTATGATCGGGATGAGTGAAGCGACACCAGTAGAGTTGTTTCCGGTCAAATGCCGGGATCGTTCCCTCTTGTCTATTTTCCCAAAAACACGAAATATCATTGTTGATTGCTTGCTCAAAGAGAGACTCTTGCGTATAAGGGTAGGTCGGTATTGAATGTTGGTTCATAATCGGACTTATTGCTGATAGTATTCGCAATACTAAGATTTTTAAGCGTAGTTTAGTATAGAGGAATTCCCATGGAACTACACGTCTGGCTGGCTTATGTGGCCACGGCGGTTATTTTTAGTCTGGCTCCGGGGTCAGGGACCGTAAATTCAATCAGTAACGGATTAAATTACGGAACCCGTAAGTCTCTGTTTGCCATTGCCGGGCTTCAGTTGGGATTAGGTTTTCATATTCTTTTGGTTGGTGCTGGTATTGGTGCGCTGGTTGCGCAATCCGCTCTTGCTTTCAGTATCATCAAATGGATTGGCGTTGCTTATCTTGTCTGGCTGGGAATACAAAAGTGGCGGGATTCCGGTACTCCTTTTCATCCTGATGCTCAAATCTCTCATCAGCCTTGGGCCATGCTACGTAAATCAATGCTGATCAATCTGACTAATCCGAAATCAATCGTTTTCCTTGTCGCGCTTTTCCCCCAGTTTATTCAACCGGAGCAACCTCAAATGATGCAACTGATCATTTTGGGGGGAACAACGGTAATCATTGATACATTAGTTATGCTGACATATACCACACTTGCAGCAAAGTTAGGGCGGTTTGCCCGATCTGAATCGGTTATGCGCCGTCTGAACAAGATCTTTGGGTCAGCATTTTTAGGTTGTGGGGCTTTATTAGCTGTGGCGAAGGCCTAGGTTCGAAAATGCGATATACATATGTTGCCCGTCAGCCGATATTAAATGCAAAAGGTGTGACGTTAGGCTACGAGTTACTTTTCCGGGATGGGGAAATGAATGCTTTTCCATCTCATGTCAGTTCAGAACGGGCAACATACCGTTTGATTGCCGAAAATTTTCTGACCCTTGGCAGGACATCGGACAGAAGAACCTCCCGCTGCTTTATTAATTTCCCTTATAAAAGTCTGATCCGTCGCCTCCCTTTTATGCTACCTAAACACCAGATTGTCGTTGAAGTTCTGGAGACCTGTGAGCCGACAGATGCGTTATACAGTGTTGTCCGCGATTTATACCGTCAGGGATATTTGCTGGCTTTGGATGATTTTGTCTATTCTCCGGCCTGGGAACGCTTTCTTCCCTATGTACATATTGTGAAGCTGGACATTATGGCCATGGGTGTAGATGAGGCCTGTCAGTTTGTACAGCAGAAAATATCCAGTGACTGTAAATGTCGTTTTCTGGCAGAGCGTGTAGAAACGGAAGCGGAGTTTCTTCAGACGAAGGCCGCCGGTTTTTCTTTCTTTCAGGGATATTATTTCAAGAAGCCTCAGGTGATGAAAAGGCAGTATGTTATGCCTGAGTATCTGACGGCGATGAACTTATTCAACGAAGTCTGCCAGACTGAAGTAAATTTTGATCGAGTGGAAGAAATACTGTCACAAGATGTGGCCTTATCTTATAAGTTACTGCGTTTTGTGAATGCACTCTCGGATCGTATCTGTGTCAGTATTTCATCTTTTCGTCAGGCTCTTATTTATTTAGGACAGGAGAAACTCAGGTCTTTCGTCTCTCTGACGGTTGCATCTTATGTTGCCGTGAATAAGCCCAAAGAACTTTACCGGTTATCTTTACAGCGTGCACACTTTTGTCAGCTGATGTCGGTTCATGCACCTTTCCGTGAATTAAAAGCTCAGGCATTTATGATCGGACTTTTTTCTGTGCTGGATGCGATTCTAGATACTTCAATCGATGATTTAATGGAACAACTGCCGTTACCTGAACCTGCCAAAGAAGCGTTAGCGAAGCGAGAAGGCGCCTTTGGTGATCTACTGACAATTCAGGAATATTTTGAAAAAGGGGACTGGCATGGCGTTGAAACTGAGAGCCAGAAAATCGGTATTCCGGTCGAGGAAGTCAGTCAGTCACTCTATGAGGCATTATGCTGGAGCAATAATGCACAATATGTTGTCTAAACGCTTCCTCTGACCGATTATCTTCAAAACCAGTGAGTGGTATCGCGAGCCCTCAGCCTGAGGTTATTTTTACTGTAACCAGGCATTGAACATCCAGATTTGTTTTTCCTGCTCCCGGATATAATCACTCATTAACGCTGCTGTTCCTTCGTCACTAGCTTCTCCGGCAATGTTCAGAATTTCTCTTTGCTGTTTGACCAGTGTTCCAAATCCCTGAACCAGACCTTCTACTGTCGATTTAGCCTGAGAAGCCTGTTTGTGCTCCTGAATTTCTGAGCGAGTGACGTAATCACTAAAAGTATGGAGAGGTGTACTTCCCAGAGTCAGAATCCGCTCGGCAATCTCATCGATTTTAATCAGTAGGTCAGTGTATATTTCTTCGAATTTTACATGAAGTTCAAAAAACTCAGGTCCTTTGATATTCCAGTGATAACCCCGGACATTCATATAGAATACCTGATAGTTTGCGAGTAACTGATTTAAGGATGTAGCAAGTTTTTGGCTGGCGGTATTGTCTAGCCCAATTACGTTCGTTTTCATAGGACACCTCACGATTCATCTGTATTCTTTCTGAATTAGATTCATCATACGTAGCATAATTAATAAGATAAATTCGGTTAAATTTATTTTATTAATTGATGATACCTATCAAAGTGAAGTTCTGACATCAGCCTGAACAAAATATAACCACAGATTGTTGTACAGGATCGAGATATCGCTAGAGTCACCGGAAGAGAAAAGGAGATATGCGATGGCTCCCGGGCGGGTTTTCTATTTTGATTTGCTGCGTTGTCTGGCAGCGTTATTTGTTGTTGGTATTCATGTCTTGGGACCATTTCGTCACCAATTCGGTGTGATTCCTTTTGACCATTGGGCGGTTGCTGCCGGGTTAAATGGGATTAGCCGTTGGGCTGTTCCGGTATTTATTTTGGTTTCAGGAGCACTTTTAGTCGGTGATCCGCGTCCGTTTGAATGGAAATATTACATTAAGCGCAGAGTCCTGAAAGTGGTTGTCCCATTTCTGGTCTGGTCGGTTTTTTATGCATACCTGTCAGGCTGGAATGCCAGCGGTTTTGATGCCGAGACAGTAAAGATGAGATTGTCAGAGATGATGAACGAAGCAACATACTATCATCTTGGCTTTTTTTATTACTTTATTCCCCTGTATTTTCTGGTTCCTGTGTTTCACTGGGCTGTCAGAGAGCACGGATGGTTCGTTCAGGGGTATTTGTTGCTATGGATGATTAGTTCAGTTGCATACCTGTTTTACTGGGATGGTATTTGGTCTGCAACTCTATGGCTTTATTCCGGTTATCTCTTGTTGGGATATTTCCTCTCCAGAGAGGATGTACATCCCAGTCTCTGGATTTTACTGGGAATCATCAGTTTGATCGTGACGGTTTATATGGTGATTCATTTGAGTGTTGAAGCTGAGGCATATACGGTAAAACGATGGCTGTCATATAAGACACTGAATACGATACTTATATCCGGGATGGTGTTCGTTATATGCAGAAAGTGGGGCGCTCGTTTGTCTCCGGTTTACCAGAATGCTGTTCGTTTTATGAGTCGCTATAGCTTAGGTATCTACATTCTTCACCCACTCATTCTATGGCCAATGCATGCTTTTGCGTTAAATTCCGGGCATCCGCTTTGGGTGATCCCATTATGGATTATAATTAGTTATGTCGGGGCTTTGGTGATGAGTTGGATATGTGCTCGTTTCCGGTTGACAAGATGGCTGCTGCCATAGTATCAGGATCGAAGGTTATCCGGATATCAGGAGAAATCGAGAGGGTCGCCATGTCAGAAATTGAGAAAGTTATTATCAGAACACGAAAACTGGAGCATCTACTCCGTGTTCAGTACCACGCTGAAGGACGTGGATTGCATCAGTTGATATCAAGCTGTGAAGATCGGTTACCACATGATGTCATCAAGAAGCTGAGATATATTGCGACAATCCGTAACAAGCTGCTTCATGAAGCAGATTATTCATTGGATGACTGTGAGTCATTTCTGGAAGTCTATGATGAGTGTATGAAAGAGTTGACTCCCAGAAGTGGTCGTTTTATCTGGCGAGCCGCAATTTCTTTGATGATGATTATTACTTTACTTGCACTCGGTGTGTACTACATACACTGGGAGTTTGTTTCTTCTAAATTATTTGAATAATTAATTAAATAGAAAAGAAAAAGGGACGCTAATGCGTCCCTTTTCTTGTATGTCAGTATATCAGTAAAACAGAGGCAGCGTCATAAGGCCGAGAATTACTGCAATCATGACAAGCCCCTGCTTTTGAGATGAAGTGATCATAACACTGCTCCTATATCTGGTTAGCTAATATTTATACAGAATAGCATTTTTTCAGGATTGATCAAATTCATTTTGTAAAATCTTTGAAAAGGTATGTTTAGTTTACTGATATGACATCTATTTGTCGGTTTTTTGTGAGTATTTTAGCTGTATGTTCTTTGTGCGTTATGGGTTTCTTGTTGTAAAATCTTAATTAACTTTTTGATTTTATTTGAAAAATAAAAAATATTTAAATGGTGTTTATTTGCGCTTGTTTCTTTTGGTGATTTACCTTGGGTTCTGGTGTTTTTGGTATTTATTTCTCAAAAAGTGAGTCTCACTAACAACATGTTTGATAATAGTTATCAGCTGTATGTCTTTAGCAAGAGCTTGTAAGAGGTCTGACGTGATTTTTTTCTATTATTTATTGATGAGGCATGGTTATGAGGTTTTTACATAACTAATGTTATTTAATCGTCTGTTTATTATGGATTTATTGATTCTGTTTTTTTACTGTTTATACGATTTTATCTCTGATTCAATTCATTTGTACAATGTTTTTATCTGAGAAAGTCGGTTTGTCTGATGATTTTTGATAATGTATCCATTCTTATCGATGTTGACTCGTTTTTATACAGGATGAATTTACTACCTTACTCAGATCCAAGTTTTTGAAAGCGCCGGTGGATTTCTCATAAAACGGCTATAAACTAGCATCTGTTCAACTCGAGGGTAGTTTGTATGCAGGAAAGCCATGTTGGTCACCAAACCAGACTCTCTTTTTATCTGGTTTTGATTTGCACCACTGTATTACTGGTATTAATGTGGGGTTTGACACCGGAATCGACAGCCTCT
Source organism: Vibrio mangrovi (assembly GCF_024346955.1). NCBI lineage: Bacteria > Pseudomonadati > Pseudomonadota > Gammaproteobacteria > Vibrionales > Vibrionaceae > Vibrio > Vibrio mangrovi. The sequence goes on along the minus strand of NZ_AP024883.1, from coordinate 3,457,410 downwards.
GTCGTCTGGAGTTCGGTGGCATTATGTGGTTGTCTGATTTTTAGCTGGTCCTTCATCGGTCAGACTCGGGCTCGCTTATCTTTTTTTTCTTTTCTGCTGAGTTGTGTGGCTTTCAGTCTGGCTTACTGGCAGCATATTGTTCATCCGATTCAATGGTGGTTACCGATCACATTGATCGCGATCGGCATCGTCTTATATTTGCTTTTCCTGCCTTATATCGATACACGCATGACGGTAGTTGCCGTTTTGGGGATAGGATTGCTCGGCTTGATTTGGTCTGCCAGTGAATGGTGGCTTCAGGTCCGAAGCTGGGATTCCTGGGAGGCTTTCGTTGGTGCAGCTTTATGGTTTACGGTTTTTTTCCGGGTCATGGTCTATCCTGGTCAGAAAAAACAAGGTGAGGTTTCGTTTTTGACTACTGCCGGATTTCTGCTGGCTTTATGTCTGCTGGTTGTTTCGCTCTTACCCTATCACTCTTGATGGCGTGATATTCGCTATCAATCAGCAAGCGTTTTACAGTGAACGTTTTTATGTGGAGAAATAAAAGTGGCTACTGAAATTCATGCTCACAAGGTTTTAGACTTGTTGCGCGAAGCTCCTATGAGTAAAGCTGAACTGAAAGAGAAAATTCAGCAAACCTACGGCTCGGAGGCTCGCTTCCGGACTTGCAAGTTGGCCGGTTTTGATGTGGATAGTCTGTTGCTGTTTTTCGAAGCAAAGCAGAAGATCATTGAAGACTCTGGCCTCTGGATGTTGAATGAAGGACGAATTTGTTCCCACTCCCATTAGAATTGGCGGTATCCGGCTTCGTTTCGGGCTGTTCTCCGGCGGTAAACTCCTGTGTACAGGTATTCTCGATGGGGCAATCCGGGCATCGAAATCTTTCTTTCAGGTTGTTATACTTCATTTTTTTGATAAATCGTCTGAGATCTGAGTATGGAAATTCTATCCGTAGCGACCATGATGTTTTTGATTATGGACCCGCTAGGCAACCTCCCGATTGTGCTGGCAATATTAAAACACTTGGATCCGAAGCGGCGGCGTATTGTGTTGGTGAGAGAGCTGCTTTTTGCGCTTCTTATCTTAATGATTTTTCTGTTTGCCGGTAGAAATATACTTGGGTTTCTGAAGGTAGCTCCGGAGACATTGAGTATCTCCGGGGGCGTGATCCTGTTTATCATTGCGATCAAGATGATTTTTCCCAGTGCCGGCTCAATTACTGGCCTGGCTGCCGGGGAAGAACCTTTCATTGTACCAATGGCGATCCCGATGATTGCCGGCCCTTCCCTGATCGCATCATTGCTGGTGTTTTCATCACAATTTCCGAACCATTTAGGCGAACTGGCTTTAGCTGTTTTTCTGGCCTGGACAGGGACATCTTTTATTTTGATGTTTTATGATTTCTTCCACCGGATTCTGGGAGAGAAAGGTCTGAAGGCTGTGGAACGTTTGATGGGATTATTGCTGGTTATGGTTTCGACACAGATGTTTCTGGATGGTATCAAGAGCTATATGACTGGCTAAGCCAGTCATTTGGATATACGGTCTTTATGCATTTCTCTGGAATAAACGGTAACAGACCTGGCCTGCGACTTTCTCCCGGTGGAGTTTCCAGGACGGCGGGATGGTCGAAACAGGCCATTCCTTTTCGCTTTCTATATAAATAAGTGCATTTTCATGCAGCCATTGACCTTGTTCCAGTAAATGGAGTGTCTCTTCCAGTAATCCTTGCCGGAATGGTGGATCGATGAAAACGATGTCGTAGGGTTCTGCCGGTGGCGTCTGAGCGAGATAAATACGCGTGTCTGCCTGAACAATTTGCAGATGACTGGCTGACAGTGTTTGCTGATTTTGCTTCAGTTGCCGCAAAGCATCAGGATTTTTCTCAATCATGGTCACAAACTCAGCCTGACGTGATGCTGCCTCAAAGCCAAGACTGCCTGAACCCGCAAACAAATCCAGGCACCGGGCTTTGGGAAGATCAGTTGCCAGCCAGTTGAAGAGAGTTTCTTTCACTCTGTCTGTCGTTGGTCTCAGGCCTTCAGCGTCGTGGACAGGAAGTTTCCGGCCTTTCCACAATCCACTAATAATCCGAATGAAGCCCGATTTGTCTTTTTTTTGTGACTTGTTTGGCTGGCGATGTTTTCCCATGATTTTTTGACCGAAAATAAAGTGTTAATATAGCCGCCCCGTATGTTTTATTTGCAGGCGGGTGAAGATACGAATCTTATAATGGCGAAGTTTACCAGTCTGAGTTGATATTTTTCACTGCTTTGTCATTTTTCTTTCCTGTAGAGCGTAAATTTTCAGCGGAAAGAATGGTACTAACGAGCTGAATATTTTTTCACAGGAGCCTTGCCGGGAGAGTATTAGGGATAGTCGCGCAATAAGATGACGTCATGATTGGAACTGGTATGATACTTAAATGATCTCAAAATACTGTTTCAGCGAGAATCATCTGGTGTTGAGGCAAGGCAGTGACTTGAGCCAGAGTCAATCTGTGGCTTAAATCGATGTATACAACTTTTTGAACAAATGAATAGATTCAGGATATTTCCAGATGACAGAAAAAAAGAAACGCGGCCTGCTGTCATGGCTTGGTTTTGGTGATGAAGATGCTTCTCATGAAAAGGATGAGGTAGCTGAAGCTTCTGCCTCGACAGTTGTGGGTGAAGATGTCCCGGAGATAAGTGAGTCTGCGGAAGAAATTGCGACACATGAAAATGAGTCTGACCAGGAAGAAAACCCTGAGGCTGAACTGCTGGTGGATGAGACTGAGGACGAAGTCGTTGAGACCACGGTTACCACTGCTGAGGAAGAAACGGATGAAGAACCTGTTCCGGAAGTTCCTCAGCTGGTCAGAGTGGCTGAGCAGGAAAAACCGACAGAAGGCTTTTTCGCCCGTTTGAAAAGAAGCCTTAGCCGGACAAAAGCGAATATCGGTGCAGGCTTTTTTGGTCTGTTTAAAGGTAAAAAGATCGATGACGATCTTTTTGAAGAACTTGAAGAGCAGTTGTTAGTTGCTGATGTCGGCATGGATACGACGCTTAAGATTATTGAAAACCTGACGGAAAAAGCGAACCGGCAGCAGTTGAAGGACGGGGAAGCTTTATACGGGTTGTTGAAAGAAGAGATGGGAGAAATTCTCTCGCATGTCGAACAGCCTTTAGTGATTGATGAGCATAAAACACCTTATGTTATTTTGATGGTTGGTGTGAATGGTGTCGGTAAAACAACCACCATTGGTAAGCTGGCCAAGCAGTATCAGATGCAAGGGAAGAAGGTCATGCTGGCCGCTGGGGATACTTTCCGTGCTGCTGCTGTGGAACAACTTCAGATTTGGGGTGAACGTAATCAGGTTCCGGTTATTGCCCAACATACCGGGGCTGATAGTGCATCAGTTATTTATGACACTATTGAGGCTGCGAAAGCCCGTGGTGTTGACGTCGTGATCGCTGATACCGCAGGGCGCTTGCAGAATAAAGGCAACCTGATGGAAGAATTGCGGAAAATTGTGCGGGTGATGAAGAAGCTCGACGATTCGGCTCCTCATGAAATTATGCTGACATTGGATGCCGGTACCGGTCAGAATGCCATCAGTCAGGCCAAGTTGTTCAGTGAGGTGGCTCCTGTGACGGGGATTACGCTGACAAAACTGGATGGTACAGCCAAAGGTGGGGTTATTTTTGCAATTGCTGATCAATTTAAGATACCGATCCGTTTCATTGGTGTTGGTGAAGGGATCGATGATCTGCGTCCTTTTCAGACTGAAGAATTTATTGAAGCGTTATTTAGTCGGGATGAGTAGTTTAGCTGGAATGAATAAGTTGCTTATTTTATAGCAAAGTTTGCTGTCGGACGGCAAACATGGATTATGCTTGAGAAAGGGGGCAAACGAGTGATCAGATTTCAGCAGGTGAGTAAAGCCTATCGGGGAGGGCGACAGGCTTTACAGAAAGTCGACTTCTACCTCCGTCGTGGGGAAATGGCATTTGTTGGTGGACATTCAGGTGCAGGAAAAAGCACATTACTGAAGTTGATCTGTGCTATCGAGCGTCCCACTGACGGGCGTATTCATTTTAATGGACATGACATTACCCGAATCCCTAACCGGGATATTCCGTTTTTGCGGCGTAACATCGGCATTGTATTTCAGGATCATCGTTTGTTAATGGATCGAAGTGTATACGATAACGTGGCACTGCCGATGCGGATTGAATCGATCTCTGAAAATGAAATTAAGCGGCGGGTTTCTGCGGCTTTAGATAAAACCGGATTACTGGATAAGATCCGTTGTTTACCCAGCCAACTATCCGGAGGGGAACAACAACGGGTCGGAATCGCCAGAGCGGTTGTGAATCGGCCGACCTTGTTGCTTGCTGACGAGCCGACTGGGAACCTGGATCCGGATTTATCCAATCGGATTCTTCGCTTGTTTGAAGAGTTTAACCGGGCTGGTGTGACCATATTGCTTGCGACACATGATATCAGTCTGGTTAATTCCCGGCCTTTATATCGCCACCTTGAGTTAAATCACGGTTTCTTAAGTGAGGTTGAAGATTATGGCCACTAAGCCGAAGAACAGGCGAACCTCCAATTTGAAGAAAAAAAGGGATCAGCAGAAACGTCCTCCCCGTGATCGTTTTCTGACGATACATTACAAACAGGCTAAGTCTTCCTTTTTTGCCCTTTGGCAGCAAAGGCCTTTGGGGAATCTTCTCACTCTGGCAGTGATCTCAATGGCTCTGACAATGCCTGCTTGTCTGTATCTGTTTAGTAAAAATGTTGCATCTGTTGCCGGGCATGTGGCGACACCTGCTCAAATCAGCGTTTATCTGCAGGAAGGAACACCGGAAGCCCGGGTGATGGTGTTGAAAGACGAAATTGAAGTTCGTCAGAGCGTTGGTAAGGTTGAATATATTTCTCCCCAGAAAGGGCTGGAAGAGATGAGTCAACACGCTGGGTTTGAACAGGCAATCAGTTTATTGGATGACTATGCATTACCCGGAGTTTTGGTGATTACGCCGGCTGTGACGAGTCAGTCTGAAGTCAAACAACTGGCAAGGGAGCTTCAGAGTGAACAGGATGTTACGGATGTTCGTCTTGATGAAGATTGGCTGACACGGTTGGATGCAATTAAAAATCTGGCGACTATGGTTGTGGTCAGCCTTTCATTGTTGATGTTTGCTGCCGTATTTCTGATTGTCGGGAATACTTTACGTTTTAACGTACTGGCAAATAAGGAAGAAATTCAAACTATGAAACTGATTGGGGCAACTGATGTTTTTATTTTACGGCCTTACCTGTATTCAGGAATGTGGTTTGGTTTTCTCGGCTCTGTGATTGCATGGTTGTTTACCGCTTTTCTGACTATATTATTTAATGGTGCAGTGAGTGAACTGGCAACACTTTACGACAGCCGTTTCCGTCTTCTGGGGCTGGGCTGGGATGAGTCTCTCTTATTATTAATGATTGGCACGTTACTGAGTTGTGTTGCTGCCAAGTTATCTGCACAGCGTCATCTGAAAGAAATTGAACCTGTATAGAGAATGTGTGTCTTACACCTGTGGTATGAAACTTGTGTTGTCATATGCAACTTATAACGGTGGAAGCTTGACTTCCTGCGGAAAATTGTTTATCTGTATCGGTTGGACTTGGCTGTAGAGCGACAGAGTCCCGACGATAGGTTGAATAAACTCTTAGTCAGAGATTGATGAGGAATTGAATGACAAACCAAACGTATCCAATAGCAGTTGTTACACAAGATAGTCTGGACAGCTATATCCGTTCTGTAAATAGCTATCCTATGTTGAGTGCAGAAGAAGAACGTGAGCTTGCGGAACGACTACACTACAAAGGTGAAATTGAGGCTGCGAAAGGTTTAATTTTGTCGCATCTTCGTTTCGTCGTTCATATTGCTCGTGGCTATTCCGGCTACGGATTACCAATGGCTGATTTGGTTCAGGAAGGTAATATCGGTTTGATGAAAGCGGTGAAGCGTTTTAATCCCGAAGTCGGTGTTCGTCTGGTGTCGTTTGCTGTGCACTGGATTAAAGCTGAAATCCATGAGTATGTTCTACGCAACTGGCGTATCGTAAAAATTGCCACAACCAAAGCGCAGCGGAAGCTTTTCTTTAATTTAAGAAAGTCGAAAAAGCGTCTGGGTTGGTTTAATCACAGTGAAGTTGAAACTGTAGCCAAAGAGCTGGGAGTTGAACCAGCTGAAGTCCGTGAGATGGAATCGCGTCTGGCTGCTCAGGATGCAACTTTTGACATGTCTGTCGATGATGATGACAGTAACTCTGCTTCCGCACCGGTACTTTATCTGGAAGATAAAAGTTCTGATGTTGCTGAGAATCTGGAAAGTACGAACTGGGAACAGCATACCAACCATCGTTTATCTCTGGCGATATCAAGTCTGGATGAACGTAGTCAGCACATTGTGCGTTCTCGTTGGTTGGATGAACCAAAGGCGACTTTGCAGGACTTAGCGGATAATTATGGTGTTTCTGCTGAGCGTATCCGTCAGTTGGAGAAAAATGCCATGAAGAAATTGCGGGATGCTGTCGGGGAAATGTAAGGATTTTCTCCGCAAAGTGAAATTTTAAGAACCGGGATCCCAGTGATCCCGGTTTTTATTTTTGATCCAAAATTGTGCGACAGTGAGAGTAGTTGCCTGTGGATAAGTCTGTGTTCAAATGATTCAGTTAAGGTGGGTGAGTCGTAGTTATCAAGTGCTGATCTAGTATATCCATTTGGGGATATCATGATTCTTACACACAACAAAATAAAGATCATCACTACATATTGTGGATCTTTTCTCTCATTGCTACTTTATCAACACAATCCACAGATTTATCCACTGATGATGCAAAATTGATCAGTGGTGGATAACCTTGCCATTCGACTGTACTGATAGTACGTTGAATAGGTTACAATAAGATTCATCTATAGAGTGCAAGAGTGATAAATTATGGAGCAATTTCAACACATTGATGTTCAGGGTGCACTGAACATGATGCAAGAGCTAGGAGCAACTCTGGTCGACATTCGTGACCCTCAGGCCTTTGCTGTGTCACATGCCGAGTCTGCATTTCATCTGACTAACGATACCATGAATCAATTTATGGCTGATGTAGATTATGAGCATCCGGTGCTGGTGATGTGCTATCACGGTGTCAGTAGTCAGGGAGCAGCACAATATCTTATTAATCAGGGATTTGAGCAGGTATATAGTATTGATGGTGGTTTTGAAGCCTGGCAGAGAGCCAGTTTGCCCGTTATTTCTCAGTAATAGGTTGTCCGGCGTAGAAAAGAGACTCACATATGATTCGTCTGATTACGATCGATAATCCCCGTTTGGGGCAGGCATTTATCGATTATATGGCTTTAAAACGTATTGAAATTGCGATGATGCCGGAAGCTGAAGGGCAGTTTTGTTTGTGGTTGCTCAAAGATGACGATTTATATGAAACTGAGGCAGAACTGAAACTGTTTTTGCAGAATCCCGGAGATACTAAATATAGCGCAGCATCCTGGGCGACGGATAGCAGGCATAAACCTTCATTTCATTATCGTTCTCCTGGTGTTTTACAACTTCTTCAGGCAAAAGCTGGTCACATGACGTTAGGGGTTATGGGACTATGTGTGGTTATATTTATCCTTCAGAGTCTGGGGTTGCAGCAAACGATATTTGATTTGTTTCACTTTCCCGCATCCCAGAGTCAAACCTGGGAAATCTGGCGTTGGGTAACTCCGGCATTTCTCCATTTCTCCATACTGCATATCATTTTTAATTTGTTATGGTGGTGGTTTCTGGGAGGAGATATTGAAAAGCGTCTGGGAGCATGGAAACTGGCAACGCTGTTGGTACTGTCATCTGCCGGCTCCGGTATTGTTCAGTATTGGGTTGATGGACCGGGTTTTGGTGGTTTGTCCGGCGTTGTATATGCGTTAGTTGGGTTTCTCTGGATAGTCGGCTGGAAGAAGCCTGAGCTGGAGCTATCAATACAAAAACCATTACTTGGTTTCATGCTGGTCTGGCTGGTCATCGGTTTTATCCAGCCCTTCATGCCCATTGCAAATAGTGCCCATGTTGCTGGATTGCTGATCGGTGCGGGACTCGGATTTTACGAATCCCGTCGTTTAGCAGATTAAGGCGGCAATGTCGCTACTGATAGATATACTTAGTGAAGAGCAGATCAGCAACAATGGCTCGTCCTGTTTCCGGGAGTAGCAGGTCATTGATTTTTTTCACCAGTGTTTTCCTCAGATCTTCCCGTCCGGCAAGAGATTTTACCGTATCTTCGGTTTGTTTACCCATCAGTTCGACAACAGTATCCCGAATCAGGGGCTGGTGTTTTTCGATGATGGAAAGGTCGGCGCTACTGGCAACCATGATCTCGATGCGAACCTGAATGTAGCCAAGTTCTTTACCTTTTGTAAAGAAGTTGGTGGTTAAGTCAGGCTCCAGCGTAAAATACGCAAGTTTGGGAGCTTCTGCATCTTCTGCTGTATAGCCGGGAGAGGCAGACAACAGGCCTGTCATGAAAATGATGAGGGCTAAATAACGTTTCAGCATAATAATGTTATATCTGACAAAGGTTGATGATATTCGAATTGCTTTGGTCTTGTTACAATAGTTTACTCATTGGTAACAAAATTGACAGCCTTCGACATTTGATTCAAAACAATACCCTAATCAGGATATTATGCAATCACAAAGGCACTCACATAAAATAGTAGTATGCATCAATTAGTTTCGCCTTATCTATCGCTATTAAACCAGATAACCTGGCAGAAATGCGAAAATTTTTGTTTCCCGAGCCCTCTGGTCAGACAATGGTTGCAAGAGCAGGGCTCGCTTTCTCTGTTAATGAAGAAGCACTGCCGAGAGTTATCTGTTGAAGTTTTATATAATGACTGGGCAGACATTTCACTTTTTTCAGAGAAAGAGACTGATCTATTGCACGCTCCTCAGCGTTGTCTGTTACGTCAGGTACTCCTTTCAGGGGATGATTCTCCATGGGTGATCGGTCATACCTTGATTCCTCAACTGATGAATAGTGATTTGTCAGACAATGTTTTCAAGCTGGGATCTCATCCTCTGGGTGATTTTGTCTTTCAGGCGCAATACGTCCGAAGAGATGAGTTACAGGTCGCAAAAGTGGATACTGAAAATGGCGTATTGTGGGCTCGTCGCTCAAGGCTATGGATGGAACATCAGCCTATGCTTGTTACAGAATTATTTTTACCTGAAGCACCGGTATACGTGAAGGAGAACATGGAATGACAGTATCAAAGGTAAAAGCATACTGGCAGTTGATGCGAATGGATCGTCCCATTGGTTCACTGCTGTTGCTATGGCCGACCCTATGGGCATTGATACTTGCTGCGGAAGGTGTTCCGGACCTGAACGTTTTGTTTGTGTTTGTGCTCGGTGTTGTTTTAATGCGTTCAGCCGGATGTGTGATTAACGATTTTGCTGACCGTCATGTTGACGGGCATGTGCAGAGGACCAGCTCACGCCCTCTGCCGGCAGGCCTTGTTAGTGCGAAGGAAGCCGTCGGATTGTTCCTCATTTTGTCACTAGTTTCTTTCTCTTTAGTACTGACAATGAATAAACTGACGATTCAGCTCTCTTTTGCTGCAATTGTCCTGGCATTCATTTACCCCTTTATGAAACGCTATACGAATCTGCCCCAAATTTTTCTGGCAATGGCATTTAGCTGGGCGATCCCAATGGCCTGGGCTGCACAGTCAAACAGTTTACCGGGAGTTGTGTGGTTCATTTTTCTGATTAATTCTTTCTGGACTGTTGCTTACGATACGCAGTATGCGATGGTTGACCGGGAAGATGATTTAAAAATCGGAGTGAAGTCGACAGCTATCCTGTTTGGTCGTTTTGATAAGCTGATTATCGGTATTCTTCAGTTGATAACATTACTGATGCTGATCGGTGTGGGTGTGATGTATCAGCTTGGATCCGCTTTTTACTGGAGTGTTCTGGTGGTTAGTGGTCTATTTGTGTATCAGCAACACCTGATTCGCCATCGTGATCGGACTCTGTGCCTGCATGCATTTCTGAACAATAACTATGTTGGAATGGTCATTACTATCGGTCTATTGGTCTCGGTATGGTGAATTGACATTAAAAAATACAATCGCCATACAAGAAAAGGCATCCGGAGGATGCCTTTTGTGTTTCCGCAGTTAAAAAGATCAATCAACCAGATAGGTACTTTCTCTGATGGTTAACCGAATTTCCGGATAAAGTAATGTGAACATTAACTCGGAGAGTTGTTGGCATTTTTCTGCATGGAACTGCTGATCATGATTGAGATAATCCTGCTGTTTCAGTGTCGTCATCAATGCAGCAAATACACCTTTATCAAAGAATTCCGGTGCATTAATGCCATGAAGTCGTCCCAGACGGCGGGCGATTTCCTGACTGTTTTTTTCCAGTTCACTTTTGCCCATATCCGGTTTGGAGACCAATAGATTAAATGTGATGGCATAGCGCTGTAATGTTTCGGAAATGGTTCTTCCCAGTAAAATCAGGACCTGCGTTCTGGCTGGGTTAATAGCCACAATCTCATCTTCACTCTGGATCAACTCCTGACGCTGTAGTTCCTGTAAATAGGCATCAATGTGGTCGTTCAGTGTTTCAGCCTGATAACTCAGGAACAGTTCTTGACGGATAAACGGATAAATAAGAGCAACATAATCTCGTAGTGTTTCTATCGACAATGACTGATGGCTGACCAGTATCTGAGCGATGAGAGATGGCAGAGCCAGTAAATGGATGATGTTATTCCGATAGTAGGTCATAAGGATCGACTGATGGCGATCCAGAGAGATGATTTCTCCAATGCTATCGGATTCGATCAGAAATTTGTCCAGAGAAGTGGCATGACGTACTAATGCATCGGCACTTTCTGCCGGAATTGTTGCACTTTCTGAATAAGGTACATTGCGCAGAAGCTCAAGATAACAATCGATCTGCTTGACCAGATTTTCTCTGGCAAGCGCCCGTTGACGTGATGCGAGCAAGGCCGTGGCACATAAAGTCATTGCATTGGCTGCTGCCGCATCGTTGATGTGCGTCATCATCTTTGTTGCTAACTGATTCACTACCGGAGTGAGCCACTGAGGACGGCTGCTTCCAACCCGGTCGATATCTTTCGTCCAGTCTGGAACTTCTTCATTCAGAAATTGATTAAGTGGAATTGGCTCGCCAAAATTCACATATCCCTGACCAAAGTTTTTAAGTTTGCGAATGGTTCTCAGAACCAGCCCTGCATTTTCTTTCTCTTTCTGTTTCCCGCTGAGCTCTTTGGCATATGTCGAGACTTCCATAACATGCTCATAGCCAATATATACAGGAACTAATGTTACGGGACGGTTGAGTCCTCTTAACATTGCCTGAATCGTCATTGCCAGCATGCCGGTTTTAGCCGGGAGCAAACGCCCGGTTCTGGAACGTCCGCCTTCACTGAAATATTCAACGGAATAGCCTTTGGTGAACAGATCTGCAAGATATTCCCGGAATACTGTGGAATAAAGTTTGTTACCTTTAAAACTACGCCGGATGAAGAAAGCGCCGCCACGTCGGAAAAGTGGCCCTGCCGGGAAGAAATTCAGATTCAGACCGGCAGCAATGTGTGGCGGTACCATTCCTTCGTGGTATAGCACGTAAGATAAAAGCAGATAGTCCATATGACTGCGGTGGCAGGGCACATAAACAATCTCATGACCGTCCTGTGCCAGTCGGCGGACCCGGGCTGCATTGTGGACATGAATTCCCTGATAGATCCGGTTCCATAACCATTTCAGCAATCGATCACTTTTCCGGACTAAAGAATAAGAGAAGTTGGCTGCAATTTCGTCCAGTATTTTCAATGCTTCTTTCTGGGCTTTCTTACGGGAAACATTCTTGGTTTTTACTTCGTCATTAATCGCATGGCGAATCGCCTGTGACTGCATCAGACGCTGGAATAAAACTTGGCGTTCCGGCAACTGAGGTCCGGATGCTGCAAGTTTCTGACGTGAAAAGTGAATTCGGGCGACTCTGGCAACTTTATGAGCAATCGCTGCATCCGTACCATGATTATCTGCCATATAGCGGAGTGAAACGACTGGGCTGAAGCGGACCAGGCAGTCTCGTCCTGCAAGCAGGACTGCTTTTGCCTTCTGTGGCCCGTTCATCGGTTCGAGATAGGCCTTTCCCTGATTTTGTTTTTCACGGCCAGGCTTTCTGCCCCAAAGTACAGAAGTCGGCAGGAGCTGAATATCGAGTTGAGGATTATCCTGATGAAGCGCTAAAAGCTCAGTAAATTGCGTGACGGATCCTCTCGGAACATATTCGTCGCTATGAATTAATGTCGGTCGGGAAGCAATAAAGATATAGCGGGTTAATTTCTTACCATCAATTTCCAGAGGTTGAAACGGATCCGGCAGCCCCAGTTTTTCAGTCTGTTTCTTCAAAGTTAAAAGGTCGACTGTCGACTGAAACGGTAGTGCATAGACGATCGGTTTTTCCAGATCGATATGATGATCGGCAATTGGATCGGCAGGAACAACCGTACCCTTTGTAAATACAGAAACAGGGATAGTTAACAATGAACGTGATACTGACTGTCGGACTGACATAAAGGTTCGGACTCTCAAGAATGAATAACAAAATAGGTACCATATCGCAACGATACAAATCATCTCAACATGGTTGCCTGAATGTGGTTTAGAATAACAGAAATAGGGGAAACCTTTTACTTATTCACGACTATTTTTTGTGTGCTGCGACAGGACTTTGATGCCAAAGTCATGGAACTTCTTTGCTGTCTGTCGGTCTGCACTGAAATTAAATTACCGGAAAAATTTATGCAAAAGAAACCAGCTCAAGGCCTTACTCGTATACTCAATGCAACTAAATATTCCTACCAGGGAATTCGTGCAGCGGTTCTCGGCGAAGCCGCTTTTCGGGAGGAATTAATCGCATGTATTGTTTTGATACCAGTGGCACTGTTTAGTGATGTAACCCGGATAGAGCGTTTGCTTCTGATATCTTCTTTGTTGCTTGTACTGATCGTTGAATTGTTGAATAGTGCAATTGAGGCTGTTGTGGATCGAATCGGCCTTGAACATCACCAACTGGCAGGCCAGGCGAAAGATATGGGATCTGCTGCTGTATTGATCGCTATCCTGATATCACTTTATATCTGGATCGATATCTTTGCATTCTAACTGTTTGAAAGATTCACTTTTCATTTATCAGAATACTGGATATACTCACAGTTGACTGTATAAAAAGACAGGTGAATTATGAAGCCTTTAACACCACGCCAACAACAGGTTTTTGATCTGATCAAAAGTCGGGTTGAAGATACCGGGATGCCGCCAACCCGTGCTGAGATTGCAAAAGAGCTGGGATTTCGTTCTGCTAATGCTGCCGAAGAGCATTTAAAGGCCCTTGCTCGTAAGCAGGTGATTGAAATTGTTCCGGGAGCTTCTCGCGGAATACGGATTCTGATCGATTCTGCCAACGATCCGGCAGATGAAGGATTGCCACTCATTGGGCGAGTTGCTGCCGGTGAGCCAATTTTAGCTCAGGAGCATGTCGAGGCTCATTATAAGGTTGATCCTGAAATGTTCAGGCCTCAGGCTGACTTCCTACTCCGGGTTCATGGCGAGAGTATGAAGAATATTGGGATCATGGATGGTGATCTGCTGGCTGTTCATAAAACTCAGGATGTCAGAAATGGTCAGGTAGTTGTCGCTCGTGTAGAAGATGATGTGACAGTGAAGCGGCTTGAACAACGGGGATCTACAGTTTTACTCCATGCTGAGAATGAAGAATTTTCTCCAATTGAAGTTGATCTCACTTGTCAGGAACTGAACATCGAGGGAATTGCTGTCGGGATTATTCGTAATACCGACTGGATGTAGTGCATAGAAGGTGCAGCATACACAATTAGTTGTTGAGAGTTCTTCTCAATAACTTGTAATTCGAATTGATATTCATTATCATCTGATTCTCGACAGAGAGGACGATGATAATGCCGCATTATTGCCGGAAGCATATAAAACGCTATCAAATTCCCACTCATTTAGTTCAGCCCCTCTGGTTTCGGAGCCGGGAAAGTTTAGCGGATGATGGATTGATCTATGATCCGATAGCAGCACAGGCTTGTTTATCCTGTCACGTTGCACCGGATTGTCTGGATGGTAATATCGATCAAAAGCAATTACTACATGTAACCCTGACTCAGATCTGTGATCGGCAGGTTCGGGATTTTCTCTCAATATATCCTGATGCTTGGATTATCAATGTCGGCGCTGGTTTGGATACCCGGTTTTACCGGGTGGATAACGGGCGTTGTCACTGGATTGAAGTGGACATTTCTGAGAATCTGATTTGGCGGCAGAAGTTATTTCATCCCAGCGAGCGGTACCAGCATATGAATGGTAGCGTTGACTCTCTGGCATGGTTGAAGACTGTGGTTATCCCGGAATCTGCACCGCTTTTGATCCTTTGTGAGCATGCTCTGCTTAGTGTTCAGACTGAGAGTATTTCCCATTTTATCAGAGCACTGGGGTTGAGTTTCCCTCATGCTCATGCATGTCTGCTACTTGCAGGAGATAAAAGTGGGACTCGTTTGGGGCAGAAACTGGGTGCTGGCTTTTACCAACATGGTTTTGCTTCTCCTGGAAACGCTGTGCTGAGTGCTCTTCCCTGGGCAAAAGGTGTCCGTACGTTTTCACCACTGGATTTCCCGTGTCGAAGGTGGAAAATATGGCAGCGTCTGGTTTGTCACCTGACCACATTCAAATTCCGTTATACTCCTGTTGTCGTTCATATCTATTGGTGAAATATCACATCAGCCTGTTCTGATGTTGCGAAGCATTCTTAACCTGGCTGCTTTATACAATTTGCCCTCAGTTTCAGCTTTCCGGTATCAATGGGGGAGATTGGGCCGCATGGTCAGCGACCCTGATAGATTTAAAGTTACTTACGAATCAGAAGAGGCGGTTCAGCCCGTTTAATGCTGCGACCCGATACGCTTCAGCCATTGTTGGATAGTTGAAGGTCGTATTGACGAAATATTCAATGGTGTTAGCTTCTCCTTTCTGTTCCATGATGGCCTGGCCGATATGGATGATTTCAGCGGCACGCTCACCAAAGCAATGGATACCAAGGATCTCTTTGGTTTCCCGGTGAAAAAGGATTTTCAGACTACCGACATCGGTTCCGGCGATTTGCGCCCGGGCCAGATGTTTAAATGAAGAACGTCCGACTTCGTAAGGAATTTTAGCGTTGGTCAGTTCCTGTTCCGTTTTTCCCACTGAACTTATTTCTGGAATGGTATATATTCCGGTTGGAATATCCTCAATCAACTGGTGGTTGCTTGCTCCGAATGCAATAGTTTGCGCGACAAAGCGGCCTTGATCATATGCTGCGCTGGCGAGGCTGGGGTAACCAATCACATCACCAACTGCATAGATATGTTCAACTTCGGTTTGGTAGCTTTGATTTACTGCCAGTTGTCCCCGGGAATCAGCGGTTAATCCCAGCACTTCCAGATTCAGCTTGTCAGTGTTTCCGGCTCTCCCATTTGCATAGAGTAAGCAATCTGCTTTCATCTTTTTCCCGGATTTCAGGTGAACAATCACACCGTCCTGGCAGCCTTCAACTCGCTGATAGGTTTCGTCATTGCGAATAACAACACCATTGTTCCAAAAGTGATATGACAGCGCATCGGAGACTTCGTTATCCAGAAAAGACAGCAAACGGTCCCGGGTATTGATGAGATCCGTCTTCACCCCAAGTCCACGGAAGATTGACGCATATTCGCACCCGATAACACCGGCACCATAGATCAGAATATGTCTGGGATCATGAGCAAGGCTCAGGATTGAATCACTATCGTATATCCGGGGATGATTAAAATCGACATCATGAGGGCGATAAGGTGTGGAGCCTGTTGCAATAACAAACTTGTCGGCAGAGTAGCATTCTTTGCTGCCATCATGCTGAATGACTTCTATGGTATGGCTATCCACGAACCGGGCCAGACCAAAAAGCAGGGTACATTTATTACGATCATAAAACCCTTGTCGTAACCGGGTTTGTTTGTCTATGACTGATTTGGCGTGATTGAGGATACTTGAGAATGTTGAATGCAGGCTGGTGTTGTTGTGACAGAAAAGTGGATTGCTGTTGAATTCGATGATACGGCTGACTGCATGTCTTAATGCTTTTGATGGAATAGTTCCCCAATGGGTACATCCGCCGCCGACACTTTGCTCTTTTTCAACGATTGCTACGTTGAGGCCTGCTTTTGTCAGTCCCATCGCGGCACCTTCACCGCCGGGACCACTGCCGATGACTATGGCATCGAAATGATGAGTCTGTGACATATGACTTCCTGATGAATATTCGTTCTTTTTTTCGGTAGCTATATTGTAACGCATTGTTTGCCCGTGTCTCTGTTCTGCCGACTGATCAGTGATAATGATCGCTGATACACTGATGAAATCAGTTCGGATAGACAATTATATACCTGATAGAATATTGTCTATCGATAAAAAGATAATTCGCGTTATAGTAAGGCGCTCTTTGGTAGTGATTTAGGGATTGTGCTTCATGGGAATTCGTGCTCAACAGAAAGAAAAAACCCGTCGTTCATTAATTGATGCAGCATTTCGTCAATTGAGTGCTCAACAGAGTTTTTCCAGTTTGAGTTTGAGAGAAGTTGCTAGAGAAGCCGGGATTGCTCCGACATCATTTTACCGACACTTCGATGATATGAATGAGTTGGGACTGACGATGGTTGATGAAGGTGGTTTATTACTGCGTCAGCTCATGCGTCAGGCCAGACAAAGGATTGCAACTAAAGGAAGCGTGATTCGGACTTCGGTAGAGACTTTCATGGAATTTATTGAAGACAGCCCCAATGTTTTCCGTTTATTGCTGAGAGAACGCTCCGGAACTTCTTATGAATTTCGTGCCGCAGTCGCAAGAGAGATACAGCATTTTTCTGCGGAGCTGACAGAATATCTGGTCCTGAATGGGATCGAACGTGAGATTGCAGCAGCTCAGGCTGAAGCTTCTGTGACGCTGGTGTTCAGCTCCGGTGCAGAAGCCATGGATCTGGATAAAAGTGAACGGGATGAACTAGCTGAACGATTAATTATTCAATTGAGGATGATTGCTAAAGGTGCAGGCAGCTATCGCATTGCACGTAAACGTCAACAGATAGATGGAGTTGATAATGTCGAATAAAATGAATCGCTCTCAATATACTGCGGAGCGGAAGAACCTGATTCTTGCTTTTGTTGTGGGCATGTGTGGTGATGCCATTCTGTCTTCAATCACGATGAGTGAAGTGTCTTTTTCCATTTTCCCCTGGATTGCGTTGGTATTAGCTGTTCAGGCGCTTTATCAGGAGTACCTGCGCCATCCTGTGTCGGAAGATTTCCCGATGGTTGGTTTGGCCTGTTTCTTCGTTGGTGCTTTCGGTCATTCTGCATTTGTAAAAGCACAGTATCCTGATTCCGGGTCCAATTTTGTAGCGATTATTGTCGTATTGCTTTTGATGATCTGGATTGCCCGAAAGATGGGATACTGGGGAAAGAGTTAACTCATCAGTGATGAGATGAATAAAAAAACGAGCCAAATGGCTCGTTTTTTTATCTTACTTTATTAGGTTATTCACACCAGCTTCTGACCTGAATCATACCAATAGTCTGTATCTGACACATCGAGCTCGTTAATCAAATTCAGCAGTTTCATCTCTGATTTTCTCTGGAAACATAACGTTTACCCCGGCGTTTTTTGCCAGACTTACGTGTTTCTGCTTAAATGGATTGTTATAAAGTTACTGAACAACTGCTATCGCGATACCTTTATGGTCTGCACCCAGGCAGCCGGAAACTCTTACTTGAACTTTTTTACCCGCATGGAACGCAGATAAAGCAATGGACAGTATGTCCTTTAGCATTGGGTGATCACGTTCAAAACGAACTCTGGAGTTAGTACAACCTTCTACTTTGTTGTTTTCAGCAAAGGATAAATAGAGGCCTTCACTTCCCCAACCGGTCTCTATTCTTGATATTGTTTGTGGTGGAAGACTTGCATCTGCATAAACACTTCCACTTATCAACAACATGACTAACCAAATCAATTTCTTCACTGATACCTCCTCAGCTATAACAGTGTTTTTTTAACCAGATATTATCGGTATAAATCTGTCAGAAAATACAGTCATTCCCACTCATATCAATCTGTTTTATCTCACAAAATTATATAAATAAAACGACAACTACAGACTGAGCTTATCTAACGGAATATAAAATTAAGCACATAATCAACCATTAGCAAAAATAGGTCAACTAATGACAAGTGGGTTCTACCCAGATTTTACGGACACATTGTCTTAATGCAGGATTACAGGCAGCAACGAATCTTCATTCAGCAATTGAAGGTTGCTTGCAGTTTGGTGTCGTCAGCGAAGATAGACAGGTTTTTGAGAATTATTACCGTCCCCGTACCCTGTAGTGGTTTTTGAATGATGAAGATCTCTTAAACCCTTTATTTAATGCGCTCTAGCAGTACGCCAGCTTCCATATGGTGGGTAAATGGAAATTGATCAAAGAGAGCAAACCGGCTGACACGATGTGTATCACTCAAAACGGAAAGGTTTTCTCTGAGTGTTTCTGGGTTACAGGAGATATAAAGAATATGCGGGTATTTTTGCACCATTTTACAGGTATCGATGTCCATACCGGAGCGGGGTGGATCGACAAAAATCGTTTCACACTGGTAGCTTTTCAAGTCGACTCCGGCATCTTTCAAACGACGGAATTCACGTTGTCCTTCCATTGCCTGAGTAAATTCTTCGGCGGACATTCGAATGATCTGTACATTATCTATCTTATTGGCAGCAATGTTATATTGCGCAGAGTCGACTGAGGGCTTAGCGAGTTCAGTTGCTAGTACGCGGTTAAAGTTTTGCGCCAGTGCTAGCGAGAAATTACCATTTCCACAGTAGAGTTCCAGCAGATCACCTTGACTGCCCCGAGTACAATCAACCGCCCATTCCAGCATTTTTTCTGCAACACGTCCGTTTGGTTGGGTAAAACTGTTTTCAACTTGCTGATATATATATTTCTGACCGTGAACCGAAAGTTCTTCGATCACGTAATCCCGGTCTAATACCATTTTGATCTTACGGGCTCGTCCGATTAAGTTGAGATTAAAGCCTTGTTGCTGTAGCTGTTGTCGCAGAATCTGTGCCGCCTGTTCCCATTCTTGGCCGATCTGGCGGTGGTAGAGTAATGACACAAGAATTTCACCACTGAGAGTCGATAGAAAATCAACCTGAAACAGTTTGTGGCGCAGGATATCGTTGTCCCGGATATGTTCTATCAGTGCTGGCATCAATTGATTGATAAGTTGGCTTGCTGCCGGGAATTGATCTACACGGTATTTTTGTCGGGTTTCCTGATTAAACATGATGTAGTATAGGTCGCTACCTTCGTGCCAGACCCGGAATTCGGCACGCATTCGGTAGTGTTGCTCTGGAGATTCGAAGATTTCCAGCTCTGGCATCTGAAATTCAGAAAACATGTTGGTAAGCCGGGCCACTTTCTCTTTCAACTGAGATTGGTAGCGTTCGGGATTTACATCAAGAGTAGCCATCGTATTACCTTTTTACACACAGAGCGAACAATCAAAGAGCGCAGATTTTATTCAAACCTGACCAGAAGTCCAGCCCCTTGTATTAAATTCAGCATACTATAAGCAGCTTTCTGACACTGGACAAATGTGACAGGTATCAATATTATCAGCGTCCTGTTGGTGCTGTTAACAATCTGTTAAGAGCTTAAAAGGGAATCTGGTGTAAATCCAGAACTGACGCGCAGCGGTAAATAGAAGACTAAATCTCCCTAGACACTGCATTTTATGTGGGAAGTCGAGGTTTCGGCCGTCGTATTATTGCGATCATATTCTTAAGTCCGAAGACCTGCCAACAGCCGGGACAACATTGCAAACCCGGTCGGATTAACGCGAATTCAGGATATAACAATGAAAAAAACAACTTTAGCGATAGCAGTGGTATCGCAGCTTCCTTGTGCCTTTTATTCTTACGCAGACAGTTCAAATACAGAGACTATGGTTGTTACGGCTAATCGGTTTGAACAGAAAATACAAGAGACGATTGAACCTGTAGAAGTAATTACCAAACAGGATATTGATGCAATTCAAGCGACATCTTTGATTGAAGTTTTGAAACGTTTGCCCAATGCTCAAATTGTTAATCAGGGAGGGATTGGACAAAGCTCGGAGCTTTATTTACAGGGACGCTCATCTAAAAATACGCTATTTCTCATTAACGGTATTCGCATTGGTAGTGCCACTACCGGAGCAACTGATCTATCCGCAATCCCACTGAAAGGTATCGAGAGAATCGAAGTGCTTCGGGGCCCGCGTGCTGCAGTTTATGGTTCTGATGCTGTAAGCGGTGTTGTTAATTTGATTACTACTGCATCACCGAATAACAGGGCAGGTGTTTCGACATCAGTGGGAAGCCATCATTACTTCGATACTAATGCTTATTTTTCTACAGCTGATGAAAGTAGCTGGCTAAACATGTCGATTACACATCAACAGAATGATGGATTTGATGTGAAGTCTGATAGTACTAACACCTATGATTCTGATAATGATGGGGTTCTTTCTCAATATATTCTGGCTGATGCAGGCAAGAATATATCTGATTCATTCACTTTAAAATTTAATGGGTATTATCAGAGAAAAGATTCTGATTATGACTACGGACGATCATCTAACGGAGCAGACCAGACAGATAGCGACTTATACAATATTGGTCTGGTTACAGAATATAAGACAGATCAGAACTATCAAAGTCATTTTACTATTGCAACGAATCAAGACTCGGCCGAAACTCATGGGCAGGGGGCAACACCAAATACGATCAGTACCAATCGGGATACACTGTCATGGGATAACCAGTATAAGTTAAGTCATGCACTTGTAGTTACAGGTGGTGTAGATTGGTATCGTGATCGTGTTGATAACGGTTCAGTCGAATATATTAATGATAAGCGAAGAAATATTGCTGGATATATTGGCGGGTATTTATCCTTGGGGGATTTTTCTGCCGAGGGTAATATTCGACGAGATAAGAGTAGTACCTACAACTATGTGACAACTCGTCAAATTGCATCTGCTTATCGTTTCTCGGATGATTTCCGAATCACGGCTAGTTATGGCGAAGCTTTCAAAGCACCAACATTTAATCAGCTCTACTGGCCTACTCAATGTTTTGGATCCTTTGGTTGTTATTCCGGAAATCCATTACTTGTTCCTGAAGACACAAAAACAGGTGAACTTGCATTCGAAGGAACTTATCAAAATGCGGATATTCGCCTTGCTGCTTATAGAAGTCTTGTCAAAAACATGATCGATAGTTCTTCAAATGAGAATGTAGACAAAGTAGAGATACAAGGTATTGAATTTGTGTCGGAGTTTGATACAGGGAACTTCTATCATACTATTGCATATGATTTTCTGGATGCTAAGAATAGTGCGACGGGTCAGCAACTAAGGCGACGGGCGAGACATAATGTGAAGTGGGATACCGAATATCGAATTGAACAATGGCAAATTAATCTGAGTTATTTGTTTCAGGGAAAAAGATATGATGATGCCAGTAACAGCAAAGTGATGGGGGGCTACGGTTTAGTTGATGTGGCGACTTCTTATTTATTTGATAATGGATTGAAAGTCGGTGCTAAAGTAGCTAATTTGCTTGACAAAGATTATCAGACAGCGCTTGGTTATAACACGGCAGATAGAGAATACTATCTAAACATGTCGTATGATTTTTGATCGTTATGGGCCGCCTATACTGGCGGCTTTCTCATAAATCCATTGTTATTGCCAAAAAACATTGAAAGCGTATGATGCAACTTATTCTCTAGCTTGCTGTTGTTCAATGTTGTTATCGTGTCCTCACTAGTTCCTAATATTCTACTCTTTGATTCCGGTGTCGGCGGGTTGTCGGTTTATCGGGAAATCCATCGTTTACTCCCTAATCATAACTATTTCTATCTGTTTGATAACGAGGGTTATCCTTACGGAGAGTTATCACAGCAAGAATTACTGAGCCGGGTTGAAACCTTAGTTACGTCAATCGTGACGGAAATGGATATTGATTTAGTCGTGATCGCCTGTAATACCGCGAGTACGATCGTCCTCCCTACATTACGCAAAAAACTAAGCATTCCCGTAGTTGGTGTTGTTCCCGCCATTAAGCCTGCCTGCAATCTGGCCCGAAAATCTGTCGGTCTTATCGCAACTCCTGCGACTATCCGACGCCCATATACGCATGAACTGATCCGTGATTTTTCCTGTAATAAAGAAGTATATCTGCTGGGATCGACTGAGTTGGTTGATATCGCTGAACATAAATTACGGGGTGATTCTGTTGATATGGAACAATTGAGCCATATTCTCCAGCCAGTCCGGGGAAGAGTTGATGTTGCTGTACTTGGATGTACTCATTTTCCATTGTTGAGAGGTGAAATTCAGCAGGTGCTGGGAAATGAGGTCGTTTTAGTTGATTCGGGGAAGGCAATTGCTAAAAGAGTTGAGAGCCTGGTTTCACCACTAATGTGTCGACATATTCCGGGAAAGCACCGGATATTTTCCAGTACCTTCCCATTTAAAGAGAAGGCACTGAATCAGATCCTTTCAGGTTGGGGATTTAATCGAGTTGAACGTTTTCCGATTCCGGATTTTTCGGATCGTTAGCAACCCGGACTTTTAGGGTTCTGTCCATATAACTGGACTCATTGAGTTGAGTAATGGCTTTTTGAGCTTCGGCGTCGGGCATGACGACAAAACCAAATCCACGCCGCTTCCCGGTCCGCTTGTCTTTCATTAAACGGACTGCAAATACTTCGCCGTATTGTGAAAATAGGCTTTTCACATTTGATTCATTTGCTTTGTAAGGCAGATTGCCGACATATAGCGTTGTTGTCGCCATCTGTGATTGTTGGCGAGAAGATGTGGTTTGTGAGGTGAGGATAAAAATAAGGGTTGCACCTGCAAGTCCAATCAGAAAAGCAACAACCGCGGGAATTGCCAACTGAGAAAGAGCGATAGCACCTAACACAGCAAATGCGGCAAGCCATAAAAGAGATTTAGTCAAATTCATATTGGAATACTACTTATCAATTAAATAAGAAAGATGAATACATAAACAAAATAGAACAGATACATGAATCTTACGTTTATGTATGGTGTTTTTCCAACCTATTGCTGTGATAATCCTCAAAGGTTGTAACATTATTTAAAAGGTTTTTGATTCCTTTTTGAGCAAACGAAAGAAAAAGTTAAAAAATCACTTGCTACAAGTTATTTGTTCCCTATAATGCCGCCTCACCGACAGAGAGTGTCTGAAAACGGCAAGCTGAAGGTCAAAGAAAATCTAGAAAATACTGGCAAATATGTGTTGACTTGATTTTCGAAAGGCGTAAGATACGCACCCCTAGCCGAGGCGATAAGCCCAGCGCTAGATGCTCTTTAACAATATAGACCAATCAATCTGTGTGGGCACTCGTCGATAAACATCCAAAAGATTTTATCAATGATACGAGTGACCAACCGAACCGAGATTCTTTCGGGAATTGAAGTTCAGCACAGTCAATTCAGTCTTACATTTATGTAAGACGAACAGTATTCATTGAGCCGAAGCTTCAGCTTCAAAAAAACTTTTAATTGAAGAGTTTGATCATGGCTCAGATTGAACGCTGGCGGCAGGCCTAACACATGCAAGTCGAGCGGAAACGAGAGAAAGCTTGCTTTCTCGGCGTCGAGCGGCGGACGGGTGAGTAAAGCCTGGGAAATTGCCCTGATGTGGGGGATAACCATTGGAAACGATGGCTAATACCGCATAATGTCTACGGACCAAAGAGGGGGACCTTCGGGCCTCTCGCGTCAGGATATGCCCAGGTGGGATTAGCTAGTTGGTGAGGTAAAGGCTCACCAAGGCGACGATCCCTAGCTGGTCTGAGAGGATGATCAGCCACACTGGAACTGAGACACGGTCCAGACTCCTACGGGAGGCAGCAGTGGGGAATATTGCACAATGGGCGCAAGCCTGATGCAGCCATGCCGCGTGTATGAAGAAGGCCTTCGGGTTGTAAAGTACTTTCAGCAGTGAGGAAGGGGATAGTTTTAATAGAGCTGTTCTTTGACGTTAGCTGCAGAAGAAGCACCGGCTAACTCCGTGCCAGCAGCCGCGGTAATACGGAGGGTGCGAGCGTTAATCGGAATTACTGGGCGTAAAGCGCATGCAGGTGGTCTGTTAAGTCAGATGTGAAAGCCCGGGGCTTAACCTCGGAGTTGCATTTGAAACTGGCAGGCTAGAGTACTGTAGAGGGGGGTAGAATTTCAGGTGTAGCGGTGAAATGCGTAGAGATCTGAAGGAATACCGGTGGCGAAGGCGGCCCCCTGGACAGATACTGACACTCAGATGCGAAAGCGTGGGGAGCAAACAGGATTAGATACCCTGGTAGTCCACGCCGTAAACGATGTCTACTTGGAGGTTGTGACCCAGAGTCGTGGCTTTCGGAGCTAACGCGTTAAGTAGACCGCCTGGGGAGTACGGTCGCAAGATTAAAACTCAAATGAATTGACGGGGGCCCGCACAAGCGGTGGAGCATGTGGTTTAATTCGATGCAACGCGAAGAACCTTACCTACTCTTGACATCCAGAGAAGCCGGAAGAGATTCTGGTGTGCCTTCGGGAGCTCTGAGACAGGTGCTGCATGGCTGTCGTCAGCTCGTGTTGTGAAATGTTGGGTTAAGTCCCGCAACGAGCGCAACCCTTATCCTTGATTGCCAGCGGTTAGGCCGGGAACTTCAGGGAGACTGCCGGTGATAAACCGGAGGAAGGTGGGGACGACGTCAAGTCATCATGGCCCTTACGAGTAGGGCTACACACGTGCTACAATGGCGTATACAGAGGGCAGCTAACTCGCGAGAGCATGCGAATCCCAAAAAGTACGTCGTAGTCCGGATTGGAGTCTGCAACTCGACTCCATGAAGTCGGAATCGCTAGTAATCGTAGATCAGAATGCTACGGTGAATACGTTCCCGGGCCTTGTACACACCGCCCGTCACACCATGGGAGTGGGCTGCAAAAGAAGCAGGTAGTTTAACCTTCGGGAGGACGCTTGCCACTTTGTGGTTCATGACTGGGGTGAAGTCGTAACAAGGTAGCGCTAGGGGAACCTGGCGCTGGATCACCTCCTTACGTAAAGATGTTGTTGTATGAGTGTTCACACAGATTGATTTGGTTTATAGAGAAGAGATTTTGGGTCTGTAGCTCAGGTGGTTAGAGCGTTCGCCTGATAAGCGAGAGGTCGGTGGTTCAAGTCCACTCAGACCCACCAAATTTCCTTCTGCTGTGTTAAGTTATTCGTCGCATATTATTGATATGCTTCCTCATAACTTGCCTTGCATAAGAAAATTTGCAATATGCCGCGATGGGGCTATAGCTCAGCTGGGAGAGCGCCTGCCTTGCACGCAGGAGGTCTGCGGTTCGATCCCGCATAGCTCCACCATCTTTAAGTGTTCTTTTTTAGAGTGTTAAGAAAGAGAATATTTAGAAATGGTTTTGCTTTGAATGAAGTAAAATCTTGCTCTTTAACAATTTGGAAAGCTGACAAAGTAATGGTTGTTTTTAAAGAAACAACAGATTACTTGTAAAAGTTCTCAATACTTTCTCGAAAGAGAAAGACCAACACAATCAAGTGTTCTTGGAATACATTTAATGTATGTATTCAATTGAGTCCGGCAAAACCAGTCTCTCGCTCATGTAAATCAATGAGAGACAACTTTGGTTGCTGACAGTGCAATCTGAAACTTCTTCGGGTTGTATGGTTAAGTGACTAAGCGTACACGGTGGATGCCTTGGCAGTCAGAGGCGATGAAGGACGTACTAACTTGCGATAAGCTCAGATGAGGCAGTAAGAGCCACTTGAGTCTGAGATTTCCGAATGGGGAAACCCACATGCATAAGCATGTATCATTAACTGAATCCATAGGTTAATGAGGCGAACCGGGAGAACTGAAACATCTAAGTACCCCGAGGAAAAGAAATCAACCGAGATTCCGAAAGTAGCGGCGAGCGAAATCGGACCAGCCCTTAAGCATAGGCAGCGTCAGGTGAAGTGTCTGGAAAGGCACGCGATACAGGGTGACAGCCCCGTAACCGGCAGCGCTGCTTAAGTGAAATCGAGTAAGGCGGGACACGTGATATCCTGTCTGAATATGGGGGGACCATCCTCCAAGGCTAAATACTCCTGACTGACCGATAGTGAACCAGTACCGTGAGGGAAAGGCGAAAAGAACCCCTGTGAGGGGAGTGAAATAGAACCTGAAACCGTGTACGTACAAGCAGTAGGAGCAGGCTTTGTCCTGTGACTGCGTACCTTTTGTATAATGGGTCAGCGACTTATATTCAGTGGCAAGGTTAACCGTATAGGGGAGCCGTAGCGAAAGCGAGTCTTAACTGGGCGCTTAGTCTCTGGATATAGACCCGAAACCGGGTGATCTAGCCATGGGCAGGTTGAAGGTTGAGTAACATCAACTGGAGGACCGAACCGACTAATGTTGAAAAATTAGCGGATGACTTGTGGCTAGGGGTGAAAGGCCAATCAAACCCGGAGATAGCTGGTTCTCCCCGAAAGCTATTTAGGTAGCGCCTCGGACGAATACTACTGGGGGTAGAGCACTGTTAAGGCTAGGGGGTCATCCCGACTTACCAACCCTTTGCAAACTCCGAATACCAGTAAGTACTATCCGGGAGACACACGGCGGGTGCTAACGTCCGTCGTGGAGAGGGAAACAACCCAGACCGCCAGCTAAGGTCCCAAATTACAGCTAAGTGGGAAACGATGTGGGAAGGCTCAGACAGCTAGGATGTTGGCTTAGAAGCAGCCATCATTTAAAGAAAGCGTAATAGCTCACTAGTCGAGTCGGCCTGCGCGGAAGATGTAACGGGGCTAAGCTGTAAACCGAAGCTGCGGCAATGTGATTTATCATATTGGGTAGGGGAGCGTTCTGTAAGCGGCTGAAGGTGTGCTGTAAGGCATGCTGGACGTATCAGAAGTGCGAATGCTGACATGAGTAACGACAAAGGGGGTGAAAAACCTCCTCGCCGGAAGACCAAGGGTTCCTGTCCAACGTTAATCGGGGCAGGGTGAGTCGACCCCTAAGGCGAGGCCGAAAGGCGTAGTCGATGGGAAACGGGTTAATATTCCCGTACTTGTTGTGAATGCGATGGGGGGACGGAGAAGGCTAGGTGGGCCTGGCGACGGTTGTCCAGGTTCAAGTGCGTAGGCTGTGGGATTAGGCAAATCCGGTTCCACAACAGGCTGAGACACGATGTCGAGCTGCTACGGTAGTGAAGTCATTGATGCCATGCTTCCGGGAAAAGCCTCTAAGCTTCAGTTCACAAGAAATCGTACCCCAAACCGACACAGGTGGTCGGGTAGAGAATACCAAGGCGCTTGAGAGAACTCGGGTGAAGGAACTAGGCAAAATGGTACCGTAACTTCGGGAGAAGGTACGCTCCTGATGGTGAAGTCCCTTGCGGATGGAGCTGACGGGAGTCGCAGATACCAGGTGGCTGCAACTGTTTATTAAAAACACAGCACTGTGCAAAATCGTAAGATGACGTATACGGTGTGACGCCTGCCCGGTGCCGGAAGGTTAATTGATGGGGTTAGCGTATGCGAAGCTCTTGATCGAAGCCCCGGTAAACGGCGGCCGTAACTATAACGGTCCTAAGGTAGCGAAATTCCTTGTCGGGTAAGTTCCGACCTGCACGAATGGCGTAATGATGGCCACGCTGTCTCCACCCGAGACTCAGTGAAATTGAAATCGCTGTGAAGATGCAGTGTACCCGCGGCTAGACGGAAAGACCCCGTGAACCTTTACTACAGCTTGGCACTGAACATTGAGCCTACATGTGTAGGATAGGTGGGAGGCTTTGAAGCAGTCACGCCAGTGATTGTGGAGCCGACCTTGAAATACCACCCTTGTATGTTTGATGTTCTAACTTAGGCCCGTAATCCGGGTTGAGGACAGTGCCTGGTGGGTAGTTTGACTGGGGCGGTCTCCTCCCAAAGAGTAACGGAGGAGCACGAAGGTGGGCTAATCACGGTTGGACATCGTGAGGTTAGTGTAATGGCATAAGCCCGCTTGACTGCGAGAGTGACGGCTCGAGCAGGTGCGAAAGCAGGTCATAGTGATCCGGTGGTTCTGAATGGAAGGGCCATCGCTCAACGGATAAAAGGTACTCCGGGGATAACAGGCTGATACCGCCCAAGAGTTCATATCGACGGCGGTGTTTGGCACCTCGATGTCGGCTCATCACATCCTGGGGCTGAAGTCGGTCCCAAGGGTATGGCTGTTCGCCATTTAAAGTGGTACGCGAGCTGGGTTTAGAACGTCGTGAGACAGTTCGGTCCCTATCTGCCGTGGGCGTTGGAAGATTGAAGGGGGCTGCTCCTAGTACGAGAGGACCGGAGTGGACGAACCTCTGGTGTTCGGGTTGTGATGCCAATCGCATTGCCCGGTAGCTAAGTTCGGAATCGATAACCGCTGAAAGCATCTAAGCGGGAAGCGAGCCCTGAGATGAGTCTTCCCTGGCACTTAAAGTGTCCTGAAGGGTTGTTCGAGACCAGAACGTTGATAGGCAGGGTGTGTAAGTGCTGTGAGGCATTGAGCTAACCTGTACTAATTGCCCGTGAGACTTAACCATACAACACCGAAGGGGTTTTAGGGCTCTGAAGAGACTTGATTGTGGATATGAGAATACAGCTTTCCGGATTAGAAGAATTTGCCTGGCGGCCATAGCGTTTTGGACCCACCTGATTCCATGCCGAACTCAGAAGTGAAACGAAACAGCGCCGATGGTAGTGTGGGGTCTCCCCATGTGAGAGTAGGTCATCGCCAGGCTTTAATTATCGTTTTCAGGTTGAGATAAACCCGGAAACATGCTTGCTTCTTCAGGAAGCAGGTCACCATAAAGCTTTTCAGAAAGATGAAAGTTTTATGTTGACTTTCGAAGTAGGTAGCGTATTATACGCCTCCTGCCAAGGTGCTAAGGCACTGAAAGCAAAGCTCTTTAACAATATAGACCAATCAATCTGTGTGGGCACTCGTCGATAAACATCCAAAAGATTTTATCAATGATACGAGTGACCAACCGAACCGAGATTCTTTCGGGAATTGAAGTTCAGCACAGTCAATTCAGTCTTACATTTATGTAAGACGAACAGTATTCATTGAGCCGAAGCTTCAGCTTCAAAAAAACTTTTAATTGAAGAGTTTGATCATGGCTCAGATTGAACGCTGGCGGCAGGCCTAACACATGCAAGTCGAGCGGAAACGAGAGAAAGCTTGCTTTCTCGGCGTCGAGCGGCGGACGGGTGAGTAAAGCCTGGGAAATTGCCCTGATGTGGGGGATAACCATTGGAAACGATGGCTAATACCGCATAATGTCTACGGACCAAAGAGGGGGACCTTCGGGCCTCTCGCGTCAGGATATGCCCAGGTGGGATTAGCTAGTTGGTGAGGTAAGGGCTCACCAAGGCGACGATCCCTAGCTGGTCTGAGAGGATGATCAGCCACACTGGAACTGAGACACGGTCCAGACTCCTACGGGAGGCAGCAGTGGGGAATATTGCACAATGGGCGCAAGCCTGATGCAGCCATGCCGCGTGTATGAAGAAGGCCTTCGGGTTGTAAAGTACTTTCAGCAGTGAGGAAGGGGATAGTTTTAATAGAGCTGTTCTTTGACGTTAGCTGCAGAAGAAGCACCGGCTAACTCCGTGCCAGCAGCCGCGGTAATACGGAGGGTGCGAGCGTTAATCGGAATTACTGGGCGTAAAGCGCATGCAGGTGGTCTGTTAAGTCAGATGTGAAAGCCCGGGGCTTAACCTCGGAGTTGCATTTGAAACTGGCAGGCTAGAGTACTGTAGAGGGGGGTAGAATTTCAGGTGTAGCGGTGAAATGCGTAGAGATCTGAAGGAATACCGGTGGCGAAGGCGGCCCCCTGGACAGATACTGACACTCAGATGCGAAAGCGTGGGGAGCAAACAGGATTAGATACCCTGGTAGTCCACGCCGTAAACGATGTCTACTTGGAGGTTGTGACCCAGAGTCGTGGCTTTCGGAGCTAACGCGTTAAGTAGACCGCCTGGGGAGTACGGTCGCAAGATTAAAACTCAAATGAATTGACGGGGGCCCGCACAAGCGGTGGAGCATGTGGTTTAATTCGATGCAACGCGAAGAACCTTACCTACTCTTGACATCCAGAGAAGCCGGAAGAGATTCTGGTGTGCCTTCGGGAGCTCTGAGACAGGTGCTGCATGGCTGTCGTCAGCTCGTGTTGTGAAATGTTGGGTTAAGTCCCGCAACGAGCGCAACCCTTATCCTTGATTGCCAGCGGTTAGGCCGGGAACTTCAGGGAGACTGCCGGTGATAAACCGGAGGAAGGTGGGGACGACGTCAAGTCATCATGGCCCTTACGAGTAGGGCTACACACGTGCTACAATGGCGTATACAGAGGGCAGCTAACTCGCGAGAGCATGCGAATCCCAAAAAGTACGTCGTAGTCCGGATTGGAGTCTGCAACTCGACTCCATGAAGTCGGAATCGCTAGTAATCGTAGATCAGAATGCTACGGTGAATACGTTCCCGGGCCTTGTACACACCGCCCGTCACACCATGGGAGTGGGCTGCAAAAGAAGCAGGTAGTTTAACCTTCGGGAGGACGCTTGCCACTTTGTGGTTCATGACTGGGGTGAAGTCGTAACAAGGTAGCGCTAGGGGAACCTGGCGCTGGATCACCTCCTTACGTAAAGATGTTGTTGTATGAGTGTTCACACAGATTGATTTGGTTTATAGAGAAGAGATTTTAGTGGGGCTATAGCTCAGCTGGGAGAGCGCTTGCATGGCATGCAAGAGGTCTGCGGTTCGATCCCGCATAGCTCCACCATCTTTAAGTGTTCTTTTTTAGAGTGTTAAGAAAGAGAATATTTAGAAATGGTTTTGCTTTGAATGAAGTAAAATCTTGCTCTTTAACAATTTGGAAAGCTGACAAAGTAATGGTTGTTTTTTAAAGAAACAACAGATTACTTGTAAAAGTTCTCAATACTTTCTCGAAAGAGAAAGACCAACACAATCAAGTGTTCTTGGAATACATTTAATGTATGTATTCAATTGAGTCCGGCAAAACCAGTCTCTCGCTCATGTAAATCAATGAGAGACAACTTTGGTTGCTGACAGTGCAATCTGAAACTTCTTCGGGTTGTATGGTTAAGTGACTAAGCGTACACGGTGGATGCCTTGGCAGTCAGAGGCGATGAAGGACGTACTAACTTGCGATAAGCTCAGATGAGGCAGTAAGAGCCACTTGAGTCTGAGATTTCCGAATGGGGAAACCCACATGCATAAGCATGTATCATTAACTGAATCCATAGGTTAATGAGGCGAACCGGGAGAACTGAAACATCTAAGTACCCCGAGGAAAAGAAATCAACCGAGATTCCGAAAGTAGCGGCGAGCGAAATCGGACCAGCCCTTAAGCATAGGCAGCGTCAGGTGAAGTGTCTGGAAAGGCACGCGATACAGGGTGACAGCCCCGTAACCGGCAGCGCTGCTTAAGTGAAATCGAGTAAGGCGGGACACGTGATATCCTGTCTGAATATGGGGGGACCATCCTCCAAGGCTAAATACTCCTGACTGACCGATAGTGAACCAGTACCGTGAGGGAAAGGCGAAAAGAACCCCTGTGAGGGGAGTGAAATAGAACCTGAAACCGTGTACGTACAAGCAGTAGGAGCAGGCTTTGTCCTGTGACTGCGTACCTTTTGTATAATGGGTCAGCGACTTATATTCAGTGGCAAGGTTAACCGTATAGGGGAGCCGTAGCGAAAGCGAGTCTTAACTGGGCGCTTAGTCTCTGGATATAGACCCGAAACCGGGTGATCTAGCCATGGGCAGGTTGAAGGTTGAGTAACATCAACTGGAGGACCGAACCGACTAATGTTGAAAAATTAGCGGATGACTTGTGGCTAGGGGTGAAAGGCCAATCAAACCCGGAGATAGCTGGTTCTCCCCGAAAGCTATTTAGGTAGCGCCTCGGACGAATACTACTGGGGGTAGAGCACTGTTAAGGCTAGGGGGTCATCCCGACTTACCAACCCTTTGCAAACTCCGAATACCAGTAAGTACTATCCGGGAGACACACGGCGGGTGCTAACGTCCGTCGTGGAGAGGGAAACAACCCAGACCGCCAGCTAAGGTCCCAAATTACAGCTAAGTGGGAAACGATGTGGGAAGGCTCAGACAGCTAGGATGTTGGCTTAGAAGCAGCCATCATTTAAAGAAAGCGTAATAGCTCACTAGTCGAGTCGGCCTGCGCGGAAGATGTAACGGGGCTAAGCTGTAAACCGAAGCTGCGGCAATGTGATTTATCATATTGGGTAGGGGAGCGTTCTGTAAGCGGCTGAAGGTGTGCTGTAAGGCATGCTGGACGTATCAGAAGTGCGAATGCTGACATGAGTAACGACAAAGGGGGTGAAAAACCTCCTCGCCGGAAGACCAAGGGTTCCTGTCCAACGTTAATCGGGGCAGGGTGAGTCGACCCCTAAGGCGAGGCCGAAAGGCGTAGTCGATGGGAAACGGGTTAATATTCCCGTACTTGTTGTGAATGCGATGGGGGGACGGAGAAGGCTAGGTGGGCCTGGCGACGGTTGTCCAGGTTCAAGTGCGTAGGCTGTGGGATTAGGCAAATCCGGTTCCACAACAGGCTGAGACACGATGTCGAGCTGCTACGGTAGTGAAGTCATTGATGCCATGCTTCCGGGAAAAGCCTCTAAGCTTCAGTTCACAAGAAATCGTACCCCAAACCGACACAGGTGGTCGGGTAGAGAATACCAAGGCGCTTGAGAGAACTCGGGTGAAGGAACTAGGCAAAATGGTACCGTAACTTCGGGAGAAGGTACGCTCCTGATGGTGAAGTCCCTTGCGGATGGAGCTGACGGGAGTCGCAGATACCAGGTGGCTGCAACTGTTTATTAAAAACACAGCACTGTGCAAAATCGTAAGATGACGTATACGGTGTGACGCCTGCCCGGTGCCGGAAGGTTAATTGATGGGGTTAGCGTATGCGAAGCTCTTGATCGAAGCCCCGGTAAACGGCGGCCGTAACTATAACGGTCCTAAGGTAGCGAAATTCCTTGTCGGGTAAGTTCCGACCTGCACGAATGGCGTAATGATGGCCACGCTGTCTCCACCCGAGACTCAGTGAAATTGAAATCGCTGTGAAGATGCAGTGTACCCGCGGCTAGACGGAAAGACCCCGTGAACCTTTACTACAGCTTGGCACTGAACATTGAGCCTACATGTGTAGGATAGGTGGGAGGCTTTGAAGCAGTCACGCCAGTGATTGTGGAGCCGACCTTGAAATACCACCCTTGTATGTTTGATGTTCTAACTTAGGCCCGTAATCCGGGTTGAGGACAGTGCCTGGTGGGTAGTTTGACTGGGGCGGTCTCCTCCCAAAGAGTAACGGAGGAGCACGAAGGTGGGCTAATCACGGTTGGACATCGTGAGGTTAGTGTAATGGCATAAGCCCGCTTGACTGCGAGAGTGACGGCTCGAGCAGGTGCGAAAGCAGGTCATAGTGATCCGGTGGTTCTGAATGGAAGGGCCATCGCTCAACGGATAAAAGGTACTCCGGGGATAACAGGCTGATACCGCCCAAGAGTTCATATCGACGGCGGTGTTTGGCACCTCGATGTCGGCTCATCACATCCTGGGGCTGAAGTCGGTCCCAAGGGTATGGCTGTTCGCCATTTAAAGTGGTACGCGAGCTGGGTTTAGAACGTCGTGAGACAGTTCGGTCCCTATCTGCCGTGGGCGTTGGAAGATTGAAGGGGGCTGCTCCTAGTACGAGAGGACCGGAGTGGACGAACCTCTGGTGTTCGGGTTGTGATGCCAATCGCATTGCCCGGTAGCTAAGTTCGGAATCGATAACCGCTGAAAGCATCTAAGCGGGAAGCGAGCCCTGAGATGAGTCTTCCCTGGCACTTAAAGTGTCCTGAAGGGTTGTTCGAGACCAGAACGTTGATAGGCAGGGTGTGTAAGTGCTGTGAGGCATTGAGCTAACCTGTACTAATTGCCCGTGAGACTTAACCATACAACACCGAAGGGGTTTTAGGGCTCTGAAGAGACTTGGTTGTGGATTTGAGAATACAGCTTTCCGGATTAAAAGAATTTGCCTGGCGGCCATAGCGTTTTGGACCCACCTGATTCCATGCCGAACTCAGAAGTGAAACGAAACAGCGCCGATGGTAGTGTGGGGTCTCCCCATGTGAGAGTAGGTCATCGCCAGGCTTACATTATGTTTTTGTCTTTGAGAAGATGAGAACCGAGCTAAATGAAGCAGCTGTTGCATTAGACTTGATTTAGCAGACAGATTGAAAAGTGGAGCGGTAGTTCAGTTGGTTAGAATACCGGCCTGTCACGCCGGGGGTCGCGGGTTCGAGTCCCGTCCGCTCCGCCACTTATTGAAGCCTCAGTTGCAAGACTGGGGCTTTTTTACGTCGGGACTACTGGTTTCTGTTGTTTTGCCCCAAAGGTTTCAGCCTGCTTACACCGGTTTCTACGCTGACCAACTTTACAACTACGGCTATCCATTCTGAATCTATTTCCAGACTAATATGTTGGCCTCAGACTCTGATACCCACTGAAACTGTTAGTCCACTGTTGTCCGATTAGGGAAGTTTTACTGGATGAAATATATGTGGAGTTATAGGGAGAAGAGCAGGGAACAATGAATCCCTGCAAATGGTGATTTGGTTTAAATATTACTTAGAGAGTGCATGCTGTCTGATCTTTTGCTTCTCTTTATCAGATAAAAAAGCTAGTTCAAGTCCATTGTTTTGTATCTCTCTCAGTTGCTCAGGTGATAGACCAGCTTTGGGCGCTGCACTTTCATACTCATGTAATAATTCAATACCTTCAACAGCAGGATCATCAGTATTGAGGCAGACAGGAATTCCATATTTCAGAAATGTTTTAATCGGGTGTTTTTCTAAGCAATCAACAGTACTGGTCTGAATATTCGAAGTTAAACAGGATTCAATTCCGATTCCATGTTTCGCCATGTATTCCATTAAGTTTGGATCATTGATAGCTTTCACGCCGTGCCCTATCCGGGTTGCTCCCAATTCTTGGATAGCCTGCCAGATACTTTCTGAACCGGCAGCTTCTCCGGCATGTACGGTTACATGCAAGCCTGATTCTCGGACTTGCTGAAAATGGGAAATGAACTGTTCACCCGGATGACCTAACTCATCTCCGGCAAGATCGATAGCGACCATATGTTTTTTCTGTGTCAGGATTGCTGTTAATTCTTCTTGGCAGGCCTTCGTCCCGAAGGTTCGGCTCATAATACCAATCAGGTTCACCTGAACATTAAGATCTCTGCTGCCAGCTTGAACACCATCAATAACAGCTTCGACAACACCTCCGAGTGGTAGTTGATGATTCATTGCCATATAGTAGGGAGAAAATCTCAGTTCCGCATAGTCAATACCAGCCCGTAAGAGATCTGCCACATTTTCATACGCAATACGCCGGCATGCCTCAAGATCTCCCAATACGGAAACTCCCCAATCTAACTTTGCCAGAAAAGCAACAAGCGAGGGTTCGTTATCAAGAACTTGTACATGAGGACGTAGCTGCTCCAGATTATTTGCTGGCAGAGAGATATTAAACTGCCTGGCTAGTTCCAGAATTGTCTGAGGACGAATATTCCCATCAAGATGGCGGTGTAAATCAGTAAGTGGAAGAGTGGGATCGATCATGCTGGTCACCTTTGTAACACATTTGTCCGGGGTAAGGTTTGCTTAGTATAAGGAGCCGAACAAGATATGTCAGCTGATGAGCAGTAGTGACTACTTCATTGGGTGAAGAAGTAGTCACATATGATTTGATATTGAAAAATTGAGGAGAACTCAATAAAGCTCTTTCAACTTTCTGGTCAGCGTGTTGCGCCCCCATCCCAGAACTTTTGCCGCATCCTGTTTATGACCGTTGGTATGATTTAATGCAGCTTCCAGAAGAATTCTTTCAAACTCAGGTAAAGCATAAGAGAGTAGATCAGTCTCTCCTGCGGATAAGGCTGTTTTCGCCCAAGCTTCCAGTTGCTTCTGCCAGCTAGTGTCACTGTCAAATTCTACACTTTTCTTCTCTGCAAGAAGCTCTGAAGGTAAATCATTTGGCAGGACTTCAGTTCCACTGGCCATGACAGTGAGCCAGCGGCACATGTTCTCGAGTTGACGGACATTCCCAGGCCAATCCAGTCGATTTAATATTTCCAGTGACTTTGGATGCAAGGTTTTCATTTCAACGCCAAGCTCCTTCGCTGCCAGAGCGAGGAAATGTTTCGTCAGCTTCTCAATATCTTGTCGTCGTTCTCTGAGCGCAGGAATATGAATCCGGATGACATTCAGACGATGGAAGAGGTCTTCTCTGAATTTCCCCTGATGAACCAGTTTCTCAAGGTTTTGATGCGTCGCAGCAACAATTCGGACATCGACTTTTATCGCTGAATGTCCCCCGACACGATAAAATTGTCCGTCGGCTAATACACGTAGTAATCGTGTTTGGATATCAAGGGGCATATCTCCAATTTCATCCAGAAATAACGTGCCGCCATTGGCCTGTTCAAATCGGCCTTGTCTGACATTATTCGCACCAGTAAATGCACCTTTCTCGTGACCGAATAGCTCTGATTCAATCAGATCCTTTGGAATCGCAGCCATATTCAAGGCGATAAACGGCTTTTGAGCTCTGGGACTGTGGCGGTGCAACGCATGAGCAACCAGCTCTTTACCCGTACCTGATTCACCGTTGATCAGAACAGAAATTGAAGAACGGGAAAGACGTCCTATTGCTCTGAAAACTTCCTGCATGGCTGGAGCTTCACCAATAATTTCTGGTGTTTCATCGGTATTTGCCAGTCGGCCAGACTGCTCTTTTCTCTGTTCCTGCCCATGGGCGATGGCTCGTTCTACTAAAGTCAGGGTTTCGTCAACATCAAAGGGCTTGGGAAGATATTCAAAAGCTCCTTTTTGGTATGCATTGACTGCAGCATCCAGATCCGAGTGAGCTGTCATGATGATCACAGGTAGATCCGGCGAGCGGGTGTGAACTTGATTCAATAGTTCGATTCCATCGATTCCGGGCATACGGATATCGGATACTAATACGTCAGGGGATTCTCTTTCCAAAGCCATCAGTACACTTTCTGCATCAGAGAAAGTTTCACATTTGATGTTCGCTGAAGACAGGGTTTTCTCCATCACCCATCGAATAGAGCTATCGTCATCGACAACCCATACGTATCCTTTACTCATAATCAGTATTCCTCAAACAGCATCTGTCACTAACGTTTGTTAAGCGGTAAAAGTTCTTTGTTCCGTAAATAGTTACTTCATTCGTAAATATTATTTCGTGTATAAAATCTTAGTTAACCGACAATGATTCAATTTATCGGAAGATATATTGTAAAAGCAGTCCGACCGGGCCAGCTTTCAACATCTATCTTGCCATTGTGCTGATCAATTAAGTTCTGGGAGATTGACAGTCCGAGCCCGCTGCCACCTTCTCTTCCGCTGACCATCGGGTAGAAAAGCGTATCTTGTAACTCATTTGGAATCCCCGGGCCGTTATCAATGATTTCAATTCGTGCAACAAGCTTGTGCCTTTGCCCATGGATATTGGCCTGATGCACTGTTCTGGTGCGAAGTGTGATTTTTCCATGAGGTTGTGATGACAAAATTTGTGCAGCATTGCTGACAATATTCAGTAATGCCTGCTCAATTTGGTCGGTATCCATCATGATATCGGGCAAACTTGGATCATAATCACGTTCGATAACGAGGTGAGAACTGGCATCCAGTTCGACCAACTGGCGTACTTTCTCCAGGATTAGATGTAAGTTTTCAGAACATTTTTTTCCCGGCTTTTGTGGACCAAGTAATCGATCAACTAAGGCCCGGAGTCGGTCCGCTTGTTCTATGATGATCTGGGTATATTCAGTCAGGCTTTGGTCCGGGAGCATTCTTTCCAATAGTTGGGCGGCACCACGAAGCCCTCCCAATGGATTCTTGATCTCATGAGCTAAGCCCCGAACCAGTAGTTTTGCTGCCTGTTGCTGGGCATGTTGATTCAGTTCCTGACTCAGGCGGCGTTGCTGACCTATCTTTCTCATTTCAACCAATAGCATTAGCTGTTTCTGCCAGGTTAGTGGACTCACAGTGACTTCAAGCATGAGTGGTTTTCCGTCAACAACGAATGTTACATCGCTGTCGGTAATACTTTGACCACTTTGCAAAGGTTGTGAAAGCAACGCCAGGTCCAGAGAGGCATGTTGGATCAAATTGGACAAAGGTTGGTTAATAATACGCTTTGCACTCTGTGAAAATAACTGTTCTGCCGAGGGATTCGCATAGCGGACACACAAGGACTCATCCAGTATTAGTGTGGATGTCACAATATTGTTTAATATTGTTGTACTGAGTTCACTACTCATGAATTATCACCATGTTCCAAAATAATGCAATGCACAAAAATGGTGCGTTAATAGAATGAGTATGGCTAACTGAGTGATAAATACAAGTCTCTTATCCCTGAAATCAGGCGAATCACAGCGCGTTGAGCACGATTTCATGACGACTGTAGCCATGGTTTATTACTATAGAGATGAATGCAATTATCTTGCCTGATATGCCCTTTATCTGTGAGGTTCATGTAAAGATTTATCTTGATATTTCAATAAGTAATATTGGGTAAGTAAAAAAAAAGCCCGCCTGATGGCGAGCTTCAATTCGAGAGTTGAAAAACGAATTTATACAGAGTAGTACAATTCGAACTCAACTGGGTGAGTTGTCATATTCAGACGGGTTACATCGTCCGCTTTCAGAGCGATATATGAATCGATGAAGTCATCTGAGAATACACCGCCTGAAGTCAGGAATTCACGGTCTGCATCAAGAGCTTCCAGAGCTTGTTGTAGAGACTCAGCTACAGTTGGGATTTGTGCTGCTTCTTCTGCTGGAAGATCATACAAGTCTTTATCTGCTGCATCTCCAGGGTGGATTTTGTTCTTAATCCCGTCAAGGCCAGCCATCAGCATTGCCGCAAAAGCCAGATATGGGTTTGCTGTTGGATCTGGGAAGCGAACTTCGATACGACGTGCTTTAGGGCTTGGTACCACTGGGATACGGATAGATGCACTACGGTTACGTGCAGAATAAGCCAGCATAACAGGTGCTTCGAATCCAGGAACAAGACGTTTGTACGAGTTCGTTGATGCGTTTGCAAAAGCGTTGATTGCACGTGCATGTTTGATGATACCACCGATATAATACAGTGCTGTTTCAGACAGACCGCCGTATTTGTCACCAGCAAACAGGTTAACGCCATCTTTTGCCAGAGATTGGTGGCAGTGCATACCTGAACCGTTGTCTCCAACAAGTGGTTTAGGCATGAATGTCGCTGTTTTTCCAAAAGCATGAGCAACGTTGTGAATCACATACTTATAGATCT
Organism: Vibrio mangrovi; assembly: GCF_024346955.1. Taxonomy (NCBI): domain Bacteria; kingdom Pseudomonadati; phylum Pseudomonadota; class Gammaproteobacteria; order Vibrionales; family Vibrionaceae; genus Vibrio; species Vibrio mangrovi. The sequence goes on along the minus strand of NZ_AP024883.1, from coordinate 3,417,681 downwards.
GAATCTCATCTGCTTTTGTAGTCAATGTATTGAAACGGCAAGCGATTTCGTTCTGACCTGCGGTCGCAACTTCATGGTGGTGAGCTTCAACAACAAGTCCCATCTCTTCCATAATCAGACACATTGCGCTACGGATATCCTGAGAAGAGTCAACCGGAGCTACAGGGAAGTAACCACCTTTAACTCCTGGACGGTGACCTTTGTTTCCGCCTTCGAAATCTGAACCGGTGTTCCATGCAGCTTCTACATCATCAATTTTGTAGAAAGAACCGGACATATCAGATGAATATTTGACATCGTCAAACAGGAAGAATTCTGGCTCAGGACCGAACAGAACAGTGTCGGCAATACCTGTAGAACGCATATACTCTTCAGCACGCTTTGCGATAGAGCGAGGGTCGCGGTCGTAACCCTGCATTGTAGCAGGTTCTAAGATGTCACAACGTACGTTCAGCGTTGCATCTTCTGTGAATGGATCTAAAACAGCAGTTGAGGCATCTGGCATCAGGACCATGTCAGATTCATTAATTCCTTTCCAGCCGGCAATAGATGAACCATCGAACATTTTACCTTCTTCGAAGAAGTCTGCATCGATTTGGTGAGCAGGAATAGAAACGTGTTGCTCTTTACCTTTTGTATCTGTAAAGCGTAAATCAATAAACTTAACTTCGTTTTCTTGGATCAGCGATAGAACATTTTCTACTGACATCTTGGACAACCTCCAGTGTTAAATAATCGATAAAAGCGCGATTCGGTTTAGGTTAAGCATCAATTAACTTTGTGTTCATCACGTTAACCGAAGCTAACAAACTCGTTAGCCAAAATCGTGCCACAATTAAAAATCCTTTTAATTCAATGTCTTGATAAAACAATGAGTTCTCTGTTACCAACCATTGCACTAAAATGATTTGCGCCTTGCACTATTATGGTGCGTTAAAAATATGATTGCACCAATACTTGCCAAACTCTCCTCTATTCAGCCCTATGAATAGGCAATTTGTCAAACAGCATTTGATGGTTTTTCCGTCTTTTTCGTAATGAAGGATTTCTGAACAGTGTTCTTTTTATATAAAGAATTTCTGAGACTAAACTGAATAAATACAGAGAAAGAGTACCGGGAAGAGAAATACGCTTGTTTTAGATCACATATTTCTGGGCATTTCTTCAAAATCTGGTACATTATTGAGCGTTTTTTTAATCCCGTATCCGGTTATGCCAAACAAGCCCGGAAAAGGTGGGAACTGAACTTTGAAAGTGATGATGAATCCATGACAACACCACAGATTGATAAATTAAGAAATATTGCGATCATTGCACACGTCGACCACGGTAAAACTACCTTAGTTGATAAGCTATTACAACAATCCGGAACTTTGCAGTCTCGCGGTGAAGTTGAAGAACGAGTCATGGACTCGAATGATATTGAGAAAGAGCGTGGGATCACTATCCTGGCGAAGAATACTGCAATTCTCTGGAATGATTTCCGCATTAATATCGTTGATACTCCGGGACACGCCGATTTTGGTGGTGAAGTTGAACGGATTATGTCAATGGTCGATTCAGTATTGCTGATCGTCGATGCTGTGGATGGCCCTATGCCTCAGACTCGTTTTGTGACACAGAAAGCATTCGATCATGGCCTGAAACCTATTGTTGTTATTAACAAAATCGACCGGCCGGGATCTCGTCCGGACTGGGTTATGGATCAGGTATTTGACTTATTTGACAATCTTGGTGCAACCGATGAGCAACTTGATTTTCAGGTAGTCTATGCTTCAGCACTCAATGGCTGGGCGACGCTGGAAGAAGGTGAAGAAGGTGAGAATATGGAACCTCTCTTCCAGACTATCGTAGACAATGTTGCATCACCATCAGTTGATCTTGATGGTGCGTTGCAAATGCAAATCTCTCAGCTTGACTACAGCTCTTATGTCGGTGTTATCGGTGTCGGCCGGGTGACTCGTGGTACGGTAAGACCAAACCAGCAAGTGAGCATTATTGGTGCAGACGGTAAGAAGAGAAACGGAAAAGTCGGAAGTGTTCTCGGTTATATGGGACTGGAACGGCATGATGTTGAACAGGCAACTGCGGGAGATATCGTTGCGATTACTGGTTTGGGTGAACTGAAAATCTCGGACACGATTTGTGATGTCAATAAGATAGATGCTCTACCTGCGCTTTCAGTAGATGAGCCGACAGTTACCATGACCTTCCAGGTAAATACTTCTCCGTTTGCCGGTAAAGAAGGGAAGTTTGTCACTTCGCGTAATATTCTGGAGCGTTTGGAGAAAGAACTGGTCCATAACGTTGCGCTTCGGGTTGAGCAAACCGATGACCCGGATAAATTCAGAGTCTCCGGCCGGGGTGAACTGCATTTATCAATTCTGATTGAAAACATGCGCCGTGAAGGTTTTGAGCTGGCAGTTTCGCGTCCGGAAGTTATTCTGAAAGAAGAAAATGGTCAGTTGATGGAACCATTTGAGACCGTAACTATTGATGTTCTTGAAGAACACCAGGGCGGTATCATGGAGAATATAGGCATACGTAAAGGTGAGCTAAAAGACATGTCTCCGGATGGTAAAGGTCGTGTTCGTCTGGATTTCGTGATGCCATCACGTGGACTGATTGGTTTCCAAACTGAGTTTATGACGCTCACTTCCGGCTCTGGTCTCCTTTATCATACGTTTGATCATTATGGTCCTCACAAAGGCGGCTCTATTGGTCAACGTAACAATGGTGTGCTGATTTCTAATGCTACGGGCAAAGCGCTGACTTATGCTTTGTTTAATTTGCAGGAACGTGGTCGATTATTTGCTGAACACGCGGATGAAGTTTATGAAGGTCAGGTGATTGGTATTCACAATCGTTCTAATGATCTGACAGTAAACTGTCTGAAAGGAAAGCAGTTAACCAACGTTCGGGCTTCAGGTACTGATGAAGCTCAGGTTCTTTCTCCGGCTATCAAATATACTCTGGAGCAGGCACTCGAGTTCATCGATGATGATGAATTAGTGGAAGTTACACCACTTAGTATTCGGATTCGTAAAAAACATCTGACAGAGAATGATCGTAAGAGAGCGAATCGCAGCTAAAAATAAGCACTAATGTGAGCGTTGTCTGATAAAAGGCGGAACTTTGTTCCGCCTTTTTTATCCGGGATATGAGATAGCCACGCTGTTAATATCTTGCTAGTCTGTTAATCTAAATGCATATTCCTGCGGCATTGATGTTGTGAGAATGAACTATTCTCTAGGTCAACATTCCCTGAATTAAGTAAAGTTAAGGATCATTGCATCATGCTGATGAGGTCTCGGTATTGAATATGAATACTCAACAAATCATGGTCTCTGTTACTGCTTTTTCTCGTTATCTGTGGCGGCGGATTATTCATGACCGTATTCAGGTAAATGCGGGATATCTGGCTTATATTTCTTTACTGTCTTTCGTACCGATGGTGACAGTTCTTCTGTCTGTGTTATCCGCTTTTTCTATTTTTGACGATGCCGGTGAGGTAATCCAAACATTTGTCATTACCCATTTTGTCCCGGCGGCCGGAGAGGCAGTGAATCAGGCGTTACACGATTTTGTTTCCAACACCAGTAAGATGACTGCATTCGGTGGCTTATTTTTATTTATTGTTGCGTTGACGCTGATCTCTAACATCGATAAAACATTGAATTACATCTGGCGGGTTCATCAGAAACGTCGCTGGGTCTTCTCTTTTTCTATGTACTGGATGGTTCTGACACTGGGACCTCTTCTGGTCGGGGCCAGCCTTGCGGTGACCTCTTACATTGCGTCATTGAATCTGGTATCAAATGAAACATTGCATGGTTTTTCACAGTGGCTGCTCAGACGATTACCTTTTCTGCTTTCTTTCGCTGCTTTTACCGGATTATATGTACTGGTACCGAATAAGAAGGTTCGGGTGAGACATGCATTATCTGGAGCTTTGATTGCTGCATTACTTTTTGAAATCAGTAAATCAGGTTTCACTGCTTATATTACCCACTTCCCGTCCTATCAGGTTATTTATGGTGCATTGGCTGCTATCCCAATCCTGTTTATCTGGGTTTATTTTTCCTGGTTAATTGTATTACTGGGGGCTGAGGTTACCGCTTCTTTAGGAGAGTATGATTCCTGGCATGAAGACATGTTAAAATCGGACAATTCGGTTGAGAAATATGTAGAAAAAGGAAAAAACGATGATCGCACTGATTCAGAGGGTAAGTGAAGCATCCGTTGTTGTTGACGGTACTGTCGTTGGTGATATCGGGAAAGGATTATTGGTATTGCTAGGGGTTGAGAAGGGTGACGATGAGGTTAAGGCCAGGCGTTTGGTTGAACGTGTGACAACCTACCGGGTATTTGAAGATGATCTGGGAAAGATGAATCTTAATGTTCAGCAAGTTGGTGGGAAGGTTTTGGTTGTCTCGCAGTTCACATTACCGGCTGATACGAAAAAAGGTACACGGGCCGGTTTTTCTCGTGGTGCAGATCCGGCAGATGCTGAACGGTTATATGACTATTTTTCTGATCAGTGTGCACAGGTTCTCCCGACTGAAAGAGGACGGTTCGCCGCAGATATGAAAGTGTCATTGGTGAATGACGGGCCGGTGACCTTCTGGCTACAGGTTTAGGAAATAATACAGGAACAATTCATGTTTAAGATTATTAGTCCCCAAACTGAGAATCAGGTGAATAAATATTATCTGTTTCGATGGCAGATGCTACGGGAACCGTGGCATCTGCCTCAGGGATCAGAGCGGGACGAATATGATCCGATGAGTCACCATCGGATGATTGTTGACAGCCGGGGGCGGCCGATGGCCGTTGGGCGTTTATATATTACCCCAGATTGTGAAGGGCAAATCCGTTATATGGCAGTAAAAGCCAACCGGCGTAATCGGGGAATGGGTTCATTGCTGCTCGTTACGCTGGAATCTCTTGCCCGTCAGGATGGCGCGAAGCGTCTGGTGTGTAATGCCAGAGAAGATGCTATTGCTTTTTATGAAAAAAACGGCTTCGAACGTCGAGGTGAACTGAGTGACGAACGAGGGCCTGTCCGACATCAGCAGATGGTGAAAAAACTTGATCCAATGGCTAATGTTCAGCGTAAACCACAATGGTGTACCGAGTTACAGGAACGCTGGGAAAGTCAGATTCCGATTAGTGAAAAAATGGGGATCAAAATCAATCAGTACACTGGTTATCAGTTTGAATGTTGTGCGCCGATAAATCCAAATATGAATCCACATAATACGATGTTTGCTGGTTCTGCTTTTACGTTGGCGACATTAACCGGATGGGGAATGGCGTGGCTGCTGATGCGTGAACGTAGTCTCTACGGTGATATTGTGCTGGTGGATAGCCGTATCCGTTATCGTCAGCCAGTACTGGATAACCCGGTTGCTGTGACGTCGCTGGACGATATTAGCGGGGATCTGGATAGATTAGAGTCTGGCCGTAAAGCACGCATTATTGTCAATGTCACCATCAAGAGTGGCGATGACCCCGCAGTTCAGTTCATCGGTACATACATGTTAATACCGAACTATAAGGCATTGATTGGGAAATAGACATTGAGCTCATGGCTCATTTGCTGACTTTTCCTGTGACGTTTTAGATGAATCCGTTTCAGGCGAATCTGTCGCAGAAGAATCAGCTTTTGCCGGATCAAGTAAATTGTAGAGTGTCTGCTTTTCCCCGTCTTTGACGGATAAGGTTAAAGCTCCTTCTTTCGACTGAGTCAGATCCCAGGCTCCGCTGATTGTCGCTTTCAGGTTATTCGTTTTCAACTGAATCTCAGGGATGGAAATTTGTCCGCGATCTCCTGATACTTCGATAGAGTGCACCATAAAATCACTGGGCTGCTCTTTTGTCCCCGGAAGTTGAAGCTGACCGTCCCGGATATCAATATTTAATAATCCGCTCAGCGTGTGGCTAAGAATCACAGAATCTCCGGACAACCCTTGTGCTGAGCCGGAAATATCGGCTAATCCCTGTATATGGAAAGGAAGTTGCCTGATTAGATTCAGGGGAAGACTGTCGGTTTCCACTGAAAATTGCCATGGTGCACCTTTCTGGCCGTATTGCCATTGACCTTTAGCGGCCAGATATCCTTTGGAAAAAGGCACAAAGAGCCGGTCAAGAATCCAGGTATCTTGTTGGTTGTGCATTTCTACCAACCCCTGAGATGCAATGAATTTGTCATAGCTGAGATTATTGACTGAGATTCTGGCAGAGCCCTGCCACAACCCCCACCTCTGATGGTCAAGCAGTAATGCATGATCTACATCGGTATTAATACCCGATAATTGCCAATAGGGTTGATGGGCTAATTGGATGATCTGGCTGTTCCGGATTTTTAACTGTTCGACCTCGACTCGTTGCAGTGGCGGGATGAGTGATTTCAGCCAGGTTAAATCAGGTTCCGAACCCGCTTCGATAAAGACTTTAATTCCTTGGATCTGGAGATCACGAATTTTGGCTGTTTCCGGTGTAATCTCTCCGGAAGCGTGAAGCTGTCCATCCATAAATTTTGCACTGAAATCGTCAATATCCATTTTCTCTGGGGTAAGACTAATACTTATGCTCGGTTCTACCCACATGAGCTCGTCAAGAGAAAGGCTTTCCGCATCCAGTGAAACTTCAGCATGTGTTTGTCCCCAGATGAAATCAGGTTTATTCAGAGATAAATCTGATACGGATAAGTCAAAATTGTTTAACCGGATACGAGGGGTAGTCAACTGGCTGTTTAAAAGATCGAGCCGGTCAATTCGTTGAATATGTTTGCGGATGACATCTCCGAATTTATATTCCAGCTGGTTGAGTTGCGATCGGGATAAATTCACTTTCTCTGCTGTCAGGTTATTGATAGACCAGCGGTGTCCGTCTGTTTCTGCCTGTAGTGAAAGTGATGTGCCACGCCATTTGGCTGAGAGGCTGTGAATCTGACTATTTTGAGGCTGGTAACTACCGGTGATCAGTAAATCGGTTAGGGTTTCCCCCTGCCATATCACCTGATCTGCATGAAGCTGGATATCTCCGTATGGTATCGAAGTATTCGCCTGATACCAGTCCGGATTCTGGATCTGTATATTAAGGCCGTGAATAGCCAGATCATCTGCTGTAGTCACAGACATGTTGCGAATGGCTAATTGATTGAGCTTAACTCTGGGAATGTCTGTCAGCAGAGAAATGTCTCTGCTGGTTAGTGTTATGCCATCGAGGAGCACACTATCCAACACAAGCTGACTTATATGGCTTTGATAGGGATTAATCCAGATGTCCAGTGTCTGAATCGGAGATGTTTCCTGGTCAAACGTTACCTGCTCGAACTGCAGATGATATGGGTACTGGTAACTGACTTGTCTGGTATGAAAAGTCGGAAGCCAGGTTTTTTGAATCAGCCATTGGGTTACTGGTGTTATATAGGGCGACTGAATGATGATAATCCCGAGAGTGATACACGTCAGGAGTAGCAGAATACATACGAGGAATACCCGGATCACGCCAGCTTTCATCTTTTAAGACCATCGGTTAATTCGGTCTAACAGATTGGAACAAAAATCGATTTGCTTCAACAAAATTCGTGTGGTTAGAAAGAAAGCCCCTGAAAATAGGGGCTTGTTGATATCTTTTCGGTGATATTAATCCGCTTGTGGTCCGGCAGAAACCAGTGCTTTACCTTCATCGTTATCGGTATACTTGTCAAAGTTTTTCACGAAACGAGAAGCTAAATCTTTGGCTTTGCTTTCCCACTGCAGAGCATCAACATAGGTGTCACGAGGATCAAGAATATCCGGATTTACACCTGGTAGTGATGTCGGGATTTCAAGGTTAAAGATTGGCACAGTTTTAGTCGAAGCTTTTTCAATGGAGCCGTCAAGGATCGCATCAATAATCGCTCGGGTGTCCTGAATGGAAATACGCTTTCCGGTGCCATTCCAACCAGTATTCACCAGATAAGCTTCAGCGCCGACTGCTTCCATTCGCTTGACCAGAACTTCTGCATATTTGGTTGGATGCAATGTCAGGAATGCAGCACCAAAGCAGGCTGAAAAAGTCGGTGTCGGTTCTGTAATGCCACGTTCAGTACCTGCTAGTTTTGCTGTAAAACCAGACAGGAAGTGGTATTTGGTTTGCTCAGGAGTGAGCTTAGAAACCGGTGGCAATACACCAAACGCATCAGCAGACAGGAAGATTACTTTGCTGGCGTGTCCACCTTTCGATACTGGTTTGACGATATTATCGATATGATAGATCGGATAGGAAACACGAGTATTTTCTGTTTTAGAACCATCATCAAAATCTACGGTACCATCAGTACGGACAGTGACGTTCTCAAGCAGCGCATCTCTGCGAATCGCGTTGTAAATGTCCGGCTCGGCTTCTTTAGATAACTTGATGGTTTTTGCATAACATCCACCTTCAAAGTTAAAGACACCATCATCGTCCCAACCGTGCTCGTCATCACCAATCAGAGCTCGTTTCGGATCTGTTGATAGTGTGGTTTTCCCTGTACCGGACAGACCGAAGAAAACCGCAACATCACCATCTTTTCCCATGTTAGCTGAGCAGTGCATTGCTGCAATTCCTTTCAGCGGCAGGAAGTAATTCATCATGGCGAAAATGCCTTTTTTCATTTCACCGCCGTACCAGGTGCCGCCGATTAATTGCATTTTTTCCGTTAGATTGAATACGGTGAAGTTTTCAGAGTTCAGACCGTGAGCTTCCCAGTTAGGGTTGGTACATTTAGCGCCATTCATCACCACAAAGTTTGGTTCAAATGTTGCGAGCTCTTCGTCACTTGGACGAATGAACATATTCTTCACAAAATGAGCCTGCCAGGCGACTTCTGTGATGAAGCGGACACAAAGGCGGGTATCGGGGTTTGCGCCACAATAGCCGTCGACAACAAACAAGCGTTTACCCGACAGTTGTTTGGTGACAAGTCCTTTCAAGTCATCCCAGACAGCCTGAGAAATGGGCTTGTTATCATTTTTTACGGTGTCGGAGGTCCACCAGAAATTATCTTTCGTGGTGTCATCTTTCACAATGTATTTATCTTTCGGGGAACGGCCGGTGAAAATACCGGTGTCAACAGCCACTGCGCCTAGTTCGGTTAAGACTCCTTTTTCATAGCCTTCTAGGTGAGAAGCTGTTTCTTCCTCGAATAACTGATCATAACTCGGGTTATGAATAACTTCGGTCACATCAGTGATGCCATAAGAGGTAAGATCCATGTTTGCAGCCTTTATTTGTTCCATTACGGTCATAGGTGCTCCTTTGTAGGAATTGTAGAGATTTTGTAAGAATTTTTTATGTAATCTGTACACCATGCTAGCAACGAGGACCATCGAAAACAGGGAGATGGTTCAAAAAATATCCACATTTCCAGTGAGCATTTAAGTGTTTCGTCACATATCTGGGCAAGTTATTTTAACTTATACAAGATAGTTTAGACTAGGTGAGAGAAATTATTAATTTATGAAAATTAAGTGTTGATAATATGTTGAGTTTTATACGGAAAGGCAGTGTTTTATGTTGTATAAGTATCAATAAAGCCAGTTTTTAAACTGGCTTAAAGAATGGAAAAATTGCTTAATAATAGGCGAGAATTAATGAATGGTTTTGTTTTGATCCAGCGAGCGGTAACGTAACTCTTTGATCTCATTTTCGTCAAACTGATAGGTTGTGCCGCAATATTCGCAATGGAGTGAAATGATGGGATCTTTTTCCAGCATTTCCCGGATTTCTTCTTCTGAAATCGCAATGATTGCTGCCCCGCTACGTTGGCGGGAGCATCCGCAACGGAAAGTAACCGGTTGTGGTTCAAAAAGCCGGACGGTTTCCTGATTGTACAGTCGGTAAAGTAATTCATTGGCTTCCAGCGAGAAGAGCTCATTATCGGTGATGGTGTCGGTTAACTGCTCCAGATGTTCAAAGTCTTCAGGAGAGCCTGTGCCATCGGGGATGATTTGCAGGAGCATTCCTGCAGCATTGAGTTTATCTTCCGACTGTCCGGTCCGAATCCATAGACGTGTTTTCAGTTGTTCTGACTGTTCGAAGTAAGTCTCGAGAACATCGGCTAACCGATCGCCTTCCAAAGCAACAATACCCTGATATCTTTCCCCTTTGTCCGGGTCGATAGTAATCACTAGATAGCCTTTTCCCATCAACTGGCACAAAGTCGCATCTTCAGGGATTTCACCTTCCCACCGGGCAACACCACGAACATTCTGCTCGTGATTACCGTTGATGACGGCAAGAGATACCGGGCCGTCACCCTGAAGTTGTATTGTAATTGCTCCTTCAAACTTAAGTGTGGCAGTGAGAAGCGTGGTTGCGACAAGCAACTCTCCCAGCAGAGCCTGAATTGGGGCCGGATATTCCTGACTGGAAACGACTTGTTGATAAACTTCATCCAGTTGTACCAGCTCACCACGTACCGATAATTCGTCAAACAGGTAGCGGTTTAACATATTGCTTGCCATGAAGGAAACTCCAGCTTTGTTCTCTATTGATGTTTAAATTTGATTATATCGCGTCGTTGTTTTTTATCAGGGCGTCTCTCCGGACTCGGGTTGTGTGCATTGAGCTTCCGCTGCATTGCATGAGCTTCCCGCTTCTGAATGCTTTCTGCTGTTTCTGTATACAGCGTCTGTGCTTCAGGTGCTCCCCTGCGTTGGCCTGATATTTTGTCAACGATGACAACTTTTTCTTCTTGCCCTTGTCTAAGCGTGATGATCGCTCCGACTTCTACGATTTTACTTGGTTTAGTCCGTTGCCCATTATAATGGACTTTACCGCCGTCAACCATATTTCTGGCAATTGAACGGGTTTTATAAAATCGTGCAGCCCAGAGCCATTTATCTAGCCGTATCAGCTCTCCGGTAGAACTCATAGTGAAAATCGTCCTTTGAATATGTTGTTTTACTCAATAACAGAGGGATAAATGGTGGTTTATCCCTAGGTTTTCAAGAAAATGATGAAATTTGAGTATAAAACAGTGGATAGTGAATCGGGTATGTTATATTAGTCAGGGTTTTAATACGGCGTGATATGATCTGTTATGCCGATTAATCAGGGATAAATTCAAAGGGTTAGAGATTGCCACAAGTTGACACACTAAAGAACTCAGTACCTGCATTATTCATGTCTTTATTGCGTTCTTTCACTCATTATCAACCATTGCTCAGTACCATTGTCTCTGTTGGGATATGGCTGGGAGCTGTCTGGGTATTCGGACAGCTTGTCTGGGCGCCGTTTGAGACAGTTCAGGTTGCCTCATGGAAACCATCATCTTTGGAACAGCATGGTTCAGTTGATGTTTTTGACGGACAGTTTGTGAAAAACAAAAAACTTTTTGGTGAAGTACAAAAACAGAGTGAAAAAACAGTTGTTCGTGAGACTGCCGTGAATGCACCGAAAACAAAGTTAAATCTGAAACTTGTCGGTGTTGTAGTTAGTGATAATAACAGAGAAGATCTTGCCATAATCGCTTTTCAGGGCGTACAGGCAACTTACGGATTGAAAGAACGGATTGAGGGTACTCGGGTCACATTGGAGTCGGTTTTTAATGACCGTGTCATTATTCGTAACGCGGGAAGAGATGAAACACTGATGCTGGAAGATGTTGAGTATAGTCGTCTTGATACGACCAGAGCTCAGATTCATCCTTCAGAACCAGCCCCGGCTCCGGATGATTTTGTCAATTATGAGAGCGGAGAACGTAGTACTCAGTCGGAACGGCTGGATGAAATAAAACAGGAGATTGCGGATAATCCTCAGGTTTTATTTCAGTATGTTCGTTTATCTCAGATGAAACGTGATGATGATATCATCGGCTATCGTTTGAGCCCCGGACGTTCACCGGAGTTATTTCGTTCTGTAGGATTACAGAATGGTGATATTGCCATCAGACTGAATGATGTTGACTTAAGGCAGGAAAATGCAATGCCTGACATCACCAAAGTTCTATCAGACCTATCGGACGTAAAAATTACGGTGGAGAGAGATGGGCAGACTCATGATATATATATTCAATTTTAATGCAGCGTCACTAGGCATTGAGGGAGTGAAGACGTGAAGTATTGGCTAAAAAAAAGCGCATGGTTGCTACTAGGGAGTTTGATTCTTTCTCCGGCAGCTTTAGCGAATGAGTACAGCGTCAATTTTAAAGGCACAGATATTCAAGAATTTATTAACATCGTTGGTCGTAACCTACACAAAACAATTATTGTCGATCCTTCGGTCCGGGGAAAAATTGATGTGCGCAGTTATGACACACTCAATGATGACCAATACTACGGTTTCTTTCTGAACGTTCTGGAAGTATATGGCTTTGCTGTTGTTGAGATGGACAATGGTGTTCTGAAAGTTATTAAATCCAAAGATGCAAAAACATCAGCTATTCCGGTATTGGATTCAAGTAGCAATACGGATGCAGATAGTGTAATTACCCGAGTGGTTTCGGTGCATAATGTTTCCGTAAAAGAACTATCTCCCTTGTTGCGTCAGTTAGTGAACAATGCCGGAGCTGGTAATGTTGTTCATTATGAACCGGCCAATATTATCCTGCTGACCGGACGCTCAGCCGTTGTCGATCGTCTGGCTCAGATTATTGAGCGGGTTGATCAGGCCGGAAATACGGATATTGATGTTGTCACGCTGACAAATGCTTCTGCTCCGGAAATTGTCCGGATTGTGAGTGCGCTGGATACAAATAAAGAAACGAGAAACCTACCTCAAATTTTACAACCTCAGTTGGTTGCTGATGATCGTACCAATTCGATTCTGATTTCCGGAGATCCGAAAGTCCGGAAAAGAATCGTACGGCTGATTAAACGTCTGGATGTTGAAATGGCGACGAAAAGTAACCACCGGGTTGTTTATCTGAAATATGCCAAAGCTGAAGATTTAGTCGATGTCCTGAAAGGTGTTTCCGATAATATTCAGTCGGAGAAACAGGGGGATCAGAAAGCTTCTACGTCAAGCCGCACTGATGTCACGATCGCAGCTCACAAAGATACCAACTCTCTGATATTGAGTGCTCCACAGGATATTATGAAGCCGCTACTGGACGTAATTAGCCAGTTGGATATCCGCCGGGCCCAGGTTTTAATTGAAGCACTGATTGTCGAAATGTCCGAAGGTGAAGGGATTAATCTTGGGGTGCAATGGGGCTCGATTGAGAGTGGTTCGGAAATTCAGTTTGGTAATAGCGGTGCTTCTATTGGTGATGTGATGGTCGGTCTTGAAGAGGCCAAAGATCAGGTCAGTACCGAATATTACACAGATAATAATGGTAATCGGCGACCTTACACGACGACAGAATCCGGAGACTACAGCTCATTGTCTGATGCTTTGAGTGGTGTTGAAGGTGCGGCAGTGAGCATTGTCATGGGCGATTGGACCTCTTTGATTAGCGCTGTCTCGAATGATTCCAGCTCAAATATTCTGTCATCACCCAGTATTACTGTGATGGATAACGGTGAGGCTTCTTTTGTTGTTGGAGAGGAAGTGCCTGTATTGACTGGTGCGACTTCAAGTTCAGGGAACGATAATCCTTTCCAGACTGTCGATCGGAAAGAAGTTGGTATCAAATTAAAAGTTGTTCCTCAGATTAACGAGGGTGATTCGGTTCTGCTTAATATTGAGCAAGAAGTTTCGAATGTTCTGGCTGCTGACGGTGCGGTTGATGTGCGGTTTGCTAAACGTCAGTTGAATACATCGGTCATGGTGAAAGACGGTCAGATGCTGGTTTTAGGTGGAATGATTGACGAGCGGACTCAGGAAAGTGATTCGAAAGTACCGTTGCTTGGTGATATTCCTCTGTTGGGCTATTTGTTCCGCTCAACCAGTACCAAAGTTGAGAAACGCAACCTGATGGTATTCATTAAGCCGACAATTATCCGGGATGGCGTTACCGCCGATGGTGTGACTCAGCGGAAGTATAACTTTATTCGTGCTGAACAGCTTGTCAAAGCGGAAAGAGGTCTGAAATTGATGGGTGATAAGAAAACACCGGTATTACCTACATTCGATTCGCAGATCCATTATCCGGCAGAATTAAAGGCATTTCTCGATCAGGTTCCTCAGGAACAGGAGTAGAGTTGTGCAGCGTTTACCTTTTAGTTTTGCAAGCCGGTATAAGTTAGTGTTTGATGCCTCGCATGAGGAGGATACGCCATGTCTTTATTATGTTGAACCAGCGTCAATTTCAGCTTTAGCCGAGGCACGACGGGTCTTGCAGAAGTCATTTGAGCTGGTGGCTCTTTCTGAATCGGAATTTGAATCAAAGTTAACTCAGGTCTATCAGCGTGATACTTCTGAAACACGACAACTGATGGAAGACTTAGGTGCTGACAGTGACGATTTCTTCGCACTGGCTGAAGAATTACCAAATAATCAGGATCTGCTGGATTCTGATGACGATGCTCCAATTATCAAACTGATTAATGCCATGTTGAGTGAGGCTATCAAAGAAGAAGCCTCTGATATCCATATTGAAACCTTTGAAACATCATTGTCGATCCGTTTCCGGGTTGACGGTATGTTGCGGGAAGTTTTATCTCCGAGCCGTAAATTAGCACCGCTGCTGGTTTCACGTGTGAAGGTTATGGCAAAGCTGGATATTGCGGAGAAACGGGTGCCTCAGGATGGTCGTATTTCTTTGAGAATCGGTGGCCGGGCTGTGGATGTTCGTGTGTCTACAATGCCGTCATCTCATGGCGAGCGTGTGGTGATGCGTATTTTAGATAAAAATGCTACCCAAATGGATTTATACAGTTTGGGTATGACGGAGCAGATTTTTGTTCGATTCAGGGAGCTTCTGCAACGACCACATGGGATTTTATTGGTTACCGGACCAACAGGTTCTGGTAAATCGACCACACTTTACGCCGGCTTACAGGAATTGGATCGGAATGAGAAAAATATTCTGACCGTTGAAGATCCAATTGAGTTTGATATCGATGGTATTGGTCAGACTCAGGTGAACCCAAAAGTTGATATGACATTTGCCCGCGGGCTGAGAGCAATTTTGCGTCAGGATCCCGATGTCGTGATGGTTGGAGAAATCCGGGATCTGGAGACGGCACAGATTGCCGTTCAGGCTTCTCTGACTGGCCACCTGGTGTTGTCAACATTGCATACAAACACTGCGATAGGTGCGGTGACGCGTCTGAGAGATATGGGCATCGAATCATTTCTTGTCTCTTCATCTCTGGTTGGTGTTCTGGCTCAGCGTTTGGTCCGTACCTTATGTCCGGATTGTAAGCAGCCATTTGAAGCAGAGAAAGAACAGCGCAATCTGTTTGATTTGCAGGAAGATGAAAGTCTGACGTTATATGCGCCGAAAGGTTGTGAAAAGTGCCATTTCAAAGGGTATCGGGGACGAACCGGGATTCACGAACTGTTGGTGATTGATGAAAAGGTCAAGTCACTGATTCACACCGAAGCCGGTGAGCAGGCGATTGAAGAACGGATCAGGGAATCATGTCCGAGTATTCGTATGGATGGACTGAATAAGGTTCGGGCTGGTGTCACGACACTTGAAGAAGTGTTACGGGTGACTGAGGAGGTTTGATGGCTGCGTTTGAATATCAGGCACTCGATCTCAAAGGTAAACGTAAGAAAGGCGTGATCGAAGGAGATAGTGCTCGTCATGTCCGCCAGCGTTTGAAGGAGCAGGGACTGACACCAATTGCCGTTGAAGCGACACAGGTTCAGAAAAATAGTCAGACCAAGAATAGTGCTACCACTTGGAAAAGAGGGATCCGGGCGACGGATCTGGCTTTACTGACCCGGCAGTTGTCTACGTTGATACAGTCTGGGATGCCGTTGGAGTCATGCTTGCAGGCCGTCATAGAACAGACGGAAAAACCGCGGATTCGCAGTGTTCTGACCCGGGTCAGAGCGAAAGTGACAGAAGGGTTTAC
Source organism: Vibrio mangrovi (assembly GCF_024346955.1). Lineage (NCBI taxonomy): Bacteria > Pseudomonadati > Pseudomonadota > Gammaproteobacteria > Vibrionales > Vibrionaceae > Vibrio > Vibrio mangrovi. The sequence continues at coordinate 3,401,734 of NZ_AP024883.1, read as the reverse complement.
ATTAGCCGACAGTATGGCGGACTATCCGCACATTTTTGATAGCCTGTTCCGGTCAATGATTTCTGCCGGTGAGAAATCCGGGCATCTGGATATGATTTTGAGCCGGTTGGCCAGCTATACCGAAAACCGGCAGAAGATGCGATCAAAGTTGTTGCAGGCCTTGATCTATCCAATTGTTCTGGTTGTTTTTGCGGTTACGATTGTTGCTTTTCTTCTGGCTGCAGTTGTGCCGAAAATCGTAGGACAGTTTATTCAGATGGGACAAACACTGCCGGCATCAACCCAACTCTTGTTAAATATGAGCCATTTTGTTCAGGAATGGGGCTGGTTGGTCTTACTACTGGTGTTAGGCGGATGGGCGTTGCTTCAGTCTGCTTTAAAACGGCCACATATCCGATTTGCTTTTCATCGCAGGCTAATGAGTGTTCCGATGATAGGGAAAATTGTTCGGGGGCTGAATACCTCTCGTTTTGCCCGGACTTTGGCAATTTGTTCTTCTAGTAGTATCCCGATTCTGGATGCAATGATCGTTGCTAAAGATGTCGTTGAGAATACCTACATGAAGCAAAAAGTACAGGAAGCTGCGGAATCTGTCCGGGAAGGTGCCAGCATCCGGAAGTCTTTGCAACAGACTCAGCTCTTTCCTCCGATGATGCTACATATGATTGCCAGTGGGGAACAGAGTGGTGAGCTGGAAAAAATGTTGATTAGTGCTGCGGATAATCAGGATGAACAGTTTGAAGCGACAGTCAATATTGCTTTGGGTTTGTTTACACCAATGTTGATTGCATTAATGGCTGGATTGGTTTTATTTATCGTGATGGCAACCCTGATGCCGATTTTAGAAATGAATAATTTGATGACACGCTAAGTTTTAGCTGTTCATTGGTTAAGAAAACGTGAATGTTGGAGTAGGAATGAAAATAAGAAAGCAAATGAGCAAACAAGCTGGTTTTACTTTGCTGGAAGTGATGGTTGTAATCGTCATTCTTGGATTGCTGGCGAGCTTTGTGGTGCCGAATCTGTTAGGTAATAAAGAGAAAGCCGATCAGAAAAAAGCGATTGCTGACATTGTTTCTCTGGAGAATGCTCTGGATATGTACCGGTTGGATAATAATGTTTACCCGACAACAGATCAGGGGCTGGAAGCCTTGGTTGAGAAGCCATCTAATCCGGAGCCTCGTAATTATCGTGATGGTGGTTATATCAAACGTCTTCCGCAAGACCCATGGGGCAATGACTATCAGTATCTGAGTCCTGGTGATAAGGGCAAGATCGATGTCTTTAGCTATGGCGCCGATGGTCAGGAAGGCGGTGACGGAAATAATAGCGATATTGGTAACTGGAATTTGCTTGACTTCCAGTAACGGCTACCTGGGTAAATAGCGCTCATGAAATACCATCGTGGTTTTACTCTGCTAGAGATTATGCTGGTTTTGGTGGTGATATCACTCGGCAGTATGGTCGTGGTGATGTCCTTACCTGATAGTTCTCAGGATGATGTACAACAGACTGCTGAACGACTCTATCAGCGATTACAGCTTTTGAGTGAAGATGCGATTTTTAGTGGGAGAACTTACGGTCTTTATGTGGATGAAAAGAAACATGAATTCCGTTTTCTGATGCTCTCGGGAGAGGGCTGGAAGCCACTTGAATCGACATCAGAGATAAACGGTGTATTGACTGCTGAGGAAGGTATTTCTTTTCGCTTTGAGCCGGGAGGCGGTGTCTGGAATAATCCGGAGCGGCTTTTCAGTCAGGAATCGTTGTTTGAAGAGATGGATTTCCCGGAAGACGATGACAAGAAGCCGATACCGCCACCACAGGTCTTTATCCTTTCCAGTGGTGATGTTACTCCTTTTTCTATTCAGTTCTGGGCTGATTCTACGCCGGACTCGCTGTGGTTGGTTGCCACAGCTGAAGATGGCGAACTTCATATTCAGACACCATCGGAAAATGATGATGAAGCAAGCTAAGGGAATGACATTGCTGGAAGTGCTGATTGCATTGGCAATCTTTGCGACAGCGTCGATCAGTATAATCAAAGCGGTCAGCCAGCATGTGAATACCGTACAGACGCTGGAAGAAAAGATGTTTGCAGCGATGGTCGCTGATAATCAGATGGCTCGTATCATGCTTGCTCCCGAAACATTGGCTGCTCAGGAAGGAACTGAAGAAATGGCTGGAAACACCTGGTACTGGAAAGTGACATTGATTGAAACTTCTGATGATTTGCTGAAAGCATTTGATGTCAGTGTCTCCCAAACGAAGTCTGGCCCATCGGTTGTTGTTGTCAGAAGTTATGTTGCAAATGAAGCATCGTAATCAGGGGTTTACTTTAATTGAAGTGCTGGTGGCTCTGGCAATTCTGGCGAGTCTGACGATGGCTGCTTATCAGGTTCTGAATCAGGTTCAGCGCAGTAATGTCGTGAGTAAAGAGAGTGAGATACGTCTGGGAGAAATACAGAAAGCACTGGCGGTCATGGATAGTGATTTCCGCCAGATGGCGTCCCGTCAGTTTCGCAATCAGGGAGAAGAACCTGGTGCTCAGTTGCTGTGGATGCAAGATGGATTGTTATCTTCAGAGGGGGTTGGAATTCTTTTTACCCGCCATGGCTGGGTGAATCCCCAAATGCAGTTTCCCCGCGGAGATATTATGAAAGTTGGGTACCGTCTGATCGAAGATCGTCTGGAAAGGATTTGGTGGCGTTATCCCGATACAGTGGCTGGTGATAACGGCATTGGCCGGCCATTGTTGACCCAGGTTGAATCGATGAGTTTCCGTTTATATCGCAATCACCAATGGGTTGAACGCTGGGAAGATAAAGGTGTTTTGCCTGAAGCGATCAGTGTGAAACTGACCCTGAAAGATTACGGACAGATTGAGCGGATTTATCTGGTTGCCGGAAGTGAACTGAGTTTATCAAATGTATCCGATTAGATCGTTGAGAAAACAACGCGGCGTTGCCCTGATCATTGTGTTGCTGTTACTGGCAATGATGGTTTCTATTGCTGCTACGATGTCGGAACGCTTATTCACTCAGTATCATCGTTCCGGGAATCAACTCAGATATCAGCAGGCTTATTGGTATAGTCTGGGGGTAGAAGCATTAGCGAAATCGGCGATTGAGCAGAGTTATGAAGATGATGATGAAGCTGTGAATCTGAGTCAGCCCTGGGCTGTGAAAGATAAAGAATATCCGTTGGATTTCGGGACTGTTGAAGGAAGCATTCGGGATATGCAGTCTTGCCTGAATGTGAATGTCCTGTCTGGGATTGAGTGGAATCCTGCCGATACGGGAACACCTTATCTGATTCAGACGCTACAGCATTTGATTGAGTCAGTGGAAAGCGATAGTTATCAGGCAGAGATCGCCGCAAACTCTATCTGGGAATTTATTGATACAAATCGTTCGATTAATACAACCAGTGGTGTAGAAGATAATTTTTATGAGTCGATGTCACCGGCATATGATGCACCTGACAGTTTGTTGGCCGATGTTGACGAATTAAGAGCAGTACAAGGTGTCAGCGGTAAAATCATGATGAAAAGCATTCCTTACTTATGTGCTTTACCAACTAAGGAGTGGCGGCTAAACGTCAATACACTTTCTGTAGAACAGGCAAATATTTTAGCTGCAATGTTTTACCCTTATCTTAGTTCGTCGGCTGCAGCTCAGTTGATTGAAAACCGTCCTTATTCCGGATGGAGCAGCTTAGATGACTTTTTGGAGCAGGGAGAGCTGAGTGGTGTCGATGAGACTGTAAAATCATACGCAACCGGGTATCTTGGTGTCGACAGCCATTATTTCGAGTTAGACGCTCAGGTTATGGTCGATGATGCCCGGGTGAGGGTGCGGAGTTTAATGTTTAGTAAAGATAGAAAAGATGTGACGGTCATTCGCCGTCGCTATGGAGGAGAGCGTGAGCGAATATCTGCTCGTCCGGCTGAGTAAGCAACCACAAGCCAAAGCACATTGGTGGATCGGTGCAGAGCATGCGACAACGATAGAGAGATCTGGAGAAATTGCATCCTGGACCGAACTTGATGAGCTGGTTCCTCATGCTGAGGGAAGGCCTGTGATTGTACTGCTTTCCGGGGCCGATGTGGTGATGAAAACTGTCACATTACCGGCTGGAGGTGCGCGTCAATATGAAAAAATGTTGCCTTATCTGGTTGAAGATGAGTTGGCGCAAGATGTAGAGACGTTGCACTTTTCCGTATTGGCGAAACAGGATGACCGGGTATATACGGCAGCCGTGGATCGCGACTGGCTGAGTTGTATTCTGGAGCAGTTTGAAGCTTCTGGACTACAGGTTGAGAATGTTCTGCCGGATGTTCTGGCTTTGCCTGCTGAAGAGAATGCAACGGCAGTTCAGTTAGGAAATGAATGGTTAATACGGCAGGGGCAATTTTCCGGTGTCTGTATTGAGCAGTCATGGATGCCGATATTTACTCAGGTGGATGAACAAGATGAGGAAAGCCCGGAACTGGCCGTAACATCTTATAGTCGCGTACCTGAGCTGGGAGAGTCAACTACACAAGTCTGGACAGAGAAGCTGGTTGATTCAATTGAAGTACTTCTGTACCGGGGCGCATTAAGCAGCCCGATGACATTATTGACCGGTGCCTTTAAGAAGTCCTCTTCCTGGATGAAATACTGGCAGATTTGGCGAGGTTGTCTCATTGCTCTGGCTGCTTTAATTACATTGTTGTTTATTGACCACACGGTTGATATCCGGCGAATGTCTCAGGAGGCTACGGCACTGAGGTCTGAAAGTGAGCATATTTTCAGAACCCTGTTCCCGGATCGGCATCGGATTCCGACAGTCAGTTATCTGAAGGGGCAGATCACGGATGAGATTAATAAATTGTCTGGTGGTGAAGGGAAAGATGCTGCGTTGTCCCTATTTACCTCGTTAGCTGAGACGATTGGGAGTATTCAGGGGATTCAGCTTCAGCGTATTCACTATGATGGGATGCGGGAAGATATCCGTATTGATGTGCAGGGTGCTGATTTTCAGGCATTCGAAGCAACCCGACAAAAACTGTCTGAGCAGTTTGATGTACAGCAGGGACCACTGAACCGGGATAATAATCAGGTTTCTGGGTCTTTCATCTTAAAGAATAAGTAGGTGAACGGTATGAATCTATGGGTGAATCGTTGCTATAGCTGGTGGAAGACGTTGTCCTCCAGAGAGCAGAGATTATTACTGGCCACCGTAAGTTTAAGTGTACTGGCGTTATTATATGGCGGTATTGTTCGCCCGATGCAAGAACAAAGTCTTCTGGCTGAAAACCGATTAACATCGGAACAAAATTTACTGGCGTGGGTCACTGAACAGGCAGATCTGCTGATTCAGCTACGGGGACGGGGCGATACAACTGTTTCTGAAGAACCTTTGAATCAGGCTGTTGCAGGTTCTACCAGTAAATTTGGGATCCAGCTGATCCGGATGCAGCCTAAGTCTTCAGGGCTACAAATTTGGATTGAACCAGTTTCGTTTAACCAATTTATCGATTGGCTGGCTTTTTTGCGCCGGCAATACGGTATTCGGGTTATGGTGATGGATATTGATAGGGCTGAGAAAAATGGCATGATAGAAGTAAAACGCCTGGAATTCATTCGAGGTTAAAAAAGTGAAGATAAAAATTATGTATGTCGTTGGTTTGGTTTTTGTGTTTGTGGTCAGTGTTCTCGTCCACTTACCGGCAAGTATGGCTTTAAAATTTATTCCTCAGCCCCGAGAGTTATCTTTAAGTGGTGTCGGGGGTACTTTATGGCAGGGAGAGGTTCAGTCCGCCAGGTGGATGAATCATGATTTGGGTTCACTGGCATGGAAGTTACGTCCTCTTGCTATATTTACAGGGAATATTTCTGCGAATGTTGCATTAGGAAAGCGCCATGAATCGGCCCTAAGAGGTACGGGGGAAGTCGGAATTGGCTTCACCGGGATTTATGTACGGAATTTATCACTTTCTGCTCCGGCCCGGGTTGTTGCAGAAAATATGAACTTACCGGTTCCGGTCAATGCGGAAGGTGCTTTTAAAGTTGTGATCCAGAATTATCGGTATCGTTCACCGTTTTGTGCTCAGGCTCAGGGAGAGATCACCTGGACGAACGCACAGATATCTATGTTGGCTCAATCGGTGCCACTGGAAAAAGTTTCAGCCCGGCTCGCGTGTGAGGATAGTCAGATTAGCCTGAAAGGCCAGCAACTATCAGATATGGTGCAGAGTGAGTACTCAGTGACACTGACACCGAAAGAGGACTATCAGCTGCAAGGGTGGGTGAAACCCAGTGCTCATTTCCCCAGATTGTTCAGTCAGTGGATCCAGACACATGCATCGACCGATGCTGAAGGGCGTTATTCATTTCAGTCGAACGGAAGGCTCCCCAACTGAATGGGTTGGGGTTAACCTTTATGCATTAAAATATCTTTCCAGGGAAGATTAGGATCCCCGATTACAATGAAATTGGGGTTTTCCAGTGTTTCTCTGAGATTGTAAGAAAGAGGTGATAACTGGGTACTGAGGATCCTTCCTCCTGCTTCTTCAACAATACATTGCGTTGCTGCAGTGTCCCACTCTCCAGTTGGCCCCAGTCTCAGATAGCAGTCAACAGCCCCTTCTGCAACGAGGCAGGCTTTTAATGCTGCCGAACCGAGCGGAATGAGATCGTAATTCCATGCAGGACTCAGACGGTTTGTTATCCAGTTGATATTCTGACGACGACTGATTGCGATAGAGATCGATTGTCCGGGAAATTCGTGGTGATGGGTACGGATCCGCAGACTTTCTGACATGTCTGGTATTTTCCAGGCGCCTTTGCCCCGGCAGGCGTAATAAGTGACTCCGGATACGGGGCCGTAAACAACTCCCAATACCGGCTGATTATTTTCGACCAAAGCAATGATTGTGGCAAAGTCTCCGCTACGGGCAATGAACTCCTGAGTTCCGTCCAGTGGATCGACTAGCCAGTATTGTGACCATTCTGAACGTTTTTCCAGACTGATATCTGCAGCTTCTTCGGAAAGTACCGGGATAGATGGTGTTAAAGACTTAAGCTTTTCCGTAATAAATTTATGAGCTGCCAAATCTGCACTGGTCACTGGTGTCTCATCGGACTTTGTAAATGATTCATAGGATTTTGTTTGGTAGTAATCCAGAATCAGTTGCCCGGCAGAGCGGGCAATTTCAATAACTTGAGGTAATAAGTGTGAGTGATCCCGGTTCATAGTGCGTTTGCCTCCGGGAGTAGGTTATTCTGTTTCATATAACGTAAGGTCAGGAGAAGAGCCGTTACGCTTCGGGCTTCACAAAAATCGAGATGTGTCAGAAGTTCCTCGGCCTGAGACAGAGGCCAGCGAATCACTTCTAACGGTTCCGGTTCGTCGCCGACGAGCTGTTCAGGATAGAGATCCTGCGCGATGAACAGTGTCATATGACCCGAAAAATAAGAAGGTGCAAGCACGACTTCCTTTAAATAGGTCAGGTTGTTGGCACCAAATCCCACTTCTTCTTTGAGCTCGCGTATAGCTGCTTCTTCTGCACTTTCTCCGTGATCAATCAATCCTTTCGGAAAGCCTAACTCGTAGCGTTGTGTCCCGGCTGCGAATTCTCGGACCAGAAGAATATCTCCCTGAGCAGTGACAGGAACCATCATCACAGCGTGGCGTCCACTGGGACGCATACGTTCATAGGTCCGTTCTTCACCGTTTGAAAAACGTAAATCCAGAGATTCCACAGTAAAAAGGCGCGATTTGGCAACAGTTGTGATGCTCAGGATCTCAGGACTCTGCTTGGACGTCATGCCGATACTCCTCCGTGATATCTATAGCTTAACTATATGAAAAAACTTATAGGGATGAAAACACTTGTCTGTCGATATTCACAGTAGTTTTACCAACAAAAGTCACATAATAGAAAGTCGATGCCATGACATCGACTTTTCTGACATACCATATTTTACAAATTAGTAGTACGAGTGTTCCCCGCGATCATGCTCTGTGGAATCTTTCACCGCACTCAACTCACCGGAAAATTGTTCCAGCAGCTCTTTTTCAATCCCTTCTTTCAGCGTGACATCAACCATTGAGCAGCCATTACAGCCACCACCGAACTGAATAATCGCAACACCGTCCTCTGTTATTTCCAGCAACTGGATATGACCACCGTGACCGGCCAGCTGCGGATTGACCTGAGTCTGGATGGCATACTCGACCCGTTCCAGTAATGGGGCGTCATCAGCAACTTTTCTCATTTTTGCATTAGGTGCTTTCAACGTTAACTGAGAACCCATTTTGTCAGTAACGAAGTCGATAACGGCATCTTCCAGAAATGGCAGACTTAGTTCATCAACATAAGCAGAGAATCCCGGAAACGAGACTTCAGTATCAGCTGTCTCTACGGCTTCCGGAGGGCAGTAAGAAACACCACACTCAGCATTTTGAGTTCCGGGATTGACAACAAATACCCGGATATTCGTTCCTTCCGGTTGTTGCGCGAGAAGTTTGACGAAATGTTCCTGGGCGGATTCAGTAATAGTAATAGAATTTGACACGACGAATACCTGAGTAAATTTGTAGGCTATTAATTCACCATTTTACTCCTGAGAAATCAGAGATCCAATCCTTTTTACGGTAATTATTGATTGTGATATTCAGGAGTCCTGCATAAGCAATAAATATCAATGTATTCGACTCCAACTTCAAGTAATAATTGGCATAACTGACTGACGGTACTGCCGGTCGTTACCACATCATCAACAATAGCGACATGCCTGACTGGTGGTAAACTGCGTAAAGTAAATGCTTGCATCAGGTTATTTTCTCTTTCAGTTTTATGTAGTCCTTCCTGTGGTGGTGTTGAGCGGATACGTTGTAGTAGTCTGGTTTGACAGGCGACACCCAGATGTCGGCTAAGACTGTGTGTGAGTAAGGTGCTTTGGTTGAATCCCCGATGCAGATAGCGTTGCCAGTGCATTGGTACAGGGAGGAGCAACGGTGCCGGAGAAGGAATAGATTTAGCCAGAAGAGCAGCAAGGGAATCAATATGCCAAAACTGACGCCCGTATTTAATCTGATGGATCATTTGAGTCAGAGGATAGGCATAATCACCAAGGCAATAGAGGTGGTTCCAGAGTGGTGGGGATTTGAGACAGCGCCCGCACTGCGGTGTTGAAAATGGCATCTGCAGACCGCATCGTGTGCAACGGGGTGTCGGTTGAAAGTATGACAGACAGGTGCCGCACCAGTCATATTCTCCGGATGCTAGAGGAAGTCCACATAACGCACATAGTCGGGGAACGCTGCTAAAAAGAGTTTGTTTGATTCGTTGATATAACATGTGTTGATCATCCATAAACCGAGTCGTGAGATTATGCCGGAGAGATGATCGACAAATGTATGAGTTTTGTTGGAGATAATGTGAACATGACTGCATCTTTGTATTGGCAGGTTGAAGGAAACGGGAGCGACTTAGTTCTGGTTCATGGATGGGGAATGAATGGTGCCGTCTGGCATAACACTGTTGAGATCCTGAAACAGACCTATCGGGTTCATGTGGTTGATTTACCGGGGTATGGGCATAGCGCACATACACATGCCGCAACACTGGAAGAAATTGCCGGGCTGCTGATTGAGCAGGCACCGAAAAATGCAATCTGGGTTGGGTGGTCACTGGGTGGGCTGGTGGCAACGCATATGGCACTGCATCACGCCGATTATGTGAGTAAGTTGGTGACAGTCGCCAGTTCTCCAAAGTTTTCTGCGGAAAGAGGCTGGAAAGGAATTCAACCTCAGGTCTTGACTGCTTTTACTGAACAATTGGTCGACGATTTTCAGCTTACCATCGAGCGTTTCATGGCACTTCAGGCGATGGGAAGTCCAACAGCCCGGCAGGATGTGAAGCAATTGAAAAAAATGGTGCTCTCCCGTCCGGCACCGCAACCGGAAGCATTGATGGCTGGACTGAAAATGCTGGCTGATGTCGATTTTCGAGCACAGATGGCTGAAATTTCTGTGCCGATGCTTCGTCTTTATGGCCGGCTGGATGGTTTAGTTCCAGTGCAAATTGCCGGGAAGCTGGATACTCTGGCTCCGGATAGTACATGCTATATTTTTACACAGTCTTCGCATGCGCCTTTTATGACGGAAACCGAGCACTTTTGTCAGCAGATCTTGCTGTTCAGTCAGTAGGCAAAGTTTGGCGAATGTCAGTATTCTGTCATATTGTTTAAAATATCACCATTTGTTGCTAAATGTTTAAATGGTTGAGTCGATATAGGTTCTAACTCATCAGGTTTCTCAGAAAACCGGATGGGCTGGGCGATGCTGAAGGAGGTTTCGGCAATGATTGTGTCACCAAATAATATAAGTGTGCCACTTATCGCCCCATCGGTGAATGTGCAGACGGAACAGGCTGAACATGATAATCGTGTCAGAGAACCTGTCGTACCAACCGTACAACTGGAAAAGACCAACGCAGAGCGTCGGTTGAAAACCGATGATAAGCGGCGCAAGCGATCTTCCTGGGAACCGGCGGAGCATCCTCAGTATGAGATTGATTCAGATCAGGAACAGGAGATTGATTCTTCCCATGCGGAAGAAGCTCAAAATGAGCTTGAGCGGCTTTTCAGATTGCTGGCATTATCGACCTACAGTAAAGATCAGGGCAAAGGCTATGCAATACGGTTCCGGTTACCCAAACACATCATTGATGCTGCGATAACCGAAGGGAAGATGGCGCGAAGGCGGACTGTGATTAAATATCATTATGGACATGCCATTGCTCCAAACACACCTTCGGAAGTGATAGCAGTGTTGTAGCCGTATTTTACTGTGGCAGGCAATATTGCTTTAATAAAAACGCCCACTTCTGCGGAAGTGGGCGTTTTTTTGTGGAGATAAGACGTGCAGTACGGTTATTTTTTGGCTTTGGCGAAGGCCGCAGCAAATGCTCCGCCCATGGCACTATTTGACGCCGGAGCTTCACGGCGTGTCTTCTTCTGAGGTTGAGAGGCGCGGGAAGATGTCTGATTACGTGTTGCCGGGCGACTGGCCTGACCGGGTTCATCTGACAGGCGCATTGAGAGGCCGATTCTCTTTCTCGCGACATCTACTTCCATGACTTTTACTTTAACAATATCTCCGGCTTTGACCACTTCTCTCGGATCGGAAACGAACCGGTCCGTCAATGCAGAGATGTGGACAAGTCCATCCTGATGAACACCAATATCAACAAATGCACCAAAGTTGGCGACATTGGAGACAACCCCTTCGAGAACCATTCCTGGCTCCAGATCAGCGATCTCATGGATATCATCGGCAAATGTTGCTGTTTTAAATTCAGGTCGTGGATCCCGGCCGGGTTTATCCAGCTCTTTGATAATATCGGTCACAGTAGGAAGGCCAAAGTGATCATCGGTGTAATCCCTCGCATTCAGGGTTCTGAGGAATTCCGTATTGCCGATCAGTGATTTCATTTCCTGCTGATTATTCTTCGCAATGGCTGAAACAACCGGATATGCTTCCGGGTGAACGGCCGAAGCATCAAGCGGATTTTTCCCGTTCATAATTCTCAGGAATCCGGCACACTGTTCGAAAGCCTTTGGACCGAGGCGTGGAACTTTCTTCAGCGTGCTCCGGCTTTCAAAGCGGCCGTTTTCGTTACGGAAAGCAACGATATTTTCAGCGAGTGTCGCCGATAATCCTGCGACCCGGGTCAGCAGTGCCGGAGAAGCCATATTGACATCTACACCAACCGCATTTACACAGTCTTCGACGACGGCATCCAGACGTTTTGCCAGCAGTGACTGATTCACATCATGCTGATACTGGCCAACACCGATTGATTTCGGGTCGATCTTCACTAATTCTGCCAGAGGATCCTGTAAACGCCGGGCGATAGAAACCGCCCCGCGCAGCGATACATCCAAATCAGGAAACTCTTTGGCTGCCAGTTCCGATGCAGAGTACACCGATGCGCCGGCTTCACTGACCACAATTTTTTGTACTTTCAGGTTACCGCGTTTGATTAGATCTGCTGCAAACATGTCGGTTTCTCGGGAAGCCGTCCCATTACCGATAGCAATCAGATCAACATTGAACTGACGAATCAGACTACCAATAATCTCAATTGATTTTTCATACTGTTTCTGTGGCTGATGAGGATAGATAGCTGTTGTCGCCAGTACTTTTCCAGTTGCATCAACGACAGCCACCTTACAGCCGGTACGCAGACCCGGGTCCAGTCCCAGTGTTGCCCGTGGTCCTGCCGGGGCAGCCATCAACAAGTCTTTCAGATTCGTTGCGAATACATCAATCGCTTCAACTTCGGCTCGTTCTTTCATGGCCGACATTAATTCGGTTTCCATGTGCATGGATACTTTGATGCGCCATGCCCAGCTAATAACCTGCTGACGCCATGAATCAGCCGGAGCATCACTGAGGTGAAGTTTGTAGTGCTGAGCAATCAGTGTTTCACAGTAAGAGCCGCGACCACCTTCTTCCTGTTCCGGATCAGCGTTGAGCGCCAGTGACAGAATCCCTTCATTACGACCACGTAACATCGCAAGCGCCCGATGTGACGGGACTTTGCTAATGGGCTCCTGATGGTCGAAGTAGTCTTTGAATTTTTCTCCTTCCTGAGCTTTTCCGTCGATCACTTTTGAGACCAGTACGGCATGTTTGAGCAAATAATGACGTAGCTTTTCCAGCAGGTTGGCATCTTCGGCGATGCGTTCCATCATAATCGCGCGGGCACCGTCTAAAGCAGCTTTTGTATCGGTAATCCCTTTGTCGGGATTAAGATACGCCTGTGCCGCATCTTCCGGATATGTTTGAGGTTGCTCCCATAACTGATCGGCTAGCGGTTCCAGACCGGCTTCAATAGCAATCTGACCTTTTGTCCGGCGTTTAGGTTTGTACGGAAGATAGAGATCTTCCAGACGGGTTTTACTGTCAGCCTGAAGAATTTCCTGCTCCAGCTCAGAGGTCAGTTTTCCCTGCTCCTGAATTGATTTCAGAATGGTTTGACGTCTGTCATCCATTTCCCGCAAGTAGGAGAGGCGCGAATCCAGTGTTCGCAACTGGGTATCATCCAACCCGCCGGTGACTTCTTTCCGGTAACGGGCAATGAATGGTACGGTGCTACCATCATCAATCAGGTTAACAGCAGCAATAACTTGTTCAGGGCGGACATTCAGCTCTGAAGCGATAGTATGACAGATAGCTTGGCTCATCCGTGTTCTTCTCTTTAGTTAGCTCATCCGCCATCAGGGGCGGATAATAATATCAGCAAATATGGGGGCAACGCTCCGGGATTTCCAGATCAATGTATCTAATCCTGAGTATATTCGATTTGGTTGATGAACCACTCTTTCGGGCCTTGTGGGGTTTCAACGGTGAATTCATCATCAGTTTCTTTTTTAAGCAGGGCCCGGGCCATGGGGGAATCGATGGAGATATAGTCTTTAACGTCGCCGTAGATTTCGTCCGGCCCGACAATCCGGAATCGTCTTATCTCACCCGTGTCATTTTCAATTTCGACCCAGGCACCAAAAAACACTTTTCCTTCCTGCTGTGGTGAATAATCGATGATCTTGACCTGCTCCAGACGTTTTCTCAGGTAACGGACCCGGCGATCAATTTCTCTGAGGCGCTTTTTGTTGTACTGGTAATCTGCATTTTCACTGCGGTCTCCCAGACTGGCAGCCCAGGTTACTTTTTTGGTGACTTCCGGGCGTTCTTCCCGCCAGAGAAAATCGAGCTCTTGTTTGAGGCGATTATAGCCTTCACGGGTAATCAGATTTGTTTTCATAAGCGGCTGGATTGGTTCTGCGAGTGTTTCATTGATGGGCTGATACCTTAGCGAAAAACAGCAGAAAGGTTAATGGCTGTTTGTGTAATGTGACCAAAAATTTACGGTAGTCAATGATGTCGTATTACTCAATATTCATCTATCTTTAATATATCACTGTTGTGCGGCAGTGTGACAAAACTGACAATAACAATGTATTTCATGAGGTAGTATACTTTTGTGAAACGATAAAAATAACACTTTCACTGCGACGTCATAGGCTTTTGTCAGAATGGATACTGAGGAAAGTGTTATGTCCAAACTAACGATTAAATTCCGGGTTTATGCCCTTTCAATGATTCCCCTGTTATGCATCACCTTAGGGATGATGTTTATCGCATACAAGCAAATCTCAACACTCAACCATACCCAGCAGCAGTTGATTCATCAGCAACTCTCTGAACAAAAAAGATCGGAGTTAAAATCGTACATCGATATTGTGACTTCCTCTCTGGCATCATTAAAAGCTCGTCAGGCTGATCAGCAACAGGTCATTGATGAATTGTCCCGGATTCACTTTGGTAAGAGCGGTTATGTGTTTGGGTATAACAGTAAAGGTGTTCGTATCTTTATGGGTGAATCGAAATCCGGAATCGGTAAAAATTTCTGGGATCTGAAAGATGTGAAAGGAAATCTGTTGATCCAGAATCTGATTCGTCAGGCGAAAGAGAATGAGGGCGGAGGATATTCAAGTTATTTCTTCCCGAAACCCGGCGAGAAAGAAGCCAGTGAAAAACTCAGTTATTCTGTTTACGAACCCCAGTGGGATTTGATCATCGGTACGGGTTTCTATATCGATGATGTAGAAGCAACCACTAAACAGATGGCATCAATTTCTGATCAGGAAATGAAAAAAGGTCTGTGGTGGATGATCTCTGTGGGTGGCGGGATGGTCTGCCTTGTGGCTGTCTTTACGTTGCTGATTAGCCGCAGTATTTTGCTGCCACTGAAAAGATTTGATCATTCTATTGAAATGTTCGCCAGTGGCGATGCCGATTTGACCGCTCGGATGGAAGCTTATCAGATCCCTGAATATGCGGCGTTGAGTCAGAACTTCAACCAGTTTGTTGCTAATCTGCAGGATATTATCCGCCAATTGAGAGCCAGTAGTGATGTGATTGGTGAAGAAACGGAGCAGATACTTGGCAGAGCCAACCAGGTTGATCATTTATCAAGTACGCAAAGAGAAGAAACCGAACAGGTTGCAACAGCTGTGACTGAGATGACGGCAACTGCCCGGGAGATTTCACAGAATGCATCCGGTGCTGCAACTGCTGCTGAAACTGCTGATGAAAAAGCCAAAGAAGCGATGGAAACAGTGGGATCTGCAGTTGATTCCGTAGCCGTATTAGCTGAAAAATTAGAGTTTGCCGGCATGGTCATGGATAAACTGGAGCACAATGTGGAAGGTATTTCCTCATCTCTGGATGTGATTCAGGACATTGCTGAACAGACAAACTTACTGGCACTGAATGCGGCGATTGAAGCTGCCCGGGCCGGAGATCAGGGCCGGGGATTTGCGGTTGTTGCTGATGAAGTCAGAAAACTTGCCAGCCGGACACAGGAAAGTACCGGAGAGATTCATGGCATTATCGAACAGTTGAAAGACGCGACCCATGAAGCGGTACAGTCCATGCAGGATAGTCGTACTCAAAGTGAAGATACGGTGACAAAAGCTAATCTGGCAAGTCGTGCTCTGACAGAGATCCTGAATTCAGTCAGTATGATTATGGATATGAATACCCTGATTGCTACAGCAACTGAGGAACAGAGTCAGGTTGGTCAGGAAATTTCTGAACGGGTGGTCATTATCTCAGATCAGAGTTCACAGGTTGCCGGTGTGGCGGACGAAAACCGTAAAGGGAGTGACGACCTGCGTCATCAGGTCAGAGAACTGAAGTCGTTAGTCGATCGGTTTACGGTTTAACGAGCGGGACGAGCTGATATAAAAACCGGTCTGTATTCAGACCGGTTTTTTCAATGTGGAAAAAGAGATTGAATGAGACCTCGGTTAGATAGTTTCTCCGTTCGAGGAAATAACGGTCTTATACCAGTCGAAACTTCTCTTCTTCGAACGGGAAAAGTCTCCGCTACCGTCGTCATGGCGGTCCACATAGATGAAACCATAACGTTTTTTATACTCGCCGGTAGTGAAAGATACACAGTCGATACAACCCCAGGGTGTGTAACCCATCACATCAACACCGTCTAAAGTGATGGCTTTCTTCATTTCTTTGATGTGTTCGCCAAGATAGGTGATTCGATAGTCATCATTCACAAGGCCATCATTTTCTGGCTGGTCTACTGCACCGAAGCCATTCTCGACAATGAAGATTGGCTTTTCATACCGTTCGAACAGTTCGGAAAGCGCATAACGCAGGCCCGCAGGATCAATCTGCCAGCTCCATTCTGAGGCTTTCAGATAAGGATTAAGTTTTGTTTTGTCGCCAAATACGTTTTCAGAATCGTTTTTCTGATCTTCAGCTTCAATAATGTTGGTCATGTAGTAGCTGATTGCCAGATAATCGGCACAACCGGCCTGAAGTGTTGCTTCATCATCCGGGTGCATTTCAACGGTAATGTTTTTGCGCTCCCACTCTTTCTTAATATAGTGCGGGTAGTGACCGCGAATTTGTACATCGCTGAAGAAGTATTTCTGGCGCATGATTTCCTGAGCCAGCAACATATCCTCAGGTTTACAGGTAGCCGGATAAATCGGCATCATATGGATCATACTGCCGATCTGGAAATCCGGATTGATTTTGTGGCCGAGACTCACAACTTTCGCACTGGCAACAAACTGATGGTGAGCAATCTGATACAGCGCTTGCTCAGGGTGGTCAAATTCCGGATAAATCACACCAGAGTTACAGTAGCCGAATAGTGGATATTTCCAGTTCATCTGGTTGTTGATTTCGTTAAAGGTGATCCAGTATTTCACTTTCTTCTGATAGCGGCTCATGACGGCTTCGCTGAAACGTACAAAGAAATCAACGACTTTACGGTTATGCCAGCCACCATATGTTTTCACTAAGTGATGTGGCATCTCAAAGTGAGACAGAGTAATAACCGGCTCAATATTGTATTTGAGCAGCTCGTCGAATAATTCATCATAGAATTGCAGACCAGCTTCATTCGGTGTTTCTTCATCACCGTTCGGAAAGATCCGTGTCCAGGCGATTGATGTGCGAAAACATTTAAACCCCATTTCGGCGAACAGGGCGATATCTTCTTTAAAACGATGGTAGAAATCGATGGCTTCATGATTCGGATACATGATATCGGCTTCGATGCCATCGGTAATGATGCGATCAACCCCGTGAGCACCTTTTGACAAAACGTCAACAATACTCGGGCCTTTGCCGCCTTGATCCCATCCACCTTCAACCTGATGAGCTGCGACTGCGCCGCCCCACAGAAAATTATCCGGAAACTTATTCTGTCCCATTCGTCTATACCTCTGTTTTCATATGAATTTGTCATCTGTCGGGACTCAGTATAGAAGAATTGAGTCCTGAATGGAACCGGTTTCTGTAACCGGTTCCATTTTGGCTGCTAATTCACCTGTCTGAAGAGATTGCTGTAACTGCGGGAAAAGAAAACAGGCTCAAATGTGCGGACACAGAATAGAAAACACCTCAGCAGATATGTGGTCTGCTGAGGTGGAGTCTGACATCGCAGTGATGTTCAGTTGAATTGAGCTTGCCTTAGTTAATATTGCCCTGAGGACCAAAGTTGAAGCTACGTACCGCAGAAGTACTGACCGGTCTTGTTGCTCTGACTCCTGAGCGCCAGCTACCGTTTGAGTTGACTGCACTCATAACGTTACCGCTGATGGCAAATTTTTTCTGTCCGTTTTCATCGTAGTTTTCGACACAGGAGCGGCCGAGTACATTTGAACAGCTGGAATTTGCTTGTCCGAGAGTTGAGCTGAGTGGAGCAAATAGTGTTCCTGATTTCACTTGATCAATCGGAGAGAAGCCACTGGAACGTGTATAGTAGTTTCCTTCCATAATGATGTTTGTATCACCACCACTCAGGCCACCGGCATAGTTGCCATCAAAGTAGTTGTTCACCATATGAACAATACCGCTATCGATCTTCGGCGCACGTCCGGATGTGTTTCTGATACGGTTGTTTGCCAGAGTAATACTTTGGTTTTCACCGATGAGAAGCATTGTCCAGTAGTGCTTAGCATTACAGTAGTGGCCGTAATCTGTTGTACCATCAAAATAGTTATTTGATACGGTCATCTGTTTTGCTGTGCCCCAGCCGGTTACCAGCATCTGACGTCCGATGCGGGCAATATAGTTATGATCGATCCAGATGCGGCTGGCATTATCCACAGTGATTGCATCGCCGCCCCAAATCAGTCCGTCATTGATGTCAGTGATAGACAGGTTACGGATGATGATATTGGAGACGCCATCGCGAAGATAGAATCCTTTGCCTTTGATACCTGATCTTGAACCGACACCGATAATGGTTTTGTTTGAACCGACACGCATACCACTTGGTCCGGCTGCATCATAGGTAATGTTGTAGGTGCTACGTCCATCACAGTAACCTAACCGGTCGAGAATTTTTTCCTGTTTTCCATTGTAGCTACAGTAGTTATCGGAGTAAGTACAGCCTGCTGAAGTGGTGCGGGTTCCACGGAAATCAATGATGCCATTAACCCGGATGATTTTCGCATCATTCCCCTTGATTGCATTCTCAAGCTGACTTGGTGTGGATACGGTGACAACCTGACCACCGGCACCACCGGTTGTGCCTGTTGCAAACCCGAATGGTGTATTGGTTGTATTGGTTGAACCGGAGGAAGATGAACCGGAGCCAGGGAATGTCCAGCGTTGGTTATCGGCACCTGTCCATGTGTACTGTACGACCCGTGAGCCATTGTCTGTTCTGGCTCCATAAACATCGACAGCTAAATCATTGTATTTGGATATAATGGCATATTGACCATTGCCTTGAGCACTGATATTCCAGGCCTGATAATCTGCTCCGCTACAGCCCCACTGTTGCAGGTTTGTACCCGGTTCGGCTGAGCCATCGGTCACATCAATGCACTGGTTACTGCCAACGTTTTTGATCGTTGCCCAGTTTGATGAATCCAGTGAAACTTGCCATCTTTGATAGTCTGAGCCATTACAGTTCTGGATCTGTAACTGCGCGCCGGAAGAGTTTGATGAGCCTTTTACACCCAAACATAAACCGGAATTCACATCAACGATAGGTGATATCGTGCCATTAGGGACAGTTTCTGCCATAGCGAACTGAGGCAGACTAAGGGGTAACAGGCTGGTAAAGAGTAGTGTGGTAAGACGGTAACCCGTTTTTTTGGAGTTTCGCATTGTTCTGAAATCCTCATTTGCTTGTGTCGGTAAATCCATTCCATCAAATCGCGAATTTAGATGGATACTTCTGGTTGAGTACCCGGGATGATCATGCTGCTGATGAGTAATGATGAGCTGTTGTTGGTAGTGTCATCACTCATCGAGGGGTGCCTAAAAAATAACCGACAATGCGGGCAAAGAGTAGTAAAAAATGCTTAAAAAACAAGCGAGTTATTCAAGGTGTGAATTAGCATAGAAAATATCGGTTTCATTTCAATAGAATTATTTTTATATGCATTGTATTTCATTTTTTCTGAAACATTTGTCTGCGGAATATCTTATGATGTTGGACATCTTTTATACAAAACCTGTACTGGAGAGAGATATGTGCCAGTATGATATTTGTCTGTAATTTAAAAATACCAACTCATCATAGAAACCCAACAACTTCCTGAGTCCGGAGGGTGAATAATGTAATTGTAAAGTAACAGGACTCTTTTCTTTATGATGTCTTAATCGATTGACCGGAGATTTTATGTTTATCTGCTGTGAGAATGTAACTGTGATCGTTCTGATGAGGAAATAACTCATGATGAAAGCTTTTGCTTGTGATTCAGTCACCGGACATCCATTGCTTCGCAAGCGCAAGACTTGTGCTTGCGGCAGGGAAGCTGACCATACCGGCATACTTTACCTCAAGGCTTTACAACTGTCTGATGCTGACTATTTACTGACGTTGTTCTCCAAACCTGTCTGGGACAATCTGGGACTGAAACCGATCCATACACTACAGCGCGCTTGTTCTTTTATTCGTGGAGAAGGGTCTAATCAGGACCGACGATTCGGAGTCTGGCACACGGAGCATGGCTTAATTGGTAGTGTTGCTTACGGTGTCCATGCAAAAGAAGTATTTATCAGTTATTGGATTACACCGCTGTTTCAGGGGCAGGGTTATGGCCGGGAAGCTGTCGGTTTACTGCTGTCTTTGATTGAGCAGCATGACGTCGACTTTATTCTGGCAGATGTCTACCATGATAATCTGCCTTCTCAGGCGCTACTACAGTCTATCGGATTCCGTCAGTATGAATGTCTGGGGAAACACCGTCAGAGACCAGCCATCCGCTGGATAAAAATGGTTCGGTGAATGCCTAAACCTGAAATGGGAACTCGGTTGTCATATTTGTCTCCATCAGGGCTTTCAACTGGTGCAAGCCTTCGCGAAGGCGCTGTTCCGAATTGATCGACATGAGCGAAAGCCGAATATGATCGGTGGGTTGCCGGACGGCAAAGTAGCTGCCACTGCTGACCATCAGATGACGTTTGCTGGCTTCTAAAACGAAACGTTCCTGCGGCCAGTGTTGTGGCAGTCTGAGCCAGACATGATAGCCCTGCTGAGATGAGGTCTCTGTCTGTAAAATCTCCCGGACAATCTGTTGGCGTTGCTGTGCCAGCAACTGCTGCTGTTTCGCAAGTTCAAATGCCTGACCGGATGACATCAGCTCTGCGGCAACTTCATAATTAAAGGGAGAAGAAAGCCAGATACCAGCCCGGATATGTGCATTGATAGTACTGATTTGGCTCTCGGGGACTTTGATAAATCCACAGCGTAGTGCCGGACTGATAGCTTTGGATAAGCTGGTGACATGGAAACCTTGTTCCGGAATCCAGTTACATATGGCCGGAACAGGTTCCGGATTCAGGAATCCATAAATATCATCTTCAATGAGCCATGTCTGGGAATCACGAATGATTCGGGCAATGGACTCTCTGCGCTCAGGAGGCATGTTGATCCCGGTTGGATTCTGATGTGAAGGGATAACAATGACGAGTTTGGGTCTGGCAGTTTGCAGGGCTTGCTGTAAGGCTTCAGGAATCATACCGTGTTCATCCATCTCAACACCGACAACTTCACGTCTCATCAGGCTGGCAATCGCCAGAATTCCCGGATAAGTGAGAGATTCAACTGCAATGGTGTCTCCGGGTTTAGTGAGTGCTTCAATGAGCAGAGACAGGGCATTCTGGGCGCCATCAGTCAGGAGTGTGTTTTGTGTTGTTCCTCCGGACAAACCATATTGAGCCGCCCATTGTACACCGACCTGCCGGTGCTGCTGGTGGCCTGAGTATTCAGCATATCCGATCAACTGAGGGGTAATATGACCTGCTGCTTTCTGAAATGCATCCTGCAACGCCATGATGTTATAGCTCAGACAAGGCTGAAGAATAGAAAAGTTGAATTCAGATTCGTCCTCGGAAACATGAATAGCCTGTGACAATCTGGATTCGCCGCAAACAAACGTTCCCCGGCCAACAAATGATTCGACCCGGTTTTGTTCAGCCAGTAGCTTGTAGGCTTTGGCGACTGTGACCGGCGTGGTATTCAGTTCGTCAGCCAGCACCCGGTGAGGTGGGAGTTTCGAATTCGGTGGATAATGGCCTTCCACAATTCTGGATATGATCGTCTGGGCGATCTGTTTAAACTTGGCCTCGCTCACAAAATACCTATAGCTCCATTTAGTCTCAGCGACCTAGTGTACTGGACTCCTTGAGGAATGAAAACTTGTGTCGTGAAAACACCGCGACTATCTATCCTGCCGGAATATTTTCCAGCTGTTGTCTGATGATTTCAATCAGCCTTTTAACTGGTTGAGGGCTTTCTTCCCGTGATTGATGCAGGCTGACACTCAGTTGTGGTAAAGGTGGAAGTGTGTTGAGTATGGTCAGCGACGGTGGCAGAGCAAGCGCGGTGCGGGCCGATATGCCAAGTCCTGCTTCCAGAGCTGCCCAGATACCATGTAAACTGTGGCTGGTATAAGTTACCTGCCACGGTATTCTGGCTGCATCGAGTGCCTGAATGGCATTGTTGCGGATCTGGCATGGTGGCGCGAACATGACCAACGGCAGCGGTTTGCCCTGCGCTAATATATCTGCTACTGGGAAACCCGGCTGACCCAGCCAGTGTAGCGGGATTTCAGCCACCGTTTCCGAGTAAGGAGTTTTGGCTCCGCCATTCCAGGCCAGCGCAAGATCATATTGATCTTCACGAATCCCTGAGATCAGTGTGCTATTTCTGGCAACGGTTGTCGAAAGCTGAACTAGTGGATGAGCTCTGCTGAAGCTGCCAAGGATTCGGGTAAGAAAACCTTCAGCAAAGTCTTCCTGCATCGCGAAACGAACTTGCCCCGCAAGGTCAATCGCTTGTATGGCTTGCATTGCTTCATCATTAAGAGCCAGTAATCGTCTGGCGTAGCTGAGTAGCTGCTCACCCGCGGGGGTTGGAAACAGATGACGTCCTTCCTTTCTGACCAGTGTTAATCCACTCTGATCCTCCAGTTTCTTTAACTGAGCGCTGACAGCGGAAGTGGAACGGTGCAACCGTTTGGCTGCCAAAGCGAAATTATTCAGTTCCATTCCCAGTACAAAAGTGCGCAGAGCCTGTAAGTCCAGTGTCTGGTAGTTTGCCATGATTATCCTTAAATTCAGGATAATTAGTCCTGAATGTTTTGATTTTTAGTTCTATTAAATCATGACACGATTAGGCTGTATTTCAAGAGGAGAAGTAAACCATGCAATCTATCGATGACATATTCCAATACGCTCCCAGACTGAAATCACTTACAGAAACAATACTGTTTGCTGATATCTGGGAACGTCCGCAACTGAATCCCCGGGAGCGCAGCATGATTACCTTGTCGGTTCTGGCTGCATTGGGCAGAAGTGAACAATTACCGTTTCATCTGGAGCGGGCGGAGCAAAACGGGCTGAGTAAGGCTGAGTTAGGTGAATTATTTACTCATCTGGCATTTTATGCCGGCTGGCCAGCCGCAGTAACGGCTTTGGATCGTTTGAATCTGGATCGTTTGAATAAAGAGTGAGGGTTAACCATTATGATCGCCATGCAATATAAAATTATTCTGCCGTCGGACTATCCGATGGAATCTATTGAAAACAGAATTCGTGATAAAGGACATCTGCTTGATGGTTATCCGGGTCTGCTGTTTAAAGCATTTCTTTTTTCAGTCAAAGAGGATGCGGATTATCCATCGGCCATCAATAGTTATGCTCCGTTTTATGTCTGGCGGGATACGCAAGCGATGCAAGGATTCCTCCGTAGTGAAGGTTTTGCAGCATTATGTGAGCAGTTTGGCCGACCTGAAGTAAAGACCTGGCTATTGGATAAGGCGCCGATCTTACCGGATGACTCCCGGAAGCTGGCTCTGTTTGATACGGTCACCGACACGGAAGGCGACGTGTGTGGCTTCGACTGTCGGGACTGGACATCTCTGCGGGTTCACTGGCTGGAGAAGCAACTTGAAACGGCGGTCAGTGGTCAGTATTACCGGATCGGTTATGTTGCCCACGGATAAGACATAAACGCTAACAATTCTTTTCGCTCCCGGCAGAAAAATAGTGATACATTGAAATGAGAGAATTCGTATCAGATGAACAGAGGTGATGCGTGCAGGAGAGTGAAAAGATTTTAGTGGTAGATGATGACGCCCGGCTGCGATCGTTGCTGGAGCGTTATCTCTCGGATCAGGGGTATCAAGTCCGGAGTGTTGCGAACAGCGAACAGATGGATCGCTTACTGGCTCGTGAAAATTTCCACCTGATGGTACTGGATTTAATGCTACCGGGAGAAGATGGGCTGTCCATCTGTCGACGGCTGCGCCAGTCTAATAGTCAGTTACCGATTCTGATGCTGACGGCGAAAGGAGATGAAGAAGATCGCATCACCGGGCTTGAACTCGGTGCCGATGACTATCTGCCTAAGCCTTTTAATCCCCGGGAGCTGCTGGCGCGAATCAAAGCCGTGTTACGTCGTCAGGTGATTGAACTGCCGGGAGCGCCGAGCGCTGAAGAATCATTGGTTGAATTTGGTGAGTTCAGGCTTAATCTGGGGACTCGGGAAATGTTCCGGGGAGATGAAGTTATGCCGCTGACCTCCGGTGAATTTGCGGTGCTGAAAGTGCTGGTTTCCAATCCCCGCGAACCGATGTCTCGGGATAAACTGATGAATATGGCGAGAGGACGGGAATACTCGGCGATGGAACGTTCTATCGATGTACAGATTTCCCGCTTACGTAGAATGCTGGAAACCGATCCGGCGAAACCCCGTTATATTCAAACGGTTTGGGGACTGGGATATGTTTTTGTTCCAGATGGTCAGTTGACCTGACTTATTGACCTATGATCATCTTAACATTGTAAGACGCCGGTTGATTCTGGCGCTTTACAATGATTCCGGAGTTTACTGATGCGTGCCCGCAGCTCTTTTACTCAGACGATTTTACTCTTTCTTGTCTTACTGGTTGCTAACCAGCTCTACTCCTATTACGCCGTGTTCCACTATGCACTACTGCCAAGTCTGCAACAGTTTAATAAAATTCTGAGCCATGAAATCCGACTGGTACTGGATGATACGATGGGTAAGAGTCAGGATATTCCACTGAATGCCCTGATGCGACGTCAGGTTCTGGAGAAGTTGGGTGTGACAGTTCACCCAGCACATGGTAGCGCGGAGGATGCTTATCAGCAGGCTACGTCGATTGATTTAATGTGTGAAGAAATGAGTCATGAACTGGGATCGCCGACCGATGTCCGGATGAGTCTTGGTGCTGATAGCTATGTATTGTGGATGAAGATCGATGCGCTTCCTGAAGTGTTGTTCCGGATCCCTTTATCGGAATTGCAGGAAGAGGACTTTCTGCCACTCTTCTGGAATAGCCTGATGATGGCCAGCCTGATTTTATTTGGTGGCTGGTTATTTATTCGCTGGCAGAACCGGCCGTTAATCCGGCTGGAGAAAGCCGCAAAAGCTGTCGGTCGGGGGGAAATACCGCCACCGTTGATTGAAAAAGGTTCTTCAGAAATTCGTTCTGTTACCCGGACGTTCAATCAAATGGCAAAAGGGATTCAGGCACTGGAAGAGGACAGGGCGCTGTTGATGGCTGGTATCAGCCATGATTTGCGCACACCACTGACACGGATCCGTCTGGCAACCGAGATGATGTCTCCTGAAGACCGTTATCTGGCAGAAGGAATTATCAGTGATACTGAAGAGTGTAATGAGATCATCAGTCAGTTTATGGATTATCTTAAACCGATTGATGCGCAGACTTTTCAACCGGTGGCTGTTAATGATCTGATACTGGAGGTTGCGAAGCCCGGAGACCGGATTGGTGAAGTCATCACCGAACTGGCTGAGCCGATCAAACCGGCATTCGGTCACAGCATCGCGATAAAACGAGCACTGAGTAATCTGATTGTGAATGCAATGCGTTATGGCAATGGTTGGATTAAGGTAAGCTCGGGGATGACGGCAGATAGTCGTCTGGTGTGGATCTGTGTGGAAGATAATGGCCCAGGTATTAGTGAAGCTCAGATGGATAAGGTATTCGAGCCGTTCACAAGGGGAGATTCAGCCCGGGGCAGCGAAGGTTCTGGGCTTGGGCTTGCAATCGTGAAGCGGATTGTCAGTCAGCATCAGGGCAGTGTTTCCATGACCAACCGTTCCGAAGGTGGTTTAAAAGTCCAGATTAGTTTCCCGGTGAGTGAGCGAAGTTAAGAATCCGTTTTCGGAGAGTATAATTCATCGTTCTTTGGTTTCTGGGGTATGATGCAAAAAGTTTGATTCTCATGCTTTTGCATAGACATCTCGTTCCCCAAGCCAGCGATCAATAATTGCAGCGGCATTGGTCGGGTAACGATCGTGAATATGCCGGGCGATACGCTGTACTTCCGGAATGAGTTGCTGATCGCGGACCAGATCGGCAATTTTGAAATCAGCCAGTCCGGTTTGTTTGGTGCCAAGCAGTTCTCCGGGACCACGGATTTCCAGATCGCGCTGGGCAATGATAAAGCCATCGTTGCTTTCACGCATGACACCCAGTCGTTTTTGGGCGGTTTTCGAGAGTGGCGGGTGATAAAGCAGGACGCAATGGCTGGCAACGGAACCCCGGCCGACCCGGCCTCTGAGCTGGTGGAGCTGGGCCAGACCAAGCCGCTCCGGGTTTTCAATAATCATCAGGCTGGCATTCGGGACATCAACTCCGACTTCAATCACTGTCGTAGCCACCAACAGATGAAGCTGGTTTTCTTTAAAATCCTGCATCACCTGCTGTTTTTCTGCCGGTTTCATTCGCCCGTGGACCAGACCGATTCGCACACCCGGCAACTGTTGTTGCAACAGTTGAGTAACTTCTTCAGCAGCCTGAGCTTCGAGAATCTCGGATTCATCGATCAGGGTACAAACCCAGTAAGCTTGTTTTCCTTCTGTCAGGCATGCATGGCGAACCCGTTCGATAACATCATCTCGCTTGGTGTCCGGAATCGCAACGGTCTGAATAGGTGTTCGGCCGGGAGGAAGTTCATCGATAACTGACGTTTCCAGATCCGCATAGGCAGTCATTGCCAGCGTGCGGGGAATCGGTGTGGCGGTCATGATCAATTGGTGAGGAAAACAGCCATCTTTGGCCCCTTTTTCCCGAAGTTCCAAACGCTGGTGAACGCCAAACCGGTGTTGCTCATCGATAATTACCAGTGCGAGGTGGTGAAAAGCAACCTGTTCCTGAAATAAGGCATGGGTGCCAACCACCATATGAACTGCACCAGAGGCGATATCAGCCAGAGCCTGCTCTCTGGCTTTCCCTTTCAGTTTTCCGGCCAGCCAGCCGACACGCAGACCCATACTTTCGAACCAGTTGGCAAAATTGATCGCGTGCTGCTCTGCCAGCAGTTCTGTCGGTGCCATCAGTGCGACCTGATAACCGTGTTCAATTGCCCGTAAGGCTGTCATGGCTGCAACTAGCGTTTTTCCTGAACCGACATCGCCCTGAACCAGTCGCATCATGGGATGTGTTTTTTCCAGATCGGATTCTATCTCCCGGACCACTCGACCCTGAGCACCGGTCGGGCTGAAGGGAAGTTGTGCCAGTAACTGCTGCTTGTATTTCTCGACAGGTGGAAGAGGCAGAGCCTGATCCTGTTGTCCTCGGTGCCGGACTGCCAGCATCGATAGATTCTGTGCCAGCAATTCTTCCATGATTAAACGTAACTGAGCCGGATGACGCCCCTGATCAAACAGTTCCAGCTGGATATCAGCTGCGGGACGATGGATAGTGTGTAGTGCATGTGATAAAGAGATCTGGTGATCATACAGGCCTTCGGGCAGCAGTTCCTGTACGGCGGCTTTATCAAGCAACTCAAGAGCCTGATCGGTGAGCTGGCGAAGTGTCAGTTGCCTGAGACCATCAGTAGTCGGATAAACCGGGGTCAGACAGGCCTCTGTATCGATGGGTTTCTGCGGTGTGTAGAATTTATATTCGGGATGGATGATTTCAAGACCGATACTGCCACGTTTGATTTCACCGTAGGCGTGAACAAACTTCCCTTCGGTAAAATTATTTTTCATCGCCGCTGTAAAGTTGAAAAAACGCAATGTCAGTGAGCCATGTCCATCACTGATTTTAACCGTCAGCATCTTCTTGCGGCCGAAGACCGTATTGGTCTGCATCACTTCTCCCTGAGTTGCACACCATAAACCCGGATGGAGCTGGGCGATGGGGTAAACCCGGGTTCTGTCTTCATAGCGGAGGGGAAGGTGGAACAGGAGATCCTGTACGCTATTCAGGCCAATCCGGCTGAGTTTTTCAGCGACTTTGGCCCCGACGCCTGAAAGTGATGTTAACGGAATGGCTGAAAGCAATTGCGACATGATCGATTGTTCGTAATGCATTGAGTTGTCAAATATTCAACCACTGAACTGTTTTTTTGTACAGGTTTTTTTATGCTTTTGTTCAAGGTTGATCGCATTCTTACCGATTAATTGTGGTAGAAGGTCATGGCATCTGAAAGTAAATTGTCGCGAAGACAGAAAACAGACATCCGGACCGGATGTCTGTTGATGATTTCTGCAAGAGAGATTAGCTACGCTTACGGCGGACTTTCAATGCATGAGGCATAACGCGAATTCTACGCATGATACCTGCCAGATGAATCCGGTCTTTGGTTGTCAGTAATACCGTGATGGTATACAGACGCCCGTCTCTTTCTTCCGTTGAAATGCCGTGAATGTTTGAGCCGGTCTGAGAAATGACATTGGTTAATTCAGCCAGTGCTCCCTGATGATTCAGCATGTCGATTTTCAGCTCAGTGATAAATTCCTGCTCGTAATCATTGGACCATTCGACGGCCATATATTTTTCCGGTTCACGTTGATAACCCCGTACATTTGCACAGGTTTCGCGGTGGACGACAAGACCTTTTCCCGGTGAAATATGAGCCACAATATGATCATCCGGGATCGGATGACAACAGTTGGCAAAATTCAGCAGAATACCATCGGCTCCCCGAATCGGCAGTTTCCGCTTCGGCCGGTTACTCTCATTGACAGTGAGATCGTCAGTGTTGCCTAGCAAGCGGCGGGCAATGACAATACTCATTAGTTCACCCAGACCAATTGCTGCCAGCATATCATCCAGTTGTTCCATTTTGAGTTCGGACAGGACTTTCTGGATGTTTTCCGGTTCAATACTGTTAATTGTCTGTTCGCCAAGTGCGTGATTCAACAAGCGCCGACCAAGGGTGATCGATTCTTCCCTGCGCATGGTTTTCAGCACCTGACGAATTTTGGTCCGGGCCCGGGAAGTGACCACATAGTTGAGCCAGGCTGCATTCGGGCGCGCGCCCGGTGCACTGATGATTTCTACGGTCTGGCCGTTTTTCAGCGATTTACTCAGCGGATAGGGATTTCGATCAACCCGGGCTCCGACACAAGTGTTCCCGACGTCAGTATGAACCGCATAGGCGAAGTCAACGGCTGTTGCATCCGCTGGTAATTCAACGATGCGTCCTTTCGGGGTGAAGACGTAAATCTCATCCGGGAACAGATCGGATTTAACGTTTTCAATGAATTCAAATGAGTTCCCGGCGCTTTGTTGTAGTTCCAGCAGGCTTTGCATCCAGCGCTGGGCTTTGACCTGAGCTGTGGTACCGGTGCGTTCGCTGTTGCCTTTGTAAGACCAGTGTGCTGCAACCCCTTTATCGGCCATCTGGTCCATGTCATCTGTCCGGATCTGTACTTCAACCGGGACACCGTGCGGACCAACCATTGAGGTATGAATAGACTGATAACCGTTGGCTTTTGGTACGGCAATATAGTCTTTGATACGTCCCGGACGCGGTTTATACAGGCTATGAACCTGACCGAGTACCCGATAACAGGTATCTGCAGTATCAACGATAATCCGGAAAGCATAGATATCCATAATACTATGGAACCGCTGCTCTTTGGTTTTCATCTTGTTATAGATGGAGAAAAGATTTTTTTCCCGTCCCACAACTTTGGCGGTGAGTCCGACTTCCTGAAGGCGGCCTTCGATCTCGCTGTGGATACGCTGGATCATCTCTTTGCGATTTCCCCGTGCCGATTTGACGACATTCTTCAGCACGCGATAGCGATTGGGGTAGAGTGCTTCAAAGCCGAGTTCTTCCAGCTCGACTTTAATGTTATGAATCCCGAGACGGTGTGCCAGCGGTGCATAGATTTCCAGGGTTTCTCTGGCAATACGGCGTTTCTTGTCCGGACGGAGAGCTCCGAGAGTGCGCATATTGTGCGTCCGGTCAGACAGTTTGATCAAAATGACCCGGATGTCCTGAACCATGGCCAGCACCATTTTGCGGAAGTTTTCCGCCTGAGCTTCTTTGCGGTCACGAAACTTAAGTTTGTCGAGTTTCGACACGCCGTCGACGAGTTCGGCAACTGACGTTCCGAATTTCGTTTCCAGCTCTTCTTTTGTGACTTCTGTATCTTCGATAACATCGTGGAGAAGTGCGGCTTGCAGTGTTTCCAGATCCAGACGCATCTCTGCCAGAATCCGGGCTACGGCGACCGGGTGGATAATGTAAGGCTCTCCGCTGGAACGTGTTTGTCCCTCGTGAGCATCTCTCGCAACCACATAAGAGTGACGCAGAGCCTCAATTTGAGGCTCTGTCAGATATTCCTGGGCAACGGCTTTGAGGCTATCGAATAGATACAAATTTTAGGCCCGTATGTTGTGTAACCAGAGAAGAATTAACGGTTGTGAGCGATACTGCTCACGGCTGCCAATTCTGCGGCTTCCTGCTCTTGCTGCTCCTGACGCTCACGTGCATCAAGAACTTCTTTGGTAATCAGACCATCTTCAATTTCGCGCAGGGCGATAACGGTCGCTTTATCGTTTTCTTCTGGCACCAATGGATCTTTTCCACCTGTTTGCATCTGACGAGCGCGGCGTGCCGCAATAAGAACCAAATCGAAACGGTTGCCAACTTTTTCAACTGCGTCTTGAACAGTTACGCGTGCCATGAGAACTCCAAATCGTTAATAAAAATCTATAAATGACCAGAAATTATACAACCGAACGGAATAGATTGTAAACTTCACGGGTTACTTCGTCGGATGGTTTATTGCCTCATTCGTTAATCAGACAATAATTCCGACAGCATACTGCTATATTTAGCAGCTTGCTTGTCTTGCTTCAATCTTTCTGCCCGAATGATTGCTTTAAAATCCATCAATGCAACATCAAAATCGTCGTTGATGATGAGGTAGTCATACTCTGAATAGTGAGAAGTCTCTGACTGTGCTTCACTCATTCTTTTGGCAATGACGTCTTCGTTGTCCTGCCCACGGGCGTTCAAACGACGCTCCAGCTCTTCTTTTGAAGGTGGCAGAATGAAAATACTGCGGGCCGCTGGCATTTTTTCACGGATCTGCCGGGCGCCCTGCCAATCAATATCAAGGAATATATCGATTCCTTTGTTCAGGGTTTCTTCAATCCAGACCTGAGAGGTTCCGTAATAATTCCCGAAGACCTCTGCATATTCGAGAAACTCACCTTTGGCAATCAGGTCTTTAAAATGTGCTTTATCGACAAAGTGATAGTGGACGCCGTCCTGTTCCCCCGGTCTGGGCTGTCTGGTTGTGTGTGATACAGAGACTTTCATGGCATAGGTCGGATTTTTCTCCATTAAGGAGGCAATCAGGCTGGATTTTCCTGCTCCGCTGGGAGCTGAAACAATATAAAGCGTACCTTGACCCATCATGTCTATTTTCACTCTTACTATCAGTTAACACATCATTACAAAGCGGACAGCTTACCCGTCTGACTCATTTTAAACCGATAGTGTAAGTTATACCGAGATTTATTTGAGTAGAAATACGGGCAGAAAATGGAGGCGAAGAGTATCACGAACCGTTCTGATTGCTCAAGTATGCCGGATAAGGTTCAGTTGATTATTCTGAGTGAATCGTTTGGCTGAAGAGGAATAATGTGTAAAATCCCCGATTCGTCACAATCTGCCATGGTTTGCTATTGAGTAATGTGATAATGTCGCGCGAGTTTGTGTAGCACAAACTATACAATAGACAAGTCTATCGTTCCACTTTAGTAGACGTATAAAAAAAGCAGTTATAGACGATATGAACAGGCGATGTCATCTATAAAAAACAATGAGGAACATCATGAAAAAAATGAAGTTAACCACCAAAATCTTCATTGGTCTTGCTGCAGGGGTCGCGGTTGGATTGCTTCTCCAGGGTTCGCCGGATATTGCGAATACCTATATTAAACCCATCGGAACGTTATTCATCAACCTGATCAAAATGCTAATTGTCCCTTTAGTATTTTCATCGTTGATTGTTGGTGCCGCCAGTATTGGTGACATCAAAACATTGGGAAGAATCGGAGGAAAAACACTTAGTTACTATCTGTTAACAACGGCTTTTGCTGTGGCGATTGGTCTGTTTCTGGCAACGATTTTTATGCCGGGAGCAGGATTAACCATTCCGGTCAGCGGAACAGGTAAAGCTGTGGAAAGTGTGAGTCTGGTGGATACATTTTTAAATATTATCCCTAAGAATCCACTGAAAGGACTCGTTGAAGGCAATATGCTGCAAATTATTGCTTTCGCTTTGTTTCTTGGGATGGGTGCTACGTCTCTTCCTGAAAAGAAAGCCCAGCCATTCATTTCGTTTTTCGAAAGTGTGGCTGAAATTATGTACAAAATTACCGGTTTTATCATGTCGTTGGCACCGTATGGTGTATTCGGCCTGATTGTCCCTGTGGTCGCGTCAAATGGTGCAGCTGTCCTGATTCCTCTGATTAAGGTTATTGCTGCGGTATATGTTGGCTGTGTCATTCAGATGGCTCTGGTCTACGCACTGACCGTTAAAGGATTTGCCGGAATCTCGCCACTACGGTTCATGAAGGGCATCTTACCTGCTGCTGCAACTGCGTTCAGTACTTCCAGTAGTTCGGGCACTTTGCCGGTCAGTATCCGTACCATTAAGGAAAACTTCGGCGTATCGGACAAGATTGCAAGTTTTGTACTGCCATTAGGGGCAACCATCAATATGGGGGGAACATCTCTGTATCAGGGAGTTTGTGCACTCTTTATTGCTCAGGTTTATGGCATTGATTTAACCTTCGCACAGATGGGAACCATTATTCTGACGGCAACGTTAGGTGCGATCGGTACTGCCGGTGTTCCTGGTGGTGGCCTGATCATGCTGTCGATTGTATTGACGTCAGTAGGTCTGCCTTTAGAAGGTTTAACATTAATTGCGGGAATCGATCGCATATTGGATATGGCAAGAACATCGATTAACGTGATTGGCGACCTGGCCGCTTCTATTGTGGTTGGCGCTTCAGAAAAAGAAATTCAGTATCCTCAAGGACAAGAGCAAACATCTGAACAAGGAAGAGAACAAGAACAGGAAGTGAAATCAGCTACTTCACTTTCATAATTATCTTATCTCTGTCCCCTGCATAGACCTACCTGCGCAGGGGCTGATTGCTACAGTCAAAGACATCGCCTGTTTTCTGTCTGTATTTAGTGAAGTGTTCCGGTTCGCCCACTGGGGCGGACCAGAGCACTATCACTGTTATCTATTGATCACTCTTATCCCTTGATCTACTTATTCCCTCATCGTGTTTCACCATACTTTCCATGTTATTCATCTTGAAGTCAGTATGAATTGCTGTATAATCGCCGCCCGCTTTTGAGCCTGTGAAGTTCGTCCGTACAGACTGGGGTTGGAAGCTACGGAAAACTGTATTTGGGTTCCCTCACCCCAAACCAAAAGAAAAAGGTACAACATGAATTACTTTACTATCGCACAGCAGCGTAAAGCGCTGAGCTATCTTGTTTTATTCCACTTGCTGATTATTGCTTCAAGCAACTATCTGGTCCAGATCCCGTTTACTGTCTGGGGATATCACACGACCTGGGGTGCGTTTACTTTTCCGTTCATTTTTCTGGCAACGGATCTGACGGTCAGAATTTTTGGCGCATCTTTAGCCCGGCGGATTATTTTTCTGGTGATGTTACCGGCATTGGTTGTTTCATACCTGTTGTCGGTGATGTTTTTTGAAGGGCACTTTCAGGGAACCGATCCTCTGACGCATCTGAACTGGTTTGTGGCCCGAATCGCAATCGCCAGTTTTATGGCTTATCTGTTGGGACAGGTTTTAGATGTACAGGTTTTCAATCGACTACGCCAGTTAAAGCAGTGGTGGATCGCGCCTACATGTTCAACATTGTTCGGAAATGCATTAGATACCGTCGCTTTTTTCGGGATTGCTTTCTATCAAAGTCCGGATCCGTTTATGGCGCAACACTGGCAGGAAATCGCTATGGTCGATTATGGATTTAAACTGGTGATTAGTTTAGGTCTGTTTGTACCAATGTACGGTATGCTGCTGAACTATCTGGTGAAGAAACTGACGGCGATCAATCCGGAGTTTACGGTTGTCGGTGTGAATAACTGAGTGAAAAGATAGGATTCAGCCTCTGCACTATTTTTGAATAGAAAACTGAGCAGAAGCTGAATCATTGTTTAACGTTAGTCTGCCTGCACTGCAACCATCACTGGCCGTGCAAGACGTTTACCTAAGAACAGATGACCCTGTGCATCACGGTATTCCGGTACATTGGCATCATTGGTCATGAAAACATGGTCCATATAGAGCTTCTGGGTTTTCGGAGCACCACCGAACCAGTAGCTGAAAAACATCACTCTGGTAAAGTAGCCATCTTCATATTGCTCTTTGGTATTCAGGTTTGCCATGCCAAGTGTCACAATATCGCTCACTTCACCGACCAGCTCATCATCCATCCATAACCGGACAATACCCTGACCACCTTTGCTTTGAGGAACGCTGTCGGCATGAACGTAGAGTTCAAGTTTCACCCATTGGTCACGTGGAATCGGTTGTGATGCTGAGTTGCCGATACGTTTGACACTGCTTTCTCCTTGCTTCAGAACCGCAAAAGTGCCTCGGGTTGAGTCCTGATTCTGGAACATAATATCTAGGAAGCCTGTCGCTTTCTTCGTTTTATCCGGGCTGGCAATGATATTACGCAGTCGGAGCAGGCTGAGATAACCCGTAGCTGTATTGATGACGTAATCTTCTGGAATATACACATAGAACTGGAGCCACAGTTCTTCTCCCCGATGAATATACTCAGGGAAGAACATAGAGCCACCCCAGGAGCCATAGCCTGTTTCACCCTGACGAATATTAATTTCTGCCGCAGAGAATCCTTCCAGAGTTGGAGTGCCATTACCTCGTTTAACAATCTTCGACGCACCAGCCAAATCATTAAAACCAGCGTTTGCATCATATGCGGTATCCCCATCATTGCCGAAATTGAAATTCCGGGTATCTGTCCAGGCAAGAACCTGAAAAGAGAGAACCAGCAAGGTAAACGCTTTGATGAAAATATAAATCTTTGTCTTCATAAATATTTCCTTATTATATTTTTAGATTAATTCACGCTTGCGCTTACAAAACGGCTGTAAATCCCCTGAGTATCGTATGCGGCGACTTCGAAAACATACTCTGAAGGATCGTCAATGTCGGCAATCTGATATTGACTGGTGCTGGTATCTTTAATCTGAATATAGGTGTACTCAGTTGCGGTTTTCGCTTTATAACGGAGTTCATAACCTCCGATTTCATCAGGATTCATCGCGCTGCCATCGGTACGGGTTACCGGTGCATCCCAGGAAATCGTGAGTGCAGGGTTGAGAATCTCTCCCAGGAATGGGTTACCGTTTTCATCAAAGTTTCTTACCTGAGTCGTATCATTGGTCATATAGAC
Source organism: Vibrio mangrovi (assembly GCF_024346955.1). Lineage (NCBI taxonomy): Bacteria > Pseudomonadati > Pseudomonadota > Gammaproteobacteria > Vibrionales > Vibrionaceae > Vibrio > Vibrio mangrovi. The sequence continues at coordinate 3,366,388 of NZ_AP024883.1, read as the reverse complement.
ATGGTCCATATATAAAGACTGGGTTTTCGGTGCCGTTCTATTCCAGTAGGTAAAGAATAGGACTCGGGTAAAATAGGCATCTTCATATACTTCTTTGGTTTTCAGGTCATATGTTCCTAATGTGATGATGTCATTTCGTTCACCAACCAGTTCATCATTCATCCAGAAACGGACAACACCCGTACCCCCCTGGCTTTCCGGGACATTATCGAGGCGGATATATAATTCGAATTTCACCCATTCATCCCGGGGAATTGGCTGTGATACCGAATCACCGATACGTAGTACATTACTTTCCCCCTCTTTCAGCATGGCAAAGGTGCCTCTTGAGCCCTGATTCTGAAAGAGAAGATCGAAATGTCCGGTCACTTTTGGAGGCTTGCCCGGGCTGCGCATGACATTACGTAAACGAATGAACTTGAGGTAGCCTGTTGGTGTGCCGATTTCATAGTCAGCAGGAATGTAAAGATAGAATTGCAGCCATAGTTCTTCCCCTTTATGAATATACTCAGGGAAGTACATGTCTCCGCCCCAGGAACCATAACCGGTTTCACCTTTACGGACATGAATATCGACGGCGGACTGACCTTCGAGCGTTGGTTTCCCGTCGTCCTGTCTCACAATTTTGGAAGCACCTGCTAAATCATTAAAGCCAGAGGTTGGATTGATCGCAATGTCACCAGACTTGCCGAAGTTGAAGTCCCTGACTTCTGTCCATGCATTCGCCTCAGATGTGAACAAGAGTAAGATGAGAGTTTTAATTATTAAGGAATAACTCTTCATATATATTTCCTTATCATTCTTTATGTTGTTGATGATCTTCAAGTACGCCTGAGCAGCGTACACTTATTGCATCAGTGTGAATCTGGAATGAGTGGTCGGTGGGCTAGAAATATGCTCATCATGGAATTTTCCATAATAAGAGTGGAATTGAATAATTATAAAATCTTTTTCTATATGTTCAGGATGTCATATAGGTATTAAAAACAAATAAAGAAATAACTTATTTTTTATATTGTTATTCGACAATTCATTTATGAGACAATACTAGATGCATATGCGGATTGTAAGGAAGTTTAAAAATAATGAAACAGCATCATATGCAATTAATTATATATTGATATATTCATTCAGTAATTATTAACAAAATCAATTACACATACATTAATTATTGAACAAATATCTTGCTTTTGTGTACAATTTTTACGGTTTAGTCTCAATTGTGAGACTGAAATATAAGAAAAAGCACTGAATATATTCATATTCAGTGCTTCATATTTACATGCAATTTCAGTGTGAAACTAGCACACTCTGCCGGGTCATAAATCAATGGTCATGTGCGGCACCTGCTCCTTTCGGATAACGAATCGATTCCACCATTTCCTGTACATCGTGAGGAACTTCTGCCGTAAACTTATTCACGGCAATAGCAACAACGAAGTTCAGACACATACCCAGAGTTCCGATACCTTCCGGACTGATGCCGAACCACCAGTTGTCAGGTGTGTTGGCCGCCGGATTGACGAACTTAAAGTAGATGATATACGCCGCCGTAAAGAGAATACCTGCAAGCATACCGGTGATCGCGCCTTCTTTATTCATCTTCTTATAGAAGATTCCCATAATAATGGCCGGGAAGAAGGAGGCCGCTGCAAGGCCGAAGGCAAAGGCGACCACCTGCGCCACGAATCCCGGAGGGTTGATTCCCAGATAACCGGCACCGATGACAGCCAGTGCGGCACCAAACCTTGCTGCCATCAGCTCCTGCCGGTCTGTCATATCCGGTTTGAAGCCTTTTTTCAGTAAGTCATGTGAGATCGAAGTGGAGATTACCAGAAGTAATCCTGCTGCTGTTGAAAGTGCAGCTGCCAATCCGCCGGCTGCCAGTAGTGCAACAACCCAGTTTGGTAATTTTGCCAGTTCTGGTGAAGCCAGTACGATAATATCCCGGTTAATTTTCACTTCATTACGGGCATCACCGGCATAGAACATCCGTCCATCTCCGTTTCTATCTTCCCATGAAACCAGACCGGTGCTTTCCCAGTTTTTAAACCAGCTTGGTGCATCAGCTGACTGAACGCCTTGCATATCCGGTCCGTTGATGGTGTTGATCATGTTTACCCGGGCAAATGCAGCAACCGCTGGTGCTGTTGTATAAAGCAGCGCAATAAATACCAGCGCCCACCCGGCAGATATGCGGGCATCAGATACTTTCGGTACGGTAAAGAAACGAATAATTACATGTGGTAATCCGGCGGTTCCGACCATCAGAGCTGCACAGATAAAGAACACATCAACCATACTTTTCGAACCGTCAGTATAAGCCGTGAATCCCAGTTCCTGAGTCAGGCCGTCCAGCCGGTCAAGCAGATAGGTGTCTGTTCCCGAGATCGTTGAGCCGAATCCCAGTTGTGGGATAGGGGAACCAGTCATCATCAGTGACGTGAAAATAGCAGGAACTAAGAAAGCAAAAATCAGCACACAGTACTGAGCAACCTGAGTATAGGTAATTCCTTTCATGCCGCCCATCACAGCATAGAAGAACACAATTGCCATCCCGATGATAATTCCCATGTTGATATCAACTTCGAGGAAGCGGGCGAAGACCACACCGACCCCACGCATTTGACCGGCAACATAGGTGAAAGAGACGAAAATGGCACAGAATACAGCCACCATTCGTGCGGTTCTGGAGTAATATCGATCACCGATAAAATCAGGAACCGTAAACTTACCGAATTTCCGTAGATAAGGTGCGAGGCAAAGTGCAAGCAAGACATAGCCGCCGGTCCAGCCCATCAGGTAGACACCGCCGTCATAGCCGATAAAAGAAATGATCCCCGCCATAGAAATGAACGATGCTGCTGACATCCAGTCAGCGGCTGTTGCCATACCGTTTGCGACCGGATGTACACCACCACCGGCGACATAGAATTCACTGGTTGAAGCAGCTCTCGCCCAGATTGCAATACCGATATACAGGGCAAAGGTGAGACCAACAAGGATAAATGTCCAGGTTTGAATATCCATACGTCACTCCTCCGTTAGTCTTCGTGGACGTTATATTTCTTGTCGAGCGCGTTCATACGCCAGACATAGATGAAAATGAGCGCGACGAAGACGTAGATCGACCCCTGTTGAGCAAACCAGAATCCGAGTTTGAACCCACCGAACTGAATTGTGTTCAGACTATCTACAAATAAAACCCCGGCACCATAAGAAACCAGAAACCAGATAGCCAGTAAGGTTCCCATGATTCCCAGATTTTCCTTCCAGTAAGCTTGTGCGTGTTCTGATGATTCAAACGCCATAGCTGTCTCCTTTCTCGTTCTGTTATATGTATTTTGTTAATACAATGTTACCAGTACAAGATAGCAGGTCGTGGCTATTTGATCTTTGCAACTTTAGTCTGGTAGTGTTTTTGATTTAAATCAGTATGTTAATTGGGATGAGCTAAAGGGAGGAATGTAAAATAGATGTTAAATGATATTATTATTAGCCAAAAGTATATATACAAATATACACAGAATGTATGTTATTTCTCAGGTAATTAGCTTAGTCTGAGCCGGATTCAAAACAAATCAGGTGCTTTAATACGACAGATTTTTTGAGCAAGGAAGGTAAAATGGTCTGGGATCATTCGTTGAGTTCATTCAGAAGAATCACAGCCTGAGTTCGGTTTTTTACACCAAGCTTACGGAAAATTGCGGTCATGTGTGCCTTGATTGTTGCCTCGGAAACATTCAGTTCATAGGCAATTTGTTTATTCAGCAAACCATCGGACAACATCCCCAATACTTTATATTGTTGCGGAGTCAATGCTGCTATTTTCTCGGCTAAATCATTAGCTGCCTCATTGGTGACTGGCAGATCTTCGGGGAAGTAGGGATCACCATTGAGAACTTTGTTTAACGCATTGACCAGTGTTCGCATGTCGCTGGATTTTGGAATAAAACCGAAAGCGCCATGTTTCTTTACCTGAGCAACGACAGATGTTTCTTCACTGGCGGATATCACAACGACCGGTAAATCCGGATAGGTGTTTTTGAGCTGGATTAAACCGGACATTCCATTACTTCCCGGCATTTTTAGATCGAGTAAAACCAGATCCGGGTCTGCTTCTTTGGCCAGAAGTGCGAGCAGAGCATCCAGCGTATCAGCTTCCAGCAGGTTTGCACCACTCACTGCCATGTGGACAGACTGAAAGAGGGCATTACGGAATAGTGGATGATCATCAGCGATGATAATGGTATAGGTCGAGTCCATCACAATTCGTACTTTTTACAGGTCATTAACCAAATTATTGTTCCGTTTATACTTTTGAACAATATCGAAGCACGAAAATTCTGAACTCTATCCCCTTTTTTGAATGCATCTCAGTGCATTAGCGCATCATCATGGGCTGATGAAATTATCATTTATCCGGGTTTCCAGCCCATTCAGTGCCAGTTATTCTGGTTGTTTATGTGTCAAAGTGCGTATGAGGTGAGGTGCTCTAAAAACTCATCCGCAGACATAAAGCCGGTAATTCGGGCTTCTGTGATTCTTTTTCCGGAAGCATTCCAGAAACTGATTGTCGGTAGTCCAAGTACATTCAATTCATCCAGCAGGGCTTTGTTCTGCGCGTTGTCTGCTGTGACATCTGCCTGAATCAGCCGGTAATTTGCCAGTTTCTGTTGTACGGTATGGTCCGAAAACGTGTACTTTTCAAATTCTTTACAGGCGACACACCAGTCGGCATAGAAGTCGAGCATGACTGGTTGTTGACTGGCTTTTGCCTGAGCAAGCTGCTGCCTTAGTTCATCCACATTGTGAATTCGGACAAAGGAAAGAGCCGCGGATTCTGATGATGAAGTAATTATTCCTGAGTACAGAGCAACGGGTGTTAAAGACAGTGCAATCCCGGACAGAGAAAGTACGAGCAGAAATGTCTTTCTTAGTGTGCTGGCAGCCGAACGAAGACTAGTCAGGAATATCCATAAGAAAAGGCTGACGCCAAGTAGTGCCCAGAGCGCGGTTGACCATGATTCCGATACGATCCGCTCCAGAAGAAAAATAGGGGCGGCGAGCAGAATAAAACCAAACAGAACTTTGATTTTTTCCATCCATGGGCCTGATTTTGGCAGGAAAGTCTGTCCGAATACCGCGATCATAATCAACGGAATTCCCATGCCAAAACCCAGCAGATAGAGTGCAATTCCTCCGACCATCAAGTCTCCGGTCTGGGCGACATAGAGTAAAGCTCCGGAAAGCGGGGCTGTCGTACAGGGCGAGCAGACCAGTCCGGAAATTGCCCCCATAACGAACACTCCCAATTGACGGCCTCCGGACTGACGCTGACTGAGATTATTCAGATAGGTCTGCAATGATGCCGGCATCTGAATAGTGTAAAGGCCAAACATAGAGAGTGATAACAGAATGAAAAGCAGGCTGAGCGTTATAAGGACCACCGGACTTTGCAATGCTGCCTGAAATTGTAATCCGGCAGACGCTACAACTAGTCCGAGCAGTGTATAAGTCAGGGCCATTCCTTGTACATAGATGAGTGCCAGACCAAAAGCTTGTTTTTTACTCAGATCTTTCTGACCGAGAACAATACTGGTGACAATCGGGTACATGGGGAATACGCAGGGAGTGAAGGCTAACCCGATACCCAGAAACAGGAACAGGACAACAGTCCACAAATTTTCTCCCAGTGAATTGGCTAGCCGGTTCTGCTCTGTCTGGGGGACTGTTTTCTGCAATGGCTGAAATGTTACTCCGGTGGATTTCGGCGCTGCAGTGGGAGCCGGGAGTGGGGCGATCGGAACGTGCCGGACTTCTGGCGGATAACAGAATCCCTCTTCCGCACACCCCTGATAGCCGACCTGAATTTCTGCATTTTCTCCGGCATCTGCCAGTTCCAGCGTTACCTGAAGTGGTGTGGTATAGATATTCACATCACCGAAAAACTCATCATGGTGAGGCTCACCGTTACGCATATTGGTGGAAACGATCCGGACCTGTTGTGGATCGAATTTGAGACGTTGTTGATACAGATAGTAGCCGGGTTTTACTTCCCAACTCAGGGTTAACTGATTGCCTTGCTGATATGCCAGAAAAGGGAAAGCTTCATCGACCGTCACGAATCGCTCTTGACTAGGCGCAAAAACGGAAGGAGAAGAATTATCGAACTTCTGTGCCTGAAGCGGAGACAAGGCTGATATGAGCAATGTCAAAATGAGAAAAATCGTACGCATAAAGAGAAATTTTTGACCTGGATAACTTCATCATAACGCAAATTTTCCTGAGAATGCGAGAGGTATACTCAAATATCGGACAGATATACTCAAGTATTGGACTGAGAGCTAAAAAAGCCTGAGAATGCCTGACGACATTCTCAGGAAGCGGTGTAGAAAAGAGATATTTTGTTCAATTAAAGGGCTTGAATTTTTTCCAGCAGCGGAACCAGTGTCGGGTTGTTTTTGCGGAACTGATCATAGACCGGTTTTACCGCATCCTGGAAAGCGGGGACGTCACTATCGACAAATGTTACATGGTGTTTTTTCAGATCCTGAGTTGCTTTGCTGACATAATTTTTCCAGTTCTCCTCCTGAATTTTGACGGTCTCTTTGGCTGCCTGACGAATTCCTTTCCGTTGTTCGTCCGTCAGCGAATCCCAGGTACTGGTCGATACGATCAAGACATCCGGCACGGTTGTATGTCCGTCTCTGGAAAAGACCTGTTTCACTTCATAATGGCGTGATGAATAGTACGAAGGAATATTGTTTTCTGCGCCGTCGACAACTCCCTGCTGCATGGCGGAGTAAAGTTCACCATATGGCAGGGGAACTGGCGTTGCTCCAAGTGCCTTTATCGTATCGATCGCCAGAGATGAATTCTGGACCCGAATCTTTAATCCTTTTAAATCAGCAGGTGTTTTGATGGGTTTGTCGGTATAAAAGCTACGGGAGCCGGCATCAAGGAAAGCAAGTCCAATGAACCCGACTTTTCTTGATGACTCAAGAATCTGCTCACCGATCGGTCCGTTGAGTACCGCTTCATACTGGGCACGATCCCGGTACAGGTACGGCAGAGAAAGAATCTTATAGTCCGGAGTAAAGGTGTTCAGAATTGCAGCACTGACTTTTGTAAATGCAATCGCGCCATTTTGCACCATTTGCAGGCTTTCAGTCTCACTACCTAAGGTTGCATTCGGATATATCTTGATCCGCAGATGCGTCAGGTTTTTCACTTCTTTGGCAAACGATTCCAGAGACTGATGAACCGGATGCTCGGTTGGTAAAGTGTGAGATAGCTTTAATGTTGCCGCGTGAACATAACCGCCGGTTAGTGCCGAAACGGTACAAGCTAAGAGTAGTTGATTCAGTTTTTTCATGTCACAGTCCTATGTTGTTTCATGTCGCTCTCTGGGTCACTCCCAGACTCAGGGCTATCGTGATTCTTTGTCTGCCCGCAGTTCTTATCTAGTTACTAGCCGGTTCTGATCTGATTACCAGGTTCTTACTAACTGTTGTATCCCGCCAGATGCGGTAGCCATAGAGATAGCGATGGCACCAGAATGACAATCGTGAGTGTGATTATCATAATGAGGAACAGAGGCAGTAATTTGGGGACGACCTGTCCTAAAGTCGTGTCATAGACACTACATCCGACAAATAATGCGGTTCCGACCGGCGGTGTGCAGATGCCGATACATAAGTTAAATACCATCATGATGCCGAAGTGAATCGGGTCGATTCCCATCTGCGTGGCAATCGGCAAGAATATCGGTGTAAAGATCAGAACTGCTGGTGTCATATCCATAAACGTGCCGATAAGCAGTAAGATGAAATTCATCAGCAGCATAATCATGATGGGGTTATTTGAAGCCTGTAGAATAAATTCGGCGATGAAATCAGGAATATCGGCATTGGCCATCGACCATGACATTGCTGATGAAGTGGCGACCATCAGTAGCACGATAGAAGTCGTTACGACGCTATCGACCAGAATTGGGAAAAGATCTTTGACTTTGAGTTCCCGGTAGGCAAAACCAAGGAGCAGGCTATAGATAACCGCGATAGCGGATGCTTCTGTTGCGGTAAATACTCCCGCTAGTATTCCGCCCATAATAATGATGATCAACCCTAAACTTGGGAGTGCATCAAAGATCACTTTGTTAGCTCTTTCCTGAGAAATATAGTTTTCTCTCGGGATGTCATATTTGTTTCCGAGTAAGAAGATCCCCAGCATTATCCCCAATCCCATGAGAATTCCCGGAATGTAACCGGCAATAAACAGGTATTGCACGGAAGTGCTACTCACCAGCGCATAAAGGATCAAAATGTTCGACGGTGGGATTAGCAGGCCGGCAGGGCAGGATGAGACATTGATTGCGGTTGAAAAATCAGCCGGATACTTATGCTTTTCCTGTAATGGTTTCATGATGCCGCCGACTGCGGCGGCAGATGCTGTCGCAGAACCGGATAATGCCCCGAACATCATATTGGCAATTACGTTTACATGTGACAGTGCGCCCGGCAGTCTTCCACCGAATAACATGGCGAAATTGATGAGGCGGCTTGCCAGTCCTCCCCGGTTCATCAGGTTACCGGCAACGATGAAAAAGGGTAAGGCAAGTAACCCGAAGTTGTTGAGTCCATTGGCCAGTTTCTGTGAAACCAGAACCGCTGCTTTATCTACCGGAAAATCAACAAAGATGGTAAAGAAGGCTGCAATCCCGATGGAAAAAGCAATCGGGACACCGAGAACCAGTAGTACGGCTAGTGTCCCGAACAGCACAAGAACTGGAAACATATCGTAAAATATATCCGGTGCACTGGCTAAAAAGTCTTGTGAAAATAATAAATCCATTAATGTCATAACTGATCATCCTGCTACGAAAGGTGGCTTACTTTATGAGTGCGACTCCCTGCAAGGAGGTAAACCGCTTTCAAGATATCCAGAAGACTGAAGTAGGTAATGAGCGCCCCTGAGATTGGTACAACCAAATAAATGTATCCCACGAGCAGGTGTTTTCCGGCAATAGCGATTCCCGGAGAAATTTGTCCGTTACTGAGGGTTGATGAAACTAAAAGATATCCACCATAAATAAAGGCAACGCTAGAAAGAAAAATAACAAACAGATTGGTTACAATCGTTAACACGAGTTTCCCTTGTTCTTCATACCGGGACAGTAACAATTCCAAAGCCAGATGGCGTTTAATCGAGAAGGTATACGCGCCACCGAGAATCCCTATCCACATCAGCAGATAGCGTGATAGTTCATCTGTAAAATTAGCCGGATCATTAAGTACAAAGCGAGTGAAAACCTGCCAGACCACTGCAATGATCATGACGGCCATGAACAGTGTCAGTAACAGGCGTAGTCCTCTGTCTATATATGTATTGATTTGTTCAAGCATTGCTACAGCTCTCTTTATCCATCGGCCTATCTTCTGCCACCCGTCTGAACATCGCTGTTCAGACTATCCCTGATACCGACAATTCATTATCTGTATCATCAAAATTATCAATTGGTGTGATTTATTTGTAAGATATATTACATATTGGTTGAAATAAAAATGAAGGGGAGATCAAAAAACATCATTTTTTGTATGACAACTTTAGAAAAATCGGATCTGTACTACAAAACATAATCTTGAATGATGATTTTATGTGATCTATTTCAATATATAATGAGGTTTTTATGCTTTTCAGGTTTGAACAAAACCGTCTTTCATGTATTTTTAATTAAATTGGTATAACAAATTAAGTGATGATGATGACCACTTTCCTTTCTGATAATTTTCTTTTGCACAATGAGTTTGCCAGACGTCTTTATCATGATGTCGCCGCTGAGCTACCGATTATCGACTACCATTGCCATTTGCCACCCGGACAAGTTGCAGAGGATTATCGCTTTCAGAATCTGACGGACATCTGGTTACGAGGTGATCACTATAAATGGCGGGCAATGCGTAGCAATGGCATTGAAGAGCGTTTGTGTACCGGTGATGCAACCGATAAAGAGAAGTTTCTGGCCTTTGCCCGGACGGTTCCGGCTACGATTGGTAACCCGATTTATCACTGGACTCATCTGGAATTGCGCAGACCGTTTGGTATTACTGGAGTGGTACTGAACGAATCGACCGCAGAACGAATTTGGGATGAATGCAATGAAATGCTGGCGACACCAGAATTTAGTGCCCGTGGCATCATGCAGAAGATGAAGGTTGAAATGGTTGGTACAACCGATGATCCGGTTGACGACCTGAGCGAGCACCGCAAAGTTGCCGCCGATGCCGATTTTCCGGTACAGATGTTGCCGAGCTGGCGCCCGGATAAGGCTTTCAACATCCATCTTGAGACTTTTCCTGCCTATATTGAAACTCTGGCAACTGTTTCCGGAGAATCGATTGATAATTTTCAGACGTTGTGTGCTGCTTTGATGAAGCGGTTACAACATTTTGCCGATCACGGTTGCTGTATCAGTGACCATGCGCTGGATACAGTCTGCTATGCTGAGGCCACTGAATCTGAACTGGATCAGATTCTTGCCCGAAGATTAGCTGGTGGACCAGTTACAGAATTGGAAGCGGCTCAGTTTAAGACTGCTGTGCTGATTTTCCTTGGCCGGGAATATGCCCGTCGGGGCTGGGTACAGCAATACCACATTGGTGCCCTGAGAAATAATAATCAACGAATGTTTACTCTGCTCGGACCTGACACGGGGTTTGATTCAATCAATGACGCACCGGTTGCAGAGCCTCTGGCTCGTTTGCTGAATGCACTGGACAGAGATGATGCGTTGCCGAAAACGATTCTGTATTGCCTGAACCCGCGTGATAACGAAGTGATCGCGACAATGTGCGGTAATTTTCAGGGTGGAGGTGTGGTCGGAAAGATCCAGTTTGGTTCCGGATGGTGGTTTAACGATCAGAAAGATGGAATGGAACGTCAATTGACGCAACTGGCACAACTTGGTTTGTTAAGTCGTTTTGTCGGAATGCTGACTGACAGCCGCAGTTTTCTTTCCTATACCCGGCATGAATACTTCCGGCGTATTTTATGTCAGATGATTGGTCAGTGGGTTGAAGATGGTGAATTACCGGCTGATTTTGAGCACCTGAGCCATGTTGTGTCTGATATCTGTTACCACAACGCGAAAAACTATTTTGGTATGACCGGTCGGTAATGCCCTTTTTCGGCAGTACCGGCAGTTACGTCGGTGCTGTCTCCAGATACAGGTAGATATAATGAAACAGCTGAATCGTGAGAACTTTCCCGGCCCTTCTTACCCTACACGAATCATCCAGTTTGGTGAGGGCAATTTTCTGCGTGCTTTTCTCGACTGGCAAATAGATCAACTGAACGAGTGTACATCTCTGAACTCGGGAGTCAGTGTGATCCGGCCAATTGACAGTAACGTTCCGCCCAGTCTGAATACCCAGCAGGGGATTTACACGACCCTGATCCGGGGACTGGATGACACCGGTCACGCGGTTTCTCAGTCACGTGTCATATATACCATTAATGAAGAGTTGTCGGCTTACCATGATTTTGCACAGTTGCTGACGCTGGCGAAAAATCCGCAAATTCAGTTTGTTTTTTCTAATACGACAGAAGCCGGAATTGCGTATGTCGAATCCGATCAGATTGAAGATACGCCTCCGGCAAGTTTTCCGGCCAAGCTCACTCGCATGCTGTGGGAGCGTTTTAACCATTTTGCGGGAGCCGGAGACAAAGGCTGGGTCATCATTCCTTGTGAACTGATCGATTACAATGGCGAAGTCCTCAAATCTGTCATTCTGCGTTACGCGAAACACTGGCAGTTGCCGGAAGAGTTTCGCGAATGGATCGAAACTGCCAATACATTCTGTTCAACACTGGTGGATCGGATTGTGACCGGGTATCCGCGGGAAGAAGCTGCGCAACTGGAGGAACAGTTGAATTACCGGGACAACTTTCTGGTGAGTGCGGAACATTTCTATCTGTTTGTGATTCAGGGACCACAATGGCTAAGTGAGAAATTGTGTCTGGATCAGCTACCTCCGGAAAAGGCTCTGAACATCAGGGTTGTTGCGGATATAAAGCCTTACAAAGAGCGGAAAGTGGCGATTCTTAACGGTGCCCATACCGCTTTGGTGCCGGTGGCATTTCTGTCCGGACTTGAGACTGTAGGCGAAAGCATGGCTGACCCGCAGATGGCGGCCTATCTTGAGGAAGTGATCTTCTCAGAGATTATTCCGACACTGACATTGCCTGCCGACGAATTACAGGATTTTGCCCGGGATGTACAGTCTCGCTTCCGTAATCCTTATATCCGCCATCAGTTACTATCGATTGCTCTTAATAGCATGAGTAAATTCAAGACCCGGATTTTACCTCAGCTTCTGAATTTTCAGCGGCAGCAAGGGAAGTTGCCCCATTATCTGACTTTTGCACTGGCGGCGCTGATAGTCTTTTACCGCGGAGAGCGTCAGGAAACGGCATTTCCACTCAATGATGAACAAGAATGGATTGACTTCTTTGCTTCTGAATGGTCTCGGATTTCTGTCGGGCAGTCGGATTATCGCACGTTGGTTGAACGGGTTCTCGGCTGTCACCAGCACTGGGAATGTGACCTGACTCAAGTCCCCGGACTTACGGAAACTGTAGCTGCTCATGTCGAAAGAATCTGTCATATGGGAATGCGGGAAGCGTTGGCAAATGCCTGAGGAGGAATTGTGAGTTCACTGTTAAGAATTCATCCGGATGACAATGTTGCTGTCGCACTGTGTGATTTGGATGCTGGCCTCACGGTTAACATTGATGAACTGGAATTTACCCTGCAAGAGAGGATTCCACAGGCACATAAGGTTGCTTTGAGAGCCTTCCGTCCCGGAGAGCAGATCGTGAAATACGGGGCGCCGATTGGGCATACACTGACAGATATTGTACAGGGTGGACATGTTTCTCAGGAAAATCTCCGGACCAATCTGGATCAGGTCAATGAGTACCAGTATCAGCCTGAATTTCAGTCAGTCACAACAGCTATTGCCAATCAACCGGTAGATATTTACCGGCGGCATCATGGTCAGGTCGGTATCCGTAATGAGTTATGGATCATTCCGACGGTCGGGTGTGTGAATGCGATGGCTCAGATGATGAAAAAGCAACTGGCGGCAGAAGTTGATCTTTCGGCAATCGATGGTGTTCATGTGTTTACCCATCAATATGGTTGCTCACAGCTCGGGGAAGACCACAACAATACAAAGATTCTGTTGCAGAATCTGGTCAGGCATCCTAATGCCGGGGCTGTACTGGTGATTGGGTTGGGTTGTGAGAATAATCAGATCGATGCTTTTCGTGCTTCTCTGGATGACTATGATCCGGAACGGGTCGAGTTCATGGTCTGTCAGCAGCATGACGATGAAGTCGGATATGGTGTCGGGTTGCTGAAAAAACTCTACGACAGGATGTTAACGGATCAGCGTCAGCCGGGTTTCCTCAGTGAGGTCCGCTTCGGTCTTGAATGTGGTGGTTCGGATGGTTTTTCCGGCATTACCGCCAATCCGTTACTGGGATGTTTCTCCGATTATCTGATTGCTCATGGCGGCACGACCGTACTGACGGAAGTACCGGAGATGTTTGGTGCGGAACATTTGCTGATGGTGCGGTGTATTGACCGGAAAACCTTTGATCAGACTGTTAGCATGATTAACGATTTTAAGCAGTATTTTATCGATCATCACCAACCGATTTATGAGAATCCATCTCCGGGGAATAAAGCGGGCGGGATTTCAACACTGGAAGAGAAGTCGCTCGGGTGCACGCAAAAGGCCGGGCAGAGCCCTGTTATGGATGTGCTTCGTTACGGTGAACGGATTCAGAAACCGGGGCTGAATTTACTCAGTGCCCCGGGAAATGATGCGATTGCGACCTCGGCACTGGCCATGGCTGGTTGTCACATGGTGTTATTCAGTACCGGACGGGGAACACCATACGGAGGGCCGGTTCCGACGCTGAAACTGGCAACCAACAGCGATCTGGCCCGGCGTAAGCCACACTGGATTGATTTTAACGCCGGAACGTTGGTTGAAGGTGTTCCTATGGCGACCGTTCTGGAACAATTTGTGGTACAGGTTGCCCGTTTCGTCAGTGGAGAGCAGACAAGAAATGAGCACAATGATTTTCGTGAAATCGCTGTGTTTAAGAGTGGCGTTACACTCTGATATGTTCTGGCTTTCAGAACATGTCCGATAACAGCATCATCTCCCGAGAGGGACTGATGCTGTTATTATTATGACCAGTTTTAAAATGTGGTGATTGGGCTTTCGGAGAAAAGGAAGCGATCATAGTCATCATTCGAACCATCAAACAACATCTGTTTGGTATTCTCCAGATGTTGCCAGGTAGCCTGTCTGGCTGCTTGCGGATCCCGCTGTACCAATGCTTTGACGATTTCATCATGTTCGCTGCACCAGCTACGAATCTGATTGTCTTCAATATGTTCGTGAAGTTTTTGCCAGTAGGGATTATTTTCGCGATGCTTGCATAAGGTTTCCGCCACATAAACGACCACTGAATTCTGTGTGCAGCGTGCCAGTTGAATATGGAACTCGCTATCCCAGTATGAATCCCGACTGTAGTCATCCAGTTTTGCCTGTTCCTGAATTTTCATCAGTGCGACCAGATCCTGTTTGGTTGCCTGTGTTGCAGCAAATTCAGCAATGTTACTTTCAAATAACTGTCTGGCCTGCAACAGCTCAAAGGGACCACATGTCAGCATGAAGCTGGCGTCGGGAAATGATGTTACCGATTCGGTAAGTGGTGGCGTTGGCAATATTTGTCGATTGATGACCCGGATACCGGAGCCTTTTCTGACTTCAACATATCCCTCGACTTCAAGCATGATCATCGCTTCCCGGATAACCGTCCGGCTGACTTCCATCTGCTCGGCGATGAGGCGCTCTGCGGGGAGCATGTCTCCGACCTGATAAATACCCTGAGTGATTTCGGTTTTAAAATGGTTGGCGATTTTTTGGTATAGCTTGCAGTTTGGTTCCATGTTTCTATCGTCTACAACTTGTTATACCAATTAGTCTAACATAGTGTGCGGCAGATGCCTTAATAAAGTTTGTCGTGGGTGCGTGGCGAGGGGTGAAAAGCGGGTGTGATAACAGAAGACGGGATGATACTGCGGTATCACTGGTGATACCGCAGTATGGCGTAGTACGAAGAATTATTCGTAACGTTTCGCTTTATATTGAGGATGTCTCAGGTTTTCTACCGATAGAATGTCATCGACTTCTGCTTCGGACAGCAGGCCGCGTTCCAGTACGACTTCACGAACGCTCTTACCTGTCTGAGCACAGATTTTTCCGACAATATCACCTTCATGGTGTCCGATATACGGGTTCAGATAGGTGACGATACCGATTGAGTTGAAAACATAGTTCTCACAGGTTTCTTTGTTGACTGTAATGCCGTCAATACACTTATCACGCAGATTAATACATGCATTGGACAGAATCGAAATTGACTCAAACATTGCCTGACCAATCACAGGTTCCATTACGTTCAGCTGAAGCTGACCGCCTTCGGCAGCAAAAGAAACGGTGTTGTCATTGCCCAGTACTTTGAAACAAACCTGATTGACAACTTCAGGAACGACCGGGTTGACTTTGGCTGGCATGATGGATGAGCCTGCCTGAAGTTCCGGCAGATTCAGTTCATTCAGTCCAGCTCTTGGTCCGGATGAAAGCAGACGTAAATCGTTACAGATTTTAGACAGCTTCACAGCCAGACGTTTCAATGCACCATGGGTCATTACATAAGCACCACAGTCAGATGTTGCCTCAATCAGATCTTCTGCAGGAACAACATCTAATCCGGTAACCGCAGCCAGATGTTTCACTGCCAGAGCCTGATAGCCTTCTGCTGCGTTCAGACCTGTACCGATAGCTGTTGCGCCGAGATTGACTTCAAGCAGAAGCTTTGAAGTATATTCCAGCGCCCGGATTTCTTCATTTAATGTAACCGCCCATGCGTGGAATTCCTGACCGACAGTCATAGGTACGGCATCTTGCAATTGAGTGCGGCCCATTTTGAGGATGCTGTCGAACTCTTTGCTCTTGATTTCAAATGCTTCTTTGAGGTAACCCACTGCACTAACCAGCTTTCGTACGCTATTAAATACTGCAATACGGAACCCGGTTGGGTAAGCACAGTTGGTTGATTGACTCTTGTTGACATGATCATTAGGGTTGATCACATCGTATTGTCCTTTTTCTTTGCCCATCAGTTCCAGAGCAAGGTTGGCAATCACTTCGTTCGCATTCATATTGACCGAAGTTCCTGCGCCGCCCTGAAAAACATCTGACGGGAATTGATCCATACACTTCCCTGTTTCGAGGATCATATCACATGCCTGAATGATATATGATGCGACCTCTTTTGGAATCACTCCTAGTTCTTTATTAGCAAGTGCCGCCGCTTTTTTTGTCATGACCATGCCACGAACAAATTCAGGAACATCTGAAATGGTGACATTGGAGATATTGAAGTTTTCTATAGCGCGTAACGTGTGAATACCGTAATACGCATCGGCAGGGACATGACGTTCACCGAGTAAATCTTCTTCTAGACGGGTAGCGGTTTCTGCGACTGCTTCAGATAGGGTAGCCATAGTATAGGATCCTTAGGTAACTTAACTTCGTAGTTATCAATTTATAGGGATTAATTCTTCAAAGAATCCATTCTGGTAGTGTTAACGTTTGGAAATCCGACCTAAACGCGTAGCACATCATACTGAGTCTACTGGATAAAAAAAGTAACTTGATCACCTTTTTCACTACCGGTGACTACTTTATTGGCTTTGATTGTTTTGCACAACGGTCAATTGTTCGATTCCATGAGCAGAAACACAGTTTTTTCCTTTTCTTTTAGAACGATAGAGTGCCTTATCTGCATTGACGAAGGATTGGTTGTGACTGGACGTGATTTCGGCAATACCGATACTGACTGTTGTATCATATTCATGCCATGATTCGATGGCGTGACAGATTCGCACCATCAATTTTTGCGATGTTTTCACATCGGCATGCTGAATGATAACGGCAAACTCGTCACCGCCGATTCTGGAGACAAAATCAGTATCGCGTAAAATGGAGAGAAGCTGATTGGCGAGACGAAGGAGCACCTGATCACCAATTGCATGCCCATAGGTGTCGTTGATACGTTTGAAATTATCAATATCAATAATGGCCAGACTGCTCTTAGGCTGATCACCATATCTTTCCTGTAACCTTGAATAGTGCAGCAGGGTTTGACTGAATTTCTTTTTATTCCACAGTGCAGTCAGCAAGTCCCGGTCATTTCTCTCCTTGAGTTCCAGTATGGCATTGTAATGCTCTGATATATCACTGAACGAATAAACATAATGGCTGATTTTTCTGACGGTGCCTTCCAGAGCCCGGACTTCCACTTTACAGACATGTGGTGGATCGTTTTCACCGATATGGACTTGACCCTGCCACTCACCGGTTGTGCGGAGATGTTTGAGAATATTGTGATATTGAGCTTTAGAAGGTTGTAGGTCGAGAATGTTTTTTCCCTGTAGTTCTGATTGCTCGGTACTGAAAAGTTCACAAAAACGTACGTTTGCCCGGAGGATAATGTGCTGTGCATTCGTGAGGGCGACAGCAACACTGTTATCAAGAACAACCTGATTGAAGGTTTGTTCCAGCCTGTTTCTTAAATAAGCTTCCCACAACAGAGCAAAAACACCGGCAATGATACCGAAAAAGAGGAACAGTGTGGTTGCTGCTGTCCGGATTTCACGGTCTCTTTGAGCAAAACCATGTGTGATGAGTGACTGAGGATACATTGCCAGCAGAGTCATATCATGACCGTTGCCAAATAGTGACGCCTGAAATGGCTGAAAGACATACAAACCTTCGGGTGTCTGGTAGCTGCCGGACTGCTTGGAGGCCTGATGGATGTATTCCCAGAGTTTGGGATTTTCATAGGCAAGGTTGTAGTTTTCTCTTTCTTTGACCAGCCGGCCAAAAAGTTTTTCTTTGTTATCGCTGAGGATGTAATAACCACTCTGGTCAATAAAATCAATCGAGTAGCCGAGGTCATTGGATGTGATTTCCTGAATGAGCCTCAGGACTTCAAGGTTAGCAATAAAGTATCCCAGACGTTGTTGTTGATTATCGATAGGATAAATCATTCTGAAGCCGGGTTTGTATGGGATCACCAACTGACCGAACTCTCTTTCCAGATCGATACCGAAATATCCCTGCTCTCCTGAAGCCAGTCGTTGCGCATAATAAAAATAATCCCGTTTCCCTTTATTCTGTAACGCATTATCCGGCACGATATAGGGATGGCTCATTTGTGGGGTATAGTCGATACGGATAATTTCCTTCCCCTGTTTATTAAGATAACGCAGTTGGTAGAAAAATTTCACGTTTGCAGCGGTCAGATACCACTGGTTCTTGAGGTAATCGCGGTAGACAGGATTACCTGTGATTGCAAAGTCACGCAACAGAGGTGACTGGCTGAGCTGGGAAAAGTTTTGTTGAATCCGGGTGCTCAGCAGAGTTGCTTTGGCATCGACATGTTCAAGATATTGTTTACTCTGAGTTTCGAGCTGACGAATAAAAAACTGGTGTGCTTCATAGCTGAGGTGGAGATAGTATCCGAAAGGGATAACTGCCAGACCCAGCCATAGGAATACCATTTTCTTTATTGTTCTTTTGGCTCTGTTCATTATGCGACTAACTGACTATTTCTTTATTAAAACTTAGATCAGGATTAGTGAGGATGCCAGAGCGTGCAGAACCTTTTGCGGTTAAATTTTGTTCACCTCTGGTGAGTTTAGAGGCTATATCGTGTATGACAAAATCCATGAACGCCAGCCGATATTCCAGAAACGGCCCGGGGAAAGTCTGCTTTCTGACGTTTCAAAGCCGGGGAATCTCTCAAAATAGTAAGCAAGTGAAACACAAGGGTCGGCTTTGTTGATGGATTTCGTTACACTCGACAGGTTTCCGGAACCATAACAGGAGGCTCTGTGTTTCCCTTTATCTTATTTTTGTTTATTGCCGTTCCGATTATTGAAATCGGTTTATTTATTCAGGTTGGAGGGTTTCTGGGATTATGGCCAACGATTGGTTTGGTCCTGATTACTGCGTTTGTCGGTGCCTCTTTGGTGCGAAGTCAGGGATTACAGACGTTGTTGACCATGCAACAGCGATTACAGGATGGTGAACTTCCGGCGCAACAGATTCTCGAAGGTGTATTGCTGGCTGTTGCCGGTGTATTGTTGCTGACGCCCGGATTTCTGACCGACCTGATGGGAATGGTTGTATTGCTGCCGGGGCCGCGGGCTTTACTGGCCCGGAAACTGATGGATAAAGTCTCTGTTCAGGGTAATTTTCAGCAGCCGTTCGGGCCCGGAGAGCATGAAACGTCGCATCACCGGGGAAATACTTATGAAGGTGAGTTTGATCGTAAAGACAACCATGATAAGCATGACAAATTGAATTAATCCTGAACGGCGCTGAAGAGTTTACACTGCGCCGTTGAACCCCATCTGCCGCCAGGCTTCAAATGCAATAATTGCAACCGCATTCGACAGGTTAAGGCTGCGGGAATCCGGCACCATCGGAATTCTGATACGTTGCGATGCCGGCAGGTTATCAATCACTTCTGCCGGTAGCCCACGGGTTTCCGGACCGAAGAGTAAAACATCGCCTTCCTGAAAGCTGGCATCGGTGTGATGTCCAGTTGTCTTGGTCGTACAGGCAAAGATCCGGTGCACCGGATGTTCCTGTTGCAGGTATTCAAGAAATGCCGGATAGTTTTGATGACGCTTCACTCGAGCCAGATCGTGGTAGTCTAATCCGGCCCGGCGGACTTTCTTTTCTTCCAGATCAAATCCTAAAGGTTCAATCAGATGGAGTGTTGCTCCGCAGTTGGCACATAAGCGGATGATATTACCGGTATTTGGTGCAATTTCCGGCTCGTATAGGGCAATCTCAAACATAACGGATTCATTGGTGACTTTCGGGGTCTGGAAGTATATACCCAAATCTGTCCCGGATGCGAATGTGGTGTACTCGGGGCTGGGGGCGCAATTTCGCAGAAGGGTTATCTCATCATGTTTTATCACTGAGCGGGAGTGTCAGAGTTATCATCAAGCCGCCCATCGGACTCCGGCTGGCCTCGATATGACCGTTATGTTGCCGGATGGCACTTTCGGTAATCGCGAGACCCAGTCCTGTACCGCCACTATGCCGGTCTCTCGCCGTCGAGACTCGGTAGAATGGCCGGAAAATATCTTCTAATTCATCGTCCGGAACGCCTTCACCATTATCTTCTACGATCACAGTCAACTGCTGAGGCGTATCGCGGAATGTCACCTGAATCTGGTCTTTCCCATAGTTGATAGCATTGCGGATGATATTCTCGACAGCACTCATCAGAAGCTGAGGGTTTCCGGATATTTTGCGTTCAGGAATAGCCGTGTAGGTGAGTTTTTTCGACATTTGCTCCGCTTCGAAGAGGGCATCCTCAAGTAAGGTCTCCCACAGACTGGAAAGAGGCTGGATTTCCTGATTCATATGGCTGTTGAGCTGCATTCTGGAAAGCTCCAGAAGCTCTCCGATCATCTGTTCCAGACGCTGAGCTTCGGTATCAATTCTTTCCAGTTCGGGACTTTCTCCCTGCTTCCGGGTTGCTAGTGCGGTTGCCATTCTTAAGCGCGTGAGCGGAGAACGAAGTTCATGAGATATGTCGGACAGAAGCCGTTGTTGCCCGGAAATCATACCATTGACGGCTTCAACCATATGATTGAAGCTCTTCCCGGCCTGACGAAATTCAGCGGTTCCCTGTTCCAGTGAGTGATCGACCTGAAATTCTCCCCGGGCAACGCGTTGTGATGCCTGAGCCAGTTTCTGGGCCGGTTGGCTCAGTGCCCAGGCCAGCCATAGCAGTAAAGGGGTGCTGATGAGCATGACAACCAGTAAGAAAGAAACAGGATTATCCAGCAGGCGTACGAAAAAAGGTGGAGGTCGGTTTCCCGGAAAAGCGACATATAACAATAAGGAACGGTTGGCGAGTTGAATCGGCAGTGGCCCGGTCATCAGGAAGTGACCATAAAGTCGTTGCTGAGGATGGTCGACAGATTCGATGCCAGTAATAAAATTTTGTAGTGCCCGGCTTCTGACTTCCTGATTTCCGGAAAGGGTGAGTATATTCCCCTCCATATCTGTCAGAAACAGATGATATCTATCCCGGTCGTCACCATGAAGTCTTGGGCGACGGTTTGCCCGGTTGGACAATTGCATCAGAATGACGGCCAGATTCTGTTCACCGGCAAATGTCAGCTCAAGATTCTCTTTGACCTCGGTCAGGCGGTGAAGCTCGGCTCCGGGCAAATCTCTGGATTTTCTCGGATCAAGGCTGGGAAGTGAAAGTACCACTATCAGGATGAGCAGCATGGTGAACCAGAAGATGGCAAAGATCCGGCCATAGAGACTATTGAACTTGGGAAGATTCATTAGCCCTCCTCAATCATTAGATAGCCACGTCCCCGAAGCGTTTTGATCCGGGCTTTGCCATCTGCTCTTTCAGGCAGTTTTTTCCTCAGATTTGACACATGCATGTCAATTGCACGGTCAAATGCAGCCAGACGCTTTCCGAGCACGTCCAGACTCAGGGTTTCTTTGGTCAGTGTGACTCCCGGATGCTGAACAAAGTGAGTGAGCAGAGCAAATTCTGTGGTGGTCAGATCGAGCAGTTGATCTTTACAGTATGCTTCTTGCTTTTTGGGGAACAGGCGCAAGTCCTGACATTCGATCATATCATGCGGTTTACTGACCAGTGTTTGCTGAGTCCGGCGGAGGATTGCCCGGATTCGGGCCAGTAGTTCCCGGTCACTGAATGGTTTGGGCAGGTAGTCATCGGCTCCGAGTTCCAGACCGATTACCCGATCAATTTCTTCTCCTTTCGCCGTCAGCATCAGAACCGGAACCTGAGAGGAAGCCCGTATTCTTTTCAGTGTTTCCATCCCGTTCAGTTTTGGCATCATCACATCGAGCAAAACTAAATCAGTCTGCTCATCAAGCATCTGGAGCCCGGCTTCACCATCATTGGCTTCTGAAACACTGAAATCTTCAAGGCTCAGGACTTCCTTGAGCAGGGCTGTTAACTCTGTATCGTCGTCGATGATTAGGATATGGGACATCAATTGCTCTCCGCAGGGCTTTATGATCTACAAATAGTTTACCTTTAAAATCCTATTATAAAGACTGTTTCCCATCCCATTTACAGTCTTTTACCTGCCTTTACCTACGCTATACACCACTTGACCCAGCAGTATGTAAGCTGAACATATCAACAAACGAAAGCTGATGTTTAGTCAGCCTGTTCATGAAGAGGAAACAGATATGAGAGTCTTAACAAAGGTTGTACTGGCTGCGGTTGTTCTCCCGGTTGCTCTGGGAAGCATGAATGCTTTCGCTGGAAATCAAAAAGGTCAGAATCGGGACGAACAGCGCCCTATGTGTCAGCGTCATGATGAACGAGGCATGTTTCGTTCATTGAATTTAACGTCGGATCAGCAGAATAAGCTCAGAGCGCTTCGTCAGGGACAACGAGCCCAGAGACAAGCCCGGATGCAGGGGTTCCGTCAGGAAATGGATAAACTTCTGCTGGCAAAAAACTTTGATGATAAAGCCGCTCAGGCTCTGGCTCAGAAAATGGTCAATGATCAGGTTGACAGAAGAGTCGCAATGATGCGTCAGCGACATGAAATGCTGAGTATTCTGACTCCTGAACAGAAAACACAATGGCATAAAATGTCTCAGGAAAAACGTACGCCTTGTCTGGATGAACGTGGTCATGCCGGATACGGAAAAGGGCATGGCAAGGGCAATGGCCCGGGATTCATGGATGATGAATAAATTGTTTCAGACAGAAATCTGAAGTTTCTGATGCAAGGTCGTTTATGAGTGTGAAGAAAGAGGCTGGATGTACACGCCTCTTTCTTGTGATTAATACCAATAATTATTCTCACTATCATCTTAAAAATCAGTGAATTACGGATTGTTCTGTGCGAAATTTTCTCTGCAATGAAATGGATTTCGTTATATAGTTAACAGTCAGTGATTACATTCATTCAGAGTTTTTTGATGCACTCAGATTATATTCGACTGGTCAAACTGGCAGCATGGAGTGCGACGATTGTCGCGGTAACGCTATTGGTGATCAAAATGTTTGCCTGGTGGCATACCGGTTCAGTCAGCTTATTGGCTTCGCTGATTGACTCTTTACTGGATATTGCTGCTTCCGTTGTGAATCTTTGGGTTGTCCGCTATGCGCTTCAACCGGCTGATCGCGAGCATGCTTTTGGTCACGGGAAAGCAGAGTCTCTGGCAGCATTGGCACAGGCCATGTTTATTTCCGGTTCGGCCTGCTTTCTGATCCTGAACGGGATTGACCGCTTCTTTCGCCCTCAGCCATTACAGGCTCCGGAGCTTGGGATCTATGTCAGTGCATTTGCCATTGTTCTGACTTTTATTCTGGTTCGGTACCAGAAATATGTGATTCGTAAAACCGGTAGTCAGGCAATTGCCGCCGATTCATTACATTATCAATCAGATTTATGGATGAATATCGCGATTATGATTGCGCTGGCCATGAGCTGGAAAGGGATCACTCAGGCTGACGCCGTTTTTGCCATTGGTATTGGGATTTATATTTTATACAGCGCATTTCAGATCATCCATGAAGCCATTCAGACCTTGTTGGATCGCAAATTGCCGGATGAAGAAATCATTCACATCCGTCAAATCAGCCTGTCTGTTGAGGGGGTTTTAGGGATTCACGGTTTGCGTACCCGTATGTCTGGCCCGGTTCGTTTTATTCAACTTCATCTGGAACTGGATGATAATCTTCCGTTGATCCGTGCACATGAAATCTCCGATCAGGTCGAAGCTTTGTTACTTGAACACTTTCCCGGTTCTGATGTGCTGGTTCATCAGGATCCTTACTCTGTTGCTCTGGAATCTGAAGAAGAACAGAAACTGGCAGATTGGTTATAGCCGTCTGTGGGGAGCAGAGACTGAAAAACGGATAACCCGAAGGGATGAAGATTATCCGCTATGTTTGAGTTCAGACAAGGGCTTTCGGGCCCTTGTCTCACAGGTTACTATATAATATTCAAAACATATCCATTCAAAGTGTATCTATTCAAATATATCTATCCGAACACGTAATCTCTTGAATTAATATGAGAAGATTGTGCTAGTAGCTTGCTTCCAGTCTTACACCCGAATAGGCTGAGTAACCCCGCAACATGATTGAGTAAGTTCCGGCTGAAGCATTATTAAAGGAACATGACTCGTTATTGCCAGCTTTGTAAGGGCGGCAGTCATAAGAACTGGTACTTGCTTTGGTTCCGTATTTCACATACAGGTCTGCATCACCTTGTCCGCCTGACATGGAGATCGTAAAAGAGCTGGCTTCCGGTAATTCGAATGTATACCAGTTTTGATCAGATGCCTGACCACTCAATCCTGTTAATGGTGTGCCGACTTTCAGGACCGGATCCTGCTGATCTTTCACTTCTGAGTTTGCCATTTCCACCACATAAGCTAGCCCCAGTCTGGCAAATTTCTGGGCATGTTTTCCTTCGCGGTCAGAATTGGAAAGTGTATCCCGTGGTGTGTGAATGTTTGGGTTGTAATCATCGAATCTTGATTCAAAAGGCATCGATGCTGGGTAGCCTGCGCCATGCCATGATGCATGATCCGAACAGCCGTAACCACACTGATCGAAACCGTATTTCAGCTCCGGCAGATATTCATCTAGCAGAGTCGCCAGAAATGAGTTCAGGTTGCTGTCGGTATAATCGGTCATGAAAACAATATCTTCAGAAGAACCGGGATAGTTTGTCATATCCAGTTGCAGTGCAGAAAGAACGTTTTTTCCGTCATCCTTATACTGGTTGGCGATATCCTGAGATCCTCGTAAACCCACTTCTTCTGCTGCATAGGCCATGAATGCAACCGTACGTTTGGGTTTAAAGTTATTTTCTGCCAGAACCCGGATAATTTCGGTGACGCTGGCAACGCCGGATGCATCGTCATCTGCCCCAGGTGCAATACTCTGAGCATTGGTTCTGGAACCAATGGTTGAATCCAGATGACCACCAATTACGACAATTTCGTCCGGTTTTTCTGTTCCCCGGATTGTCAGAATAACGGACTTCTGCTGATAACCTGAGTGGCTGAACTGCTGAACGGAGGCGTTGCTCCATGCCGATGCCAGATCCCGCCATTCACTGGCAACCCAGTTAGATGCCTGTGTACCGGTGAGTGTTGTATAGAAGCGGTTGGTGAAGTCCGATAAGCTGGTGATCGTTCCGGTAATCTGATCGGCGCTGATCAGTGGTAGCAGTGGTTTCACTATTTGTTGCTGATTGATTCCCACACCGGCAAATATGCTACTGGTTAACGGCATCCGGCTGGCTGCGATTGCGCTCTGTTCCGATGGGTGGACAATGTAGCCTCCGCAGCGGTTATGTTCCTGATGCATGTTATATGACAGTTCAGCCAGATCCTGTTTGTCAACCTGACCAACCCAAACCAGAGGATTGTCGACGACTGATTGTGTCTGAATCGGTTGAGTTACGGATTCCAGTAGCGTACTTTTGGCGTCTGCACCAATGGATATCCAGACTTTACTGTTGTCTGAAGGGGCATTTTCTGCTGTAACGTTCTCTGCAGCAAAGAGCGATGTACTTACCAGTGTCAGCATCACTGCCAGACTGGTTTTGGTATATTTCATTGTCATGATCTCCCTATCATAGGTTCTTGTTCTGAGTAATAAACTTGTTCTGAATTGTAAATAAGGCTTAAAAGTCAGAAGCGTTAAACTAGCAAAACAGAACATATTTAGGGATGAATAGATGCAAATTAATTCATAATCATAATGTAAACAACAGTTAGCATAATAATGTTAATAACTATCTATATTGTTTGTTTTTTTGTAAGTTGTCGCTAGGTGAAGGGCTTTGATAAATCGAATCGTTTGAATAGGCAGAGAACTACATTTTTTCAGACAATTTTTGTAACAATCCATGGTTCAGCTTTTATTGATTTGCATAAAAAAAAAACTATACCCTGATATGAATCAACAAAGAATAATGACAAAATTGCAATACTCATCCACAATGAGAACACTTAATCTTCGGTGCAAAAAAAGATCGGGTAACTTTGTAAAAAAAGTGACATCATGCACTGAGAATATCTGTTTGTTGACATGAACAATCAGATACAACCTATATTTATTAGAATGACGTTCCCAATATTTTAGAGGGTGAGCATGATTAAAAAGATCGGGATATTAACAAGTGGCGGTGATGCTCCAGGGATGAACGCTGCGATTCGTGGCGTAGTGCGCACTGCATTAGGATCTGGTTTGGAAGTTTTCGGTATCTATGATGGCTATCTGGGGCTTTATGAAGACCGGATTGTTCAGTTAGACCGTTCCAGTGTCTCTGATGTGATCAACCGGGGTGGAACATTCCTGGGTTCTGCACGTTTCCCTGAATTTAAAGAGGTTCATATTCGTGAAAAAGCGATTGAAAACCTCAAAAAACATGGTATCGAAGCCTTGGTTGTTATTGGTGGTGACGGTTCCTACATGGGGGCGAAGAAGCTGACTGAGATGGGATATCCATGTATCGGTCTGCCGGGAACAATCGATAATGATATTGCCGGAACCGACTATACGATTGGTTATCTGACTGCTCTGAATACTGTCATTGATGCCATTGACCGTCTGCGTGATACATCTTCGTCTCACCAACGGATCTCTATTGTGGAGATCATGGGACGTCATTGTGGTGATTTAACCCTGATGTCAGCGATTGCCGGTGGATGTGAGTATATCATTACTCCTGAAACGGGGATGAACATGGACGAACTGATTGCCAATTTGCAAGACGGCATTTCGAAAGGGAAAAAACACGCCATTATTGCACTGACAGAACTGATGATGGATGCCAATGTTCTGGCGAAGAAAATTGAAGAAGCTACCGGGCGTGAAACCCGGGCAACGGTTCTGGGTCATATTCAGCGTGGCGGTCGTCCGACAGCATTTGACCGGGTTCTGGCTTCACGGATGGGCAACTATGCAGTCCATCTGCTTCTGGATGGCTACGGCGGTCGTTGTGTCGGTATTCAGAAGGAAGATCTGGTTCACCATGACATTGTTGATGCAATTGAGAACATGAAACGGCCGGTACGTAACGATCTGTACAAAGTTGCTGAAGAGTTGTTTTAAGTTTTTTTGCTACACGTATTAAAAAGACCGCTTCTGGCGGTCTTTTTTTGTAACAGACATTAAGTGAACTTAATGAAGTCTTGTCAGGCGACTTCTGTTCAGAGAATAACTGTCCGTTCTTCCGGATCTTTTCTGTTCAGATAGTGAGTTGACTGAATCCGACGGATCGTCCGGCATTTTCCCCGGATCAGAAGGGTTTCCGTTACTGCTATATCACCCTGACGGCTTACTCCATCAAGCAGGTCACCTTTCGTGATACCGGTTGCTGAAAAGATAACATTATCACTACGGACCATATCTTCCATTCTCAGCACTTTTCCGGCTTCGACACCCATTTCCTGACAGCGTTGAATTTCCTGATGGCCGATCTGCCGGTTTTCTTCAGTATCGCCTTTGACTTCATGGCGAGGCAGTAAACGGCCATGCATGTCACCATCCAGAGCCCGGATAACGGCGGCAGAGACAACCCCTTCCGGAGCGCCACCGATGCAATACATGACATCGACTTCACTATTCGGCATACAGGTTAAAATTGAGGCTGCCACATCACCGTCGGGGACAGCAAATACACGAACGCCCCATTGCTGCATGTCGGCAATTGTCTGTTCATGACGAGGTTTTGCCAGCGTAATGACCACCAGATTGTCCAGTGTTTTCCCTAATGCCTGAGCAATATGTTCCAGATTTTCCTTAAGTGGCTGATTCAGGTTGATACATCCTTTTGCGCCCGGACCGACGACCAGTTTTTCCATGTACATATCCGGTGCTTTTAAAAAGCTGCCTTTTTCTCCGGCAGCCAGCACCGATAGTGCATTGGACTGACCCATTGCAGTCATGCGGGTGCCTTCTATCGGATCCACGGCGATATCGACTTCGTCACCACCCTGACCCACTTTTTCGCCAATATAAAGCATCGGGGCATCATCGATTTCCCCTTCACCAATCACAATCTCTCCGTTGATCTCTGTTTTATTTAACAGACTGCGCATGACTTCGACTGCTGCTCCATCCGCAGCATTTTTATCACCGCGTCCAAGCCATTTATATCCTGCTAAGGCCGCCCCTTCAGTAACCCGGGAAAAGGCCATTGCTAAATCACGTTTCATGTGAACTCCATCTTGACGGAAAACTGAGAAATTTGCGTCGAATTTTAGCATATTCCGACGAAAACGTTTGCCAGAATTCATCGGGGATTATTGCACTCGATCAAAGCGTCATTAGATCTTCATGACTATTTCTTCCGGTAAATGATAATTCAGAAAGCCGGGGTAGTTGCGAAAGTAAGAATCATGTCAATTCACGCCGCTTTTTTAATCGAATGGTGAAAATATTCAATATAGCGCGTGTTTCTCCGGTCATGCCTGAGTAGAATGGGTATATCGTAAAATCATAATTGCAAACGCCGAATCGTAAAGGATATTTAAGCATGTCTTTTGAAGTGTTAGAGAAACTAGAAGCCAAAATTCAGACTGCCGTTGATACAATCACTCTGCTTCAGATGGAAGTCGAAGAACTGAAAGAAGAGAAACAAAAGTTGATCGACGAAGCGAATCAGTTGAAAAGCAGTCGGGACGAACTGGAACAGCGTGTACAGGATATCCAACAAGAACAGGCTGCATGGCAGGAACGTATCCGTAACCTGCTTGGAAAGATGGAAGATGTAGAATAAGGCGTCGTATTTGTTACGAAGTTAAAAGAGTATTCCATAAAAATGCCGACATGATGTCGGCATTTTTTTGTCGGAGAGAGCCTGAAGTAAAGCTTAATTTTGTGGTCTGATACCCAGTGTATGACACAAAGCATAGGTCATTTCTGCCCGGTTCAGGGTATAGAAGTGAAAATCTTTTACCCCTTCCCGGCAGAGTATCCGGACCATATCGATTGCCTGACTGGCACCGACAAGCTGACGTGTGGTTGGGTCATCATCTAACCCGTCGAATTGTTTACTCATCCAGCCCGGAACCTTGACATTGTTCTGAGCGGCAAAACGGGCTGCCTGTCTGAAGTTGGAAACCGGCAGAATTCCCGGTACGATTTCGACATCGATCCCTGCGCTGACACAACGATCTCTGAATCGCAGATAACACTCGACATCGAAGAAGAATTGAGTAATTGCCCGGTTTGCACCGGCATCAACTTTGCGCTTCAGGTTGAGTAAGTCCGCCTGAGCACTTTTGGCTTCAGGATGTACTTCTGGAAACGCTGCGACTGAGATATCAAAATCATGGCGAGACTTCAGCAAAGTCACCAGATCAGAAGCATACATATCCGGTTTACCGCCGCCTGGAGGAATATCGCCACGGAGTGCCACAATATTCTGAATGCCATTGTCCCAATAGTCATCGGCAATCTGAATGAGCTCTTCACGAGTGGCATCAATGCAGGTCAGGTGTGGCGCTGCAATTAAACCTGTCTGTGATTTAATTTCTTTAATAATCGAATGGGTTCTGTCCCGTTCTCCAGAATTGGCGCCATAAGTGACGGAAACGAATTTGGGCTGAAGAGTTTTCAACCGGTGAACCGAGTTCCAGAGAGTCTCTTCCATCTGAGGTGTACTGGGTGGAAAAAATTCAAAAGAAACGTTGAGGGTTCCGGATAGTTCACTAATGTTTTGGTTCAGAGCATCAATATGGCCAGCATATGAGTATCCCATCTTCTCTCTCCCGTGAATGATGGCTTATCGGATAGTGATTTGACGTTTAGACGTCTATATGGCTAGATATTCTCTTGAATTCTTTTTCATGTCAACATTATAAACATGAATTATATTCATGTTTATATGAGTGCTTTTCACATTATTTAGTTTAGAAACAAATAAGGAGCCAGCAGGCTCCTTATCTCTGTAATTTGTGATCAGCGTGTAGACTTGTTATAGCAAGCTGGAGAGCAGGTTGATATCCGACTGAATCGCTCCGGCAGTGACATCACGCCCAGCGCCGGGTCCACGAATGACCAACGGGTTATCTTTATACCATTTGCTTTCAATCGCAAAGATATTATCGCATGGCAACAGATTTGCTAATGGATGTTCCCGATGTAATGCTTCTACACCAACAGAAGCCTTGCCTGACTTTTCCAGACGGGCAACGTAACGCAGGACTTTGTCTTCTCTCTGCGCTTTGGCCAGACGTTCAGCAAGCTGTGTATCGAGTAGTGCGCCCTGATCAAGAAAATCATCCAGTGAAAGCGACTTCAGCTCATCCGGCACCAGAGACTCAACTGTGACCTGATCCGGTTCAATATCCAGTCCTGATTCACGTGCCAGAATGACCAGTTTTCTCATTACATCGGAGCCATCCAGATCGTTTCTCGGATCGGGTTCTGTTAAACCTTGTTGCCAGGCCAGATCAACCAGTTCACTAAACGGAACAGTGCCATCGTATTGCTGAAAAAGCCAGGACAGTGTTCCGGAGAAGATCCCGGAAAGAGCAACGATCTCATCACCACTTTCCCGAAGATCCCGAACAGTGTGGTTTATCGGCAGACCGGCACCGACGGTCGCGTTGTAAAACCAGTGACGACTGATTTTTGAGAAAGAGTCTTTGACCTGATAGTAGTACTCACTACTCGAAGAGCCAGCCACTTTGTTGGCTGAGATGAGATGCATTCCTTGTTCGGCAATCTGGATATACTGAGATGCAAGTTCAGCACTGGCCGTCACATCCAGAACAATGACATCATCATAACCCCGGATTGTTCCCAGATTCAGGAGCCATTCCTGTCCGTCATTCGGAATCGATTCTTCATGAAAACGCTGTTCGACGCTGGCTGGATCAATCCCTTTATCATCAAACCAGTAGGTTTGACTATCGACGATTGCAACCAGTTCAAAATTCATTCCCCGGCGCTTTTCCAGTTCTGCTTTCTGTTCGGCAAACAGTCTGAGCCAGCTGGAACCGATATTGCCCTTGCCACAGAGCGCGAGAGCGATACGCTTTTGTGCCTGAAAGAGCTGGGTATGCAGTTTGTTCACAAAGGTTTCTACCGCCGTCTGGCGAAGAATGGCGACCAGACTCAGCTCTGATTCTGATTCAAAGATAAACTCAATCGGAGCTTGTTTGAGTTGCTGGTAAAATCCGAAACAGTGATTGGCATTATTCGTTACTCCTGCACCGACAGCCGCGACCAGCGAATAACCTTCTTTGAGACGAATTTCTGCTTCAATTGCTGCATCCTGTAAGTAGGACAGCGCTCCGGAAGCAATCTCAGCCGTGTAAGCCACTTGTAAACGGTACTGATCGTCTTGTATGTCGTAGGCGAGTGGTGTGAGCTGAGCCCGTTTCAGTTGTTCGATAACCTGATTTTGCATACGCTGGAAATCGTGTCCGCGTGCAAAAGTAAGCTCAATCAACAGGACTTCATCCAGCGAGGTGATAATTTTAGCTCCACGTCCTGAAGCCAGAACCCGTTCGATATGGGTTGAGCCGGATTCGGGGTCATAACTGCACCGCAGATGGAGATCAATGGCACTCTGTGCCACTGGCTGTAATGTCCTGCTATGCAGAACCGGAGCCGCAAGACGTGCAAGTTCACTGGCTTCGTCCAGACGGAGCAGCGGCAGCAGGCAAGCATCGGCGACGACTCTTGGATCGGCACTATAGACGCCGGCGACATCGCTCCAGATCGTGACCCGTTCAACTTCTGCCAGTGCGCCGATGATCGTTGCCGAATAATCAGAACCATTGCGCCCGAGCAGTACTGTTTCTCCGGCATCGTCCTGAGCGATAAAACCCGTAATAATAATTCTCTGGTGAGCATGCTGAGCCAGAATTTCTTTCAGTAACGGGTAGGATTTTGCCCGATCTACTTCTGGCTGAGTTTCCCGCTGAGCCCGTAAAAATGCTCTGGCATCCTGTGCAATTGCCACCAAGCCCTGTTGATTGAGCAAAGCTGCCATTAAACGGGATGACCAGATTTCACCATGCGCCAGCACTGATGCCTGTTGTGGCGCTGTTAGAGGTGCACTCAATTCGGCCAGTTGTGTGAGTTCGTTTGTCAGTCGCGTTGTCAGTGCCTGAGCAGCTTCACCTTCGAGTAATTCGTCAATTAACTGGGTCTGAAATTGTTGAACATGTTTTAAAATCTCCTGTGCCTGTTCTGGTGCAACAGCGAGATGTTCAGTAAAAGCAATGAGCTGATTGGTTGTTTTGCCTGCGGCTGAGACGACAACCAGATCATGACTTTGTGAATACTCTTTCAGAATTTGAGCAACGCGGCGATAACACGCCGGATCTGCCAGACTACTTCCTCCAAATTTATGGAGATGGCGTACGGTTGTCATCAACGGGTCTCCTTTACCTGAGCCAGAGCCTGATCCAAATCTGCAATTAGATCTTCAGCATCTTCCAGACCGACAGACAAACGCAGCAGTTGCAGGGACACGCCAGCTTTTTTCAGAGCCTCTTCGCCCATTGCCCGGTGTGTCATTGTTGCCGGGTGGCAAATCAGACTTTCTACGCCACCCAATGATTCCGCCAGTGAAAATAGCTTGAGTTGGCTGACAAATTGCTGAAGTTCTTCATAACTGCCGGCAAATTCAAAACTGAGCATTGAACCGAATCCACGTTGCTGTTTTTTCGCAATTTCGTGTCCCGGATGTGAGGGCAGGCTCGGGTGATAGATGGCTCCGATAAGTTCATGAGATTGCAGATAAGCAAGAATTTTTTGTGAACTCTCTTCGTGGCACCGCATCCTTGCACCCAGCGTTCTAAGCCCTCTGAGTGTCATATAACTATCGAATGGTGTACCGGAAGCGCCGATACAGTTAGCCCACCAGGCCAGATCTTCTGCATGTTTTTTGCTTTTACTGATAATCACGCCACCAATTACATCGGAGTGACCATTGATATATTTGGTCGTTGAATGGACGACAAAGTCTGCTCCAAGAGATAATGGTTGCTGGTAGACCGGGGTCAGAAAGGTATTATCGACGGCAACCAATGCACCAGCCTGTTTCGCCTGCTGACAGATTTTTTCAATATCGACCACCCGAACAAGCGGGTTGGACGGTGTTTCCAACAGAATGAGTTTAGGCTGCTGTGCCAGAGCTTCCGCCATGGCATCGTCATCGCACTGATCGACAAACAGTACGCGAAAATCACCTTTGTTGGCTCGGGTATTAAATAGACGATAAGTGCCACCATAACAGTCATTGGGCGCAATAATCAGATCTTCCGGCCCAATAAACGCAGAAATCCATAAGTTGAGTGCTGATGTTCCACAATTGGTGATAACGGCTCCCTGACCACCTTCCAGTTCAGAAAGTGCCTGTTCCAGAAGTCCGCGATTCGGATTACCGGAGCGGGTATAATCATATTGAGGAACTTCCCCGAATGCCGGAAATCCATAATTCGTTGAGAGATAAATCGGGGGAACAACAGCATGGTACTGCGTGTCTGACTCAATACCTGTTCGAACGGCGATGGTTGCAGGTTTGCGAGCGCTCATATCTGATTCCTTCCTGTTGACATACTGATGTCATTAATTAGTGGGGGCTGTCGCTGAAAATCTCAATCAGAACCGATTGAATATGGCTACTCACTTTACTGATAATTTTGTGGGACGTCAATACTTCTAGACGTCTATATGTCTTTGCTTATAGCAGTAAATAAAGCTAAAATTAGTGCCTACTTTTTTATATATCCAAATGACCCAGAATCCCGCATATTGAGGTTGTTTGGGCATAATAATGACGATTCCGCGCAATAAGGGGAAGCAATGGCTGATTGGAATGGTGAATACATAAGTCCTTATGCAGAGCATGGTAAGAAAAACGAGCAGGTCAAGAAAATTACGGTTTCTATCCCGTTGAAAGTACTTAAAGTTTTGACAGATGAACGGACAAGACGTCAGATTAATAATTTACGTCATGCAACAAACAGTGAGCTCTTATGTGAAGCATTTTTACATGCCTATACCGGTCAGCCTCTGCCGACGGACGAAGATTTGCGTAAAGATCGTCCGGATGACATACCAACAGAAGCGAAAGCGATAATGACTGCGATGGGCATCGAATTTGAGTCTTATGACGAGTAATGCTGGCGCTTTTCCTGTTCGGTACACCAGACAAGACTGATTTCCCAATACTGGTTGGCTGAATGAAGCCGCTTAAAGCCCAGGTGAGTATCAGTCTGGTCGCGCTTACGTTAAAAATAACACTGAAAGACAAGTGTTACTTTTACCTGAAATAAAGAAGGTCAGAGATGATTTATGTTCACTATCTTGAGCAGTCCCGGGCATTGCGCGTCATATGGTTATTAGAGGCTCTCAAACTTGAGTACGAAGTGATTCACTATGCCAGAGATCCGAAAACCTGGGGCGCTCCGTCCTCTCTGACTGCGATTCATCCTTTGGGTAAATCACCGATAATTGTCGAT
This sequence comes from Vibrio mangrovi, assembly GCF_024346955.1. Lineage (NCBI taxonomy): Bacteria > Pseudomonadati > Pseudomonadota > Gammaproteobacteria > Vibrionales > Vibrionaceae > Vibrio > Vibrio mangrovi. The sequence goes on along the minus strand of NZ_AP024883.1, from coordinate 3,331,682 downwards.
GGAGAGCAGACGGTCACTGAATCGGGTGCGATTATTGAATATCTGATTGATACTTATGACCATGAGCGACGTTTCAGACCAGAGTCGGGACAGGCATTGCTTGATTACCGTTACTGGTTACATGCAGCGGAAGGTTCGTTCATGATGTGGCTGGTGATGCGGCTGATTTTCATTAAATCGGGGGAAAAAGTACCATTCCTGTTGCGGCCTTTGATTCGTTCTTTTCTTGATAAGGTGGATAAACTGGTAATTGAGCCCCGTCTGACAACCTTCTTCCGCTATATCGATGATTTTCTCGGTCAGCATATGTGGTTTGCCGGAGAACAGCTCAGCGGTGCAGATTTTCAGATGATTGTAATATTGCTGATGGCGGATACGCGGGCTGATCTTTCTCCATATCCGAATATTCGACGTTATATAGCACAGGCCACGCAACTGGATAGCTATCAGCAAGCAATGCAAAAAATACCTGCCTGAATCCCCGTCAAACAAAGCAAAGAGGATACATCAACGATGTATCCTCTTTTTCATTCAGAACATGATGTTATCAATCTTCCATATAGCCTTCAGGCATTGGAATCCGGGCAACACCTGAATCTACGGCTGCCTGTGCGACGGCTCTGGCTACCCGAGGCAGTAACCGTGGGTCCATCGGCTTAGGAATGATGTATTCCGGTCCGAATGACAGGCTATCAACGCTGGCTGCTTTTAGCACTTCAGCCGGAACCTCTTCTTTTGCCAACTGGCGAATAGCTTCTACTGCGGCAATCTTCATTTCATCGTTAATTTCACTGGCCCGAATATCCAGAGCACCGCGGAAAATAAATGGGAAACACAGAACATTGTTGACCTGATTCGGATAATCCGAACGCCCGGTCCCCATGATCAAATCATTGCGAACCTTATAGGCCAGCTCCGGTTTAATTTCCGGATCCGGGTTTGAACAGGCAAATACGACTGGTTTTTCTGCCATCAGACCCAATGCTTCCGGTGGCAGGAGGTTGGGGCCAGAAACGCCAAGGAACAGATCGGCATCCTTAATCACATCTTCCAGAGTTCTCTTGTCGGTATTGTTGGCAAACAGCTGTTTGTATTCATTCAGATCGTCCCGGCGGGTATGAATCACGCCTTTACGATCGAGCATGTAGATTTTTTCACGCATTGCGCCGCATTTGATCAGAAGTTCCATACATGCAACAGCGGCAGCCCCAGCACCCAGACAGACGATCGTACATTCCTTCAGGTCCTTTCCCTGTAGCTCAATTGCATTGAGCATACCTGCGGCAGTTACGATAGCTGTTCCATGCTGGTCATCATGGAATACCGGTACGTCACAACGCTCGATCAGACGACGTTCGATTTCAAAACAATCCGGTGCTTTAATATCTTCCAGATTGATGCCGCCGAAGGTATCGGCAATATTTGCGACTGTATCCACGAATTCATCAATTGTGCGGTGTTTTACCTGAATATCAAATGAATCCAGGCCTGCAAATCGTTTAAATAGCAGGGCTTTTCCTTCCATGACCGGCTTTGATGCCATTGGCCCCAGATTTCCTAATCCGAGGATGGCTGTTCCGTTAGAGATTACTGCTACGGTGTTTCCTTTCGCCGTGTATTTGTAAATATTATCTACGTTTTGTGCAATTTCCCGTACTGGTTCTGCGACACCCGGGCTATAGGCCAGAGCCAGATCAGCTGCAGTATCAGCAGGTTTCGTTAGTGTAATTGCGATTTTCCCTGCAGTTGGAACTGCATGATAGTTCAGCGCTTTTTGACGCAGTTCTTCTTCGGGAGTTAAATCTTGGCGATTGTCTTCAGACATAAGGGTAGAGTCTCGTTGTAATGTTTATAGGGAAAGAAACTTCATTTTAATGGATGTCTGGGCATCTGCCTAGGCGATCTTGGTATTATGTATTGAAAAATTGCATAACTATACAGAGGTTGGAGGAGTTTATGCTGATATAACTCGGCTTTCTGAAGGTCAGTACTTCTGGGAGGGAGAAGGATAAAAGGAAAATCCATCGGGTATTATCTATTCCCCGTAGAATAAAAGAGCGGGAAACAAAAAGGACGCCATCAGGCGTCCTTTCAGAATTCTCACGGAAGAGAGCTTATTTCTTACCACTGGCAAGTGCGCCGAAACGCTTGTTGAAGCGATCAACACGACCACCGGTATCAACGATACGCTGTTTACCTGTGTAGAATGGGTGACATTTGTCACAAACGTCCAGGTGCAGTGAGTCTTTGTCCAGTGTAGATTTGAATTCGAAAGCGTTACCACAAGAGCAAGTTGCTTTCACTACTTTGTATTCCGGATGGATACCAGTTTTCATGGGAGAACCTCAAAATCGGGCCGTGTCGCTATCCGGGTCTTTGCCGGACACCACACGTAGTTAATAAAATAATGGTCGTGATACAGTCTTCCGTATCATCAAGGCGCGCTATATTAAAGAATCCATGCGCGGGGATCAACTAGTTTTGCTGTTATTTTCACCATTCTTATCGGTGTCTCGAATTTCATTATCGCTTCGATTAGACTGTTGCCATGATTTTTACGTCTGATATCCATTGATATGCATCCATCCATTGCCCGAGTGGCTTTACCTGTACCGTTAGATAAGCAGTTTGACTATTTGGTACCGAAGCACTGTCATCCCGTTGTTGGCGGTCGGGTATCTGTACCTTTTGGCCGGCAGACGCTTGTCGGGATTGTGACTGCGCTTGGCAATAGTTCGGAAATGAGTCCGGAATTGCTGAAACCGATTCGTGCAGTCCTGGATGAACAGCCGGTCTGGTCTCCGGATTTGTTCCGGTTGTTCACCTGGTGTAGTCAGTACTATCAGTATCCACTGGGCGATACACTTTCGAATGCTTTACCTGCTGCACTGCGTAAAGGAAAAGCTGCCGATTTCGCGACATTGCGCGAGTGGTGTCTGACACAATCGGGCCGGGACAAACTGATGCAGGGGCTCGGCAGAGCTGTTCAGCAGGCTAAAGTCTTGCGTTTGCTGGAACATGGGATGAAAAGCCATCAGTCATTACTGGACGAAGAGATCAGCAGTCAGGTATTAAATAACCTGCAGGAAAAAGGTTGGATTGAAGCGATTGAAAGAAGGCCAACCCGCCAGCCGTGGCCAGAGTTGCTGGAAGATGAAGATGAAAAACCTCAGCTGAATATGGAGCAGTCCGTTGCCATTGCTACAGTAAACAGTCAGCACGAGTTCGGTTGTTTCCTGCTGGAAGGAGTGACCGGTTCCGGAAAAACGGAAGTTTATCTGAATCTGATTGCGCCGGTACTTAAGCAGGGAAAACAGGCTTTGGTTCTGGTGCCTGAAATTGGGCTGACACCACAAACGATTCAGCGTTTTCGTTCCCGTTTTATGGTGCCGGTGGTGGTCATGCATTCAGGACTGAATGAGACTGAAAGGCTTAATGCATGGCTGTCAGCCCGTGACGGACATGCCGGTGTTGTCATCGGGACCCGTTCAGCGCTGTTTGCTCCTTTTGCCGATTTGGGAATCATTATCGTTGATGAGGAACATGATGCCTCATACAAGCAGCAGGATAGTTTGCGTTATCACGCCCGGGATGTTGCAGTTATGCGGGCCAGCCTGGAACAGATTCCTATCGTTCTGGGCTCTGCGACGCCAGCACTGGAAACATTACAGAATGCCCTGAGCGGTAAATATCATCATCTGACACTGACACAGCGGGCTGGGGATGCTGTTCCGGCCCGGAACCGGGTTCTCGATGTGAAAGGTCTTTATCTCGAAGGTGGACTGTCGGCGCCTCTGATTGCAGAAATGAGAAGACATTTGCTGGCGGGTAATCAGGTGTTGCTTTTTCTCAACCGACGGGGGTTTGCGCCGGTACTGATGTGTCATGAGTGCGGCTGGGTTGCGAATTGTCAGCGCTGTGATGCCCGTTATACCTATCATCAGTTTACACAGGAACTTCGTTGTCATCATTGTGGTTCTCAGCGTCCGGTATTACATCAGTGCCATAGTTGCGGCTCGACACAGATGACGACAGTTGGTGTGGGAACGGAACAGTTGGAAGCACAATTGGCGCAGATCTTTCCGCAATACCGAACCATCAGGATTGACCGGGACAGCACCCGGCGAAAAGGGACTCTGGAGGCTGCGTTAAATGCGGTTCATCAGGGAGAATACCACATTCTGATCGGTACGCAGATGCTGGCAAAAGGACATCACTTCCCGCGGGTTACACTGGTCGCATTGCTGGATGTCGACAGTGCGCTGTACAGTAATGATTTCCGTGCGTCTGAACGGTTGGCGCAGTTATTTACTCAGGTCGCTGGCCGGGCCGGAAGGGCAAGCCAGCCCGGAGAAGTTATTCTTCAGACCCATCATCCGGAGCATAGCTTGCTGCAGGCATTGCTGGAAAAAGATTACCGTCATTTTGCAATCACAGCGCTGCATGAACGGAAAACTGCGTTATTACCTCCGTTTAGCTATCTGACCTTGTTTAAAGCAGAATCAAATCATGCCGATACAGGAGAGAATTTTCTCAGGCAGGTCAGGCAGACATTAGAAGTTCATCCACTGTTTGATCATTCGACCTGTGCCGTATTAGGGCCATCTCCGGCTCCGATGGCTAAACGGGCGGGAAAATACCGTTGGCAGCTCCTGTTGCAGACGATGAGTCGCCCGACGATGCAGAAATTACTGATGAGTGCCAAACCGGCGATCCAGTTATTACCCCTGGCCGGAAAAGTCAGGTGGTCATTAGATATCGAGCCTCATGACATGTCATAGTCAGGCTGCTATTTATGGTATTTCGGGGGAGTTCACGGTCTATTAATGCCTTTGTCATAGAATTAAACGTATGTATCGTGATCTATTTCTCGTTTATGATGTAAGATCTGTTAAATAGGCCGTAAATTTATCTGTGGAAATGCTTACACTATGGAAGCACATGCATCAACATGTTGATAGATATATCAAAAAGTATGTGCAATGAATCGGTTTTATAGCAAATACTATTTTGAAAGAGGGTGTTAACGTATGGCGACAATGAAGGATGTTGCTCAATTAGCGGGAGTGTCAACCGCGACCGTATCCAGGGCATTGATGAATCCCGAAAAAGTGTCGCCATCGACAAGAAAACGGGTTGAAGATGCTGTTCTTGAGGCGGGATATTCTCCGAATTCGCTGGCACGCAATTTAAGACGTAACGAATCAAAAACGATTGTCGCTATCGTGCCTGATATTTGTGATCCTTATTTTACTGAAATCATTCGGGGAATTGAGGACGCAGCGGTAGAGCATGGCTATCTGGTGTTGCTGGGTGATAGCGGTCAGCAGAAGAAGCGGGAAAGCTCCTTCGTTAATCTGGTATTCACTAAACAGGCTGACGGAATGCTGCTGCTCGGCACTGATTTACCTTTTGATGCCAGTAAATCAGAACAGAAGAATCTGCCACCAATGGTGATGGCCTGCGAATATGCACCAGAGCTGGAATTGCCGACAGTTCACATTGATAACCTGACGTCTGCTTTTGAAATTGTGAATTATCTGACTCAGATGGGACACAAACGGATTGGTGAAATTGCTGGTCCTGACTCAGCCGCTTTGTGCCATTTCCGCCATCAGGGATACATGCAGGCTTTAAGACGTGCTGGCATTACAATGAACCCTGCCTATTACTACAAAGGTGACTTCAGTTTTGAAGCTGGTGTAAAAGCGATCCGGCAATTACTGGGTCTGTCGGATCCTCCGGGGGCTGTATTCTGCCACAATGACATGATGGCTATCGGTGCAATTCAGGAAGCAAAACGTCTGGGTGTCCGTGTTCCGCAGGATTTATCAGTCGTCGGTTTTGATGATATTAATTTTGCTCAGTACTGTGATCCTCCGTTAACCACGGTTTCTCAACCCCGATATGAGATTGGCCGTCAGGCAATGCTGATGATGCTGGAAGTGCTACGGGGACATGATGTCAGAGCTGGCTCTCGTTTACTGGAGACAAAACTTGTGATTCGCGATAGTGTTGCGCCTCCGCGAGCGACGTAATGCGATTATAAGAGAATGCCGATGAGAAGCGTCCTCAGAGTTGTGCTTCCGAGTGGTCTTCTTTAACATATCGTCATTGTTTGTAAGGTAAGCATAATTTAGTGGCTAATAAAGACTATGTGAAGCGGGGAAGCGCGACAAAGAAAACTGTGCGGAAACCCTCGAAGAGACGCCCTTGGTTTAGTGGTACGCTTGCCGTGGTTCTGGTTGCCGTGTTTGGCTATGGTCTGTATACGCTGAGTATGCAGCCTTCTCCTCCGGCAAATAAGGCTCTGGTGCCTCAGAAGGCTGAGGTAAAGCAACCTACGTCATCGAATGAAAAGACACTTCCACCGCCACCGGCAGAAAAGTGGGATTATGTCGATATTCTGCCAAAGCGTGAAATTGAGGTGACACCAAAAGAGTTGAAAGTTTCAGATGTACCTTACATCATGCAGTGTGGTGCCTATAAAACGATGGCTCAGGCTGAAAAACGGAAGCTGGATATCGCCTTTCAGGGGATAAAAAGTAAAATCCGTAAGAAAGAAGACAGCAGTTGGTATCGTGTTGTGATCGGACCTTATAAATTTAAGCGGGATGCCGAACGTGACAGACACAAACTTCAGCGTGCCAAAATTGAACCATGTGCTATCTGGAAAGAAAGACAGTAACATATTGTAACGTTTATTATCCTCCGGAACTGGCGACAGAGTTCCGGAGGAAATAAAAATCATATCCTGCCTTTTGACTTGAATTCAAACTCCCTTGTCCTTATATAGTTTTCTAACACACTCTATAAAATGAAAGAGGTCCTCTTGTGACTACTATCGTATCTGTCCGTCGTGATAATAAAGTTGTTATTGCCGGAGATGGGCAAGTTTCTCTGGGTAATACTGTGATGAAAGGGAATGCCCGCAAGGTTCGCCGCCTGTATAACGATAAAGTGCTGGCTGGCTTTGCCGGAGGAACTGCCGATGCATTTACGTTGTTTGAACGTTTTGAAAGTAAGCTGCAAATGCATCAGGGACATTTGGTGAAAGCAGCCGTTGAGCTTGCCAAAGACTGGCGTAGCGATCGGGCTCTGCGTCGCCTGGAAGCGATCCTTGCAGTCGCAGATGAGACCGCTTCACTGATTATTACCGGTAATGGTGATGTTGTGCAGCCGGAGAATGATTTAATTGCGATAGGTTCCGGTGGAAACTATGCTCAGGCTGCGGCGACGGCTTTGTTGGAGAATACAGATCTGGATGCTCAGGAAATTGCTGAAAAAGCACTGAAAATTGCAGGTGATATCTGTGTGTTTACTAACCATTTTCAGACTATCGAAGCACTTGAAATCCCTCAGAGTGAATCATAGAAACGATTCGATAGAGCCTGCAATACAGAACAAAGGAAATAAGCATGTCTGAAATGACTCCTCGTGAAATTGTTCATGAACTCAATCGTCATATTATCGGTCAGGATAAAGCTAAAAGGGCTGTGGCTATTGCTTTGCGTAACCGCTGGCGCCGGATGCAGCTGGAAGAAAGTCTGCGTGTTGAAGTCACTCCGAAAAATATCCTGATGATTGGTCCGACTGGGGTGGGTAAAACCGAAATTGCCCGTCGTCTGGCTAAATTAGCCAATGCTCCGTTTATTAAAGTCGAAGCGACAAAATTTACTGAAGTCGGTTATGTCGGTAAAGAAGTCGAAACGATTATCCGGGATCTTACGGATGTCGCTGTGAAGATGACGCATCAACAGGCGATGGAAAAGGTGAAGTTTCGGGCTGAAGAGTTAGCAGAAGAGCGAATTCTTGACGCATTACTTCCTCCGCCGCGAGACTCCTGGGGACAAGAAGAGAGAAGTGACGATTCATCTCATACCAGACAGGTTTTCCGTAAAAAATTACGGGAAGGACAACTGGACGATAAAGAGATTGAAATCGATGTTGCCGTACCTCAGATGGGGGTGGAGATTATGGCACCTCCGGGCATGGAAGAAATGACGAACCAGTTGCAGGGGATGTTCCAGAATTTGGCTGGAGACTCTAAAAAGAAACGTAAACTGAAAATTAAAGATGCGTTTAAAGCTCTGACCGAAGAAGAAGCCGCTAAACTGGTCAATCAGGATGAGTTAAAAGAGCAGGCTATTTTTAATGTTGAAAACCACGGTATCGTATTTATCGATGAGATCGACAAAATCTGTAAGCGGGGAGAAGTTTCTGGTCCGGATGTGTCTCGTGAAGGCGTTCAGCGTGATTTGTTGCCTTTGATCGAAGGAAGTACGGTATCGACAAAACATGGCATGGTCAGAACTGATCATATTTTGTTTATTGCTTCCGGTGCTTTCCAGGTTGCAAAACCATCGGATCTAATCCCTGAATTACAGGGACGTTTGCCAATCCGGGTTGAGCTGGAAGCGCTGAGCAGTGATGATTTCAAACGAATTCTGACAGAACCGAAAGCATCGTTAACTGAGCAATATCAGGCATTAATGGCAACAGAAGAAGTTTCCATTGAGTTTTCTGAAGATGGCATTGCTCAGATTGCTGATGCAGCATGGCAGGTTAATGAAACGACTGAAAATATCGGTGCCCGTCGTTTGCATACGGTGATGGAGCGTTTGATGGATGAAATTTCTTTCGATGCGACGGATAAAGCCGGTTCATCTTTTATGATTGATGCCAATTATGTGAAAGAGCGCTTAGACGAGTTAGTCGACGATGAAGATCTCAGTCGCTTTATTTTGTAAGTGTCATCGAATCAGTCACCCAGGTGAGTTTCAGTTATCGCATCTGATGGCTTTTTCTGAAATGGTATCTTGAGGTCATTTGGATATAAAAGCCCGCTTTCTTATGCGGGCTTTTTATTATGAGTGATTTCGTCGTATACTAGAGCCCTTGACGTCCACTAGGCTGTAATCATGATGAACTCTATTTCGATTTGGTTGGATGCGGCTAGACCGAAAACTTTACCTCTGGCATTGATTTCGATCCTCACAGGAAGTGCATTAGCTTTTTCAGAAAAGCATTTTTCATGGCCAATTGCTTTGCTGGCTCTGGCCACCGCCACTTTATTGCAAATCTTGTCTAATCTTGCCAATGATTATGGGGATGCAGTGAAAGGGACGGATAATGAAGCACGGCTGGGACCGCTACGAGCGATTCAGTCAGGGGCTGTGTCATTGAAAGACATGAAATATGCCATGATGATCAATGTGCTGCTCACTATCGTTGCCGGTATGGCTTTGATTCTGTATGCATTGGATTCGCTTGAGAATATACTGGTTTTTATCGGCCTTGGCGTGATGGCCATGATTGCCGCTGTTGCTTATACAGTCGGTAATAAACCCTATGGTTATGTCGGGCTTGGTGATGTCTCTGTTTTTATCTTTTTCGGGCTGCTGGGAGTCTCCGGTACTTATTTTCTTTATACCGGGCAGTTGCAGACTAGTTTGTTGCTCCCGTCGATTGCCTGTGGTTTGCTGGCCGTTGCCGTGCTGAATATAAACAATATGCGGGATATCGAAAATGATGAGATTTGCGGTAAGCGGACCATTGCCGTGCGTTTAGGTCCGGTTCTGGCCAAAAAATACCATTTCATTCTGTTGGCTGGAGCTGTTTTGGCCTTTAGTTTGTATCTATGGCTACAAACTGATCCGTTATGGCTGGCGCTTCCTTTCCTGCTGAGTTTGATCGCTGTGGTGAAACATGCCATTGCTGTCTGGGAAGCAGAGCGACCGGTACAAATCGCACCGATGTTACCTGTTGTCGTAAGATGCTCTATCGTGACAAACCTGCTGTTTGTCGGTGTTGTCGTTGCTCAAACTCTGATCAGTTAATTGAGCTTCGTCATTGCAATGGCTTACATAGCCGATATACTCCTTTAAGATACTTTCGCTGTGAGAATGGTTGCTATGGAATACAATACATCTGCACTTTGTGATATTTACTTCGATCAGGTTGATGTTGTAGAACCGATGTTCAGTAATTTTGGTGGGCGGGCTTCTTTTGCCGGTCAGATAACGACGGTCAAATGTTTCGAAGATAATGGTTTGCTCCGTGAAGTGCTTGAACAAGACGGTTTGGGGCGGGTGTTATTGATCGATGGCGGTGGCTCTCTACGCCGTGCTTTGGTTGATGCGGAGCTGGCGGCACTTGCCGAGGAAAATGAGTGGGAAGGGCTGGTTGTTTACGGTTGTGTCCGCGAAGTTGACGAACTGGAAGAAATGAATATCGGTATTCAGGCGATGGCTTCTATCCCGGTTGGGGCTGTGGCTCAAAATATTGGTGAAGTCGATATTCCGGTCAATTTCGGTGGTGTCACTTTCTTGCCTGAAGATTATCTTTATGCAGACAGCACCGGTATCATTCTTTCTCAGGAACCTTTAAATACTGATATCGAGGATGCTGAGTTGGATGAGGAAGAACTGGATGAAGAGCTCGATGATGAAGAACTCGACGATGATCTGATTGAAGAAGATGCTGATGAGCGGATCTGATGATCTGTAACCAGATCATCATACTGCAAATTATGAGGTATCGAACTTTTCGTTTTTAGCGATAGTGATTATTCTCTGAATCGGCTAACAGGCTCTGGCGGCGTAACGACAGAGCCTGCAAGTATCCGCAAATTCCCCCCAGAATGTTGCCAATGGCAATTCCTGCAAATAACCCGTCAATCTGCCAGAACAGTGAACCAATCCAGGCGGAAGGTAGCGTGAAAATAAAGAGTCGCATAAAACTCCAGCTAAATGCACGCAGAGGACGACGCAGTGCATTCAATGCTGAAACGATCATCATGACAACGCCCTGAAACCCATAACTGAACGGAACGACCAGTAAATAATGCCAGAGCAGTTCCCGGACCTGAGTTTCCTGAGAAAAGAGTGCGGATATCGGGACACTTAGCGGGACCATCATCATGAAAATGATGATTTGAAAAACGAGAGAAAAACGCATACTCAGAAATAATCCGGCAAATCCCCGCCGAGGATTATCAGCCCCAAAATTCTGGGCCATGAACGGTGTAAGAGCAGACGTCAGCGACACCAAAACCAGAATCAGAATCGACTCAACTCGTTGTGCTGCACCGTAAGCTGCTACCGCTACAGTTCCATGTTGGGACAGCAGGATCATCAGCAATGCGCCAGAAATTGGATTCATGGCATTGGAAAGTGCCGCCGGAGTTCCGATACGTAAAATCTGTTTCCAGTCTTGCCATAGCGACGGTAAATGCGGAAATGTGCCCAGACGATCCCGGAAAAACAGAATATACAAAGAACCAATTAACGCAGCGATCCAACTAATGCCGCTGGCAATGGCTGCTCCCTGGATTCCAAGTTCGGGGAAGGGACCATAGCCGAAAATAAGTAAGGGGTCGAGAATCCCATTGGCGATACCGGATAAAATCATAAGTTGGGCTGGTGTTTTTGTATCACCAGTTGCCCGGATGGCACTATTACCAGCCATAGGAATGACCAGAAACGGAACCGCAATATACCAGATGGACATATATTGCTGGATCATGGGAAGTAATGTTTTTTGGGCTCCGAGCAAAGTAAAGAGTGGTTCAATGGTTAAAAGTCCCAGCCCGGAAGCGAAGATGACCAGAAATACGGCCAGCAGAAGACCATGAACTGTAAGGCGGGCTGCACTATGCATGGCTTTCTGACCAAGCAGATGTGCGATACTGGTCGATAGACCGACGCCAATTCCCATCGTGATGCAGTTCACCGCAAAAGTGACAGGAAAAGTATAGCTGACGGCAGCTAATGCCTGTGTTCCCAACAGAGAGATGAAATAGGTGTCGACTAAGTTAAACATCAGCACCGATATCATGCCGAAGGTCATCGGGATCGTCATCCGGCGGAGTACGACTGGAATTGGCGCCGAGAGCAGCCCGTATTTATCATGCATAAAAGAGAAGGATATATATCGGTGAACCGGGACCACAGCATACTCGATTCTGCCCGGAACAGCCAGAACCGCACATTACAGTGATATATTCAGTGTTTGGGTATAAAAAAGGCCAGCATGTGCTGGCCTGAGAAATATATGAATCGCTTTTAAGTGATTAAGCTTTAGCTGCCGCAGCTGCTTTAGCGATCGCAGCAAAGCCTTTAGCATCCAGAGATGCACCACCAACCAATGCGCCATCAATGTCTGGTTGTGAGAACAGCTCAGCAGCGTTGTCTGCTTTAACAGAACCGCCGTACTGAATGATAACGTTTTTCGCTACTTCTTCGCTTTCTTTAGCAATGTGAGCACGGATAGAAGCATGAATGGACTGCGCCTGTTCAGCAGTTGCAGCTTTACCTGTACCAATTGCCCAGATTGGTTCATAAGCAATGATTGCGCCGTTCAGTGCTTCAACGCCCTGAGTTTTGATGACGGCATCAATTTGACGTGCACAAACAGCAAGTGTTTCACCTGCTTCATTCTGAGCTTCTGATTCACCGATACACAGAACTGGTGTCAGACCGTTTTCCTTCAGGAAAGCAAACTTCTGCGCAACGAATTCATCGGATTCATTATGGTATTCACGACGTTCTGAGTGACCGATAATGATGTGTGTCGCACCAAAATCTTTCAACATTTCAGGAGACATATCACCAGTGTAGGCACCGCTATTGTTTACATCAGTGTTTTGTGCACCCAGAATGATTTTGCTACCGCCTTCCTTAATTAAACGCTCGGCAAGATCCAGATAAAGAGCTGGTGGTGCGACCGCAACATCGACGCCGGTAACACCTTCGAGTTCAGTATTCAGGCCAGAGAGTAGTTCTGTGACCATGGTTTTACTTCCGTTTAGTTTCCAGTTACCCATAACAACAGGACGACGCATAGGAATATCTCCAAATTCAGTGAATATAAAAATGTGATTTCGACAGAATATAACAGATAAAATCGAGTAGATCATGATGCGAATCATGACTTTCTTGGTTAGAGCATTTGAGATGCTTTCCGTTTGGCTTTATTTTACCTGTGCTGAAGATGCCCGGAAATCCTTCGGGACATGTTATGACAAGGATGAATCATATGATCAATCTCCGGATGGAGTACTCAGCGCCTGTGGATGAGCGAATGAATGTTTCCCGTTTACTGGAAGATCTTCATCAGGTATTGCTGGATGATGAGAGGCTACAGCGAATGAGAATCCCGGTAAAAAGTAGTGCGGTCCGGATACATCAGTGGTTTATCGGTGAGCAGCTTGATTCGGTGGATTTCATTCAACTGATACTGGAAATCCCTCAGAATGACGCAGCCGAAATTGGGCAGTCTGTTTCCGGAATGCTGGCAGATGTACTCGAGCAGGAAGCAGAAAAAGTGGAGAATCTCTCAGTCTATCTGAGAATTGCTGAGCAGACCTGTATCCGAAGCCGTAGCTAGCTATTCCCGAAGTCTGAAAATTTTAACGACAGGATTACAAAACGGAGTGCCCAGGCTGGCACCTGTAGATATTCTTCTTTGAGGAAGAATATCGGTGCTTATGATTTAAGCATGTGGCCTGTATCGATTAAACGGAATAACGTCAGCAGTGCTTGGCGTTTCATCCGTTGAGTTACTGGCTAAGGCATTTTGAAACTTAACCATCTGAGCACTCAATTCTCTCATTAGTTTTACATTGGCGTGATCCGCGTTTTTGCATGAACGGACAACTCTGTCTATGTGGCTTTGTTGAGCCCAAAGTCGATCCTGCATCTTTCTGGATGCAGAGAGGATCATCTCTTCACAGATGTCACGTTTGAACATTGCGAACGCTTCTGGATTATGTTTAGCCAGTGCTACCAGCTCGTCAAATGGGGGGAGCTCGGTATAAGAACTTGGTGCAGTCATATATCACCTCAGATTCTTCCTATTCTAGCCTACGACTCAAATCAAATATGTTTTAATTAGAATACTTCTCAATAATAAACCAAAATTGATTGAATTGTGAACTTAATGTGAGATCTTCTCAAGGATAAGAATTTAATTGAGTCTTTTGATGATATAACTGCAGCGCCGATGACCTGAGACGATATGCTCCTGACGCTCGACTGAACACAGCCCCTCAAGCAAAGACTGAAAAATATTAAGCTCTGACTGACAAAAGCTCTGGCACCGGGTTGCTGCTTTGCAGATTGGGCAGTGGTTTTCGATGAGACGGTAGCCGTCAGAGGATGTCTCCAGCTCAACCATATAGCCTTCTCTTTCCCGCAGGACAACGAGCATTTCCAGTTTTTCTTCAAGTGTCATACAAGACTGCATTTCGGCATGGTACTGTGCTAGTGTCTGAGCTTCCCGGGTGGCGGCAATTTTTGCAATCCCTTCGGAACCATACACCTGTTCGACAGCATCAATGACCTGAAGTGTTAATTCTCCATGCCGATCGGCGAAATAAGCATGACCATTAGCGGTAAGAGTCCAGTGGCGTGTCGGACGGCCGACTTTGACTTTCACATCATAAAAGCGGACCAGTCCATCTTCTTCAAGTGTCTGAAGATGTTGGCGGGCTCCCATTGTTGTCATTCCAAAACGTTCTGAAAGCTGTTTGGCTGTCACAGCGCCTTCCCGTTTGAGCGTGTGTAGTATTTTGTCGGCTGTTTTCATCGGTGTCCTCTTGGCTTTCTCCTATTATTCAGACTTCAGTTAATAAAGTAAACAATTGACTATTTAGTGGGAATTAGAAGTAGATGAAGGATAAAAGTTAAAAATGATTAACATTTTGTTATCTGAATCACATTTTTTTGCCTGTCTCCCCTTGGGATATTTGTTTTCTTCCCCCACATAGAAAGCACAAGCTGGTAAACAGCGCTTTCATAAACTACACGGAAATTAAATCAGGAGAGACGACCGATGAATATTCGTCCATTACATGACCGAGTTATCGTTGAACGCCAAGAAGTTGAATCCAAATCTGCTGGTGGAATCGTTTTAACTGGTTCTGCGGCGGAAAAATCAACACGTGGAAAAGTGCTTGCTGTCGGCAACGGCCGGGTTCTTGAGAACGGCACGGTTCAGCCGTTGGACGTCAAAGTTGGTGATACTGTTATTTTTGCTGAAGGTTACGGCACAAAGTCGGAAAAAATCGATGGCAAAGAAGTATTGATCCTTGCTGAGAACGACATTCTGGCGATTGTCGAATAAAAGTAAGCGTTGAGTAATTTTTGCTCTTATTCAAAAACAATTGACGAAAACCGAATTAAGAAATAGGGAATAAAAGATGGCTGCTAAAGACGTTAAGTTTGGAAATGATGCTCGAGTAAAAATGCTGGAAGGTGTGAACGTTCTGGCAGATGCAGTGAAAGTTACACTGGGCCCTAAAGGCCGTAACGTTGTTCTGGATAAATCATTTGGCGCACCAACTATTACAAAAGATGGTGTTTCTGTTGCTCGTGAGATTGAGCTGGAAGATAAGTTCCAGAACATGGGCGCACAAATGGTAAAAGAAGTTGCATCTCAGGCAAATGATGCGGCAGGTGACGGAACAACGACTGCAACCGTTCTGGCTCAGTCAATCGTCAATGAAGGCCTGAAAGCTGTTGCTGCGGGCATGAACCCAATGGATCTGAAGCGTGGTATCGATAAAGCAGTTGTTGCTGCTGTGGAAGCGCTGAAAGGACTTTCTGTACCATGTGCTGATACAAAAGCGATTGCACAGGTTGGTACTATCTCTGCCAACTCTGATGAGAGTGTTGGTAACATCATTGCTGAAGCAATGGAAAAAGTAGGCCGTGATGGTGTCATCACAGTTGAAGAAGGTCAGGCTCTGCAGGATGAGCTGGATGTTGTTGAAGGTATGCAGTTTGACCGTGGTTACCTGTCTCCTTACTTTATCAACAATCAGGAATCAGGTTCTGTAGATCTGGAAAATCCGTTTATCCTTCTGGTTGACAAAAAAGTATCTAACATTCGTGAACTGCTGCCAGTTCTTGAATCTGTTGCCAAAGCATCCCGTCCTCTGCTGATCATTGCTGAAGATGTAGAAGGTGAAGCTCTGGCCACACTGGTTGTGAACAACATGCGTGGTATCGTGAAAGTTGCAGCAGTGAAAGCTCCTGGTTTCGGTGATCGTCGTAAAGCAATGTTGCAAGACATCGCGATTCTGACTGGTGGTACGGTTATTTCTGAAGAGATTGGTCTGGAGTTGGATAAAGCAACTCTGGAAGATCTGGGTCAGGCCAAACGTGTCACAATCACAAAAGAAAATACCACTGTGATTGATGGTGCCGGTGAAGTGGCTGCGATTGAAGGTCGTGTGACTCAGATCCGTCAGCAAATCGAAGAAGCAACTTCTGATTACGATAAAGAGAAGCTTCAGGAGCGCGTTGCAAAACTGGCCGGTGGTGTTGCCGTCATTAAAGTTGGTGCAGCAACTGAAGTCGAAATGAAAGAGAAGAAAGATCGCGTGGAAGATGCACTTCATGCAACTCGTGCAGCGGTTGAAGAAGGCGTTGTTGCCGGTGGTGGCGTTGCGCTGATCCGTGCTGCTTCTCAGCTGACTGATCTGCAAGGCGATAATGAAGAACAGAATGTCGGTATCCGTGTTGCACTTCGTGCAATGGAAGCGCCAATTCGTCAAATTGCAGCGAATGCTGGTGATGAAGAGTCTGTTGTTGCCAATAACGTAAAAGCAGGCGAAGGTAACTATGGTTATAACGCAGCAAGCGGTGACTACGGTGATATGATTGCGATGGGTATTCTTGACCCAACAAAAGTTACACGTAGCGCACTACAGTTTGCAGCATCGATTGCCGGTCTGATGATTACAACTGAAGCGATGGTGACTGAAGTGCCTAAGAATGATGGCGCGGGTATGCCTGATATGGGTGGCATGGGCGGTATGCCAGGAATGATGTAATTTTTCATCTTCTGTCTGATAATCAAAAAGGGTGAGGCTTTCCTCGCCCTTTTCTGTTTTTCTCGTTTGATAAATTGGTGATATGCCTATGTTGATTCAGGGATTGAAGTATGAACATGCATCGGAACAGCTGGAGATCTCTCACTGGGAGCTTCGGCCCTCTGAGCATTGGGGCGTTTTTATTGCACATGCACATAGTAGTGAACTATTGGTACGTATTTTTTCTGGGGCACTCACGGGAGGCCATGATGCTGTTACAGAAAAGCCTGATGTTGTCGGTATTGTTTCTTTATCTGAACAGCAGCGATTGTTAGAGTATGAAATCGCCAGGGATGAGACGGATTTTCAGGATCATATCGATTATGGATCCAGCGTCGAAAACCTGTTACTGGAAGCCGGATGCTCTGTACATGAACTGCAAGAGTTGCTTGAACTGACAGATTTGACGGGCTTGAGAACCAGAGGATTTCGGCAGCTCTCTACCGGTGAAACCCGTCGTTTAATGCTCGCCCGGGCTTTGGCAACTCACCCTGAGTTGCTGGTGTTGCATGAACCCTATTCGGGGCTGGATGTTGAACACCGTCAAAGGCTAACCACATGTTTAAATGATCTGGCTGAGCAAATACAGTTAGTGGTTATTACATCTCGGGAAGATGAATTACCGGCATGCCTGACTCATATTGCATTGTTTGATGAAAGACAGCTAAGCCAGACGATTACGATTACAGAATGGCGCCAGCATCCGATTCTGGAGCAGCTGACAGCATTGACGGATACAAAGCAAGAGGTATGGCTGGCGTTGAGTCGGCAGTATGAGACAGGTATGTCAGTACCCGATCCAAGAGTCACCATGAATCAGGTGAAGGTTGAATATACCGATGGACTGATTTTTCGGGATCTTTGCTGGGAGATTAAAGCAAATCAGCATTGGCAAATCCGTGGCCCGAACGGATGTGGAAAAAGTACCTTACTTGGTCTGATTCTGGGGGATCATCCGCAGTGTTATTGTAACGATATCACGGTACTGGGGATGCGCCGGGGCAGTGGTGAGAGTATCTGGGATATCAAACGTCATATCGGTATTGTTTCTTCATCCCTGCATCTGCAATACCGGGTTAGTTGTACCGTTCTGGATGTGCTGTTATCAGGTTTTTTTGATTCGATAGGTCTTTATGAAAAGCCGTCTGCAAAGCAGTTACATATTGCCCGGGATTGGTTGAATGCGCTGGAAATGAGTCAGTATGAGCAGCATGGTTTCAGGCAACTGGATTACGGACAGCAGCGGTTATTGCTGATCGTCCGGGCTTTAATCAAACATCCGGTTTTACTGATTCTGGATGAACCGTACCAAGGACTGGACTATCTGAATCGACGTCTGGTGATGACAGTGCTGAATCGTCTGGCTGAAGCGAATATGACGCAGTTATTGTATGTCTCGCACTATGAAGAAGATCGTCTGTCTGCGATTCATAATTATGTTGATTTTGTCGCTGATCCGAATGGCGGCTACCGGGTTTGTATCACGGAGGAGCAGTAATCACCTCCGGATTATTGTCATCTTTTTAGAAAGGAACTATTCCAGATACAGGTCCAGCGGTGTCTTGCTGCTGCGCCCTGCGACTTCCCGGGTCAGTCTGGGTACCAGATAGCCGGAGACGCGCTCGATAACCCCAGCCATGATCGCTCTTGCTTCTTCATCTGAGACAAAGAAGTGTGCTGCACCCTGAACTTTATCCAGAACATGGAGATAGTAGGGCAGAACACCAGCCTGAAACAGCGCTTCACTGAGTCTGACCTGGGTTTCCACAGAATCATTGACGCCTTTCAGCAGTACGGCCTGATTTAACAGAGTGACGCCAGCCTGACGCAGAGAAGAAAAAGAATGTGATAGCACATCGTCAATTTCATTCGCGTGATTAATATGTGAAACGAGAACAACATTCAGACGGGTTCGGGCGAATGAGGAAATCAGTTGATCGGTGATTCGTTCAGGAATGACAACCGGCAGTCGGGAGTGTATGCGTAACGTCCGGATATGTGGAATCAGGGCAATCCGGTCAATTAGCCAGATGAGCTCATGATCTTTTGCCATCAGAGGATCACCACCGGACAGGATGACTTCATTCAGCTCAGTATGCTGAGCGATGTAATTCAGGCTGTCTTCCCATACTGACTTACTGCCTTTATTTTCCTGATAGGGAAAATGTCTTCTGAAGCAGTAGCGGCAGTTGATGGCACAGGAGCCTTTTAAAATCAGCAGCACCCGGTTCTGATATTTGTGTAATAACCCCGGATGTGGATTATTTTGCTCTTCCAGCGGATCGGTCGAAAAACCGGGGTAAGCCTCGAACTCCTGACTGAGCGGCAAAACCTGACGTAGCAATGGGTCGAAAGGATTTCCTTTTTCCATACGTGATACAAAACTAAGAGGAACTCGCTGTGCGAAAAGTTTTCTGGCTTTAAAACCCTGTTGCCAGGGCGTTGGATCAATTTCCAGATATCTCAGAAGCTGCTCTGGGTCTGAGATCGCATTCGCAAGTTGTTTGAGCCAGTTTTGCTCAACAGATTCGATTTTTCGGGTTATTATGTGCGGCATTGAATTTAACTCGAAGTATAAGTAAGAGGAAAAAATGGCTACTGTTAGCACGAATGAATTTAAAGGCGGTCTGAAGATTATGATCGATAACGAGCCTTGTGTCATTCTCGAAAACGAGTATGTAAAACCAGGCAAAGGTCAGGCGTTCAACCGCGTTAAAATCCGTAAACTGCTTTCCGGCAAAGTGTTGGAAAAAACCTTTAAGTCCGGTGATTCCGCAGAAGTCGCAGACGTCATGGATATCGATCTCGATTATCTTTATACCGACGGCGAATTCTATCACTTTATGAATAGTGAAACATTCGAACAAGTTGCTGCGGATGCTAAAGCTGTTGGTGACAATGCAAAATGGCTGGTAGAAAACAATGCCTGTATGCTGACTCTGTGGAACGGTAACCCAATTGCAGTAACACCACCAAATTTTGTTGAACTGGAAGTGACTGAAACCGATCCTGGCCTGAAAGGCGATACTCAGGGAACGGGTGGTAAACCGGCAACATTGTCTACCGGTGCTGTTGTCCGTGTTCCTCTGTTCATTCAGATTGGTGAAGTGATCAAAGTTGACACTCGCACAGCGGAATACGTAAGCCGGGTGAAATAAGTCTTTTCTCTGACAGAAAAAACGATATAGAAAAGGGCTGCCGGTATCGGCAGCCCTTTTTAACTGGCAGTTTTACCAATGTTTAGATCATGAAAATGAACACAACTGATAAGGCGGAAATAATTGCAGCAAAGCCATAACAGGCAATCTTACCGACCACACCGGTGTGAATTTTCAGGTCATGCATTCCATGATAGATACGGTGCATTGCATGCCACATTGGGAGTGCAATGGTTGCGATAACAAATAATGCACCGATAATGTTGGTTGCAAAATCGGCCGCCCGTTCATAGCTTAACGCTTCTGCGTCCAGAATTCCCAGTGGACCCATGATTCCCAGCACTAAAATTGTTACTGGAGTAAACATAGCAAACCATGTACCTCCGGCGCCGAAAAGTCCCCACCATACTGGTTCGTCTGAACGTTTTGGATTTTGGTTAATCACAATCGCCTCCTTATACAATGATGAGAACAATGACAGAAATAACGGCAACAGCAACCCATTGGCTCAGAACGATAATTTTCTTATCGATCAGCTTCCCTTTCAGTCGCATTGGAATGACCTGAGGCATCATGCCGAAGAAAGTGTGGGCATGAAACAGACTGGCTACCAGCGCGACGATATTAATTGCCACCACTACAGGATTTGCCATGAAATTGAGCCATGACTGCCATGCTTCAGGTCCTTTCACCAGACATCCCAGACCGAAGGTCAGAAACAGGATGAAGAAGATTAAAGGAAGAACCGTTGCCTCACGGATCATGTAGAAACGATAAAACGGATTGTTTTTCCACCAGGTCCGTTTTATTTCCCTGATATAGGGCTTACGATTACTCATTTCTTAGGCCTCCTGAGGTTTCAGCATCGCGATGACAAAGTCCATAGACGATTCCAGTTTGCCCTGGTTCACCGCGGCTGCCGGATCGACACTTTTCGGACAAACTTCAGAGCAGTAACCGACGAAGGTACAACCCCAGGCGCCGTTTTCACCGTTGATCAGCTTCATCCGTTCGGCTTTACCGTTGTCCCGGCTGTCGAGGTTGTAGCGGTGTGCCAGTGTCAGTGCAGCCGGACCGATAAACTCCGGATTCAGGCCAAACTGCGGACAGGCGGCATAGCACAAACCACAGTTGATGCATCCGGCAAACTGTTTGTATTTTGCCATTTGCTCCGGGGTTTGCAGGTTGGTGCCATCTTCCGGTTTGCGGTCGTTGCCGATGATATAAGGCTTGATCGCTTCCAGCCGTTCGATGAACGGGGTCATGTCCACAATCAGGTCTTTCTCAATCGGGAAGTTAGCCAGTGGTTCGATTTTCACGCCGTCCGGATAATCCCGCAGGAAGCTTTTACAGGCCAGTTTAGGAACACCGTTGACCATTACGCCACAGGATCCGCAGATCGCCATCCGGCAGGACCAGCGATAAGACAGATTTTTGTCCAGATAGTCTTTCACATAAGAAATCGTGTCGAGGATCGACATGGTTTCATTGAAAGGCACCTCAAATGTCTGTAGGTAAGGCTCGGCATCTTTTTCTGGGTCATAGCGCAGAATTTCAACCTTTTGGATGCGTTGGGTTGCCATGATTAATTCTCCTCTCCGCGCTGTTGTGCTTCTTCAGCGGCAGCCTGCTCAGCTGCGGCTCCGTAAAGACGTGCTTTCGGCTGTGACTTGGTGATAGTGACATCACTGTAGTCAATCCGTGGGGCAGCATCTTTCTGGTAGAATGCCAGTGAGTGCTTGAGGTAGTTCACATCGTCACGCTCGGTACAGCCTTTATCGAGACGCTGGTGAGCGCCGCGGGATTCTTTCCGCAGAATAGCTGAGTGAACCATCGCTTCCGCAACTTCCAGACTGTGACCGATTTCAATGGCATACAGCAGGTCGGTATTGAATACTTTGCCTTTATCTTTGATGCTGATTTTCTTATAGCGTTCTTTCAGCTCAGCCAGTGTATCAATGGTTTGCTGCATCAGATCTTCCTGACGGTAGATACCGCAACCGGCTTCCATCGCATTGCCCATATCGGTCCGGATGTCCGCCCAGTTTTCATCTCCTTCCTGATTCAGCAGGGATTGAATGCGTTCTTCAACGGCTTTCACCTGAGAGTCGATTGCTGCATCGTTCCAGCCTTTGAAGTCTTCAACGCGTTTCACGGCCTGTTCGCCGGCAACCCGTCCGAATACCACCAGTTCTGCCAGTGAGTTGGAACCGAGGCGGTTGGCCCCGTGCAGACCAACGGAAGAGCATTCACCGACGGCAAACAGACCTTGAATCCGGGTTTCACACTGCGCATTGGTTTCGATACCACCCATGGTGTAGTGAACCGTTGGACGGATTGGGATTGGCTCTTTGACCGGATCGACGTTGACATAGGCTTTGGCCAGCTCACAGATAAACGGCAGACGTTCATGCAGATATTCAGCACCCAGATGGCGCAGATCCAGATGAACGACATCACCCAACGGATGTTTGATGGTGTTGCCTTTCTGCTGCTCGTGCCAGAATGCCTGAGAGACTTTATCGCGCGGACCAAGCTCCATATATTTGTTCTTCGGCTGACCGACCGGTGTTTCCGGTCCCATACCGTAGTCCTGAAGATAACGGTAGCCGTTTTTATTGACGATAATACCGCCTTCACCACGACAGCCTTCGGTCATCAGAATACCGGTGCCGGGCAGGCCGGTCGGGTGATACTGAACAAACTCCATATCCCGGAGCGGAACACCATGGCGATAAGCCATACCCATACCGTCTCCGGTCACAATGCCACCGTTGGTATTACATTGGTAAACCCGGCCAGCGCCACCGGTCGCCAGAACGACGGATTTTGCTTTAATAGTGACCAGTTCACCTTCAGACATGTGAATGGCAATCAGTCCCTGGACGACGCCGTCATCGACCAGCAAATCAACGACGAAATACTCATCAAAACGTTTGATCTGCGGATACTTTATCGACGTCTGGAAGAGGGTATGCAGCATGTGAAAACCGGTTTTGTCTGCAGCAAACCAGGTTCTTTCAACTTTCATACCGCCGAAACGACGGACGTTAACTTCACCGTTTTCTTTCCGGCTCCAGGGGCAGCCCCATTGCTCCATCTGGATCATTTCCCGGGTTGAATTTTCGACAAAGTACTCTACAACATCCTGTTCACAAAGCCAGTCCCCACCACCGACAGTGTCGTTGAAGTGGTTATCTAAGCTATCCTCATCCTTGATAACTGCTGCGGAGCCTCCTTCTGCGGCAACCGTATGTGAGCGCATAGGATATACTTTAGAGATCAGAGCGACCTGTAAATCAGGATTTGCTTCTGCTGCAGCAATCGCAGTACGTAAACCGGCACCACCAGCGCCGATGACCGCGATATCTGTGGTAAGTGTTTGCACAGTTATCCTCCAGTGAGTGATGTGCGGGAATTCCCGCTTATTATCTAAAAAGCTTAATGCTTTTAGGTTTGTTTCAGTCTAATTGAAGTCATATGCTGAAAAAATTGATTTCGTTAGGTTTTTAATCGAATATCATGCCCTGTTATGGAGATAATTATTCCATGTGTGATTGCTTTCACGTTTTAAAATTGATGTCACATATAATGGGCATTTTATTTTGTAAGAGGTCAAATTATTCATGCCAAGTCACCTTGCCTGGAAACCCACGATTTCAATGTTCCATCTACGTGAACGTGCCCGTTTGATTGCTTCCGTCCGACACTTTCTGACCGAAAGAGATGTTCTGGAAGTTGAAACGCCTTCTATGAGCCAGGCGACAGTGACGGATATTCACTTACAGACGTTTAAAAGTCAGTTTTTCGGACCTGATTTTGCCTCCGGCTGCTCTGTATATCTGATGACCAGTCCTGAATTTCATATGAAGCGATTGCTTGCCGCAGGTTCCGGTTCCATCTTTCAACTCTGTAAAGCATTCCGCAATGAAGAGAGTGGTCGTTATCACAATCCCGAGTTCACCCTGCTGGAATGGTACAGAATCGGTTTTGATCATCACCAACTGATGGACGAAATGGATGATTTACTTCAGTTGGTGCTGTCATGCCCGCCTGCTCAGCGAATGACTTATCAGCAGGCTTTTTTACACAGTATAGGTGTATGTCCGCTTTCTTGTGACATGGATGAGCTACGGGCAGCCGCACAGCGATTCGGCTTTGCCGATATTGCAGCACAGGAACAGGATCGGGATACCCTGTTGCAGCTATTGTTCAGCATGGTCGTTGAGCCAGATATCGGTCAGACTGCACCGGCATTTGTCTACAACTTTCCGGCGAGTCAGGCCGCGCTAGCAAGAGTCAGTGCTGACGATGAGCGTGTTGCCGAGCGATTTGAGGTGTATTTCAAAGGAATAGAGCTGGCGAATGGCTTCCATGAGCTGGATGATCCGACCGAGCAACTGCGCCGCTTTGAAGCGGATAATGTCAAAAGGTCAGAGATGGGGCTGGAACCTCAGCCGATTGATTACCATCTGATTCAGGCACTTCAGGCTGGTTTGCCTCATTGTGCCGGTGTTGCTCTGGGGATTGACCGGCTGGTGATGCTGGCATTAAAGCAAACTCATATTCAGGATGTGATTACATTTCCTTTTCCGAATGCGTAAGTGTTTGTGGCAGTGCTGGTGTGATTTGGGCAGTCATATGGTGAAAATATGTTGCTTATTGAGCAAAAACACATGACGAATATTCACCGGCCCTTCGGTTTATGATGTGAATCACTCGCGTCTTCGGAATAACCTCGTTATACTCCCTCTCTGTTTTTGAACTGCAATACAAGAGTACAGGACATGCAGGAATATATTGAATTTTTCCAGCAGAATATGATTCTTTCGCTGGCTTGGGTAGGTATCTTAGGTGCACTTATCCTGAATATTTTTAAATCATCCACGGCTAAATACCAGAGTATCTCGGTCAATGAGTTAACTTATCTGGTCAATAAAGAAAACGGTATTGTGCTTGATATTCGCTCTAAAGATGAGTTCAGACAGGGGCACATTACGGATTCTGTGAACTTGCTACCTTCTGAAATTAAATCCGGATCTTATGGTTCCCTTGAAAATCAGAAATCCACCCCCATCATTGTCGTATGTAAATCAGGACAAACAGCACAGGAGAGTGCCAATTTGTTGGCCAAAGCTGGTTTTGAAAAGGTCAGTCTATTGAAAAATGGTCTTGTTGCCTGGAATGAAGCCAATCTTCCTCTTGTTCGTGGAAAAAAATAGTATAAGCCCCAAAGAACGTATGTTTTTAGCGGGCTGGAACCAATAAGGAAAATATCATGTCTGAAGCAGCGCAACAGCAAGAACCTCAGCAGAACTTTGCAATTCAGCGTATCTATTTGAAAGATGTCTCTTTTGAAGCTCCCAGTTCTCCGGTTATTTTTCAGAAAGACTGGAATCCTAATGTAAATCTGGATCTGGATACTCAAAACCGGGAGTTGGGTGACGGTATCTATGAAGTGATTTTACGGTTAACCGTTACCGTAAAAAATGAAGATGAAACTGCATTTTTGTGTGAAGTTCAGCAAGCAGGTATCTTCTCGGCGGAGAAAATGGAAGCTGGTCAACTGGCTCACTGTTTAGGTGCATTCTGCCCGAATATTCTTTTCCCTTATGCTCGTGAAACGATTTCTAGCCTGGTTGTAAAAGGAACATTCCCACAACTGAATCTGGCTCCTGTTAACTTTGATGCGCTGTTTATGAATTATCTTCAGCAGCAGGCATCTCAGGAAGCTCAGGAAGAAAGTGCATCATAAGCATACTGGCTGACAGTTAACGGTATTTGTGAAAATATCAGAATAAAAATGCACACGACATCAGCGAGCAATGATGTTATGTGCATTTTTTGTATCTCTTGTATAACATAGACATCAATAGTGCATGTTGAACTGAATGGACAAAGTATTGTGAATTCTCATACCGATTTGATTACCGGGAACTCGATTGCGATGACGGTCATCGGGGCGGGTTCTTACGGAACATCTCTTGCGATATCTCTGGCTCGTAATGGTGCACATATATTACTGTGGGGCCATGATCCCGAACACATGCAGCGTCTGGAATCTGATCGGGAGAACCGGGAGTTCTTACCGGACATTCCTTTCCCTGAAACATTGATTATGACTGCGGATTTAAAAGCCGCAGTTCAGGCTTCCCGTGATTTACTGATTGTTGTTCCCAGCCATGTGTTTGGTGAAGTTTTACAGCGTATCCAGCCTTATCTCAGATCCGATAGCCGTATCTGTTGGGCAACCAAAGGTCTGGAGCCGGAAACCGGACGTCTGCTACAGGATGTTGCTCATGATATTGTCGGTGATCAGCATGCTTTAGCTGTGATATCCGGACCGACATTTGCGAAAGAACTTGCTATGGGAATGCCGACGGCGATTTCGGTTGCATCTGCCGATAGTCAGTTTGTCGCTGATTTACAGGACAAGATTCACTGTAGTAAGACATTCCGGGTTTATGCGAATTCTGATTTTATCGGTTTACAGTTGGGTGGTGCCGTGAAAAACGTCATTGCTATTGGTGCCGGAATTTCAGATGGTATGGGTTTTGGTGCGAATGCCAGAACAGCATTAATTACCCGGGGACTGGCGGAGATGAGCCGCTTGGGTGTCACGCTGGGTGCTGCTCCTGAAACTTTTATGGGAATGGCAGGTTTAGGGGATTTAGTGTTAACCTGCACAGATAACCAGTCGAGAAACCGGCGTTTTGGTCTGGCGCTCGGGCAGGGAAAAGCCGTTGATGTTGCTCAGAATGAGATTGGTCAGGTTGTTGAAGGGTACAGAAATACCAAGGAAGTCTGGTTACTGGCCAATCGTATGGGTGTTGAGATGCCGATTGTCGATCAGATATACCAAGTACTTTATCAGGATAAAGATGCCCGGATTGCAGCAAAAGATTTATTAGCCAGAGATAAGAAGGCCGAGCATTAATCAGAGCAGGCAGACGTTCTGATATAGAATGAACATGGAACAGAGAGCTCAAATCATGAAGCAATGTGCAAAACATAACGTTGTGTGGCAAACCATCGTCCGGGAAGCCCGGGAGCTGACAGAGCAGGAACCGATGCTAGCCAGTTTCTATCATGCGACCATTATTAAGCATGATAGTCTCTCTGCTGCGCTGAGCTATATCCTTGCGAATAAGCTGCACACCGTTTCTATGCCGGCAATGGCAGTCAGAGAAGTTGTTGAAGAAGCATTTCAGTCTGACCCCGGCATTACCGAATCGGCTGCCTGTGATATTTGTGCAACGGTTACCCGTGACCCGGCAGTTGATAAATATTCTATCCCATTGTTGTACCTGAAAGGTTTCCACGCATTGCAGGGCTACCGGGTAGCAAACTGGTTATGGAAGCAGGGCCGGACAACACTTGCCAGTTATTTACAGAATCAGATTTCAGTGACCTGTCAGGTTGATATCCATCCCGCAGCCCGGATTGGGCGGGCAATCATGCTGGACCATGCCACCGGAATCGTCGTGGGTGAAACCGCAGTCATTGAAAATGATGTCTCCATTTTGCAGGATGTTACTCTGGGCGGAACCGGGAAAGAGTGCGGCGATCGTCATCCGAAAATTCGTGAAGGAGTGATGATTGGCGCCGGCGCTAAAGTTTTAGGAAACATTGAGATTGGAGAAGGGGCTAAAATTGGCTCAGGCTCGGTTGTTTTGCAAGCTGTTCCGCCTCATACCACGGTTGCCGGTGTACCGGCTAAAATTGTCGGACGTCCGCAAAGTGATAAACCTTCTCTGGATATGGACCAACAGTTTAACGGCCATTCACAGATGTTTGTCGGCGGTGACGGTATTTAGACGAATACTGTTCTGCTGAATCTGACGTAGAAACCAACAAGGGATGCCATTGGCATCCCTTGTCACTGTCAATTAAACGATATCGTTTAATGTTTCCAGTGTTTCTTCTGCCCAGTCAAGCCATGCCTGACGAGCCAGAAGGTTACGGCGAAGTGTTAAACGTTCCAGTTTCTGTTGCTTATCTAAAGAGGCCGGATTTGCATAATAAGCAGCTTCGACTTCCTGATAATGCGCAACAAACTTTTTCGACTCCTCAATTAGCTCAACCAGTTGATCACGGTAAGGTTTCGCTGCCTGAACAGAACAAGCCATCAGTTTTGCACTGAATTCATCACGAACAGTTGGATGGGCTGTTGGTTGGTCAAACCATTCACTCAGAGCCTGGCGTCCCGAATCCGTAATCGAATAGACTTTACGGTCTGGTTTGCCTTCCTGAGGTTCCAGCACACAGGTCACAAGACCTTGCTGCCCCATTTTATTCAATTCGCGATAAACTTGTTGGTGACTTGCTTTCCAAAAGTAACCGATGCTTGAAGAGAACTCTTTTGTAATATCGTATCCCGTAGCGTCGCGTGTACTTAAAACAGTAAGAATAACGTGTGGTAATGACATGTCTTCAATCCAAATGGTTAATAAACACAATGGGTCTGGATATTGCCGAGCTTTCTTTGGCTCAATCTTAAAATCATCCAAACACTACCGGCCTAAAAATAGTTGCCGGATATGTCACCTTAAAAGCCGTTCATCACCTAAGTGTTATTATAGTAAGTTAATGCAACTTACTGACTGCAACTTCGTTATTTTGTGAGAATGTTGCAGCGGTTGAGTAGTATATCTAAATAATAAGCAAGGAGTAGAATAAAGGTGTGGAAAAATGCAAAAAACTGATAAAATTCTCAATTAACAAATTTGTCAGAATAAAAGGCCGCAACATTGCGACCTTTTGATTCTATTTTAGATTAATATTCTGCCGCTTTAACCGGTATTACGCATACCTGCTGCTATTCCCGCAATTGTCACCATTAATGCCTCTTCAAGCTCTGCCGGTGATTCTTCATATTGACGAGTCCGGTACAGTAATTCGGCCTGTAGCATATTTAGTGGTTCCACATAAATGTTTCTCAGACGGATGGATTCCTGTCCCCACGGATCGCTTTGCATCAGGTTTTCGTTGTTCTCCACATTCAGTACGGTCTGAATGTCCTGCTGGAGTTGGCTCCGCAATTTCTGTCCCAGTTTTCTCAACGGTTCATCAACAAGCCGTTCATCATAATACTGGGCAATTTCCAGATTACATTTTGAATACACCATTTCCAGCATACCCAGACGAGTAGAGAAGAACGGCCATTCACGACACATCTCTTCCAGCAGAGCCTGATGACCTTTATCGATAGAATACTGGATGGCTTCTCCGGCTCCGAGCCAGGCCGGAAGAACAAGACGGTTCTGACTCCATGAGAAAATCCATGGGATTGCCCGTAAACTTTCCACTCCGCCATTCGGGTTGCGTTTTGCCGGACGGGAACCCAGAGGAAGTTTACCCAGTTCCAGCTCCGGAGTTGCCTGACGGAAATAAGGCACGAAATCGGGTTCGCCCCGGACAACTTTACGGTAAGCTTCACATGATACTTCTGATAAGACTTCCATCAAATCCCGCCATTCCTGCTTTGGCTCCGGTGGTGGCAGCAGATTTGCCTCCAGGATTGCACTGGCGTAAAGGTTGAAGCTATTGATAGCGACCTCAGGCAGACCAAGCTTGAAGCGAATCATTTCGCCTTGTTCGGTAACCCGCAGTCCGCCTTTCAGACTTTTCGGGGGTTGCGATAGCAACGCAGCATGTGCCGGAGCACCGCCGCGTCCTAATGTTCCGCCACGACCGTGGAACAACGTGAGCTCAAATCCTTCGTCTTCGCTCACCTGAACCAATGATTCCATCGCACTATACTGTGCCCAGCCAGCCGCCATAACACCGGCATCTTTTGCCGAATCTGAGTAGCCGATCATGATCATCTGATGATTCTGGATAAAGCCGCGATAGATATCGATTCCCATTAACTGGCGCATCACCGACTCGGAGCGGTTCAGGTCGTCCAGTGTTTCGAATAACGGGCAGACATCCATGCGGTAAGGGCATCCTGCTTCCTGAAGCAGTAAGTGAACCGCCAGTACATCAGAAGCTGTTCTGGCCATAGAAATGACATAAGCGCCAAATGCATCTTTCGGGTTGGCAGCAATAATCCGGCAAGTATCCAGTACTTCCTGAACTGCTTCCGAAGGTGCCCAGTCGCGTGGAATCAACGGACGTTTAGAGCTTAACTCATTAGTCAGAAATGCGATTTTATCCTGTTCGCTCCACTGGTCGTAGTCTCCCAGTCCCAGATAACGGGTCAGCTCAGACAAAACATCGGAATGGCGGGTACTTTCCTGACGGATATCCAGACGAACCAGATGGACACCAAAAGCTTTGATACGGCGCAGTGTATCAAGCAGTGAACCATCAGCGATTGAGCCCATGCCACATTCATGCAGTGACTGATAGCAGGCATAAAGTGGTTCCCAAAGCTGACTGATATCTTTCAGCGGGGCTTTCACTAAGAGTTGCTGGCCCTGGATTTTCTCACCGAGAATATCGATGGTTTCAGTCAGTAACTGGCGAATATCTTTCAGAATTGCACGATAGGGTTCGTGCTCATCTTCACCGGCAAGGCTACGAACCTGCTCATTACATTTCGTCATGGACAGTTCGCTGATGAGTTCATTGATATCACGCAGATATAAATCGGCTGCTTTCCAGCGGGAAAGCAATAGTACTTCACGAGTGATTTTGTGAGTGACAAATGGGTTTCCGTCCCGGTCGCCGCCCATCCAGGAAGAGAAGTGCACCGGACGGGCATCGATCGGCAGTCCTTCACCCAGATAGTTTTTCAGACGCTCGTCGAAATCACGCAGAAATTCAGGAACGGCTTCCCAGAGTGAATTTTCAACAACAGCAAAGCCCCACTTTGCTTCATCCATCGGAGTTGGACGTTGTTTACGAATGACATCTGAGTGCCAGAACTGAGCGATCAGCTGTTCAAGACGGCGTTCTGCTTTGTGTCTTTCTTTAGGAGCCAGCTCGCTGAGTTCCAGGCTGGACAGACACTGATTGATTTTCACCAGTTTGTTGATCATTGTCCGACGGGTAATTTCTGTCGGGTGGGCTGTCAGAACCAGTTCGATATTTAAATCACGAATTGCCTGAGCGGTATCGAGACGGCTGACTTTGTTTTGTGTGAGTTTGTCAAACAGCTCATTAATTGCATCAGGGGTACAAATATGCGCATCACAATGACGAGAGATCGTGTGATACTGCTCGGCAATGTTGGTTAAGTTAAGAAACTGGTTAAAAGCTCTGGCTACCGGAGTAATCTGATCATCGGAGAGATTTTTGATCTCCTCGACGAGAGCATCCCGATCCGACTGATTGCCGTCTTTAAGGGATTTAGATAGTTTCCGAATCGTTTCTACCTTCTCTAAAATAACGCTGCCATCTGCATCGAGGATTGTCTTACCGAGCAATCTTCCGAGCATGCTTACGTTACTCTTGAGCGCTGCATATTTTTCGTTCATTGTCGTCCTGCCTTGAAAAAAAACTACATCCAATGTTTTTGTTAGATTTGGCTATGTCACGGATTTTATCCGGTTAAGCCTGATATAGATTAACAATATTCTGTTTGTTGTCTATACGAATAGATTAAATAATAACTGGAATTTTAGAGTGATTTTATGAAAGTTTCTTTCAGAATGGCTTGCGTAGTCAATCCTGTCCCAAGCCATTCATGTGCTTCAAAGTTATATAAAACAGTATTTATAAATGGCTTTGGTGAGTAGATCAATGGTTGGATCGATATACTCGAAAGCGAGAAACTCATCCGGCTGATGCGCCTGATCAATTGAGCCTGGCCCCATAACCAGTGTCGGACAGAGCTGCTGCAGGTAAGGTGCTTCTGTACAATAATTGACAGTTTCTGCTTCGCGCCCGCTGAGCTGGTGAATCTGTTCGACAAACGGATGATCTTTTTGGCACTCATATCCCGGAACGGAATCATGTAATGGCTTCATTTCAATACGCCCCGGCCATTTGGCTTCCAGTTCCTGAAGCGACTCCCGCAACAGTTGATCCAGACCTTCGAGGCTCATGCCCGGGAGCGGCCTTACATCATAGTGTAGCTCACAGCAGCCACAGATCCGGTTGGCGCTGTCTCCGCCATGAATATGTCCCAGATTGAGCGTTGGTGTCGGGACTTCAAATCCCGGATGGCGATAAGTTTTGATTAGTCGTTCACGAACCTGCATCAGGGTAAACAGAACCTCATGCATGATTTCAATTGCATTAACACCTAGTGCCGGATTGGATGAATGTCCTGATTTCCCGGTCACCCGGATTGCATTGGCAACATGGCCTTTATGGGCATAGACCGGAATGAGGCTCGTCGGCTCGCCGATAATACAGTAGTCAGGCTTAAACGGAGAGTTCTCGGTAAAGTGGCGGGCTCCGATCATGGTAGTTTCTTCATCACAGGTCGCAAGCACGTAAAGTGGTTTACTCTGTTTCTGCCAGTCGACTTTTTTGATTGCCTCTATAATGAAAGCAAAGAATCCCTTCATGTCAGCCGTTCCCAGACCGTAAAAACGCTGATTGGATTCAGTCAGAGCATGCGGATTGAAGTTCCACTGGCCTTCATCGAAAGGGACAGTATCGCTGTGGCCGGAGAGAAGCAGGCCGCCTTCACCTTCTCCTTTTTTTGCGATCAGGTTGTGTTTTCCGGGAGCAACGGTATCGATCTGAACCGTGAAACCTAATGAAGTCAGCCAGTCTGAAAGTTTGGCTATCACGGCTTCATTTCCTTCATCCCAGCTAGGTTCTGTCGAGCTGATGGAAGAGGTTGAAATGAGGTCTTGATAAACCTCCTTAAATTTAGGGAATTGCATAGAATCTTTGCTCCTGCTATTGACAGAGTTAGGCTGAGAAGGTAAAAAGCATATTAAATCATTTTTTTTGAATAAAAAACCACAAACAGACGAAAAAATGAATATTAATAATCAATTTTTCGTCTAATACTTAATCAAAAAATATAGCCAAAAAATCGGGTGCAGGGATATGTTAAAAACAACCATTATCGGAGCCAGTGGCTACACAGGTGCAGAACTTGCCCTGATGGTGCATAAACATCCAGAACTTACGCTATCAGGTTTGTATGTTTCCGCCAATAGTGTTGATGCAGGAAAGTCTATTGCTCAGTTGCACGGACAACTGGCTGGTCTCATTGACATGCCGGTTCAGCCGTTGGTTGATCCGGAGCAGGTTGCCCGGGAATCCGATGTCATCTTTCTGGCGACTGCACATGAAGTCAGTCATGACCTTGCCCCTGTTTTTTTAGCACATCAGTGCCAGGTTTTTGATTTGTCAGGCGCATACCGTGTGAACAGCCCATCATTTTATACCGATTTTTATGGTTTTGAGCATCAGCACCAGAACTATCTGGATCAGGCTGTATATGGTCTGGCGGAATGGAATGGGGAAGCGATACAGTCCAGCCAACTGATTGCTGTGGCCGGATGTTATACGACGGCTGCTCAGTTAGGAATTAAACCGCTGCTGGTTTCTGATTTGATTGACACTCAGCAGTGGCCGGTGATTAATGCAACCAGTGGTGTCTCCGGTGCCGGCAGAAAAGCAACGATGACCAATAGTTTTTGTGAAGTCAGTTTGCAGGCTTATGGCGTATTCACTCACCGGCATCAGCCTGAAATCGTAGCTCATCTGGGATGCGATGTTATTTTTACACCGCATCTGGGGAATTTTAAGCGTGGCATTCTGGCGACAATCACTATGAAGCTGAAACCGGGTGTGACAGCAACTGAAGTCACGGAAGCATTTACTCAGGCATATCACGGAAAACCGGCGGTCCGTTTATCCGGAGAGGAGCTTCCCCGTTTGCAAAATGTCGTTCATACACCGTTTTGTGATATTGGCTGGAAGGTTCAGGGTGAGCACGTTATCGTTGTTTCGGCAATCGATAATTTACTGAAAGGCGCTTCCAGTCAGGCCATGCAGTGCCTGAATATTCATTATGGCTACCCAGAGCTGACCGCTTTAATCTAAGACATTTTTGAGGCATATAATGGAACAGTCTTCTCATCCGGTTGTGATTAAACTTGGCGGTGCGGTACTCAGCAGTACTGAAACACTGGCAACGCTTTTTCAGACAATTGCGCAGTATCAGTCGAGTCGTCCGATTGCGATTGTTCATGGTGGCGGATACCTTGTAGATGAACTGATGAGCAAACTTCAGTTTGATACCGTCAAGAAGCATGGTCTTCGGGTGACACCTTATGATCAGATTCCTTTCATTGCCGGAGCTCTGGCGGGCACAGCAAATAAGCTGTTGCAAGGAGAAGGGATCAAAAACGGTTTGAAAGCGGTCGGACTATGTTTAGGGGATGCCGGTCTCTGTCATGTTGAAGAGCTGGATCCTGAGCTGGGGGCTGTCGGCCGCCCGTCAGCAGGAGATCCGACTGTAGTGAATGCGATTATGCAGGCTGGTGGTCTTCCGATCATCAGTTCCATTGGTCTGACCGATGACGGACAGATGATGAATGTGAATGCGGATGATGCCGCAGTGGCTGTCGCTAAGACACTGAATGCTGAGTTAGTACTGCTTTCCGATGTCAGTGGTGTTCTGGATGAGAACAAGCAGTTGATTCCTGAACTGAACGAAGAAAAGGCAAATCAACTGATTGCTGATGGCGTGATTACCGATGGCATGATTGTTAAAGTCAAAGCAGCGCTGGAAGCGGCAGATGATTTAGGTCGGGCAATCATTGTGGCTGGCTGGAGAACGCCGGAACTTCTGGCTCATGTATTTGCCGGGGATGAACACAGTATCGGAACAGGTTTTTATCCCACAACAAAATAGTTTCATTTAACAGACTGTTTTGTTTCAATAGATTTTTTGCTTAAGTAGAGAAAATTCTTGGCGCTGACCGCAGAGCCGGGACATTGGAGAATAGAAAATGAGTAAGGTTCAAGTAAACAAAGTTGTTGTTGCATACTCTGGCGGTCTGGATACGTCAGTGATTATTCCATGGTTGAAAGAAAACTATGGCTGTGAAGTTGTCGCATTTGTTGCCGATGTTGGTCAGGGCGCAGATGAACTGGTTGGTATTGAAGAGAAAGCAATTGCTTCCGGTGCTTCTGAATGCCACGTGGTTGATCTGAAAGACGAATTTGTTGCCGACTATATTTACCCAAGCCTGAAAACCGGTGCTTACTATGAAGGGAAGTACCTGCTGGGTACATCAATGGCCCGTCCGGTGATTGCCAAAGCACAGGTTGAAGTTGCCCGTAAAGTCGGCGCTGATGCTCTGGCACACGGTTGTACCGGGAAAGGGAATGATCAGGTTCGTTTTGAAGGTGCTTTCTCTGCACTGGCTCCGGATCTGCATGTGATTGCGCCATGGCGTGAATGGGATCTGGAAAGCCGTGAAGAGTGTCTGGATTATCTGGCCGAGCGTAACATTCCTTGTGCTGCATCCCTGACAAAAATCTATTCTCGTGACGCAAATGCATGGCATATCTCTACTGAAGGCGGTGTACTGGAAAGTACCTGGAATGCTCCGAATGATGATTGCTGGGCATGGACCGTTGATCCGAAGAAAGCACCTGATGAAGCTGAAACCGTTACGCTGAAGATTGAAAACGGCGAAGTTGTAGCGGTTGATGGTCAGGCGATGTCTCCTTATGAAGTTCTGATTTGCCTGAACGAGAAAGGGGTGAAACATGGTGTTGGCCGGATCGATATCGTCGAAAACCGTCTGGTTGGTATGAAATCCCGCGGTTGTTATGAAACTCCGGGAGGCACCATTATGATGGAAGCTCTGCGTGCTGTAGAGCAACTGGTTCTGGACAAAACTGCGTTTGAATTCCGTGAAGAGATCGGTATCAAAGCATCACATCTGATTTATGATGGCCGCTGGTTTACTCCATTGCGTGAGTCGGTCTTTGCTGCCGCAGAATCTCTGGCAAAAGATGTGAACGGCGAAGTGGTGATCGAGCTTTACAAAGGTCACGCAACCGCGATTCAGAAACGTTCTCCGAACAGTCTGTATTCAGAAGAGTTTGCAACGTTTGGTGCTGATGATGTTTATGATCAGAGCCATGCTGGCGGCTTTATCCGTCTATACTCTCTGTCAAGTCGCATCAGATCGTTGAATAAAGCGAATCAAAAATAACTAGCAACGTTGGCGTGCAATAAAGATGAGGATCCGGGCTTTGGTCCGGATCCCTTTTCTCTTTGATAAAGATGTAAATGGCAGGAGAGATACAATGGCATTATGGGGTGGTCGGTTTACTCAGGCAGCAGATACAAGATTTAAAGACTTTAACGATTCTCTTCGTTTTGACTACCGTCTGGCCGAACAGGATATCGTTGGGTCGATTGCCTGGTCGAAAGCATTGCTATCGGTCAATGTTCTGACAAAAGAAGAACAGCAGAATCTGGAAGCGGCACTGAACGAACTTAAAGAATCAGTGGTTGCTGATCCGGAACAGATCTTAAGTTCAGATGCTGAAGATATCCACTCATGGGTTGAACAGCAGTTGATCAATCGTGTTGGCGACTTGGGGAAAAAGCTGCATACCGGACGTTCGAGAAATGATCAGGTTGCGACAGATTTAAAACTCTGGTGCCGGGCTCAGGGCGAACTCCTGCTTGATGCGTTGTTGCGTTTGCAGAATAAAATGGTCGATGTCGCACGGGAAAATCAGGCGACGGTCCTGCCGGGATATACGCATCTGCAACGTGCTCAGCCAGTCACATTTGCACACTGGTGTCTGGCTTATCTGGAAATGTTCGAGCGGGATGAATCGCGCCTGAAAGACGCTTTGCAGCGTTTGAATACCTGTCCATTAGGCTCCGGAGCTTTGGCTGGAACGGCTTATCCGATTGATCGTGAACAACTGGCTCAGTCTCTGGATTTCGGTCGTGCAACCCGGAACTCGCTGGATTCAGTTTCCGATCGGGATCATGTCATGGAGCTGATGTCTGTCGCATCGATCTCTATGCTGCATTTGTCTCGTCTGGCGGAAGATCTTATCTTCTATAACTCAGGTGAAGCCGGATTTATCGAACTGGCCGACACCGTGACGTCCGGCTCTTCTCTGATGCCACAGAAGAAAAACCCGGATGCTCTGGAGCTGATCCGGGGCAAAACCGGCCGGGTTTATGGTGCTCTGGCCGGAATGATGATGACTGTGAAAGCATTGCCTCTGGCATATAACAAAGATATGCAGGAAGACAAAGAAGGTCTGTTTGATGCGTTGGATACCTGGTATGACTGTATCGAGATGACTGCACTTTGCTTTGAAGGCATTCAAATTAATGGTGAGCGGACTCTGGAAGCGGCAAAACAAGGGTATGCGAACGCGACCGAACTGGCCGATTATCTGGTTGCTAAAGGAATTCCATTCCGTGAAGCGCACCATATTGTTGGTGTTGCAGTTGTCGGCGCTATTGCAAAAGGCTGTGCTCTGGAAGAGCTGTCGCTTGATGAATTGCGCGAATTTTCCGCAGTCATTGACGAAGATGTGTATGAAGTTCTGACGATTGAGTCGTGCCTTAAACAACGTTGTGCTCTGGGCGGAGTTTCACCGGCTCAGGTGTCTCATGCAGTTGAACAGGCACAGCAGCGTCTGGATAACAAAGACTAATATATTCTTTGCCGAAGTTGCAGTTGTATTGAGTCTTTTGTTGCTTTACGGCTGTGCTGCAAAGACGTTTTATGTGTAATGTGTTGAAAGTAAAGCGGCTTTAAAGCCAGAAAAAATGATCAAAAAAAGATCGATTTTTTTTGAACCAATTGAAAAAGGCAGGGTCTATAAAAATACCACTGCTTTTTCTTAGATGAATCTAAGAGGCCCCGAGACTGAATTTGGTCTTGGGGCTTTTTCTTTTTGGAAAAGAAACATGAGATCCCCCAGGTGACATCAAGATACCGGATTCAGTGATGCTCTTTTCTCAATGGCAGGACAATAAACTTCATCCACAGGTGAAGCCCTAGTAACAGGTGAAATGCAACACCAAAACAGAGCAGTGCAACACCCTCTACCGTTTTGGCATGATGATATCCCCAGAAAATCCACCCGCACCAGAACAAAACACAAAGAACAGTCAGTTGGCGGATACAGCGCTGACAGCGACCGATTTTTTTCCAGAACCAGCCCTGTTCACAATCTTTGCAAGCCATTAGTTTTGTTTATTGATCGATTAAAGAAGTGGAAGCGTAGGTGAGGCTGTTGGTGGAATCAAGAAAAAATTCCCTGGTTCTTTTTCTAGGGTGGAAAGAGAACCAGGGCCGGATAAATAAGCCGCTGCCAAGCGGAAGGCAGAAACTCACCGAAACAGAGTCAATGTGATGGACGGTAACACTGACTCAACTCCCGAAGCAGGGGACAGTAGATACTGAAATTCAGGCAGACTGAATTGTTTGAAGCCTCCGGATTTCCGGAGACTTAAATTTCTGTTTTATAAGTGATTAGCTGAAGTGAATATCCAGTTCTTCGCTGCCACCAATATGTTTTCCACCGATATAAATCTGAGGCACAGTTGAACGGCCGGTAATAGCACGCAGGCTCACGGTAGTTGCATCTTTACCTAACACAACTTCTTCGTATTGCAGACCACGGTCAATCAGTGTCTGTTTCGCTTTGGCACAGAATGGACAACCGGGTTTGGTAAAGACAGTGATTGATTCCTGAATCTGATATCCCGGTGAGATATATTTCAGCATGGTATCGGCATCGGAAACTTTGAACGGGTCGCCCGGTTCATTGGGTTCAATGAACATTTCTTCAACAATGCCATTTTTCACCAGCATGCTGTAACGCCATGAGCGTTGACCAAAACCCAGATCATTTTTATCAACCAGCATTCCCATACCTGCGGTAAATTCACCATTACCGTCCGGGATGAAAGTAATATTTTCTGCTTCTTGATCGTTTTTCCATGCATTCATGACGAACGTATCGTTGACGGATACACACAGGATGTCATCGACACCATGTTCCTGAAAGACTGGGAACAGCTCATTGTAGCGGGGCAAATGGCTTGATGAACATGTGGGGGTAAATGCACCGGGAAGACTAAACACGATAACCGTTTTATCTTTGAATAATTCGTCGGTCGTGACATTAACCCACTGATCTCCCTGACGTGTCGGGAAGGTGACTTGTGGAACCTGCTGGCCTTTTTTTGATGCAAACATAATGTGTGTCCTTTTCTTTTTCGGGAGTTATAGTCAAGTGTCAGGCACTTGTTTTGTTTTGATGAGTCTATTATTCAAAAAAATCTTTGATAGTTCTAATCGTTTAATGCTATGGTTTTGATAGATGTACTCTATTAGGAAATGTAATGAATATCCGTGATTTTGAATATTTGGTATCTCTGGCGGAACACCGGCATTTTCGTAAAGCTGCCGAAGCGTGCTTTGTCAGTCAGCCGACATTGAGTGGGCAAATCCGTAAGCTGGAAGATGAACTGGGAACAGTGTTACTGGAACGAAGCAGTCGGCGGGTATTATTTACAGATGCCGGATTGCAGTTAGTCGAACAGGCAAAACATATCCTGAAAGAGATCAAAACATTCAAAGATATGGCAAGCGGACAGGGAGAAGATATGAGTGGTCCCATGCATATCGGTTTTATTCCGACTGTCGGTCCTTATCTGTTGCCACGTATTGTTCCTGCACTGAAAACCCATTTCCCCGATCTGGAACTGTATCTGCATGAAGCACAGACCAGTCAATTGGTCCGTCAGCTGGAAGAGGGCAAACTGGATTGTCTGGTTCTGGCATCCGTAGAGGAAACCAAGCCATTTAAAGAAATAGAAATCTACAATGAGCCGATGAGCCTTGCTGTACCTGCTGATCATCCATGGGCTAAAAATGAGCAACTGGATATGTCTAAGCTCAAGGGAAAAACAGTGCTGATGCTGGGAGACGGTCACTGCTTACGGGATCAGGCGCTGGGTTTCTGTTTCGCCGCTGGAGCCAAAGATGATGAACGCTTTAAGGCAACCAGTCTGGAAACATTACGCAATATGGTTGCTGCTGGTGCGGGGATAACATTACTGCCTGAACTCTCTTTACCCGATTGCCGGGAAAAAGATGGTGTCTGCTATCTGAAAGCGGTGAATCCGGTCCCAAGCCGGACTCTTGCTCTTGTTTACCGGCCGGGTTCACCGCTCAGACAGCGGTTTGAGCAACTGGCGACAGTGATTCGCCAACGGTTAGATTCGCTGGACTAGATCGACTGGGAGTCTGCTGAACGACAGGCTCTTTGCGTCATTGAAGCTAAATATAAAGATTGAAGCTAAATATAAAGTATGAAAAAAGCGGAGTTGTTATCTCCGCTTTTCTTTGTGAACAGAACATGCTGACTTGAATCAGAACAGCTCTTCGCCACCGTTGGGTGAAGTATACAGACTATTAGTCACCGTATCCTGGACATACTCTTTCGGTTCCGTTCCCTGAATAAAGTATTCGAACATCGCACTGCCGTCTGTTTTGGTGGTCAGCAGCCCGGAATCCCGATCAATCCTTGCCTGAACAATATGTTCAGGGATCACTTTATCATGTTGCGGAACATCGTTCAGCGCATGACTCATAAAGTCGATCCAGGCTGGCTGAGCCGTTTTCGCACCTGATTCCCCGCCGCTAATCGGTACATCGTCCAGATTCGGATTATTGGTTGTACGACCTAAATCCCGGTTATGATCATCAAATCCAACCCAGGCCGTTGCAACAATTCCCGGAGCAAAGCCGTTGTACCAGGCATCTTTCGAATCGTTGGTTGTACCGGTTTTACCGCCGATATCCCGGCGTTTGAGTTTCTGTGCCCGCCATCCGGTGCCATTCCATCCGGTACCTTCACGCCAGTTTCCTCCACCCCAGATGTTGCTATACATCATTTCCCTGACCAGAAACGCATTCTGTTCCGAAATAACCTGTGGAGCATACTGCTCTGTTGCGGGATGTTCATTGAAATCATTTTCGTTAAACCGATGTCCGTCAGTACCTTCACTAAGCGTGTTTCCATTCATTCTCTGGTCATCCACAGCCTGTTCTGAAGCATTTGACTGAGTAGTGTCTGATGGACCATTAGCGGCGTATTCGCTGGTGTCGCTATCCGGGGTGTTGAGAGCACTGCTGTTCTGTCCGGCACACTGAGAGTGGCAGACAATTTTCGGCTCAGCCTGAAATTCCAGACTGCCGAAAGGATCTTCGACCCGATCGATGTAATACGCATCGACACTATAACCGCCGTTAGCGAATACCGAATATCCCTGTACCAGTTTCAACGGGCTCAGACTGCCAGCTCCAAGAGCAATGGTTTCCGAATGAGGCAGGTTATCCGGATCAAAACCGAACCGGGTCAGATAGTGTCTGACCCTTTCCAGACCAACTTCTCTGAGAACCCGGATTGCCATGACGTTTTTCGATTGTGCCAGACCGATTCGCAAACGTGTCGGCCCTCCATAAGTCGGTGGCGAGTTTTTCGGACGCCATGCCGTGCCCTGACTCTGATCCCATTTGTTGATAGGGGCATCATTGACCAGCGACGCCAGAGTCATGCCATCATCAATGGCCGATGAATAGATAAATGGTTTAATACCGGAACCAACCTGACGAATCGATTGGGTCACCCGGTTGAATTTGTTATGGATAAAGTTAAAACCACCAACCATAGCCAGAACTGCACCATTTTCGGGATTCATCGCAACAAAAGCTGTGTTAGCGTTCGGAACCTGACTGAGGTGCCAGATAGGTTGCTCCTGACCTTCCTGAGTCAGTTGTCTGACCCATATCTGTTCTCCGGCGGCCATAATCTCATGTGCATTTGTCGGAGCGTCTCCCTGGCGGTCATCGGTGATAAATCTGCGGGCCCACTTCATACCATCCCAGGAAATAATCTGTATCCCCTGATCTTTGACCCATACGGTGGCTGACTGCTGGGTAACATCCATGACAATCGCCGGATACATTTCACCATAGATCGGCTGTTCCTTCAGGTATTCAGCCATTTCGTCCTGAGTGAAATCTGGCTGGCCTTCTTTCCATAAAACTTTTTCTGCTCCCCGGTAGCCATGACGCTCATCATAGGCGATCAGGTTGTTAATCGCGGCCTCATTGGCGGCTTCTTGCAGGTCGGATCGAATTGTTGTTGTGACCCTCATACCTGAGGTATAGGCGTCTTCTCCATAGTGATCGACCATCCAGGCCCGGGCGAGTTCTGCGACGTAGGGTGCTCTGACTTCTATCTCGGCAACATGGTATTTGGCTTTGAGAGGTTCAGCTCTCGCTGTATCATATTGTTCCTGAGTAATGTAGTGTTCATCCAGCATCCGCATCAGAACAACATTACGTCGCTTGATTGCCCGTGTCAGTGAATAGATTGGGTTCATGGTCGATGGTG
Source organism: Vibrio mangrovi (assembly GCF_024346955.1). Classification (NCBI taxonomy): domain Bacteria; kingdom Pseudomonadati; phylum Pseudomonadota; class Gammaproteobacteria; order Vibrionales; family Vibrionaceae; genus Vibrio; species Vibrio mangrovi. The sequence goes on along the minus strand of NZ_AP024883.1, from coordinate 3,289,316 downwards.
CTTTCGGCAACCCGGCAATCATCGCCATTTCACTTAAGGTCAGGTCTTGCACGTTTTTACCAAAGTAGACTTGTGCGGCCGCACCGACACCGTAAGAACGGTAACCCAGATAAATCTTATTCAGATACAGCTCAAGAATTTCGTCTTTGGTCAGAAGCTGCTCAATATGCACGGCGATAAAAATTTCTTTTACTTTGCGCATGATTTTCTTTTCATTAGAAAGGAAAAAGTTCCGGGCAAGCTGCTGGGTGATGGTACTGGCTCCCTGAGAAGCACTGCCGGAAATCAGCACCGCAAGTGCTGCACGGGTGATTCCGATCGGGTCAAATCCGTAATGTTCATAAAAACGGCTGTCTTCTGTCGCCAGAAATGCATGAATCAACTCTGGGGGAATATCACTCAGTTTGAGTGGGATGCGGCGTTTTTCTCCAAATTGAGCAATCAGTTTTCCATCCTGGCTGAATACCTGCATTGGTGTCTGGAGCTGAACATCTCTCAGAGTTGCAACATCTGGCAATTCTGGTTTCACATAATAGTAGAATCCAAAAATTGTACTCACCCCAAGAACAATGCAAATCAATGAAAATAAAAATAATCGCTTTATGAACTTCACCGGATAATCCCTGTTTGGTCGGATTGGACGCATGCCATCCGATCTGCTTTTCGTTATTTTCTCTAAGAAACTGATCGCTTAACGCTTTATTTCAAGATAGACGCACACTGAAAATAGTCTACATGACACAAAAATATATGCAGTGAAAAGTTTATGTCGCAAACGTCCGGTCTCAGAAACGTTTGAGCTCAGAAACTTTTATTCATCTGCATGATTTCAATTTTTTATTCAGTTTTTACGTCATCCCGAAATGAGCGCTTATTGTACTACCAATCAGCAATTTGAACAGTGCTGAACGACTGGAGTCTGTATGAGAAAATTCATCGTTACGGGAATCGATATTCGTCGTCACCGTGTTACTGCCGTTACGCTAAAACGTCAACATAACATACTGTCACTGCTCAATTGTGAATCTATTGCTGTTACTGATGATATTTTCTCCGAAAATGAGGTCATCAGTTATCAGAAAATTGTCAATAAACTTGCCGGAGTCAGAAAGAGATTGCCTTTCTTTCAGCATCGGGCTGCGATTTCAGTTCCTGAACTGGCAGTCATGACAAGAACACTCCGGTTATCTCTGCACGATCATGATAAAAGTCTGGAATCCTGGCTCGTTTATCAGGCCTTTAGCGAGAAAACCTCATTATCCAGAGAATCCGTATGTCTGGATTATGTAGTGCTCGATGAGGGTTATCAGGTCTATGCAGCGAAACGGGAGGTGATTGAAAGCCGTTTACAGGCGATTCGTCAGGCTGGCTTAAAGCCGGTACTTGTTGATACGGAGAAACAGGCATTTCTTCAATTTTTGCTGGAAGCTATGAGCCATTTTCAACGACGGGAATGGTTATTACTGGATGTCGGTGAGGAGATGGTCGTGGTAGGTTTTATCTCCACTGAGCTGAATTTTTATCGCCAGTTTCCGTTTCCCGGCCAGAAATCAGATCCAACTCTGGAACGGATTCTACAGGAAGTGCAACGTTTTCTCTCTCTCCATCAATCTTCTTTGCCAAACGGAATATGGGTGAAAGGAAGTTCTGGGGTTTATCAGGTTTTGTCATCTGGGTTGAGCAAACTATTTGATGGGCCGATAGAACGGTTCACAACAGCTGCAGTTTTTCAGACGTCTGTCCCCGTCGCTGATCATCTTTGGGGGGTTATACCACTGGCTGCCGGAAGTGCTTTACGGGGATTGATCGCACTGGAGAACGGTTATGCTGCATAAACTGAACCTCATGGACTGGCGTCAGAATCAGTTATATCGACGAAAGCATCTGTTATACGGACGACTTATTCTTGGTGGATTTTTGTTGAGTGTCGGACAAGGGGGAACTTTCTTCTGGATGAATCAGCAACTGTCTCTCAGACGACAGTCTGAACTGGCACTCAATGTGCAAATCAAGAAACAGAAGCTGAGTCTGCACGACTGGGAACAGCAGCAAGAAGAAGCAGTACAGGATCAGAAACTGTTGGATCAGATGAATCAATGGATAGCACAAAGCCAGGTGCCGGTATGGCTAATGTCATTCCTGACATCGTCGACACCATCAGGTATCTATCTGGAAGAGATCCGTTTGCAGGAACAACAGGTGATCATTCAGGGAGTGAGTCGTTATCCGGAAAATATTGCTCATTTTATTCAGCGTCTCAGACAGGCTCCATCAGTTCAACAATTGGATATCCTTTCCGTGCGTGACAATTCTCCCCACTGGGGAAACATATTTCGTGCTTTCCAGCTTCGTTTCGTGATAAAGGCAACTTCTGATAAAGCGCAGAGAAAAGAGGTGACTGACGATGACTTCTGATGCTTTGTGGCGTTTGATATTGCATGCTTCTCCCTTACAGCAGGGCGGACTCATCATTGTGTTGGTCATCACGCTCTCCGGTGCCAGTTATCCGCTTTTCTGGCATGGCAGATATGAAGTGTTGCAACAGTACCAGATCCGTTTGAATGAACTGGCTCAGCAGCAGGAAGCTTTCAGACAGCAGATTCATCATTTCCGGGAGCAGGAAGACGACTGGCATGCTCTCCGGCAGAAACTGGTGCAAAAAATGTCAGAGGTAATTGGGGAGCATGATTCTTCTGCATGGGTAAAAAGGATAGAGCAGTTGGCTGAACACAACCATGTCCGTATCCGACATTTTGTCTGGAAAAAGCCAACGCGGCAGTTCGGGAATATGGCTGATATTTTTGAAATCAGATTGAGCGGAGTTTTTCCGGATATCCGGAATTTTATCGGTGCCATTGAGCAGCAGACACCCCAAGTTATTTTTCAGCCGGTGATTTGGAAAAGAATTTCATTTAAGCAGAATCGTATTGAGGTTTCGGCCACGGGTTATATACCCGGTAAACCCCAAGACCAAAATAAAGGAACTGATGATCATGAGTCGAAATAAGTACCGGAGAATATTATCTGATTTTCGGTTTTGGGGATTGTTGTTCTTATGGGGACTGAACTGTGTGGTATGTGTGGCTCAACCGGTTAGTGACCCATTTGATGTACCGCAGCCGGAGCAGACAGAAGCTCTCTCTGCGCATGAACACAAAGAGTCAGAGTCATCTTTAGCAACAGTACTGATTCCCGTTCAGTATGCAAAAACGTCTGAACTGCTTCCGTTGCTTGAGGGGGGAAAACAACCTGGACTGTTATCTGAATTAGGGACTGTACGGGTTGATCCGCGCACCAATTCACTGATTATACGGGATATACCATCCCGTCTGGCGTCTGTCCGGGACATGATTCAGGCATTGGATATTCCGGTCCGGCAGGTCAGAATTGAGGCGAGAATTGTGATTGTCAGCGAAGGCGCACTGGATGAACTTGGTGTTCGCTGGGGGGCGGAAATGAGGCAGGGGAGTTTTGCTGTCGGGGGGAATATTGAGCAGATGCATGCGGGTGGTCATGACACCGGAGTGACGGAATCGGCAGAGGTGACCGATTTTCTGAATGTTAATTTGCCGAGTACTTCCGGTAATGCTTCATCTATTGCTTTCCAACTGGCAAAGCTGGGAGCCGGGACTCTGCTGGATTTGGAACTGTCTGCTTTACAAAGTGAATCCAGAGCCGAAATTATTTCCAGTCCGAGTTTGTTAACCACAAATCATCAGGCGGCATTTATCGAACAGGGGACAGAAATTCCCTATCAGGAATCGAGTTCTGATGATGAGACGACAATTGCTTTCAAGAAAGCAGTACTGAGTCTGGAAGTGACACCGAATATTACTCCGGATCACCACATGCTCCTTGATTTAAAAGTGACACAGGATCGTCCCGGAGAGGTTGTCAAAACAGGTTCGGGAGAAGCTGTCGCGATTACCACTCAAAGAATCGGGACTCAGGTGTTGGTGAATGACGGAGAAACTGTAGTACTGGGCGGAATTTATCAGAAAATACAGATGCACCGGATTGATAAAGTTCCCGTGCTGGGGGATTTGCCATTATTAGGCAACTTGTTTCGGCGTAATTATCAAAAAACAGATAAGAACGAACTGCTTATTTTCGTCACGCCTCGGGTTGTTATTCAATAAGTTAGTTTGCTTTTTGCAGATAGCCGAAAAATAATGTTGCATTCGGGCACTCAGATCTAGATAATTTCGGGTCTTATCACGAAATGTCTGTGAGGAATTGGTGCCACGAAGCTGATTCAACCCTTGCTATACCTTGAATTCACTTGTGGCGATGTCATTGAATTAATGTTGTTAATTACTGCTAAACATGGCTGAAAAACGTAATATTATCCTTGTTGGTCCTATGGGGGCCGGCAAAAGTACTATCGGTAGATATCTGGCACAACAACTTCATATGGAATTTGTAGATTCTGACTCCGTCATTGAAGAACGAACGGGAGCAGATATTGCTTGGGTATTTGATGTTGAAGGAGAAGATGGTTTCCGCAAACGTGAAGAAACTGTCATCCATGATCTCACGGAACAACAGGGAATTGTTCTGGCGACAGGCGGTGGGTCTGTAAAAAGCAAAGAGAATCGCAATCGTCTTTCTGCCCGGGGTGTCGTTGTTTATCTGGAAACGACCATTGAGAAGCAGTTAGCTCGTACCAGTCGTGATAAAAAGCGCCCGCTTCTGCAAACAGAACAGCCACGCGAAGTTTTAGAAACTTTGGCTGAGGAGCGTAATCCGCTTTATGAAGAAATTGCGGATATTACTGTGAAAACTGACGACCAAAGTGCAAAAGTGGTAGCCAATCAGATCGTAAAAATGTTAGAAGAACAGTAAGTTTTTTTAATTTTTTGCGGAGTGCAACCCATGGAGCAGATTACGGTCAGTTTAGGTGAGCGTAGTTACCCCATTTCAATCGGAGCCGGATTATTCCAAGATCCGGCACATCTTTCTTTTCTTCCCCCTCAGCAGAAAGTGGTGATGATTAGCAACGTTACGGTTGCGCCGCTTTATGCCGATAAAGTCACACAGTTGTTTGAAAACGCCGGTTGTCAGACGTATTTACTGGAATTACCCGATGGGGAACAGTACAAGAGTCTGGACACATTCAATACGGTGATGACATTCTTACTTGAGCATAATCTGGGACGAGATGTTGTGATTGTTGCTTTAGGTGGAGGTGTGATCGGTGATTTGGTTGGCTTTGCTGCTGCCTGTTATCAGCGGGGCGTCGACTTTATCCAGATTCCGACGACACTATTGTCTCAGGTCGATTCTTCTGTTGGTGGGAAAACAGCGGTAAACCATCCGTTGGGTAAGAATATGATTGGTGCATTCTACCAACCCCGTTCTGTGATTATCGACACTGACTGTCTGGCAACTCTGCCGGAACGTGAATTTGCAGCCGGGATTGCTGAAGTGATCAAATACGGCATTATCTATGATGCTGAATTTTTTGACTGGCTGGAAACTCACCTTGATTCACTTTACGCATTGGATCAGACATCGCTGACTTATGCGATAGCCCGTTGCTGCGAGATCAAAGCCGAAGTTGTTGCACAGGATGAAAAAGAAGCCGGTATTCGTGCTCTGCTTAACCTGGGACATACATTCGGGCATGCGATTGAAGCCCATCTGGGATATGGTCAGTGGCTTCATGGTGAAGCTGTTGCTGCCGGGACTGTCATGGCTGCGAAAACGGCACAGCTGCACGGATTAATTTCTGAGGCACAGTTTGCACGTATTGTTGCGATTCTGAAATCGGCCAGGTTGCCGGTACAGACGCCAGAAGGAATGTCTTTTTCTGATTTCATGACTCATATGATGCGGGATAAAAAGGTTCTGGCCGGAACATTGAGATTGGTTCTGCCGACGGGAATCGGTACCGCTGAAGTGTGGAAGGATATCCCAGAATCGGTTATTGAGCAGGCGATAGATTTCTGTCGTACAGTATAATTCAACTGTCTTTCATTCTTCTGGGTAGGATGGTTTCATGAGTGCAGCACACGGGCGAGTGTTGGAATTACAGTCTCAGGTCGATCTGTTGGAGCGACTGAGGCTTCTGACGCATTTCGGTTCCAATTTAGTGACAGTTTCCGGTGAAGCAGGTGCGGGGAAAACCTGGATCGCACAACGCTATCTGGAAGCGTGGGCGGAAGATAAGAATCAATCGTTGTTGCTATGTTACCCGAATCAGGATGATCATCAGCACCGCATGACCATTCTGACCCAAATTTCCTCTCATGCCCGTTTTAATCCGGATGATTCTCTGACCGATAATCTGACCGCCGTTTTTGAAGATGATCCCTGCAATATCGTGATTGTGGTCGATAATGCTCAACTTTTATCTGAAAATCTGATTTCCGAATTATGGATGTTAGTGCTGGAAGCTCAGGAAAAACCGCAGTGGTCGATCAATGTGATCCTGTTTGCACTTCCCCGGGTTCTTGACACGCTGCTGACCCGGATTGGCTATGGTCAGGAGCATAAACCCGTTGATCTGGAGATTGAGCGGCTTTCTCAGGATGACGCTGATCGTCTTTTCGAATATCTGGTGATGCGCTTCGTCGACGTTAAAATGGAGAAAAGAGTTCGTCATGCGTATAGTAAGGCGAAGAAAACTCCGGGTGATATCATAGCATTAGGAGAGAAGAAGATGGAAAAGCGGATCGTGATTCGCTCAATAGTCGGGTCTCCTGCCAAGATCGCAGTATTGATACTATTAGTTGCTGTCTGTCTAGGCGGCGGTTACTGGTGGATGCTCTCCGGGCAGCAGGCTCCGGCCGTAAATACACTGGATGATATTGTTGCAGATGATGTGGCGAAGGAACAGACGGTTATTCCGACGCTGCCGGAAAGCGGGAATATGGCGGGAGATGCCAAAACGTCTTCTTCAGCATCAGACGAAGAGAACCAGAATGAGGTTTTGCCCGGTGGTGTGACTGATGATTCCAATGCGCTGCCCCCGGCAGTTATCTCCGATGGTGAGAGTGTCGGTGTTGATGATCAGGGACAGCGTGTAGTTATTTCCTCCGAGGTTGTAGATGCGTTGATGGAAGGTAAGCCGGAGCATGCTGATACGGCAAAACTTGATCATCTGGCTCAGCAGGCTTCACCGGAAACCCCTGTAGCAACTGACCCTGCGTCGACAGAAGAAGCTCAGGAAAGCTCGTCTGTCTCTCCGGCTGAAGCGGAAAGCTCATCTTCTCCAACCGCTGATAAAGACAGTGCTGCCAGCTCGCCCAACCTGCCTGGTTTGTCTTTTGCCTATACAACCACAGAGTTGATGGCGATGTCTGCCCGGAGTTATACCCTGCAACTTGCGGCCTTTAACTCTTTGCAGGAAGTTGAAGATTTTATCCGGCGTCATCAGTTGCAGAGTCAGGTTTATGTCTATCCGACAATCCGGGATCAGGTCAATTGGTATATCGTGACTTACGAAAACTATCCGACGATTCAGATGGCCCGGGATGCAGTGGCGACACTTCCCAGTTCGATTCAGGCACTAGGTCCGTGGGCGAAGTCACTCCGACAGGTGCAACGAGAGATAGAACGGGTGAAATAGTTCGGGTTCACTTGGGGATGAAGTGAAAATATGTTAGATTTCGCAGCCTTGTTGATCGTGGTGGATAGATAGAGCAGTAGATGAAAAAGAATCGCGCCTTTCTGAAGTGGGCTGGCGGAAAATATGGATTGGTTGATGATATCCGACGCCATTTACCGGCAGCTCAATCTTTAGTTGAGCCTTTTGTCGGTGCTGGTTCTATTTTTCTCAATACCGACTACGAGCATTATATTCTGGCTGATATCAATCCTGATCTCATCAATTTATATAATCTGCTCAAAGAGCAGCCTGAACATTATATTACCGAAGCCAAACGTTGGTTTATTGCCGAGAATAACCGTAAAGAAGCATATCTGTCGGTCCGGCATCAGTTTAATCAGACCAGTGATGTCATGTATCGTTCACTGGCATTTCTGTACATGAACCGTTTTGGATTTAACGGACTGTGTCGTTATAACAAGAAAGGGGGATTTAATGTCCCTTTCGGATCCTACAAGAAACCTTATTTTCCTGAAGCTGAGCTGGAGTTTTTTGCCGAAAAAGCGCAAAAAGCAACGTTTATCTGTACCAATTATCAGGATAGTTTCGAACGGGCGGATGAAACCAGTGTTGTCTATTGTGATCCGCCTTATGCGCCATTATCCCACACTGCAAATTTTACCTCTTATGCCGGCGGTGGTTTTTCGTTGGATGATCAGGCGGCTCTCGCTGACATTGCAGAGAAAACAGCCAATGAGCGGGGGATTCCGGTGTTGATCTCCAATCATGATACGATTCTGACCCGCAGGTTGTACCACGGTGCAAAACTGAGTGTGGTCAAAGTAAAGCGGACAATTAGCCGTAACGGTGCCGGACGTAATAAAGTCGATGAACTTCTGGCTCTGTTTGAAGGTAATTCTGAGGGTTTGACAGACTAGTCAGATTTACACTGCTGTCTCATACCGGTAAAAATGGTGGAGAGAGCTGTGGTCTGCAAAAACCGATACGAAAGGCAAACACACGCTAGGATCCGGGGAAGGGCTTCGGTAGAATGATCCTTCCTGGCAAGTATTTCTAATCTTCATGCTCACAGAGGCCCGCTTTTATGAAAGACTTTTTGATTGCCCCTTCCATCCTTTCTGCCGATTTAGCCCGTTTGGGAGAGGACGTTGCCGATGTCCTGAATGCCGGTGCAGATGTGATCCATTTTGATGTCATGGATAATCATTATGTACCCAATCTGACTTTTGGTGCTCCCGTATGTCAGGCCTTACGTGATTATGGTGTGACTGCACCGATTGATGTCCATCTGATGGCTAAACCGGTTGATCGTCTGATTCCTGATTTTGCCAAAGCCGGGGCATCAATGATTACCTTTCATGTCGAAGCTTCCGAGCATGTTGACCGGACTTTGCAATTAATTAAAGATCATGGTTGTCAGGCGGGAGTTGTACTTAATCCGGCCACGCCATTGAGCTATCTGGATTACCTGATGGATAAAGTTGATCTAATCCTGTTGATGTCAGTTAATCCGGGATTTGGCGGGCAGTCTTTCATTCCTCATACTCTGGATAAACTTAGTGCTGTTCGTGAGCGTATCGAAGCTTCCGGTCGCAAGATTCGTCTGGAAATTGATGGTGGCGTGAAAATTGAGAATATCCGTGAAATTGCAGAAGCCGGAGCCGATATGTTTGTGGCAGGTTCAGCTATTTTTGGTCAGCCGGATTATCAGAGTGTGATTGACGCGATGCGCGCCGAACTGGCTCTGGTCACACGGTAAGTTATTGTTTGTGGATCCGATAGGATCCAGTCCCGGTGAGTTTGTGTTGTACCGCCATATAAAAAATCAAATAGAGAGTATAAGTGATGTCTTCTGAGCAGATTCAATTGATCGTATTTGATCTGGATGGCACGTTGTTGGACAGCGTTCCCGATCTGGCCGTTGCTGCGGACCAGACAGTGCGTGCGCTGGGCTATGCGGGAGTGTCTGAAGCACAGGTTCGTGATTATGTCGGCAACGGTGCCGATGTACTGATTGCCCGCGCTTTAAGTCAGAGTTTAACTGTTGATCCGTCATTGAGTCCGGAACTTCTGCAAGATGCCAGAAGCCGGTTTGATGTGTATTACGATGCGACAGGCCACCGTCTCAGCCATTTGTATCCGGGCGTTAAAGAGACACTGGAACAGCTATATCAGGCTGGATTTACGTTGGCGATTGCGACCAATAAACCGTCTCAGTTTGTTCCTGATATTCTACAACAACATGGCATCTCTCATTATTTTAAGGAAGTGCTTGGTGGGGATCGGTTTGAGAAAAAGAAACCGGATCCAATGGCCCTTGAGTGGTTGCTGACGACTTATAACTGCCAGCCACAGCAGATGTTGATGGTTGGTGATTCAAAGAATGACATTCTGGCAGCGAAACGGGCCGGGTGCCGTTCATTCGGTTTGACATACGGTTATAACCACGGTGAGCCGATTGCGGATTCCGATCCGGATTTTGTCGCTGATCAGATCAGTGAAGTATTGGATATTGTTCTGGTTTCAGCATGAATGCGATAAATATCTAGAAAAATACTTCCTAATGAGTACACTGAGCAGACCGTGTGACTGTTTTTAAAGCTGTCACACGGTTTTTTCTCTAATTTTGATGAAGTCAAAGGAATTTTTCTCATGAGCAACTCCCTGGTATCGGACAAACCGATCGTCTTTAGTGGTGTTCAACCCTCCGGTGAACTCAGTATTGGTAATTACTTGGGTGCTCTCCGTCAATGGCATCAGATGCAAGATGATTATGATTGTCAGTATTGTATCGTGAACCTCCATGCAGTAACGGTCCGTCAGGATCCGAAAGCACTGCGCGAAGCCACGTTAGATGCACTGGCGATTTGTCTTGCGGTCGGCATTGATCCGCAGAAGAGCACATTATTTGTTCAGTCCCACGTACCGGCTCATGCGCAATTAAGTTGGCTTCTCAACTGTTATACCCAGATGGGTGAACTGAGCCGGATGACTCAGTTTAAAGATAAATCTGCGCGTTATGCGAATGATGTTAACGCCGGGCTGTTTGATTATCCGGTGCTGATGGCTGCCGATATTCTTTTATACGGTACGCATCAGGTTCCGGTCGGTAACGATCAGAAGCAACATCTGGAACTAGCCCGTGATATTGCCATTCGCTTCAATAATATTTATAGCCCTGAGCAGCCGATCTTTACTGTTCCTGAGCCTTACATTCCTAAAGTGAATGCCCGGGTGATGAGTCTTCAGGATGCGACGAAGAAAATGTCGAAGTCAGATGACAATCGTAAGAATGTCATTACGCTGCTGGAAGATCCAAAATCGATTATCAAGAAGATCAACAAGGCGCAAACCGATACTGAAACACCACCTCGGATTCGTCATGATGTTGAGAATAAAGCCGGAATCTCCAATCTGATGGGATTGTACTCGGCTGCAACAGGAATGACTTTCGCTGAAATTGAAGCGAAATATGAAGGTGTTGAAATGTACGGGCCATTCAAGAAAGATGTGGGTGAAGCCGTTGTTGCCATGCTTGAACCGGTACAGCGTGAGTTTCACAGAGTGCGTACTGATCTGAATTATCTGAATGAAGTGATGAAATCCGGTGCGGAAGCTGCGTCGGCCAAAGCAGCCCCAATGCTGAAAAAAGCGTATGAGGCTGTTGGCTTTGTTGCACCACTTTAAGTTTTATCTGTCAATGAGAGGGCTGCCGTGATGGCAGCCTTTTTTATTTGATCCGTTTGATTCCTGCCGCTTTCATAATATATTTTTCATAAATCGGTTCACTGGTGCCTTTTTTCACTTTGTAGAGGAAATATTTCTCAAAAGCGATTTTGGCCAGATGGACCCACTGTCCCATCGACGTCCAGTTGGTATTTCGGGGAGGGTTTTGTGGCAGGGCGATAAATGCTGCACCTTTGTCACCCATGTCGGCCAGACAGACCGCATTCATTGATGGTTTAGTTTTGACCGGCTCACCACGTTCGATACTCAGAATGTTTTCTACAATCGCACTGGTCATGGACTCAATCATAAAACCGGTTTTTGGTGCACCGACAGGCACTGGTGTTTCTTCCAGTGGCGGGATCGCAACACAGACACCGGCAGCAAAAATCTCGGGATAAACCGGACTGCGCTGGTATTCATCGGTTAGTACAAAGCCTTTAGGATTACACAGCTCCGGTACATTTGCGACGGCAGGAGAACCTTTAAACGGTGGCAGGAACATCGCCATTTCGAAAGGTAAATGATGTTCGAAATCGACTTCTCCCTTACGGTTTAATTCCTCTATATGGGCCAGATTTGATTCAAAATGGGTGACGCGGGCATTACAAATCCATTTAATTCCCCGATCCCGGAATTCATGTTCCATCAGTGCTTTTGAGTCGCCGACACCACCTAATCCCATATGACCAATATAAGGTTCACTGGTGACAAACGTAATCGGAATCTGATCCCGGATTTTTTGTTTACGTAACTGACTTTCGAGGGACAAAATGTACTCGTAAGCCGGTCCGAAACAACTGGCTCCCTGAAGGGCACCGACGATGACCGGTCCTGGATTTTCAAGCAGCTGTTGGTACGCATGGTAAGACTTGACTGCATGATCAACAGTACAGACCGATTGTGTATAGCCGTCTTCCGGCCCGGCTCCGGGCACCGCTTCAAATGCCAGTTTTGGTCCGGTACAGATCACCAGATAATCATACTCGTACTCCGTTCCGTCTTCGGTTTGCAGACATTTATCCTGAGCATGGATTTGTGCAACACCAGAGGTATTAAACGGAATACGAAACTTTTTCGTGTAGGGTGTCAGATCTAATATGACCTGTTCTTTGGTTCGTTCCCCAAGGGCGACCCAGGGATTCGAGGGAATAAAATGGAATTCAGAACCTTCATTGATTAGAAGCACTTCATGATCCTTCGGCAGTTTCTGTCTTAACTCATATGCAACGGAGATTCCGCCCAGCCCTGCACCAATTACGATCGTCCTTTTCATCTTTACTTACTCTCTTTTTATATTAGTGATTTCTAAATTAATAATAACTTATATTGATAATTGTGCGACCGATCTGCGTCACAGAAAGACGATCATGTGGATTTGTTCTGTTCAGACATGTTTGTAAGAAAGAAAAATCCCATAGATGAACCGAATATAAAAACAGATATATCAAAGAGAAAACTCTGATTTTGCATTGAGTAACTGCGACTAAAAAATTGAGCAAATTCAGGTGGTTTTATCTGTGTTCCGAATTTTTGCCGGTGTATCTCGTTCTTTGTCAGTTATTCAATTGCTGAATTGGGAGCAAGTAGACAGATTGAAAATAATTATATGACTTGGCTCTATTTAAGCTCATTATGTGCAATTCGTTGTATTAGTATATTGAATGTTCCACTTGTCTCTGTTGTTTGGGTCTTGTGCTGTTTCAAGACCAGAAAATGTTGATCTTTGTTGCCGGTTATTTGCTTTGAACGATGAAAGTGACATGGCCATGCACTCTACATAGTGCTTTCAGGATGACTAAACCTGATCACCAACGATCGATTGATTCTGGGAATGGTGATGTGAATATGGGAGAGACGGCCGTTTACCGGCTTTTTTTGTGTGAGAGTTCGCATCACGAATTGACTTGAGCAGTCCCGGCTATAACAGAGAAGGGAAAACATGTCTGCTGACGGATAGATATCTTCCATGATTGATCCGGAATTTTCATCAGTATCGGCCCGAAGGCAAAATGATGTCACGGGGTGATTCGGTGTGTTTAGTTATTCTATACATAACTGATTTTGATGAATTTTTTGTTTTATAAAGTTTTCTTGGGTGAGGCTTTGTTTCGGCAGCATCAATATAATGTAGCGAAAGGAGAATATTTGCGATGAATGTACCAGGCCATCGACACATACTGGCTAGACCAAGAAAGTTATCTTTACTGATTTTTGCAGCACTTGCCAGTGGTGCAGCTTCTGCTCAGGTGAGTGTAGATTACTCAATTTCACCAGATGCACAGAATCATGCAATCAGTGCATTAATCTATGGTACTAACCATAGAATGAACATGACAGGTCGTGAAAACTTTGGTTTTTATCGTCTGGGCGGAAACCGGACAACCGGATATAACTGGGAAAACAACTATTCCAATGCCGGTTCTGACTGGCAGCATTCCAGTGATACCTTTATGGTACCAAGTGGTGCTGATGAAACTATTCCGGGTATCACACTGACTGATTTTGTTGACAATGATGTCATCCCCGGAGCGAAAGCCATGGTAACAGTACCACTGGCCGGTTATGTCTCTGCGGATAAAAACGGAACGGTTCAGGAAGGCGAAGTTGCTCCTTCTTCCCGCTGGATTCCGGTTGTTGCGAAGAAAAATGCGCCATTCTCATTAACTCCGGATTTAACCGATAACGCCGTATATACGGATGAAATGGTGAACTTCCTGGTTCAACGCTATGGCCGTGCGGCTGACGGTGGTGTATTTGCCTACTCGCTGGATAACGAACCTAGCTTGTGGTTCCATACACACTCACGGATCCATCCTGAAAAGCCCGGAGCAAAAGAACTGGTTGATCGTTCTATTGAAGCTGCTCAGGCTGTGAAAGATGTCGATCCGACAGCGACCATTTTTGGTCCTGCTCTATACGGATTTACCGGATTTACTTCTCTGACCGATGCGCCAGACTGGTCTAACTATTCAAGTCAGTACCACTGGTATATCGACTATTATCTGGCTCAGATGAAAACTGCAAGTGAATCTTCCGGAAAACGCTTGCTGGACGTACTTGATTTGCACTGGTATTCAGAAGCGACCGGTGATAAACGTGTAACAGACGGCGATGCCGATTCAGTGAAAGATAGAGTTGCCCGGATGCAGGCTCCACGGACATTATGGGATTCTGAGTATCAGGAAGATAGCTGGATTGCCAAGTGGAATATGGCTGAACTGCCGTTGATCCCACACATTCAGGATTCTATCGACACCAATTACCCTGGAACGAAGATTGCGTTTACCGAGTATGGTTACGGCGGTGGTGATGATATTACCGGTGGTATTACCGAAGCAGATCTGTTGGGTATCTTTGGTAAATATGATGTTTATGCCGCGAACAGCTGGATTCTGAATGATGAACAAAGCTATCTTGCAGCTGCATATCGTCTTTACCGGAACTATGACGGAGCAAACGGAAAATTTGGTGATACCAGCGTAGCAGCAACAATGAGCGATAAAGAAAATAGCTCTATTTATGCTTCTGTTGATTCATCAACCGGTCTGCTGCACGTCATCGTTCTGAATAAGAATATGAATGAGTCGATTAACGGTGTATTCAATATCGATTCAACCACCATTTATAAGTCTGGTAAGACTTATGTGCTGGATGCTTCTTCTAGTGAAATTCAGGACAAAGGTGAAGTTGAAGTCACCAACAATCAGCTTAATTACAACATTCCGGCATTGTCTGCTTATCATATTGTCTTCAGTACTTCGGAAGCAACCGATCCAACGAATCCAACCGATCCGACAGATCCAACTGATCCGACAGACCCAACCGATCCGACGGATCCAACCGACCCAACTGATCCTGGCACCGGTGACCTATCTGTTTCCGTTAACATCCCACAGGATGGCAGCTCAACATACTGCTCTGATATCGTTGTAACCAACAATGGTTCAGAAGCCGTTGAATGGAATACTGCTTTTGACGTAGAAGGTAGTGTTTATGCGTTATGGAATGCAGTCTGGACTCAGGAAGGAACTAAAGTGACAATTCGTGGCGTTGACTGGAACAAAGTTCTTCAGCCAGGCGCAAGCACTCATTCTGTAGGATTCTGTGCCAATCGTTAATTGATTATTTGAACTTGAATAGTTCTGCTTTAAGCTTAAATCCCCTGTGTATTTCGCGGGGGATTTTTTTGTGCATTCCTTTAACGGAAAGAAAACATTGGGATTTACATATTTAACTTTTGAGTGAATCACTTTTAAGAAATCATGGATATGAATAATAAAAACAGTGATGATTATCACTATTTATCAGATGATGACTTGCTGAACTTCCACAGGAAAATATGATGCTATTTCCATAAATGATATTTATATTATTATTCATTTTTATCAGATGAAGGGCGGTAGCGTCTCTTTATCCTGAATTGTGTGTTTTTTATGCTAAGTCAACGTCACTGGTTTACCATTCTACTTATTACTCTTCTGTGTATCAGTCTGTTTTACTTTTTTTTACATATAAAACTGACTACGCCAACTGAAATCTCGGATCGTGAAAAATCAGAAGAGAATATCCGGTTACCTTCCCATGAACAGATCAATTCCCCGGTACTAAGTCGTGATGCTGAATATCCATCTCCGGTAATCCAGTTGCAACAAACCGTAACCGATGGTTTGCTGCAAGATACTCACAACCATTTACCCCTGCTCCACGGTGATCTTGCTGATTTCTCGCAGAAGAATATCCGCAAGCAATATTCCCAGCCAGATGAATTGATTGATTTGAAGCAGAGGTTACAACAACTGAAGTCAGTTGCTCATCCTGCACCATAATTTTTCCCCCAACTTATTTATGATTGCCAGTGGTCGGTCTTATGAAAACCAATCGTCTTATGAAAATAACAATAACTCGTACAGTGACATTATTTTATATCTTATTCTCTGCTTTATTTCTTTTTGCGAATAATGCAGCCGCAGTGACGCCCGGAGAGAAATCAATTCAGCTTTCCGGTGAATTTCAGGCTTCGGGTGGTGAGGCGACTTATTCGCTGCCGATTCATGTGTCACCGGGCCGGGCCGGACATCAGCCGAAGTTGAGCTTTGAATATCGCAGTGATTCACCCAATGGTGATTTGGGAATGGGGTGGTCACTGGGTGGCGTGTCAAACATTAGCCGCTGTGGAAAAAACTTACTCAAAGATGGCCGTTGGGGTGGGGTTAATTTTGATGGTAATGATCGCTATTGTTTAGACGGACAACGTTTAATTGCTGTTTCGGGAAAAGATGGTGGGGATCTGACTGAGTACCGTCTGGAAAAAAATGGTTACGATAAAATTGTTTCTTTTGGCAGAACCGGTGGCAGTGGCCCGGCTTATTTTAAAATCTGGCGTAAAGACGGTTCGGTTTATGAGTATGGTAATAGCAATGATTCCCGGGTTGAATTACCAGGGCAGGCACATGTTTATAAATGGGCGTTGAATAAGATTACCGATGGCAGTAAAAATAACCATATTACCTTCTTGTATGCGGAAAATAATGGTGCCGGCACACATGTCCTGAATCAGATTCAGTATGCCGGAGGAAAAGTTAATTTTCAGTATGAAGACCGCTCAGACAAAGTTTCTCAATATTTTTATGGCTCCAGACTCAATCGTAATATTCGCTTAAAAAGTATTCACACTTATGATCGCAATGATCAGCTAATTGGTGATTATAATCTGGCTTATCACTACTCTGCCGGTACTGCCCGCAGTCTGGTCAGTCAGATCGAATATTGTGCCGGAGGCGAGTGTTCAACCGCGCTGAAATTTAACTGGGCGGAGACAGGCAGAGTCCAACTCGATGGCGGCCGGGAAACTGGTTTTTATCAGCCTTATTTTATTGATCAGAATAATGATGGAGTGAGCACTCTTTATGGTCGTGTTTCCCCCATGGCTAGTACTTTCCGTACATCTGCACAGTCTCAGTTTAAAAATCCGATAGCGGAGCCGCCTTATTCACCTGTAGATGCTGGTAAAGTTACTTCAAATGTAAAATCTTTTGCTTTAACGGGTAAACCCAATGCGTTATCGGTTGTATTGAATCAGTGCCAAAATGGCGGTGATGCTTCATATATGGCAAGAGACGGGATTTACCGAAGCTATTGCCGGTGCACGGATGCATCATGTAAGGGGCAAAATGCCGGTGATTTCGATGGTGATGGCGGAGATGAGCTCATTTCTAACTACCAGGTCGTTGACATTAACGGGGACGGAATCGATGATAAATATATATTGAATGACTCTGGTTCTTTTTATGCTTATATAATAACAGGCAGAGAAAAGCAGCTTTTATATAACACGCCGTCTTCCCCGGTAAAACTATTCAATAATGATGGAACGACCAATGTACCAGAGTCAGTTAACAAGCTTGTTAGCTTTGTCGATATCAACAATGATGGCTATTTAGATTTAGTTATATATAAAGGATTAGATACTTCGACAGAAAAACCTAAATTACTTTTATTTGTTTTTGATGGAGTTAAGTACCAAGAACCAATCGAGTTAAATATTCAGTCAGGTAATTCTAGCCCCGGAACTGTTGTACTCCGTAGTTCGGCAGATGATACCACTACAGGTAAAAAATATGACTGGAGTAATATAAAGTTTGTTGATATTAACAATGATGGTTATCCCGAGCTTTACCATGAGGGTAAGTTCTATCTCAATCGGTTTGGAACGATAACAAGTAATGTCATCTTGACGCATGATTTTAAAGATAGTTCTTTTGGGGACTGGAATGGTGATGGTTGGACTGACGTGGTTGGATATGGTTCATCAGGACAAGTGACAGCTAAGCTCTATTATTCCACCCCAGCCATTCAGGACAAAATTACATCCTTCCACGAATATGCGATTAAGTACGATGTAACTTATAAACCGGCAGTGGATCGCTCCGTTCTGACCCAGTCTTTTTATGATGCCAATAATATCCGTAACGTGACACCACGCCGTTATCTGGTTTCACAGGTACTCAAACAGCCGAAAGGATACGATTCAACCCGCTATGCCTATTATTATGTCGGTGCCAAGTCTCACCGTTTGGGCGGTGGTTTTCTGGGATTTGCCCAGATTACCGAAGTCGAAAATGCAGATGTATCCACTAAGACGATTACCGATTTTGAGCAGTTGGATCTGGTCAAAGTGGGCAAAACTAACCGGGTGCGGGTTTATAAAAATAATCATCTGATTTCTGATACGAATTATGCTTATACCCGCAATGATTATCGGGGATATCTGACAAATTATTACCAGATTTATGCCAGCACGATCACTCAGAAACAGTATGGCCTGTCGAATCAGGTGGTTGAGAAACAGCAGGTAACCCAACGGGTGCTCAATCGCTTTGGTAGTCTGACTGATGAAAACGTGACCATAACCAGTGGGCTTGAAGGTGCCGGCAGCTACACCCGACATCAGCGTTATGAATATCTTTCTTCCGGGGTCAATCAGAACTATTCAATCTTCGATTTAACTTCAACAAGTCAGGTCGATAATATCTCTGCGATTCTGGGACGCTATAAAGCCGGGATCAGTAGTTACTGTTCACCTCAGGGAACGATCTATTTCAAACCGAACGATTATGTGATTATTCTGCATGGTGAGGTTGATACGCCTCTGCTGCTAGAGCGTTATGGTGAATATTTTAAATATTCCGTGAAATCTGTCGCGAACGATTTGGATGGATTAACCCGTTATCAGGGCTCTTTAACTCAGATCAGTGCGCAGGAGTTTTTACAGTCAGGGGCAACCGGATGTGGCAGTTACTCACTGATGGATGTCAATGGGGATGGAATACCAGAGATCTCGACCAGTAAATCGACTAATGTTCAACTGCTGACGGAATCCGGCAATAATTACTGGCAGGTTGGCGCTATCACTAATACGGTTTCAACACTTACTGATGAAACCTCCGGGCTGAGCCGAACTACAAAACAGACCTTCACTTATACCGTGAAAGGCTTTATTGCTTCACAAGTGACTCAGGGATCTGAATACGAGTCTACAGGTGAAGCTTCAGTCAGTAATGGCGAGTTACATAAGTCTTATCAGTATGATGACTGGGGTAATGTTACGGCAGAAAGTACCGGTGGTACTGATTTGCCACAGCGAACAGTGACGACTCAGTATGACAGTGAAGGCTTATTTGTGACCGCATCTGTTAATGCGATGGGGCAGAAAACCTCGATCCGGTACAACGGGCGCGGGCTTCTGAATCAGTCGGTAAGTCCGCTGAAGTCCCGAACCACAAGCTATACCTATGATGTGTTTGGCCGGGTTGCTTCTGAAACGTTGCCCGGTGTTCGCAATATCAATCAAACGGTTTATCAGTTGGGCGGACAATGTCCACGGGACGTACCGCAGACAGTTTCTTGTGTCACTACGACAGCAGCAACTGGTGCCAAAAGTATCATTCAGTATGACTATGCTGGCCGGGAAGTGCGTAATTTACACCTTGGTTTTCAGGGACGATGGATCGCAGTCGACACCACCTGGGATCGCAACGGACGCAAACTCAAAGTCACGCGCCCTCATTTTCTGTCTGACACCAATCCTCCGGTTGTCACCTTCGGTTATGACCTGCTCAACCGGGAAGTGCTCAAGTCTGAACCGGCCGATGGCGGCAAGCGTGCCGTTTATCAAACCATTTATCAGGGCCTGAAAACCACAGTCACCGATGCCAGAGGTTATCAGCACAGTACCCAAAGTGATGTGATGGGTTATATTCTGCGTAAGGATGAACCGCTTGGCGCTTACCAGACTTACGACTATTACCCCGATGGCAGTCTGCGTGCCAGTCAGGATTCAAAAGGCAATGTTACCAGTATTCGTTACGATTCATTAGGTCACCGGACTTTCCTCGATGACCCGGATATGGGCAAATGGTCTTATCGTTACAACGCGCTTGGCGAACTGGTGTATAAGCAGGATGCCTACGGCGTTGTCACCCAAATTGTCTATGACCGTCTGGGGCGGAAAGTGAAACAGACCGAAGGTGGTGCCGTTTCAAACTGGCGTTATGATGAACGCGGTGCTGTCGGTGTAATTGCCGGATTCTCCGGGAACGGCAATGAGACCGACTATTACTACAATCAGGCGGGACTGGTTGAAGAAATCGCCGTCAGAGTCAAAGGGGAGAAATTCAGTACCCACTATTTCTACGATGACTATGAGCGGGTTTCCAGAGAAGTGCGTCCGAACGGGACAGACACCTCTGTCTGGGGCAAAGCCAACTCTGTTTCTGAAAGCAGCAATGCGCAGGAACGTCTGGCCGTTGAGTATGTGTACAATCAGTACGGTTATGTGTCTGCGGTGCGCAGCCCACGCAGTTATGCTGATGAAGTCTTTACCAGTGCCAGCTTCCGGGAAGATATCCGTCAGTTACTTGATGAAGCGATTGCTCAGGCCGGTGTTTATCTCAATAAAGCCGAGCGTTATGCTACTCAGACTTCTTTCTTTAAAGAGAAAGCCAGCGAATACAATCAGAAAACCGTCAATGTACATACACTGGATAGTGCATCGGCAGCCTTACTCGCTGGCGGTTATCGCTATAAACAGTGGTGTAATAGTAATGGTGAATGTTATCTACGTCCCGGTACCTGGGTGTTGCTACATGATGATGTTTCAATACCGTTGGATATTACACTGGATGGAGCGATTTACCGGCTGACGACGACATTGGCCGGCAGCGGTGGTGGTGTCCGGCGTTATGATACTTCCGTGAATCCGGTAAGTGCTGATGAATTTAACAGTCAGTCTCTGACTGCCGCACATGATTATTTGCTGACGGATTATGATGGCAATGGTCAGCCGGATCTGATGAGCACGCAGGATATCTATATTGCTCAGGCCGATGCGGAGACCCGTGAAGAGTTACACTTCACGGCTGATGAACTTGATGAAGCGGCGGTCATCGCCGGAAGACGGTATAAGTTCTATACCCATCTCGCCAGTCAACTGATTGCGTTGTCCGAAAAAGTGGCAGATATGAGCGGGCTCTACTGTGAGTATGCCAATCAGTTAGGGGGTAGCCAGGTAGACACAGCGTTGCGGAGCCGGTGCCGGAATACGGGAACGACCAGTCAGGCTGATCATCTGAACCTGATTCTGACTCAATCCGAACTGGATGAGTCAACAGATAACCCGGCTTACATCTATTACTGGCAACGCCGGGACACTGATGCTTACGATCATACGCTGTCGGAAACGCTGGGGAACGGGCTGGCCAATACCTATATTCACGATCCGAATACCGGTCGTCCGAGTATGATTACTACTCATAAAGCGAGTGTGTTGTTCAACCGTCAACTAGCCGGTAGTCTCAACTCCGGGCAGGTGATTCGTTCGCTGTTGTACCGTTATGACCAGCACAACAACGTGGTTTACCGGCAGGATGAGCAACTGGGCATTACCGATCAGTGGTCATACGACGGACTGGATCGGGTTACCTCCAATACCATTGCACTGGATAATCCGAACCGCCACGGCAAAGATAACCCGGATTTCGCCACGTCGTTCAGCTACCGCTATGACAGCCTCGGCAATATCACCTATAAGCAGGGTATCGGCGCTTACGAGTACGACGGTAAGGCCGCAGGTCCACATGCGGTCACACAGGCCAATGGATTAAATTACGCCTACGACAGTGCCGGAAACATGCTTCGGGCATGGGCTTCTGGCAGCAGTGATAACGAGCGGACGCTGAGCTGGAATGCGTTTAACAAGCCGGAAACAATTACCCGTAACGGCAATACGGTGACCTTCAAATATGACGCTGAACATAACCGTTATCTGAAGAGCTCCAGCGACGGTAAAGAGACGTTCTACTTCGGCAAATACTATGAACGGGTGACGGATACCAACACCGGTGAAGTACAGCATAAGCACTTTATCTATGCAGATGGCAAGCTGATCGCCCTGAATACCCAGCTCAAAGATGCTGATGACAAGCTGAAAGATAAGCAGGTACGTTATCTGCACTATGATGCGCTGGAATCGGTCGACATGATCACCGACGGCTACGGCGTGATTGTCGAGCGGCGCAGTTATGATACCTGGGGTAAACAGCGCAAAGTCAGCTGGCGGGAAGACGGCCCGCTGGACGTCGTGCAGGCCGCAATTACCAACCGGGGTTACACCGGCCATGAAGAGATCACCGAAGTCGGGCTGATTCATATGAACGGCCGGGTTTATGATCAGGAATTGGGGCGGTTTATCAGCCCGGATCCGGAGATTCAGGCACCATTTGTGACCAACAGCTTTAACCGCTACTCTTATGTCTGGAACAACCCGCTGAAGTATGTGGATCCGACTGGTTTTGAAACTGAAGAACAATCAGGTACTGAAGCATCAAGCGACCAAAATTCAGAAGGGACTGGCGCTGATGCGGATAACGGAAAGGATTCTGACACAACAACGGCTAAACATGGTGATGGAAACAAGAGTGGAGATTCTAAGAGTAAGTCAGATAAGGTATCTAGTCCAGAATCTGCAGAAACTTCAAACTCTCCAACAACTGATGAACCAACTTTATCTGTTGAGCCTCAACCAGAGGAGGAAAAAAGTTGGCTTAGTAAGGCAGTGGATGTTATTCACTCTGTATTAGATGTCGCTGGACAAGTTCCGGGTATTGGTGATATTGCTGATGTTATTAATGCAGGGCTGTATGCGCTACAGGGCGATTTTGTAAATGCGGGTATTTCTGTTGCTGCTGTTGTACCTGCTATAGGAAACGCGGCTACGGCAGGGAGACTTTCTACAAAAGTTGCAGGACGTATTGATGTTCCTCATCCGTCAAAAAAAGCAGCAAGAAGAGCAGCCGAACGTCAAGCAGGTATGGGAAAACATGGTGGTAGAGAACAGCTTCCAGATAAGCCTTCAAGACCTGGATCACGATCACCTCAGGGTGATCCTGGTGTCCGTACGGAAGTTCGTTCAACTGATACTGGTAGAACAGTTCATCATGATCCTTATGGTCATAAGAAAGATAATGTTCCTCCTCACTATGGTGTAGATACTCCAGGGAGCACGACCCATCATACCTATCCATCGACACATAACCCTCAAAATAATAGGTGACTTATGATTGAATTTGGAAAAGAGCAACCTATAGCGAATAATGAATCTTTGTATGAAAAAAAATGTGGTGTGGATGAGCTTTGTCTCGATCAATCAAAAGGTAGAGAACTGAATCGATATAGCTTTGTGATTAAAGATGGGGAGTTAGACTCTATACCTTTTTTGATTCGAGAGTTCTTAAACCAAATTGGTTTGAGAGTTGTGGTTGTTGTGACTTGGTTGATTAATCTACCAGGTAAATCATCAGTCGCGGCAAAGGTGATTGAAAAAAGGTATTTAAAACAAGGATGGAATATATGTTTGAGAAAAGATCACTATCTTGCCATAAAAGAAGTGCAGCTAAGTGAGATAGATTCTTGGCCACCGTTGGCTATAAAGCCACTGGATGGTGGACTTTTGCTTCTCGTTGGGAATAACATTGAAGAAGATATATTAAGTATCCTTAATGAAGAATGCTCCTCTTTTTTAGCCCGAACTAGGTATTTTGTACCTAATACTGAGTTATTTAAGCGATTAGAATCAGACAATGTGTCTGTTATGTATCAAGTTAATGATAATTTAAATAACACAGGAATGGTGTTATTGGGCAAGCACTCTATAAATATGATGCAGGTAGAATACATTAGTATTGATACAATATACGAAGGTGATTCCGCATATAAAGTATTTGTTTAAAAACTATAAAAAATAAATAGGATACACACCTCAGTAGTTGATAACTGCAAGTTAACACAGGGATTGCCCCAACAATCCCTGTCATTCTATCATTATCTTTCTCCACTACCGTCACTGCACAGACTCATTTCATCAAACGTGATCAGATTATTGAGGAACAGAATCACTTCGCGTAATTCATGCTGATCGATATGAGGTTCGGTGCTGGTGATGAGTAAGTCGATCAGATATCCGCGAGCGGTCAGATGTAGAGTAGGATTGGTTGGGTGTTTGGGCATAGTCGCCTCCGGTAGTTGTGATGATGAATCACCACCCAAAGTTCCTACTCTGTGAGTGGTGAACTGAACAGGGGTAGGAATTACCGCAACTACCGTAACGGCCAGCCGAAGCTGCCCTATTCAGCTCACCATAATTGATATGTTGAGACGGTTACGAAAAAGCCGTTATACCAGCTTAGTCGTGTATCGGTAGATTAATACAGGTTCCTACGCCTGTCACTGGGTTTGCCAGTGATCTACCATCGTATTTATGGTGTATGGCTACTTCAAGTGGTTGTTTTTATAATATGTTATCTATTGTAGGAACTCATACCTGAGTGACATTTCAGTTACTATTATCTGTGAGTCAATTCACATTCAGGAATTAATTTCTTATCCCGGTGAGTGGAGTAACAGGGATCTCTTGAAGGTATGTGTCCATCATTTCTTCTTTCCACCATTTCTGTATGTCGCTTTGAGACATCTTACTATCAAATTGCATAAATTAAGGTGGATATATATCTGGTAAGTCTCTCACTTTAAAGGGATAATTCTTTAATAAATTGTCTTTTATACTCTTCTTAATACAATTTCTATTGATTTATCAGATACATTAATAATATCTGGATGGAGAGTTTATGGCTTGGGTCTATCATCTGCGTTCACATTATCTCAGTAGAAATGGACTGAAAATATCGGAAGCATACTCCGGAAATGGAATCGGGAAAAACAACCCTGAAATGCAGAATGTAAAAAGTAAAGGTCCGATTCCGAGAGGTAGGTATACTATTGTCGGTACACCTTTTAAACATCCTCATACAGGAATATATACTTTAAGATTACGACCTGATGATGGTAATCAAATGTTTGGGCGTAGCGGATTCATGATTCATGGAGACAGTCAAGCTCACCCCGGTCAGGCATCAGAAGGTTGTATTGTTGCTCCTTTTTGGGCTCGCCAGCGTATTTGGTTAAGTAATGAAAGACAAATTGAGGTCGTAGAATAATGAGACTATTTCTTTTACTGTTCTTAGCTCTTTCCAGTTTTTCTTCTTTTGCAAGGCTGGATACAACATGCCATACATGGCCGATGAATATGGCAAAAATCTGGTTACAGGATAAAAAAATAGTAAATGAGGATGAACTGAATGAGGATAGAACACAGTTCAAATTACTCGCTTCAGAAACGATGAAAAATGCTCAGTATACAGATGTTTACCTTTTTTCATTTTTTGATAAGACGGGAAAAGAATATGATGTTATCACACAAAATATTTCATCCGATGAAGAATGCTCAATTAGTGATGTGAATATATATATGGTTTCTGGATTTAAGATGAGTTATTAAGTTAGGTTTTATAAATCTGGAAACAGAGTACTCCTCAACATCGAGAAAAGCTGTATCAGAGGGAAATAACGCCAGCCTAACCTGACTGGCGTTTGTTTTTGGACAAATCAATAAACCGATTATTCTTTCTTATCTGACGGAGATTGAGTCTGAAGTTTATTCGGGTTAATCACATCGTTGTCTTTAAGCTCACTTGATTTGAGCATTTTCATCCCTGGTGTGACCGGTAATTGTGGGTCAACGAAGTTTTGGTTATCTTCGTCGGTTCTGGTCAGGTAAGTCATTAAGCCACTGCTGTTGGCTGACTGTACATTTGATTTAGCCGCAATGCCTTGTTCTGTGGCTGAGCTGTCAATCACAGTAATTTTACCCATCGCGATATTGTTATTTTCATTGGTTTCAGCAACAACATTAGTTCTGTCGACCGCCAACACTAAATAATAAGTACCCGCCGTCAGGCCTGAAAGCATCGGGACAGTGATCGTGTGGCTTGAACCGTTGGGGAGTCTAATGGGTGTTTCGCCATAGAAATAGATAAGTTGCTTATCTGCATTCGCTAAAAATACAGCTAGTGTTGGAGCTGTACCGCTTTTTTGCGAGCAGTTGGCTGATGATACCACCGCATTAATGACAACTTTATCGCCTGCGGCGACCTGGTTTGGCGAAAAACTACCGGAAGAAACCAGCCAGTCCGGTGCTCCTTGCCCCCCGATCTTGACGGTATTCATACTCAGTGCACTCGAAATACTGTAACTAGCTTTCACCTGAAATTCATAGGGGGCACATGAATTTGCCAGTACGGTTTTATTTTGTTCACTTAACACGGAATCCAGATTGACGCTGTATGTTTGTGTTGAGCTACTTGGGACACATCGCATGGTTCCGCCTAAACCTCCGCTTCCACATGAAATATCAGCAAAATCACGGCCGATATTAATGAATGAGTCTCCGCCATCTTGCGTGAGCCCAAAATTCACAGTGTTGCCATTATTAAAAATCTCAGAGCCGAACATGTGGTAGTCCACCTCGAGTGTTTTCTGAGCCGGATATTTGAGCTCCGTATTGACGATATTGACATTACCCGGATAAATCGAGGCGAAGGCCGCTTGGCTGCAAAGAGCTGTTGTTGTAATAAGTCCAACGATTATCTTTTCTAATTTCATACTTATTTCCTATATATTAATTATGATTCCGTCATTTAGGTTTGACGCCATTCTTGTACAACTGAAACAAGGTTTATATTGACAATAGCTATTATGAAACTAATTTATTAACCGTCAATGCCGCGTCTTATTTTTTCTCTGCACTGTGATCAATTGAAAACAATTGTTGCAAGGACAATTGTTGTGAGGACAGACAGTTCAGGAATCAATCTCTCATCCCGGTAAGTAGAGTGGCAGGCAGCTCTTGAAGGTATATGATATTCGTATCATACTTTTTGCGGTTTGAACGGTGATCGCTGCCGGAATCATCCACAGCGGAGCCTTCATCTACTTTAAGGATATGGATATGAAATTGATAAAAATATTGATAGCAACGTTAGGCTTTATTTATGCATTGTCTGCCCAGGCTGGGTTTTATATTGCTAATGGCGTCTTATATGAGGGCAATGGTCATGCCTTTAAGATGCGTGGGATAAACCACGCTCACACCTGGTTTACCTATCAGTTAGATCATGCTTTAGATGGTATTGCTGCGACCGGTGCGAATACCGTTCGGGTTGTGTTAAGTAATGGACACCGCTGGAATAAGAACAACGCTGATGATGTTGCGAATGTTATTCAGCAGGCTAAGAAAAGACATTTAATTGCTGTTCTGGAAGTGCATGATACAACCGGGTTTGGTGAGGAAGGCAGCGCTGCAAGTTTAGATTCTGCTGCGGGTTACTGGATTGAAATGAAGGACAAATTAGTCGGGCAGGAAGATTACGTCATCATTAATCTGGGGAATGAGCCGATTGGTAATAATGTTGATAGTAGTGTGTGGATTAACGGCACTATGAATGCGATCAAACGGTTAAGAGATGCAGGGTTTACTCATACGTTGATGGTTGATGCTCCGAACTGGGGGCAGGACTGGAAACAGATTATGCTGAATAATGCCCAGTTTGTATTTAATGCAGACCCACTACGCAATACGATTTTCAGTGTTCATATGTATCAGGTTTATGGCGATTATAATGCAGTGAACAATTATATAACGTCATTCCTGAACAAGGGCTTAGCACTTTTAGTCGGGGAATTTGGTGCAGGACATCAGGGATCAGAAGTCGCTGAAGATGCGATTATGGAACGGGCAGAGACGTTGAATCTGGGATATATCGGCTGGTCATGGTCAGGTAACAGTTCGGAGAACGCAGAGTTAGATATTGTGAATAACTGGGATAACAACTCATTCAGTCCGTGGGGGAATACCTTGGTTAACGGTGTGAATGGTATCAGAGCGACCTCAACACCGGCAACAATCTTTACTTGTGGGTATCAGTGTAATTAATTAGAAAATACCTCACAATATAGGGCACTCTATCAAGAGTATTATTACTGATTTACAGGTGTTTAATCAGATAATGATTCTCTGGGACTGAGTGTCCTTTTTTAATTTTTATGCAGATCAAATAACAACCATGATCTCATAACATATTAATAATATAAGTATGAATAGGAGTAACAATGAAAAAATCGACGTTTTTAGGCATCCTTTTAGGATCTCTGCTTTCTTTTACTGCTTCAGCGGGAACCGGCACAGGAAAGATTACGCAGGTGATCGTTCACCGGGATGATTCAGGACATGGAGTGGTCATGTTCAGGACGGAAGGAAACTCGGAAAAAGCACCATGTAGTACGATAACGAATGAATGGGCATTTTCTTTGAGTAATGAATTGGGGAAAGCGATGTATTCATTAGTACTTGCTGCTCAGGCGCAAGGGAAGCCTGTGACAGTGAAGGGAATGCATCAGTGTAATGACTGGAGTGACAGAGAGTCACCTCTCTATGTCGCGGTATATAACTAAAACCAGTCACGGTTTTACAATCAGGGAGAAGTAAACACTTCTCCCTATTGGACTGTGTTTCGAAGTGTCTGAAATATTACCGTCCATCAGAATCCACAGCAGTGCTTTGAGCCTGTTTCAGAGCTACGGTGCTTGATTTCAGCATATAGAAGCAGCCATCTAAGCCGTTGTATGATCTTTGCACTCCGACGACAGCCTCACTGGTATGGTAACCGGTATAGTAAGTGCCGGAGCTATAAGTCAGAGTAAGGGTTTGGTTGTTTTCGACCCAGTTACCGCTGTAGCTACCGGCAGTAAAAGTACCGTCGACGCTGAGTGTGACAGAGGTTGAACTATAACCTCCGTTGCAGTTCCAGTCATAGTAAAGCGTATAAGTACCATCGGTTGTCACCGCTGACGCAATACCAGCAAAACCGACTGAACAGAGCAGAGCGATTGAACGAATAAGTAGCGATTTCATGACCATTTTCCTTGACGTTGTTGGATTATGAATTGATGTTAATACATCATTGAAGACTATAGTTTTGGGTGAGTGAAATGCATTACATTGAATATGAAAATAGTATCACATTGTGATTGGAATCATGCTTCGGACTTTCTCTTCTCTTTCCTTTCATTCCTTTCTGAATGATTAGTTCAGACTATCAGGGGCAGAAGTTCAGTTTCACGATGCAGGAATAAAGGTTTAGAATTACTGTTGGTGTATTTGTCTGTATTAACTCAGATTTAAGATACCTGTATTGAAAGAACTATTTATATTCTTGGGGCGATATTTATGTCTGAAGAAATATATTATCTGTAGACTTATTGTTTATAAAATGGGCTTAAAATGAAAAAGAAATTATCTGCATTGTTATTTTTATGTGCTACAAGTGTGTTTTCAGTAAATGCAAGTGAAACATTAATCACCGGGAAAGTGACGATTGTTGAAGGAACTTATATGCCGGGAAATGTTGTCTTTCAGATGAATGTTGGTACTTCACTTTGTCCTGCCGGAAAATGGTTAGGATGGAATAAAAATGAAGAGAATAATAAGATTGTCTATTCAACTCTGATGACAGCTCTCGTCAGTGGGAAAAGGATCAACTTTTATCTTATTGATGGCGATTCAGGATGCCACGGAAAATTTATTCATCTTTTATCCAACTAAGTTTTAGGGTGCATTTATCATGATTTTTTCTCATATTTGATTT
The DNA here is from genome assembly GCF_024346955.1 of Vibrio mangrovi. Lineage (NCBI taxonomy): Bacteria > Pseudomonadati > Pseudomonadota > Gammaproteobacteria > Vibrionales > Vibrionaceae > Vibrio > Vibrio mangrovi. The sequence goes on along the minus strand of NZ_AP024883.1, from coordinate 3,259,421 downwards.
GAATAAATATCACTTTTCTCATACTGAGAGCAGCGTACGCTATGAACATAATTCAATAGCAGATTGAGAAAATATCATGTCTACCCATTTTCCCCCATTTCGTGCCGATGTGGTCGGTAGTTATCTCCGCCCAGATTATCTTCATGAAGCTCGCCGGCAGTTTGCTGCCGGCCAGTTAACCCAATTGCAACTGACAGAAGTAGAAGACAAAGCCATTTCTGAGCTGGTTGCCAGACAGAAAGCCGCCGGATTACAGGTGATTACCGATGGTGAATTTCGCCGGAGCTGGTGGCATCTGGATTTTATGTGGGGTCTGAATGGCGTAGAGAAATCTGAGATTGAGCAGGGTTATCTCTTTGCTCAGGTCGAAACCCGTCCGGAAAGTGTCCGGCTGACCGGAAAGATCAGTGGTGAAAATCATCCTTTTCTTGAGCATTTCAAATTTCTGCTGCAATTTGCAGAAGAAGGAATCGTGCCTCGCCTGACAGTTCCGGCTCCGGCGCAGTTTTTGAAAGAATTACAGCGTCCGTGTAATCTGGAACAGACACAAGCGATTTATCCGGATGAAGCAGAGTTACTGAATGACATTGTTCTGGCTTATCAGACTTTCATTCAGGAGTTGTATGCTGTGGGCTGTCGCAATTTACAGATTGATGACTGTACCTGGGGCATGTTAACCGATCCTAAAATTGCAGCTGCGGCGGCAGAAGCGGCGACGCCCGGAGAAGTCTCTTGCGGGTGTGGGGATTCCCATGATTTTGACCATGTTCAGAGTATTGCGTCACTGACCGAGAAGCTATTACAGGTCAACAACCGGGCTCTGGAAAATGCACCGGTAGATCTGGTGTTGACGACACATGTCTGTCGGGGGAACTACCGTTCGACCTGGGCTGCATCCGGTGGTTATGCACCAATTGCTGATGTGCTGTTTGCCAGAGAGAATGTCTCTGCATTTTATCTGGAGTTTGATACCGACCGCTCCGGTGATTTTTCACCTTTGGCAAAAGTGCCTCAGGGTAAGCAGGTTGTCTTAGGGCTGGTTTCTTCCAAAACCGGCAAGCTGGAAAATACAGCGGAAGTCATTGCCCGAATTCATGAAGCAGCACAGTATGTGCCTCTGGAAAATCTTTGCCTGAGCACTCAGTGCGGATTTGCTTCGACGGAGGAAGGTAATGAACTGACTGACGAACAGCAGTGGCAAAAAATTGCTTTCGTACGGGAGGTCGCTCAGCAAGTCTGGGGATAATCTGAGTTGATTTGAAGAAGCCCGATCACCGGCTGGTCCGTGGTCGGGCTTTCTTATACTTATTTATTATTGTCTGAAAGCTGTTTCCAAATCCCGGATCATATTTTCGATTCCATGAATAACGGATGCTCTCTGTTGAGTGAATTTTTTATCGCCCTGTCTGATCGGATGTGCAAAATCGATGAATTTGACTTCCGGCGCATCCATCTGCATGTCCGGATATTCAGTTTTGGGGTATTCCGGTGCAGCGATAAGCAGGCTTGAACCGACAAATGTCACCTGATCGTTGGCTCGCATAAAATCAAGGCGCTCATTCAGTTGAGTGGTTAACTGATGGAAGAATGCATCTTGGTGTTTCTCCGGGACATTCAGCAGCATATTTCTGAACGCATTGACGGTTGAATTACGATTCAGGTGTTTATCTGTTACTTGATTCGCTTTACTGCCTTCGAGCCGATAGTGGTGGGAGTGTGATGCAGAGCGTTCATCAAGCAGGATTTCATGGCGCAGTTCTTTGAGTTTGGATTTGAAGGTCGATAGGCCGTGATTGGCTTTCAACTCCTGACTGACAGCACTTTTTCTGCCGAGCTTAAAATCATAATAGCCAACATTCTCGGTATGCTTAATCCCGGCTCCGACAGGATTCATCCGGATGACTGTTTCTCCGGGCTTTGGTGTTCTCAGGCCTTCCGGGATTGTCTCTGCCTTTGACAATCCTGACGAATGATACTCTTTACCTTCAGGTATGACATTATATCCTTTGAGTTCGGTATCAGACACAATCTTATACAAAGCCCCCTGATCATAGCTGAAATCCAGTTTATGTCCGGCTGCAATCTTAAAACTGGGTTCTCCGTGTTTTTTGTATTCACCTGAGAGAATCACCATGTCATCTAACCTGAGCGTCAGCTGGTGTTTATGTGGGTCTTTTGTTGCGGAAATCTCAGACTGAAATCTGGACTTATGCCCTTCTCCCGCCATTCTCTGCAATCGTTCAAATGCAATGAGCTTGCCGTTTACACTTATGTTCTCCGTGTTGTACATGATGTCATGCAGACATGCTACTGCTGCTTTCTTTTCAGTACTGCAAAAGCTGTGTCTGATTTTTTGCCAGGCAATGTCTTCAATGGAGTGCTGTTTATTATTCCGGGTAACATCTTCTGGCCGTATACCAGTCGGCTTTGCATGGTTGACTGTTGAAATACTCATATGCGTCTTTTGATATCCACCTTCTATTCAAACCATACAATATATGTGTTTGATTCTGTGAGAGTGTTCCCAAAATATCCAATTAATTACGGGCATCCCTATGAATAAATAGCTGAATGAATTGTCAGCATCAGAAACGGTGGCGTTAGCTACGTAGCGCCAGCAATGCTCCGAAGCTGATGAGTCCGAGGCTGCACATATGCTGAACTGGCCGGGTAATCGCCCGGAGTATCTGTTGCAGTTTTTCTGTGGTGACAAACAGTGCCAGCAGGCAGAACCATATTCCGTGTAACGCCATGAGATAGAAACCATAGAGAAGTGCTTCCTGATGATGTGGGTCATTGGTGCCTAGGATCTGACTGAAAATACTCAGGAAAAACAGCATTGTTTTAGGATTCAGCGCATTACAGAAAAAGCCCTGCATAAATGTCCGGGGTTGAGTGACCACTGCCGCCTGAAGATGGGGCGTGGATTTTGGCTCTGGAGTTTTTTCGCATAGTCCTTTGATTCCCAGATAGATCAAATAGGCAGCACCGGCATAACGGATGACTGTGAATAACCACTGACTCTGTGAAATCAGGTAACTGATCCCAAGCAGTGAATAGCTGATATGAACGCCAATCGCCAGACCGATTCCCAAAGCCGTATGAATACCGGCCCGGCGACCGTAGACCAGACTGTTTTTCAGCACCAGAGCGAAGTCAGCTCCGGGGCTGATGACGATTAATAATCCGAGTAAAGCCAATGTCAGTGTTGTCATAATCTCTCCGAATCCATGAAGTGAGGTCTGTTATTGTATGCATTTATGAATCATTTATAATCGAAATGAATTCCATCAATATGTGAGATAAATTCACACATGAGACATCTGAAATCGTTTCATATTTTCCATGTAGCGGCACAGTCAGTCAGTTTTACTCAGGCTGCTGAAGTTCTGTGTCTGACGCATGGTGCGGTCAGCAAGCAGATCAAGGTGCTGGAACAATATACCGGTCAGCAGTTGTTTGAGCGGCAGGGGCGGCAGATGGTGCTGACTCAGGCCGGACGTTTGCTGAAACAGTATACGGATGTGGCATTTCAGGCTTTAGAAGAAGGGAAAGAGCGTCTGCAACAACAGGATCCTTCAGTGCTGGAAATCTCTTGTGAGCCCACGCTGACGATGCGCTGGCTAATGCCGCGGCTGGATGGTTTTTTCCGGGAAACCGGAATTGATGTACGCTTGTCGACGGCCGGTGGACCAGTCAGACTGGGACGTTCCGGGTTATCGCTGGCTATTCGTCGGGATGATTTTGTCATCGATCGTGATTATCGGAGAACTGTGCTGGTGGATGAGTGGATCGGGCCGGTCTGTACTGTTGATTACTGGCGGCAAAACAGTCAAAGTCCGGAGCGGATGAAGCGTTTGCATACCCGAACCCGTCCTCATGCATGGGATGACTGGTTGTCGCGTGATAACCAGAGAAATCTGCACTCCTTTGGTCAGGATCAGCATTTTGAGCATTTCTATTTTTCGCTTCAGGCGGCAGCTGATGGGTTAGGGATTGCAATGAGTTCTTATCCGTTGATTGTTGATGAACTGAAAAAGGGGCGCTTGATAGCACCTTACGGATTTTTACGTTCCGGGCACCGATATGTGGTATTGCAGCTTCCCGACTCTGACAGTCAGGCTGAATCAGAACTGATTGCATGGCTCACTGATCAAATGTCGCTCTGTTGTCCGGTAGAAGAAGCTGAGGGTTATCTTGCACCATGATCTCCACTTGTCTTTTGGTTCTCAGTATTTTTACAAATAGCACCTAAGACGATGGATGTTCATTCTTGATTTATTGGCACTATCCTGCACAATAGCGGCCTGACTTTCAGCAGTAGTTTGGCGCGGAATTTTCATGTTACTCATTATTGATAATTATGACTCGTTTACTTACAACCTGTATCAGTACTTCTGTGAATTGGGTACTGACGTAAAAGTTATCCGTAATGATCAGATCGATATTCCCGGTATTGCAGCGCTGAATCCTTCCCATCTGGTAATATCTCCGGGGCCATGTACGCCGAATGAAGCCGGAATTTCTCTGGAAGCAGTCAGACATTTTGCCGGTCAGTTGCCGTTGCTGGGGGTTTGCCTTGGCCATCAGGCCATTGCTCAGGCGTTCGGTGCGAATGTTGTCCGGGCAAGACAGGTAATGCATGGCAAGACTTCTCCGGTTCGCCATACTCATCAGGGGTTATTTCACGGGCTGAACGACCCGCTGACCGTTACCCGCTATCATTCTCTGGTTGTTGAAAAGCAGAGCTTACCGGATTGCTTTGAAGTCACGGCCTGGACAGAAACCTCAGATGGCGGTATCGATGAGATCATGGGCTATCAGCATCGTACGCTGCCTATTGATGCCGTTCAGTTCCATCCCGAATCGATCAAAACAGAGCAGGGACATGAACTGCTGGCTAATTTTTTGCGCCGCTCGTAGCCTGTCGCTAAACACCTTTCCCGAAAAATTATCTAAAATGCAATAAAAATCATTTTTATTGCATAAATAGTCATATAGAATCAATAATGCAGAATGTTCTGAACAGTGTCATTGACGATGGTGTCGGTTACTGACACCGGTCGAACGGTATATTAAGAGCATCCGTAAACTGTCAGAATGAACCGATCATCTATAATGGTGGATACTGGTATTTGTCGGTTGTAAGCTCGTGAACGAAAAGGGGAATGCGTCAATGGCTATAGAAAGTAAAGTCGATCGGGCACAGTTCGATGAGGTCATGGTACCTTGTTACAGTCCGATGGAAGTGATTCCGGTACGGGGAAAAGGTTCCCGGCTGTGGGATCAGGCAGAGAAAGAATATATCGATTTTGCCGGAGGCATCGCAGTCAGTTGCCTGGGACATTGCCATCCGGCAATGGTTCAGGCTCTGACAGAGCAGGCTCAGAAAGTCTGGCATCTGAGTAATGTGATGACCAATGAACCAGCCTTGCGTCTGGCAAAGAAATTAACGGAACTGAGTTTTGCAGAAAAAGTCTTTTTCGCCAACTCCGGGGCTGAGGCTAACGAGGCTGCACTGAAGCTGGCCCGTCGTTGGGCCGCAGATAATTATGGCCCGGAAAAATCTGAAATTATTGCATTTGAACAGGGATTCCATGGGCGGACGTTTTTTACCGTGACCGTTGGAGGACAGTCGTCCTACTCCGATGGCTTCGGACCGAAGCCGTCAGATGTTGTGCATCTTCCTTATAACGATCTGGGAGCATTCAAAGCTCAGATTTCAGAGCGGACCTGTGCGGTAATGATGGAGCCGTTACAGGGAGAAGGCGGTATCATTTCTCCGACACCTGAATTCATTCAGGCGGTCAGAGAGTTGTGTGATGAGCACAATGCGTTACTTATCTTTGATGAAGTCCAGACCGGTAATGGTCGCACCGGTGACTTTTATGCTTATCAGGGAACGGGAGTGACTCCGGATATACTAAGTACCGCGAAATCTTTGGGTGGCGGTTTCCCGATTGGGGCGATGTTAACCACCACGGAAATTGCATCTCACTTTAAGGTTGGTGTCCATGGCTCAACCTATGGCGGGAATCCTCTGGCCTGTGCTGTGGCAGAAGCTGTCGTTGATATCACATCTCAGCCTCAGGTGCTTCAGGGGGTAAAAGAGAAAGAGCAGTTGTTCCGTGATGGATTGCAACAGATCAATGCTAAATATCCGATATTCAGCGAAATTCGTGGTAAAGGCCTGCTACTGGGCGCCGTACTGACTGAAGCCTGGCAAGGACGATCCCGGGAAATATTGCAGGCGGCAGGAAAAGAGGGCGTGCTGGTCTTGGTTGCCGGAGCGAATGTTGTCCGCTTCACACCTTCGCTGATTATTGATGATACAGATATCCATGAAGGTTTGCAGAGACTGGAAAAAGCTATTGCATCATTAACTTAGTGACATTTTAGCTCAGGATCTGGGCGATCCTGAGCTATGCTTATAGTCAGACTGCGTTCATTTCGGATGCAGATTTTCAGGGAGAGACATCCATGCTTGTGGTTCGTCCCATTGCAATGGCTGACTATAATGCACTCTATCATTGTGCAATAGAATCAGGTTATGGATTTACATCACTGCCCGTGAATGAGGCATTACTGTCTCATCGTATTGAACATTCTGAAGCGAGTTTCGCTAAAACCGGTATTCAGGCTCCGACAGATGAAAGTTATCTGATGGTCGGCGTGGATACAGAAAGTGGCCGGATTGCCGGTACAACCGCTATCGAAGCTTATGTTGGCTGGGATGCGCCTTCTTATTCTTATCATATCAGTACGATTCTTCATTCTTCCCGTCGTCTGGGAGTCAACAAGATTGTGAAGTTACTGACGCTTGGCAATAACTATACCGGGTGTTCAGAGCTGTGCACACTGTTTCTTTTGCCTGAGTTTCGTGTCGGACTCAACGGACGTCTGATGTCAAAATGCCGTTTTCTGATGCTGGCTGAGCACCGGGAGCGTTTTGCCCAGACCATTATTGCTGAAATGCGTGGTGTTTCTGACGAACAGGGAAACTCTCCTTTCTGGAAGTGGCTTCAGGAACACTTTTTTTCTATCGATTTTTCTCTGGCAGATTATTTAACCGGTTCGGGACATAAAGGGTTTATTGCGGAACTGATGCCTAAGCTGCCGATTTATATTAATTTACTGACTCCAGAAGCACAGGCTGTTATCGGACAGGTCCATGAAAAAACGAAACCGGCTTTAAAATTATTGGAAGAAGAAGGTTTTACCTGCCGGAATTATGTCGATATTTTTGATGCCGGTCCGACAGTTGAGTGTGATTTACGGCATATTGAGTCGGTGAGGCATTCGGTCTCTGCAACCGTCAAAGTTGCAGCACATAAGGGCCGCCAAAAAATAATGCTTAGTAATACCTCATTTGAATTTTTCCGGGCAACAATTGCTGAGGTTGATTTTCGCCTGGAATCTGAGACTGTGATCGTCACGCCTGAAGTTGCCCGGGCTTTGTTGATCCAGTCTGGTGATCGGGTCCGTTTTCTGCTGATCTCCTGAAATATTCAGAGATGGCAGACGGTGCCCGGTGAAGCCCGTCATTGTTGATAGAGAAGGAGGCGCTTATGACGCCGGACTCACTGTTTACTGCATTATGGCAAGATTATACAACCAGACTTTGCCCGTCAGCATGGCGGGTTCATGAACTACTTCAGGAGAATGAGCCGCTGATCAATGACCATATTGCATTGCGTACCTTTAATCTGCCACAGGTTGGTCTTGAAATTGTCGCTCAGCCATTTCTTCGTCTGGGATACATAGCCAAAGGACATTACCAGTTTGAACAGAAGATGCTGCGAGCACAGCATTTTGAGCATCCTAATCCTAAATTACCCAAAGTTTTTATCAGTGAACTGGAAGTAAACCGTTGCTCTGAAGCATTGCAGAAGATTGTCCGAAGTCTGGTGTCTCATGTGAAGCCTGATATGGTTACGGACGTCGATTTTCTTTATGGCGGACGTTTATGGCCCATTTCACTGGAACAGTATTATCTGCTGGCAGAAGAAAGTGAGTATGCTGCCTGGGTTGCTGCGCACGGATACGGAGCCAATCATTTCACTGTCAGTGTGAATCAACTGTCTCGATTCAATCAGGTGGCTGAAGTGAATGCTTACCTGCATCAGCATGGTTTTGTCATAAACGCAGCCGGGGGTGAAGTGAAGGGATCGCCGGAACTTTTTCTGGAGCAGTCATCCACGATGGCAGATCGGGTTGTCGTTGAATTTGATGAAGCGGAACTGTTGGTTCCCGGTGGGTTCTATGAATTTGCCAAACGTTATCCGATGGCAAATGGGATGTTGTATCCCGGATTCGTTGAAGCATCAGCCGACAAAATCTTTGAAAGTACACATCATCAGCGGTGAATCATATTGAAGGGATATCAGTAATAAAAAAGCCATCCGAGGATGGCTTTCTACTTATTGGATCAGGGAAGAAATTATCGTGTACCGTATACCACGATTGTTTTTCCGTGGGCTGAAATAAGGTTTTGCTCTTCGAGCATCTTCAAAATGCGGCCAACGGTTTCACGGGAGCAGCCAACGATTTGACCGATCTCCTGACGGGTAATCTTAATCTGCATTCCATCCGGGTGCGTCATTGCATCAGGTTGTTTTGCCAGATTCAGTAATGTCTGTGCAATACGTCCAGTAACATCCAGGAAGGCCAAATCGCCAACTTTCTGGCTGGTTACCTGAAGGCGGCTTGCCATTTGTCCTGCCAGACGCATCAGAATATCCGGGTTTACCTGAATCAACTGACGGAATTTCTTGAAGGAAATTTCTGCAACTTCACAGGGAGATTTTGCTCTGACCCAGGCTGTTCGTTCCTGACCTTCTTCGAATAAACCAAGTTCACCGATAAAGTCACCCTGATTGAGGTAAGAAAGGATCATCTCTTTTCCTTCTTCATCCTTTATCAGAACAGCAACGGAACCCTTCACGATGTAATAAAGCGTTTCCGCTTTTTCGCCTGCATGAATCAGCGTACTTTTCGACGGGTATTTATGAATGTGACAATGTGAAAGAAACCACTCTAATGTTGGATCGGTTTGAGGTTTACCTAGAACCATAATATCTCTCTTCCTCTGCAGGGTATGCTTGCTGCTTTCCATGTTTTAGCGAAGCTCGAACTGAATACTTAGCATAAAAGCACTTGAGAAAGCCTGCAAGTTGTCTTCTGTTTCGGTTTCAAATAGTATCCTTTTTCTTACACAATTTCTTGACTTTAATCGTGTCATGACCGTGATTTTGTACGCAAAAATGTGCTCATTGTCACGGTATAGGAACTAAAAGCACCAAATTCTGTCCCATTGAATCGTTTGTTAACCAATTTTCCCTGTTTCAATCAACTGCTGAAGGATTGGACGAACGATCAATTCCATTGCAAAACTCATTTTTCCTCCCGGTACGACAATGGTGTTATGTCGTGACATAAACGAACCGTCAATCATCGCCAAAAGATAAGGGAAATCGACCTTTTTAATCCCACGCAGACGAATGACGACAAAACTTTCATCCAGGCTCGGAATCCCCTTGGCGCTCAGAGGATTCGAGGTATCAACCGTCGGAACCCGCTGAAAGTTGATATGTGTCCGGGAAAATTGAGGAGTAATATAATTCAGGTAGTCATCCATTGAACGGACAATCGAATCCATCACCGCTTCTCTGGAGTGTCCCCGATCCCGGGTATCCCGGACATATTTCTGAATCCATTCCAGATTGACAATCGGTACCATGCCTATCAGAAAATCAACATGCTGAGGGACATTTGTCTCTCCATCAACAACACCGCCATGTAACCCTTCATAAAAGAGGACATTGGTATCGTTGGGCAGATCCTGCCAGGGAGTAAATGTTCCCGGCATCTGATTATAAGGAACTGCTTCATCAAATGTATGCAGATAACGGCGAATTTTTCCTGTCCCGGAACGACCATATTCCCGGAAAAACTCTTCCAGTGCAGGAAAGTCATTTGCCTGAGGGCCGAAATAACTGATATGGCGGCCCTGCTCCCTGGCCTTACGAATTTCTACGTCCATTTCCGGCCGGGTAAAGCGGTGAAAACTGTCACCTTCAACCCAGGCTGGCTTGATTCGCATCATGTTAAACATTTTGCGGAAGGCTTCGGAGGTTGTCGTTGTACCGGCTCCGGAAGAACCGGTTACGGCGATAATCGGATGTTTTGCTGACATGACATACCTTGTCTTATCATTCACTCAATCAACCGATTTCCCGGTTTTTTCTCCGGGAAATCTGATTCACTATATCATGGAAATCGGTGCTGTCACCGGACAATTGATGAATTAACGATATCTGTTTAGTTGAATATCAACGGATTCATGAAGTTCTGAATAAACGATGACTGCTTCACCGGTCTGAATTTGCTGTTTGACCTGGGCAACCTTGTCCTCAAGAGACACTTCCTGCTCGCCGTAATCGGTCCCTTCCCGGAGAATAAACTCCCGGATCAGGTTATCGAGTGTGTCCGGATCGATCGTTTGCCAGGGAACAATCATAGTGATGACTCTCTATTTTTTACTCAGGTATATCTGACTATTATACTCAAATGAACTCAATATGCATATTTGCGGATTTTTGATAACTTTTCATAATAATCATCGCTTTTCCCGATAATATCGTTTTTCCCGATAATATTGCGGCAGCATTTCTTCCAGCCAGAAACGGGGTCTGAGGATGCTGCCACTCAAAAAGCCGACATGCCCGCCATGTTCCAGAAGCTGATAGTGTATTGTTTTCGGAAGTGGAGTGTTAGGAATGACTGCGTCTGTCATAAACGGATCGTCTTTCGCGTGTAAAATCAGGGTTGGCAGGCGAATCCGGTCCAGTTTAGAAATTGCCGAACATTGCTGATAATAGTCCTGAGCATCGGAAAAACCGTGTAAGGGAGCAGTAATCAGATCATCGAATTCCTGTAATGTTTTCAACTGGTGGATCAGTGGTTGAGTGATCGGAATGGCCTGCTGAAGTGTATCTAACTTGCGGTAGGCATTTTTCTTGAGTGAGCTGAGCAGATAAGTCTGGTAAAGACGGGAAAATCCCTGATTGATTCTGCTTGAACATGCGCCCAGATCGAAAGGAGCGGAAATAATGGTCGCGCTATTGAGCAATGGTTCATCGGCAAACTCGGCCAGATAATTCGCCAGCATGTTACCACCGAGAGAAATGCCGGCAGCCATTTTGTAATTACCGGGGAAACGCAGGCTGACTTGCTCCAGAAAATAGCGGGGATCACTGGTTTCTCCCGAATGATAAGCGCGGGGACGGCGATTAGGTTGCCCGTCACATCCCCGGAAATGCATCATGACGGCCAGCCAGCCTTGTTGGGCAAAGGCATGCATCAGACCGTTGGCATAAGGGCTGTCAAAGTTCCCTTCCAGACCATGAAATAAAATGAACAGCGGTTTGATCTGAACTGATGGAAGGCATGGATCTTCGCTCCATGCCAGACTCAGAATATCATCATCCGGCGTTGTCAGTGTTTCCCTGTGCGGAGAAAACAGCGGTTCCCGGCGTACCCATCTGGGAAGCAGTGTCTGTATATGAGGTGTTGTTCCGCCGAAAGCCGGTTTAAATGTCAGTGAGTTAATCCGGCTCACAGTATTATCCTTTTCACAGTAATTCTGCACGGTTACTTTCCCTGTTGCTCTGATGGTAATTATTTTTGTGGTGACTGCTTTGATGACAACTGCTTTGGTGAAAATGAGGCTGGCTTACTGAAAATACCGGCAAGATGATCAGCAGCCAGTTCTTTACAGTAGCGTTGGGTCATTCGTTGTGAGCCGACAGAATAGAGCTCAAGCTGATTAATACAGTCAACCAGATCGGACTGCTGCTGTTTTTCCAGCTGTAGCTCAAACTGAAGCGATTCACGATAAAGCGTATCCGGCAGATGAACTTTCAGTTTTCTGCGGAGTTCCCGGTAGCTGTGCAGCAATCCTTCGGTCGGACCAATGCAGGTCAGCACCCGGTGCCAGTCCTGTTCATCGATACTCGCCTGTTGTTCATCCAGCCATTTGAGTAACAGTAATAAGTTGACATTGCCGTGGTAGTTGTTTTGTAGGCTCAGGCAGGCTTCTTTTACTTCCCGCACACTGTAATATTGCAAACTGAATTGCCAGAGTCGCTCCAGTGTCAGGGAAATATGAACCTGCGTCTGAGTCATAGAGAATTGAACTCCTGTTCCATCTGTTCAAGGTGTTCTTGCTGTTCCATCCACTGGGATTCCACTTCATCAAGATCAGATTTGCTTTGAGCCTGAAGTGCCAGCACCTGAGTAAGTTTAGCTTTATTCTCGCTTTCATACAGCGAGGAATCGGCTAATTGCTGCTCGGCATCGCTGAGGGTCGCATGTAATCTATCGATTTCCTGCTCCAGTTGTGTCAGCTTCTTGCGAATTGGTGCTGTTTGTTTGCGTAATTCGGCTTCTTTACGTTTCTGCTCTTTTTTGGCTGCGGCACTGAACTGACTCTCTTTTGCCGGAGTCTGTTCTCTCTTTTCCTGTTTTTGTTGATCGGTCAGCCAGCGATAGTAGTCATTCAGGTCGCCATCGAATGATGCAACCTGTGCATCATGAACCAGATAGAAATCATCAGTGGTTGCCCGGAGCAGATACCGATCGTGACTGACGATAACCATTGCACCTTCATAAGTCTGTAATGCCAGAGTCAGTGCCTGACGCATATCCAGGTCAAGGTGGTTGGTCGGTTCATCCAGTAGCAGCAGATTTGGTTTCTGCCAGACGATAAGTGCCAGTACCAGACGGGCTTTTTCTCCGCCGGAGAATGGCGCTACTTTTTCCAGAGCTTTGTCTCCCTGAAAGCCGAAACTACCGAGATAATCTCTCAACTGTTGTTCCGTATGATTTGGAGCGATCTGCATCAAATGCTGCAATGGGGTTTCTTCAGGGTGGAGTGTTTCCAACTGATGCTGGGCAAAATAACCGATCTTCACGCCCTGAGAATAAGTTAGTGAGCCGCTCTGAGGTTTTAGCTCTCCGGACAGAAGTTTAATGAGTGTCGATTTACCGGCACCATTACGACCCAGAAGCCCGATACGACTGCCCGGAACCAGATTGAGTCTGATCTGACTGAGAATGGAAACATCACCATATCCGGCACTGACTTCATCCATCATCAGAATTGGATTTGGCAATGCAGCCGGTTCTCTGAACTCAAAGCTGAAAGGGTTATCTAACTGAGCCGGCAGAACTTTTTCCATCCGTTCCAGTGCTTTGATCCGGCTCTGTGCCTGCCGGGCTTTAGATGCTTTATAGCGGAAGCGATCAATATAACTCTGCATATGCGAGATCTGTTTTTGCTGCTTCTGATAAATGGCCTGTTGCAGGACCAGTTTTTCAGCTCTCTGATTCTCGAAAGAAGAATAGTTTCCGGTATATTCGTTGAGCTGCTGATTCTCGATATGGATAATTCTGCCGACGATTGGATCGAGGAAATCCCGGTCATGGGAGATTAACACCAGAGTCCCCGGATAATTTTGCAGCCAGCGTTCCAGCCACATTACGGCATCTAAATCCAGGTGGTTGGTTGGTTCGTCGAGTAACAGCAGATCGGAACGGCATAATAATGCCTGAGCCAGGTTCAGGCGCATCCGCCACCCTCCGGAGAATTGTGTCAGGTGCCACTGCATCTGTTCCTGACTGAACCCCAGACCGTCAAGTAACTCCGCGGCTCTTGCCCGGATACTATAGCCACCAATGGTTTCTATATGACCGTGTAGTTCTGCGACGCGGGTGCCTTCTCCATTTTGCTCCGCCTGTTGTAACTGTTTTTCCAGCAAACGGTATTCCCGATCACCATCGATGACATATTCAATCGCACTGCGTTCCAGAGCCGGTGTCTCCTGAGCGACCCAGGCAAGTTCCCATTGCGCGGGCATGTTGAATGAACCGGCATCGACACTCAGTTCATCTTTCAGTAACGCAAACAGAGTAGATTTGCCGCAGCCATTTTTACCGACCAGACCGACTTTGTCTCCCGGATGGATGGTTGCAGAGGCTTGTTCTAAAAGCGGTTTTCCGCCGCGTAGTAACTGAATATCAGAGAAGGTAATCATAAAAATTTTTGAGGTTGAAAGCGAACTGCCCGAAATAGTAGGTGGATTGACGATAAATGTCGATGATTAGGCGAGAGATCTTCTATTTATATGGCAGGTGATAACATATACACCAATAACCCCGGCTGGTGTTTCTGTGTGCTTATTTGTTGCCGGAGGAAGGTTATGACTTGAGTTGTTGTGATTTCACGACGAAAATAATTATTACAGAAATCGTCGGGAAAGATACGCGTGCTCTGGCTAAAATGCGTTATGATTCATCTAAATAGGAGTGAGTAAAATCATGGCAGATTCGGTTCCACTTATCATGAAATGCCCCAAAGTGCTGGTGATCTTTGCGCATCCGGAGCCTCAGAGTTCTGTCGTTAATCAGATATTGATCAAAGCGATCGAGCCGCTTGAGCATGTCACCATTCATGATCTTTATGCTGCCTATCCGGATTTCTTCATCGATGTGAATGCTGAACAGGCATTGCTGATGGAACACGATGTCATTGTCTTTCAGCATCCGTTATATATGTATTCCTGTCCTGCTTTGCTAAAAGAGTGGTTGGATCGGGTGTTATGCAAGGATTTCGCATTTGGTGCCCGGTGTGCGCTGGAAGGGAAACTCTGGCGTAGTGTCATTACCACCGGGGGGAAGAAAGCTGCTTTCGGCAGTAAGGGATACAACAAATATCCGCTGGATGAGATTTTACAGCCTTTTGAACTGGTTGCCTCTCTTTGTCGCATGGAGTGGTGTGAGCCGTTAATCTTATATTGGTCTCGTAATGTGACCGAAACCGAAAGGTACGGACATGCTGAGTCTTATCGTCGGTGGCTGAGTGCTCCTGAGATAACGAACACCCATCATCCAGAGGAGGAATAAATGGCTGCACTGACGAATGACTTTCTGCAAAGCGGTGCCGTATTTCTGACCGCGGCAGCGATTGCAGTGCCGGTGGCACAGCGGGCAGGACTGGGGTCAGTGCTGGGCTATCTGCTGGCCGGGGTTGCGATCGGTCCCTGGGGACTGGGATTGATCAATGACGTTGAAGCTATCTTGCATTTTGCCGAGTTTGGTGTTGTCCTGCTGCTTTTTGTCATTGGTCTGGAACTGAATCCCCGTAAGCTCTGGCAAATGAAATCACCTATTCTGGGGCTTGGCGGTGCTCAGGTTGTTGTGACCAGCGCTGTTTTAGCCAGCCTGATTCATTTTTTTGTCAGTAGCTGGCAGGCGAGTCTGGTGATGGGAATGGGGTTGGCACTTTCTTCCACGGCTATTGCTTTACGGGTTATAGAAGAGCAGGAGCTGGAGCGAAGTGAAACCGGGCAGTCCGGGTTTGCGGTACTGTTATTTCAGGATATCGCAGTGATCCCGATGCTGGCGCTTCTTCCTGTTCTGGCCGGGAATTCTGCCGGAGAGTGGATCGATGGTCTCTGGATGTTATGTGGTATCGTCGGATTGCTGGTTGGCGGTCACTTCCTGCTGAGTCCTTTGTTTCGCTATATTGTGATGAGCGGTGTCAGGGAATTATTCACAGTAGCCGCTCTCCTGCTGGTGATCAGTATTGCGTTGCTGATGCAGTTTCTGGGGTTGTCTATGGCTCTGGGAACTTTCCTGGCCGGTGTGCTACTGGCAGAGAGTGAATTCCGCCATGAACTGGAAGTTTCGATAGAGCCATTTAAAGGTTTACTACTCGGGCTATTTTTTATGGCCATCGGTATGGCGGTTGATTTGGGGCTGCTCATTCAGAATCCGCTACAGATTTTAGCCGCTGTAGCCATTCTTGTGGCAGTGAAAGGTGGTGTCCTTTATTTACTGGCGCGACTGTTCGGAACCCGGGCTAAAGCTCGTAGTAATATGGCGGCGATTCTGAGCCAGGGCGGTGAATTTGCTTTTGTTATTTTTACCGCGGCGCAATCTGAAGGATTGCTACAATCAGAGCAAACCTCATTTTTGCTGGTGGTCGTCAGTTTATCCATGGTGACGACACCGATATTGCTCAGCATTCAGAGGCGCTGGTTTGCCCGCGGATTCAATACGGCAGATGACCTGACTGTTGATGTTGAAAATCATGAGCCGAGAGTCATTATTGCCGGGTTTGGGCGGTTTGGACAAATTGTCGGCCGTCTGATGTTCGCCAATAAAATTAAAGTCACCATTCTTGAAAGTGATGCCAGCCAGATAAAGTTACTGCGTAAATATGGCTATCAGGTATTTTACGGAGATGCTTCCAATCTAGAGTTGCTTCGTTCTGCCGGTGCGGAAGATGCAGAAGCGATTGTGATATGCACGGATGATCCGGATGAAGTGATGGCGATCGTCGAATTATGTCAGCATCATTTTCCGACGCTGAAAATTCTGTCCCGGGCCCGGAGCCGGGTTGAAGCGTATCAGTTACTGAACCATGGAGTCGAACATTACTCTAGAGAAACCTTTCTGGGCGCTCTGGATTTAGGGCGGCAGACCTTGGTTGAATTGGGGATGCATCCGTATCAGGCGAAACGAGCCGAGTCACATTTTCGTCGTCTGGATAACGCTATGCTAAAAGAGCTTCTGCCAATGCATAATGAAGATAAGCAACTTTCATTGCGGGCCAAAGAGGTCAGGCAGGAGCTGGAAGAAATATTTGGGCGTGAAATGGAAAAAGACCATCAGGCTCGTGATTTTTGGGAAAGAGAGCAAGATTAAATGGCAGGAACAAAGAAACGTTTTATTGCCGGAGCCAGTTGTCCACAGTGTCAGACAGCTGATTCGCTACGCTGGTGGGAAGATCATCAGATTGAGTATGTCGAGTGTGTCGAATGTGATTACACCGAACAGAGAACTCCACGTTCAGTTCAGCAGAGTACTCATGCAGAAGAAGCAATGATTGGTATTTTTAAACCGGATTAATTGAGGTTTTGAGGAGAGTTCTTCATAATATTGCGCAGTTCTCCAAGGATTTCCGATCGCTTGGACATATGCTATACGGTCACGACAGGTGACAAAATACACTCGATGCCTTGGAGCGTTTATGAAAATTGAAAAGAATGTTGTGGTGAGTCTGGCTTATCAACTCAAACTGGAAGATGGTGTTGTAGCCGATCAGTCAACAGCTGATGCCCCACTCGATTACCTGCATGGTCACAACAACCTGATTGTAGGACTGGAGCGTGAGCTTGAAGGTAAAGTTGCAGGAGACAAATTTACCGCAACAGTCGCACCTGAAGATGCATACGGTGAATATAATGATGATCTGGTTCAGCGTGTGCCGGCAGATGTATTCCATGGTGTTGATCAGCTTGAAGCGGGCATGCGTTTTCTGGCGGAAACCGATCAGGGCCAGATTCCGGTTGAAATTACTGAAGTCGATGGTGATGAAGTTGTGGTTGATGGTAACCACATGCTGGCTGGTCAGACTCTGACTTTTGACGTTGAGGTAGTTGCCGTTCGTTCTGCAACTGATGAAGAAATTGCGCATGGGCATATTCATCAGGGCGGTGGCTGTGGTCACGGTCATGAACATGGTGAAGAAGGCTGCTGTGGTGGTCACGATCACGAGCATGGTGAAGAAGGTTGCTGTGGTGGTAACGGCGGTTGCGGTTGCCATTAATTGAATCCTGATTCGCTTCACTGAATCTTTATGGAAACACCTGCCCTTTTGTGCAGGTGTTTTTTGTTGGTCTGACAGGATGTATGTATGAATAAACCTTTTGCTATTGCGATTCATGGTGGTGCCGGGACAATTTTGCGTTCTCAGATGACCTGCGACATTCGCCGGGAGATTGAATCGGCTCTGGATATGGCTGTCAGCCAGGGACATGAGTTGCTTCGACAAGGGAAAAGTGCAGTGGATGCTGTCGTGTGTGCAGTTAGAATTCTTGAGGATTCACCACATTTTAATGCTGGAAAAGGTTCGGTGCTGACGGATAAAGAGATGGTAGAAATGGATGCTGCCGTTATGAGCGGTAAACAGCGGCAGGCTGGTGCTGTTGCTGGTATCCGGCATATCCGGAATCCGGTGTTACTTGCCAGAGATGTGATGCAGAAAAGTGAGCATGTATTGCTCATCGGTGAGGGTGCTGAAGAATTTGCGTCAAATCTGGGGTATGACTACACCGAACAGGATTATTTCTTTACCGACCGGCGCTATGAACAGCTTTTAGCGATGAAGGAGCAGGGAAAAGTGGCTCTTTCTGAATCTCATTATCCTGATGATCATAAATTTGGAACTGTCGGAGCAGTTGCGCTGGACGCCGAAGGAAATCTGGCTGCTGCGACCAGTACGGGTGGAGTGACGAATAAACACTATGGCCGGGTTGGTGACTCGCCGATCATCGGGGCAGGGACATATGCCGAGAACCATCGTGTTGCAGTTTCTGCTACCGGAATGGGAGAAGTATTCATCCGCTGTTGTGTCGCCAGTGATGTTGCAGCCCGAATGCGCTATTTGCAGGAAGATATTCATACCGCCTGTACATCCGTAATTCAGGGAGATGTGAAGATGCTGGGCGGAGAAGGTGGTTTGATTGCAATTGATCAGAATGGTGAAATTCATTTTGGAATCAACTGTTCGGGAATGTATCGTGGTTGCATAGATATTCATGGGAAAAAACAGATCAAAATCTATGCTGATGAGTAGTGATGTTGCATCCGACGCAAACGATTTCGTTTTGATGATAAAATAGAACAAAAAGTTATTTTTTTATGAAATTTTTATGCTTAAAAAATGACTGCATCACGAAACATTCGGTGGTAGAATCCATTTTTAACCAGCAATCAGATTTGGAAAGATGGGAAATAACGTAGTCGTACTAGGCACCCAATGGGGTGATGAAGGTAAAGGAAAAATTGTTGATCTGCTTACTGAAGATGCAAAGTATGTTGTCCGTTATCAGGGCGGCCATAATGCAGGTCATACACTGGTCATTGACGGTGAAAAAACCGTTCTTCACTTGATTCCATCTGGAATTCTCCGCGAACACGTAAAATGTATTATCGGTAATGGTGTGGTACTTTCGCCGGATGCTCTTCTGAAAGAAATGGGAGAGCTGGAAGCGCGGGGTATTCCTGTCCGTGAACGTCTTTCTATTTCTGAAGCCTGCCCTCTGATTCTGCCATACCATATTGCTCTGGATCAGGCACGTGAAGCCGCTCGTGGTAAGAAAGCCATCGGCACAACCGGTCGTGGTATCGGCCCTGCTTACGAAGACAAAGTTGCTCGTCGTGGTTTGCGTGTCGGAGATCTGTTTGATCGGGCTGCTTTCGCTGGAAAACTACAGGAAGTCATGGAATATCATAACTTCCAGCTGGTCAATTTCTATAAGGTTGAACCAGTCAGTTACGATGAAGTTCTGGAACAGGTCATGGGCTATGCCGACGTGTTAACGTCAATGGTGATTGATGTTACCGATGAACTTGATGCAGCCCGCAAGCGCGGTGACAAAATCATGTTTGAAGGGGCTCAGGGAACTCTTCTGGATATCGATCACGGGACTTATCCTTATGTAACTTCTTCAAATACTACTGCAGGCGGTGTTGCTGCCGGATCCGGTTTCGGCCCTTGCCACCTTGGATATATTCTTGGTATTGCTAAAGCTTATTGTACCCGCGTTGGTGCTGGTCCTTTCCCAACGGAGTTGAATGACGAAGTTGGTGAACATCTGGGAACCAAAGGGCAGGAGTTTGGTGCAACAACAGGCCGTAAACGTCGTTGTGGCTGGTTTGATGCTGTTGCGATGCGTCGTGCAATTCAAATCAACTCAATTACTGGTTTCTGTATGACTAAGCTGGATGTACTGGATGGTTTGAAAGAAATCAAAATCTGTACTGGTTATCAAATGCAGGATGGATCGGTTGCGGAAGTCTCTCCGATGGCTGCCGATGCATACGAGCATGTTACACCGATTTATGAAACGATGCCGGGCTGGTCTGACAGCACATTCGGTGCCAAATCACTTGAGGATTTACCTCAGGCTGCTCTGAACTATGTTCAGCGAATCGAAGAGTTGACGGGTGTTCCTGTCGATATTATTTCAACAGGTCCGGACCGGAATGAAACTATTATTAAAGTTCATCCGTTCAGTGTTGCGTAACACATACTGTTTGATAGCAAAGCCGGTCTTTGAGGACCGGCTTTTTGCTTTTTCAGGGATTGTTATGTACAGTTGGGTTGTGTAAAAAATCGACAATAACTTTCTCCTAAAGTCATTTGTTCGTCTGCCGATACGGTATTTAAGCCCTGGGAAAAGAGGGTGAAATCGTAAAGCGATCGTTCAAAAAAGAGTATGTATATGAGGCTACTAAGGGTAGCAGCTTCGTTGTTAATGATGCTGAGCGTTTCAGGCTATGCAGCTGTCGCTGATGTCGGACCGCCTGTCCCTATCTATTCCGAAGCTGAGTTGATTCAATTAATCGAACAGAACAAGCATCTGGAGCGAGTCAAAGCAGATAAATGTCAGCTGGTTGAAGATATCGTTGCTCGTGCAACGCGTATCAATTTACCATCATATGAATTTTTGTATGGTGATATGCTGGCATCGGGCGTGTGTGTAACTCAGGATGCAGAGCTGGGCTTGTATTATATAGAGGCTGCGGCTAGTCAGGGCTTGCCGACCGCGCTTGAGCAACTGGGGCGCTATTATGCTGAAGGTATTCTTGTTCAGCAAGACAGAGAAAGAGCGATTGTCTACCTGAGAGAAGCTTCGGCGATGGGGAACCTGAAAGCGCGAGTGAAGCTGGCTGAATTACTGCTCAGAGATTATGGTAGCCCGCTTGATTATGAAGATGCTTACCGATGGCTGTATCACTCCGTAACAGCCGATTCCCGGATGCACAAACGTATTGCGATGTTGCGTCAGGGACTTGAACAGCGGATGCCCGATAATATTATCGCCCGGGCAAAACTGAGAGAAACTTTCTGGTAGCCGTGCAGGCCACCAGTCTGTTTTGTTATCTTTACTGAAAACTTGCCTAGTTTAACCACCTGATTTTTTGAAGAAATCACAACTTCCCGCTAATATAGTGATCAACAACCCGTATCGATGCTTTTCTGCATGTTCAATGAAACATGTTCCGGCAGGCAGCATTTTAAAAAATGACCTTCCTTTAGGACGACTTATGTCTGACACAATTCAAAACGATCCGTTTGCTGATCGTGAAGCAAATAACTATGACAATCCCATTCCCAGCCGAGAGTTCATTCTGGAATTTCTGACTCAGGCAAATGTACCGATGAACCGTAATGATCTGTTTGAGGCGTTACAGCTCTCAGGGGAAGAACAGTATGAAGGATTACGTCGTCGCCTGAGGGCCATGGAAAGAGATGGGCAACTCGTTTTTACCCGGCGTCAGTGTTATGCCCTGCCGGAAAAACTGGAGATGATTAAGGGTTATGTCATTGGCCATAAAGATGGTCACGGCTGGGTCAGGCCGGAAGGAAACCGAGGTAAAGAAGAGGATATTTTACTGCCTCATCACCAGATGAGAACGTTGATCCACGGCGATTATGTTTTAGTTCAGCCGGATGGAACCGACAAAAAAGGCCGGAAAGAAGGTCGGCTGGTGCGGATTCTGGAGGAAAGAAACAGCCAGATTGTCGGGCGATTTTTCTTTGAACACGGGTATTCTTATGTGGTTCCTGACGACTCTAGAATCAGTCATGACATTTTGATTCCGGATGAAGCCCGCACCGGTGCCCGGATGGGGAATGTCGTTGTGATTGAAATTACCGACAGGGGCAGTCGTTCCAGAGGAATGATGGGGAAAGTCATTGAGGTTCTGGGTGAGAATATGGCGCCGGGTATGGAAACGCAGATAGCAATCCGTACACACCAGATTCCCCATGAATGGCCAGAAGCTGTTGAGCAGCAGGTGAAACAGTTTACGGAACAAGTTCCGGAAGAAGCAAAACAGGGACGGGTGGATTTAAGATCACTGCCATTGGTGACGATTGACGGTGAAGATGCACGGGACTTTGATGACGCCGTCTATTGTGAAGCAAAGAAAGGGGGCGGATGGCGTCTCTGGGTTGCAATTGCTGATGTGAGTTATTACGTCAGAACGGATTCCGCGCTGGATAAAGAAGCAGTGAACCGTGGTAATTCGGTTTATTTTCCTTCGCAGGTTGTTCCGATGTTACCGGAAATTCTGTCAAATGGACTCTGCTCGCTCAATCCGCAGGTTGACCGTTTGTGTATGGTCTGTGAGATGACGATTTCAGCCACAGGGAAACTCTCGGGCTACAAACATTATGAAGCAGTGATGAATTCTCACGCGCGGCTGACTTATAACAAAGTCGCCGCAATTCTGGATGGTGAAGAGGAACTTCGCGAGCGCTATGAATCATTAGTTCCTCATTTGGAAGAATTGCACCGCATGTACCAGGTTCTGAAAGGTGCGAGAGAAAGCCGGGGTGCGATTGAGTTTGAAACTGTGGAAACGAAGTTTATCTTCAATGCTGAGCGGAAAATCGAGCGGATTGAACCGTTGATCCGTAATGACGCACACAAAATCATTGAAGAATGTATGATTCTGGCTAATATCGCATCGGCTTCTCTGGTTGAGAAAATGAAAGAGCCGGCATTGTACCGGATTCATGAGACTCCGGGAGAAGAACGCCTGATGGGATTCCGGGATTTTCTGGGAGAGTTAGGGCTGAATCTGACCGGCGGGCTGGAGCCATCTCCGACAGACTATGCAATCCTGATGAAGCAAGTAGGAAACCGGCCTGATCATGAGTTGATTCAGACGATGTTGCTCCGCTCCATGAAGCAGGCGGTATACAATCCCGATAACTGTGGTCACTTTGGACTGGCTTTAAAACGCTACGCCCATTTTACTTCTCCGATTCGACGTTATCCCGACTTATTATTACATCGGGCGATTAAATATCAGATTGCGAAACATCAGGGAACGAATAAAGATCGCTGGACACCGACGGGCGGTTATCATTACTCATTTGATGACATGGACTATTACGGTGAGCAATGTTCAATGACAGAGCGTCGGGCTGATGATGCGACGAGAGACGTTTCTGACTGGCTGAAATGCGAATACATGCAGGATCATGTTGGTGAAGTGCTGGATGGTGTGATCGCCAATGTGACTGGCTTTGGTTTCTTTGTCCGTCTGACCGAACTGCACATTGATGGATTGGTACATATTTCTACGTTAGCGAATGACTACTATCAGTATGATCCGATAGGACAGCGCCTGATTGGTGAAAGTTTTGGTCTGATATATCGCCTGGGTGATGCCGTGAAAGTCAAAGTTCAGGCAGTTAATCTGGATGATCGTCATATTGACTTTGAATTGGTCGAAACAAGTCGTAAGCTACGCGGCGAAGGAAAAACTGCTAAAAAACGTGAGGTAGAAGCCAGGCAAGGGAAGAAAGGAACTTCCCGCCGTCAGCGGAAAGCGATACCAAGTATTGAGCCGGTGAAACGGCCAGAAGACGAAGATGGTAGCCATAAAAAGACGGCCAAGAAGAAGAGTAAGTCTGAAAAAGCCCGTAAGAAAAAAGCGCGAAGTGGTAAATCTAAATCAGCCAAAACTCGTAAATGATAGGTAACAGATGAGTAATGAATTTATATATGGCATTCATGCTGTGAGTGCTGTACTGGAGAAAAGTCCGGATCGGTTGATCGAAGTTTTTGTCCTGAAAGAACGGCAGGACAGTCGCCTGCTTCCGGTCTTGGATGAATTGCAAGGGCTGGGTATTTCGATTCAGCAGATGAATCGTCAGGCATTGGATAAGAAGTCCAAAGGCGCCAGTCACCAAGGGATCATGGCAAGAGTGAAACCAGCCAAAGTATTGAATGAGCATGATTTAGATGTGATTTTACAAGGTGAAGAACAGCCTTTACTGCTGGTTTTGGATGGAGTGACAGATCCGCATAACCTTGGCGCCTGTCTGAGAAATGCCGATGCTGCCGGCGTGGCCGCTGTGATCGTTCCGAAAGATAAATCTGCGCCGATGAATGCGACAGTCAGTAAAGTTGCCTGTGGTGCGGCCGAAACGGTTCCTCTGGTGAGAGTCACGAATCTGGCCAGAACGATGAGAGCTTTACAGGAAAATGGCGTCTGGTTTGTCGGGACTGCCGGAGAAGCAACTCAGGATATTTACCAGTCGAAACTGACCGGTCCTCTGGCGATAGTGATGGGAGCTGAAGGTGATGGTATGCGTCGCCTGACCCGGGAAACCTGTGATGAACTGATTAAGATTCCGATGGCGGGTAGCGTTTCTAGTCTAAACGTTTCTGTTGCGACCGGCATCTGCCTTTTTGAGGCGGTCAGACAGCGTTTGTTACGTTAGATTGGCTTTATATTTACTGGCTCCGGATTCCACGGCGGAGCCAGTATTTCTCTCCTCTGTGTGATTTCGATTATTTTTCCGGCAAACCTTGCATGTCATCGTTCTATCTGTATAATACCCCTCCACTGGTTAAGCCAGTTGTGAACCAATGAGCAGCAAGGAGCTGATATATCTTATTGATTTATCAGGTAATGTATACTTAGCTTATGTTCGCAGTTAATATGAATTAGCTTAAATATAAAGTTGATCTAAATTAGCTGACAATGTTCCCAATTAGGGAGCTACGGTTTCACATGAATCAATCGGCATTCTCTCGCAGTTAAGTGAGTCTGAGTGGCGATATTGTTTGTGTAATTTTTTGAATTTGGAGCTCTGTCTCATGCAGAACCAACGTATCCGAATCCGCCTGAAAGCTTTCGATTATAAACTGATCGATGCTTCTACTGCGGAAATCGTTGAAACAGCAAAGCGTACCGGCGCACAGGTTCGTGGTCCTATTCCACTACCTACTCGTAAAGAGCGTTTCACTGTTCTTATCTCTCCACACGTCAACAAAGATGCTCGTGACCAGTACGAAATCCGTACTCACAAACGTCTAATCGACATCGTTGAGCCAACAGACAAAACTGTTGACGCTCTGATGCGTCTCGATCTTGCTGCTGGCGTTGATGTACAAATCAGCCTGGGTTAAGGGAGATTAGAATAATGATTGGTCTAGTCGGACGTAAAGTGGGTATGACCCGCGTATTTACCGAAGAAGGCGTTTCTATCCCAGTTACAGTTGTTGAGGTTGAAGCGAATCGTGTTGCTCAGGTTAAAACACTTGAAACTGACGGTTACACTGCAATCCAAGTAACTTCTGGTGCGAAAAAAGCCAACCGTGTATCTAAGCCAGAAGCTGGTCACTTTGCGAAAGCAGGTGTTGAAGCTGGCCGCGGTCTTTGGGAATTCCGTTTAGAAAACGGAGAAGAGTTTTCAGTTGGTTCAGAACTGACTGTTGAACTTTTCAATGAAGTAAAAAAAGTAGACGTTACTGGTACATCAAAGGGTAAAGGTTTCCAAGGTGCTGTGAAGCGCTGGAACTTCCGCACTCAAGATATGACTCACGGTAACTCATTGTCGCATCGTGCTCCTGGTTCTATCGGTCAATGTCAGACTCCGGGTCGCGTGTTCAAAGGCAAAAAAATGGCAGGTCACATGGGTGCTGAGCGTGTAACGACTCAAAACCTGGAGATCGTACGTGTTGACGCTGAGCGCAATCTGCTTCTGATTAAAGGTGCAGTCCCTGGTGCTATCGGTGGTGACGTGATCGTTAAACCAGCTGTTAAAGCATAACGTCTAGGAGTAAGTAATGGAATTGATGGTTAAAGGTGCCGACGCACTAACTGTTTCCGAAACTACTTTCGGACGTGAGTTCAACGAAGCTCTTGTTCATCAAGTAGTTGTTGCGTATGCAGCAGGTGCTCGTCAAGGTACTCGTGCTCAAAAAACACGTTCAGAAGTTTCTGGCGGTGGCGCTAAACCATGGCGTCAAAAAGGTACTGGCCGTGCACGTGCTGGTACAATCCGTAGCCCAATCTGGCGTAC
This sequence comes from Vibrio mangrovi, assembly GCF_024346955.1. NCBI lineage: Bacteria > Pseudomonadati > Pseudomonadota > Gammaproteobacteria > Vibrionales > Vibrionaceae > Vibrio > Vibrio mangrovi. The sequence continues at coordinate 3,233,458 of NZ_AP024883.1, read as the reverse complement.
AGGTGGTGTTACTTTTGCTGCGAAACCACAGGATCACAGCCAAAAAGTAAACAAAAAAATGTACCGCGGTGCTATGAAGAGCATTCTTTCTGAACTGGTTCGTCAAGAGCGTCTGATTGTTGTTGATGACTTCTCAGTAGAAGCTCCAAAAACCAAAGAACTGGTAGCTAAGCTTAAAGAACTTGAGCTTAACGATGTACTTATCGTTACTGGTGAAGTAGACGAGAATCTGTTCTTAGCTGCTCGTAACCTTTATAAAGTTGACGTACGTGATGCAGCAGGTATCGACCCTGTCAGCCTGATCGCGTTTGACAAGGTTCTTATGACTGCTTCTGCAGTTAAGCAAGTTGAGGAGATGCTGGCATGATTAGCGAAGAGCGTCTACTAAAAGTTCTACGTGCTCCGCACATCTCTGAAAAAGCAACGATGGCTGCAGAGAAAGCTAACACAATTGTTTTCAAAGTAGCGAAAGATGCAACGAAAAAAGAGATCAAAGCAGCTGTAGAAAAGCTATTTGAAGTTGAAGTTGAATCTGTAAATACTCTTATTGCTAAGGGTAAGACTAAACGTCAAGGTTTGCGCCAAGGCCGTCGTAGCGACGTGAAAAAAGCGTATGTAACTTTGAAAGAAGGTCAGGATCTTGACTTCGTTGGCGGCGCGGAATAACAGGAGTAGTTGAAAAATGGCTATTGTTAAATGTAAGCCGACTTCGGCTGGTCGCCGTCACGTCGTTAAAGTTGTGAATAATGACCTGCATAAAGGTAAACCTTATGCTCCGCTTTTAGAAAAGAATTCTAAAAACGGTGGTCGTAACAACAACGGTCGTATCACAGTACGTCACATCGGTGGTGGTCACAAGCAACACTATCGTTTGATTGACTTCAAACGTACTAAAGATGGCATTCCGGCAAAAGTTGAGCGTCTGGAATACGATCCAAACCGTAGCGCAAATATCGCTCTGGTTCTTTATGCAGATGGTGAACGTCGTTACATCATTGCACCAAAAGGTCTTCAAGCTGGTGATGTGATCCAGTCTGGTGTTGATGCGCCTATCAAAGCAGGTAACACTCTGCCTATGCGCAATATCCCAGTTGGTTCAACCGTTCACTGTGTTGAATTGAAACCTGGTAAAGGTGCACAGCTTGCGCGTTCTGCTGGTGCTTATGCACAGATCGTCGCTCGTGACGGTGCATACGCAACGATTCGTCTGCGCTCTGGTGAGATGCGTCGCGTGCCTGCTGAAGGCCGTGCAACTATCGGTGAAGTCGGCAACTCTGAGCACATGCTTCGTGAACTTGGTAAAGCAGGTGCTACACGTTGGCGCGGTGTTCGTCCTACCGTTCGCGGTGTTGTGATGAACCCGGTTGATCACCCACACGGTGGTGGTGAAGGCCGTACTTCTGGTGGTCGTCATCCTGTGTCTCCTTGGGGTATGCCTACTAAAGGCTTCAAGACCCGTAAGAACAAACGCACCGACAAGTACATTGTACGTCGTCGTAATAAGTAATCTATATAAGAGGATAAGCCATGCCACGTTCTCTCAAGAAAGGTCCATTTATTGACCTACACTTGCTGAAGAAGGTAGAGAAAGCGGTGGAAAGCGGAGACAAAAAGCCTATTAAGACTTGGTCCCGTCGTTCAATGATCATTCCATCAATGATTGGTTTGACCATCGCTGTCCATAATGGTCGTCAGCACGTTCCGGTTTTCGTAACTGATGAAATGATCGGTCACAAACTGGGTGAATTTGCACCAACACGTACTTATCGCGGTCATGCTGCAGATAAGAAAGCGAAGAAGAAGTAAGGAGTAGATGATGGAAGCTGTTGCTAAACATAACTTTGCTCGTATTTCTCCACAGAAAGCTCGCTTAGTTGCAGATTTAATCCGTGGTAAGTCTGTCGATCAGGCTCTGGAAATTCTGACTTTCAGCAACAAAAAAGCTGCTGACTTAGTTAAGAAAGTTCTTGAGTCAGCTATCGCAAACGCGGAGCACAACGAAGGTGCAGATATTGACGACCTAAGCGTCGCAAAAATCTTCGTAGATGAGGGCCCTGTCATGAAGCGTATTATGCCTCGTGCCAAAGGCCGTGCGGACCGTATCTTGAAGCGTTCAAGCCACATTACTGTGGTTGTCGCAGATCGCTAAGAGACTAGGAGAGTAAGCAATGGGTCAGAAAGTACATCCAAATGGTATTCGTCTGGGCATCGTTAAGCCTTGGAATGCTACATGGTTTGCTAACACCAAAGATTTCGCTGACAACCTAGACGGCGACTTCAAGGTACGTCAATTCCTAACGAAGGAATTGTCAAAAGCGTCTCTATCGCGCATTGTTATCGAGCGTCCTGCGAAAAGCATCCGTGTGACTATCCACACGGCTCGCCCAGGTGTCGTTATCGGTAAGAAAGGTGAAGACGTCGAAAAACTACGTGCTGCGGTAGCGAAAATTGCAGGTGTACCAGCGCAAATCAACATCGCTGAAGTACGTAAGCCTGAGCTAGACGGTCAGTTAGTGGCTGATAGCATCGCGTCTCAGCTAGAGCGTCGTGTTATGTTCCGTCGTGCTATGAAGCGTGCGGTACAAAACGCAATGCGTCTAGGTGCTAAGGGTATCAAAGTAGAAGTAAGTGGCCGTCTAGGCGGCGCTGAAATCGCACGTTCTGAGTGGTATCGTGAAGGTCGTGTACCTCTACATACTCTTCGTGCAGACATTGAGTACGCAACTTCTTCGGCTCACACTCAGTATGGTGTGATTGGCGTTAAAGTATGGATCTTCAAAGGAGAAATCCTAGGTGGGATGCCAGCTGCAAATGCAAATACCGCTGAGCCTAAAGGTGATAAGCCTAAGAAACAGCGTAAAGGCCGTAAGTAAGGAGTCGACAGATGCTACAACCTAAACGTACAAAGTTCCGTAAGGTTCATACTGGTCGCAACCGTGGTCTGGCTAAAGGTACTGATGTTTCTTTCGGTACTTTTGGTTTGAAAGCTGTCGGCCGTGGTCGTTTGACTGCTCGTCAGATCGAAGCGGCTCGTCGTGCGATGACACGTCACGTTAAGCGTCAAGGTAAAATCTGGATTCGTGTATTCCCAGACAAGCCTATCACAGAAAAACCACTTGAAGTTCGTCAGGGTAAGGGTAAAGGTAACGTTGAGTACTGGGTAGCCCAAATCCAACCTGGTAAGGTTATGTACGAAATGGATGGTGTACCTGAAGAATTGGCACGTGAAGCATTTGCGCTTGCAGCTGCAAAACTTCCGTTCAAGACTACTTTCGTAATTAAGCAGGTGATGTGATGAAAGCACAAGATCTACGCGAAAAAAGCGTTGAAGAGCTGAACTCTGAGCTATTGAATTTGCTACGTGAACAGTTCAACTTGCGCATGCAAGCAGCAACTGGTCAACTACAGCAGACTCATACTCTGAAAGCTGTACGCCGTGATATCGCACGTGTGAAAACTGTTTTGACTGAGAAGGCAGGCGCATAATGAGCGACAAAATTCGTACTCAATTAGGTCGTGTTGTAAGCGACAAGATGGACAAGTCTATCGTTGTTGCTATCGAACGCTTCGTAAAACATCCGATTTACGGTAAGTTCGTTAAGCGCACGACTAAAATTCACGCACATGACGAAAACAACGAGTGTGGCTTAGGCGATACTGTTGAAGTTCGTGAATGTCGTCCACTGTCTAAGACCAAATCTTGGACTTTGGTTAAAGTGGTAGAAAAAGCGAAAATTTAGTTTTTGTTTTTCAATAAAGAAACGGCTCCAATTATTTTTGGGGCCGTTTGTTTTTTGACTACCCAATCTGAAAAAAGGGTGGTACAATTCGCCTCCCTTTTTATAAGGCAGCCCGACCCGAGAGGGTCTAGTTTTAATATTTAGCGGAGCACTAACATGATCCAAATGCAAAGTATGCTGGACGCAGCTGATAACTCAGGCGCTCGCAGCGTAATGTGTATTAAGGTTCTGGGTGGCTCTCACCGTCGTTACGCACATATCGGCGATATCATCAAAGTTACCGTTAAAGAAGCAATTCCTCGCGGTAAAGTAAAAAAAGGTGATGTCCTGAAGGCGGTGGTAGTTCGCACCCGTAAAGGCGTACGTCGTCCAGACGGTTCTGTCATTCGCTTCGACCGTAACGCTTGTGTATTGTTGAACAACAATACTGAGCAACCAGTCGGTACACGTATCTTCGGTCCAGTGACTCGTGAACTTCGTAACGCGAAATTCATGAAGATTGTCTCACTGGCTCCAGAAGTATTGTAAGGGAGCGTAAAGATGGCAGCTAAAATCCGTCGTAACGACGAAATCGTTGTTCTTGCCGGTAAAGACAAAGGCAAGAAAGGTAAAGTAACTAAGGTTCTTGGAACTGGTAAAGTTATTGTTGAAGGCATCAACCTTGTGAAGAAACATCAGAAGCCTGTTCCGGCTATGGGTGTTCAAGGTGGAATCGTTGAACAAGAAGCAGCTATTGATGCTTCCAACGTTGCAATCTTCAATGCAGCTACTGGTAAAGCGGACCGTGTAGGTTTCCGTTTTGAAGACGGCAAAAAAGTTCGTTTCTTCAAATCTAACGGCGAAACCATTTCTAACTAATAGACGTAATTTGGAGTTCTACTATGGCGAAACTGCATGATTACTACAAGTCGTCTGTAGTCGCTGAACTGACCAAACAGTTCGGTTACACAAGCGTCATGCAAGTCCCTAGGATTGAGAAAATCACCCTAAACATGGGCGTTGGTGAAGCTATCAACGATAAGAAACTGCTGGAAAATGCGGCAGCTGACATGGCGGCTATTGCTGGTCAAAAGCCTCTTGTCACTAAAGCACGCAAATCTGTTGCAGGTTTCAAAATCCGTGAAGGCTACCCAATTGGTTGTAAAGTAACCTTGCGTGGCGAACGTATGTGGGATTTTTTGGAGCGTTTAATTTCTATCGCTCTTCCACGTGTACGTGACTTCCGTGGTGTTAGCGCTAAGTCTTTTGACGGTCGCGGTAACTACAGCATGGGCGTTCGCGAGCAAATCATCTTCCCGGAAATCGACTACGATAAAGTCGATCGTGTACGCGGTCTTGATGTTACCATCACGACTAGTGCGTCCAATGATGAGGAAGGCCGTGCTCTGCTGGCTGCCTTTAACTTCCCATTCCGTAAGTAAGGTGAAGGGTTACTGTTATGGCTAAACAATCAATGAAAGCACGTGAAGCAAAACGTGCAAAGCTTGTAGCTCAGTATGCTGAAAAGCGTGCAGCGTTAAAAGCTATCATCAGCGACGTAAACGTATCTGAAGAAGAACGTTGGGATGCTGTGCTGAAACTTCAAACGCTTCCTCGTGATTCAAGTGCATCACGTCAGCGTAACCGTTGTAACCAAACTGGTCGTCCACACGGTTACCTACGTAAGTTCGGTTTAAGCCGCATCAAAGTTCGTGAAGCTTGCATGAAAGGCGAGATTCCTGGACTTCGTAAGGCTAGCTGGTAATTGCCACTTAATCATTTGGAGTAAAGTTTATGAGCATGCAAGATCCGATTTCGGATATGCTGACCCGTATTCGTAACGGTCAGGCAGCAAACAAAGTTGCTGTAAAAATGCCTTCTTCAAAGCTGAAAGTTGCAATTGCTGCACTTCTGAAAGCTGAAGGTTATATCGAAGATTTCGCTGTTGAAGGCGATGTAAAACCTGAACTGGAAGTTACGCTGAAGTATTTCCAAGCGAAGCCAGTAATCGAGCAAATCCAACGTGTTTCACGTCCTGGTCTGCGCGTCTATAAAAGAAAAGACGAGCTGCCATCAGTGATGGGCGGTCTGGGTGTTGCTGTCGTGTCCACTTCCAAGGGTCTGATGTCAGACCGTGCTGCCCGTAAAGCAGGTCTTGGTGGTGAAATCATTTGCTACGTAGCTTAATTATAGGAGTAGGATATGTCTCGTGTTGCTAAAGCACCTGTCGCTATTCCAGCTGGCGTAGAGGTGAAATTAAACGGCCAAGAGATCACTGTAAAAGGTGCCAAGGGTGAACTGACTCGCGTAGTAAATAACGCAGTTGTGATCGCTCAGGAAGAAAATAACCTGACCTTCGGTCCTCGTGAAGGTGTTGCTAATGCTTGGGCACAGGCAGGTACTGCACGTGCACTAGTAAACAACATGGTTGTCGGTGTAACGGAAGGCTTTACGAAGAAGCTCACTCTTAAAGGTGTTGGTTACCGTGCCTCAATGAAAGGCAATGCTGTAGCTCTGACACTGGGTTTCTCTCACCCTGTTGAGCATGAATTGCCATCAGGAATTAAAGCAGAATGTCCAAGCCAAACTGAAATTGTCATCACTGGTTGTGATAAACAGCTTGTGGGTCAAGTTGCGGCTGATATTCGTGCTTACCGTGAGCCTGAACCTTACAAAGGTAAGGGTGTTCGTTACGCAGATGAAAATGTGCGTACTAAAGAAGCTAAGAAGAAGTAAGGTAACACTATGGATAAGAAAGCATCTCGCATCCGTCGTGCCACTCGTGCACGTCGTAAGATTGCAGAACTGGGTGCCACTCGCCTAGTTGTACACCGTACTCCTCGTCACGTGTACGCTCAGGTTATCGCATCTAACGGCTCTGTGGTTATCGCTGCAGCTTCTACTGTAGAAAAAGCGATCCGTGAGCAAGTGAAATACACTGGAAACATCGAAGCAGCACAAGCAGTAGGTAAAGCTATTGCTGAACGCGCTCTGGAAAAAGGCGTGTCAGAAGTTGCTTTTGATCGTTCCGGTTTCCAATACCACGGTCGAGTAGCGGCGCTGGCAGAATCTGCTCGCGAAGCTGGTCTGAAATTCTAAGGTAGGGTTGGAAGATGGCTAAAGAATTACAACAAGCGAATGATTTGCAAGAAAAGCTAATCGCCGTTAACCGTGTTTCTAAGACGGTTAAAGGTGGTCGAATCATGAGCTTTACTGCGCTGACAGTTGTTGGTGACGGTAATGGTCGTGTAGGTTTCGGTTACGGTAAAGCCCGTGAAGTACCTGCTGCGATTCAAAAAGCAATGGAAAAAGCGCGTCGTAACATGGTTACTATCGCGTTGAACGAAGGTACTCTTCACCACGCGGTGAAAGGTCGTCATTCGGGCTCTAAAGTTTACATGCAGCCAGCTGCAGAAGGTACAGGTGTTATCGCCGGTGGTGCGATGCGTGCTGTACTTGAAGTTGCAGGTGTACATAACGTTTTGTCAAAAGCGTATGGCTCAACAAACCCAATCAACATCGTTCGTGCAACGATTGATGCATTGGGCAGTATGAAGTCACCAGAAATGGTTGCAGCTAAACGTGGTCTAACTGTTGAAGCGATTTCGGAGTGAGAACCATGGCAACTATTAAAGTAACTCAAACTAAAAGCTCAATTGGTCGCCTGCCAAAGCATAAAGCTACCTTGCGTGGTCTAGGCCTTCGTCGTATCAACCACACTGTTGAACTTGAAGATACTCCGTGCGTGCGCGGTATGATCAATCAGGTTCAATACATGGTTAAAGTTGAGGAGTAATCAGAATGCGTTTGAATACTCTATCTCCGGCTGCGGGTTCTAAGCCTTCTAAGAAGCGTTTAGGTCGTGGTATCGGTTCAGGCCTTGGTAAAACCGGTGGCCGTGGCCACAAAGGTCAAAAATCACGTTCTGGCGGTAAAGTTCGTGCAGGTTTTGAAGGTGGTCAAATGCCTTTGAAACAACGCTTGCCAAAATTCGGTTTCACTTCTCGTAAGAGTTTAGTGTCTGCTGAAGTTCGTCTAAGTGAATTAGCGAAAGTAACAAGCGAAGTTGTTGATCTGAATAGCCTGAAAGCGGCAAATGTTGTGACTAAAAACATTGAGAATGTGAAAATCGTTCTTTCTGGAGAGATCAACAAAGCTGTTACAGTGAAAGGTCTACGCGTAACTAAAGGCGCTAAAGCTGCAATCGAAGCTGCAGGCGGAAAAATCGAGGAATAATCTCGAAAAGAGGTACAGATGGCTAAGAAACCAGGACAAGATTTTCGTAGTGCTCAGAGCGGCTTAAGTGAATTGAAGTCGCGCTTGTTATTCGTACTAGGTGCGCTTCTCGTATTCCGAGCTGGCTCTTTTGTGCCGATTCCTGGTATTGACGCAGCTGTACTAGCCGATTTGTTCGAACAGCAAAAAGGGACCATCGTAGAAATGTTTAACATGTTCTCCGGTGGTGCTCTTTCGCGTGCATCTATATTAGCTCTGGGAATCATGCCGTATATCTCGGCATCGATTGTAGTCCAGTTGCTAACTGTAGTTCATCCCGCGTTAGCTGAGCTCAAGAAAGAGGGCGAAGCAGGGCGTCGTAAGATTAGCCAATATACGCGTTACGGCACGCTTGTACTTGCAACATTCCAAGCTTTGGGAATTGCGACAGGACTACCAAACATGGTCTCAAATCTGGTTGTTATCGACCAAACCATGTTTACGTTTATCGCAACAGTGAGTCTAGTAACCGGTACCATGTTCCTGATGTGGTTAGGTGAACAGATTACAGAGCGGGGAATTGGTAATGGTATTTCATTGCTAATTTTTGCAGGTATTGTTGCTGGTTTGCCAAATGCAATCGGACAAACGATTGAGCAAGCGCGTCAAGGTGAATTGCATGTGCTTCTTCTATTATTGATTGCGGTAATCTCGTTTGCTGTGATTTATTTTGTTGTCTTTATGGAGCGTGGTCAGCGTCGTATCGTTGTTAACTACGCAAAACGCCAGCAAGGACGAAAAGTTTTCGCAGCACAAAGCACCCATTTGCCATTAAAAATTAATATGGCGGGGGTGATTCCTGCAATTTTTGCATCTAGTATTATTTTGTTCCCCGGAACATTAGCACAATGGTTTGGCAATAGTGGTGGTGAAGGTTCAGCGTTTAGCTGGCTGACGAAAGTGTCTTTGGCACTAAGCCCTGGTCAACCGTTGTATGTAATACTTTATGCTGTTGCAATTATCTTTTTCTGTTTCTTCTATACAGCGTTGGTATTTAACCCACGTGAAACAGCAGATAATTTGAAGAAGTCTGGTGCGTTCGTACCCGGTATCCGCCCAGGTGAGCAGACTGCAAGATACATTGATAAAGTGATGACGCGTTTAACCTTAGCTGGTGCGCTATATATTACCTTTATCTGTCTGATCCCTCAGTTCATGATGGTCGCTTGGAACGTACGTTTCTATTTCGGCGGCACCTCACTACTGATTGTAGTTGTGGTTATTATGGACTTTATGGCACAGGTACAGACTCATATGATGTCAAGTCAATATGATTCTGTGTTGAAAAAAGCAAATCTGAAAGGCTACGGCCGTTAATTCGGATTTCTCTCACGGAGTTTAGCAATGAAAGTTCGTGCTTCCGTTAAAAAAATCTGCCGTAACTGTAAAGTTATCAAGCGTAACGGTGTTGTTCGCGTGATTTGCAGTGAGCCAAAGCATAAGCAACGCCAAGGCTAATTAGCAGAAATTTTTACTTGAAAAAACAAGGTCGGTCGAGTATATTCCTCGGCCTACCTTTTGCGTGCAAAAGAAGTAGTATCCCGCAACGTATCCTCTACGGGCTTTGTTGCGGCTAATTCTTTGATGAAAGTACTAGGAGTGAATAGTGGCCCGTATAGCAGGCATTAACATTCCTGATCACAAACATGCTGTAATTGCATTAACTGCAATCTATGGCATCGGTAAGACTCGTTCACAAGCTATCTTGGCTGAACTGGGTATTGCTGAAAGTGTTAAGATCAGTGAACTAACTGAAGAGCAGATCGATCAACTGCGTGATGGTGTAGCTAAATACACTGTAGAAGGTGATCTACGTCGTGAAGTATCTATGAACATCAAGCGTCTGATGGACCTTGGTTGTTATCGTGGTCTTCGTCATCGTCGCAGTCTACCTCTACGTGGACAGCGTACTAAAACCAACGCTCGCACCCGTAAGGGTCCGCGTAAGCCGATCAAGAAATAATCGGGAAGGTAGAGTACAATGGCTAAACAACCAACTCGCGCACGTAAGCGCGTACGCAAGCAAGTCGCAGATGGCGTGGCGCATATCCATGCATCTTTTAACAACACAATCGTAACCATTACTGATCGTCAAGGTAACGCTCTGGCTTGGGCTACTGCTGGCGGTTCTGGTTTCCGTGGTTCTCGTAAGTCTACTCCGTTTGCCGCACAGGTCGCTGCAGAGCGTTGTGCTGAAATGGCTAAAGAGTATGGCCTTAAGAATCTGGAAGTTATGGTGAAGGGTCCAGGTCCAGGTCGTGAATCAACTGTTCGCGCACTGAACGCTGCTGGTTTCCGTATCACAAACATTGTTGATGCGACACCAATCCCTCATAACGGTTGTCGTCCACCTAAGAAACGTCGCGTATAACGTTTCGGGGAAGATTGGAGAAAGATCATGGCAAGATATTTGGGTCCTAAGCTGAAGCTTAGCCGCCGCGAAGGTACTGACTTGTTCCTTAAGTCAGGTATTCGTGCGATAGATACCAAGTGTAAAATCGATAACGCACCAGGTGTACACGGCGCTCGTCGCGGTCGTCTATCTGATTATGGCGTTCAGCTTCGTGAGAAGCAAAAAGTTCGTCGTATGTACGGCGTTCTGGAAAAACAATTCCGTAACTACTATAAAGAAGCTGCCCGTTTAAAAGGCAACACCGGTGAAAACCTACTTCAGCTTCTTGAAGGTCGTTTGGATAATGTTGTTTACCGTATGGGCTTTGGCGCAACTCGCTCAGAAGCACGTCAGTTAGTTAGCCACAAGGCTATTCTGGTAAACGGTAAAGTAGTAAACATTCCTTCTTTCAATGTTACGGCAAACGACGTTGTTGCAGTGCGTGAGAAAGCGAAAAAGCAATCTCGTATCACAGCAGCTCTAGAAGTTGCAGAACAACGCGAAAAACCAACTTGGATTGAAGTGGATGGCAGCAAAATGGAAGGTACGTTCAAGCGATTGCCAGAGCGTTCAGATCTATCAGCTGACATCAACGAACAATTGATCGTCGAGCTTTACTCTAAGTAAGGTTTAAATTAAAGAGAGGACACAATGCAGGGTTCTGTAACAGAATTTCTTAAGCCACGTCTTGTTGATATTGAACAGATCAGCACGACACACGCAAAAGTAACTCTTGAGCCGTTAGAGCGTGGTTTCGGCCATACTCTGGGTAATGCACTTCGCCGAATTCTTCTTTCGTCTATGCCTGGTTGCGCAGTGACTGAAGTTGAAATTGAAGGCGTACTACACGAGTACAGCACCAAAGAAGGTGTTCAAGAGGATATCCTAGAAATCCTTCTGAACCTGAAGGGTTTGGCTGTTCGCGTTGCCGAAGGCAAAGATGAAGTGTTCATTACACTAAACAAATCAGGCTCGGGCCCTGTTGTTGCAGGTGACATCACTCATGATGGTGATGTTGAGATCGTAAACCCTGAGCACGTTATTTGTCATCTTACCGATGACAATGCTGAGGTCGCAATGCGCATCAAGGTTCAACGTGGTCGTGGTTATGTTCCGGCTTCTGCTCGTATTCATACAGATGAAGATGATCGTCCTATTGGTCGTTTGCTTGTTGATGCTACCTACAGTCCGGTTGATAAAATCGCCTATACTGTAGAAGCAGCACGTGTTGAGCAGCGTACTGATTTGGACAAGCTCGTCATCGATATGGAGACAAATGGCACAATCGAACCTGAGGAAGCTATCCGTCGTGCAGCAACAATTCTTGCTGAACAACTGGATGCATTCGTAGATCTACGTGATGTACGAGTTCCTGAGGAGAAAGAAGAGAAGCCTGAATTCGATCCGATCCTATTGCGTCCTGTAGACGATCTTGAACTAACAGTTCGCTCTGCTAACTGTTTGAAAGCAGAAGCGATTCACTACATCGGTGATCTAGTACAGCGTACTGAGGTGGAACTACTCAAAACACCTAACCTTGGTAAAAAATCTCTTACAGAGATTAAAGACGTGCTTGCATCTCGTGGTCTTTCTCTGGGTATGCGCCTGGAAAACTGGCCGCCAGCATCTATCGCTGAAGATTAATCGATACAAGTTAGAAGGATTTGGTCATGCGCCATCGTAAGAGTGGTCGTCAACTCAACCGCAACAGCAGTCATCGCAAAGCGATGTTCAGCAACATGGCTAGCTCTCTGGTACGTCATGAAGTTATCAAGACTACTTTGCCAAAAGCTAAAGAGCTACGTCGCGTAGTTGAGCCTTTGATTACACTAGCTAAGACAGACAGTGTTGCTAACCGTCGTCTGGCATTTGCACGCACTCGTGATAACGAAGTTGTTGCAAAACTATTTAACGAACTTGGTCCACGTTTCGCTGCACGTCAAGGTGGCTACACTCGAATTCTGAAGTGTGGTTTCCGTGCAGGTGATAAAGCTCCAATGGCTTACATTGAGCTTGTTGATCGCCCAGAAGCTGTTGAAGCTGCTGAGTAATCAGTTCGTCTATTTAAGAAAGCCGAGCGTATGCTCGGCTTTTTTGTGTCTGATGAAAAAATGATGAATTGTCAGATTAACTCTGCCATAAGCTGGTGAGTGAACTGAGTAGTCCGTCGCTTGCTCCCTGAGTGGTTAGGTATTTTAAGATCAATGGTACGAATTGTGACACCATGTCGGGACTCAATCCCAGTTGTTTAAAAGTGCTGGTGACCGCATTCATATCGTTAATTTCTGATAGCCCATTCTGAATTCCAGACTGGTTCAGATCCGACAAATGTTCTATTCCGGGGACAAGTTGATTGAGCTCGGTATTATTCTCATCAGATAGTTGATTCTGAGCTAGTGATAATAATGCACCGACACCACCGGTTGCCTGTTGGCCGGAGACGGGAAGCTGTTTGGTTACCTGTGAAATCAGAGTTGAATTACTTTCCGTGAGTCCAAGAGTTTTTCCTATGGTGCTTGTGAGATTTTCTGTGTTACCACCGAGTGTGAAAGAAGCGTAACCTGGGGCTGTGAGTGTGGCACTTAACATCAGCGCCCATATCAGAGTGCGTGTTGTGGTCATAAATGGAATTTCCCATCATTGTGAGCGGATGATTAAGTTTAGATAAAAAAAAGCGGTGCTGAGCACCGCTTGATGTTAATTCTTTGCTAATTTACTTACAGCTGATTCGCTTACAGAATGTCGAGAAGTTCGACTTCAAAGACAAGTGCAGCATATGGAGGAATAGCAGCACCTGCGCCGCGTTCACCATAAGCAAGATCCTGAGGAATATAAAGTTTCCACTTTGAACCGACAGGCATGATTTGCAGTGCTTCAACCCAACCTTTGATAACTCCTGTTACCGGGAATTCAACTGGCTGGCCACGTGAAACAGAACTATCGAATACTGTGCCGTCAGTCAGCTCACCATGGTAATGTACTCGAACAGTTTTATCTGAGGTAGGTACGTCACCCGATCCTTCAGTGATGACTTCATATTGGAGACCGGATTCTAATACAGTAACTTCAGGGCGTAGCGCATTGTCTTTCAGGAATGCTTCACCATCGGCTGCTGCTACTTTTGCAACTGCATCACGTGCTTCTTGCGCCTTTGCGTGTACGGCTTGCAGTGCCTGATTAATTTCATCGATTTCGATTGCTGGCATATCACCAGTTAATGCTGTCGCAATTCCGGCAGCAATAGCATCGACGCTCAGTCCTTCTAAGCCACTGCCAGCAAGCTGTTGGCCCATTTGCAAACCAATACCGTAGCTTGCCTTTTGTTCATTTGTTTCAAGTTGTACGTCAGACATAACTGTCACTCTTTTGCGTTAAAACGCTAGAGGATAGCAGTTATTGATAAATGATGAAATGAAGAACCAGGAGAATATTGCATTGCATACTTTGGTGTGACATGTCTCTAAACTTAGATGAAAATATTTTAAGATTATGTCAACATTTTAGTTCTAGCCATGATTCCCCTATACTCATTACGCGGGAGTTTTTATACTACTCGTGGTGAGAATGGGAGATGTGTATTCGTGAATCGCCGACAGGAAAAAAAGGTGCAAGGTGGCTATCTTGCCGTTATTCAGAGCAAGTGGTCAGCTATAAATTTCCAGCAGTCATTTCAGCAGGTTGTCAGACAGTGTCGTCGGGTATGGTGTGAGCTGCCGAAGTTACATCAACGTTTACTGATGATTCTGGCTCCAGTTGTCATTCTCCTTGTCCTGATCCCGTGGCCGAAGGAAGAACAAATTGCTTCTGAGCTGCCTGTTGGAGATCAGCGTGTTGCGTTGGATCTGGACCCAAATAGCTTACAGGAACCTTCCGCACCAGTCGCATCCCCGAAACCAGCCTCTGAACCTCGCACAACAACGTGGGTTACCTACACGGTACAAAATGGTGACACGCTTTCTAAAGTCTTCCGCGCGAATGATTTATCATTGGCTGATCTGAATGCATTGGTTCAGGTCGAAGGTTTGGATAAGCCACTCAGTAACATTAAACCGGGGCAACTGATTCGTTATAAGCTGACGACCAAAGGGCAGTTAGATATTTTACAACTGGAGCAGAAAGATCAGTCGGTGATGTTTTTCCGTTTATCCAGTGGCGGCTTTGGACGTAGCAAATAGAGTCTGAACAATGAACGAATTGAGCGGAAGGACATCAGAGGAATAACGATGAGTCCTATTCCTATGATCGAGAGTGTTGTTGGTATTTCACCAAAGCAGCCCCAGCCCAGTAAGATGACAAGTATCAGTCCTGAATATTCGGCAATAGCTATCTGATTAGCGGGTGCGAGCCGGTATGCAGCCACAGCCAGTCCGTTGTAAGCCAGAACCATCATTGCACTGATTCCAATCCAGCCAACAGCTCGGATATCGAGTGTATGCCAGTCATAAAAGGCCAGAACAGCGGCAACCGGTAGAGAAAATAAACTTGTCCAGAATAGGGTTGTGGGAAGTGTTTGCTGAGTCGGTAATTTACGAACCAATATCTGAAACAATGCCAGTGTAATTGCTGTACCCAAAGCAAAAAGAGCCGCCCAGTGAAACTGAGAGGGGCGCAATACAATGAGAACACCACAAAACCCTATCAGGGTTTTCAGCACTTTACTCCGGGTCGGATATTCTCTGAGTAACCAGATCGAAAGCGGTAACATCAGGAGCGGTGCTGCGTAGAATACAGCATTGGCAGTGGCAAGTGAAAGATAGGTAATTGCGACCACCATGCATCCGCTTCCGATTAAGATCAGATGACTGCGGATGAGGGTAATTCCGAAGTGAGTCAGTACTCGCTTCTCTTTGGGTTGAAATAACCAGAAAGGCGTAGTAAGTACAACGGACAAAAGCTGGCGCAAAAACATATACTGAAATGGAGAGACGCTGCCATCTAATGCTTTGACGGCAACGTCTGATAATGAAGCCGCCAGATTTCCCAGTATCAGTAAAATGATTGCCGTCCGGACGATTTCCTGAGACAGCATGATGATTATGTTCTCTTCATGTCGATATGAGAAATACCATCTTCGAGATAAGGTTCGGAAGTCTGAACAAATCCATGTTGGTTGTAAAATGTCTTTAACTGTTCCTGTGCTCCAATTTCTATTGGTGTGTCCGGCCACAGATTACTGCATCGTTCAATCGCATGGGTCAGTAACTGATGTCCTGCACCTTCTCCTCTGATACACATATGGGTTGCGACCCGGCCAATACTACATCCCGAATAGCTGATACCAGGTGGAATCAGGCGGGCACAGGCAAGAAGTTTTCCATTCCGGTAACCCAGCAGATGATGGACTCCGGACATATGGTCTTTGTCGTCTAACTCAGGATAAGGACATGTTTGTTCAACGACAAAAACGTCAACCCGCAGTTTTAGGAGTTGGTACAACTGTGTCGTTGTCAGCTCGGAAAAGGGAAGTAATTGCCAGGTTATCATCAGAAATACCGACTGAGTTAATGAAAGTCATGACCAATAATCTACTTTTATATGATGTGATTATCATTAACAAATGTTAATGGTAAATACTCAAAGTTCTCAGCAGGAATGAGCTGGCCATCAATTTTCCTGAGTATTATTGAGCCGCTTTTTGATACGACTCAGGCTGATTGGTGTGATGCCCAGATAAGCGGCAACATGATAGTCTGCCAGACGGTCGAGCAGTTCCGGATAATTTTGGCGGAATAACTGATAACGCTCTTCCGGTGTATAGAGCAGCATAAATCTCTCTTTGTTTTCTTTATGCATCAGTTTGGCTTCCAGTAGCTTGATATAAGCCGGATGTTGGGATGTGTGCCACTGAAACAGAGTACTAACCGGCAGATACATCAATTTGACCGGAGAAAGCGTTTCCAGCAGATAAGGTAATGGTTCTTGTTTTATCAGACTTTCAAAACCAATGATCCAGTCTGACTCCCAGTAAAACTCTTTGCTGAAAGATTTTCCTTTATCGGTGAGGTAACTGGCGTGACATATTCCTTCCAGAACAAAGTAGATGTGAGATGCGACTTCTCCCTGATGAGAAAGAATATGGCGTGTTGGTAAATCGAGAGGTGTTGCGATATCGACCAATGCCTGAATTTCTTCATCTGTAAAACCATAATGCTCTAAATGGGTCTGGAATGTTTTTTTCATCAATACCTCAAGAGAATACCTAGAAAGCCGTAACCGTTGTTACGGCTTTACTGTAATCAATTCATGCTTATTTTTGTAGCCGAATCTGATAGACCGCAAATCCTGTGTCATCAGTCATGATCTGCTTCATCGGATAACGTCCATATTGCTGAATGAATTGTGAGGCTTTCTCCCCCGGAGCCGTTTCAAAGCGAATATCGAGAATTTTTGATGTCTGAAGCGGAGCCAGATGCCAGTTATTGTCGGCTTTAGGATGAACTTCTCCGTCCTGCTTACTCATCTGAGTGATGTAACTGGCCAGAATGGCCCGGTTTTCATCCGGTGCGTCAAAAGCAACATGTGATGCTCCGGTTCCTGGGAATTTATTGCCATAAGCCCGGTAGTTGTTGGTTGCAACAATAAACTGCTGATTCTCTTGTACTGGTTTTCCCTGATAAGACAGATGATCAATGCGTCCGGCATCCGGATGAATCAATTGGCAATCACCATCATATCTGGCAGGTTGAGTAATATCGATCTGGTACTGAATGCCATCAATGACATCGAAGTTATAGGTTCTGAATCCATCCCAGTTGATCAGATACTGAGGCTCTTCTTTGTTGGGATCAATTTGTCTGAATTGTCCGGCGGAGCATTCCAGCCACTCTTTTAATTCCCGTCCACTAATCTTTAATGCAACCAGTGTGTTGGGGTACAGATAGAGATCGGCTGCATTGCGGAAAGTAAGCTGTCCGGCTTCTACTTCGGTATAGTTAGACGGATCGTTCTTTCTGCCACCGGCTTTAAATGGTGCGGCCGCTGCAAGGACCGGTAGTCCATCCAAATCCGGATCGCCCTGAATCATCCTTTCAACATAGGCTTTCTGTGCCATATTGACGATCTGAATTGTGGGATCGTCCTGCACCAGTGCCAGATAGCTATACATCTTGTCACTAGCGCGACCGATAGGCTGATTAACAAATTGTTGGGTGGCCAGATGGTCTGACTGAACGGCCTGACGGAGCTGTGGATCGGCAGACACTAGTGCATGGTGAGCTGTATTGTCATAGATAGGGCGGGCTTCAGATTTGCTGTCCGTTACCTGCCATTGATGATTTTTCTTTTCCAGAGTCAGATCAATGATTCCAACATGGCTTCCCCAGCGACCGGGCATGACAGCAGCGACCCCATGAATTGTTCCCTTGTGATTATCAACATCCGGCAGATGGTCAAATCCCTTGCCGGGAAAGACCGCATGTGCATGACCAAAGGTGATGGCATCAATTCCGGGAACTTCTGACAGATAATAAACTGAGTTCTCGGCACCGACCCGGTAAGGATCAGTAGAAATTCCCGAATGCGGAATGGCAATAATGACATCCGCACCTTCCTGTTTCATTTGTGGAATGAGAGCTTCTGCCGTCGCTTTTATGTCTTTGGTATAAACGTTTCCGCTGAGATTTTTTTTATCCCAAACCATAATCTGAGGCGGTGTAAAGCCAATGTAACCAACTTTCAACGACTGAGATTTTCCCTCGGTATCGGTCAATGTATAAGATTTGATGAGATAGGGGCGGAAATAATGCTGGTCTGTTTTCGCATCAAATATATTGGCATTGATATAAGGAAAATCAGCATCATTGAGGGTTTCACGAAGATATTTCAGACCATAGTTGAATTCATGATTACCAATATTCCCAACCTCATAGCCAAGGAGATTCATTGCCTTATAAACCGGATGGATTTCTCCGGGTTTAATCCCTCTGGCTGCCATGTAGTCACCCATCGGGCTTCCCTGAATCAGGTCTCCGTTATCGACCAGTAATGCGTTCGGATTTTCCTCACGAGCCTTTCTGACCAGACTTGCAGCCCGGAGTAAGCCGATTTTTTCTGAAGGTTTGTCTTTGTAGTAGTCATAATCCATGACATTGGCATGGATGTCAGTGGTTTCAATGATACGAAGATGTACGGTTTCTGCATCGACTGATAACGGAAGTGCCAACAAACTGCCGAGTAATGTCAGTGTGAGATATTTTTTTTGCTGCTTCATGTGGAGTCTTATCCATAAAGGTGAATAACCTGATTAATGTAGCAAATATGAATGAAACCTATATTTCAATAGGTTATAAAATGTGATGTGTATCTTTGAATACATGGGCTGGAGCTTCTGACTGATAAGAAAGTGTTCTTAGCAGTTTTTCGAATAAAAAATAAAATTTTAGAATTTCATGTCATATGATGAGGCCGCCATAATGCACTTATTCATTTTAGGTGGAGTGTGTTATGGCGAAGGATCAGGTTGTGACTCGTTTACCAGTCAAACAAGTACGTTCATCTGTGAAGGTCAATGAGTCAGAACGAATCAGCTATCACTTCACAAAATCTCAGTTACAGGCCGGAGAAGTTGCGCTGGTCGGTGCGGGTCCGGGTGACCCGGAATTATTAACGGTCAAAGCCGTCAGTTTTCTGCAGCAGGCCGACGTCGTTTTGTACGATTATCTGGTTTCAGAAGAGATCATGTCACTGGTCCCCGACAGCACCATTCTGGTGTGTGTCGGGAAGCGTGCTGGGCACCATAGTGTCCCACAAGAAAAAACCAACCAGTTACTGGTGGACTTCGCGAAGCAAGGGCATCGGGTTGTGCGTATTAAGGGCGGAGATCCATTTATCTTCGGACGAGGCGGTGAAGAGCTGGAAACACTATTCGATGCCGGTGTCCGTTTTCAGGTGGTTCCCGGAATTACTGCCGCTGCCGGGGCAACAGCCTATGCCGGTATTCCGCTGACACACCGGGACTACGCTCAGTCCGCTATTTTTGTGACGGGTCATGTCCGGGCTGAAAACGATGAAATGGACTGGTCAACACTTGCCCGGGGTCAGCAGACACTAGTGATATATATGGGGCTGATGAAGTCAGGTTATATCCGGGAACAGCTGATTCAGCATGGTCGTTCTGCTGAAACTCCGGCCGCGGTAATTGAGCGAGGTACTCAGGCAGCGCAGAAATTATTTTGCGGCACTCTGGCTGATTTACCACAACTGGCCGCTCAGGCCGATTCACCAGCTTTAATCGTCATTGGTGAAGTGGTTGCATTGTCCGAAAAACTCAACTGGTTTAGCGGACAGGATACAGCAGCCCACTGTCAGTATGCGTAAAGTCATCAGCATACATGCGACATATAAATTACCAGTGATGACATATAAATTACGAAATCGAATTGCATAACACTCATCTTGTGAGTCAAAAGGAAGCAAGAGATGGATCAACAACGCTTAACACATTTAAAACAGCTAGAAGCTGAAAGTATTCACATTATCCGTGAAGTCGCAGCTGAATTCGGTAATCCGGTGATGATGTATTCCATCGGAAAAGATTCATCGGTGATGCTGCATCTGGCTCGCAAAGCTTTTTATCCGGGGAAAATCCCTTTTCCGCTACTCCATGTTGATACCAACTGGAAATTCCGTGAAATGATCGAATTCCGGGATAAAACAGCGGAAAAATACGGCTTTGAGTTACTGGTACATAAGAACCCGGAAGGACTTGAAATGGGAATTGATCCATTTGTCCACGGAAGTTCAAAACATACCGATATTATGAAAACTCAGGGGTTGAAGCAGGCACTGAATAAGTACGGTTTTGATGCCGCATTCGGTGGTGCCCGCCGGGATGAAGAGAAGTCACGGGCTAAAGAGCGGGTGTACTCATTCCGGGATAAGAACCATACCTGGGATCCAAAGAACCAGCGTCCTGAGATCTGGCATACCTATAACGGCCAGATTAACAAAGGTGAAAGTATCCGGGTTTTCCCTCTGTCGAACTGGACTGAGCTGGATATCTGGCAATATATCTATCTGGAAAATATCGATATTGTCCCGCTTTACTTTGCCGACATTCGTCCTGTAGTTGAGCGTGATGGCATGCTGATCATGGTTGATGACGAACGGATGGAAATTCTGCCGGGTGAAGTTGTTGAGAATAAGTCGGTTCGTTTCCGCACTCTGGGATGCTATCCGCTGACCGGAGCCATCGAATCAACGGCAAGTACATTGCCTGAAATCATTGAAGAAATGCTGGTGGCAACATCCAGTGAACGTCAGGGACGTGCCATCGATCACGATCAATCCGGATCAATGGAACTGAAAAAACGTCAGGGTTATTTCTAAGGGGCGAAGGAAAGTTTTATGAATAGCGCAGTTCAGGCTCAGCTAGCTGAGTTAGGTATTGAAGGTTATCTCGATCAACACCAGCACAAATCGTTGCTTAGATTTCTGACATGTGGTTCCGTCGATGACGGCAAAAGTACGTTGATCGGTCGTTTGCTCCATGATTCAAAACAGATCTATGAAGATCAGCTGGCAGCCGTTCACTCGGACAGTCAGCGGGTCGGCACGACGGGTGAACGTCCGGATCTGGCTCTGTTGGTTGATGGATTACAGGCAGAACGCGAACAAGGCATCACGATTGATGTTGCGTATCGCTATTTCTCGACACAAAAGCGTAAATTTATTATTGCAGATACTCCGGGACATGAGCAGTACACCCGTAATATGGCAACCGGTGCGTCTACATGTGATTTGGCCGTTATTCTGATCGATGCCCGGAAAGGGGTTCTGGATCAGACGCGTCGCCACTCATTCATTTCCAATCTTCTGGGACTGAAACATTTTGTTGTCGCGGTCAATAAGATGGATCTGGTGGATTATTCTCAGGATCGTTTTGAAGAGATTCGTCAGGAATATCTTGAGTTTTCCCGGCACCTTCAGGGTGAAATCGATATTCAGATTATTCCGATCTCGGCTCTCGAAGGAGACAACGTTGTTGATAAAAGCCAGCATATGCACTGGTATCAGGGACCGTCGTTACTTGAGTTGCTGGAAACCGTCGATGTCGATCAGGAGAAAGGCAGTGGCGAGTTCCGTTTCCCGGTTCAATATGTGAACCGCCCGAATCTCGATTTCCGTGGATTTGCCGGAACGATCGCATCGGGTGTTGTCCGGGTCGGTGATAGCGTTAAATCACTACCATCAGGAAAAATTTCAACGGTCGCCCGCATTGTGACTTTTGATGGTGATCTGGAACAGGCATCTGCCGGTCAGGCAGTGACTCTGACACTGAACGATGAGATTGATATCAGTCGTGGCGATTTGATCGTTCTGGAGAATGCTCAGCTTGAAACGACCAATCACCTGCTGGCCGATGTGGTCTGGATGACAGAACAACCGCTGAAAGCTGGCCGTGATTATGACATTAAAATCGCCGGGCATAAGACCATTGGTCAGGTGAAGGAGATTCGACATCAGTACGATATCAATAACCTTTCAACCTATCAGGCGGAGTCTCTGCCACTGAATGGTATCGGGTTATGTGAGTGGACATTCAATCAGGCGATAGCACTGGATAAGTATCTCGATTGTGCTGATACCGGTGGTTTTATCGTGATTGACCGGCTGACGAATGTGACTGTCGGTGCCGGGCTGGTTCGTGACAGCCTGCAAAGTGTTGCTCAGGTGCAGGGAGATTTCTCTGAATTTGAGCTTGAACTGAATGCGTTGATTCGTAAGCACTTCCCACACTGGGGTGCAAAAGATATCGGTCAGTTGCTGAAGTAGGCTGTTTGAGGGGGTGAACTCACCCTCTCTGAGGGATGAGTGATGTGGGAACAAGGGCTGTTAATTGCGATTCTATGCAGTGTGGTTATCTGCTTGCTGATAACACGGGTCAAGCCCAGTTTTATCTTTGCAGGGGCAGCTTTTATCGCCTTTATGGCCGGTATGATCGAAGTAAATGATCTGGCGGCGAATTTCACAAACTCATCTCTGCTCACACTGATTCTGTTGATTCTGGCTTCTGCCGGGTTGGAAAAAACCCGTCTTATTGGTTGGATCAGCAGCAATATTTCAGAAGGAAAGCTAGGTACGGTGATTGCTAAACTGGGATTATCGACCGCTTTTCTTTCCTCATTTACCAATAATACCGCTGTTGTGGTTTCTCTGATCGGGGCGATCAAGCGCAATCAGCAGCATGCTCCCTCAAAATTACTGATCCCGCTCTCTTATACTGCCATTTTTGGCGGAACACTGACGTTGATTGGCACATCGACAAATCTCATCATTAACAGCTTTGTTGAAGATGCCGGTCTGCCGAGTCTCGATTTTTTTGCGCCGACCATGATCGGGCTGGCCGTTCTTGCCGGTGGTGTTCTGATCCTGATTCCTCTTAGCTACCTGCTGCCGAACTATGATGAGCAGGGGCAGGATGAGCTGCCTTATTTTCTGGAAGCGATTGTTGAACCAAACTCTCCGTTAGTCGGACGTAGCATTGCAGAAAATAATCTACGGGCATTGCGAAAACTGTTTTTAGCCGAGGTTATCCGTAACGGAGAAAGTGTGCCTTCAGTCGGACCGGACTTTGTATTGCAGGCTCAGGACCGATTGCTATTCTGTGGTGATGTAGAAAGTGTTTCGACCTTGCAGGAAATTAAAGGCTTAACCTTGTTTGGCCAGCATCATCTGAATGGGCAGAATTTTGTTGAAGTTGTGGTGAGTTCTTCTGCCAGTTTTTGTAATAAGACTCTGAAATCCAGTCGATTCCGGGACCGTTTTGATGCTGTTGTTGTTGCGATTCGTCGTGGACACGAACGTCTGGAAGGCGGGTTGGGCAATGTGGTGTTAACTGCCGGTGATACGCTGGTGCTGGTTCCCGGAAAACAGTTTGAGGCTCAGCGCCATGCGCTGCGCCGGGAATTTGTTTTCATGAATGATCTGGATTCGAGTGCCAGGCTGGATAGTCATAAATCCAGTCTGGTATTACTTGGCTTCACTGCTGTGATTGGTGCTGCACTGTTTCATCTGTTGCCGATCATTAAAGGATTAGCTATCTATCTGATTTTACTGGTTGCATTTGGTGTAGTGCAGATCGGTGAGTTACGTCGGCGTTTTCCGGTCGATATTGTGGTGATCGTTGGTTCAGCGCTGTCGATTGCCCAGTTGATGATCTCATCCGGACTTTCCCAGCGGATGGGGGAATTCTTTATTCATACGCTAAACGGCTGGGGAGTTTTTGGTGGTTTGGTCGCCACCTATTTGATTACTCTGGTTCTGACCGAACTGATCACCAATAATGCCGCCGCAGCGCTGGCTTTTCCGCTTGGTTATAGTCTGGCTGTTGGTTATGGCGTTGATCCAATGCCGTTTATTATGGCTGTTCTGTTTGGTGCCAGTGCCAGTTTTATTTCGCCTTATGGCTATCAGACCAATCTGTTGGTTTATAGTGTCGGAAATTACAAAATCAGTGACTATGTCAGAATCGGTATTCCAATTTCTTTGGTCTATTCAACTCTGGTTCTGACGTTGATTCCGGTTTTTTTCCCGTTTTAACCTATTTTGATTAAACCTAATATGTTTCATGTTTATGTGTAGAGGAAGAGTGCTATGAGTACCGCACCGACTAAAAAAGATGAGAATATCGTGTGGCACCAGCATGCGATCGATAAAGCATTTCGTGCGACGCTGAAGAATCAGAAGCCAGCGGTTCTTTGGTTTACCGGATTATCCGGGGCGGGAAAATCAACAGTGGCTGGTGCTCTGGAAAATCGTCTGGCTCAACTGGGTTATCATACCTATTTGTTAGATGGCGATAATGTTCGTCACGGATTATGTAGCGATCTTGGTTTTTCAGCACAGGATCGGCGGGAAAATATCCGTCGCATCGGTGAACTGGCAAAACTGATGGCCGATGCCGGACTTATTGTGCTGACGGCTTTTATCTCTCCTCACCGTGCCGAACGCCAGATGGTTCGGGAACTGCTTCCGGAAGGTGAGTTTCTGGAAGTATTTGTCAACACAACTCTGGAAGTCTGCGAACAGCGTGACCCGAAAGGGCTTTATAAGAAAGCCAGAGCCGGGGAGATTGCAAACTTTACCGGGATCGACTCTGAATATGAAGTGCCATTACAACCAGAAATTGATTTACCTGCCGGTGAACAGGGGATCGATGCGTTGGTTGAACTTTGTGTGAGTGAGTTAAGCCAGCGCGGCATCATTGCACCGGTATCGAATTAAAGTCAGGAAGGGCAGAAGCGGTTAAACCGTGTGGTGGATACTGCCAGTGACATCGGTATGCACCATAAATTTCTGCCCGAGCAGGGCAATCATTTGATCATAGTACTGTTGATGAAGTTTATTGCCCAACAGCTTGCACAGCTCATTACCGGTCGGACTGAAACGATAGTAGAGCAAGTGAATGCCTCTGTTCATCGCCTGAAGCGAAAGATTTTTTCCCTGATAATGGAATGACAGTGCAGACTCTTGCTCAATTTCCCCCGATTCCAGCTCTGTAGCGTGAAGCAGACCGAGCTCGATCAGAACCAGCAGGCTCGAATAAGGAAGCTGGAAGCTGCCCAGACTCAGTGTAATGGTGACGTCCCGCTTACCGAAAGTAAAAATCCCGTTGTGTGCCCGAAGCCCGACTAATAGTTTCCGGCTGTTGTCATTGCCGAAACTACAAGCGAGTGCCGCAGATTTTTGCAGAATTTGCGCTTCTTTCGGCGTCATATCTTTCAGAACCCGGAGCGCTTTCATCGAGGTTGAGCCAGGATTAGTCACTTCACGTTTGAGAACCTGAGCCCACAGCCGCTGCATCGAAGAGTTATGAATATCCTGCGCCATATCGAAGAAACGGTAGAGCCAGTCCTGATCCGGATCTCCGGCAGTTTCGTTTTTACAGGATTTATGGGCAAGTCTGACAATACTTTCCAGATTTCTCTGACGTTGTTCTTTACGTTTATGTTCCCGCTTTAATGCCCGATCGAGTGGCGTTACTTCGATTTTCTCTTCACTGATCAGCGCATCTAACCCGTGATCTCTGGCGATATTCTGAATCCGATGACCACTATCTTTGATGTAGTGACCTCTTGAATGAGACTTCTTCGGGCTATCAGCCTCATGTTCAATAATCGTGGGAGTTCGCTGTTCCATGAATAATTCGATACCAACTGACAAGTAAGCGTAATAGTGACAATTTAACTCGGAATTCGAGATACATCTAGCCGGATTGATCAATTTTCGCTACTCAGAATGCTAATGTTTTGTTAAAATTGTTACTACTGTTAATTTTGAAAATTGATACTTCCAGTGAAAAAGGCTCTGTCTGTCACCGTATTATTCATTCTTTATTTTGCATTGCTTGGCTATCTTTCAAGCTATCTTGTCGTATAACCGCGTTTACTGATCATCGTAAGGCTCGATACGACTTCCTTCAATCTTGTAGCCGGCATCAGCAACGTCACTGCTGACGGGTTCTGCTTTCAGTTTTCCTACCACATAGATAACGTCCCACAGTTCCTGAACCGGAGCTCCCTGAGGAAATTTGACATAAATAATCTGATTCGGCGGTGGCGGTGGTACATGAATACATGCTCCGAAATAAGGAACCAGCAGAAATTCTGTGATGGTCTGATCGTCTCCTTCCAGTGGAATCACAAAGCCGGGAATTTTGACAAACTTTCCGTCGAGTTCCGGTCTGACTGAACCGATATGGTTTTGCTGGGCCGGAGTATTCCCATTGTGACTGACGGCCGGCATCCCTTTCTGATCGAACTGGTGACGTTCTTTCTGTGGGATGAGATCCATCCAGTCAAGCGTCTGGGGTGCTTGCGCACTCCAGACTGAGAAAGAAAACAGTGTCACGCACAAAAGCATGACAGATAAAAAATAATTCTTCATTCAAACTTCCTATATTCTTATGGTCATCCCATCGCTGAGCGATTGCCGGTAGGCTCGTATTGCCGGAACAACGCCGATCAGAATCCCCGCAAGCTGCACGTAACCGAGTAGTTGCCATTCATGAGAACTCAGGCGATCAAGGGTAATAATGATACCGTATTGCGCATGGATCAATGGCGCGATAATCGACATCAGCCCGTATAAACCCGCCACGCCTACAATAATGCCGGTAAAGGTCAACGCACTGGCTTCACTAATCAGTAAGGCAAAGACATGTTTGGGCTGGGCGCCCATCGCCCGGAGAATTGCCATTTCCCGCCGTCTTTCCTGCAAACTGGTCAGGAGACTGCTGAGCATTCCCATCAGACCGGCAATCACGACGAAGACAGAAACGGCCATCAGGGCTTGTTCTGCAACGGACATCATTCCCCATAGCTCTTGTAGCGCAACACCGGGAAGAATCGCACTTAATGGTTCTTTACGGTATTCATTGATCTCCCGTTGCAAGGCAAAAGTCTGGATACGGGATTTCAGGCCCAGATACATCGCTGTAATCTGACCGGGCTGGAAATGTCGCTTTTCCAGAACGGCAGCATCCGGTGTATTGCCGATATGCGCTCCGGATTCCCAACCGACGTGAATCGCTTCAATTGCTCCCAACGAGACATGAACGGTTCTATCAACGGGAGTTCCTGTGGGAGCAAGAATTCCGGTAACGGTGAAAGGTAGTTTGTCGTGGCGGCTGAAACCGACATCGCTGATACCATGTGCAATGACGATTTTACTGCCGATATGATAGCCCAGCTTTTTGGCAACATCGGAACCGATGACGGTATCGAACAGGCTGTGGAAAGGCTGACCTTCCTGAAAGCTTAAATGCTGTTTATGTCCGTATTGATAGAACTTGAAATAATCAAGGTTGGTGCCCATCACCCGAAAGCCTTTATGAGAGTCTCCCAGTGAAATAGGGATTGCCCATTTTACCGCCCGGTGATGACTGAATTCCTGAAAGCTTTTCCAGTCGATATTGTTGGTCGCGTTGCCGATACGAAATACCGAATAAAGTAGCAGATTGACCTGTCCGGAGCGCCCGCCGACGATCAGATCGGTACCTGAAATGGTATTGGCAAAGCTACTTTTGGCCTGTGTCCGGATCCGTTCGACTCCCATGAGCAGAATAACCGAGATTGCGACGGTCAGAACGGTTAACAGTGCTGTTGTTTTCCTGTTGAGCACGCTTTTCCAGGCCAGATTCATAATGATTTTCATACGTGTTTCCCCGCCAGGTTCAGTTGCGGCAAATTGATGCTGCGGTTAAACATTGATTCCAGAGTGGGATCGTGGCTGACAAAAATCAGTGTGGCATTCACTTGATCGGCTTCTTCCATCAGGAGCTCAATGAAAGCACTGCGGTTATCGTAGTCCAGCGCTGAGGTAGGTTCGTCGGCAATAATGAGCTTTGGCGAGCCAATTAAAGCCCGGGCAGCGGCAACCCGTTGCTGTTGTCCGATACTGAGTTCTACCACCGGTTGAGTCAGTAGATGTTCTGGTAGCTTCAGCCCGGTCAGCAGTTGTCGGGCTTTTTCGTGTAAAGAACCGGAAACATTTGTGCGGCGTAGCTCCGAGAAATGGCAGGGGAGCAGTACATTGTCAATGACGGACAGATACGGCAATAGATTAAACTGCTGGAATATATAACCGATATGATCAGCCCGGAACCTGTCTCTCTGTCTGGATGTCAGTTGGGACAGATCATGGTTTAACACCGAGACCGAACCGGACTGGCAGGTATTAATACCGGTTAACAGAGCAAGAAGTGTCGACTTCCCGCAGCCACTGGGTCCTTTGATAAACAGGTGTTCACCGGCGCTGACAGTCAGGTGTTCAATATCAATGGTCGGTGGTGCATCATCAGCCCACCGAAACTGCGCATTGCTGAGTTCGATTACGTATTCTGATCCGGATGGTTGTGAATCCTTCATCACTCGAAATCCTCTGATAAGGCAGGGCATAGACTGCCCTGCCGGTATTTGAAGTTCACGTTATAAAGACACATCGGTCTGGTGTGGATTCAGCTTAATGGCTGTCTGCTGACGATCCGTAAAGACATTGGTGTGGATTTCATGAGTGTGTGGGAAATGATTAAACCACTGGGTTGACAGGTGGTTCAGATTTTCGCTATCCCGGCAGGTATAGCGATACTGAATTGAGAACGCATTATGCGTACCATGCTCATGTTCATCTCCGTCATGGTGATGTTCATCTTCATGGGCGTCTTCATCATGGTCATGATGGTGTTCGCTGTCATGGGCTGCTTCATCATGATCGTGGTGATGCGCAGCATCGTGATCATGCTCATCTTCATGATGATGAGAGGTTTGGTGCACATCGCTATGTTCAAGCTTACAGCCTGCCTGAGTATTGATCGTGATGAGATTATCCGCCTGTTCCAGCAGTTCCATCGCCTGATCGAGAGCCTGATGCTCCTGAGGGGTTTGTGGCGGATGCTCAAAACCGACAATATCCATTCCCGGTGAAGTGATTTCAACCAGTAATTCATTGGCATCCTGAGCAATGTTCATTTCGACAACACCGTGAACGTGCGCTTCATGCTGGCGAAAGTTCTCTTCTGCATGAGCGGATGCAGCCGTGATCAGCCCTGCAAGGATTGCAAGGTTATGTATTTTTAACATGTAAAAAACTCCGTAGTTAAGATGACTTAAACAAAATTCATAGTTAACCCCGGTTCGGAATCGGCGTACCAATCAAATGGATCAATACGGGGACTGATGACTTTATTTTAGATGACTCAGTCTGACCGTTGCAGATGCATCACAAGAGAACCCATATGTAATTGTGGAGTTTCATGCTGTGAAGCGCTTCTGAGACATATTTGAGCGTCTTCGATTCCGGGCTGGGTTACTGAATGACTAGCGGAGGTGAGCGTGCAAAATAAGCCAGAAACGGGAGGCTTATTTTTATAATTTCAGCAGTCGGCTCGATAAATTCGTGAGACGCGATGACTGGCAGAATGGTTCCATGAGATTGAATTGCATGGTGAATACCGGCAAATAACTGACAGTCATGGTGCTGATGATGCACGGCCAATGTGTCAGATTGATGAACAATGTAGGCAGCGCTGAGCCAGAGTGTCAAAAAGATGGAGGCAAGTGCAACCATCTTCATCGGCTGACGTATTATTTCTGACAGACTTATTTCTTTTGACAGATTTGTTTTTTCTGACAAACCTATTTCTTTTAATAAACCTACAGTTTGAGTGGCAGCCGACATGTAACATCCGGTGTTAATGATAGAAATGTTATAATATAACAATTGTCGGCTGGTGCAAGTTTTATTCGTGTAACAATTTTTCTTCGTATAATAATCCGCTATCCGGTCAGAGCGGGTTGAAGCACACTCCGGTGCCGGCAAGTCCGCAATAGCCATTGGGGTTTTTCGCCAGATACTGTTGATGGTAGCTTTCGGCAAAGTAATAAGGCCCGGCTGACAGGATCTCGGTCGTAATTTTTCCCTGACCTTCGTGCATCAGTGATTTTTGGTAGGTTTGCCGGGAATGTTCGGCAATTAATCGTTGTTTATCATTGTAGACATAAATGGCTGAACGGTATTGTGTTCCCAGATCATTGCCCTGACGCATTCCCTGAGTCGGGTCATGATTTTCCCAGAAGTAACCCAGCAGTTTTTCCAGAGAAATCTGTTGTGGCTGGTAAATAATCCTGACCACTTCCGTATGGCCCGTCAGACCGGTACAGACCTCTTCATAAGTAGGATTAGGCGTATATCCGCCTGAATAGCCGACGGATGTAGAAACGATGCCGGGAAGTTGCCAGAACAGTCTTTCCGCTCCCCAGAAACACCCCATCCCGACTAATATTTTCTGCTGCCCTTTTTCCGGTTCGGCAGTGAGCCGGGAATGATTGACAAAGTGGCTGTCTTCAATCTCAAGTGGAGTGAAACGACCTTTCAGCGCAGTTTCTTCTGTAACCATCTGTTGTTTTTCTGACATGACTTTACCTTGTATTATCTTCATATGGCATGTGTAAGGATGTGTCTTGGGGTGTTGGGTTTATAAATGTAGTTCATATTTTATGAGACGCGAACCGGCTTGTTGTTTTTCTGCGGTAAAAATAGTCAGAGAATGATGGTGTTTTGTACGGTTGAGTGAAAAGTGTTAACTGGCTTCCAGAGATGAAGTTCAGACCGCAGAAACAGCATGAATCAATCCTGATTATCTCTCGTGTTGCCATTGGATGAGCCCGACAAGAAAGGTCGGACAAACGATGACCATCCCATACAGGGATTGACCGAGTAAAATGCGTCCAAAAGGTAAAATTTACGCAAAGTATACAGACGAAAGGCTTGTCTACGGTTAAGATATTGTTTTAACACTTCATCCTATTCACGTTACAAAACGGCTGTATGAGACGATATTTAACGCTTTTCTGTTTACTGTCTGTTCTGTGCTTCTCAGCGGTATCTGCTGAGCGTCAGATATCTTTAAAGATTAACGGATTGAGTGGGGATTTGTATAACAATGTAGAAGCTTACCTTTCGTCAATTCCTCAGAGTGACTATTCTCCCCGCTTACGTTTTCGCGCCCGTATTGAAGACAACATATCACAGGCTTTGCAGGCTCTCGGCTACTATCATCCGGTGATCAGTTTTGAATATGATCAGGAAAATTCTGAAATTCAGGCTGATGTGGAGCCCGGTCCGCCCACTTATATTGATTCTGCCGATATTCAGTTAACGGGAGAAGCACGTAGTGATGAGGATTTTATCCGTTTGGTTGAGAATAGTCGGCTGAAAAAAGGTGAAATCCTCAATCATGAAGATTATGAGCAACTGAAATCCGGGCTACAGAGCTTAGCTCTGGAAAGAGGTTATTTTAACGGGACGTTTGCAGAAAACCGTTTAGAGATCCTGGCCGATGAAAATCTGGCTCGTGTGGTGCTGCATTTTAACAGTGGGATTCGTTATCGTTTCGGGCAGACCATTATGGTCGGCAGTCAGATCGATCCGGAACGGGTTGCTTCACTTCAGACATACCGGCCCGGCGATCCGTATCTGGTTTCCAAGGTGGGAGAATTCAATCAACGTCTGGCGAGTACCGACTGGTTTGCTTCTGTATTAGTTGAACCGGATTTGAGCCATCTTGATACACAGCGTGATTTACCAATGAATGTCACTCTGACCCCGGCGAGTAAAAATCAGATTGAAACCGGGTTAGGCTATTCGACCGACGTCGGGCCTGAAGTTCTGCTGAAATGGAATAAACCTTGGTTCAATAATCGTGGGCACAGTTTCAGTAGTCGTTTCTCATTGTCAGAGCCGGAACAGGTCGTTTCGGCAAGTTATAAAATCCCGCTGGAAGATGTACTGAATCAGTATTATCAGATTCAGTATGGTTTGAAACGGGTTGATAATCTGGATACGCAAAGTATTGAATCCAATCTCTCGCTGGAAAGACACTGGCGTTTGTCGAATGGATGGCACCGGACTATTTTTACCCGTTATCTGATTGAGAACTATGAACAGGGCGATCTGGATGATGTCGGTCAGTTTGTCCTTCCGGGGATCACCTTTACCCGCACCCGGATTCGGGGTAAGCGCTTGCTGACCTGGGGTGACAAAGAAACACTGACGCTGGAATACGGTAATGAGAACTTTCACTCGGAAACCGATATTTTGAGGATTCAGGCAGGGACTTCGTGGATTCGCACTTATAATGACCGGCATCGTGGCCTGTTACGGCTGGATGGTGGTGCGAATTTAGTCGATGACTTCAGTCAGGTTTCTCCGTCGCTGAGATTTTTTGCCGGGGGAGACAATAGTATCCGCGGTTATGGATACGAATCGATTTCCCCGCGCGATGCAAGTGGCTCGCGCAGTGGTGCGAAATATCTTGCGACGGCATCGCTGGAATACCAATACAACCTGTATGGTAACTGGTGGGGCGCACTATTTTACGATTATGGTGATGCTTTTAATGACACCCCGGACTGGAAGCGGGGCACCGGCTTCGGTGTGCGCTGGGTGTCTCCGATTGGACCGGTGCGCCTCGATTTCGCCTGGGGACTGGATACTACGCCAGGAGATGAATTCCAGATCCACTTTACGCTGGGGCCGGAGCTATGATTCGGCTTGCGTTACGCACCAGTCAGTGGTTAATGATTGCCGTGGTACTAGTGCTGGCGCTGTTGATTTCACTGACAGCATTTCTGTTATATACACCTGCCGGACTGCATCTGGCGGTTACCGGAGCTGAGCGTTTTGTACCGGGGCTTCGTATTGAGCGGGCCGAGGGCATTTTAGGCGGAGAGATGAGTCTGCATGATGTGGTGTACGCTGATTCACAGACACAACTGGCGGTTCAGCTTGCGCAGGTCGGATTGTCCATACGGAGTCGCTGCCTGTTTCAGCCCTCACTGTGTCTTGATTCCCTGACTGTTCGTGGAGCACACCTTTCCCTGCCGGAAGATAGCCAGCCTTCCGGGCCTGATGATACTGATTCAGACCCTTATCCGGTGATCAGTTTGCCGGTTCCAATTACTGTTTCCCATTTCTCACTGGAAGATATCATTCTGGAATTACCACAAATGCGGATTCAGTGGCAGCAGTTCAGTGGTGGTTTTTCGTGGTACAGGAGCCGGCTGACGCTGGATAAAACAGCATTGCGGCAGATTACTGTTGATCTCCATACGTCACCGGAATCACAACAGACGGCAGCATCATCACTCTCCTCTTTTTCATATCCGGCAGTCACATTGCCTGAAGTCTGGATTCCGGTTGATGTCCGCCTGAATGAATTCAGTCTGGAAGGGATGAATATTCGCGGCGGACTGGCCCAGGAGATTAAACAGCTTCATGTTTCCGGTCAGGCGTTCCGGCACCGGGTTCGTTTACAACAGTTAGAAGTGTCGACACCGGAGCTGGATGTTGCCGCACAAGGTCAGGCGACACTATCCGGAGGTTATCCGCTGAATATCCAGTTGAATTCGGTGTTGCATCTGCCGGAAATCAACGGGCAGACGGTTACTGCACATTTGCGTGGCAGTCTGGCAAAGATGAAGGTAGACGCAGGACTGGGTGAACGAGTACAGGCTGATATTTCAGCTCAGCTTGAACCCATAACAGAAGGCTTGCCGTTTGAAATCACCGTCCGGGATTTCTCCGGGCAGTGGCCACTGACGGGAGACTCACAATATCAGCTGGATCTTGCCCATTTGAATCTGAAAGGGCAGCTCGACAACTACACGCTTGCACTTCAGGGGCAGGTTGACGGTAAAGATATTCCATCCGCGAAATTTGATATTTCCGGCAAAGGGTCACTGACACAATTGGATCTGGCAACGTTGCAAGTGAATACCCTGAACGGCACCGTGAGCGGACAAAGTCATTTCAACTGGGAAAAAACGCTGGAACTCGGTTCTCAGTTGGCATTCCGGCAGATCGAACCGCAGGCTCAATGGCCTGATTTCCCCGGTAAACTGGCGGGTCAGATTGATCTGAATGCTTCCCTCTCCGATCAGAAATGGCAGCTTGATGTCACCCAACTGGAGCTGAACGGAGAACTGAAACAGTATCCGCTGCATATTGCCGGTCCACTGATGCTTTCCGGTGAAACGGAAAATATGCAGATTAAAGCTTCGACTCCGGCACTGGTCTTTTCTCACGGTCAGAATCAGATCCGGGCTCAGGGAACACTTGATCAGCAGTGGAATATGGACGTGGCGGTTGCGATTCCCGATTTATCAAAGAGTCTGCCGGGTGGGAAAGGAACCATTCAGGGAAAAATCCGTATGCGGGGAAATCTCCGTCATCCTGAAGCGAATGTCGCTCTGACCGGTAAGCAGTTGCGCTGGCATAATGAGATTCAGGCCAAAGAGGTCTTTTTAAAGGGCAAGCTTGCCGGTTTTCCTGAAATGCGCGGTGATGTTGTCCTGAATATGACTCAGGGGCGTTATCAGGATTACGCCGTGAAGACGTTGATGCTGAGCGGAAAGGGCGATCTCACCCAACATCAGTTCAAGCTGGATGCTGATGCACCGGAAGGACGGATTCAGGTACAGATTGCCGGTTCGACCGATCAAACATTTCGTGTATGGCAGGGCATGCTTGAGCAGGCGGAACTGTCTCTGGATAAGCATCATCTGACTTTAAGTGCGCCGGTCAAAATGACGTTGATGCCGAAGGAGCAGCAGTTGAGCGTCCAGGCTCACTGCTGGCGAGACGGATCATCATCGTTGTGTCTGGATCAGGATACAACGATCAGTCCGTCATCCGGTCAGTTTCATCTGTCTCTTCATCAATTG
Organism: Vibrio mangrovi; assembly: GCF_024346955.1. NCBI lineage: Bacteria > Pseudomonadati > Pseudomonadota > Gammaproteobacteria > Vibrionales > Vibrionaceae > Vibrio > Vibrio mangrovi. The sequence continues at coordinate 3,198,851 of NZ_AP024883.1, read as the reverse complement.
GATCTGTCCCGGCTGGCCCATCTGCTGCCTGAAGAAACCACGGTTGAGGGAAAGTTAAATGCACAAGCGTTTCTGAAGTGGGCGCAGGGGCCGGATCAGAAGCAGCCTCCCGAAGCCGAGCTGACGGTGACGGTAGAACAGGGGCAGCTACAGCAGCAGATGGAAACAAAATCGCTGGTGGTTGCATGGCAACAGATGCAGTTACAGATGAACCTGAAGGATGACCATCTTGCTGCGTCCGGCCGGATTGATTTAGCGGAACACGGTGTGCTTGATTTAGCGGTGACCATTCCGGACATTAACCGGCAGCAAAAGCACATCACCGGCAACATCGATGTGAACCGGCTGGATCTGAGCCTGATGCAATCTTTGCTCGGCGATTACAGTGAGTTCGGTTCGATCGTTGACGGGCGCCTGAAAGTACATGGGCCAATACTGCATCCGCAGATTGAAGGCAAACTTGCCGTGAGTCAGCTACAGTTACAGGGTGAAGTGACACCGGTTGATATTCGTCAGGGCAACATCGACATCCGTTTTCAGGGTTATCAGGCTCAGCTTTCAGCACTGGTGCAGACGCCAGAAGGTGAGTTACATCTTCAGGGCGATGCCGACTGGGCTAAAATGGACGCATGGGCAGTTCACTCCCGGCTGTATGCCGATGGGGTTGATATCGATTTTCCGCCTTATGTGAAACTCAGGGCAATTCCGGATATGACGCTGACGCTGACGCCGAAGATTGCCAGAGTTGAAGGGACAGTCGAAATACCGGAAGGCGACATTACGGTTGATGAGTTGCCGGATAGTGCGGTCCGGGTTTCTAAGGATCAGGTGATTATTCGCCATTCTCAGCCGGTAGAACAGCAGCAGTCATTGCCGTTTACGCTGGAGAGTCATGTAACCGTGACACTGGGGAAAAAAGTGCGGTTATCTGCATTTGGACTGGACGGAAACCTTCAGGGTGGACTGACGATTTCACAGCGTGACAATGCGCCGTTTATGACTGGTGAAGTGAATATTCTGAACGGGACTTATCGTTCTCTGGGACAGGATCTGGTGATTCAGCAGGGCAAAGTGATTATGAATGGCCCGGTCAGTCAGCCGTATGTGGCAATTACTGCGATCCGCAATCCGGATAACATTGAAGATGATGTCACTGTCGGCATTAAGGTTGACGGTCCGGCAGATAATCCGTCGGTATCGATTTTTTCCAATCCGGCAATGGCACAGGCAAATGCGCTGTCTTATCTGATCCGGGGGCAGAATCTGGATGCAGAATCGAACAATGGGGCATTGACGACCAGCCTGATTGGTCTGAGTCTGGCTCAGAGCGGGAAACTGGTCGGAGAGATCGGCCAAGCCTTCGGTGTTCAGGATTTGCAGTTAGACACTTCCGGAGCCGGTGAAGACTCTCAGGTGACGGTTAGTGGCTATATTCTGCCGGGATTGCAAGTGAAATACGGTGTTGGTATTTTTAATTCAGTCGGTGAGTTTACGGTGCGCTATCGTCTGATGAGTGATTTATATATTGAAGCGGTATCCGGATTGACCAGCACAATGAATGTCCTGTACCAGTTCGAATTTGATTAGGATTCTCAGGCCACAAAAGCGGCGGGCTGAATCCGATACAGCGTTGTAGAGGGTGAACAAGGAGTGTTTATGCAGCAACAGTTAGTATTTGTTTACGGCACATTGCGTGATGGTGAAGATAATCACTGGCATCTGGGAGACTGCCCGATGCTTGGATACTACGAAACCCCGCCGGAATTCACCCTTTATGATCTGGGGCCGTATCCGGGCCTGATCGAAGGGCATCAATCGGTGATGGGGGAAATCTACGTCGTTGATGACAAAACCCTGTCCCGTCTGGATGAACTGGAAGATGTACCGGTTGAATACCGCCGGGAAAGTATTGAAACACCGTTTGGCATGGCCTGGATCTATCTTTATCAGGATGTCTCAAGGCTGACGAAGACGATTGCTTCCGGGGATTGGTGTCAGCGGATCTGAGTTTTGGAGTATTGTTTGATACGCCCGGCCTCAGTCAGTTTCAATCGCATTTTCACTTGCGCCCCAGATACTCTTTATCGAGGTCAACTCAATATAGAAGCCAACTCAATCCGGGCATCCGCTCAGGCCGAATTTCGGCGCTTGTCGGCGGAAGCTCATCATTATGCTGATGAGGTTGTTTAGAGAGGATTCATATCATTTCTTAGATGCCTGCATCGCCCTTCCTTCAGTTTAGATTCGTCAACATTGGTTGACAATCTTCTGCCCGTCAACTAATGTTGACGCATGAAAGATATAAAATCACTTCCATCACCAAATAACCCCGAAGATGCGCTTGCTGCTGTCGTTGCGCTTCGCCATATGGCAGAGCAACTGGAAAGACAAGCCGTCAAAGAAGCCATTGCCCAAGGGTGGAGTTGGTCGCAAGTTGCCGAAGCACTGGGTGTTTCAAAACAAGCGGCCCATAAACGCCACGCTGCATACATTCAGAGTACAACGAGCCAAAAAGGAAAAAGCGATGTTTAAGCGTCTTCTATTACGTTTTCGAGATATGAAAACCATTGGAAAGTTAATACCCGGAGCAGAAGAGCAGGCCAATATCATGGGCGAAGAAAAGCCAGGAGCTGAACACTTTGTACTTTCTGCACTCAATCTGGAAGACGGTACAGCGAAGAGAGTATTTGACAAGTTTGGCATCGATGCCAATAAATTCAAAAGTGCTATAAAAGCGCAGTATGATGAGGCGCTAAGCTCTATCGGTATCAGTGGGCAAGCGACGGAGATTACGCCAGAGCCGATAAAATCAGACAAAATCCTTCTCGATTCACATCCTTCAGGCCAAGATTTAATGAAATCTCTTTATGCGCTGAAAAAAGAGGATAACAGTCGTCCTCTTCAAAGCGCCCACGTAATCATTGTGGCTGCTTCCATAAAACACGGTGTGGTGCCAAGAGCGTTTAAAGTTTTGGGAGTAGATAATGAGTCGCTGGCTAAAGCAGCCAGAGACGAACTCCTTTCAATATAGGATGAAGCCAATTAGAGATGTAAATTGTTATGCTGTGGTTTGGTGCGCCCAACCTAAGTCAATCTCAAGAGCCTCATCATATGCGCCCCAGATACTTTTGCCCGGCAGCAAAAGTATCCCAAAATGCCTTTGATTTGGCTTTAGCGCACGCTATCAGGGGCGGATTTATTCGCATCCTGCTCAGCAAATCCTGAAAAATCATCCTTGATTTTTCCCCTGAGCTCAGTGGATTCAATCGGCTTCTGACTTTTTGCGAGATAAAAAATTAATGGGATCTGCTGCAATAAGGAAAAATTTCAGGGAAGAAATTTTAGGTTTTTCTGAGTCAGGAGGACTCATAAAAACCGTTCCTGGCTCACAAGTAACCAAGCCAGACAAAAAAGATTTTCTGGTTCATCTTCCATCTTTGAAAGATGAACTGGCGCACATGACACTCATGTTTCTGAAACCACAAAACTCATAGTGCGTCATATTCCGGAGCCAAAGGCTGGGAAGGTTAATAAAGATGCGAATCGTTATGCTGTTTGATGCGCTATTAATCTTTCAATTTCAGCAACCTCTGTGATAGCGCACCAGTTACTTTTGATAGATGTCAAAAGTAACCAAAAACATCTATTTGGGCTTCAGCACTCGCTATCAGGGGCGGATTTATTCGCATCCTGCTCATGCCTTCTTGTTAGAGAATAGCTGAAAAATCATCCGTGATTTTTCCCCTGAGTTCAGTGGATTTAGTGACTTTCTGACTAAAAAGTAAAGAGAGCCAATTCATGAGGGAAGAAATTCAGACAGTTAGCGCTTCATGCGATTTCACGTCGCACGCCCCATTGTCATTCAGCCATAAATTTTGGATGCGTTTCTTTTGCCATTGACCTATTTTTATTAATGGATAAATATGTATCTAGTTTTGTATCGTGCTTTAGGCAGACACTGGCTGTAATTGCAACATTGGTCATGTGGAATTGTTATTAAAAACAATTAGATATGAAAAGTTATTCTGTATTTTCTGCCGAATTTATACAGACAGAGTTTGGTTAAAAGATACTGTTAGTTTTCTGAGGTAGCATGGATAATACCCTCCAAATTTGGAATGTAGTTGGCACTTGGGTTGCCAGCATAGGAACGGTTAGCGCAGTCATAACCTCTTTATGGTTAGCGAGCAACGCAAACAAAGTGAAATTAATAGTTTTTGCGGGTCATAGAATTCTAATATCAAGGCTAGAAAAAACTAACGATGACTATTGTTGCATTCAAGTTGTTAACACTGGTGCTCGACCCGTAAAAATTACAAATATTGGGTGGCAAGCTGGTCGCTTCAAAAACAAACAGCATATGATTCAAATATTTGGTACGCCTAATTCCGACAACGTTCCTAAAATGTTAACTGAAGGAGAAGAAGCGATTTTTATGGTTCCATTTAATCTCCGCGGTAACGACGAGGATTGGCTGGTTAGTATGGCAAAAACTTTAACTGAAAAATCTAATAACATTAATTCACTAAAAGTTTGCGTATCAACTTCAGTTGGTCAGCAGTTTATAGTTCCAGTAGAAAATTCATTAAAGGAGAAGCTGTTGGAGCAAACGAAAACTAACAAATCACTCAAGCAGGACAAATAAAGTTTGGCTTTGTCGCTGCGCTAAAAATTTTAGCCAAACGTTTATTTGCCTTTTAGTGAGGCGTTAAGTTCCATAGGAAGCCATGAAGCTAAAGAAACTACAAAACTTAGATTTTATGCAGGAATTTCAATCTCTCTTGGAAACTGAGTTTGAGCAAAAGCTATTCGTCGCTAGTCTAAGAAACTATGCATCTCATGGGAACCCACTAAGATTCCATAATTTTGCTTTCTCAATGCGTGAGCTTGTGCTCCATGTTCTTAAACGGAAAGCTCCAGTAAAAAAAATCAAGAAAGTTTCATGGTATGAGCGGGAAAGTGAAAAACATGAAGTAACTAGACGCCAGCAATTAAAGTATTGTGCACAATCAAATATATCAGATGAATACCTAGGGCAAGATGTGCTGGAGCATCTGAATGAATGCATCTCAGAGTTTTTAGATGAGTTTCACTTCTTTAATAAATATACACACATCACTGAGAAATATTTTGAGGCATGCCCCAGAAAGTTCTTTGAAGATGCGCGGCAAGTTATCAAGATAGCAAGTGATTCCTTGAGTCAAATAGATGACTTGGAACATATCGTTATCGAAGCGCTTGAAGAGAAAGTCCATGATTCCGTGGTAACCACCGCCGTTGGTGCTATACCCGATAGCCTTACCATTATTGCGAATCATGTATTTGTCGACTACTCAGAAGTAGAGGAAATTGAGTGTACAAATATTGACCACGAGTACATTTACATTACTGTAAGAGGCACTGTGCACGTTACCCAAGAGTACGGTTCGAAAGATGACTTATGTATTATGAATGAAAGTTATCCATTTTCATTGGATATGAAATCACACGTTGAAAACCCCGATGATTTTCAGGTCGAAGCAGAAGAGTTGGATGTTGATACATCGTCGTGGTACGAATAGAACTTAACAACCTCTAAGACTTCAAGGCTCTTTTTCTAATCGGGTTCATGAAAGTTGGAACACACGTCTAATTCACTGCTGTCCATCAAGTCAACTAATCCGCTCACCACAAACCCGTTCCGTGAGTTTCTGTAATCGCTGCACTTCCGTTGCCAGATAATCCAGCTCTTCCTCCGTGATTTCGTAATGTTCTGAGTAACGGGCATCGATGTAAGCCCGTTGCAGCCTCCGGAAACTGCGGCGGTGGAATTTGTTATCCATCGGAAAAATCTCCGCAAAGGCCGGATCGATCTGCGCGCAGAATTTACCCAGTTTTTCAATATTGTGGGATTTGGGTAAATAGTTGGTGCAAACGAGCAGTGTGCAGGAAAAAAGACGTTCGGTTGTTTGGTGAAGATCGAATACTGCTTCTCGGGGCGTCAGTTCTTTTAACGAAAAATAGTATTTTTTAAACACATTAGTTGCCCCAGTAAACCACTGCTCATAATGCTTCCGGGCAATATCCCGTTGTTCTGCTTCAGTCAAATCTCCCGGTAGCGCCAATGGCTTTGGTGTTGCGGCAAATAGCTCAATCCCTTCTTCCCGAATATCCCGAAAAAAGTAATGCCCTTGTTGCAGTCGTTCATTTACTTCCTGAAGATCATGCACAATCAAACCGAGCGGTGCGGATTTTACCTTGCGGTCGATCTGCTCTTCGGCCCGTTGCCACACCACATCATCTTCGACCAGTGCCGGTTTGTTCACAATCACCAGAATATCGTAGTCGCTGATATAGCCGTTAACCGGATCATTGACCCAACTGCCTTTGGCGTGGCTGCCAAACAGAATGATTTTCAGGATGCGAAACTCACTTTTACTCCCGGTTTTGCCCCGGAGATAATCTTCCAGCGTATCGCGGAGGATGCCCGAGATCGTCGCCAGCTCACGCTGTTTATATTCGGGAAGATGGTCGAGTGAGGTTTTCATAACAACAGACATAACAACGGAATGGCCCAGACAGAGATAACGGATGGAGACAGCATAAAAGAAGGTGCCGGTAAAAAATACCGCCACCGGCTATTTTACGATTGTTGCTGAGAAAAATGCGATGGGATTCAAAGCAGTAGAGATTTATCATTTTCCGGGTTTCTGAAATAAATCGTGATGCTGTTTGATGCGCTATTCATCTTTCAATTTCAGCGACTTCTGTGATAGCGCGTCAGTTACTTCTGATAGATGTCAGAAGCAGTGGTTTAAGCTGTTATAACTTTCCACTCTCCTTTATGTTCTTCCAAACAAATCTTACTGTGCATATCTGCGATTTCAGCGTCAGCTAGTGACTTAATCGTTAGCGAAACGTGGCTTTCTTTGTCGATTGACTCCAAGTACAAAGCACGCAACATAACATCGGCAAGGTGAGGAATTTCAATCTCTCCTTTTTCCCATCGAGCAATTGACTGTCTGTCACAGTAAATGAGTTGACCTAACCCAGTTTGAGATAGGTTGAACTCTTTACGCAAAAATCGTAGTTGAGCTGAAGACATCCATTTTTTCTGAGTACAGATAGCAATCGCAATCGCTTGTTGGATACCGTCAAAATTTGTGAAATTTACGAACTCTTCACCATCTTCCTTTGTGACAACAAATCCATTTTTCAGGTAGATGTTTTCAAGGCCGCTTTCGGTGTAGTGATACATGATTATATTTCTCTCTAATTTTTAAGTTTACTCTACGTAAACTGTTACAGTCTTTGCTCCGGGAGCTACATCAATTTCCCTGAGTGCTATAACGACCGTTATTCTTTCACCAGCACTGACCCCGAGAAGGGAACAAATGTAGTCACCATTTGCTTGTCTTGCTGGTTCTTCTTGCATTGTAGATCTTGAGCTTGATAGCACGTTAAAAATATCCCTAATGGATACTCCCCGTTCAGCCATTCGATCTTTGGTATGCCTGCCAATCCTGATTCTATGTTTGTGGTTTTTCGCTAAATCATTAATTGTCTTTTTAGCTGTTCCCATTCTCAATGGAAACTCGCTAACGGGTGCTGGCTTTGGGTTGTCAGTCATAATGAGTATTTATTATCTTGTATCATAATGATACATTGGAAAGAGGGAGTCAAATGTATCTTTGTGATACATCTCAAGCATGATCTATTATGATTTTGAATACATATTTTCTGGCTTGAATAACTCGTATTTTGCGGATTAGCTCTGCTGTTTCATGCACAAGTAATGGGTTTCAACCGGGTTGTTGTAAGGGGACATTTAAGGCTTCAAGGTACTTTTTCTAATCGGATTCATGGAAGCTGGGACATCATGTCTAATTCACCGCTGTCCATCAACAAATCAGCCAATCCGTTAACCGGATCATTGACCCAACTGCCTTTGGTATGGCTACCGGACAGAATGAGATAATGAATGGAGACAGGATAAAAGAAGGTGCCGGTAAAAAATACCGCCACCTGCTATTTTACGATTGTTGCTGAAAAAAATGCGATGGGATTCAAAGCAGTAGAGTCGGATTGTCTGCCATAGAATCAGATGTATTTCATTTCTATAATTTCAATAAGTGATTCAGTAGTCTTTTTATTGAAAACAATAGGTTAATAAAAGAAAGGAGCGAGAAAACTTCTTCAATCGACAGAATAATTGTCACGAATTTTGCCTCGCAAAACGAGCTTAGCGTTAGCCATCATGGAGCTTGCTATACTCAAAGTGATAGAATAGTATCACTTTAGTATTCCTTTGGGGCCGTTCTTATGAAAGTAGAACTAGTTACATCACTTAAACGTCAGGCAACGAAGATCCTTGCTGATCTGCGCGACACTAAAGAACCCGTGTTGATTACCGAGCATGGTAAACCATCGGCATATCTGGTCGATGTTGATGATTATGAGTTTATGCAAAACCGCTTGGTCATTCTTGAAGGGATTGCCCGAGGAGAGCGTGCTTTAGCTGACGGTAAAGTTGTTCATCATGAGGAAGCTAAGGACAAAATGTCAAAATGGCTGAAATAATCTGGACTGAACCCGCGTTATCCGACCTCAATGATATTGCTGAATACATAGCGCTTGAAAACGTAGTCGCTGCAAAGCAATTGGTTCAGACTGTCTTCACTAAAGTTGAGCGCTTAGAAGCTTTTCCAGAGTCAGGTCGTATTCCACCTGAAATTGAACATCTTAGTTACCGTGAGATCGTTGTCGGTCCTTGCCGTATTTTCTACAAACAAGATAATGACAGAGTCTATATTTTGTTTGTTCTGCGTGCAGAAAGAGATTTACGAAAGTTCCTGTTGAATAAGCAGTAACCGTTTGGAATGTGCGGCTGACAAACTTAAATGAATAAAGACACGTGGCACTTTTGGTTCGGTTTGTGCTTTGAGGTTCCGGCTGGTTAAATTGGGTGCATATGGTATTGTTTTTGCCCATTAGCCAGATGATAGCAGCATAAGTCAGATTAAGGAGATGACGTATAGTGGAGAAAGTCATGATATCAATATTAAGCATTTTCGCACTATTAGTACTTGGGATAGTACTTGGAGCTGGTTCATCTTATGTGCCTTTAGAAACTCTTGAGTCTACAATTTTTCCATATGCTTCAATATCAATTTTGGTCGCGATTATCATTGCTTTGAGCATTTATAAGGGTACCAAAGAGAAACCAGCAGGTTTTAAATATCTAGTTCTTCATTACAAAGAAGGTCGTTACAAAGAGTTTTTCTTTGTGCTAATGGCGTTACCATTTTTTAGTTTTATAATGGGATATTTTGTGTATATGGTATTTGCTACCCTTCCTGCTTACCCTACAAAGTTATTAAGCGAAAATGTTTATGTGAAGCCATCTATATGTATTAAAACGGGTAGAGGAAAAATTCGTGGAAGTTGGTCTTTATTTCGCTTAGAGAATGGAGAAGAATGGAAAGTCTCTGGCTTTGGTCAGGTATGCCCGAACCATAGACGGTCATGTAATGTGACATATAAGCAAGGAATAATGGGATATTATGTCCTTCATTTAGAGTGCAGCTAACAAACGATTAAAACTCCAAGGTACTTTTTTAATCGGATTCATGGAAGTTTGAGTATCATGTCTGATTCACCACAGCCCATTGACAAGTTTGATTTTTCCCCTGAGTTTAGTGGATTTAGTGACTTTCTGACTTAAAGAGAGCCAATTCACGAGGGAAGAAATTCAGGCGGTTAGCACTTCATACAATTTCACGTCGCATGCCCATTGTCATTCAGCCATAAATTTTGGATGTGTTTCCTTTGTCATTCATTGACTTATGTTTATTAATGGATGATTATGTATCTAGTTTTGTATCGTGCTTTAGGCAGACACTGGCTGTGATTGCGACATTGTCCATGCGGAGTTGTTAGTTGAAACAATTGGATATGAAAGGCTGTTCTGTGTTTTTTGCCGAATTTATACAGACAGAGTCTGGTTAAAAGATACTGTTACATCTGCAAGGAGGTTTTCGTGAACAATGAACAAAATACAATAGAGACCGTACCCGTTGTTAAATATATTGCGGTATTTTCGGCTATTTATGCTGCCTTAATGGGACTAGTACAAATATTAGTTATAGAGTTTGATATCGACCTAGGGTCAAGTGCAAATACAGGAATGTTTGTAGGTGCTGGACTAGGAACAATGATGAAATTTGTAACTGAAAATAAACGTGCACCTGTAAAGTCTGAGAATAGAAAGTTAGTGTGGTCGTGTACATTTTCCTCATTAATCATATCAGGTCTATTTTTAGCTTCACTTGTAATAATAGAGGGTAAAGAGGCTATTAATGAGTTTTCAGAATTGCTTTTATCTGTACCTTTATTTATATGGGCTGGAAGTTTAATTTTTATAACGTTTCTTTCATATGTAATGTTACAAATAAATTTTGGCTGGGGTGCAAGATTGTTTTATAAACAGTTATCTAAAAAGCAAGTGTAACAAGAGCTTTAAACGGAACGTAAGTTGGCTATTGTTCGTTCCTCACAAATTTTAGCCAACTATTTTCGTCCGCTTAAGTTGGCGTTAGGATACAAATAATGGAGTTCATACCAATCATTGGGGTTAATAATTTAGAGCGGGTAACGGATTTATGAAGCGCTACTTTGCCTTTCGAATCAATGACATGAATACTGAAGTGGTTTTTAGCTAGATCGATACCGCAAAAATAAGAATAATCAGACATGGTACCTCCGGTGCTAATAAGTACCACGTAAGTGTGGCAGATCCACGGGAGGGGGAATCCATGTCATTCGTTAGGTTGTCATCCAACTTTTGATTAAAGGATATACTAGTGAAAAAAATAATAATAATCATGTTAACTGTTTTTCTAATTTCCTGTGGTGATTCTAGAGTTATGACACTGGTTGAATTGCCTCAAGGCTGGACAGATAAAACAGGTCAAGAATTCATAGAGAAAATGGATATAAGAAAACTTGAATATATAGTTTTTAAAAAGTTTCCTGAAGCATCTCAAAAACAAATTACTTTTAGCATAATGCCATTAGTTTTTTCTCCATCAGGAGAAAAAGAGAAACAATATAAATACGAAATTAGAGTTTTTTCAAAGGAAGACTGGGACAAAACCAAAACAGTTGAAAAATTTATTGCAGAATATATTACTAACTTACTTTCTAGACATGAAACTCTGAATCCTATGGTATTCGTAAAAGTACCTCAAGGTTATTCAATCCAATCTTCACAACAATTGTTAAAAGATTTAGATATGGGAAAACTAGGGCAGAAACTTTCAGAAAAAATCCCAGGGATTGAGCAAGTTCCTATATTAATAAAAATAGTTCCCGTAGAGAATAAACCAAATGAATTAAAATTCCACGTTATTGTGGTTGCAAATTTTGACCATGATTTTGACCATGATTTTGAATATAAGGTTGAACAAGAGATTGCATCATTCTTAAAAGAAAACATCAAAACAACCTAACAAACGAGTATGGCGTCAATAGTTAATTTTTCGCCATATTTTCGTTCCACATAGCGCCATCTCTGAGCATTGAATTTAGTATCACAACCATCTTTCTGACGCAGGCAATTATCGCCATTTTCTTTGGTTTTCCTGCTTCAAGTAAACGTTGATATGTCGATTTAAAAACAGGGTTAGACTGCATTGCAGACATTCAATGGCTACATATAGCGTCAGACTCTCTTGGTTTTAAGTTACTTTTTCCTTGTAATGGTGGTGTTTATGTACCATTGAATTAGGCGTCAGGCATCAACCAGATTGGAGATAACATGGAAAAACATATTGGAAATTGTAGTTGCGGCGACATTGAATTTTACTTTAATAACGATCCGATAAATTCTATTTTTTGCTATTGTACAGAGTGTCAATCGCTCACAGGTTCAGACAAATGGTTTGGACTTTGGGTGCCAAGAGATAATTTTAAATTTACAAAGGGCACACCATTATCGTACATGCGTGTTGGTGATTCAGGCAAAAAGGTAAATTATCACTTCTGTGGTACTTGTAGCACCGTTTTATGCGCCGAAGTAACTGCTGGTAATTTTTATTCAGTATCAGCAACTTCACTAAAAGACAACAAGTTCACTCCTAAAATGTCAATCTACGCATCTTCAGCGCCATCATGGGCGATCTTCCCTAGCGATGTGCCAAAATTTGACGCTCTACCACCAGGGATGGGAGGTTAATTTCCCATAAAAACCGTTCCTGGCCCATAAGTAACCAAGCCAGATAAAAAAGATTTTCTGGTTCATCTTTCATCTTTGAAAGATGAACTGGCGCACACGACACTCATGCCTCTGAAACCACAAAACTCATTGTGCGTCATATTCCGGAGCTAAAGGCTGGGATGGTTACAAGGAAGAAAAACCAAGAAATACAACCTGCAGATAAACAAAAGGAGAGATAAAAATCTCTCCTTATATATCAGCCCAAAGACCAATTATTTATTCTGTGCACGCTCATAAGAAGACAGGATCTCAGCACGGGCAGAAGCGGCATCTTCCCAACCGTCAACTTTCACCCACTTACCTGATTCAAGCTCTTTATAGCGCTCAAAGAAGTGTTTGATTTGTGCTTTCAGCAGTTCAGGCAGATCATTAACATCCTGAATGTGATCGTATTCTTTAGTCAGTTTAGAGTGAGGAACCGCAACAACTTTTGCATCTTCGCCTGACTCGTCGGTCATTTTCAGAACGCCGACAGGACGGCAGCGGATTACTGCACCCGGAACCAGCGGATATGGCGTTGGGACCAGCACGTCAACCGGATCACCGTCCAGAGACAGCGTATCGTTTACATAACCGTAGTTGCATGGGTAGAACATCGGTGTAGACATGAAACGGTCTACAAATACAGCACCAGACTCTTTGTCTACTTCATATTTGATTGGATCAGCATTTGCCGGGATTTCAATGACGACGTAGATATCATCAGGCAGAGATTTGCCTGCTGGTACGTTATTCAAACTCATGAATGTATTCCTTACTGTTTATCGGATGTCTTTAAAGGGCCTATTATTATTCACTTCATCGCCGAACGCAAAAAGTGTTCACACCACGGGTGTGGCCGGAGAAAGAAAAAGCGCCCGGAGGCGCTTTCAGAATGACTTAACTGTCTTGATTTGCTTCCAGAAATTCCTGGAGTTTTGCCACCATATTTTTTGAACCGACAAAGAATGGGACGCGTTGGTGCAGCTCTTGCGGATCGATATCAAGAACCCGGTTCATACCGTCAGTGGCAATGCCGCCGGCCTGTTCCATCAGGAAAGCCATCGGATTGCATTCATAGAGCAGACGCAGTTTCCCCTGCGGGTGACTGAATGTGCTTGGATAAAGATAAATACCGCCTTTGAGCAGATTGCGGTGGAAATCCGCAACCAGAGAGCCGATATAGCGAGAAGTATAAGGGCGATCATCTTCCGGCACGTTTTCCTGACAGTATTTAATGTACTTTTTCACCCCGGTCGGAAAACGGATATAGTTGCCTTCGTTAATCGAATAGATCCGGCCATCATCAGGAATCATCATGTTTTCGTGAGACAGGCAGAATGTGCCCAGAGACGGGTCATAAGTAAATCCATTGACCCCGTTTCCGGTGGTGTACACCAGCATGGTTGAGGAACCGTAAATCACATATCCGGCTGCGACCTGTTTGTTCCCCGGTTGCAGAAAATCTTCTGCGGTTGGCGTTGTACCAATCGGAGAAACACGGTGATAGATCGAGAAAATCGTACCAACCGAGACGTTAACATCAATGTTGCTTGAACCGTCGAGTGGGTCCATCAGCACGACATATTTAGCATTTTTATTCAGTTCTTTATTGAATATAACTGCTTCGTCTTCTTCTTCGCTGGCAACACCACAGACCTGATCCCGGGCTTCGAGAGCTGCTTTAAACTTTTCATTGGCGTAAACATCGAGTTTTTGCTGGTCTTCGCCCTGAATATTCTCTGTACCTACGGCACCGGTGATATCAGCCAGACCGGCTTTGTTTATTTCTCGGTTTACAATTTTTGCTGCCAAACGTATAGAAGCAAGAAGGGAAGAGAGTTCTCCGCTCGCGTGAGGAAAATCTGTTTGTTTTTCAACAATAAATTCTCCTAAGGTTCTCATCTCAGACATGTTATTTCCTTGAAAGCAATCATGGGGTCATTTGCATCAATATCCGAAGACAGCGAATTCATATTGATGACTAGATAAGATTCTATGATCTGGATCTTATTTAAGGTAATAAACTAACTGACCTAGATCTCATTTTTTATACGAGAGGAATGTAACAGCAAATATTACGTTTGGGTTGTGAAATTCTCCCTCGGATTGTTGAATTCCGGCTCGCTTTTATGGTGTGAATCATGATAATGAAGAGCGGTAAGATGAGCGAAAAGCAAAGCAGAGGACTGAGAGATTCATGCACATACATATACTCGGAATTTGTGGCACATTTATGGGCGGAGTTGCAACGCTGGCCCGTCAGATGGGACATCGGGTGACCGGTTCCGATGCCAATGTTTATCCACCAATGAGCACTTTGCTTGAGTCTCAAGGCATTGAAATTATAGAGGGTTTCGAAGTTGAACAACTGGAGCCGCGTCCGGATTTGGTTGTCATCGGTAACGCATTGAGCCGCGGCAACCCTTGTGTTGAATATGTGCTTAACCATCGCTTGCCATATACCTCCGGTCCGCAGTGGCTGAGTGAGTTTCTGCTGCGGGATCGCTGGGTGCTGGCGGTCTCCGGTACGCATGGAAAAACGACCACATCGAGTATGCTGAGCTGGATACTTGAATACTGCGGATATAAGCCCGGTTTTCTGGTCGGTGGCGTGTTAGGTAACTTCGGAATATCCGCCCGGCTGGGAGAAAGTGACTTTTTTGTCGTCGAAGCCGATGAATATGACAGTGCTTTTTTCGACAAGCGATCTAAGTTTGTTCACTACCATCCGAACACATTGATCCTGAATAATCTAGAGTTCGATCATGCAGACATCTTCGACGATCTTGAAGCGATCAAGAAACAATTTCATCATTTGGTCCGAACCGTTCCGGGGATTGGCCGCATCCTGTTGCCGCAAAATGACCCTGCTTTAAATGATGTTTTAGAGCGGGGATGTTGGAGTGAAAAAGAGTTTTGCGGGAAGAATGCAAACTGGGATGCAACGAAATTAGAAAAAGATGGATCTTCATTCCAAATATTACTCAATGGCGACATTGTCGGCACAGTCTCATGGGATTTGATCGGTGATCATAATGTGCATAACGCGATGATGGCGATTGGTGCTGCCCGGCATGTTGGTGTGACTCCTGAACTGGCATGTGAGGCGCTGGGACATTTTGTGAATACCAAACGTCGTCTGGAGCGCAAAGGGGAAATTAACGGCGTGACGGTTTATGACGATTTTGCCCACCATCCGACGGCGATTCGACAGACGTTAGCCGGGCTGCGAGATAAAGTCGGGGAGCAGCGGATTCTGGCCGTGTTGGAGCCTCGTTCGGCAACCATGAAAATGGGTGTTCATAAGCAGGAACTGGCCGATGCGCTGGCTCAGGCCGATGCTGTTTTCCTTTACCAGCCGCAGGAACTGAGCTGGTCGGTTGACGATGTTGCCAGACAGTGCCGGCAACCCGGCTATACGGCGGACGATATTGATACATTAGCTGATCTGGTGGCCCGGCAAGCCAGACCGGGAGATTCTATTCTGGTGATGAGTAATGGCGGTTTTGGCGGGATTCATGACAAACTGCTGCAACAGCTGGAGGTGTCATATGAATAGTGTCGTTCGTGAAAAGGCGATTACGCTGGCCTGGACCGGCGCTTCAGGTGCACCTTACGGGTTGCGTCTGTTGCACTGTTTGCTGGCGGCAGACTATCAGGTTTATCTGTTGATCTCATCCGCAGCCAGAGTCGTGCTGGCTACGGAACATGGCCTTCAGCTTTCTGCTGCGCCGGAAAAAGCACACCGGACATTGGTGGAACATTTTCAGTGCCGGGATGAACAACTGATTGTCTGTGGTAAAGAAGACTGGTTTTCTCCGGTCGCTTCCGGCTCTTCAGCGCCCAAACAGATGGTTGTCTGTCCATGTTCTGCCGGCAGCGTTGCTTCGATTGCCTACGGTATGTCGGATAATTTGATCGAACGGGCCGCCGATGTGGTGATCAAAGAGAGAGGACAATTGCTGCTGGTGGTGCGGGAAAGCCCGTTTTCAACGGTGCATTTAGAGAACATGCTCAAGTTATCTCAGGCCGGTGTCACTATCATGCCGGCAGCGCCCGGATTCTACCATCAGCCTCAGTCGATCGAAGATCTCATTGATTTCATGGTAGCGCGGATTCTTGATCATCTCGGTATTGAACAGACCGTGGTGCCGCGCTGGGGATATCAGGCCTGAAACGGTAGCGAATTGATTCGATTCACAGTAGAATTCTCCACACTCATCGGGGAGCTTCCCGCGTCGATATCCGAACCGGTTATCTGTCAGCGGTGCTGAGATCGGGCTACAGCCCGGAACCCGCAGATACCTGAACCAGATAATGCTGGCGTAGGAATTGAGTTTGGTCTGCTGTTTTAAGCCCGCCTCAACCCTGTGCCGCTCGTATCAAGGAGAGCGAGCCGTGAAAACCAACTACCTCAGAGCCTCGATTTATGCAGGCATCACATCACTTAGTCTGACTGCCGGATATGCACAGGCAGAAACGCCGGTACTGACTGTTTATACCTATGACTCCTTTGCTTCAGAATGGGGACCGGGACCTGCGATTGAGAAAGCATTTGAATCCCGCTGTCACTGTGATCTGAACTATGTGACACTGGATGATGGCGTATCGATTCTGAACCGCCTGCGTCTGGAAGGTGGTCATAGCAAAGCGGATATGATTCTGGGGCTGGATGACAGCCTGATGGAAGAAGCGAAACAGACGGGATTGCTGGCGAAACACCATGTCGATACCGCTACGCTGAAACTGCCCCGCGCATGGCAGGATGATGTTTTTGTGCCTTATGATTACGGTTATTTTGCTTTTGTTTACCGCAAAGATCTGCTCGCTCATCCGCCGCATAGCCTGAAAGCTCTGGTTGAACAGTTTCCTGATCTGAGAGTGATTTATCAGGATCCCCGCACTTCAACGCCGGGGCAGGGACTGTTGTTGTGGATGAAATCCGTTTATGGCGATCAGGCGGCTCAGGCCTGGGGAAAACTGGCGAAGAAAACCGTCACAGTCACCAAAGGCTGGTCGGAAGCGTATTCGATGTTTCTCAAAGGGGAGTCGGATATGGTGCTCTCCTATACGACTTCTCCGGCTTACCATCAGATTGCCGAGCAGGATGACCGTTACGCAACGGCCGAATTTTCTGAAGGCCATTACATGCAGATTGAAGTCGCTGCGAAGCTGGCCGGCAGCCAGCATAGCGAGCTGGCGGATCAGTTTATGCAGTTTATGCTCAGTGATGATTTTCAGTCGGTGATCCCAACTGGTAACTGGATGTATCCGGTCACCTCGGTTGCTCTGCCGGAAGGTTTCCGCAATCTTTCCGTGCCGGATAAAGCATTGCAGTTTTCCCCGCAGCAGGTTTCAGAAAACCGCAAACGCTGGATTCGTGAATGGCAAACAGCGCTCACTCAGGCACAGTGACGGAGACTGAATTACACCGGGTTCCCCGGTTCGGGCTCTGGATTGCCGCGGGTGTCGCTGTGTTTATCCTGAGTGCGTTCGGGGCATTGCTTGCCCATGCATCCGGTTTGGATCTGACGCTCATACTGGCTGATCCTTATTATCTTCATGTGACCCGGTTCAGTTTCTATCAGGCTTCTTTATCGGTGCTGCTGAGTGTGCTTCCGGCGATTCCGGTCGCTCTGGCTCTGCGTCGGCGTTCTTTTCCCGGACGCCAGTTTCTGATCAAGCTGTTTTCGACCACGCTGGTGATGCCGGTTCTGGTCGGGGTTTTTGGTTTGCTGGCCATTTACGGTCACAGCGGTATTCTGGCCCGGATACTTCATACACTGCATCTGGATTTCAGTTTTTCGGTCTACGGGCTGAACGGTATATTACTGGCCCATGTCTTTTTTAATCTGCCTTACGCCAGTCGTTTATTTTTGCATACACTGGAAATGATTCCCGAAGAACAGACGTTACTCGCCTGTCATCTGGGGATGACACCGTGGCAGCAGTTCCGTTATGTTGACTGGCCGCGGATTCGCCAACAGCTGCCGCATGTGGCCGGACTGGTGTTTATGCTGTGTTTTACCAGTTTTGCAACCGTCATGGCTCTGGGCGGCGGGCCGCAGTCCACGACTATTGAGCTGGCAATCTATCAGGCGATTAAGTTTGATTTTGATCTGCGCTCCGGCGCCATGCTGGCGCTGTGGCAAATGCTCCTCTGCGGTCTGCTGGCTTTTCTGGTCCAGAGCATCACGAAGACGACTGACGTGAAAAGTCAGGGCGAATCTCATCATCAGCCGTTATTCCGGGACAGCCGTCTGGCCCGCTGCTGGGATTGCGGTTGGATACTCTTCTGCGGACTGCTGGTGCTGCCGCCTTTGCTGATGGTGATCATCTCCGGTATAAATCAGCACTTATGGCATGTGTTCAGTAGTTCTGGTTTCTGGCAGGCACTGGCGAGTTCCCTGACGGTTGCCAGTGTTGCCGGTACGCTGGCACTGGTTGCCGGAATCGGGGTTTTGCTGACCAGCCGGGGCTGGCGTCTGCTTGCCAGACGGCGTCGGGCTGATGTTCTGGAAACCGTAGGAATGATGATTTTGGTGACTCCGGGACTGGTGATGAGCACCGGTTTATTTCTTTTGTTACGTTCTTTTACCGATGCTTTTGAGTTTGCCTACTGGGTTGTGGTGGTGGTGAATGCCATGATGGCTTTGCCTTATGTCATCAAAACATTGCAGCAGCCGTTGTGGATGCTGGCCCAGCAGTATCAGTATCTGTGCGCCAGTCTGGGAATGCAGGGCTGGCGTCGTTTCTGGCTGGTTGAGTGGCGGGCCGTAAGAAAGCCGATTATTCACGCCTGGGTGATCAGTTTTCTGGTTGCAATGGGCGATTTGAGCGCCATTGCGCTGTTTGGCAGTCAGGATTTCAGAACACTGCCACTTTATCTTTATCAGTTACTGGGAAGTTATCAGATGGAATCTGCGGCTGTTGTGGCTGGTTGTTTATTAGTGATCAGTCTCGGATGCTTCTTTATTGCCGATCGTCTGTTCCGAAGCGGGAGAAATATCAATGCTGACACTTGATCAGGTCCGTTATGAATATCAGCAGGAGTGGTTCGATTTCTCTCTTTCCGTCCCTCAGGGAAGTATCTGGGCGCTGATGGGACCGAGTGGCGCAGGGAAATCGACATTGTTGAGTCTGGTGGCCGGTTTTATTGCGCCGACATCCGGAGATATCCGGGTCGGTGACCATTCCGTTCTGGCGCTGCCGCCGTATCAGCGTCCATTCTCCATGCTGTTTCAGGAACATAATCTGTTTTCTCATCTGAGCGTTCGGGACAATATTGGGCTGGGTTTGAATCCCGGTCTGAAACTCACCCGCGCTGACTGGGATAAAGTGGCACAGGCTGCCGGTCAGGTTGGCATCGAAACACTGTTGGACCGGAGTCCGGAGCAGTTGTCCGGAGGTCAGCGGCAGCGGGTTGCACTGGCGCGCTGTTTTGTACAGGAACGCTCTCACTGGCTGCTGGATGAACCTTTTTCTGCCCTTGACCCGATTTTACGGGCGGACATGCTGGCTTTGGTCAAACGGTTGGCCAACGAGCGCAATATTTCGGTATTGATGATCACGCACCATTTGAATGATGCCAGAAACATGGCCAGTCATTTTGCCTATATCAATGACAATCATGTGCAGGTGACTGGTGAAATTGATGAACTGACGGTGCGACATCCGGATGAGTCACTCAATGCCTTTATCCGGGCCGGAAATCTTTGAAAATATGCCGCTGTTGCGGCATATCGGGATCGGGCTTTATTCTGATTCTTCTTCCAGTGTTTTCAGCAGTTGGAAGATCTCCCGGGCGGCTTTGGATGATTTCCCACTCTGCTGCTCTTTTTTCGCCTGACGCACCAGTTGACGCAGATGCTGACGATCTACCTCCGGGTACTTTTCTACCACGTCATTGATAGCGGAGTCGCCTTCAGTGATGAGCTGGTCTCGCTGTTGCTCCAGACGATGAAACGCGGCCGTAGCCTGAGCATGTTTGTTGCGAAACTTATCCAGTGCTGCCTGAATCGGTTCCGGATCAATATGCCGCATCAAACGACCGACATACTGAAGCTGGCGTCTTCTGGCTTCGTTTTTAAAACGTTGTGCATCTTTGATTGCATCCGCAAGCTCCTGAGGTAACGGAAATTTTTCCAGCACTGCCGGCTTGAGTTCAACAAGTGCTTCCCCGAGTTTTTGCAGCTCAATCATGTCATTCTTCATTTCGGTTTTACTAACCCAAATGATCTCTTCTTCCTCTTCCCAGGGAGCTTTTTGGTTTTTTCGCGCCATAGTCTCTAACTTATCTGCTTATCAATGTCCGTTATTTTAGCAAGAATCGTGGGGAGAACGAGAATTTCTTGTTATGCTATCGGGATAGTTTCAAGAAGAAGACATCAGTTATGGACGTAAAACAGCAAGTTGCACAACAGCGAAGTGAGCTTGAAGCTGCTGTCGCCAAAGCTTTAGAGCTGGCATCGGCAAAGGCGGACGCCGCAGAAGTTGCCATTACCAAAAGTACGGGCCTCAGTGTATCAACCCGTTTTTGTGAAGTTGAAAATGTAGAATTTAACAGTGACGGCGCTCTGGGAATTACGGTTTACCGGGGACAACGTAAAGGTAGCGCTTCGACATCAGACTTGAGTGAACAGGCGATTCAGCAGACCGTTCTGGCTGCACTGGATATTGCTCAGTACACCTCGGAAGACCCATTTGCAGGTCCGGCTCCGAAAGAGTTAATGGTTAAAGAGATTCCGGATCTGGATCTGTTCCACCCGGATGAGCCTAATCCGGATGAAGCGGCCAGTATTGCTATTGCTGCCGAAAGAGCGGCGCTGGATTACAGCCCGAAAATCAAACAGAGCGATGGTGCCAGTTATGACAGCCACTACGGCATCAGAGTGTACGGCAACAGCCACGGCCTGCTGGCAAGTTATGCTTCCAGCCGTCACAGTACCAGCTGCTGTGTGATTGGTCAGGGTGAGCAGGATCGGATGGAGCGGGATTATAGTTACACCATTGCCCGGCATAAAGATGACTTGTGGACGCCGCAGCGAGTGGGCGAACTTGCCGCAGAGCGGACGGTCAGCCGACTGGATCCGCAGAAGCTGAAAACCGGTCATTATCCGGTGATGTTTGCTCCTGAGATTGCTACCGGCGTGATCGGGCATTTTGTGATGGCGATTTCCGGCGGTAACCTGTATCGCAAGTCGTCATTCCTGCTGGATCATTTGGGTGAGAAAATTTTCCCGGACTGGTTTGCGATCTCCGAGCGGCCACATATCCTGCGCGGCCTGGCTTCCAGTCCGTTTGACAGTGAAGGTCTGGCAACCAGAGATCTGGAAATTGTCACTGATGGTGTGCTGTCGACCTATTTGCTGACCAGCTATGCAGCAAGAAAAATGAACATGACACCGACCGGACATGCCGGTGGAATCCACAACTGGTTTGTTAAATCTTCCGGCGATCAGAATTTCGAGCAGATGCTGAAAGAAATGGGCACCGGTTTTCTGGTCACCGAAGTCATGGGGCAGGGCGTGAATATCGTCACCGGCGATTACTCCCGTGGCGCTGCCGGTTTCTGGGTTGAAAATGGAGAGATTCAGTATCCGGTGTCCGAAATCACCATTGCTGCCGGACTGAAAGAGATGTTCAGCAATATTGTTGCTGTCGGTAATGATGTGGATGTTCGTTCCCAGATTCAGACCGGTTCTATTCTGATTGAATCGATGAAAGTGGCCGGGGAATAATCGTTATTCCATGTCACTCAGACTCGCCATAAATGGCGAGTCTATTTTGAAATTCGTTCCTGCTTTACACTGCTTCCAACTTTATGAATAAATAATATTAATTGTGTTATTAATAATTCTATCTTTTGTGTAACATATCACGACTCGGAATTAATGCTGATATTTTTCTTGGACTCAGCTACTGCTGGTATAAAATCTTTATTATTTTCAGTATGATTACACTGATTGAATCGTTCCGTATTTATATCAATAACTGAAAAGTGTGTGATTTTTTGATCAAAAATATATCAGATAGGTATATCAGATGAGGAAAAAGGATAGTCCACAATCTCTTTGGAAGAAAGTTAGTACTTATTTTGTGATTATTAACTTAGCTGGAATGTTTCTTCTTTATCCTATTTATTATGTTATTCATATCATAGCTTTGATGGCTACAGATTCTCCAGTGGTTGAATTGTCATTTATAGTTATGTTGCTGTTTAATTTAGGAGTTGGAGGAACAGTATATTTTATATTCGATCGTTTGTTGAAGAATATTGCAAATGGTTTAAAAATAGAAAATTTATTATATAAGTTAAACTTAATAATGTTAAATGTAACTGTTTTTTCTCCTTTTGTTTTGATATTTTTTTCTGATGCATTTATGAGTAATTATCATTATATGAATTGTAAAGAAATGGCTGTTACAGGTAAACTTTCGAAAAATATATATACAAGGAATCAGGAAATATGTGAGTTGCTGATTAAAGAAAAAGAAACACAATAATTCATTTATTTTACAGCGATAGTCTTTTCTGGAGAGAAGTAGAGTGTATCAGGTAGAAAGCGTTAAATATTAACTTAACACGAGGTTATTTTATGGCACATGTGGCATATATTACAATTAATGGGGAAAAACAAGGGTTGATTTCCAGTGGATGTAACACAAAAGACTCAATGGGGAACAAGTATCAAGAATCTCACACAGATGAGATAACTTTGCTATCCTGTGATCATTCTCTATCTAAAGATCCACAACAGCATGGTAAAACTCATAACCCTATGTGTATAACAAAGAGTATAGATAAGTCCAGTCCTCTCCTGTCAACTGCATTTGCAAAACAAGAATTTCTGAATTGTGTTATCAATTTCTATCGTACAAACGAACAGGGTTATAATGAGAAATTTTATTCAGTTGAATTAAAAAAAGCTATTATTTCAGGGATACACTTTTCTCTCCCACATACCATTAATTCCCATGGAGATGATATGTATGAAATTATTGAGCTTAGTTATCAAGAGATAATTTGGAATCATAATATCAGTGGTACAATGGGATATGATAATTGGGATCAAGGAGGATGGGTTGAGTAACTAACCTTATATAATAGGCTTTTTTAATGATTGTTTATTAATAAAGCCTATTAGTTCAGTACTATTTAGTAGTTAAATCATCTTTACAAGTTGGTTTAGATTCATAGCCTAAATAATAATATCCTTCCCAGATTTTTTTATCATTTTTGGTGATAAAATATTCTATACCTTCACTTGTTTGACAATAGCCATAATTTAGCCCATTTGTTTTTTCTAGGTAAAATGTTCCAATAGCTAAATTAACATCTTCATTGGTTCTAACTAGATAAAAATCATATCCATTTTCAATATTTATTTCTTTTCTATCCTCTAAAAGTGGATAACAGCTTTCATCTCCTTCTGTTTTTTCTACAATAGTTCCTACACTTGATGGCGTTTTTTCTCCAAGATGAATAATAGTAAATTCTTGGCGTGGAGATATGTGGGGGTTTTTTATTGCTATGCATTTTCCATGCATCCATCCTATTTTACTATCATCAAGTGGAAGTTCTTCTGCTGAAAGTGATGAGCTTTGATAACAGAATATAAATAAACTATATAAAATCAAATTTTTCATTTTACCTTCCATTGTATGACCAATGTGGAGCATCGGTTTTCAGTTTTTTTACACCATATGACTCACCAATAGAGTGTAATGAAGTATTCTTATTAACGTTAGACATGTATTCGACTTCAACCGTTGTCCCATCTTTTTTATTTATTTTTATTTTTCCAGTCCATTTTATAGTCATATCTATCGCTTTTCCTGAGATATGGTTGCTAGTTAAAGATGGTGGGTTAACACTTTTGGGAGGAACTGCTAATCCAAATCCTTTTACCATTTCTAAAGCGCCAGCTTTGCTTTTTGAGCTATCTCCGTGATCCCATTCAATATCTACACCAGGCAATTTTGTAGCATCTGAAGGCTTACTTTTACCTTGTGAGATTTTCCATGACCAATGGAAAAGATATGCTCGCTTCTTATTTCTTTTTGTTGCAGAAACACTAACTGTAGCTCCGGCAGCTTTTAGTGCTTTTATAAAACTGTTAACGTTAGATTTAAAGTTCTCTTCAAGATCGTCTATTTTTTTACTATTTTTTGCATTAGCATTTGCCCATGTTACCCAGTATTTACCACTTTTAGTTGGCATACACATATCCTCAATTATTACAACTGGTTATTGTTATAACAATATATAGTTGAAATGATCAAGATACTCATATCAGAAAATATATGTAAATTCCAATATATAGAGATTTTATCTTTGAGTTATTAAATATCCCTGTATAATAACCTATTAATATATATTAGGCTGACTTTAATCAGGCAATAAAAATTGTCGCCAGCCCCAGAAATACAAACAGACCAATCACATCGGTGACTGTTGTCAGAGCCATTCCGCCCGCCAGTGCCGGATCAATCTTCATCTTTTTCAGTAACACCGGAATGGTCACGCCAGCAATACCAGCCACCGTCAGATTGGTCAGCATCGCTGCTGAGATAATACCACCCAGCAACCAGTTCCCTTTCCATAACACCACAATACCGCCAATGAGCAGTGCCCACAGACAGCCATTGAGCAGACCGACGGCAGCTTCTTTGAGCAGCAGTTCCCGCTTGTTACTGTCACCGATATGGCCCAGCGCCAGACCACGGATCACCAGAGCAATAGTCTGATTACCGGCAACTCCGCCCATCGAAGGAACAATCGTCATCAGTACCGCGATAGCCGCCATCTGATCCAGCGTGGCTTCAAACATATTGGATACCGAAGCCGCAGCCAGAGCGGCCAGTACGTTGGCACCCAGCCAGATGCTACGTTTACGGGCAGATTTCATCACTGGGGCAAAAGTGTCTTCTTCGTCGTCCATCCCGGCCAGACTCATCATTGAGTGCTCGGCATCTTCCCGGATGACATCGACCACATCATCGATGGTGATCCGCCCCAGCAGATGTTGTTCTGCGTTTACCACCGGTGCGGAGATCCAGTTACGCCGTTCAAACAGACTGGCAACATCCGAATCTTTAGCATCAACCTGAATCGCCTCGTCGGCATCCTCCATAATATCGCAAATCCGGCTGTCCGGCTGGCTGGTCAGTAAGCTGGTTAGTGACAGATGACCAATCAGTTTACTGTCTTCGTCAATCACATACAGGGCATCAGTTGCCTGAGGCAATTCCCCTTTCATGCGTAAATAACGCAGAACTACATCGACATCGACATCGCCACGAATGGTGACGAAATCCGTGTTCATCAGACCACCGGCAGTGTCTTCCGGATACGAGAGCGCCATTTCGACACGGAGACGGTCGATGGTATCCATCTGGGAGAG
Source organism: Vibrio mangrovi (assembly GCF_024346955.1). NCBI lineage: Bacteria > Pseudomonadati > Pseudomonadota > Gammaproteobacteria > Vibrionales > Vibrionaceae > Vibrio > Vibrio mangrovi. The sequence goes on along the minus strand of NZ_AP024883.1, from coordinate 3,173,207 downwards.
AATTTCCCGGGAGAGATCATCAGGCAGGCTTCGCAGCACGTAGGCAACGTCGTCGGTATCCATCCCTTCGGTTGCTTCTGCCAGCCGTTCCGGAGCCATTTTGGACACCAGCGCATCTTTGACGTCTTCGCTCAGCTCGTCAAGGATTTCACCATAGTCTTCCGGGTCGGTCAGTTGCCAGAGGACTTCACGGCTTTTGCGGGGAGAAGCTTCCAGAAGATGAGCAATATCTTCCGGCTCCATGTCCTGAAGTTGACGGCGGACATGGACAAAACGACCATTTTCTAAGGCTTCGGTGACTTCCTGGAGGGTGAGGTGAGCCTGATCAAACTCAATATGCTCTGCCATAACTTCCTCCTGTGTCGTATTTATTATGTAAGTGACATAGTAACTTAATTCTATGCCTGATTTAATAAGAAGTTATTGCAGTACAGAAATTTATTTTGCGTAAAAACGGCAGGTTAGTCTTCTTCTTCAAATTTATCTTCAATTAAATAACAAACAGCTTCCAGTGCTGGTTCGGCTTCACTTCCTTCGGCAGCAATGGTGACGTACTGTCCCTGTGCCGATTCCAGCATCAGCAGCCCCATAACGCCGTCGGCAGTGGCTTCTTTGCCTTCCTGACTACGGATGGTCAGAATGGCATCAAATGACTGGGCCAGTTCAACCAGTTTGACGGCAGCTCTGGCATGAAGCCCGAGTCTGTTCTGGATTAAAACCGTTTTACTCAGTTGTGGCATAACATCTTCCTTTACTGATTTTTCTCAAGTGAAGTATGGCGTATTTGTACCTGATGTCCCAGTTGCGAGAAGTATTCTCCGATTTGTTGGGTCAGATAAACGGAACGGTGTTTGCCACCGGTACAGCCGATCGCAACGGTCAGATAACTTCGGTTATTTTTCTCCAGAGAAGGTAACCAGTAGCCGATGAAAGACTGAATGTGCTGACGCATATCAATCACATCGGTATGCTGTTCCAGAAAAGATTTCACCGGCGCATCAAGACCGGTAAAAGCACGTAATTCAGGTTGCCAGTGGGGATTTGGCAGAAAACGGACATCAAAGACGAAATCTGAATCGCTGGGTAAGCCGTATTTGAAGCCGAAGGACTCGAATACCATGATCAGATTTTTTCGCTCTTTGCCTTCAACCCGCATCCGGATCGTTTCACTGAGATCGTGAATAGAACGATTGGTACTGTCGAGGAGCAGATCAGCATGTTCTTTCAGTGGTGCAAGAATGCGTTTTTCCTGTTCGATGGCTTGTGCCAGTGTCAGATTGTTGTTGTGCAGGGAGAGAGGATGGATACGGCGGGTTTCACTATATCGTTTGAGGAGCGCATCCTCGGTGGCATCGAGAAACAGAACGCTGACATCATGCGTCACCGAATTTTTCAGAGACTGGAACGTTTCACTGAGTAGCGATGGATCATGCGGTAAGTTACGAATATCAATACTGACCGCAACATTCTGTTTGCTTCCCTGTACGGACTGGAGGAAAGCGTCCAGTAGATCGACGGGAAGGTTATCGACACAGTAGTATCCAAGATCTTCCAGCACCCTCAGGGCGACACTCTTCCCGGCACCGGACTGACCACTAACAACAATTAAGCGCATCGTAACACACTCAGAAAATCAGGATTGGTTAACCATGATATCATAAAGTTTTTGATCGTTTTCAGCTTTACGCAACTGCTTTAAAACTTGTTTATCGTTCAGACGTTCAGCCATACTGGAGAGTGTTTTCAGGTGAGCCTGACACTGTTCTTCCGGGACGAATAAGGCAAACAGAATGTCGACAGGACGGTTATCTATCGCATCAAAATCGATGGGTTCTTCACATTGGATCAGTACCGCAACTGCATTTTCACTGATGGACATTCTGGCATGGGGAATGGCGATACCGTTACCGATCCCGGTACTACCGACTTTTTCCCGGGAGAGCATATTTTCAAAGAGTTCAGTGGCATTCTGGCCGGTATGATTGGCAGCAATTTCGCTGATAATCTCTAACGCACGTTTCTTGCTTGAACATTGGACTGCACTTTTAGTGCAGTCCAGAGATAGTACTTCACTGAGTTGCATGATTAATGACTACTTAATTTTTCTTTATGCTTATTGAGTTGACGTACTAATTTGTCAATCAGGTTATCAATTGCTGCATACATGTTTTCATCTTCGGAGGTCGCATGGATCTCTCCCTGATTAACATGAAGCGTTGCTTCTGCGATTTGCTGGAGTTTCTCAACACGTAAAATGACTTGTATGCTGTTGATATGATCAAAAAATCGCTCAAGTTTATCAAATTTTGAGTGAACATAGTCTTGCATTGAATCGGTAAGATCAATGTGATGGCCATTAATATTGATTTGCATAGACTTTCCTTCTCTGTTAGGCCTTTATAGCAGGCGTTTTCGCTGACTCGACGGGGAAATTCCCAAAGATTCCCGGTACTTTGCAATGGTACGTCTAGCGACCTGAATCCCCTGGTCAGCCAGTAGTGTTGCAATTTTACTGTCACTGAGTGGCTTCGCCGGATTTTCTGCGGCAACCAGTTTTTTTATCAGTGCGCGAATTGCGGTTGATGAACATTCTCCACCATTGTCTGTACTTACGTGGCTAGAGAAAAAGTACTTCAGCTCAAATATACCCCGTGGGGTATGCATAAATTTCTGGGTTGTTACCCGTGAGATGGTTGACTCATGCATGTCGACGGCAAGGGCGACATCGTTCAGAACCATCGGTTTCATCGCTTCTTCCCCATACTCGAAGAAATCGTGCTGATGTTCAACTATACACTTGGCAACTTTGAGCAAAGTCTCGTTTCGACTTTCCAAACTTTTAATTAGCCACTTGGCTTCTTGTAAATTGGTCCGAATATAATTACTGTCTGCACCATTTCCCCGTCCCAGCTCGGCATATTGCTGGTTGATTTTTAGTCTGGGGATGCTGTCCGGGTTGATCGTGACCATCCACTTGCCCCGATCTTTGAAGACAGAAACGTCAGGAATGACATATTCTGCATGTTCTGCATTGATATCGTTGCCCGGACGTGGGTTGAGTTCCTGAATCAGTTGCAGCGCAGCTCGGAGTTCATCTTCTTTCAGCTTGGTCTCTTTCTGAATCAGTTTGTAGTCGCGGTTACCCAGTTGGTCGATATGATCCGTCAGGAGTTGTCTGGCTTCATTGAGCCATGGTGTATCACTTGGGAAAGTTGCCAGTTGCAGCAACAGACAATCCTGTAAATTCAGAGATGCGACACCTAAAGGATCAAACTGCTGGATCCGTTTTCTGACAGCTTCAACTTCATCCAGTTCTATATCGTCTTCTTCTTCGCTTTTGACACTCTCCAGAATCTCTTCCGGGGAAAGTGTCAGATAACCGTAGTCATCGATAGCATCGATGATTGCCAGAGCGATCGCCCGATCCGTGTCGCTGAAAGGCGTCAGATCCAACTGCCACAGCAAATAATCCTGAAGTGTCTGTGTGGTTTCACCCTGATAGACCGGCGCATCTTCATCCAGCGATATACCGGTGCTACCGGTATTAGCACTGTAGACGTCGTCCCATGTGGTATCGATTTCCAGTTCATTACTGATTTCTGATTTTTCAATCATCTCCGAACTGTCTTGGGGTTCCGGTTCTGCATCGGCAACATCAGCAGTCGCTTCTTTTACCGTTTCAGTTTTTTCTTCCTGAGATGTGACTTCTTCATATGAATCTTCAACATCAAGCAGCGGGTTGGAATCCAGTGCTTCCTGTATCTCTTGCTGGAGATCTAACGTCGAAAGTTGCAGCAAACGGATTGCTTGCTGCAACTGGGGTGTCATGGCTAACTGTTGACCTAACTTGAGTTGTAGTGAAGGTTTCATTCAGTTCCGATTGCCTTATTTTGTTTTCTCGTGTTCTGATACTGTCTGGCTCAAATCCCGCTCTTTATTTAATCATAGACGGAATTGTTCACCGAGATAAACCTGTTTGACCTGCTCGTTATCAAGGACCTGTTGGGGTGTTCCTTCCGCGATTAGGTGTCCCTGACTTACGATATAGGCTTTTTCACAAACATCCAAGGTTTCCCTGACATTATGGTCAGTAATCAAAACACCAAGCCCCCGATCCCGGAGATGTTCAATAATTTTTTTGATATCAATGACAGAGATAGGATCGACACCGGCAAACGGTTCATCCAGAAGAATGAACTGTGGGTTTGCAGCCAGTGCCCGGGCGATTTCTACCCGCCGTCTTTCCCCGCCGGACAAAGCCATACCCGCACTATGACGGATATGTCCGATATGGAATTCTTCGAGCAGGTCTTCCAGTTTATCCTGACGTTCTTCTCTGGAAAGTTTTTCCCGGGTTTGTAAGACCGCCATGATATTGTCTTCGACGGAGAGCTTACGGAAAATTGATGCTTCCTGCGGCAAATAACCGATTCCCATACGGGAACGTTGATGCATTGGCAGAACACTGATGTCTTTATCATCGATTTGGATTACGCCTTCATCCCGGGCAACCAGACCTACAATCATATAGAATGACGTTGTTTTCCCAGCACCATTCGGGCCGAGTAAACCGACGATTTGTCCGGATTCTACCTGCAGGCTGACATCAGAGACGACTTTTCTCTTTTTGTAGCTTTTGGCTAAATGTTCTGCTTTTAGTACGGCCATTGTCTATTCTTTCGTTGTATTTGTTGCCTGCGGTTGCAGGATTGTTGAAACACGCTCGCTCGAGTTTCCGTCTGCAATCAACTTCTGTGCAGAAATTTTGTAACGGATTTTAGTACTACGGATGACGCTGTCATCCTGAGACAGCATTGCTTTATCTGTCATGGTTAATTGATCGGCAGCCATTTGATAATTCAGCACTTTTGCTTCTCCGTAAAGCGTTTTTCCGTCATCTGTTAACTGAGAAAATGTTGCCAGGTCGCCGTAACCCTGAATTTCCTGGATTTGTCCATCCTGAGGATTCCGGGTGACAATTAATTTATCCGCGTGGATATTAATGCTGCCTTGTTTGAGTGTCACATTTCCCAAAAAAGTAACCTGATTACTTTTTAAATCAAGTTGCTGACTGTCTGAATCGATGTAAACCGGCTGTTCGGTATCGGTTGATAATGCCAAAGCACCGCTTGATATAAACAGGCAAGCGATCAAACTAAGGTGCGAGATTTTCATATCTACCCTGTACATGGTTATAAAGTAAGGCGTTGTTACGGGCAAAATTACCTTTCATCGCCTGACCTTGTGTTTCAAATAGTGGCCCTTTCAGCAAAACCGGAGTTTCTGTCCAGAAATCCCGGTTATCCAGTTGCATGCTGAGTCGTGCTGTTTCGAGCGAATCGAAACTGGAACTTTCAAGTAAATTTTTACCAAGAACGTTGTCATAAAGTGTCAAAACCTTGTTCTTGGTCAGAATTCCCCGCTGGGCCGTTACTTCCCACTCAAGGACTTTTCCGTCACGGTAAACCCGTAAAATCGGGTGTTCAAAAATCGTATTGCCACTTTTGGCATAATAATCCAGGTGGGTAGAAGTTATGGCATAACTTCTGACTCCATCTGTACCATATGAAGTATTTGACAGATGTTCTCCGCTAAACATCGGCAGCTCCGTATTCGGAGCGACCTGCATATCCGCTTTTCTTTCATTATCTATCAGGTAATAAAGTGACCAGCAAATAATGAAAAATAAGAGTATATAGATAGTACGGGGGAGACTCATATACTCAAACCTTTGTGTATTTCCAGCTCGCCCCGGGACTGCAAAATCAAATCACAGACTTCTCGTACGGCACCATAACCACCGGGAATCTTCGTCACGTAGTCTGCTTTCCGGGCCAGTAAAGGATGACCATCGGCGACACAGACTTTTAAAGCGACTTGCTCCATGACTGGCCAATCAATGAGATCATCACCGATGTAGGCCGTATGTTCCGGTAAGATCTGTCGCTTCTGACTGATGTCCGAATACGCTTTCACTTTATCATCCTGTCCCTGATAAATCAGCGAAATTCCCAGAGCTTTCATTCTGTTTTCAACAATTTTTGAATGTCTGCCGGTAATGACCGCGACTTCAATCCCTGCATTCATCAGCGATTTGATGCCATATCCGTCTCTGGTGTGAAAGGTTTTGAGTTCTTCTCCCTGGTTACCCATATAGATACGTCCATCGGAGAAAACACCATCGACATCACAGATCAGTAGCCGGATCTGTCTGGCGAGCTCCCAAACGGATGACTCAACCGGACCGTAAAGGGTTTCAACCATATCTGACACTACATGACTCCTGCTTTCAGAAGGTCGTGCATGTTTAAAGCACCAACCAGATGATCGTTTTCAACCAGCACCAGACCGTTAATCCGTTTCTCCTGCATCAGATTGAGTCCTTCCACAGCAAGTATGTGAGGTGAAGCCGTTGTTGGGTTCCGGGTCATGACCTCACAAATCTTCGCACTGTGAAGATCAACGCGTTTATCCAGAATTCGCCGTAGGTCGCCATCGGTAAAAATTCCGAGCAGTTTTTGTTGTTCATCAACAATGGCGGTCATCCCCAGTCCTTTCTGGCTAATCTCCATTAAAGCATCACGGATTAAAGCATCCGGGCTTACCTTAGGCAGATCAGCTCCCGAGTGCATGATATCTTCCAGTTTGAGTAATAACTTACGGCCTAATGCACCGCCCGGATGAGACAATGCGAAATCTTCCTGAGTAAATCCCCGGGCCTGTAACAGAGAAATTGCCAGAGCATCTCCCATTACTAATGTGGCTGTTGCGCTGGATGTCGGTGCGAGTCCCAGTGGACATGCTTCTTCCGGAACGGACACCTGTAAGTGAAGATCGGCAAGTCTGGCCATGTTAGAAGCGGGGTTACCGGTCATACTGATAATGCGAATTGAGCGCCGTTTCAGTACGGAATAGAGGGGCAATATTTCAGATGACTCTCCTGAATAGGAGATCGCAATGACGATGTCGCCCTCAGAGATCATTCCTAAATCCCCATGAGCAGCTTCTCCGGGGTGGACAAAGAATGAAGGTGTTCCGGTACTGGCTAATGTTGCTGCCATTTTTTTGCCGATATGGCCGGATTTACCCATTCCCATGACAATAACTTTGCCGATGGTATTGCTCAGTATCATGTCACAGGCCTGACAGAAATCATCATTGATGTATTGTTCTAATTGTTGTAACCCTTTGATTTCTGTATTTAAAACCTGTTTTGCTGACTGAGTGTAGTTAAAATTCTGTGACATTCTCAACTCCGTTCCCGCTTGTTAGGCGCTCATGTTCATGAACAGGTAAGTTTGATAGACAATAAATATGGTGAACAGAATAAAACCTTCGATTCTGTTGATGCTCCGTGATTTTCCTAATGCCATCACAACCAGAAGCAGGGAAAGCCCGAGCATGACCCAAAAGTCTCTTCCCATAGCGTATTCACTGATTGTTGAGGGATTCAGAATCCCCGGAATCCCCATGACTGCCAGAATATTGAAGACATTTGAGCCGATGATATTACCGACTGCCATATCGTCTTCGCCTTTCAAAACCCCGGCCAGTGATGCGGCAAGCTCCGGTAAACTGGTACCAATTGCGATAATGGTCAGGCCGATGATCAAATCGCTCATGCCAAAATATTTTGCAATAATAACAGCATTATCCACCAGAATATCAGCAGACAGCGGAAGTACGACCAAGCCGAAGATTACCCATAAGACAGCGATTTTACTGTTGACTCCCTCCGGGACTTCGGACTCTTGCTCAGTCAGAAGAGTATCATCTTTATTTTTCTCATTTCGGCTGATTTTGATCATCGTCAGAATAAAGACTGCAAACAAAATAAATAGCAGAATGCCCTCATAGAAGCCCAGATGACCATCCCAGAGAATCACGCCTGATAACAGTGTGACTCCGATCATGAATGGAAGTTCTCGGCGTAGGAGTTCAGAATTGATCGATAGTGGCTTGATGAGCGCTGTGATACCCAGAATTAATGCAATATTTGCAATGTTGGAGCCCAGAATGTTACCGACGGCAGTGTCGGTTTTGTTCGCTAATGCTGCTGTTGCCGATACCATCATTTCCGGTGCAGATGATCCCATTGCGATGATTGTCATACCGATGACCAGCGGGGAGATTCCGACATTTCGTGCCAGAGCTGCGGCACCAAATACCAGTCGATCTGCGCTCCATACCAGTAATATGAGTCCGACAATCAATAAAGCAACAGCTGTAAGCATGTGTATTCCTAGTGAATAAAGATAAAAATATTTAACCGTCGATTTTGACGTTTTGGTCTGAAAAAGAAAAGTGAAACCTCTCTATTTCTTCACCAAATCATTGCAGTTTTGGTTTATTTTCTCTTTCCCCGAAGTTTCAGGATGCAGCTTTAGCATGGATGAACCTGCTCCGGGGCTGAACATCAGTCTATATTGTCGGACATCTGTAAGCGCTCTGACAAAGGGGAAGTATATTACCATCAAAATTGAAAAGATGGATGCCAATACGGTTAAATCAGTGCGTTTTTTCAACAGGAAGAAAGACGCTGGGGTTTGAGCAGATAAAGTAAGTCAATGATTCTTGCTCCAGTGATGGTATGATAAAGGACGGAATGGCCTGATTTCTTGGGGCCGGAAATATTTTCGGTTTAAGATAGGTCAGTTACAAGTGATGTTATCAGTAACAAATCGTGACAAAAAGGTCATGAAAGAATATTACTCGTTGAGTTTTCCAAAGTGATGTTCAGTACTGGTATTTCTGAATGTGTCGTGAAGTAACGTACAATGAAGCGACGCTTTAAATTTTTTGATGTTGTGCTTATGATTGCTCATCAAATTCACTGTGATTGATGTGATGATAAACGAGCATTACAAAGGAACGATAGGCTGTGTATGTCCGAGTCTGATCTGGTAACGATTAACAATCTTACATTTTCCCGGGGCGACAGAAAAATTTTTGATGATGTGTCACTGCGTGTACCTCAGGGAAAAGTGACTGCAATCATGGGACCTTCCGGGATAGGAAAAACGACGTTACTCCGTTTGATTGGAGGGCAGTTGCTTCCGGAGTCTGGAGAAATTTGGTTTGATGGGGTGAATATTCCTGCTCTGGGACGAAAGCAACTTTATCAGGCTCGTAAGAAAATGAGTATGCTGTTTCAGTCCGGGGCGTTGTTTACCGATCTGAACGTATATGACAATGTTGCATTCCCGCTTCGGGAACATACGGCACTGAGTGAAGAGTTAATTCGTACATTGGTGCTGCTTAAACTGGAGGCTGTCGGCCTGCGGGGAGCTGCTTATCTGATGCCCAGCGAACTGTCTGGCGGGATGGCGCGTCGGGCTGCGCTCGCACGGTCGATTGCGCTGGATCCTGATTTGATAATGTTTGATGAACCGTTTGTCGGTCAGGATCCGATGACGATGGGCGTTCTGGTTGAGTTGATCCGTAATCTGAATCATGCGTTGGGAGTGACATCGATAGTTGTTTCTCATGACGTCCCTGAAGTGATGAGCATTGCCGACTGGGTCTATATTCTTGCTGATGGTAAGATTATCGCTGAAGGAACAACCGAATCATTGATACAGAATACGGACCCGAGAGTCAGACAGTTTTTACAGGGTGAAGCTGATGGACCGGTTCCTTTCCGCTATCCGGCACCATCACTCGATAAGGATCTATTCCATGTTGGCTAGTTTTATTCAGTTTGCCGTTCATACTGGCCGGAGAACATTTGATGTCTGTGAAGCATTTGGCCGGGCAACATTCATGTTGCTTGGTGCTTTGCTGAGTCGGCCTCATCCGGTAAAGAATTTTCCATTGTTGGTGAAGCAACTTTATAGTGTTGGTGTGCTGTCTATGGCCATCATCATTGTTTCCGGATTATTTATCGGTATGGTTGTGAGCCTGCAAGGGTACGTGATTCTGGTTGATTATGGTGCAGAAGGTAGTTTGGGAACTTTGGTTTCTCTGTCGTTACTGCGTGAATTGGGACCAGTGGTTACTGCTCTATTGTTTGCCGGTCGTGCCGGTTCTGCTCTGACGGCCGAGATTGGTTTGATGAAAGCCACCGAGCAATTGTCCAGTCTGGAAATGATGGCTGTTGATCCTCTGAAACGAGTGATTGCTCCCCGTTTCTGGGCGGGTGTCATTTCAATGCCGATGCTGGCGATGATTTTCATGGCTGTCGGTATCTGGGGCGGTCAGTTGGTTGGTGTCGACTGGAAAGGAATTGACGACGGAAGTTTCTGGTCAACGATTCAGGCCACTGTTGAGTTAGGCCATGATATTGGCAACAGTATGGTGAAGTGTCTGGCTTTCGCCTTTACCGTTATCTGGATTGCTTTGTTTAATGGATACGACGCGATACCAACTTCTGAAGGTATCAGCCGAGCGACAACGAAGACGGTTGTGTACTCGTCTCTCGCTGTTTTAGGCCTTGATTTTGTTTTAACTGCACTGATGTTTGGGAATTGATCATGCAACAAACACGAACAATAGAATTTTGGGTTGGTACTTTCGTTATTGCCGGAATTTGCGCAATTCTGGTGATGATTTTTCAGGTTGCTGATGTAAAAGGTCTGGGATCTGACGATACTTACCAACTGAGCGCTGAGTTTGACAATATCGGTAGTCTGAAGGTTCGTTCTCCCGTTAAAGTCGGGGGCGTTGTCATCGGACGGGTTTCTGAAATCACTCTGGATCCTGAATCACTCAAACCGATTGTAAAACTGGCAATCAGTAGTCAGTACGAGGAATTTCCGGCAACATCCAGTCTGCAGATTCTGACATCAGGATTGATCGGCGAGCAGTATATCAGTTTGGTGCCCGGTTTTGTCTGGGGAGATGAAACTGAGCTACTGACCGATGGTGATAAAGTTGAAGATACCAAATCTGCATTAGTTCTGGAAAATCTGATCGGACAGTTCCTCTACCGGACCGGTGATTCGGGAGATGAGAAAAAAAATCAGGCGGATACGAAGGAGTAAAGTATGTTGATGCGCTATATGATGTTGCTGGTAATTCTGTTCAGCTCTCTGAGCAGTCAGGCGGCGACCGTTGATATGCACAACCCTTATCAAATGATGAGAGAGGTGTCGGAAAAGACATTTCAGCGTTTGAAAGCAGAACAGAGCCAGATTCATCAGGATCCGAATTATCTGAAAGTGATCGTGAAAGATGAGCTGATGCCTTACGTTAATTCACAGTATGCCGCTCTAAAGCTATTAGGTCCTTATCTGAAAGGTGCGAAGCGGGAAGATGTTCTGGCTTTTATTGATGCGTTTCAGGGGTATTTGGTTGCCAGCTATGCACAGGTTTTAACTCAGTACAGTGATCAACAAATTGAGTTCGGTCCGGAGCCAAAAGTTGGTGAAAAAGATCGTATTGCAACGGTTTTAGTGAATATTATCGATACACCGAATCCGGATATTAAGCTCGAATTCAAACTGAGAAAGTCGAAGTCGGGTCAGTGGCAGGCTTTCGATATTATTGCTGAAGGGATCAGTTTACTGTCCAGTAAACGCTCGGAATGGAGTGGAAAAATCCGGAACGATGGTATTTTAGCCGTTGCCCATGAGTTGAAAGATCTCTCTGATCAACCGATTAAAATTGAGAGAAAGTCATGACACATCCTCAGTGGCAGCAGCTTGAACAGGATAGCATTCAGTTAAATGGTGCCCTGGATCGGGAAAGTGTTCCCGGATTATGGCAGTTTGTGCAGCAGTGGCAGCCGACACATAACCAGATCGTTGTTTCTCTGCAGAATGTGGGACGGGTTGACTCTGCGGGAATGGTCTTGCTGATTCATTTAATTGAGCATGCAAAAAAGCAAAACTGTCATATAATGCTCCGTTTCGTGCCGGAGCAACTTCGTATGTTATTCCAGTTGAGTAACGTCGATTCGCTCGTAACAAAACATATTTCAGAATAATTAATTAGGGGTAGATAGTAGTGGATAGTGCACAGGTACAAGAGATTTTAGATGAGGCACTTCATCTTCACGAAATCCATGTCAAAGGGGAAGGAAGCCATTTCGAAGTTATTGCAGTTGATGAGTGCTTTGACGGAATGAGCCGAGTGAAGAAACAACAGTTGATCTACGCCCCGTTAATGGAACATATTCAGTGTAATGACATTCATGCTGTTTCCATCAAAGCCTATACCCCGGCGGAATGGGAACGGGATAGAAAACTTATGTCTTTGTAAGGTTGATTCATGGAAAAATTTCGAGTAACCGGATCGAATAAGCCTTTACAGGGAGAGGTGGTGATTTCCGGGGCAAAAAATGCCGCATTACCCATTCTTTTTGCGTCTATTCTGGCTCAGGAGCCAATTGAAGTCGCGAATGTTCCCCATCTTCGGGACATCGATACCACTATGGCTTTATTGCAGCAGTTAGGGGCAAAAGTTGAAAGAAATGGTTCAGTACATGTCGATCCGGGAAATATCAATCAATATTGTGCGCCTTATGATCTGGTTAAAACCATGCGGGCATCTATTTGGGCATTAGGTCCTCTGGTTGCGCGTTTCGGTCAGGGACAGGTTTCTCTGCCGGGTGGATGTGCAATTGGCGCACGCCCTGTTGATTTACATATTCAGGGGCTGGAACAGTTGGGAGCAAAGATTGTTCTGGAAGATGGCTATGTGAAAGCGACAGTTGATGGCCGCCTGCAAGGCGCACATATCGTCATGGGGAAAGTGAGTGTTGGAGCTACGATTACCGTGATGTGTGCAGCGACGTTGGCAGAAGGAACCACAGTTTTAGATAACGCGGCTCGTGAACCGGAAATTGTTGATACTGCAATGTTTCTGAATACGCTGGGAGCAAAAATTTCCGGAGCCGGGACCGATACAATCACGATTGAAGGTGTTGAACGCTTAGGCGGCGGTAAACATACGGTTGTCGCTGACCGGATTGAAACCGGAACATTTCTTGTTGCGGCCGCTGTTTCCGGTGGGAAGGTTGTTTGTCGTCATACGAATGCCCATCTGCTTGAATCGGTATTGGCAAAACTGGAAGAAGCCGGTGCATTGATTGAAGTTGGCGAAGACTGGATTTCTCTGGATATGACCGGACGTGAATTGAAGGCTGTTTCTATCCGAACCGCGCCACATCCTGGTTTCCCGACTGATATGCAGGCACAGTTTACTTTACTCAATATCATGGCAAAAGGCGGTGGCATTATTACCGAGACTATTTTCGAAAATCGTTTCATGCATGTCCCGGAACTGATGCGTATGGGAGCCAAAGCCGAGATTGAAGGAAATACGGTAATCTGCGGTGATGTCGATAGTCTGAGCGGTGCTCAGGTTATGGCTACTGATTTGCGGGCTTCAGCCAGTCTGGTGATTGCCGGATGTATTGCCAAAGGTGAAACGATTGTCGATCGAATTTATCATATCGATCGGGGATATGAACGTATTGAAGATAAGTTATCCGCACTGGGTGCGAATATTGAAAGATTCAGCGAAGCTGGTTAATTTGTCATATTGAGTCGAAACAGAGGGTTTCGGCTTTTTTATTGTGGGTCTGTTGTATTATCGGCAGGCTAGTTAGGAGAACAGAATGATTGCACTATTACGTGTGTTGGTTGTCGTGATAATTGCGGTATTCATGTTTATCTTCGGATGCGGTTACTGTTTATTCAGTCCCCGTAATCCTAAGCATGTTTATACATTTGGCCGGATGTTTGCCCGAATGTCCCGAATATTCGGAGTCAAGATTGATCTGCGTTTACCGGAGAATGCGTTACAGCAGGCTCAAAGTATCTATATTGCCAACCACCAGAGCAACTGGGATATGTTTACGGTTTCTGCCGCAGTGACGCCTAAAGTGGTCACCGTCGGGAAAAAAAGTCTGGCCTGGCTGCCTTTATTCGGACAGTTATATTGGCTGACTGGTAATATCTTGATTGATCGGGCAAATAAAACTAAAGCCAAAGGGACGATTGATCAGGTTGTCGATAATATTAAAAACAGTGATGTTTCTGTCTGGATGTTTCCTGAGGGAACTCGTTCCAGAGGACGGGGATTACTGCCTTTTAAAGTCGGTGCTTTTCATGCCGCAATTGCAGCCGGAGTTCCGGTTGTCCCGATTGTTTGTAGTTCGACAGATCATTTAAAGCTGAATCGTTGGAATAACGGACATATTATTGTTGAAATGATGGCTCCGATTCCGACTCAGGGTATGCAAAAAGAAGATGTCCGCCGTCTGGCAAAAGAGTGTCATCGGGTGATGAAAGATAAACTTGAATCTCTGGATCAGGAAGTCCTGATGTTGAATCAGGGGCGGGGATCGGTTCCGAACTGATTGATATTGATGCTATTTAGCAAATTGTCATGAAAAAAGGTTGATGGAAACATCAACCTTTTTTACTTCTGAGCGCTTGGTATTTATATTCAAGCCTATGAACGTATTAGCGTACGGCAATCGCTTCAATTTCAATACCGACATCTTTTGGCAGACGGGCAACTTCGACACAAGAACGGGCCGGATAATTTGCAACATTATGCTCGTCGAAGAATTTACCGTAAACTTCGTTGACAGTTGCAAAGTCACCTAAGTCTTTCACAAAAACAGTCATCTTTACGATATTTGCCACACTTAAACCAGAAGATTCAATGATTGCTTTGACGTTTTCCAGAGACTGGCGGGCTTGCGCTGAAATATCAGCCGGGACTTCACCTGTCACCGGATTGACCGGGATCTGGCCAGAAGTCATAACGATATTTCCTAAATCGACACCTTGTACATAAGGTCCGATTGCGGCAGGGGCTGATTCTGTATGAAGTACTTTTGTCATTGTTTTTTTATCCATTCCATGTTGCGTAAGAAATGTCAGTTTGCCCTGATTCAGAGCTGAGGTAAAGCCTCAATCGGATTGAGATTTAAGTCCGTTCTGTGACGATATCTCTTGAGAATACTTTCTCACAATATTTACATTTCAGACGAATATCATCTTTCTTTTTCAGAATATGAAAACTACTTTCAACCGGCTCATCGTGGGAGATACAGTTTGTATTCGGGCAGGCAAATACATTGTTGATCTGATACGGGAGGTTCAGTGCGAGTTTTTTGACAACTTTGTAGTTTTCGATTTGGTTCACTGTCGCATGGGGAGCATACAGGGCAAGTTTGTTGGCCTGTGCTTCGTTGATGAAAACATTCTCGATCTTCAGCAAGTCTTTGATACCTAATGCTGATGATGGAAGGTTGAGGCCAATGGTGACTTTCTGAGATGACTGGTGCATATCAAAAAGTTTGAGCACTTTGATCCCGATCTGCGCAGGAATATGATCGATCACTGTGCCGTTTTTAATCGCTTCTACCTGCAATTGAGTATCTTTTGGCATGATAGTTTTCTCCCTGTTTACAGTGTTTCATTCAGCACAAGAGCAAGCAGCGCTTCACGTGCGTATACGCCATTTTCTGCCTGTTGGAAGAAATAAGCGTGTGGCGTTTTATCAACATCGGTTGTGATTTCATCAACCCGGGGAAGCGGATGTAAGACTTTCATATTTTCTTTGGCATCCTGAAGCTGAGCGGCGGAAAGAATATAAGCTGAACGAATATGCGCATATTCTGATTCATCAAATCTTTCTTTCTGTACCCGAGTCATATAGAGAATATCAACCTGAGGGATAACACTTTCAATATCGGTGTGCAGACTATATTCATGTCCCGCTTCTTCCAGTTCTTCTAAAATATAATCAGGCATTGCCAGAGCTTCCGGCGCAATGAAAAAGAAGCGGTTATTATTGAATTTAGCCAGAGCCTGAGTCAGGGAGTGAACCGTACGGCCATATTTCAGATCACCGACAAAGGCAATGTTGATTCCATCAAGACGCCCCTGCGTTTCAGTGATAGTGAACAGGTCGAGCAAGGTTTGGGTCGGATGCTGGTTCGCCCCATCACCGGCATTGATTACCGGAATGCCGTTAGAGAATTCTGAAGCCAGGCGTGCAGCCCCTTCCTGTGGGTGGCGCATGACAAATGCATCTACATAAGAAGAGATAATCTGCACTGAATCTGCCAGTGTCTCTCCCTTTTTCGCCAGAGAAGTATTTCCTCCGTTATCAAATCCAATCACACTCCCGCCGATACGCTGGATTGCGGTTTCAAAGGAGAGGCGTGTTCGTGTCGATGGTTCGAAGAAACAGCTGGCTACGACTTTATTTTTGATTAATTCCGGTTGAGGTGCCGCCTTTAACTGGCCTGCTGTATTGACAATCAATTCTAACTCATCACGAGAGAGTTCAGGAATTGAGATGATGTGCTTTTTGTATAGCGAGTTCGTCATGATCATCTTCCCTAGTATTTTCCGACAGCCATAAAAAAGCCCCCCTGATAAGGGAGGCCTTCAAAAACAGTAACAGAGGGAAATAACAAGGATGGGTAAGTGACTTTGCTTACCCTGATGTTGCGTTGGCAAGACCGTATTACGGCGCTATTCCTGACGCTCATCTTATTCCCTCTGAGACAAATTGCCGGGAATTATACGCTTAACTTTGTTGAGTGCAAGCGATTACATCGTGTCTTCAGCGAATATATTCAGGATTCCTGAGATATCAGGAACCTAGTGTTGCAACCATAACCGCCTTGATGGTGTGCATCCTGTTTTCCGCTTCGTCGAAAACAATGGAGTAATCAGATTCGAATACTTCTTCCGTGACTTCCAGTCCCTGCATGCCATATTTATCTGCAATTTCTTTACCGACAACAGTCTCGTCGTTATGAAATGCTGGCAGGCAGTGCATGAATTTGACATGTGGATTGCCTGTCATCTGAATGGTCTGCATATTGACCTGATAAGGAGTCATTAACGCCACCCGTTCATCCCAGGCTTCCGGTGCTTCACCCATTGAAACCCAGACATCGGTATAAAGGAAATCACACCCTTTGACGCCGGATGCGACATCTTCGGTCAGCGTGATGGTTGCACCGGTCTTTTGGGCAATTTCCTGACAGGTGCTAACCAGTGATTCTTCCGGCCAGAATGATTTTGGTGCGATGAGACGAATATCCATCCCCATTTTGGCAGCGCCAACCATCAGAGAATTCCCCATGTTATTTCTGGCATCACCTAAATAAGCAAAAGAGATTTCGTGCAGATGTTTACCCCGGCTGTGCTCCTGCATGGTGAGGAAATCCGCCAGAATCTGGGTTGGATGAAATTCGTCGGTAAGGCCATTCCATACAGGAACGCCGGCATAAGCGCCCAGCTCTTCGACAATTTCCTGACCATAGCCCCGGTACTGGATTCCGTCATACATACGTCCAAGGACCCGGGCGGTATCTTTCATCGACTCTTTATGACCAATCTGAGAGCCGGAAGGGCCAATATAAGAGATATGAGCTCCCTGATCATGAGCTGCAACTTCAAAAGAACAGCGGGTTCTTGTCGAGGACTTTTCAAAAATCAGTGCAATATTTTTTCCCAGCAGATTTTTCTGCTCGGTTCCTGTATACTTTGCTTTCTTCAAATCAGTAGCCAGATCCAGCAAAAATTGAATCTCGGTTGGCGTAAAATCGAGAAGTTTGAGAAAGTTGCGGTTACGTAAGTTAAAAGCCATACCTCAGTCCTGCTAAAGATCACAACGAATAACGCTAGTAAACCATAGAATTCCCATCAATGTGAATAATTATTTTTGAAAAATGATGATATATTCATATTTTACCAATATTCTTGATTTTTTATTGCATATTTTCTTCTGTAAACTCAGCAGGTAATTTCTAATCCACCATGACCTGGATTACCCGCCATAGATGTTACTTCTGAATCTATTTGTCCATACGCTGATTGTGGAATTATATTCCATATTCATGGAACTTTTTCCCTCTTTATCACTTTCTACGACTAGGTGATGATCGAGTTTCTTAGATCAACGTAGGACTGCATAAGTCAGAGCAGTCGTCGTCAAGCGACGAGAGAAACAGGAATAAAGATAATGCATTACACGGGTCCGGTCATACGTCCTCCGCACGAAGCAAATAGTATTTTATTAGAAGTCACGGTTGGGTGTACTCATAATTCATGTCGATTTTGTACTTTTTATTACGATACGCCTTATCGTGTTGCTCCGAAGAAACAAATTGAAAATGATCTCAGAGAAGCGAAGTTACATTATCCAAACGCCAGAAGGATATATGCCGTTGGTGGCGATCCGTTTACATTAAGAACTGCAAAATTGATCGATCTTGCTCAGATGATTCGCCACCATTTTCCGGATATAAATATTGGTATGTATGCGCGTGTCGATAGCATGTACAACAAAACGGTTGAAGATCTTAAGCGTTTGAAAAAAGAAGGTATTAATGACTTAGTGATTGGTATCGAAAGTGGAGATGATGCTGTTCTGGAAAAAATGGATAAAGGCTATACGTCTCAGGATATCATTCGGGAGTGCAAGAAACTTGAAGAAGCCGGTATATCCTATCGGGTGATTTTTCTGGGAGGCTTATCAGGGCAGGGAAATGGTGAGCGGAATGCACGAAACACCGCAAAGGTACTGAACCAACTCCAGCCATCCCATATGTATATGACTTCGGTTGCCGTTCAGCCTGAATCTCTATTGTATCAGGATGTGTTAGAAGGACGTTTTACTGAGGCGACTGAATATGAGCGTATAGAAGAAATGCTTATGTTAGTCAGACAATTGATAAACCCTATTGTGTTACTTGGACAAAGTGTTGCAAACCCGGTTAATTTTATCGCATCGCTCCCGCAAGACTATGAAGCACTGACATCGATGCTGGAAACAACAATGCAGCGTTTTACACAAACAGACGAAGATTCATTACGTGCTTATCGTGAAAGGTTAGTCAATATTTAGGCAGGAAGTTTGCGTGATGGTTTTTACTACAACTTGCTGTCGTTACTCACACTATAGTGAGTCGTGAGCTGCAAAAATAAATGAATCAGAGCAGGTCATGTAACCACATGACCTGCTCTGTGAGCAATGTTTGTTCAGACTGTAACGTTCAGCTACGGGAGAACAGTGTACAAGTGATGCGCCGGGCTGTTTACTGATCAATCTTATCAATTAATGAGATTCTGCTGGCCATACAACATCTAGTTCACTGTGAGAAATTCGCCATTCGCCATTGACCCGAACGTAGCGATCGACATAGTGACCAAGAAGCAGGAATGGGTGTTGTGCCTGGTCGCGGTCAGTTACAAAATCCAGCAGATAGCAGCTACCTGAAGCGTTGTTCTCATCGATCAGAGTAATATTGTGATTGGTGATAGCATGAACAAACGGAAAATGAGCACGATTTTGGGTATCAAATGTGTGATACGCAGCCTGTAGGCTTTGTTTGATTTCGGCTAATCCTTTCATTGTCCCGACGGTGACTTTCACTTCGGCATCTTCGGTAAATACTTCACCCATACGTTCGGCTTGTCCTCCGTCTAATAATTGGCTGTAGCGTAATCTTAATTCACGGATTTCTTCGCGATCGAGCAGGGCGTTAATACGTTGATTGTTATCAGTCATGTTCTTTCTCCAATTCATGATCTGGTTCAGTTTGCTTTTCTTTACCGGGACATTGTATTGACTTGTTTCAAAATAATAATACAGTTTAAATTCCATTTATTTAGTCCTATGGTTCCATAATTGAGATGAACGAGACACAGTTTTCTGGTGTGATTGAGTATGTCGAAACTTTAAGAAGTGGTTCTTTTACCGCTGCGGGAGAACGGTTAGGTTTGACCGGATCAGCTGTCGGGAAAAGTGTCACAAGACTAGAAAAAAAGTTGGGTACAAAATTGTTGCACCGAACCACTCGCAATCTGACTCCGACACCGGAAGGTCAGCGCTATTTCGATGGCTGGATCGCGATTCTGGATGAAATCGATAGTTTGGAGCAAGGTGTTGTTGCTGGCAGTATTCAGGTATCAGGAAGGTTAAATGTCCATCTGCCTGCTGCTTTTGGAAGAAGGCACGTTATGCCTCTGTTACTGGGTTTAACCAAAAAGTATCCGAATCTTGATCTTGCAGTAGCATTTAGTGAAAAACGTATCAATCTGGTTGATGAAGGTGTCGATCTTGTGGTCCGTATCGGAACGTTGGAAGATGATGCAGATTTGATAGCAAGACGACTGGGCCGTCAGCGCTTAGTTGTGTGTGCAAGCCCGGATTATCTGAAACGCAGAGGAACACCGAAGTTAGTTACTGAATTGACAGAGCATGACTGTATTGTCGGCGGTCAGAGAAGTAGCCAGCCAGCCTGGTTGTTTCGGCACTCTAATGGGGAGAGTTTCTCTCACATCATTCATGGGCGATATTGTTTTAGTGATGGTGATGCCATGTTATCTGCGGTACTCGATGGGATGGGAGTATCTCAATTACCAACATGGCTAATCAATGAGCATCTGGATAGTGGTGCATTAGTTACTATTCTTGAGGATTACTCCGGTGCTGAAATGCCAATTCATGCGCTGTGGCCACGTTCCCGTTACCTGAAACCAAGACAACGGGTGGTCATTGATGCTCTTGTTGAAGATGCAGAGAAGTCGACGTCAATTTATCAGTTATAGGCCAAGCCCGAACTTTTTGATTCACTGAACATCGGAGATTAATGGCGGGATATTTTATATTATCCCGCCGGTTTTATTACATATTCTCTTCTGCAAATTCAGCCAGACGACTTCTGACCACACCATTGAGGTGTATGTTGGCACTTCCTGGGAAGTTTTTGAACCGTTCGACCATATAGGTCAGTCCGGATGTTACGGGAGTCAGATAATGAGAATCGATCTGTGCCAGGTTTCCTGAACAGACAATTTTTGTCCCTTCACCGCAGCGGGTAATGATGGTTTTTATCTGCGATGCTGTCAGGTTCTGACACTCATCCAGTAGTACAAAGGCATTCTGAATCGAACGTCCACGCATGAAATTTATCGACTTAAACTGGATATTCGCTTTATCGCAGATGTACTTCAGTGAGCTTTCCGTACAGTGATCATGTTTATGTAACGCTTCCAGCGTATCGGTGACAGCGGCCAGCCACGGCATCATTTTTTCCTCTTCCGAGCCGGGTAAAAATCCTATCGACTCACCGATATCCGGCGTATTCCGGGTGACGATGATTTTATCGAACATATTTTTTTCAATGGTCTGTTCCAGTGCAGATGCCAGTGCCAGCAGGGTTTTCCCACTCCCGGCTGCACCGGTCAGAATGACCAGATCGATTTCCGGATCCAGCAGAGCATCCAGTGCCATAGCCTGATAGATATTTTTCGGTGTGATATCCCAGGCTTTACGATGCATCATGCGTTCGCGGCTCATATCTTTGAGAATGAGCTGATCATCCTCGATAGCTTCGACCCGGGCGGCGAAGTCACTTTCTTCATCCAGTACATACTGATTGAGGAACGTCGGATCAAAAGGGGCGCGATCCAGCTGGTGGAATGTCTTGCCGTCAGCGGTATAACTTTTCACTTCTGTGATTGAATTCCAGAAATTTCCGGGGCGGAGCTGGAATCCTTTGGTCAGATACTGAACATCATCAATCAGTTGATCGGTTCGGTAATCCTCAACATAGAGCACGCCTGCACCTTTAGCACGCAGCCTCATATTAATATCTTTGGTGATCAGGACAACCTGACGCGGAGCCCGTTTATTCTGTAAATAAAGAACGGCATTTAAGATCCGGTTATCTCCGGCTTTATCGGCAAACGCCTTCACTGTTTCCTGCAGTTCGAAATCAGCCAGAATCGAGATTGTTCCCTGTGCTTCACCATTTTTGGCAATAGGAATTCCTTCTGAGATTTCATCCGGTGTCGCATCATGAAACAGGCTTTCCAAAGCGCGGATAGCAACTCTGGCATCCCTTGCCACATCGCGTTTGCTGTCTTTGATTCGGTCGAGTTCTTCGAGGACGGTCATTGGGATGACCACATCATGTTCTTGAAAGGAATAAATAGCCAGAGGTTCATGGAGGAGGATATTGGTATCCAGGACAAACAGTTTCCGGTCGGTATCGCCCATAAGCGTCTCCTTGCCGTCAAGCGGCTTACTAAGAAGAGGGTGCTTGTCAGCAGAGGTCGAGAGTCATATCAATCCTGGTTTGGTCTATATGTCTCAGCGACGTACTGCAAACCTGTTGTTAATTCAACAAACCTTGTTACTTCAACAAACTTAGTTACTTCAACTTACTACATTATTTGTTGCAGGCTTTATGCCAACTTCATGACCTTATCCGGGCACATCCATTGTGCAGCCACAACACCAAATTCTGAAAGTTATTGCTTGTATACCGAATGGCATAAGTATAGCAATCATCTCTTTACAAATGACATCGATTTCTTACATTTTTATGTCATGTTGTGATTCAGTGGATTTCACGTGACCTGTATCACAGCATCAAGTAAGATGAGCCCCCATTTTCTGCACCCTGATGTAATCACAGTCATAATAAAGTGGGTTGGTAAGGGGCAGATTCCCTGTAAAATTTTGAACAGAATGAGGTAGTCGATTCATGGCTTTTGCGTTGGGGCAACGTTGGATAAGTGATACAGAAAGCGATTTAGGATTAGGAACCGTTGTGGCATTAGATGACAGAACCGTCACGTTAATGTTTGCTGCGTCAGAAGAGAATCGTGTTTATGCACGCCACGATGCGCCTGTCACCCGGGTTATTTTTCATCACGGTGATATTGTCGATTGCCAGGAAGGTTGGGCATTACAGATTGAACAGGTAAAAGAAGATGATGGGGTTTTAACCTACATCGGAACCCGCCAGGATAATCAGGCTACAGATGTCGAATTACGGGAAATATTTTTAAGTCACCAGATTCGGTTTAATAAGCCGCAGGACAAACTTTTTGCCGGTCAGATTGACCGGATGGATAATTTTGCGTTGCGCTACCGGGCATTGCTGAATCAGCTTGAACAGCATAAGAGCCCGATGCGTGGTCTCTGTGGTGGCCGGGTCGGGTTGATAGCCCATCAGCTTTATATTGCTCATGAGGTTGGCCGGCGTCACGCGCCCCGTGTTCTGCTAGCCGATGAAGTTGGTTTGGGGAAAACGATTGAAGCCGGGATGGTAATCCATCAACAGGTGCTGTCGGGACGAGCTGAAAGAGTTTTGATTGTTGTTCCTGAAACGCTTCAGTATCAGTGGCTGGTTGAAATGATGCGACGTTTTAATCTGCACTTTTCTATTTTTGACGAAGAGCGATGCATCGAATCCCTGAGTGAAGCGGATAACCCGTTTGAAACACAACAGTATGTGTTGTGTTCTCTTGATTTTCTGCGCCAGTATCCGCGCCGTTTTGAGCAGGCACTGGCGGTAAAATGGGACCTTCTGGTGGTGGATGAAGCACACCATCTGGCGTGGCAGGTTGATCAGCCTAGTCCTGAGTACCTGATTGTTGAAGCTCTGGCTCAGCAAATCTCCGGCGTGTTGCTGTTAACGGCAACTCCGGAGCAGCTTGGCCGGGAGAGTCACTTTGCCCGTTTACGTTTGCTGGACCCGGATCGGTTTTACGACTTTGATGCCTTTGTGAAAGAGGAAGCATCATATGAACCCGTTGCCGAAGCGGTAACGGCTCTGGCGGAAGACCGGACTTTATCTGATGAAGCAAAAAATCATATTGTTGAGCTTCTTTCTGAGCAGGATGTTGAACCTTTATTCCGCATCATCGACGGAAATACCAATGATGAAGAGAAAACCAGTGCCAGAGAAGAGTTAATCAGTAACCTGATGGATCGCCACGGAACCGGTCGTGTCCTGTTCCGCAATACCCGTTCATCGATCCAGGGATTTCCGCAACGTTGTGTAAGTCTGATACCTTTACCTCAGCCTCAGGACTATATTGAACTGTTTCAGCAGTGTCTATCCGCTCCGGATATCGAAAATGCCCAAAAAGTGCAGACGGGAATGTATCCGGAGATTTCCTACCAGTCCCAGCCGCATGGTCAGTCTGTATGGTGGATGTTCGATCCACGTCTGAACTGGCTGATCGACAAAGTGAAAACGAAGCGGAGTGAAAAAATTCTGGTCATTGCCGCCAAAGCGGAAACTGCACTTCAGATTGAACAGGCTCTGCGGGAAAGAGAAGGTATTCGTGCGACAGTTTTCCATGAAGGTATGTCGATCATTGAACGGGATAAAGCAGCCGCTTATTTTGCTCAGGATGAAGGCGGCGCACAGGTGCTGGTTTGTAGTGAAATTGGTTCGGAAGGCAGAAACTTCCAGTTTGCCAGTCAATTGGTGATGTTTGATTTACCGATGAATCCCGATTTACTGGAACAACGGATCGGACGTCTGGACCGAATCGGTCAGAAGAACGACGTCGATATCTATGTTCCTTACCTTCAGGGGACGGCACAAGAAGCTATTGCCCGTTGGTTCCATGAAGGATTAAATGCTTTTGCTGAGACCTGTCCGACCGGAAGCGCGGTTTTCGAATCTTTTGCCGAACGTCTGATGACATTAGTGTCTTCACCTGATCTCGTGTCTGCACCGGAGCACGGTACGCTGGACGATTTGATCGCGGATGCCCGGAAAATGAATCAGGCTTTGAAAACTGAGCTTGAGCACGGGCGCGATCGCTTACTGGAAATGCACTCTCACGGTGGGGAAAAGGCTGAAGAAATTGTCCGCTCTATTGCAGCAACAGATGGTGATACGCAGTTAGTCGCTTTCGCGTTAAGCCTGTTTGATACCATCGGACTGAATCAGGATGACCGTGGCGAACATACACTGGTTGTTACACCGTCTGAACATATGATGGTTCCGAGTTATCCGGGGTTGCCGTATGAAGGGGCGACGATTACATTTGACCGGGATAAAGCTCTATCCAGAGAAGATATCCAGTTTATGACCTGGGAACATCCGATGATTCAGGGTGGAATTGATCTGCTGCTGAGTGAAGGCGTGGGAGTCTCTGCGGTTTCATTACTGAAAAATAAAGCATTACCGGTTGGAACGATTTTACTGGAGCTGGTTTATGTTGTGGATGCTCAGGCGCCGAAACGCAGTGGGATAGGCCGCTTTTTACCGAGGACTCCGATTCGTCTGATGCTGGATGCTCAGGGGAATGATTTATCATCACAGGTGGAATTTGAAGGATTCAACCGTCAGTTAAGCCCGGTGAGCCGGCATTTAGCCAATAAATTGGTGACGTCTGTTCAGCAAGAGGTACACCAGCTGATTCAGAAGAGTGAAGATGTGGTGCAATCCAGGGTAGAGAATATCCGGAAAGCAGCTCAGCAGGAAATGGCGTCAGTTCTGAATCGGGAACTGGAACGTTTACAGGCGCTGAAAGCGGTGAATCCTAATATTCGGGATGAAGAGATTGAGGTTCTGGGAAAACAGATTTCTGAACTGTCGGTATTGATTCAACAGGCCCAGTATCAGTTGGATTCATTGCGTTTAATTGTGGTGTCACACCAGTAATGTTGCTCTGAGTCATGTCGTTCAAAACGAAAAGCCATCATTTCTGATGGCTTTTTTTATCGGTTCCGTTATAAGCCGGTAAAGGAATTACATCAAAAATTTCCACCAAAGGAAAAGTGCTAAGAATCCGAACAGATAAATGAGACCGGCAATCGACAGCCATTTCATTTTAGGTCCGACAGCCAGCGCTTCCGGCAATGGTGTTTTTGTGACCAGAATATAGTTGAGTAGTGCAAAGACCGGCGTGGTGACGAATGCCATGATCATGGCAAAATTCAACATCGGAAGCAGTGCTGATTTGGCAAAGGCCAGAATACTGAGTGAGGCAATCGAAACAATCAGCATCCAGGGGGTCAGGTAGCGATGTTTCTTCGTCTCTGTACTCTCTTGTTTTAACAGGCGTTGTGACTCTGCGATGACCCGCGAATAACCGTCAATGACAGTAATGGTGCTGCCAAAGATGCAGAAGAAGGCGATCACGGCTATCAGGTAGCGAGACCATTCTCCAATCGTGGATGCATACAGCCCGACCAGCTGGTGGGTAAATCCAATCCCTGATTTTGACAATTCAGTGCCGGTTCCGTGAATCAGCAATGCACCCAGAGAAAGAAATACAATCGCCAGAATTGCAGTTCCGATATAGCCGATATTGAAATCAAACAAGGCGGATTTAGGCGTAACAATCTGCTGGTCACACTGATTCTTCAGCCAGATAGATGTCAGGCTTGAGATCTCAATCGGAGCTGGCATCCATCCCATAGTCACAACCAGAAAACCGATAGCGGCCAGTGTCCATGGTGAAGGATCCGGAGCATCGGCAACAGTCGCGACCGGATGACCAACGGCAATGATGACCGCCGACAGGGTTGCAAGCGTCAGAACAGCCATGATGATTTTTGAAAGAGAATCCAGAGCCTTGTAATGTCCGGCGAACAGTATGACCAGACAGGTGATCACCACAATGATCGATAAAGCCATATTGGATAGTTCAAACGGCATAAAATATCCCAGCAGACTGGCACTAAAAAGCGTCAGAGCTGCTGTATTGATCACCGCCGAGATCACGCTCAGCAGCATAAAGATCCAGAGATAAGGGCGGCCTAGCTGAGCATAACCATGAACCAGACATTCTCCGGTTCCCATGGTGTACTGAATACCCGCCCGGAAAAAGGGATATTTAAAGAGATTCACGAGCAGGATGAGTAGAGCAAGTTGCCAGCCGTAGATTGCACCGGCTTTTGTTGAGGCAACCAGATGAGATCCGCCTACAGCCGCAGCAGCCATCATGATGCCGGGACCGAGAGATTTGATCATTCTGGATAATGAGGATCCCTGAGGAGAGGGATACGCGGCAGCATTTTCCATTGTTGTTCCTTAGATTGAAGAAATGTTGTTGCTTGTTGTGTTTGTGCTATCGCTGATTATTGTGGCGTGGATATTTCCATAGCCCTTTATGTGCAGCTTTGTTATTTTGTCAATAATGCTCATGAATATCACATTTGCGCTATGTGTCAATTTATATATACATAAATGTTTAAAATCCGACACAGGTATCGATTTTGAGGGAAGAGTAACGATGGCTGATTACGGCTTTATACAAGCTTCCAATGAGACTGCATCTTGAGGTCATTTGGGTATATAATGCAGCGCGTTTTTCTCTGGGGATGCTGAATATGGCAATGACATCATACTTTCCGCCGACCACGCCGTGGACGGAGATTATCTATCAGGACGAACATATTCTGGCAGTTAACAAACCTTCCGGTCTGCTTTCTGTTCCGGGAAAAGATCCGGAGCATTATGACAGTATGTGGAGCCGGCTGGTGGATGACTATCCGGAGATTCAGGTTGTTCATCGTCTGGATATGTCGACATCAGGACTGATGCTGTTTGCCAAGAATAAACATGTTGAAAGTGCACTGAAAAAACAGTTTCAGTATCGATTGACGCATAAAGTCTATTACGCCAGAGTGTGGGGGATTATCGAACAGGATGAAGGGGAAGTCGATTTGCCGCTTATCTGTGACTGGCCGAATCGTCCCAGGCAGAAGGTCTGCTTTGAAACCGGAAAACCTTCCCGCACCCTGTTTCAGGTTGTTGCCAGAGAAGAGCAGACGACCGTTGTCCGACTTTTCCCTGTGACCGGGCGTTCACATCAGCTGCGGGTACATATGCTGGCGATTGGTCATCCGATTGTCGGGGATGAGTTTTATGCACCGGAAGAAGCCCGGGAATTTGCTTCGCGATTGCATTTACATGCCGCTGAACTGAGTTTTTATCATCCCAGAAGTCATTGGTTACGGCGCATATTTGTGCCTTGTGAGTTTTATCCTGCGGCCAAAGAGATCATTTTTGAATACTTTGATCCGGAAAGAAAGCTTCCGGATTACAAAAAACTGCCAAGACCATAGAGTGTGCTGACAGCTGTGACTGAAAGTCTGGCTCTGAGCTACAAAAACCATCACAATAGGTCAACACGCTCTGGCACACTCTGGTTATCAGAACTCAGGAGAAAGAGATGTCATTACCGACTGTTGTGTTTGTAGACCGGGCTACGATTCCGTCACATATTCATCTGCCAGCACTCCCTTTCGAGCATCAGTGGGTGAGTTATGATGAGACTCAACCGGATCAACTGCTTGAGCGGGTTCGGGATGCTGAGATTATCATTACCAATAAAGTTGTACTCAATGCCGATGTCTTGTCCCAGCTCACTTCTTTGCGTCTGGTCGCTGTTGCAGCAACCGGAGTAAACAACGTTGATATCGATTATTGCCGGGAACACGGGATTGCTGTCACCAATGTCCAAGGGTACGCGACTCGCTCTGTTCCCGAACATGTGATCGGGATGACTTTTGCTCTGCGGCGAAACTTAATGGCTTATCACAATGATATTGCCCGGGGAGAATGGCAACGGCGCCATCAGTTTTGTTTCTTCACGCATCCTATCGGTGATGTTGCCGGTAGTACGATCGGTATTATCGGGAGCGGAACACTGGGGCGGGCAACAGCCCAACTGGCGAAAGCTGTCGGTATGAAAGTTCTTTTTGCCGAGCGCAAAGGTGCATCTTCCTGTCGTGATGGCTTTCTGCCTTTTGAGACCGTATTGCGTCAGGCCGATGTGATATCGCTCCATTGTCCTTTAAATGAAGCAACACATCATCTGCTTACATCTCATGAGTTATCCATGATGAAATCAACTGCAATTCTGATTAATACCGGAAGAGGCGGTCTGGTTGATGAGAAAGCATTAGTCGATGCCCTGATGTCTGGTGCAATTGCTGCTGCCGGAGTCGACGTCTTCACACAAGAGCCCGCCGATGACAGTAATTCGCTATTGGCAAACAACGACTTACCCAATCTGCTGTTAACTCCCCACATTGCCTGGGGAAGTGATTCAGCAATTCAGCAACTCGTTCATATATTGATAGAAAATATTATTGTGTTCCATCAGGGACAGATACAGAACCGGATTGTTTAAGCAAAAAATGAATGCGCTAATTTATTTTCGGGTAAAACTTCGCATATTAATTCGTCCGGGAAATAGAATAATGCAGTGCATTTCGATTATTGATAATATTGCCACTTTAATGTTGTAGTATGTTACGAATGACGTCAGGATTAATTCATGAACGATAATAAAACTGTTAACCTCTTTCGCTTTGATGGTCGGGCCGGAGAGTTTTTTGGGATCTGGATTGTTAATATTTTACTTTCCGTACTCACCTTGGGGATATATTCGGCCTGGGCAAAAGTCCGGACAAAACGGTATTTTTACGGCAACACTTACATTGCTCAGGATAACTTTGAATACCATGGTACACCCAAACAAATTCTGAAAGGCCGTATTGTCGCGCTGCTTTGTCTTTTGCTGTGGGCGGTTCTCAGCTCTGTTTCTGAGGTTGTGTCTTCAGTCATGTTTCTTTTGTTCTATCTGTTAGTGCCATGGATGATGTGGAGTAATGTCCGGTTTGATGCGGCGATGACCAGCTACAGAAATACTCACTTTTCTTTTGCCGGGACGCTGAAACAAGCCTATATGACGTTTATGGGCCGGGGTGTGCTTGCTTTTCTCGCTCTGATTGTCGGCGTTGCCTGTATTGTCGTCATTGCACGAATGACTAGTAGTCTGATTCCGGCTGGGGTGATGACGGTTGCTTTCATCCTGCAGTGTGCATTTATTCAGGCTTGGGTGATGACCGGAGTATGGCGTTATTTCATGAACGGATACCGGTACGGTAATGCAGATTTTTCTGCGGTACTGGAGAGTAAAAAGTTCTTCTTTATCAATCTGGGTGCTATCGGTATTTTTATTGGTGGTTCAGTTGTTCTTGTGGTACTTGTCGGAATTTTTGCCTATTCATGGTTGATGAATATTTTCATGAACTTAGATTATATGATGACTTATCCGGATGCGTCATTTTTAGCCGGAATCGTCATGGTTTATTTGCTGTTTATTATCCTGGGGATGATCTCAGCGGCTTATATGAGTGTCCGGATAAGAAATTACGTTTTCTCTCAGACTGCTCTGTCGTTTAACGATCAGACCGTGAGTCTGGATTCTGAATTCTCAGTATTGAAGTATGTTGGTCTGCTGCTGACCAATATGTTGGCGACAGTCTTCTCACTGGGTCTGGCCCGGCCATGGGTGAAAGTCCGTATGGCGAAGTATTCGGCGGAACATACCCGGGTAATCGGAGACTTAGCAATGATTGCTGCTGTTGATCAGGATTCTGATGTTCGTTCAGCATTGGGAGATGAACTGGTTCAGGCCTTTGATATTGATTTAGGGATCGGATGATGTTAGCCAGAGGGGCAGCTTATCCGCCTCGTTTATCACAGCGGTGTCCGGCTGATATGGAAATATCTGAGGGGCAAATTTCTCTTGTATGTGACGGGAATATTGTCAGCCAGACTTCGCTGCAACAGATTTCTCTGAGTGATAGCGTTGGTAATCTTCCTGTCAGAGTTTCTTTTCCTGACGGATGGGTTTTTGTCCCGGAAGAGAATGACGATATCCGGGAGTTGTTGCAGAAAAAGGGTAAAAAGTCGCTCAGAATTCGCCAGATTGAATCTAATCTTTGGCTGATTTTTGTCAGCGTTGTTTTTTGTGTTGCGATGTTATTTGCCGGTTATCGCTATGCGATTCCCTGGATAAGCCATTACGCAGCCCGAATGTTACCTGACAGTGTGCCTGTGTTTGTTGGGGATAAAGTTTTAGAGCAGCTTGGCGGGCAGTTTAAGGAAAGTCATATTCCGGCTGAGCAGCAGCAGGCGATCCGAAAGCGGGTCGCTTTACTGCAACAGCAATTACCAGATATGCCTTTCCCGGTTCAGATTGAATTTCGGGGAAGTGATATTGCCAATGCATTTACGCTGCCCGGAGGGAAAATTGTTCTGTTGGATCCGTTGGTGGATCTTGCACAGTCAGATCAGCAACTGGATGGTGTGATTTTGCATGAAATGGGGCATGTTTATCATCGTCATGTGATGGAACGCTTGGTTGAATCCAGCTTGATTGCGGTTGTTGTTGCTTCGCTGACCGGCGATACATCCGGTGTCGTTCATCAGATGATCGGTGCTGGTGTGTTTGTGATGAATACCGGATTGTCCCGTGATATGGAACGGCAGGCAGATCAGTTTGCTAAACAGGCGATGCTGAAGGTTTATCAGACCAGTGAGCCTATGGCAGAAATGTTTGAGCTGCTTCAGCAACAGCAAATGCAGCATATACCGGACTGGCTGAGTACTCACCCTGACTTTGCCGAACGAATTCACGCCATGCGAAAACCATAAGAAATAGCCATAAAAAAACAGCGGCAATGCCGCTGTTTTTACTTGTGAAACTGGTTATCTAAAATTACAGCGCAGCAATCGTTGCCTGCTGTTCTTCCAGTTTGACTAAGGCTTCTTTATAACCTTCCAGCTTTTCACGCTCTTTCGCAACAACAGCTTCCGGAGCTTTGGCAACGAAGCCTTCATTGCCGAGTTTTCCTTCAATCCGTTTGATTTCACCCTGAGTTTTGGCAATCTCTTTCGCCAGACGATCCAGCTCTGCGGCCTTATCGATTAAACCGGCCATCGGAATCATCAGCTCAGATTTACCCACTAACGCTGTCGCACATGCCGGGGTTTCTTCTCCGGAAGTCAGAATCCGGACATCTTCCAGTTTTGCCAGAGATATCAGGACCTGTTGATTTGCAGTCAAGCGGGATGCATCGTTTTCATCGGCAGCTTTAAGCATAACGGATAACGGTTTACCAGGGTTGATATCGTACTCGGCCCGCAGGTTACGAATACTGGTAATAAAGGCTTTGACCCACTCAATGTCATCCAAGGCTTTCTGATGGAAATTGCTTTCGTCATACTGAGGCAACGCCTGAAGCATGATCGTTTCCCCTTCAATACCTGCGACCAGTGGTTTGACACTTTTCCAGATGGTTTCGGTAATGTATGGGATAACCGGGTGAGCTAAACGCAGTGTTTTTTCCAGTACAGTGATGAGTGTACGGCGAGTTGCACGCTGCTGATTCTCGCTGCCTTTCCACAGAATTGGTTTCGTTAGCTCCAGATACCAGTCGCAGAACTGATTCCAGATAAACTCATAAAGTGTGTTGGCTGCCATATCAAGGCGGAAATTATCGATATGGTTATTAAAGTTTTTGGCTGCCAGCTCAAACTGAGACTCGATCCACTGATCGGCCAGTGAATATTCCAGTTCCGCATCTGGTGCAAATCCGCAATCCTGATCTTCCGTATTCATCAGAACATAGCGGCTGGCATTCCAGAGTTTGTTACAGAAGTTACGGTAACCTTCGAGACGTTTCATATCCCAGTTGATATCCCGCCCGGTTGATGCCATTGCAGCCAGTGTGAAACGCAGAGCATCAGTACCATAGGCATCAATACCATTTTCGAACGTTTTTCGCGTATTTTTCTCGATTTTAGCCGCCAGTTGTGGCTGCATCATGTTTCCGGTGCGTTTGGTAACCAGTGACTCAAGATCAATACCGTCGATCATGTCGATCGGATCCAGAACATTTCCTTTGGATTTCGACATTTTATCGCCGTTTTCGTCCCGGATCAGTCCAGTAACGTAGACGGTTTTAAACGGAACCTGTGGTTTGCCGTTTTCATCCTTAATAAAGTGCATCGTCATCATGATCATCCGGGCAACCCAGAAGAAGATGATATCGAAACCGGTCACCAGAACATCAGATGGATGATACATTTTCAGTTCTGGTGTTTGCTCCGGCCATCCTAATGTTCCGAAAGTCCACAGCGCAGAAGAGAACCAGGTATCCAGAACGTCTTCATCCTGATGCAGTTCAATCCCTGCATCAATACCGTGTTTACTGCGTACTTCTTCTTCGTGACGACCGACATAAACATTGCCCTGATTGTCGTACCATGCCGGAATCCTATGGCCCCACCACAACTGGCGAGAGATACACCAGTCCTGGATATCACGCATCCAGGAGAAATACATGTTCTCGTATTGTTTTGGTACGAACTGGATTTCACCATCTTCAACCGCTTTGGTTGCAACCTCAGCTAATGGTGCTGCACGGACATACCATTGGTCAGTCAGCATCGGTTCGATAACGACACCACCCCGATCGCCATAAGGAATGGTCAGGTCATGGTCTTTGATTTCTTCGAGTAGTCCAAGTGAGTCAAACTCGGCTACGATCAGTTTGCGGGCAGCAAAACGTTCGACACCCTGATATTTTTCCGGCAGTTCAGAAGGATAATCATGACTGGCTTCACCTTTACTGGTAAAGACTTCTGCTTCTGCACGGATGTTGGCATCGAAAGTAAAAATATTGATCATCGGCAGATTGTGACGCTTCCCGACTTCATAGTCATTGAAGTCGTGAGCTGGTGTGATTTTTACACAACCAGTGCCTTTTTCCATATCGGCATGTTCATCACCGACAATCGGAATCCGGCGATTTACGATCGGTAGCGTGACATACTTGCCGATCAGATCTTTGTAGCGTGGATCTTCCGGATTTACTGCAACACCGGTATCTCCCAGCATGGTTTCAGGACGTGTTGTTGCGACAACAATATAGTCTTTTCCATCGGCTGTTTTTGCGCCATCGGCAAGAGGATAGCGGAAATGCCACATATGGCCTTTCTTATCTTTGTTTTCAACTTCCAGATCAGAGATTGCCGTATGTAGTTTCGGATCCCAGTTGACGAGACGTTTACCCCGATAGATTAAGTCATCTTCGTACAGACGGATGAAAACTTCCTGCACAGCGGCATAGAAGCCTTTGTCCATGGTAAAGCGTTCACGATCCCAGTCGACTGATGCGCCTAAACGGCGTAATTGTTTGGTGATTGTCCCACCGGACTCACCTTTCCATTCCCAGATTTTATCAATGAAGGCATCACGGCCGTAATCATGCTTGGTTTTGCCTTCTTCTGCTGCGATCTTGCGTTCAACAACCATCTGAGTTGCAATTCCTGCATGGTCTGTCCCGACTTGCCAGAGTGTATTCCGGCCTTTCATACGCTGGCAGCGGATCAGTGTATCCATGATGGTATCCTGGAAGGCATGACCCATGTGCAGGCTACCTGTGACGTTCGGTGGCGGAATCATAATGCTATAAGAAGCTTTTGATGTGTCACCGTGAGGCTTGAAGTAGCCTTGTTCTTCCCAAGTCTGATAGAGAGCTTGTTCAATTGATGTCGGGTTGTATGTCTTTTCCATAGTGCTCTTAAATGGATACTGTCTGAATTAATCGGGGTTAAACGTTATGACTGAGGTCTCTATACTCAGAAAACCTGAGGCAGAAAACCTGAGCGATAATGTTTATCATGGGTAAGCAATTTCGACGGTCTGAAGCTGATACCCGTTTTGACGGTAGATTTTATACCGTTCTCTGGCCAGTTGTCTGGCATTTTTTTCGCAAGGAACGAAGTCTATCACCTCTGCAAAGCGATCCGCAAAGGTTGTGTTGTTTTCTGCAATATTTATGACGATTTGCCGGCTCCGGGAAGGAGATACCTGCGGATAGCCGATTTCAACCGGAGTCCCGTTTCTCGGGCCTTCCCCGACGAGGTTATGTGCCAGAAAATCTTCGGCTGGTGCCTGCCAGAACAATTCTGCAAATAATTCTGCTTCTTCCCGATGGCAACAGTTCAGATAGACTTTGGCTCCCTGACGGGCAATAAACCGGGTCAGAAACAGAATGTATTCCCGGAACCCGTCCGGCTGTGCCTGTTGGCTATCTGGCTGAATCAGATAAAAAGTTGCTGTTTTCATCGGCGTGTTAATTTAGACGTGAAAAATGAAGAGGGTCTTGTGACCCTCTTCCGATAAGGTAGAAATGCACTTATTCTTCGTTCTCAAGACCACTGCGATTCAGCAGGAACTGAACCAGAAGTGGTACGGGACGTCCCGTTGAACCTTTTAATGCACCACTGCGCCATGCTGTACCGGCGATATCGATATGAGCCCAGTTATATTTTTTAGCAAACTTCGATAAGAAGCATCCGGCAGTAATTGCACCACCAGGACGGCCACCGATATTTGCCATGTCTGCAAACGGGCTTTTTAACTGTTCCTGATATTCGTCGGTGATTGGCAGACGCCATGCCCGGTCACTGGACTGCTCCGATGCATTGATTAATTCATGAGCCAGAGGATTATGATTGGACATCACTGCACTGGTGTGATGGCCCAGAGCGATGACACAGGCTCCGGTCAGAGTTGCCACATCGACCACGCATTCTGGTTCGAATCGTTCGGCGTAGGTCAGCGCATCGCAGAGAACTAAACGTCCTTCCGCATCCGTATTTAAGACTTCAACAGTCTGTCCGGACATTGTGGTCAGTATGTCTCCGGGGCGGTATGCGTGACTGCCCGGCATATTTTCACAACCTGCCAAAATACCCGTGACGTTCAACGGTAGATTTAAAGTCGCAATCGCTTTCATCGTACCGAAAACTGAAGCGGCGCCACACATGTCATATTTCATTTCATCCATGGCTTCACCCGGTTTCAGTGAAATACCACCGGAATCAAAAGTCAGACCTTTACCAATCAGGACGATTGGTTTAGCTGTCGGATCTGGGTGACCTTTGTATTCGATGACGGACATCATCGATTCATTTTTAGAACCTCGTCCGACGGCCAGATAAGATGACATGCCAAGCTTTTCCATCTCTTCTTCGCCAATAATCTTTGTTGTGATGCTGGCGTAGTCATCGGCAAGACGGCGTGCTTGTGAAGCCAGATAAGCCGGGTTAGCAATGTTGGGCGGCATATTGCCCAAATCTTTACACGCACGAATACCGGAGGAGATGGCGAGACCATGACTGATAGCTTTCTCACCCAGATTCAGCTCCCGACGCGTTGGTACGTTGAAAACAAGTTTACGCAACGGGCGGCGTGTTTCAGGTTTGATACTTTTAAACTGGTCAAACGTATATAGGTTATCTTTGGTTGCTTCGACTGCCTGACGGACTTTCCAGTATGTATCCCGGCTTTTTACGTGCAATTCTGTCAGAAAGCATACCGCTTCCATTGAACCGGTTTCATTCAGGGTGCTAATCGTCTTCTGGATAATTTCCTTGTACTGACGTTCACCTAATTCCCTTTCTTTTCCACAACCGACAAGCAAGACTCGCTCTGACAGAACGCCAGGTACCTGATGCAGCAGGAGCATCTGCCCTGGTTTTCCCTCCAGATCACCGCGACGCAGCAATGAACTGATATAGCCATCGCTGATTTTATCAAGCTGTTCAGCAACTGGAGAAAGCCGGCGTGGTTCAAACACTCCGACAACGATACATGCGCTGCGTTGTTTCTCCGGACTGCCGCTTTTTACACTAAACTCCATGCGTACTCCTACATCGTGAAGACAAATAGAACTAAATCGTAGATAATGCACTCTTAATGGCTGAACTACAGCTGAATCCGAATCATTTTTTCTTCAGCTTCCAGAGAGGCATAAGATTTTAAAAAATACATGTTTCAACGAAAAATTATAGTGATTCGATTAAAAAAACAAGTTTTTCATAGGTAATTTCAGTGTGATTATCGTTAGATATTTGATCAGAGAAACACTAAAAAGCCAATTGGCTATTTTCTTTATCCTCTTTTTAGTGTTTCTGAGCCAAAAATTTATCCGTGTCCTGGCTGATGCTTCCGACGGAGAGATCCCTGCCAGATTGATCTTTTCGATTGTTGGATTGAATATGCCGGCAATGGGCCAATTGATGTTGCCGCTTAGTCTCTACATCGGCATTTTGATCACCTTTGGTCGTTTGTATGCGGAGAGTGAAATCACTGTGATGAATGCTACCGGTATCGGGAATAAGTTTCTGGTACGGGCTGCATTGTATCTGGCGATCATTACGGCCAGTGCCGCAGCAATCAATTCTCTCTGGCTTTCTCCGTGGAGTCAGGATCGTGAGGCTTTACTCATGGATCAGCTTGCAGCAGAGAATAGTGTCGATCTGCTTCAGGAAGGTAACTTTCAGCGAACGCCGGATGGTTCTTCAGTAGTCTTTATCGACGATATTGAAGATAAAAAATTGCGTAATGTTTTTGTTGCTCAGCTTGCTCCGAAAGACTCAGTGCTGCCCAGTGTGATTTTTTCTGATACGGGAAAAGTGAAAGAGCTGAAAGATGGTCGCCAGATCATTAGCTTACAGCATGGTACGCGTTATGAAGGTATTCCGACACAAGTCAGTTATATGGTCACCAAGTTTGATGAGTATGAAGGCCTGATTGGACAGCGTAAGGTTGAAAACCGGGGACGGGATTGGGAAGCAATTCCGACCATGGAGTTATTGAAAAATCCGGATACCCGGGCTCAGGCTGAATTACAATGGCGAATTTCTCTGGTGGTGTGTATTCCATTGTTGACAATGCTGGTTGTTCCTTTATCTGCGGTCAATCCCCGGCAGGGTAGATTTGCGAAAATGGGGCCGGCCATTCTGGTGTATCTGACTTATTTCTTAGCGATCAGTGCGACGAAGTCAGCCATTGAAGATGGCAGTATTTCTCCTGGTGTGGGAATGTGGCCATTAAATGCGGCGCTTCTGGGAACGGCCATACTGATCAATAGCCTGGATAGTGTGTTTGTCCGCCGTTTAAAAGATCGGTTCAGACAGAGAAAGGTGGCAAGTCGTGTTTAAGATTTTAGATTTATATATAGGCCGGACAATTATTGCGACGACGAGTCTGGTTCTGGTCACTTTTGTCGGGTTATCCGGGATTATCAAGTATGTGGAGCAACTGCGGAAAGTCGGACAGGGAAGCTATGACCTGATTAAGGCACTGTATTTTGTCGTACTGAGTATTCCCCGGGATATTGAAATGTTTTTCCCGATGGCTGCTTTGTTGGGAGCTTTAATTGCTCTTGGTGTTCTTGCCGCAAGTTCTGAACTTGTGGTGATGCAGGCCTCTGGTTTTTCGAAACTGGATATTGGTCTTTCCGTTCTGAAAACAGCGGTTCCGTTGATGATCGTCATTACATTATTAGGGCAATGGGGCGCTCCTCAGGCACAGAAAATGGCTCGGGATTTACGTGCGTTTGCCACGTCCGGCGGGAAATTGCTTTCCGTCCGGATGGGGGTTTGGGCCAGAGATACAAATGACTTTATTTTTATTAATAAGGTGAACGATGACAAGTTGTATGGTCTGAATATCTGGCGTTTTGATGAGAACAAAAAATTATATGAAGTGATTTTTGCCGGAGAGGCTGACTACGAGAAAGAGAGTCATCAGTGGAAAATGAAAAATGTACACATCACGAATATGAGTGATGATATTGTTATATCAAAACAGCAATTCGCTTCTTATCCTTGGGACACTTCATTGGAGCCTAATAAGCTGGCGGTTGTGACGGTTAAGCCGGAAGAACTTTCCCTCAGTGGGTTGTATGACTATGTGCATTATCTGGAAGTTTCTGAACAGGATGCATCCCGTTACGAGCTGGCACTGTGGCGGAAAGTAACACAACCGATCTCCATTGCAGTGATGATGTTAATGGCGCTTTCTTTTATCTTCGGTCCACTGCGTAGTGTGACAATGGGAGCGAGAATCTTATCCGGAGTGATTGCCGGTTTTACGTTCTATATCTCCAGTGAGTTCTTTGGCCCGCTGAGTCTGGTGTATGGTTTCCATCCTGCTATTGGGGCCATTGCTCCCAGTCTTGTTTTTCTTTCTGTTGCGCTGGTATTACTGCGTCGGAAATTATAACGGCTTTTGAGAACCAGTTTTGGGGAGGACATAAACTTGGCTTTTAGCCCAGATATCGTGGAATCCCCGCTTCTGAGGGTCAAACGGGACAGTCAGATTAGACACTCCGAATCCTGAGGTAAACAGACGAATCAACGATTGGGTTACTGTGAGTGGGGAACCATCTTCGTTTCTGACGATGAGTCTCCACGCTTTCATACCTAATGTCTGTCCTGTTCTGGTCCAGAACCAGACAAAAAAACTGATCCAGACAATTGCTAGGTAGGCTGTAAAAATCGGACTCCAGAGTGGATGGTGTGTCAAAAAGCCGCTGGCATCCTGATACTGACCATACTGAATCAGCTCTGTGCTGGCTAATGCTCCAAGAATGGCAATGATTAGTCCTGCTGCGATTATTTCCAGAGCCAGAATCAG
Source organism: Vibrio mangrovi (assembly GCF_024346955.1). Lineage (NCBI taxonomy): Bacteria > Pseudomonadati > Pseudomonadota > Gammaproteobacteria > Vibrionales > Vibrionaceae > Vibrio > Vibrio mangrovi. The sequence goes on along the minus strand of NZ_AP024883.1, from coordinate 3,134,166 downwards.
GCATGCATCGTAAAGCAGGGCACCGATTCGACGAAAGAAACCGGCGGTTGGAAGATGAGAATCGTGTGACATTGTTTTTCTGTATCTGCGTAAAATGATTTTGGAGAGAATAGTCATTATTGGTCCGGTAAAAAAGAGGGAAAACAAAGCAAGATGGTGTTTGTGGTGAAATAATCAACAAACAATTGAATTTTCGTTTTTTGTTATTGCGCTGATTCATTTCTTCCGTATAATTCACCTCACTAAAGGGCACTAGCCCTGATGTGCCGGTGTGGTGAAATTGGTATACACGACGGATTCAAAATCCGTTGCCTTCGGGCGTGGCGGTTCAAGTCCGCCCACCGGTACCATATTTAAACGATAAAGCCTCGACGAAAGTCGGGGCTTTGTTGTTTCTGGATAATCAAAACCGGGCTTTCTTTATCTCCTGACTTTCCACACTCCTTTACTGTTACTTCTTGGCTGGTGAGCACAGGCATTTTCCCTGAGCTGATTTGATATTTATCAAAGAGAGTTAAGACAGTTTTGTTGTCGGTATTATTTTCTCCTGAAACCGCATTGCATCTGGTTGAATAATCTGTTAAAAAACGTTCCGGCACGAACGATGTGGGTGTTTCTGTTTTTCGTTCGTCATTTGTAGGCTCTATTTTCTGAAAGAATGAGCAACGACAGCTTCATATTTACTGTTCCTGAGGGTACATTTTCTGTTTCCATTCATAATGGTCCCTGCACCAAATGTACAAATTCTGCCGTTTTGGCCGGGTGTTTCACACCGACTAATTCTCGAAAAATAAAGTCTGAATCATATTTCTTTCGTTTTCGTCTTGAGATTTTTATGAATCTTGAGTGAGTGACGCAGGAGAAGGGAGGAGACATTGTCCATGGTGGTTAAAGCGACGGCTTTTGCAGCCGTAGTATTCACTAGTGTGACTTTTTTGTTTGGTTGTTCAGTGCCTGGTGACATTCAACCTCTGAATAAAATGCATACAGAGCCAATTCTTGCTCATAGTCAGCATACGATTCAAAACTCTTCTTTTCAGGCCGAATGGCCTCAACAGCATTGGTGGCTGTCGTTTAATGACCCACAACTCAACCATCTGATACAGCAATCTCTTGAGTACAGTCCAACGATACAACTTGCCCGGGCCAGACTAAGCCGGGCTAATGCATTGGTTGTTCAGGCTGACAGTTTATTCGATCCAACCTTATCTGCTCAGACATATATGCGTCGCTCCCGGTTATCCCGTCAGGAAGATTATTCGATGCAGGGAAATCGGTATTCGACGTCCAGAGGACTGGGATTAGATTTCAGTTACTCCTTTGATCTCTGGGGGGGAAATCGTGCAGCATGGGAAGCTGCGGTAGATAGTGAAAAAGCTGCCGAAGTAGATCATCAGTCTGCACGTATTATGTTATCAACTGATATTGTGGCTGAGTATGTTCGTTTATCAAATGCTTATAAGTTACTTGAATTAGCGAAGAAAGATCGTTCCCGCTCTGAGCGTATTGTTGAGATTACTCAAGGGCTATTGGAGCATGGGCTGACTTCTGAGGACCGGCTTTATATTGCTCAGAGTAGTCTGGCAACCGCGCAGCAAAAAGTAAAAAAACGTTTGTTAATGATCCACCAGATCAAAAATGCGCTGGCAATATCAGTCGGGCAAGGGACAGATATCGCTGACACAATCACACCACCTGAACTATCACTTGATCCCGGAATCCCTTTGCCGGAAGAACTGCCGGCTAATCTCATGAGTCATCGGCCGGATATCATTGCTGCTCTCTGGCGGGTTGAAGCTGCAAGTCAGAATATCAAGGTTGCCAAGTCCCGGTTTTATCCAAACTTTAACTTGAGTGCAATGGCTGGAGTTAAGTCTCTTTTAGGTGATGCGGTATTTACGGATGTCAGCCGTTCCTGGAATGTGACACCGGCAATTTCACTGCCTTTGTTCCAGCGGGAACTGAAAGCAAATTTATTAGAAAGAACATCTGATTATGATGAGGCCGTTGCTCAGTATAATCAGATCTTAATTGGAGCTCTGGGAGATATTGCTGATCATATTTTAACGCTTCAGTCGATTCAGGCTCAGTTGAAAGATGCCAGCCAAAGTTTACTTCTGGCTGAAAAAAGTTACCACATTACTGAAAAGCGTTATCAGGCAGGGATGGGAAGTCAGCTTGAAGTTCTGAGATCTGAACAGCAGCTTTTGCTGGCTGAATCCGAACTGATCGATCTAAAAAATCAGCGGGAAGAAGTTAAAATCAGCTTAGTCCGCTCTCTTGGCGGAGGATATCAGTCTTCTGCCTCATCTGAAACGAAATCAGTCGCCACTACATATATGCCAGTGGTGAATATGTCTATTGTTGAATAATCATGCTACCGAGGTTCTAGCCATCATGGAAAATACGCAGGAAAGTCAACTTGCTCCTTCTCGGGGACGTAAACGAAAAAAGGGGCTGATTATTTTAGCCAGTATCTTAATTGTAATCGCTGCCCTCTGTTACACCTGGTATGTTTTGTTTGTTGCAGGTCATGAATCAACAGAAGATGCATATGTTGATGGCAATCTGGTTCAGGTTACGCCACAGATTGTCGGAACTGTCACGCAGATCTTTGTTGATGATGGTGATTATATTCATCAGGGACAGCCGTTGGTAAATTTTGATCCAAGTGATGCAGATATTGCACTTCAGACGGCAAAAGCGAATCTGGCTCAGACGGTTCGCCAGGTTCGTTCTCTATTTAATAATGTAGAACAGGCAAAAGCCGTTGTTGCACAAAAGCAGATTGATTTCAGTAAGGCACAAACCGATTATCAGCGTAGAAAGCAGATGGTAGAGGTTGGTGGCTTATCACAGGAAGAGTTAAGCCATGCGAAAGATGAAGTAGATTCGGCAGAGAAAGCTCTGACTGTTTCAATTCAGCAACTCAAGTCTCAAGAGGCAATGACCTACAATACGGATGTTGACTCACATCCATTGGTGCAAAGTGCTGCCGCTGATTTTCGCCAGAGTTACCTGAACCAGCAACGGACTAAGCTGGTTGCTCCAGTGTCGGGTTATATTGCTAAGCGAAGTGCTCAGGTCGGGCAAAGAGTGAATGCCGGAACAGCATTGATGACAGTGGTTCCTTTGGATCAGGTCTGGGTTGAAGCCAACTTTAAAGAAACCCAGATGAAAGAGATGCGCCTTGGTCAGCCGGTGACACTGGTCTCCGATCTCTATGGTGATGACACAGTATTTCATGGTGTGGTTGAAAGTCTGGGAATTGGGACTGGCAGTGCTTTTTCTTTACTGCCGGCACAGAATGCTACCGGGAACTGGATCAAAGTCGTCCAGCGGCTCCCTGTCCGGATCAAACTTGATCAGAAAGAGCTTGCAGCTCACCCGCTTCGGATCGGCTTATCCATGAAAGTGGTGATTAATACTAAGAATCAGAAAGGTCAGTTACTGTCTGAATCGGCCCACATGCTTCCCCACTATCAGACGGATATCTATCAGGTTCAAATGTCAGGCATTATGCAGACAATCAAGCAGATCATTCAGAGTAATGATATTGCGGATCAATAAGGACTTGCCATGAGCCAGGAGCAGAGTTTTCGCCCCAGAAACGAGTTTTTGTGTACATTCGCCATTTCACTGGGTGTATTTATGCAGGTGCTTGACAGCACGATTGCGAATGTTTCTCTACCTACAATAGCCGGTAATCTGGGAGTCAGCTTAAATCAGGGAACCTGGGTAATCACATCATTTACGATGAGTAATGCTATCGGTTTGACACTGACGGCATGGTTAAGTCGTCGGATTGGTAATGTAAAATTATACGCTGGCTCGTTGATATTGTTTGTCGCAATGTCTTTTATGTGTGGCATTGCCCATTCAATGACTGAACTGGTTATTTTCCGGACACTACAGGGATTGTCCTCTGCACCGTTATTTCCGATTAGTCAGGTATTGTTGCTGTGTATTTTCCCGAAAGAAAAGCGAAGCATGGCTTTATCCATCCTTGGTCTTGTTGCAGTTGTCGGCCCTATTGTCGGGCCGATTGCCGGAGGATGGCTGACTTATAATTATAGCTGGCCCCTGATTTTCTTTATCAACGTGCCGATTGGTATTTTTACCATAGCCGTGGTTCTTTCTCAGTTGAAGGGTTTACCCCATGTTCCTGAAAAATCACGCTTTGATGTGATTGGATTTGCAAGTCTGGCTTTGGGGGTCGGAGTCTTACAGATTGTACTCGATAAAGGAAATGAGCTGGACTGGTTTAGTAATCACTGGATTGTCGCAGGCTCCGTCATCGCGGCGATTTCTCTGATTTTTATGGTGATATGGGAACTGACAGATGATCACCCGGTGATTAATCTCAGACTGTTTTCTAACCGGAATTTCTGTCTGGGGACAATATTACTGACGTTAGGGTTCGCCGGATTCTTCAGCATCAATTTGATTGTGCCACAATGGTTACAGCGTCAGATGGGATACACTTCACTCTGGGCTGGGTTAGCGGCGTCTCCTATGGGCATTCTACCGGTACTTCTCAGCCCACTTCTTGGCGCATTCCGAACGAAGCTTGATATGCGCATACTGACGATCATCTCATTCATTGTTATCGGTGGCAGTTGTTATATGAGATCCTGCTTTAATTTGGACGTCGATTTTACAACAGTTGCACTGGTTCAGTTTTTCATGGGGTTTGGCATTGCTCTGTTTTTTATGCCTGTAACCACAATTCTGCTTTCTGAATTATCTGAAGCCGATGCCGCAGATGCTGCATCGCTCTCTACCTTTATACGAACGATTGGTGCAAGTTTTGCCTCTTCTCTGAGTACATGGATATGGACCCGAAATGCTGGAGTCCATCATTCTGTACTGGCAGAACAGGTGAATATCTATAATCCTCTGGCATCATTCGTGACGCATAGTGATTCTACTAATCCACTGTCTTATATTAATCAGATCATTACACTCCAGTCTTACATGTTATCGACGATAGATTTATTCCATATCCTGATGTGGATGTTTATTTTCTTAGTTCCATGTATATTTTTTACCAGAAAAGCAGGAACAGGATTTGTTTAGAACGATGTGTTTTTTAACACTTGATCCATTTCCGAACCAGAATAAGACCTGTGTACCTCCCTCCGGAGGGCTTAAACAAGCTCTCCTCTCCATTAAATATCATTAAAGTTCAGTCAATCCTGCTAATATTATCCTTGAAAAGTGTATGCTGGTTTCTCTATTCTTATTTTTTCGTTTGGATGTGCTTATATTAATTTCCCCATTCTGTTACAAATATATTGGAATGAATTTCACAGTTATTGGATATTTTTCCCTGTGTTTATTTTTGGATTCTGTTTTTATTTAATTAATCCATTCAATATACTGAGTATCATTCTATATATTAATGGCTATTCTTACTCCGTGAATGTATTTTAAACTATTTTAATTCTCATTTGATTTTTCCTTATAAAGACTTTTATTTGTATTGTTATTATATGATATATAAACCCTATGAATATTTTTAGTGGTGATCTGTATTTATTTGTGGGTTAGTTTAAGTTTAATTAATTAGTGTGAGTGAAAGTAAAAATATTTTTTAAATCTATTTATCTATATATTTAATATAATGAACGTTATACAGTTGATATGTTTGTTTTTTTGTCTTTGCTTTATTATTTTTTTTATCCTTAATATATAATTACTTATATAGTTACAAGTAATTATATGGTGTTCTGTATAATTTGTAATTAACCGATTTATTTTTTTATAACTGATAATTTTATTTTAATTCCGTGGTGCAATATATAATTTGCCCGTTGATGAAATAAATTTTAGTGATATATTAGAGGTCAGAGCTGTTCATACTATTTAATTTTTGAGGTTAATAATGAGCGATAAGCTAAATGCACTCATAATAGGTGGCTCATCTGATATCGGAAAAGAAATCATAAAAAGCATGATGGATACTGATGAGTTTAATATTTACTATACCTACAATCGTAATGAAATATCTTTTGGTGATGGTGTTGAAGGAATTAAGGCCAGTCTTGATTCTGAAGAGGGTCTGTTGGAATTTCTCCCTAAAGTATACGGATTAGATGCTAATGTTGTTGTCTATTGCCCCGGTGTTAATCCTTCAACATTAAGTAAAGATCTTGAGCATGAAACAATCATGCAGACAACATGGATTAACTATTTATCCGCTATAGAAATATTCAATCATGCTATAAAACGCATGTTGGAAAAGAAAAATAAGAGAAATAAACTCATCTATATTAGTTCTGCGGCCGCAAGAGAGGTTGAGCCTGGCGGTGGTTTATATGGTTCAAATAAGATTGCTGTTGAGCGTTATCTTGCATCTTTAGCTATTGAAGTTGGTCGGTTTGGTATCAGGACTCTATCCATTGCACCAGCATTCATTGATTCGAAAATGTTGAGAGATTATTGCGATAAATCAGGAATAAGTCTCAATAAAATAAAGAAAAACAATCCTACCGGTGAAGTACTTTCACCTAAGGATGTTTCTAATACAATTATGTCTTTTATTAATGGTGACATTGTTTTAACAGGTAATACGATATCCATAGGGAATGGAGAAGGAGTTTTTAAATGAACTTAAGTGAAATGAAAGATATTCTAGCTCAAGTTATGTATATTGATTCGCCAGAGGAAATTGATCCTGATGCATCGATATTTGAAGATTATGAAATGAATTCTATTGATCTAATAGATTTTACTTATGAGATCAAAAAGAAAGAAGATATGGACTTTCCGGATGGGACACTTTGGCCAGTCAATAGTTTTATGAATGAAGCTGATTATTATGACTCAGCAACATTGCAATGGACAGATGCTGGTTTGGATAAAATTAACTCATTGTTTACTTTGGATGCTCCAATTGCAGATAAATCGACTAAAGTAAATGACTTATATAAATATTTTACGTTGAACTATATTCAGAAGCGACTTGAAGATATTCGTAATCAATAGAAATAACTTCTGCCATTTTATGGCGTCATAATTATCAAGGTTAATCAAACATATTTTACCGTCTAACTATGTTTAGTTGGCATGGCTTTCTGATGTCTTATTATTTTTGACGCCATAATTTATGGTTGTATTGATATTAATTAATTCTTAATAAGCGGCTTTGAACATCAATAGCCGTAGGAGAAGTCATGTTTATAAAATCGTTTGGAATATATCATGAGCTGGCTGATTCTTCTCAGGATTTAAAAAAAATCATTGCAGAAAAACAGGCTATTCAGGGAGATAAACTCTCTGCATTAAGAAGAGCCAGACTCAGAGATAAAAATATGGTTTCGAGAGAAGATCGTTCTGTAATGAATGATATCTCTGTCATTTCACTTAACTCTGTTCACGACATGATTATGAATCATGAACATCAATATGGTCATTCGAGAGAGGATGTCAAAAAATGTCTGAGTGATGCCATGATGTTTTCGGCTTGTGACGGACCGGAAGACATGCCTGATGAATTAGATTTTACTTTGAAGATCTATGAACAGGAGGCCGAGGAATCTGCGGTATGGGCAAACTTACATCAGATAAAAAAATTAGCTAATCCGCTTGATGTACTCAGATTGTTAACGACGAATGCCCTGTATCAAATCGGTAAGTTTCTCAATTCTCATAACGAGGGATACCCGATACAGGTTGCTTCAATCAGCAGTCTGGCTGCGATTGATATCGCCCGGACATATGCCCGGAGTGATGGTGAGCAGGCAGAATGTCTTGTCGCTGCTGCTGGTGACATGAATAGTATGGAGTATGTTCCTTACTGGTTGAAGATGGGGAAAATAAAAACATCAGACAATGATGATGGAATTGTTCCTGTCTGGGGCGGTGCAAGCCTGCATTTGAGCTATGAAGCCGATGATAGCTTGGGTGAAATTATTAAAACACAGTTAAAGTATTTACCGAAATCATCATTTGACAGAGATGACTGGAAAATGATTGCTGAGGATATTTCCGCCTCAGGTGTAAAACCGGATGTTTTCGTTACTTATACCAATGGTGTGAAGCAACAGAATGAATTTGAATTATCTGCATTCAATGAAGTATTTGGAAGTATTGAAACAAGAAACTATAAATCTCTGATTGGTTATAGTGGTAAATCGCATACGATATTAGATATCTCTTGCGTATTTTGTGATGACTCTATTCCATCTGGTTCCGTTGTTTGTGTGAGTTCAGCGGGATTGAATTATGGCTTGGGATATATTTTATTAAGGAAGTTATGATGACAGTTGATTCATTATCTGATCCGATTTGCATCTCCGCTTACGGTGCAGTTACACCTATTGGTAATAGTCTTGAAGAGATTAAGGATAATCTGATTAATAATAGAAGTGGTATTAAGTTGATCGATAAGTTTGATACAAACTTAATGAAAAATAACTTTGCCGGCGTCCCTGATGTAGGAGAGCATAATATTAAATGGCCTCTGGATAAGCCATTGAAAAACGGAGAGGTATTATATACCAGATTAGCTATAGAGCGCCTGCTGGCTAATGGTCAGTTGCACGAATATTATCAGAGTGATGATATAGGATGTATTCTTGGTTTAGATCGACCTTCATTCAATGTTGATTCTTATATTAATTACTGCAAGGCCGTGACGAAAAAAGGCTCTGAGCGTAATTTCGATACAAAAATTGCATCAATGGTAGAAAGTCTTAAATTAAATGAGTTTGAGAATGTTGAAACAACATCGATTTTAAAAGAAGTGAATGATCATATTAAAATCGGTTCAACTTGTTTATGTCATCTGGGGCTATGTGCAGCATCTGCTTACTCATTAATTATGGCAGCCAGAGATATATATAGTGGTAAATCTAAAGCTGTGATTACCGGAGGTGTCTCTGCCCGAGTCTCTCCATATAATGTTTCCCGTCTGGAGAGTATGGGTGTCACTGCCGGACCTAACTTCCCTCCAGAACAAGTATGTCGTCCTTTTGATAAGCAACGTTCCGGATTTGTTCTGGCCGAAGGTGCGATTCTGTTTTCGGTTGAAAGATTGAGTGCAGTACGTGAAAGAGGGGTAGAACCTCTCGCAATTATCAGTGGTTATGGGGCCTCAATGGGTTCAGAGCATATTGTCGCTCCACACTCAGAAGAAGTTGAGATGCTGCTTTGTATGAATAAAGCGATTAAGAACTCAGGCGTTCCTCTGGAAGATATTGATTTAATTAATGCTCATGCCACTTCGACTCAACAGAATGATTATCACGAATCTAAAGCGATTAAAGAAATATTTGGAGATCTTCAGCCAATAATTTCTGCTACGAAATCACAGCATGGTCATTTAATTGCAGCTGCTGCCGCGATGGAAATGTTGTGTGTGATCATCTCAATGAGATATGACTTCGTTCCCAAAATAATCAACCTTGATGAAATCGATTTTAATTTCCCGTCAGGTCTGAATTTTGCGGCAGAAAATGTTCATAAAAAAATCAAATATGCATTAAAAAATTCTTTTGGTATGGGAAGCCTGGCTGCTTCTGTCATTATGAAGAATCCAAGGATTTAATATGAATACATTCATATCGCACTTAGTGAATAACCATACATTCACCGTTGACTATAAAAATGTCCATTATACTGCAAAAGAAATTGCAGATATTGTGTTTCAAAAAGTCAATGAGATTGAACTTCATCTTAATGACGGTAATGATATTATTTTCTATCTGCCTAAAAACAATTTTGAAGCATTTATCTGCTTATGTGTGAATTCATTACTTGGCACAACTGGCGCATTACTGACCTCAAATAGTGCACCGACGTTTTTCTCTCTTATTTCAGAACATAAAAAACGTTTGCTCGTGATTTCAGACAGGCAGAGAGCACCAGAGGGTGTTGTAGGAACAGTGATCCGAAGCAGTTTTGTTAAAGGGACATCTCTGGCTGAAGAAAGAGTGGCAGAATTGTTGGAAAGAGCAAAAATGGCTTCGCCATCTTCGCTGATTTTTATAACATCAGGAACGACCGGTGCGCCTAAGTTGATTCAACATTCTGAAGATAAATTACTTGAAGGTGCCCGGGATTTTGCCACTTATTTACAGATGACAAGTGCTTCTGAAGCTCTGTGTATGTTCCCTGTTCAATTCATGTATGGGCTTGCGGTATCACTGGCTTCGTTATTGTCCGGCAGCCATATTCACTATAGCTATCTGCCTTATAATCCTGAGTTAATTTGTGATTACTGTATTCAGCATAACATTGATATTCTGACGGTGTTAGGGGATTGGATCATCGATATATGTCACGTATTGCAAGTGAAAAATGCGAGAATTAAGATCCTTCTTAATGCATCTGATCGGCTTTTAGTCAATCAGGCACGTAAAGCTTTGGAGTATTGTGATACGTTATGCAATACATTTGGCCAGACAGAGTCAGGACCAAGTTTATTACATAATAAAATTGAGTCTGAGTCTGATATTGAACGATACTCATATCGAGGGGTAATTGCTACAGGATTCGCATTAAATGACCGGATCAAAGTATCAATATTCGAAGATTTCTCTGATACAAAAAATTATATTGATGAAGAGCGATGTGGTGAATTATTTTATCAAAGCCCTTACTGTATGGATGGCTATATTGATAGTGAAATGAATATGTTACCTCATCATTCATCCTGGAATGCCTCTGGAGATTTATTTTATCGAAATAAAGAAGGGTGTTATTTTTGGCTCAGAAGATTGAAGGAAGACTTAAAAGTTAATGGGCGCTTCTTTCCAAGTCAAATCATATACAATGAATTTGTCAATACTATTGGTTCAATACGTTGTATATTTTCTAAAAATATACAGGGAGCTTTGTGTCTATATATTGATAAGTCAAAAACACCGGAGGAAAACATAAATATAATGACGTTAAAAAATATTATTCATAAGTATTGGAATTATTCTGAAGTAGAAATTGAAGTTAAGGACTCTTTAAGTCAAACCCCTACAAATAAACTTAAACTGGTTCAGGCTTGAATAGGAAGATAAATATGAATAGTGGTTTTCTAACGATCTGTGATGATAATGTGATAGAGATAGATGATAATTTATATCAAAGTCATTTGAAATTAAGTAACTATAAATTTTCTTCAAAAGAGAATTTGTTCTCAACTGTTCTGGAAGGCATTCATCAGTTTGCTGCAAAAGTATCAGATATATTAGAGCAATCGGATGACTCTTATCCGCCGTTACCTATACAGATTGATGAATTTTGGATGAAGTCAGATGAACAATCCATCCGGAATGTATTATTACTTTCTGGTTCGGTTGAAAGTGTTACGACATTCTTTGTGGTGAAAGGTAAAATTTATGATCTCAAGGACAGGCTGATCGGTGGATTTCAGATAAAAACGGCCCGGATTCCGTATGTTGCTGATACAGAAACTAAGCGTGAATTACCTCATGCTCTGGATGACCCCAAAATTTTTAGTTTCAAACCGATCAGTCAGTCTGGTGAAAACACAATAGAGCTCCCTTTTTCCTTTGATGAGCAATCCTTTCTGGCTTATGAGCACTTTCCGGGAGCGCCTATTCTACCAGCATCACAAATTATTGGACTGGCGAAGCAGGCTTGTGCTGATCATTTCAATGTACAGGTTAACAGGGTTGGAAGAAGCAGCTTTATACAACCTGTTCAGAGTGGCTCGATATATATGCTGGAAATGACACATCTTCAGGGAGATAAAGTGAAATTTGTCGTTAGTTCTGAGGATAAGGTTCACACCAGAGGGGTGATGAGTATTTCTGAATCAACAGATAATTAGTTTTTGAAGAAGGTCATTATATGCGTGAAATATTACATCGTGCAGGTGATATTGTATTTACGAAACTTGATGGATCAAATGTCGAAGCCTTTAAGCAATTTTACACAGCCAGACTGAAAGATGAGAATCAGTCTCTGTATCTGGATTATGAAACACTGGAAAAAACAATTGATGATGATTTGTCTAATGGGTCGGTTACTTTTATGGCTTATAAAGACGATCGGATTATTGGTTCGCTGAAGTGTCTTGATAACCCTGCGGATACTTTAAAAAGAAGTGGTATGTGGAATGTTGATTTGTCACGGTTACGTCAGTATGGCGGATTATGTTATATGGGGCGATATGGTATTGATAAATCTTACATCACGGAGCCTGCGGTAAATCAGGGATTGTTTTTACTCGCAATCATGCATTCTGTACAAAACGATAACTTTTTTTTGATGACAGAGGCAGTACCGAAACAGGTCAGAACATACCGACGTCTTGGGTTTCATCCGGTATTGTCCGGGGAAAAACCGTATGTTTGGCTGGAAGTCGCGGAGTTATGTCCGATGATCAATAATATCATTCATTTTGCTGCATCGATCAACGACGATGACCGGGGAATGAGGGTTCATGAGCTTTTCTCTGACGAGATTAGGAACAAGATAGCTACATTATCTACAAATAAAGAACTAATGAATTTACATCATGATTCATTAGTTGAATATATTCATGAAGACGTTGCTATTCTTCCTTAATGCAGATGATATCAATGAAATAACAGGACATCATCACGGCTCGATTAAATACCATCCAGATAAGCTTTTATTATATGAATTTGTCATGGATAAAATCAGGGAACAGTTAGGTTTTAAACATAGTGAACCTGTTTTATTACGGTATTATCCATCTGGAAAGAAATATTTTCAATGCCAGAGTTATATGATTCATTTTAATATTTCTTATTCTGAAGGTTGTTGTGTGTTTGTCCTGTCTATTTGGGGGAATGTTGGAGTTGATATCGAGGTAATCAGAAGTAAATCCTCTGGTTTTTATCAGCATGTAATGGAGATGACTTTTTCTGATGAAGAGCAGAATTTGGTTCAATCTGATTCTGATGGCAGCTTCTTTTGGGAATGCTGGACAGCGAAAGAGGCACTTGTGAAGTATTCAGGAGCTGGATTAATGTATGATTTGAAAACAATCATACATACAGCACATGGTGTCTACTGGCCGGAAATGAATTATCGGTTGTCGTTGATAAAAATGAGGTTAGGGGCTGCTGTTATCTCATTAGTTGCTGATCCAGCTTGTGAGCTGGATATTCTCGGCTATTCCGGCCTTCCGGTTTCTGAAATACAAACTTCAATGTTACCTGTACTATGCTCTGGGAGATAATTATGTATCCATCTCTTTATTCCTGTTTTTTATGTCTCTATTGATTATTTTATCTGTATGTTGCCAACTTGTTATAACTCTGATCAAATAAAAGGAAAAATCATTTATTTTCGAATTAATGTAGTTGCATATTAATGATAATGTTAACTTTTGCGCTAATTATTATCGGAGAAGTATATGTATAAAAGACTTTTATGTGCTTTGTTATTGCAGGGAAGTTTTAGTATTCATGCCATCGCTGAAGAGGCTCCTTATTTAGATCAGTTATTATCAGCGGATACAGCTCAACTCAACCAGAAGACAGGTTCGATTGAGCAGGCTCAGTCTGATTTCGTATCTTCACAATCAGTTGAAACACGGAACAAAGCATCGATTAAGCCTTATATGGGGGAGTTGAATGTTCCAACATCAAAGTTAAAAATAGCTCCGGAGACTTCTGCACAAAATATTCAGACACCTTTTACTTTGGCAGAGGCTGACGATTCTGATCCATTTACACCCCTGTGTGACACATTGAATGTCGGCGCACTATATACGTTAAATGGTGTGCAGAAGGATGGTGTTTATTGTTATCACTTTGAAGTGACACAACGGTCGAAAATAACCGCGCTACTGGTGAATCAGGCTGAAACGACTGATATGAAACTGACGGTGCTAATGCATGGCCCGAATGATCAGTTATTTATCGTCGGGACATCTGATCAACCCGGTAATGCTGATGAGTATGTTTCTGCTGTGGTTGAACCCGGACATTATTATTGGTACATGGAAGCCAATGCAGCAGATAATGCCAGCATTCAATTCGGCGTTTCCGTAAACTCGGCTATCGATGCTTATGAGCCCAATGATACGCCCCAGACTTCAAGTCAGTTACCTGAGACGCGTAATATGATTGTGGGAAATATTGATTCTGCTACGGATGTCGATTATTACCTCTATACAGTCGATAAAGGGAAAAAAATTGATATTACGATCGACCAAAGTGAGTCTCCTGAACAGTGGTTATTTAAGCTGACTGCGCTGAGTGGCTCCGTTGAACCTGAGGAAAACACATATCACTACACGGTAACTGAAGGTACACAGATACTTCTTCAGGTTGCGCATAATCCGGAAAAAGCAGTCGATACTGCTAAACAGTACAGAGTTTTGCTTGGTCCTTCGGTTGCTTCAATGACATCATCTTCTGTCGAGGGTGAGTCTAATGTTGTCCGCTTAAAACTGAGTGAGACGTCAATGTACCCTAATGTATTAACAGGTGGCCCATCGGGACTCTATTTAACGACACAAGCTTATAATCAACTGACCTGGCAAGTTAAGCTGACCGACTCTGCCGGACAACCTGCAGCAAATGCTGCTGTTGCTTTACAGTATGATGTGAATTTATTTGATGGTGAATGGAATCCATCGAATTCGATTGCTTACACAGATAACACAGGAACGGCAAGAGGGACTGTTACACTTGGGCGTAAAAATTGTCAGGATGAGCTGTTTACCACACAGGTTGCTTATGTGTATAACAGTAAAGTGACATATCGAACCGGTTTTGATGCTGGGATGTGGAGAATCGTGGTTCCGGGAACATCACTTGGTGTGGGTGGTCCTAATGTCCCCGGAGTAACCCTCGGTCATATTTGTACTCAAAAGGTACTCAGTGTTGAGTAATTTTTCTGCCGCTGGATAAATTCTACTCGTTGATTGTAAATATATTGAAAAGGGGAGCATTTGCTTCCCTTTTTATGTGATGATGATTTGTGGTTCTCTCACCGGGTACAATGACAATATAGAATTTTTATCTATACACGTAGAGCTTGGAATCAGTTGTAATATTGCAACAAACAAATAGTTCTTTGAAACGCACAAACTTACAGTGCCAGCTCCATAAATTTCTCAACATCATCCAGATGGATGTTTGCGTGTTCTCCTAAAGCCGTCAGGCCATGTTCTTTCAGCTTGGCGACTACCTCTGTAATTGCCTGCGAACCTAAGTCATAATCGGATAAACGGGTTTTTAATCCCATTGATTCAAAGAAATGAATTGTTGCTTCAATCGCCTGATCGGCTTTACTTTCATCACTTCCTTCCTCGATTCCCCAGACATTTGCGGCATACTGAGCTAATTTTTCAAGTTTCTCCGCCTTTTTATATTTCCAGAGTGCAGGCATCAGAATCGTTAATGTCTGAGCATGATCCAATCCATATAAGCCGGTGAGTTCCATGCCGATCATATGAGTTGCCCAGTCATTTGGAATTCCGGTTTTCAATAGGCCATTCAGTGCCATAGTTGCAGCCCACATGATATTGGCCCGGGCATCATAATCGGTCGGATTTTTCAAAACTTTCGGACCTTCTTCCTTGAGTGTATTGAGTAAGCCTTCTGCTAATCTATCCTGTACTTTGGCATGGACAGGATAGGTAATGTACTGTTCGAGAACGTGAACAAAAGCATCAATGACGCCATTCCCGGTCTGATTTGCAGGGAGGCTGAAAGTGGTTTCTGGATCTAATATCGAGAATCGGGGAAGTACTTCAGGGGAAATGAACAGTACTTTATCATTGGTTTCAGCCCGTGTAAGTGATGCGCCATTATTCATTTCTGAGCCGGTTGCGGCAATGGTCAGAACACAACCGATAGGAAGTGCTTCTTTGACAACATCACCGCCTGATTCAATGATATCCCAGCAATGACCCGGATACTTTGCTCCTGCTGCAATAAACTTGGTTCCGTCAATAACTGAGCCGCCGCCGACAGCCAACAGAAAGTCGATTTTCTCTTCTCTGACGATATCGATGGCGCGTAGCAGAGTTTCGTAATGTGGGTTTGGTTCTATTCCTCCAAACTCAATGAATGTGATGCCCTTTAAAGCTTGTTTAACTTGTTCCAAAACACCATTCTTTTTAATGCTCCCGCCACCATAAGTGATCATGACTTTCATTTCCGGGCCGATTTCTTGTGTGATTTTAGCGATTTCACCTCGGCCAAAGTGAATTCGGGTTGGATTGTAAAAAGTAAAGTTGTCCATTAATGCCTCCAGTAAATGATGTATTTTCCTTTGCTGAACCTGATAGCAAATAATATATGCATTCTTGTGCATTTAGTTTGGAGGTTGTAGAGACTGAATCGGATAATTTTTGCTTAATTCTCTCGCCATGAATCAGATGACAATATCTCTGATATAAATCATCGAATTAAAGCATCAGTTAAACTACTTTATTCATACCGTCTTCAGAGCTCCGATAGATATTAACCGGTGGTCTGTTCAGTTTTAATCCTGCATCTTTAGTGAATTAAAAATATGGAAAATCAACCTCTCAGTGAATTCATTGGTCGACGTGTTTTAGGCGTTCTGGGCACTTATGCTTCCTTGTCAAAAGATATGGATGTGTATATTTGTGGTGTAGAAATTGTTCATGATACCCGGTTAAAAGTACTCTTCCCTAAAGGGCATAAACTCACTGAACATGAGTTGGTTACGTTACATCTGGATAATCGGACCGGGGTATCGGAGTATGACGCTGATCTCAATGTTTTCCGACTCTCTTACAAAGGAATGGCGACCATTATTTCTGAATATGAAGTCATCATTGAAGCGGTTGAATATCAGGTTTTTTACGGGATGTCTGTTGTAAAAGAGTATCGGACAGAAGGATATCAATATCCTGATGATCAGAGAAACGAATCACCGTTACCTATTTCTCCATTAACGAATGTACCTGCCATTGACGATGAGGAACATGACAACAAAATTGGAGTATTGCTGACGTTATCCGAACAACAACCACATACGACAGTGATGGCTTTCTTATCATCAGTTGATGACGATATCTTCTTTATTACTCTGCCAAGCACATTTAAATCAAAATTGCTGAAAAGGGATAATCGCTGCTATTTTGCAATTGACAGCAGAGCTACATTCACGTTTGAACAGGCCATAGAATGGAACTACAGTATCATTCGCGGTGAGGTCTACCAGATCCCCAAAACCTCTCCTGTTTTTGCACCACTTCAGGAACTGTTTATCACTAAGAATCCATGGGAGATGGGATTCTTCAGTCACCCGGAAATCGAGATGTATCATCTGAAAGCTTTACGCGTTGTCTGTCCGAAGAAAGCATAAACTCTATTATATGAAGTCCTTCAACTTTTTGAGATTTTTATCATAAAGTTATACATTGCTAAGTAATTTAGAATACTGGCTTTTTCTTAGAGCTTTGTAGTTTGGTGAGTGCAGTTGTACACACTCACATCTACAATGTAAAAGTCATAGGCAATTATTATAGAGACAGAGTGTTAATTCGATTGTGGCAAGCATAAAAATTACAGTTGACAGATTACAGCCTGGGTTGCATATCCGCTTACCGGTGAAATGGAATGATCATCCATTTCTGCTCAACAGTTTCAAAATCAAAGATCAAGACCAGATCAATATCATTAAGCATCTTGGGATTCAGCATGTTTATTTGAATCCGGCTCAAAGTGACACTCAGCCCTTACCTCCTAAAACTCAGGAGTCTGAGGAGGAGGACAATCAGGAGACTCCGGATGATGACTCTCCTGTGAATGATGAAGCTAAGAAACTCTGGGAAGAAAAACAGAGAAGGATCGACAAGTTAAAAGCTTATCGCCGTCGGGTCACTCGCTGTGAAAAAGAATTTGAGCGCTCTCTTGCCCGGATCAGAGGCGTCATGAATAAAATTCGGAGTCGCCCTCAGGATGCTGTCGGTGAGGCTTCTCAACTGGTTGAAGATGTTGTCGACGAGTTACTGAGTGAAGAGAGTGTTACTCTTCACTTAATGAATAGTAAAAGTGAGTTTGAAGATATCTATTTTCATTCGCTGAATGTGTCGGTTATCTCGATGATGATTGGTAAAGTCAAAGGATTTGATGCCGCGAAGATAAAAGAGTTAGCTTTTGCTGCGTTGTTCCATGATATCGGAAAGATAAAAGTTCCAGCGGCCATTGTCCGGAAACAGACCCCGCTAACAGAACCGGAAAAAAACTACCTGAGACAGCACACCCGGTATGGTGTCGATATTGCCGGTAGTATTGAAGGATTCCCGGAAAGTGCGATTCGGGTTATTAGTCAGCATCATGAGCTGATGAATGGTTCCGGTTATCCTGAAGGGCTGAAAGGTGATGAGATCGATGAGCTGGCTCAGGTCATTGCTGTTGCAAATGCCTTTGATTCTTTGTGCCATGGCAATATTCCCGGTGAGCAGAAAATCCCTTATGCCGCGCTATCACATTTGTACAAGAATTGTCGGGATTTATATAATTTTGATAATTTAAGCATTCTGGTGAAATTTATGGGTGTATATCCACCGGGTTCTGTTGTGCAGTTATCGAATGATATGGTTGGGCTGGTTATTTCCATCAACTCCAATGAATTACTCTATCCGAGTGTACTGATTTATGACCCGTCAGTACCAAGAACTGAAGCCCCAATTGTTGACCTGGCAGAGAAAGAGATAACGATTGTCAACGTTATTCTACCAGCAAAGCTTCCGGATAAAGTTCGCGATTATCTCAATCCACGTTCACGGATTTCTTACTTCTTTGATAATGATGATTAGTGAATGTGATTGAAAAATGTTCAAACAGAAAAAAATCTAAAACATCTGGAAAAAAGTGTTTGACACTGGAGCTGTTCTCGCTAGAATGGCCGCCTCTTCAAACGATGAACGTTTCGAAGAATTGCTCTTTAACAATATAGACCAATCAATCTGTGTGGGCACTCGTCGATAAACATCCAAAAGATTTTATCAATGATACGAGTGACCAACCGAACCGAGATTCTTTCGGGAATTGAAGTTCAGCACAGTCAATTCAGTCTTACATTTATGTGAGACGAACAGTATTCATTGAGCCGAAGCTTCAGCTTCAAAAAAACTTTTAATTGAAGAGTTTGATCATGGCTCAGATTGAACGCTGGCGGCAGGCCTAACACATGCAAGTCGAGCGGAAACGAGAGAAAGCTTGCTTTCTCGGCGTCGAGCGGCGGACGGGTGAGTAAAGCCTGGGAAATTGCCCTGGTGTGGGGGATAACCATTGGAAACGATGGCTAATACCGCATAATGTCTACGGACCAAAGAGGGGGACCTTCGGGCCTCTCGCGTCAGGATATGCCCAGGTGGGATTAGCTAGTTGGTGAGGTAAGGGCTCACCAAGGCGACGATCCCTAGCTGGTCTGAGAGGATGATCAGCCACACTGGAACTGAGACACGGTCCAGACTCCTACGGGAGGCAGCAGTGGGGAATATTGCACAATGGGCGCAAGCCTGATGCAGCCATGCCGCGTGTATGAAGAAGGCCTTCGGGTTGTAAAGTACTTTCAGCAGTGAGGAAGGGGATAGTTTTAATAGAGCTGTTCTTTGACGTTAGCTGCAGAAGAAGCACCGGCTAACTCCGTGCCAGCAGCCGCGGTAATACGGAGGGTGCGAGCGTTAATCGGAATTACTGGGCGTAAAGCGCATGCAGGTGGTCTGTTAAGTCAGATGTGAAAGCCCGGGGCTTAACCTCGGAGTTGCATTTGAAACTGGCAGGCTAGAGTACTGTAGAGGGGGGTAGAATTTCAGGTGTAGCGGTGAAATGCGTAGAGATCTGAAGGAATACCGGTGGCGAAGGCGGCCCCCTGGACAGATACTGACACTCAGATGCGAAAGCGTGGGGAGCAAACAGGATTAGATACCCTGGTAGTCCACGCCGTAAACGATGTCTACTTGGAGGTTGTGACCCAGAGTCGTGGCTTTCGGAGCTAACGCGTTAAGTAGACCGCCTGGGGAGTACGGTCGCAAGATTAAAACTCAAATGAATTGACGGGGGCCCGCACAAGCGGTGGAGCATGTGGTTTAATTCGATGCAACGCGAAGAACCTTACCTACTCTTGACATCCAGAGAAGCCGGAAGAGATTCTGGTGTGCCTTCGGGAGCTCTGAGACAGGTGCTGCATGGCTGTCGTCAGCTCGTGTTGTGAAATGTTGGGTTAAGTCCCGCAACGAGCGCAACCCTTATCCTTGATTGCCAGCGGTTAGGCCGGGAACTTCAGGGAGACTGCCGGTGATAAACCGGAGGAAGGTGGGGACGACGTCAAGTCATCATGGCCCTTACGAGTAGGGCTACACACGTGCTACAATGGCGTATACAGAGGGCAGCTAACTCGCGAGAGCATGCGAATCCCAAAAAGTACGTCGTAGTCCGGATTGGAGTCTGCAACTCGACTCCATGAAGTCGGAATCGCTAGTAATCGTAGATCAGAATGCTACGGTGAATACGTTCCCGGGCCTTGTACACACCGCCCGTCACACCATGGGAGTGGGCTGCAAAAGAAGCAGGTAGTTTAACCTTCGGGAGGACGCTTGCCACTTTGTGGTTCATGACTGGGGTGAAGTCGTAACAAGGTAGCGCTAGGGGAACCTGGCGCTGGATCACCTCCTTACGTAAAGATGTTGTTGTATGAGTGTTCACACAGATTGATTTGGTTTATAGAAGTAGCGCAATGTCCCGTTCGTCTAGAGGCCTAGGACACCGCCCTTTCACGGCGGTAACAGGGGTTCGACTCCCCTACGGGATACCACTTTCCTGAAGTGAAAAGGGGTCGTTAGCTCAGCTGGTAGAGCAGTTGGCTTTTAACCAATTGGTCACAGGTTCGAATCCTGTACGACCCACCATTTTCTGCTACGGAAAGTCAAACAAAGTGGGCGATTAGCTCAGTTGGGAGAGCACCTGCCTTACAAGCAGGGGGTCACTGGTTCGAACCCGGTATCGCCCACCACTTTCTAAATATTTTTGGTCCGAATGTCCAAACCACCTGCTGATGTTGTTGTGGTTCGATTTTTTGGCGCCGAAAGTCATTAGAAAGTGTTGCCTGACTCTCAGGAATAACACATTGCTCTTTAACAATTTGGAAAGCTGACAAAGTAATGGTTGTTTTTAAAGAAACAACAGATTACTTGTAAAAGTTCTCAATACTTTCTCGAAAGAGAAAGACCAACACAATCAAGTGTTCTTGGAATACATTTAATGTATGTATTCAATTGAGTCCGGCAAAACCAGTCTCTCGCTCATGTAAATCAATGAGAGACAACTTTGGTTGCTGACAGTGCAATCTGAAACTTCTTCGGGTTGTATGGTTAAGTGACTAAGCGTACACGGTGGATGCCTTGGCAGTCAGAGGCGATGAAGGACGTACTAACTTGCGATAAGCTCAGATGAGGCAGTAAGAGCCACTTGAGTCTGAGATTTCCGAATGGGGAAACCCACATGCATAAGCATGTATCATTAACTGAATCCATAGGTTAATGAGGCGAACCGGGAGAACTGAAACATCTAAGTACCCCGAGGAAAAGAAATCAACCGAGATTCCGAAAGTAGCGGCGAGCGAAATCGGACCAGCCCTTAAGCATAGGCAGCGTCAGGTGAAGTGTCTGGAAAGGCACGCGATACAGGGTGACAGCCCCGTAACCGGCAGCGCTGCTTAAGTGAAATCGAGTAAGGCGGGACACGTGATATCCTGTCTGAATATGGGGGGACCATCCTCCAAGGCTAAATACTCCTGACTGACCGATAGTGAACCAGTACCGTGAGGGAAAGGCGAAAAGAACCCCTGTGAGGGGAGTGAAATAGAACCTGAAACCGTGTACGTACAAGCAGTAGGAGCAGGCTTTGTCCTGTGACTGCGTACCTTTTGTATAATGGGTCAGCGACTTATATTCAGTGGCAAGGTTAACCGTATAGGGGAGCCGTAGCGAAAGCGAGTCTTAACTGGGCGCTTAGTCTCTGGATATAGACCCGAAACCGGGTGATCTAGCCATGGGCAGGTTGAAGGTTGAGTAACATCAACTGGAGGACCGAACCGACTAATGTTGAAAAATTAGCGGATGACTTGTGGCTAGGGGTGAAAGGCCAATCAAACCCGGAGATAGCTGGTTCTCCCCGAAAGCTATTTAGGTAGCGCCTCGGACGAATACTACTGGGGGTAGAGCACTGTTAAGGCTAGGGGGTCATCCCGACTTACCAACCCTTTGCAAACTCCGAATACCAGTAAGTACTATCCGGGAGACACACGGCGGGTGCTAACGTCCGTCGTGGAGAGGGAAACAACCCAGACCGCCAGCTAAGGTCCCAAATTACAGCTAAGTGGGAAACGATGTGGGAAGGCTCAGACAGCTAGGATGTTGGCTTAGAAGCAGCCATCATTTAAAGAAAGCGTAATAGCTCACTAGTCGAGTCGGCCTGCGCGGAAGATGTAACGGGGCTAAGCTGTAAACCGAAGCTGCGGCAATGTGATTTATCATATTGGGTAGGGGAGCGTTCTGTAAGCGGCTGAAGGTGTGCTGTAAGGCATGCTGGACGTATCAGAAGTGCGAATGCTGACATGAGTAACGACAAAGGGGGTGAAAAACCTCCTCGCCGGAAGACCAAGGGTTCCTGTCCAACGTTAATCGGGGCAGGGTGAGTCGACCCCTAAGGCGAGGCCGAAAGGCGTAGTCGATGGGAAACGGGTTAATATTCCCGTACTTGTTGTGAATGCGATGGGGGGACGGAGAAGGCTAGGTGGGCCTGGCGACGGTTGTCCAGGTTCAAGTGCGTAGGCTGTGGGATTAGGCAAATCCGGTTCCACAACAGGCTGAGACACGATGTCGAGCTGCTACGGTAGTGAAGTCATTGATGCCATGCTTCCGGGAAAAGCCTCTAAGCTTCAGTTCACAAGAAATCGTACCCCAAACCGACACAGGTGGTCGGGTAGAGAATACCAAGGCGCTTGAGAGAACTCGGGTGAAGGAACTAGGCAAAATGGTACCGTAACTTCGGGAGAAGGTACGCTCCTGATGGTGAAGTCCCTTGCGGATGGAGCTGACGGGAGTCGCAGATACCAGGTGGCTGCAACTGTTTATTAAAAACACAGCACTGTGCAAAATCGTAAGATGACGTATACGGTGTGACGCCTGCCCGGTGCCGGAAGGTTAATTGATGGGGTTAGCGTATGCGAAGCTCTTGATCGAAGCCCCGGTAAACGGCGGCCGTAACTATAACGGTCCTAAGGTAGCGAAATTCCTTGTCGGGTAAGTTCCGACCTGCACGAATGGCGTAATGATGGCCACGCTGTCTCCACCCGAGACTCAGTGAAATTGAAATCGCTGTGAAGATGCAGTGTACCCGCGGCTAGACGGAAAGACCCCGTGAACCTTTACTACAGCTTGGCACTGAACATTGAGCCTACATGTGTAGGATAGGTGGGAGGCTTTGAAGCAGTCACGCCAGTGATTGTGGAGCCGACCTTGAAATACCACCCTTGTATGTTTGATGTTCTAACTTAGGCCCGTAATCCGGGTTGAGGACAGTGCCTGGTGGGTAGTTTGACTGGGGCGGTCTCCTCCCAAAGAGTAACGGAGGAGCACGAAGGTGGGCTAATCACGGTTGGACATCGTGAGGTTAGTGTAATGGCATAAGCCCGCTTGACTGCGAGAGTGACGGCTCGAGCAGGTGCGAAAGCAGGTCATAGTGATCCGGTGGTTCTGAATGGAAGGGCCATCGCTCAACGGATAAAAGGTACTCCGGGGATAACAGGCTGATACCGCCCAAGAGTTCATATCGACGGCGGTGTTTGGCACCTCGATGTCGGCTCATCACATCCTGGGGCTGAAGTCGGTCCCAAGGGTATGGCTGTTCGCCATTTAAAGTGGTACGCGAGCTGGGTTTAGAACGTCGTGAGACAGTTCGGTCCCTATCTGCCGTGGGCGTTGGAAGATTGAAGGGGGCTGCTCCTAGTACGAGAGGACCGGAGTGGACGAACCTCTGGTGTTCGGGTTGTGATGCCAATCGCATTGCCCGGTAGCTAAGTTCGGAATCGATAACCGCTGAAAGCATCTAAGCGGGAAGCGAGCCCTGAGATGAGTCTTCCCTGGCACTTAAAGTGTCCTGAAGGGTTGTTCGAGACCAGAACGTTGATAGGCAGGGTGTGTAAGTGCTGTGAGGCATTGAGCTAACCTGTACTAATTGCCCGTGAGACTTAACCATACAACACCGAAGGGGTTTTAGGGCTCTGAAGAGACTTGATTGTGGATATGAGAATACAGCTTTCCGGATTAGAAGAATTTGCCTGGCGGCCATAGCGTTTTGGACCCACCTGATTCCATGCCGAACTCAGAAGTGAAACGAAACAGCGCCGATGGTAGTGTGGGGTCTCCCCATGTGAGAGTAGGTCATCGCCAGGCTTACATTATGTTTTTGTCTTTGAGAAGATGAGAACCGAGCTAAATGAAGCAGCAGTTGCATCAGACTTGATTTAGTGATGCCCAGGTAGACGGGCTTTTACCAAATTTGCTGATATAGCTCAGGTGGTAGAGCGCATCCTTGGTAAGGATGAGGTCCCCAGTTCGAGTCTGGGTATCAGCACCAGTATAAAAACGAACAATAAATTTTGTTTAGCGGCCATAGCGTTTTGGACCCACCTGATTCCATGCCGAACTCAGAAGTGAAACGAAACAGCGCCGATGGTAGTGTGGGGTCTCCCCATGTGAGAGTAGGTCACTGCTAAACACCCATTTAGAGCCCTGACAATGTCAGGGCTTTTTTCATTTCTTCCCATTTTTCACAATATGACGAATAATATGGCACAAAAAAGCTGATACCAGTGGCATCAGCTTTACATGATTTGTTATGACAGCTTTTAGCTCAAGAATCCGGGAATATTTGCTTCATATTCAGCGATTTTGTCTTCATGCTGTAATGTCAGACCGATATTATCCAGCCCGTTCAGAAGACAGTGACGACGAAATTCATCAATCTCAAAACTGTATTCTTTACCGTTTGCCTGAACTTTCATCGCTTCCAGATCTACAGTAATTTCAGCACCTTCGGTTGTTTCGACAAACTGGAAAATTTCATCAACTTCATTTTCCGTCAGACGAACTGGCACCATCTGGTTATTGATTGAGTTACCGTAAAAAATGTCAGCAAAGCTTGGTGCTATCATGACTCGAATACCGTAATCTGCCAGAGCCCATGGAGCATGTTCCCGGGATGAACCACAACCAAAGTTCTCACGGGCCAGCAGGATACTTGCCCCCTGATAGCGAGGATAGTTCATGACGAACTCTGGATTGGGTTGTTCTCCGGCATCATCAAGAAATCGCCAGTCATGGAACAGATGTTTCCCAAAACCGATACGGTTTACTTTTTGCAGAAACTGCTTGGGAATGATTGCGTCGGTATCGACGTTTGCCGCATCAAGAGGAACGACTAATCCTGTATGTTGTTTAAAACCTGACATCATTATTCCCCTTGCTCAAGTGTACGAATATCAACAAAGTGTCCGGCGATTGCCGCCGCTGCCGCCATTGCCGGACTCACAAGGTGCGTGCGGCCATCCCGGCCCTGACGTCCTTCAAAGTTACGGTTTGATGTTGATGCGCAGCGTTCTCCTGGCCCTAAACGGTCATTATTCATCGCCAGACACATAGAGCATCCCGGCAAGCGCCATTCAAATCCGGCATCGGTAAATATTTTATCCAGACCTTCTGATTCAGCTTGTGCTTTGACCTGTTCTGAGCCGGGAACCACGATTGCCTGAACATGAGATGCTACTTTTTTACCCTGAGCGATTTGAGCGGCGGCACGCATATCTTCGATCCGGGAATTGGTGCAAGAACCGATGAACACTTTATCGACGTTATAGTCAGATAGCAGTTTTCCACCTTCGAGTCCCATGTAGTTCAGCGCCTTGATTGCTGATGATTGTTCGATTAGATCAGTAAAGCTTTCCGGAGACGGAATTGGTGTATCAATAGCAATTACCTGTCCTGGATTGGTTCCCCAGGTTACTTGAGGTTTGATTTCTGCTGCATCTAATGTCACTACCGCATCGTATTCCGCACCTTCGTCAGACTGTAATGTCTGCCAGTATTCGACAGCTTTGTCCCAGTTTTCACCTGTCGGAGCAAATTTACGGCCTTTGACATAATCAAAGGTCGTTTGATCCGGAGCAACAAGGCCTGCTTTGGCACCCAGTTCTATTGCCATATTACAGACGGTCATACGACCTTCCATAGAAAGATCACGAATCGCCTGACCACAAAACTCAACCACGTATCCTGTGCCGCCTGCTGCTGTGGTTTTACCGATGATCGCCAGAACGATATCTTTCGCAGTAATACCCTGAGCAACCTTGCCTTTGACTTCGATTTTCATGGTTTTTGCACGAGCTTGCTTGAGTGTCTGGGTGGCAAGAACATGTTCAACTTCGGAAGTACCGATACCAAAGGCCAGAGAGCCGAATGCACCGTGTGTTGCAGTATGAGAGTCACCACAAACAATGGTCATTCCCGGTAGGGTAATCCCCAGCTCTGGCCCCATGACGTGTACGATACCCTGATATTTATGATTAATATCGTAGAGAGTGATGCCAAACTCTTCACAGTTTTTCGACAATGTTTCCATCTGGATCCGGGCCATTTCACCGGAAGCACTGATGTCTTTGGTTGTTGTGGAGACGTTGTGGTCCATAGTAGCAAAGGTTTTATTCACCTGACGAACCTTACGGCCTTTTTCTCTCAGCCCGTCGAAAGCTTGTGGTGATGTGACTTCATGGACCAAATGACGATCGATGTACAAAATCGGGTTTTCACCTTCGGCGGCAACCACGATGTGTGCATCGTAGATTTTTTCGTATAACGTTTTTGCTTTTGACATTGCTTCTACCTTGAGCTTGTTTGCGGACCGGGAGTTCACCCGGTCACATGCTTATGCACTTAATATATAGGCAGCGATTTTGTCGCCCATTTCTGAGGTTGTCAGTGCCGGTTTATCTGTAGCCAGATCTGCGGTCAGCTCCCCGGCGGACAATGCCTGGCTAACTGCTGCTTCGATATCCTGAGCTGCGGCTTCTTCGCCCAGGCTATAACGTAGCATTAATGCCGCCGATAAAATCTGAGCTACTGGGTTCGCAATATTTTTCCCTGCGATATCCGGAGCACTTCCACCCGCCGGTTCGTACAGTCCGAAATTACTTTCATTCAGACTAGCTGAAGGGAGCATCCCCATTGAACCTGTGATCATTGCACACTCATCAGAGAGAATATCACCAAAGATATTTGAACATAGCATGACATCGAACTGAGCAGGGTCTTTAATCAACTGCATGGTTGCATTATCGATATACATGTGGGACAGCTCGATATCCGGATAGTCTTTGGCGATTTCACTGACCACTTCCCGCCACAGGATAGAACTTTGTAATACGTTCGCCTTATCGATTGAACAGACTTTTTTGCGGCGCAGACGTGCAGATTCAAAAGCGATTTTAGCAATACGTTCAATCTCATAGCGATGATAGACTTCGGTATCAAAAGCTTTCTCATTGGCACCTTCACCTTCACGGCCTTTGGGTTGACCAAAGTAGATACCGCCGGTCAGCTCCCGTACGACGACAATATCGAAACCATTGGCAGAAATGTCCGCACGTAGCGGAGAAAAAGTTTCAAGTCCCTGATGGATCTGTGCCGGACGTAGGTTGCAGAACAGTTGGAAATGCTTACGCAACGGTAATAAAGCACCTCGTTCAGGCTGCTCGTTTGGTGGCAGGTGTTCCCACTTTGGTCCACCGACCGAACCAAACAGGACGGCTTGCGCCTGTTCACATCCTTTCAGTGTATGCTCGGGAAGTGGGTTGCCATGATTATCGATCGCAATACCACCTACATCGTACTCGGTACGGTCAAACGTTATGCTGTGCTTTGTTTCAATCGCATCGAGTACTTTATGCGCCTGTTGCATGACTTCCGGTCCGATACCGTCGCCGGGTAGTACTGCGATTTTATAAGTTTTGTCTGTCATGTGAGTCCTTGTTCACTCTCGTATTTATGAATTCGGAGACCTGTTTTGGTCCGCGTGATGACACGGGGACCAGTTGGCAGGAACCTTTATACTGTTGCTATTCTTTTCTGTTTGATCACTTCAATCTGATCGGCACGCTGGATACTGTTGATGACGTGCAGTAACGCCTCTCCTGATGCTTCAACGATATCTGTTGAGATGCCTGTTCCGTGATATTTCCGGCCTTTATAGTTGGCAATAATATCAGCTTGACCTAAACCATCTTCTCCTTCCCCTTTGGCTGTCAGGTCGAACTTATCCAGTACGATATCGTAACCGGTGACACGATAGATGCATTGGTACAAGGCATCTACGGGGCCATTACCGACAGCGGCCTCGCATTTCTCTTCATCACCGCACTGCAGTTTGATGGTCGTCGTTGCCATTACACTTCCTGACTGAACACTCAGATAGTTCAGTTTGTAAAAATCATCTTCGTCCCGTAAGTTAGAGAAATACATCAATGATTCTAAGTCGTAGTCGAAGACCTGACCTTTACGGTCTGCAAGCTTCAGGAAGTCTTCATACAGTGCATCCAGATTATAGTCTTCTTCTTGGTAGCCCATGGCATCCATATGGCTTTTCACTGCGGCTCTGCCGCTACGGCTGGTCAGATTCAGAGCCTGATTTTTCAGGCCAATCGACTCTGGTGTCATAATTTCATAAGTATTTTTATTCTTCAGCATACCATCCTGGTGAATACCGGATGAGTGACTGAATGCATTGGCACCCACAATCGCTTTGTTACTCTGAATCGGCATATTACAGAGTTGGCTGACCATTTTACTGGTCCGGTGGATTTCATCATGCTTGATGTTGGTATGAACACCAAGTAACTCCTGACGGGTTTTGATGATCATGGCAATTTCTTCCAGAGCACAGTTTCCAGCTCGTTCACCAATACCATTGATCGTCCCTTCAACCTGACGTGCTCCGGCCTGAACGGCAGCAATGGAGTTTGCAACGGACATTCCCAGATCATCGTGGCAGTGTACAGAGATAATCGCTTTGTCGATGTTGGGGACACGGTTGAACAATGTTTGAATGATACCACCAAATTCACCGGGAACAGTATAACCCACTGTGTCAGGGATATTAATTGTTCCGGCACCAGCATCAATCGCTGCTTCAACCATTCGGCATAAGTTATCAATAGGAGTCCGCCCGGCATCTTCGCAGGAAAATTCAACATCGTCAGTGTAACGCCGGGCATGCTTTACAGCCTTAACTCCCATTTCTACAACCTGATCGTAGCTACGACGAAGTTTATCCTGAACGTGGACTGTTGATGTAGAAATAAACGTATGAATACGGAATGCTTCGGCAACTTTTAATGCTTCTGCGGCAGCATCAATGTCTTTTTCTACTGCACGGGAAAGCGCACACACCCGACTGTTCTTAATATTTTTGGCTATGGCTTGTACTGACTCGAAATCTCCCGGAGATGACACCGGGAATCCTGCCTCAATAACATCGACTCCCAGTCGTTCCAGAGCGTAGGCAATTTGTAATTTTTCTTTAACCGTTAAACTCGCAGATAATGCTTGTTCTCCGTCCCGTAAGGTTGTATCGAAGATAATGACCTGATCGTTCATATTGGCTCCTAGACCGGTGACTTGCTGTGTTGCTCACATGGTGTTTTCAGCTATAAAAAAACCCGCATTCTGATGCGGGTTTCTTAATTCTTTGTGGTGTTTTCAGTCCACAGGCTACCCGCGCGATCGATTCACGATTAGAAGGAGGCCTAGCAGGAGAGAAAAACGGAATGACATATTAATTCACTTTCCACAAAATTAGATAACAAATTAGTACCGCACCTGAAACATTACGTCAACCCAAAAATGCATATTTATTGGTTGTACCTCTTTTATCCCGGGTGAAATCAGCGCTGTCACGGATATTGATTCATCTTCTGACTCGCGGGATATTTACTGTCCCACCAGAATCAGTTTTCCGGTTTTAGCATCCCGGTATACGGTACCGACATTTTCCATTCCCTGACGGGCATCTCCTTTCCCCTGCATACTGTCAGGTAACTCAACCAGTTCCTGCTGAGCTGTGACTTCGACATCAGTCAGGGAAAAGTGCTGTTGCAGAGTTTCATTCTGAGAAATCAGAGCAATCAGTAACCCTAAAGCAAATACCAGCATCACATCCATGATATTGGCAAATCCGCTTAAAGGATCGGTATCTTCCTGATGAAAACGACCACCCTGCCAAAGTCTGTGCGATGAGCGTGGTTTATTCTGTTGCTGCGACATCATATTCTCTCTGTTCGATATCCATCAGTTGTGTTTCGTACCATCTGCGACGAACTCGTCCGAGCATATAGCCGATCAGACCGATAAAAAGTCCGACAACTGTCGTGTCAAATGCAACTGTCATTGCTGTTGCCAGTTGGTCGATATGACCGTCAGACAGAGCCGCTAATCCCGGACCTAACGGAATCAGGGTTCCCATTAATCCGAGGACGGGACCGCTTCTGGCCAGTAGATCGACACGTTCCAGACGTGTGGCTGCGTAACGCTCAAAAACCATTGATTCGACCGACTGTAGCGTTCGCAGTCCACCGAATTTTTCATTGAGCGTTATCCCTGTTTCCCAGAGCAGAGCAAAAAGGCACAGAGCCAGCCCTGCTAATACCGGATAAAGCATCCATCCGACCAGATGATGTAATAAGCCTAATGTGTAGCCATGAATCATTGATTTGCTCCTTTCATATGGCGAACCGTTTGTCTGCTGCGTCTGAATCCAAGGCCGATCAGCACAATTGCAAGCAGCAGAATCATGAGATAAAAGCCGAGTATGATCGGCGGGGATTGTTGCGAGGTGGCTTCGCTCTGGGAAGACGGGGTCTGATTAACCTGAGTTTCCGCAGATGACTTCACGGTCACTTCGGTCAGTGAGTGAATTTCTGGTTTTTCTGTCCGGGGCATTTGTGACCGTTGTAGTAACTGTTCGAACTGTTTTTGCTCCGCTGGTGACAGATATTGTTTGATCCACGGCATCATCGGATGATCGGGAACTGTGTGTCCGCTGCCGGGAAGGCCATGTTTGATCACTAGTTGGGCAAACTGATGTGCCAGATCTTTTGTTGTTTCAGGATCCGGATGCCAGAATCCCTTATGGATGGCAACTAACATGATTGCCAGCATATTAGACTTCACGTGTACATTGTGTCCCTGTTCCAGAAATTGATCGACACCTAGCTGGTAGCGGTCATCAAAATAAACCTCTTTGACCTCCTGCCATGCCCAGTCGCCGACCAGTGTCGGATTGGTCACTTGCCAGCCCCACAGGTATTCCAGAAATTCATTCCCCATGGTACGGGCTCCGGCATAACCATGTTTCATCAACCCGCTTAACCATTCGGGATTCAGAAAACGTCCTCTCAGTTCCTGACGCAGAGCTGTCCCCAGAGGCTGGGCGACAATTTTTTCCGGATTGGCATGATTGATTACATAGTTGTTCGGCGCGTGACCTGAGAGTGTTTCAACTGCCAGACTCAGGCCTCCGAGATAATCAAATGCATCATTATTGTCGATCAAACCGTATAAGTTACTGGAACGTCCGAAATAAGTATTCTCAACACTATGTAGCAGGGTTCGGAATGTTTCTTCGGCAGCGATGCCATATTCTTGCTGGCTGAAACCATGACCGAGGCGGCGCAGATAAACATCAGCGAGCTCTGCTCTTTGTTGCCATGCTCCGGAACGTTCGGCAAGCCGGTTGACTCCGGCGCCATAGCTACCGGGTGCATCACCAAAAACTCTTAAGGTTGACAGAAGTGCAGTTTTCTGTGGCTGATTCCCCTGTGATAAAAGTTTACGGCTGTCTTCCACCCAGTGTGCTGCGACTTGATTCTGTTGCAAAGATTCATTTCCACCATGTCGATGACTGCCCAGAGGTTTCAGTGCAAACTGAAGTGTTTCTGTTAATGCCGGATGTTCCCGAATAATCGTTTCAGAGGCAGCATCCAGTGCCATCAATACTGCCTGATCCAACAGGTGCATCTGTTGACCATAGAGATCCCGGAATAATCCTGAGGTTGTGAACACCATATCCCGGCGAGGTGTGTCCGGTGTGACTGTCTGATATTTCAGTCCTTTGACGAGTCCCCGGCTGTTCCATACCGGTTCCAGACCGAGCATGTCCAGAGCAAATGCAATCATGACGCCTTCATCCCTGACAATGTCCGATGCCCATAGCACCAGCGCTTCTCGTCTGGAAGGTTGGTGAGGATTATTTTTTCTGGCATCGCGAGCCATTTCCTGTCCGAGTTGCCAGGCAATACGGCTGGGAATCAGGCTGTTATCCAGCGCATAAAAGTTTCGGCCGGTCGGCAGACTTTCCGGGCTACGGATCGGATCATTCCCTTTCCCTGGTTCTATGAAGCGTCCGTTCAGCCCGTTGAGCAAAGCTGTCATTTCATGAGCCGGGGATTGTTGAAGCAATTGGTGCCAGTGCCCTCGCTGTTGCTGATCTACCGGAGACATCGAGTGAACCATCATGTCAATCGCATCGGGTTGCCACGTTTTACCAAAAATATGCAGCCCATAAGGCATGAATCGCTCTTGCAGATTAGTGAGGTAGTGGCCGATTTCATGCACGAGCATATCATCACTGACTTCTTCAAATCCGATTCCCATAACAGCCAGCTCCGCCGACATGGATTCAGTCAGTTCTTCTTTAAGATCGAGAGATTCAACTTTATGACGGATCTGACTGATCAATTTGTGCTTCAGTGATTGATTGTTGTTGTCGTGATTCGATTCAAAGCTTTCAACTAACTGCCGTAATTGCAATAAATCATCATAAAGCGGCGTACTTTCCAGCGGTGGTGTCAGGTGATCGACCATGACGGCGAGTCCGCGCCGTTTGGCCTGAATTCCTTCTCCGACACCATCGACGATATAAGGGTAGATTCCCGGTATATCTGCCGCAATCAGACGCGAGTAATCATCGTCGCCGAGACCGACGGAACGATGGGGCAGAAATTCATAGGTTGAATGACGGCCCACATGAATGATGGCATCGGCTTTAAAGGTATCTTTCAGGTAATGATAGTAAGCCAGATACTGATGAGGTGGTGGAAAAGCCAGGTTGGCATGGAGCAGTTCCGGGTTCACTTCCCATCCTCTGGGAGGTTGGGGACTAATCAGAATATGACCAAAAGTCAGACTGGGGAGCAGTATTTTATCGTTGTAGACCATCACGTTGCCGGGGAGTTCTCCCCAGCCACCGAGTCCTTCAATCCCGGTCTGTTGTAGGGCAGTGATGATTTTCTGAGCATGTTCCCAGCAAGGCTTCGGGCTATGTTCAATTGTGCTTTGATAACAGGATTTCAATTGAGTCAGTAATGAGAGTGCCCGTTTTCTGGACGGGTGATTGACGCCTTCTACCAGATGCACCATCTCTGCCATAGTGTTATCGAGCAATCGCTGTGCCTGTTGAGACAGATTGTGCTGGATCGCGGTTTTTAACTGTTCCTGCAATCGTCCGAACGGGCCGTTAATCATCTCGTTCTGGATGACTGGTGGTAATGTCTCAAAATAGTGTCGGTAATCTTCAGGAGCAATGGTTGGAATCTGAGAGCTCATTGTAGCCAGAGCCTGACGATCATTCGGCAGATTGACAGCACGCTCCTGAATGAGATCCAGCAGGGCTTCTTGTGATTCCGGTAAATCTCCGACCTGATAACCAGATGCTTTCAGACGGTTGAGAATCTGCCACAGGCTGGCAGGAACATCCAGATTATCAGCACCGATATTATGGCGGCCCGGCGGATGATTGTAATAAACGATGGCAATGCGTTTATCAGCGTTGGATTTTATCTGTAGGGTATGCCAACGGTGAATCCGTCTGGCAAGCGTCTCTATGCCATGTTCTTCCGGCTGAATCGGCTGGATCTGAATACCGGATAGTGAGTCAGTCCGGATTATCCCCGCGGTTGCGACAATCATTGGTTGACTGGCACCCTGGATCTCGGGCATAGCAACCTGATAATAGACTTTATCCGGTCGGATTCCATCAGCAGAAAGTTGCCACTGTGTTTTGGTTCTGTCACGTAGTTTGATTGCTTTAAGTAGCGGTACATTCAGCTTTGTGAGTAATTGTGTGGTTTTCTCCCGGCCTTCTCCGCCACCGATGACAAAATCCTGCAACATAACAATGGAGGACAACGGTACAGGCAGAGATTGTAACTGAGCGACTGCTTCAACACTGGCATCTCCCCAGGCGGCAAGTGCGACAATGCACTGAAGAGTTTTCTGCCGGGTAATAACCTGACAGAGGTGCTGAAACAACTGACTGTCGCTGGGCCTGTCTGCACCGAGGTGATCCAACAGCATCACGACAGGTTTAGCCGGTAAAGATGATGGAATTTGCTCGAAATACTGACCTTGCATCCACCAGCGTAACCGGGGTTGCTTCCGGGGAGGAAGACTGGATATTGAAGGATCTTTTACACTGGCTGCCCAGGTCAGCAGTGCTACGGTATTGTCTACGCCACCAGCCTGCCAGTAACTACGGGCCGTTAACCAGGACGTTTGTTGAGGATAACGAGTCAATATATTGGTCAGCCAGAGATGCAGAGATCCGTCCGGACGCATCGCCGTCAGAGTGGTCAGTGTTTTGTCATCCTGAAATTGTAAATTCCGTTGCAAACGGCTTTGCTTCACAAGGTGATGATCACTGTTGAAAATAAATATATTGTCCGGCGATGATAACTTCAGATCCTGATTCAGTTCGCCAACTATTGCGCCATACAGACCAATCCCGATCAGAACATCCGCATGGCTCAAATATTGTGCTCTTTGTTGTGCAGACAGGGCTATCCATTGATTTTCTGTCCGGGCTACCAACTTTATCCGGGGATATTGCTGATGTAAGTGAGCTCCTGCTTCGGCAATTGTTTCTGCATTACGTTGTGAAACCAGCATTAGTATTTGCTGACTGGTATTTCCGGCCCAGGAAAAAGAGCAGTAAACCAAGGCCATAAAAAGGATGATAAATCGCATATCTAACCTCAAGGGGAAAAGCATACCTTAAGGGAGAAATGTTCTGATGACTGTGTCGGGGGAAGTTGAAGTAAAAGCCAACGACAGAGTACCAGGTATTCCCGCCCGGTGATATATACCCAAATGAACTCGCCTTCCGGGAGATGTTCTCTGGACATAATTATCCTGAACCCAAGTATCTGGCTTGTGAGTATTCACTTACAGTTGCGGGTACAGCCCCGGATTCTCACCGGGTTCCTTGGTTGTATTGTGTTGGCAATACGGTTCAGGGCCTTTTTTATAGATGTTTATATCAACGTCGTCAATCAATACTCTCACCGGGCTAAGTCTCTTTCTCCTGATGCGCCTGCATAGCTCCGATATTTGCTGAGTTGGATTATCCAACAATATTCATGGTTCCGACAACAAACAGTAACGCGGTTGTCATCTGTTCTGATTAGTGTCGTTTATATAAAGGGACTGAAATACGGGAGTGCAATCATGAGAGTTATTGAACCGATTGTGAAATTTGATCTGGCCTTTTCTCTGTTCTGTCTACAGCATCGATTCAGTGATCCGCTGGCACGCATCAGCCGGGCGGTTTCTCATACCGGAGATGGTCATTTATACGTGCTGTTCGGTGGCATCGCTTTTCTGGCTGATGATATGTACGGTAAGGCACTCTTAGCTGCCGGAATGATATCGTTTCTGATTGAGTTGCCATTGTACTGGCTGGCAAAAAACTTCTTTCAGCGGCGGCGTCCTCAGGAATTATCATCGATGGTTACCGCTTATATCACGCCTTCAGATCGTTTTAGTTTACCTTCCGGACACACCAGTGCCGGTTTTCTGATGGCGACGTTAATTGCTTATTTTTATCCGCCATTATCTATCGTAGTTTTTTTATGGGCAGGTTGCATTGGGGCTGCACGCATCTTGCTGGGAGTGCATTTTTTTACAGATGTTCTGATTGGTGCTCTGTTGGGAATGAGTTGTGCCCAGGCCGGATTGTTGTTAACGACGGAGTGGATGATTTGAAAATTCTCTATGGTGTTCAGGGAACCGGAAACGGTCATACGGCTCGGGCCAGAGCAATGAGTCACGCGCTCCGGCAATATCATGTTGATGTCGATTTCATCTTTAGTGGCAGAGACAAAGACAAATATTTCTCGATGGACAGCTTTGGTGATTATCAAACCCGCCGGGGGCTGACTTTTGTAACAGAACAGGGACGGGTGAATTATTTTAAAACTGCCAGACAGAATAGTTTCAGCCAGTTGCTCTCTGATATTCGTCAATTGGATCTCAGTTCTTATGATCTGGTGATCAGTGATTTTGAACCAGTGACTGCCTGGGCAGCAAAACTACAGCACAAACCCTGTATCAGTCTGAGCCATCAGAATGCTTTCCGCTATCCGGTTCCGTTAAAGGGAGCAAACTGGCTGGATAAGAAAATTATTACCAGTTTTGCTCCGGCTGATTATTATCTCGGACTGCACTGGTATCACTTCGAAAGTCCTATTCTTCCGCCAATTGTCGATACCAGAGATGAGGCGACCGAAAATCAGCCTTTTATTCTCGTCTATTTACCGTTTGAATCTCTGGAAGAGATTACGGATCTCTTACTTCGTTTCGGTAGCTATCAGTTTGTCTGCTATCACCCGGCTATCACTGAAGTGGAGCAAACTGAAAATATGATGTTCCACCCATTATGTCATGAGCGCTTCCATGAACATTTGCGTTGCTGTGCCGGAGTCATTGCCAACGGCGGGTTTGAGTTACCTTCTGAGGCGATGTCATATGGGAAAAAATTGCTGCTTAAGCCTCTGATGGGACAATTTGAACAACAGAGTAATGTTGCAACACTTGAGATGCTGGGACTTGCATCAACGATGGAATCTCTTGATGTGGCGTTGATTCGGCAATGGTTAGATGAACCGAATGCAGAGCGGGTGATTTATCCGGATGTTGCGCATGCGATTGCTGAATGGATTATTCAGGGGCGCTGGGATGATCATCAGCATCTGTGCCATACACTATGGAAACAGGTTAATTTCCCTGATTATGTGACGGTATAAAACGGGCTGACTCATTGATCAGACTGAATATCTGTAACACATTATATGAGTTGTGAATAGATGTCGCTTTTAGCCGTGAAATATATAACCAGTGTCAATTAATTTTGTAAATACTATAAAAATAGCGATTTTATATTTTTTGATATTTTCTCAAGGTGTTGATTATTAATCATATTTTTTTTGACAACATAAAATAAACTGACTTTTTATCAATCTAGTTGCCTTTTGGGTATCAATTAAAAGATAGTTGGTTACACAACTTACCTATATGAATTATCAATATATTGGTCAAGATACACTCATGGTGAGTCACTAACTGATTTTAACTGATATGGTGTTATCCCGGTGGGATAATAAAAAGTGATTGCTGATCTATAGCAAAACAAGAGGCATTCCAATGTTAGAGAAAAAAGAAGTAATCCAACCTGTAGCCAGCTATCGAATGGAAAGTACGTTACGAGGCGTTGATCTGAATTTGCTTACTGTGTTTGATGCTGTGATGCAAGAACAGAATATTACCCGGGCAGCACACAATTTAGGTATGTCTCAGCCGGCGGTTAGTAATGCTGTTGCCCGTCTTAAAGTGATGTTCAATGATGAACTTTTCATGCGTCAGGGCCGGGGAATTCAACCGACTCAGCGTGCCCGTCAGCTTTTTGGGCCGATTCGTCAGGCATTGCAGTTAATCCGTAATGAGCTACCGAATTCCGTATTTACGCCTGAGTCATCAACCAGACAGTTCAATCTGGCAATTTGCAGTCCGAATGATCTGCGTTTTGCCCCTAAGATCTTCTCATCGATTCATGAGCAGGCTCCTCAGGTTCAGCTTCATCTGGAAGCAGACTCCAATCAGCAGCTTGCAGAGCGGTTACGCTATCAGGAAGTCGATTTTGTGATTGATTATGCTCGTTTCGAAGAACCTGGTTTCTCCAGCACTGAGCTTTTCCGGGATGAACTAGTTGTTGTTGCATCTAAATTACATCCTCGTATTCAGGGCAACATTACTCCTGCGCAAGTAATAGAAGAGCAACATGCGAAACTGTCGCAGGCCCATGGTATCCGGAGTTTCAGCGAGCAGGCTTACCGGGACATTGACTGCCATTCTCACTATGAAGGGACTAGTCTGAGTAATGTCCTTTATGTAGTCAGTCAGTCGGAACTCATCACCATTGCACCTCGCTGGCTGGTGGAAGGTTCTCCTAATCGGGAGCAACTGCAAACAATCGCTTTACCATTCGAACGTAAGCAGATTAGTGGTTATTTAAGCTGGCACGAATCCAATGAAAAAGATAAGGGGCATGGTTGGTTAAGAGAACAACTCATGCTTATCTGTAATGAAATTGTCGGATAGACCATTCCAGACATGTGACTGATGTTGCCTGACCGTATGGAAGGGCAATATTTCATAGATTTCATCTCTTCCGTTTTCTGACGGTTTTTTGTTGTGAAAAATATCACTCAATCTCAACGGAACTGTAATCTTTCTTAGCATCTTGATGACTTTTTTTACATGAAATAAATATTTTATGTTTTTTTCATATGTAACTTTGACATACTCATCTGATTTTGAGGTTTTTTTCCGAAGAGATATCTTTGATGATATCCGTGTACGACATTTTCCGTAAAATACGACGATGAGCGGATTAGACCAATCCTCCGGAAGCGAGTAAAGTTGCTCTATCCCTTGCAGGGTTATGACTCTGTAAGGACATAGCCGCAAGTGAATCGATTTCGATTAGGCTACGAATAAGCCCTAGACTATGTAACCACCAGACTGTTGAACTGACCTCGGGAAACAGATGCTGGTAAGGAGAACAATATGGTAATGCTATCCGGTGCAGAGATGGTCGTACAGTCTCTGATCGAAGAAGGTGTCGAGCAGATTTTTGGTTATCCTGGAGGATCTGTACTTGATATCTATGATGCTCTGCACGAAAAAACCGACCAGATTAAGCACGTCCTCGTTCGTCATGAGCAGGCTGCGACACATATGGCTGACGGTTACGCA
Organism: Vibrio mangrovi; assembly: GCF_024346955.1. Lineage (NCBI taxonomy): Bacteria > Pseudomonadati > Pseudomonadota > Gammaproteobacteria > Vibrionales > Vibrionaceae > Vibrio > Vibrio mangrovi. Next base: position 3,095,039 of record NZ_AP024883.1, on the reverse strand, counting down.
CGTTCAACAGGAAAACCTGGTGTCGTGCTGGTTTGTTCCGGCCCCGGAGCAACCAATACAGTAACCGGTATTGCGACAGCTTATATGGATTCAATTCCAATGATCGTCATTTCAGGAAATGTACCCAACAATCTGATTGGGAATGATGCGTTTCAGGAATGTGATATCGTTGGGGTTTCCCGTCCGATTGTCAAACACAGCTTTTTAGTAAAAAAAGCTGAAGATATCCCCGAAACAATTAAGAAGGCATTTTATATTGCTTCGACCGGGCGCCCCGGTCCGGTAGTCATTGACTTACCGAAGGATGTAATGAATCCACAGATTAAATTGCCTTATGAATATCCGCAGACCATCAAGATGCGCTCTTATAATCCGACGACTACCGGACATAAAGGGCAGATTAAGAAGGCGCTGAAAGCCCTTCTGGATGCGAAAAAACCAGTTTTATATGTTGGTGGTGGTGCGGTTATTTCCGGTGCGGACAAGCAGATTCTTCAGTTAGCGGAAGCGCTGAATCTTCCGGTTGTCAGTACGCTGATGGGATTGGGGGCTTTCCCCGGAACCCATGCAAATGCTTTAGGGATGCTGGGAATGCATGGTGTCTATGAAGCAAATATGGCCATGCACAATGCCGATCTGATTTTTGGTGTGGGTGTCCGCTTCGATGACCGAACGACCAATAATCTGGAAAAATATTGCCCCAATGCCAAAGTCATGCACATCGATATCGATCCTTCCTCGATTTCGAAAAATGTACCGGCCGATCTGCCGATTGTAGGTTCAGCTGAGAAAGTTCTCGATACCATGCTGAAATTATTGGTAGAACAGGGCGGTTCTAATGACGCGGATGCACTGACGCAATGGTGGAAAGAGATTCAGGTCTGGCGGGATCGCCAGTGTCTTGCTTACGATAAATCCAGTGAGCGAATCAAACCGCAACAGGTGATCGAAACGCTGCACCGGTTAACCGGTGGTAATGCCTATGTTGCTTCCGATGTCGGACAGCACCAGATGTTCGCTGCACTTTATTATCCGTTTAATCAGCCTCGTCGCTGGATCAACTCCGGCGGTCTGGGAACCATGGGCTTCGGTTTACCCGCCGGAATGGGCGTGAAATTCTCTCATCCGGATGAGGAAGTTGTCGTAATTACCGGTGACGGTAGTATTCAGATGAATATTCAGGAACTGTCGACGGCACTTCAATATGATATTCCGGTCAAAATCATCAACCTGAATAACCGTTTTCTGGGAATGGTGAAACAGTGGCAGGATATTATCTATCAGGGACGCCATTCGAACTCGTACATGAGTTCCGTTCCGGACTTTGCTGCAATCGCAGAAGCTTATGGACATGTCGGTATTCGCATCTCGGCTCCGGATGAACTGGAAGCCGGGTTGAAGAAAGCACTGGATCTCAAAGATCGTCTGGTGTTTGTGGATATCAATGTCGATGAAACAGAGCACGTCTATCCGATGCAGATCAAAGGTGAAGGGATGGACAAAATGTGGTTGAGCAAAACGGAGAGAACCTGATGAGACACATTATTTCAGTATTAATGGAGAACCAGCCCGGTGCTTTGTCTCGTGTGGTTGGATTGTTCTCCCAACGTGGTTTCAACATTGAAACATTAAATGTATCCCCGACAGATGACGAAACTTTATCTCGTCTGAATATTACAACAAAGACCAATGATATGGAGCTGGAGCAGATTCAGAAGCAGCTGCATAAACTGATTGATGTACTCAAAGTGCAGGAAGTTTCTGAGTTTGAGCACGTCGAACGGGAACTGATGTTGATGAAGGTGAGAGCAAGCGGTGCTGCCCGGGCCGAAGTACAGCGTACGACCGACATTTTCAGAGGTCAGATCGTGGATGTCACCGGGAGTCAGTATACGGTTCAGATGACGGGAACTTCTGAAAAGCTTGATGCGTTTATTGAAGCCATCTCCGAAGTGACGGAAGTGATCGAAGTAGCCCGTAGTGGTGTGGTCGGAATTGCTCGTCGTGAGCGTGCTCTCCGGGCTTGATGTCATCAGATTGAATTGAGAAAACCGGCATTAGCCGGTTTTTTCTTTAGGTCAACCGTCTAGTCAATCTTGCTGGATATCAATCGGGCTTCTCCGATAAAGTAGCCATCCTCATCAAATCGTTTCACTTCTTCATTTTCAAGCACAATGGTAATTTTCCGGATATCTGAAAACTGCCAGTTCCGCCATTGGTAGACAAAACGATCATGCTCGACCCACCAGTAACCTTCATCCATATCATTGGGGCGGTCAGAGACTCCGGTCATTTTTCCGTCTGCCTGAAATGTAATCCGGTAAGGAATATTGAAGCAATCTTTGGTCAGTAGTGTCTGATTTTTCAGGAGCCGGCGAATGGCTTTACTACTTAACGGAGGCTGCTGACATTCCTGTAGTGTTTCTATTGGCATGACCTGCTTGGCGATTTGGGAAAGCAGGGCGATGCCTTCCCGAATGAGATCGGTTCTGATGGACTGAAAACATAAACGAAAGCTATTGGTACGCTCATCACAACAATAGTACTTGGCTCCGTTATTGATCAGGATGCCGTGTTGCTCTGCCAGTTGTTCAAATTTTTCGGCATCGAAGCCCTGCTTATAGTCGATCCAGAAAGCGGTGCCGGCCAGTGATGGCGTGACTCCGGATTGGGGGAAATAATAATTCAGTGCCTTTTCCATCGTCAGCCATTTTTCCCGGTAACGTTTGAGCATCTTTTGTGCCAGAGCATCGTAATATCCCAGACTCAGGAACAGGGCGAGCGTCTGGCAGTTGTTCTTCGGTGGCAGACTATGGGTTCTGAACTGCAGTGCCTTTATCTGGGAAATCAGAGGATCCGGTGCGACGATATATCCGAGTCTCAGCCCCGGAGCAATCGTCGAAGAAAAACTGGAGATATAGATAATGCGTTCGCTGGAATACTCACTTTTCAGTGGCGGACATGTATCTTCGATGAAATTAATATCATGTTCGAAGTCATCCTCAATAATGAGTAAATCATGTTCTTCTGCCAGTGCGAGTAGCTTTTTGCGGCGATTAGCAGACAAACGAACCGTGGTCGGAAACTGATTACTTGGTGTTGTGTAAACCAACTGACAGTTAGTCAGACGTTCATCAATCACCATGCCTTCCTGATCGACATCGATCGGAACGATGCGGGAGCGTCTGGCCTGAAACTGGTGTAATGCTTCCGGGTAACCGGGATTCTCAACGGCAATTGATGAAGCAGAAGAAAGCAAGAGCTTGGACAGATAGTACAGACTGTTCTGACAGCCAAGCGTGATTGCAATATTGTTCCGGTTTACGAATATGCCCCGTTTGGTCAGCACCCGGGTACGGATTTGTTCAATCAGATCATCGTAGTCCGAATCATTTGATGTCCAGGTCCGGTGATTGATGCGATTGAGGGACTGAATACTACACTTGCGCCATTCCGAAACCGGAAACAGGTCATCATCAACCACACCGCTGACAAACAGATAAGGGTAATTTTTGAGATCTTTTGCCTCGAGTTCAGATACGGTATTTTCAGAGATCAGATAGCGGCTCCAGTCGAGCTGTGTTGTCTGTTCCTGTTCTTCTCTGGGTTGTTTGACCGGTGTTGCTGAGATATCCAGAGCAGGATTGACGAAATAGCCTTTCCGCTCGACGGAAACAAGTACACCTTCTTCCGTCAGTTGTTCGTAGACCCGCAGAATTGTGTTTCGGGAAACATTCAGATCTTTTGCCAGTTTACGTGAAGAGACCAGACTGGATTGCTTAGGTATAAAGCCATCGAAGATTGCTTTGGCAAGGCTGCTTTTGATTTGATCCTGAAGGGTTTTCGAATCCTGAGGATCGATGTGGATATACTGGCTTAGCATACGGCTCCTACAACTCTTTCTTGCGCCGCTGACTAATCCGGGTAAGGAAGCGAAGATACAGAGATGAGGGAGACTACTGTATCTTCGCCGGATGTATTTAGTGAGCGAGCAACGTTTGTAACTCTGCTTTAATGATATCAAGACCTTTCACAATAAGCTCTGGCTCGATGGTCAGTGGTGGCAGGAAGCGAATTACATTTCCTTTGACACCACAAGACAGCAAAATCACACCAGCATGGTTGCTTTTTACTACCAGTTGCTTAGTCAGATCTGCAAGTGGTGCGCCACTGTCCGGATCATTGAGTTCGATTGCAATCATGGCACCAACCTGGCGAATGTCACCAATTTGGGGAATCTCTTTTTGCAATTCAGTCAATTGTTCCTTAAATAGTAAACCAATATGTTGAGCTGTTTCACAGAGATTTTCTTTCTCAATGATATCGAGAACTTCCAGTGCTGCAACACATGCCAGAGGAGAACCTGCATAGGTACCACCAACACCGCCGGGATTGGCTGAATCCATGATCTCTGCTTTACCGACAACACCTGAAAGCGGGAAACCACCGGCAATCCCTTTTGCCATTGTGATCAGATCGGCTTCAATACCGAGATACTCCGTAGCAAACATCTTGCCAGTCCGGGCAAAACCAGTCTGAATTTCATCACAAATCAAAACGATGCCGTGTTTGTCACAAACTTCACGGATTTTCTGTGCCCAGGCTGCCGGAGCCTGATAGAAACCACCTTCGCCCTGAATTGGTTCAAAGATAATGGCTGCCACACGACTTGGCTCGATATCACAGGCAAACAGATCATCCAGAGCACTCAGGCTTTGGGCTTCAGTAATACCATGGTAGGTATTTGGGAATGGCAGGTGGTAAATCTCATTCGGGAATGGTCCAAAACCCGCTTTGTAAGGCGCAACTTTTCCAGTGAGTCCCATACACATGTTGGTACGTCCGTGGAATCCGCCTTTAAATGCGATAATACCTGAGCGGCCGGTGTGGGCACGTGCGATTTTTACTGCATTTTCTACCGCTTCTGCACCGGTGGTTACAAATGCTGCTTTCTTCTCAAAATTCCCCGGCGTTTTTGCAACAATCTTTTCAGCCAGTTCAACAAAGCTGGTGTATGGTGTCACCATTGAACAGGTATGGCTGAAGTTATCTAACTGCTTTTTGACCGCTTCAATAATCTGTGGGTGAGAATGACCTGTATTATTAACGGCGATACCGGCAGCAAAGTCGATATACTCTTTGCCTTCGATATCCGTGATGATTGCATTTTTTGCGCTCGCCGCGTAGATCGGTGCCAGGTTAGCCATACCTTTTGCGACTACTTTTTCCTTACGGGCTTGCCATTCCATATTCGTCATGAGTTTAATTCCTTCACATTCAAACAGTAGTTATTGTGAGATGTCAGAAGCCACCAAAGCAGAGATATTTCACATTGAGATATTCATCAATCCCTTGTTTGGCACCTTCCCGGCCAAAGCCGGATTGTTTTACACCACCGAATGGTGCGACTTCATTTGAGATAATGCCTTCATTAATCCCGACCATGCCGTATTCAAGCTGCTCGGCAATACGAAATGCACGATTCAGAGCACTGGTGTAGAAGTAACTGGCTAATCCGTAAATCGTATCGTTAGCTTTTTCGACCAGTTCATCATCGTTGGTAAACCGGACAACCGGAGCAACCGGACCGAATAATTCGGTTTGGACGATGTCCATATCCTGAGTGACTTCAGTCAGAATGGTCGGTTCAACAAACAGACCATCCAGAGAGCGACCACCAATTGCGATCTTTGCTCCTTGTTCGACGGCTGTATTGATGTAACCCAGTACACTGTTTTTCGCTTTAATGTCGATCAGCGGACCGATATTCACCCCAGGTTCAACACCATTACCGACTTTCAGTTCTGCAACGGCTTTGGCAAATTTTTCGACGAATTCATCGTAAACGCTGTCCTGAACATAGAAGCGGTTTGCACATACGCAGGTTTGTCCGGCATTACGGAACTTCGATGCAATCGCACCTTTAACGGCTTCATCGATATCAGCATCATCAAACACGATAAATGGCGCGTTACCACCCAATTCCATTGAGGTACGTTTTACGGTTTCGGCGCACTGTTTAATCAGATGACTGCCAACCTGAGTTGAGCCGGTGAAAGAAAGCTTCTTGATATCATCATGCGTACAGAAAATATCACCGACAGCAACGGAAGAGTGGTTGTTTACCACGATTAGCAATTCTTGCGGCAGGCCAGCTTCATAAGCCAGCTCTGCGATTGCATAAGCTGAAAGTGGCGTTTGGTTTGCCGGTTTGACGATAAAACTACATCCGGCAGCTAGTGCCGGTGCTGCTTTACGGGTAATCATTGCAATCGGGAAGTTCCATGGAGTGATTGCAGCGGCAACACCAACGGGTTGTTTAATAGTCATTAAACGTTTGTTAGAAGTTGGTGCTGGAATTGTATCACCGTAGGTCCGTTTCCCTTCTTCTGCGAACCATTGAATGAAAGATGCACCGTACATGACTTCACCTTTCGCTTCCGCCAATGGTTTGCCCTGTTCCAGTGTCATAATCCTTGCCAAATCGTCACTATTTTCAACAACCAGATCGTACCAGCGTCTTAAAATGGCACATCTTTCTGCTGCTGAGCGCTGCTGCCATGCCTGTTGAGCCTGCTTGGATTTTTCAATCAAAGCCAGAATATCCGTAGTCTGGACCGAAGGAATATAAGTCAGAGTCTCATCGGTTGCCGGATTAAGGACTGCAATCGCATCTTCACTGAAAGGACACGTTGCTTTTAGTAGGTTTTTGTTAACAATTTGGTCCATCTTTGTGTCTCTTTTGTTAGCTGTTAAGGGGATGTTAGATCCAAAGCTGATTCCTCTCGAAGTACCAGTTAGATCAATTGTGTGGTACCAGTGATAGATTTATAACTGGTACCATACAAATTACCTTTCTGGTTCTATTGCTTTGGCTGAGCTTTCTTCATATTAACTCGTGAAACAAATCGGTAACAAACAAGTAACGACACAGGAAGAGGAATTTCTATGTTTGGGTTAAAGGGAAAGAAGCTTGCGAAGAAATTACTGGCAGTCACACTGGGTGTGAGTGCTCTCGCTAGTTCCACTGTCAGCTTTGCAGCTGAATATAACTGGCGCTTTGCAAACCTTTATGGTCGCGGTACCGCATTCGGTGCTGTTTACGAAGATCTGGCCAAAAATATCGAAACCATGTCCAATGGCCGTATTTCTGTGCAGGTTCTGTACTCCGGGGAAGGCGTTGGTACCAGTGGTATTTTAAGTGCTGTACGTTCCGGCCTGATTACGATGGGAGCACCTTTCCAGCCAATGCATGCGGGTGAGTTCCCGGCAGGGGTTGTTGAAGTGGGTCTGCCAGGCGGTACATCAGATACCGGTGAACTGATGACACTGTTCCATGAGCGTGGATGGGGTGAAGTGCTGAAGAAAGCATACGCATCTCAGGGGCTTGTCTGGTTAGAACCTTATATTCAGCCACCTGTTTACATCATCACGAAAAAGCCAATCAACTCTATTGCTGACTTTAAAGGTATGAAAATTCGTGCGCCAGGTGCATACGGTAAGTTCCTGCGTAATCTGGGAGCAGCTCCGGTATCTCTGGCATGGAGTGAGATCTATACCTCACTGGCAACTGGTGTTATTGATGGTTCTATCGGTTCCAATATGATCGACCACCGTGATGGTAACCACGTGGAAGTTGCAAAATATATGTACCCACTACCGATTGCCGGTGCTCAGGTTCTGCCTGTGATTGTGAACCAGAAAGCATGGAACAAATTACCGGAAGACCTGAAAGCGATTGTAAAAGGTGCGACGGCTGAACATGCGATTGAGCAGTTAACCAAATCTAAACTGTGGGAATCTCAGGCTGTAACAGAGATGGAATCAAAAGGCCTGAAATGGAGTCCTGCACCATCTGAAGCGGATAAAAAAGCCTGGAAAGAAGCCGGTATGTCACTTGCGCAGGAATATGCCAGTGAAGACCCTTATTCAAAACAGCTTGTTGATATCCTGAACAAGCAGTAACAAGGAATGATCAAGGTGAATCATTTGATTCACCTTGATTGGTTTGGGAGTTTATATGGTTGAACCAATTTTAAGAGGATACTGCCAGGTAGTCAGATATGTTGTTGGCCTGATCGGGCGTTCGGTTTCATATCTGCTTCCTGTTTTAGCCACGATTGTTGCTTACGAAGTATTTGCACGTTATGTCATTGATAAACCAACTATTTGGGGATATGACACCTCTCTGTTTCTGTTCGGGTATATTGCTGCTTTAGGCGGAGCATACGCCCAGCAACGTGAAGCGCATATCAATGTGGATATTGTCCACGGTAAAGTACCGGAAAAGACTCGCCGGATTTTCGATCTGATTACCGCCGTACTGGCAATGGGCTTTTTAGCTGTCATGATAAAAACCTGCTACGGCATGTTTCTGGAAAGTCTCCAGTATCATTACAAAACCCAGAGTGAATGGGCGCCGCCTATGAATCATTTCTGGTTGATGATTACCGTTTCGGCAACCATTTTTATTGCTCAGTATTCGACCGAATTCATCAGTAATCTGTTTTTCCTCGCTACAGGACGCGAATTGAACGGAAAAGTTCATCCGCATGTCAGCTTAGATGACCAGCCTTTCCATGTCAGCTTAGATGATGAACCCTTCAACTCTGATAGCCATCAGGTAGAAAAGTCCGTTTTTGACAAGGAGAATCCAAATGGGAATTGAGATGTTAACCCTTATTTTGCTGGCCTGTATTCTGACCGCTTTTGTTCTGGGCGCTCAGGTCGGTCTGGCATTGGGTGGGATTGCCATGGGTGTCGGCTATCTGGTCTGGGGCGAGGCGCTGTTTAATATTATTCCGACCACCGTTGAGAGCACATTTTTTAACTTTATCCTTTTGGCGATTCCTCTTTATATTTATATGGGACAAATCCTGACCCGCTCCGGAATTGGCGATGCCATGTTTAATGCCAGTCAGTTGGCAATCGGACGGTTGCGTGGTTCTCTGGCCATTAGTGTCATCGGGGTCTGTTCAATGATTGGTGCCATGGTTGGAATCATTGGTGCCGGTATTATGACTTCCAGTAGCATTGCGCTGAAGCCAATGCTGGATCGCGGATACGATAAGAAACTTGCTCTTGGCGTGATTATGGCTGGTGGTTCTCTGGGAATCCTGATTCCACCCAGTATTCCAATGATCATGTTTGCATCGGCAACGCAAAACTCGGTCGGGAAAATGTTTCTGGGTGCGATGATTCCGGCATTAATCACGATTATTTTACTGATTACTTATGTGGTGATCTCCTGTAAGTTGCGTCCCGAACGTGCACCGCTTGACTCTGACAACGATATTCAGGTGCCGAAAGGATATGAGATGTTTAAGACGATCCGGGACGGTGCTTCCTCACTGGCTCTGATTGTCGTTGTTCTCGGCAGTATTATTGCCGGTATTGCAACGCCTACCGAGTCTGGTGCTTTGGGGGTTATGGGGGCAATTCTGCTTTCAATCCTGTTTAAGCGTTTTAAACCGGAAATGTTAATGCGTTCCGGGATGCAGACCGCGATGCTGGTAAGTGTTGCTATGTGGATCATCCTCGGAGCCTCAGTTTTCAGTAACTTCCACCTGTTGATGGGAATTCAGGGCATGGTGTCCGGATTCACCAAAGGACTGGATCTGCCACCGATCATGATCATTATTATGTTCCAGCTGATCATGCTGCTTTTAGGTTTCATCATTGATGAGTTCATTATTGTCCTGATGTGTGCCCCGATTTTTACGCCGGTTGCGGTATCGCTGGGATACGATCCTATCTGGTTCGGTGTACTGATGATTCTGAACATCGTGATTGCCGTTCAGACGCCACCTTACGGTTTTGCCTTGTTCTACCTGAAGGGGATTGCACCGAAAGGTGTGACTATGATGGATCTCTATAAATCAGTGCTGCCCTTTATTTCCGTCCAGTTTGTTGTTTTGGTGATTTGTATGATCTTCCCTGATCTGGTCACCTGGTTACCGAATCTGGTAATTCACTAAAGATGATGCTAGTTGAATAAGCAAATCTGAATCAATAAAAAGCCTGCTTTAAGCAGGCTTTTTTACATCGATTTCAAATGCGCAGAAGAAAAAAGCCCTTTCCGGAGAAAGGGCTTTCTATTGTGAGATATCTGATAAGATTAATGCAGAATCCGTGCGCGGATTGTACCTTCAATTTTCTTCAGTTTGCTCAATGCTTCTTCTGAGCGGGCGGTCTCGACATCAATGACAACATAACCGACATCTGCAGATGTTTGCAGGTACTGTGCTGCGATGTTGATAGCATCCTGAGCGAAGATCGTGTTGATCTGATTCAGAATACCCGGACGGTTCTGGTGAATGTGCAGCAGGCGGGAACATTCTCTGAGTTCCGGCAGTGAAACCTCCGGCAGGTTGACGCTGGAGAGCGTTGAACCATTATCAGAATATTTCACCATCTTACCGGCGACTTCAATACCGATGTTTTCCTGGGCTTCATGGGTAGAGCCACCAACATGAGGCGTAAGAATTACATTGTCGAACTGAGTCAGTGGTGATTCAAACGGTTCTGCATTGGTTTTGGGTTCGACAGGGAAGACGTCGATAGCTGCACCGGAAATATGTCCGGATTCCAGAGCACCACACAGTGAATCAATATCAACGACAGTACCGCGAGCAGCGTTGATAAAGATGGCGTTTGGTCTCATCTGAGAAAACTCTTTACTGGACATCATGTCTTTCGTATCGGGTGTTTCCGGGACATGGAGAGAAATAACATCACATTTGCCTAACAGTTCTGCCAGTGAAGATACCTGTACAGCATTTCCCAGAGAGAGCTTATTCTCAATATCGTAGTAATAGACGCTCATACCCAGGTTTTCAGCAATAATACCCAACTGAGTACCGATGTGGCCGTATCCGATAATTCCCAGCTTTTTACCACGAGCTTCATAGCTGTTATCGGCGCTTTTTTTCCAGACACCACGGTGAGCCAGCGCATTCTTTTCCGGTACACCACGTAATAGCAGGAGAATTTCTCCCATCACCAGTTCAGCAACGCTGCGGGTATTTGAAAACGGTGCATTAAATACCGGAATACCTCGTTTTGCAGCTGCATTCAAATCGACCTGATTGGTTCCGATACAAAAACAACCGATACCGACAAGCTTCTTGGCAGCGTTGATAACAGTTTCTGTCAGATTGGTGCGGGAACGGATACCGACAAAATGAGCGTCCTGAATGGCTTCTAATAGTTCGGATTCAGCTAAGGAACCTTTATGATATTCGATATTGGTATAGCCAGCTTCCTGAAGCACCTCCACTGCGGAATGGTGAACACCTTCAAGAAGTAAAATTTTAATTTTGTCTTTTTCCAATGAAAACTTGGCCATTATTTTTGTCCTTAACGATGGAAAGGTGAAGAAACGAGGTGCACAGCTGCTAAATCGGGAAAATTAGCATTTTGTTAACAAGCAAACGTTTGCCTTGTGCATCTTCTCATCATAAAGTAACAAAAAACATCTCCAATTGGTAAGAAAATTACGTCATAAGGAATAATTTTTCTATAGCCAATGAAAGAACGGTACATAAACGTACCGTTTTTTCATGATTTCTCACCAATGTCGATAAATGATGGTGAATATTAGTCGATAAATTACTCGATAAATTGTGTGCCGTCTGGAGTTCCGATAATTACGACATCAGCCCCCCGGTGCGCAAACAGACCATTAGTGACAACGCCTGGAATATTATTAAGGGTTGATTCCAGTGTTTTGGGATCGGTAATCTGCATATCATGAACATCCAGAATGATATTCCCGTTGTCAGTGATCACGCCTTCACGGTAAACCGGGCTTCCGCCCAACATTTTCAGTTCACGGGAAACCTGTTCGCGGGCCATGGGAATCACTTCAATTGGAAGCGGGAATTTGCCCAGAACTTCAACTGTTTTTGTGCCATCAACAATACAGACGAATTTTTCGGAGATTGCAGCAACGATTTTTTCCCGGGTAAGAGCTGCACCGCCACCTTTAATCATATCCCGTGTCGGATTGATTTCATCGGCACCATCGATATAAACATCCAGTTTTTCAACATCGTTGCAGTCGTAGACCTGGATTCCCAGAGCTTCTAGTCTTTCTGTTGATGCTTTTGAGCTGGAAACGGCTCCTTTGATGTTATCTTTTACTGAGCCCAAGGCGTCGATAAAGTGATTCACGGTTGAGCCTGTACCTACCCCGATAATGCCACCTTTGATGACATACTTGAGTGCAGCCCATCCCGCTTCTTTTTTCATTTCGTCTTGGGTCATGTATTGATCTCCTGCTGATTACATTTAAATCTTATTTTAAATTACTTGGGATATATTGATTGGGTATTCTGGCGGGGGATTATATACCCAAGTCACCTCAAGATGCAGCGTCAATACGTCTTTTCCTGTGCATTAATCACATTGTCACGCCAGTGATCACAGGTGTTTCACCAGGGTTGGTGTAGATATCGGATAAAGTCTGTCTGATATGTACTGAAGGGGAATCCGGTCCGGTAGCGTCGCTTTATTCCCAGTGCCAGATTTTATCTGGTGTGACAATCTTAGGTAGTGGGACATCCCAGGATTCCACTGGCAGTTTTTCGACAAACTGACATGAATGAGCCAGACCAATCGGCTTGGCTCCGCTTTTATTTTTAAACCAGGGTTCCAGAGTCCGGTCATAATAGCCGCCACCCATTCCCAGCCGGTGTCCTGATGCATCGAAACCGACCAACGGGGTAAAAATCAGATCAAGCTGACGGGTCGGCAGGATGAGTTCTTTATTCAGGCGAGGTTCAGCAATCCCATAGCGATTGTTAACCATCGGAGTTTCCGGGGTGTAGTGTAAGAAGAGCAGCTGTCCGGTTGAAAACGGATGAATCACGGGGAGATAAACGGATTTACCCTGTTGCCAGAGCCACTCGATGAGCTTTGGTGTTGCGAGCTCGCCATCGGCTGAAAGGTAGAGTGCAATGTTCTGACTGGAGTGAATTTCGGGTAAATTAGAAAGATGCCCGATGACTTGTTCACTAGCGGTTTGCTGGAAATCAGCCGAGAGCTGTTTCCTTCTTTCCCTGATCAGCTTCCTGAACTCAGCGCGTGTCATCATATTCTGGTGCATAGAGAACCCCAAAGTGCCGTTGCAGATGTTTGACCCTTGAACCAGCTGGTTCAAGGCGGATCAGTAATGTTGACCGTAGGCTTCTCGGTGCGTGCCGAGCTTGCTCAATAGCCAGCAAGTACTAACCCTTAGGTATTGCTTATCGGCTCAGGGACGTAATCCGCTGACGAACACTTCAGGGTAAATTCTGTGGCGTAAAGTTACTGCTGTCCTGGCTCGACCTTACGAATCACACTATCAAGCGATGCTGAGAGTTGCTCCATGCGCGTCGCGAGATGATCTGTTGTCTGTTTATTTTCTTTTATCTGATTTTGTAATTCATAGCAGATATTTAAAGCAGCGATTGTCAGTAACTTAACCTCATTAGTCACCTTAGTTCTTTCCGCCATTTCTTTCAAACGATCATCAAGTTCTTTTGCTGCCTGAACGAGCGAATCTTCCTGACCTGCAGGGCAGTTCACTCGTGTGACTTTTCCTAAAATCTCAACATCAACCGCTTGATTACTCATGACTTATGAACTCGTAACATGCCACTGTGAATGATACATTGACGGTATCATCAAGACGGAAACTATAGGTAAAGCCACGATAAGATTCAAGTCTTTCCCTGCATATCCGCGTCAATGATAGGTCAAAAACTCAGATCTTGGACAATTCGGACAAAAGCTGTGCTATTGATCGGGACAGGTTAGCAGATTTGATGCCGTGGGCATTTCAGCAATGAGGTTGAGGTGATAGGATTAGGTTTATTTTTTCTGCAGATTGCATCATGAGTGATAATAAGTTTCCCGAATACCTTTCTTCTGCTGATATCCTGAAGTCAGCTTCTTTAGCGGTAACACCTGCCGAGCTGCACGGCCTTTTAACCGGGATGTTATCCGGTGGTTTAAATCCGGACGATGAACGCTGGCAGCCATTACTGTTTGATTATACCAATGACGGAATGGGATGGCCGATGGCAGCATTGGGGCTGGCCGGTGAGTTGATTTCCGGTACGGCAGAAGAAATGACACAGCAACATTTCCAGTTGTCTTTGTTTTTACCTGAAGGTAGTGGCGATACTGGCCTGTTTGAGCTGGCTGATGGTGTGTCTGAGTGGGTGAATCATTTTATCTCCGGGCTGGGGCTGGCACATTCGAACATCAGTTCACTTTCAGATGATGCGAAAGAAGCATTGACCGATCTGGAAGAGATTGCCCGGTTAGGAATTGATGAAGATGATGATCTTGAAGAACAGGCGTTACTGCTTGAGCAGGTTATCGAGCATATAAAAGCGTGTGTACTCACGATTCATGCGGAATGTGGTGTTCGGGTAAAATCACAGAGTAAGAAGCCAACAATTCATTAAATCGTTACGTGATGAATGTGAAAACGGATATGAGTGAGAACGGAAAATAGTCGAGTGAAAATATTTGATGTCATTATCTCTGGTGGAGCAATGGCCGGTGCAACACTGGCGCTGGCTTTAGATGCCCGCTTTGGCGGTAAACTCCGGATTGCTGTTGTCGAATCATGTGATATTTCAGCTCAGGTTCATCCTGGATTTGATGCCCGTTCCATTGCACTCTCTGACGGAACGGTACAGATACTCAGAGAATACCGGCTATGGGATGCTATCCAACCTTATGCGACGCCAATTTCTCATATTCATGTTTCTGACCGGGGACATGCAGGTATGACCGATATTAAAGCAGAGCCACTTGGACTATCCGCTCTGGGATATGTGGTCGAACTGGCAGAAGTCGGGCAGGTTTATCATCGCTTGTTACAGGAACGTCCGGCGATTTCTCTGTTTTGTCCGGCTTCGATCCGTACGGTGGAACGCTCGGAAACCGAAGTCCGGATTTCGTTGGAGGATGAGACGACTCTTTACGGTAAGCTGTTGATTGCCGCCGACGGGAATACGTCAACCTGTTGCCAACAATTGGGAATCTCTTCTGAAATTCACGATTTTGAACAAGTTGCTGTCATTGCCAATGTCGAAATCAGTCAGCCTCATCAGGGCAGAGCTTTTGAGCGATTTACGCCGACCGGACCACTCGCTTTACTGCCAATGAGTCGTCAGCGTATGTCAATGGTCTGGTGTGTCAGACCAGA
This sequence comes from Vibrio mangrovi, assembly GCF_024346955.1. NCBI lineage: Bacteria > Pseudomonadati > Pseudomonadota > Gammaproteobacteria > Vibrionales > Vibrionaceae > Vibrio > Vibrio mangrovi. Next base: position 3,079,834 of record NZ_AP024883.1, on the reverse strand, counting down.
GTCACTGGAAGGTATAACAGGTCTGGATGACAATGAGTTTCTTTTGGCGTTACAACAAGCTTTTGGCTGGCGGCTAGGCAAAATGAAGCGGGTCGGAAGCCGGGTTGCATATCCCTTAAAGCTAAGTTATCGCTCCCGGGCTGTTTCACACCGGTTTGCGATTATAGGCAATGCAGCGCAAACGCTTCATCCGATTGCCGGGCAGGGGTTTAATCTGGGGATTCGGGATATTGCGACACTGGTTGACGAAGTACGCCACCATCCCGAAGATGTCGGAAATTATGCGGCTCTACATGCATTTCAGCAACGCCGGGAACCGGATCGGCAAAAAACGATGGAAATGACTTCCACTCTGGTCCACATCTTCTCAAATGAGTGGTTTCCTGCTGTTGTGGGAAGGAATCTGGGGCTGATGGCTATCGACAATCTGTCTGTACTCAGAAAGCCCTTGTTGACCCGGACATTGGGACAAGTGTCTCGCTAAAAGGTTTTATATATGATGCAAAGTTTTGATATTGCCATTATCGGTGGCGGAATGGTCGGACTAACGCTGGCTGCGGCACTGAAGAATACAGACCTGAGAATTGCCGTAATTGAAGGGCACACACCCGATCCTACATTGGGAGAATCTCCGGATATCCGGGTCTCTGCGTTAAGCCGTGCCAGTGAGCAGATATTGAAAAATGTCGGGATTTGGGATGGCATTATTCAGCGTCGGGCTGCCCCTTACCGTGAAATGTATGTGTGGGAGAAGGATAGTTTTGCTCATATTCAGTTTCACTGTCAGCAGCTTGCGCAGCCGGATTTAGGTCATATCGTTGAGAATCGTGTCATTCAACTGGCAGCATTGGATGCGGTTCAGAATCAGAACAATGTTACTTTTTTCATGCCGTCTCAGTGTCAGAGTATGGTTGTTGGTGAAAGTGAAGTCTGGCTAACACTTGATAACGGTAGTTCACTGACCACCAAGCTGGTTGTGGGGACTGACGGAGCAAATTCCTGGGTTCGTCAGCAGCAGGATATTCCTTTGACTCACTGGGACTACGGACATGCAGCTTTAGTTGCGAATGTGATGACGGAAGAACCTCATCAGCAAGTCGCCCGGCAGATCTTTACGCCACAGGGGCCATTAGCGTTTCTGCCTCTGGAGCATCCGAACATGTGTTCTATCGTATGGTCGACTGAGCCACTAAGAGCAAATGAACTACTGACTATGGAAACCGAATCGTTTAACCGGGCGCTTTGTGTCGAGTTTGATCACCGCCTCGGTTTATGTGAGCTGGTGAGTGAACGGGCTGTGTTTCCGTTGAAAATGCGTTATGCACGGGACTTTGTGTGTGATCGTATTGCATTAGCCGGAGATGCAGCACATACGATTCATCCACTAGCTGGGCAGGGGGTGAATCTCGGACTGCTTGATGCCGCGTCACTGGCTCAGGAAATTACAGTCTTATGGCAGCAGGGAAAAGATATTGGTTACCGGCGTAATCTCCGCCAGTATGAGCGGTGGAGAAAGGCTGAAGCGGCGAAGATGATTGCAGCAATGCAAGGATTCAAAGAGGCCTTTGCCGGGGATTTTCCGGTGAAAAAGTTGCTCCGGGGCGTTGGAATGTCAGTGTTGAATCAGATCCCGACAGTAAAAAATGAAATGATGCAGCGAGCACTGGGCATTCGGGGAGATTTGCCTGAATTGGCTAAATCAACATTTTCTGAGTGAGAATGGATGTAGAGCAGATATTCTGATGGGCAACTAACCGAAGCCGTTGCCCGTATCGGATTAAACATGGATGTACTTCAATCGCATGATTTCCTGATTGACCTCTTTGACCGTCTGGTAGTGGCGTGGTTCGGCTTTTTCCGGGAGGATTAGTTTCCCCTGATCGAACTCAAATTTACCGATGCCATAAATGTAGATTCTACCTTTAAATAGTCGACTAATATGTTTAGCAATCATACCGGGTGTATAGCGCTTAAACAGTCTCATATCATCGTCCTTTTGTGAATGCCTGAGGTATTTGTTGACCTGAGTTGCTCAGGATCGGCAAACCTCACTATAAACATTGTGAGAAGCCAACTCACTCTAACTATTCTATTTAGTCTGTCTCTTTATGTTGTGATATTTGTAGTGGAATAATCACGACATGATGAGTTAATTAAATTTTTGTGCTGTCATCTACATATTTAGCAGAATTAAATGAATTCTTTGTATCTGTTCTGTTAACTCTGAGACAACTTACAATTCACGTCTGCAATCAGGCGATATGCCCGTTTTCGGTGGTCCATTAAGCCGGATAAATATGACATTTTTATAACGGGATAAATGAACCTCTGTGAAATTTCTGTCATTCCCGGTTGCTCTGTTACAGAAAAATCATCAGCCTTTGGAGCTGTGTAACTGATCTATTCTTATCTCTGAATATAGATTTTGACCGGTCACTGTCAAAAAAAATCCCCCGATGACAGATTAAAAAAAAGCCCGCATCTGTACGGATGCGGGCGAAATAGTCACAGATGCATTACACAAAAAGTGGATGTACTGAATGAATTCAGTGGATTCACTTTTCAGTCGGTTCAGTGGCTAACATGCTGAGGAAGCGTCACAGAACCAACGAAATAAGACTACGTGAAAAATAGAGCTGTGACTATTTATGTTTTATTTTTGACTAACAATTCATTTATTAATTTGGTTATATTTGATCTGTATCACATGTTTGTGAAATGGATTACATCAATAAACATAAGGTTAGCGGTGAATAGAAGTCACCAATGGGTGAACAAGATCGAGTAAATCCTGAACTTGCATGGCTATTCCGGCTTGTAGATGTCCGCTACTGATTGTGATTTCTTGTTCCTGAGTAATTTCAGGATCAAACAGAATGGGTATTTCCGTTTTCAGGAGTAGCGGAGCGACCGCACCAACGGGATATCCGGTGATTTGCAGGACTTTGTCACTGGCTGCACAAGTCATTCTTCGCCATCCGAGACAGGCTCTGACTTTCTTTGGATCGACAGATAAATGCCCCGGGACACAAGCGAGTGCATAGCGATCACCCATATCTCTCAGTAAGACACATTTGACCATCTGAGCAGGTCTGATGCCCCGTAACATTGCCACTGATTCAATGGTGACAGCCGCCTCTTTTTGCGGCAGCAGCCGGTGGGAAATCTGCTGCTGCCGGAGAAAATGAAGGACTTTTGTCTCCAGATTATGATTCATCATCCAGACTATATGGGAGTGGTTGTATTTTCCATTCGGTTTGGGGATGTCCTGTGATTCTGAATCGGGTGCCATCTTCCAGATTGTTAGGGAGGACGATCAGGCCAAGTGCGGTGTTATCACTGAATGAAAAAAATGTAAGAAAACGTCCGGCAGTACGCCAGTTTTCTCCGACGGAACGTTCCAGCTCAAGCGGGTGGTCGCTGTTTAGTGTGGTATCTGTGTTCCCTTGTACAATATACATGGCTCGCTTGTTGATACCACGATATTTGGCTCTGGCTACAGTTTCCTGACCGGTATAGCAGCCTTTGGTGAAGCTGATGCCGCCAAGAGCCTGAAGGTTCAGTGCCTGAGGAATATGCTGTTCCTGCTCGTCAGATGTAACAACTGGCAGTGCTTCTTCGATATCAAAACGAGTCCACAGACTCTCAGTCACTTTTTCACCGCTGAAGTTCTCGGTCAGTGTCTGGGCTGCGGATTCATTGAGTAGCAACAGCCAGCGTTGTGGGGAAACTTTTACGGCAGTGCCACCTTCAATCTCACGAACATCCCCACGGGAGTTACTCAGTGTATCGATGTAGTCTTCAGCATTCTTTCCAAGTACACCCAGAGCAATATCGCTTCCCGGAAGCAGTTCTATTTTAGAGAACACGGCATATTTTCTGAGTTCCCGCAATTCTGCTTCGATTGCACTAAGAGGCTGGAACATGGCATAGCCGTTTTTGTGATGGAATATCCGGAAGACAGACCATGTTTTTCCTTTAGGATCGCAGTGTGCGCCATATGTTGACTGATCTTTTGCGAGAGAAACAACATCACAGGTCACCTGGCCTTGCAGGTAGGATTTTTGATCATCTCCGGTGGCTGAAATGTATCCCCATGAAGTGAGATGAGTCAGGAGTAAATTCGGTAATGGAGTTTCTGGCGTATGCTCGAAAGGGTGAAAATTATTTTCCCAGTTCATGTTCTGTATCACCTTCTGCCGATTGAATGAATGCATTCTATACCCAAATCTTTTGAGACCCAAGTCACCTCCGGATTCACCCTTGATATGTACCGGATTGATGGGGTTTTAAAAGGGGATGAAGATGGATATTTGTCCACAAACACGGGTGAGTTCAAATCATGTCATCGTTTTCAGACAAATCTTTTGCTAACTATCCGGAAGATATGTTAAATCGGATAAGTTTTGTCAGCCTGGTGTGGATTGTGATTCAGTGAGTGGTTGGCAGATCGTTCCCTTGATACACTTATAAAAAATTAAATCAATGAGGTTTTAGAATGTATACCGACGAAGAGAAGGCCCGGATTAAGTGGGCATGCCGGCGTGGTATGTTGGAGCTGGATGTGGTGATTATGTCATTCTTTGAGGAGTGTTTTGAGCAGTTGAGCGAATCTGAGCAGCAGGATTTTGTATCGCTGCTTGAGTGTGATGATCCGGATCTGTTTTCCTGGCTCATGGGACACAAACGGAGCGAAAATCTGAGCCATGCATCTATGGTTGATAAGATGGTTGCTTATAACCTTGGTAAAGTCCGTTAGTCTTTGTCCTTCAGTTTCTTTGAATGCCTGCATGGTTCAGTTGTTTATTGTTCAACTCTCCATTTGGGCATTACTTATTGCCGACCTTCCTCTGATTATCTCTGTTATTTTGATTTTCTGGCTGCTGGGCCATTGGGTTGAGCGGGCACTGTTACTCCCTTTTATATCAGAGTCGTGCCGATACACCGACTCCGGAAACCTCGTTTATGCACAGCGACAACAACTGATTGAGAGAATTGAAATCTCTTTTGCAACGTGGTTCGTTGTTTTTGTCGGGCAACAGGGAGAGCGTCAGATACTTTGGCGGGACAGTTGCCGGGAACAATCATACCGACAGATTGTGGTGCTGGAAAAACGGAGGCGTTATCGCCCCCGTTTGTCATTGGATTCCTGAAGCAAGGGGCTGTTGACCTTTCGTGATGTTTTTTGCAGCAATTTGTCGTTCATTTAGCCAAGGCAGGTCATGTGAAGTGTAGCGATCTACATGAACTATGACCTAACGCTGGATAAATGGGCGACAAATGCTGCCCATAGGGTTCATCATCTGAACGTGTCTTGCTCTTTGTTGCGGGTCATTTGCTTAGGATGGCTAAGCGGCATGCCCCGCGCCGCGATCAACACCCGTTCAGATTGAACAAAACTCAACCACGAAAGGTCAACAGCCCCTAGTGTTCAGAAATCTTGTGGATCAAGAATTGTCGGTCCGCTGTTTTCCTGCTGTTCCGGATAGTCGAGGGTATAATGCAGCCCCCGGCTTTCTTTACGTTGCATCGCACAACAGATCATCAGTTCGGCAACCTGAAGCAGGTTTCTGAGTTCAATCAAGTTATTGGAAACTCTGAAATTACTATAGTATTCATGTGTTTCCTGCTGGAGCAGATGAATACGCCGCAGGGCCCGTTCCAAACGCTTATCCGTCCGGACGATCCCCATGTAATCCCACATGAACAGGCGGAGTTCATGCCAGTTATGCTGAATGACAACTTCTTCATCGGAGCAGGTGACCTGACTTTCATCCCATGGCGGAAGCGGGCCTGCAATCTGAGCATCCTCAAGTTTGCTGAGAATATCCTGTGCTGCTGCACGAGCATAGACCACACATTCAAGTAATGAGTTTGATGCCATGCGGTTGGCTCCGTGTAAGCCTGTATAGCTGACCTCACCAATTGCGTATAACCGGCTGATATCTGTTTCACCCTGTTGATTTACCATGACTCCGCCACAGGTATAATGGGCTGCAGGGACAATTGGGATCGGTTCTTTGGTCATGTCGATTCCCAGACTCTGAAGCCGGGAGTAAATCGTCGGGAAATGTTTTTCAATAAAGTCGGCGGGTTTATGACTGATATCGAGATACATACAATCCGCACCAATTCGCTTCATTTCGTAGTCAATGGCTCTGGCGACGACATCCCGGGGAGCCAGTTCCGCACGTTCGTCAAAGTCCGGCATAAACCGGGAACCATCGGGGCGACGCAAGAATGCGCCTTCACCTCGTAAGGCTTCCGTTAACAGAAAATTGCGGGATTCAGGATGATAAAGACAAGTTGGATGGAACTGGTTGAACTCCAGATTGGCGACCCGGCAACCAGCACGCCAGGCCATCGCAATACCGTCTCCTGATGAGACATCCGGATTTGACGTATACTGATATACTTTCGATGCACCGCCGGTCGCCAGAATAATGAATTTTGCTTTGACGGTTTCTACATGTTCATCATTCCGGTTCCAGACATAGGCGCCGATAATTTTCTTTGGATCTCCGCCAACTTTATCTTCGGTAATCAGGTCAAGGGCATTATGACGTTCCAGCACTTTGATATTCGGGTGATTTATCACGTTATCCTGCAAAGAGGTTTGCATTGCCATTCCTGTAGCGTCAGCAGCATGCAGAATTCTTCGGTGGCTGTGCCCGCCTTCACGGGTCAGGTGGTATTTAGGATGATCATCATTGCTGTCTTCATCCAGATCAAACGGAACGCCGCCGTCAATCAGCCACTGAACACATTCTTTGGCATTCTCTGCAATAAAGCGGACCGTCTCTTCTTCACAGATACCGCCACCGGCAATGAGCGTATCCTGAACATGTGATTCGATGCTGTCTGATTCATCGAATACCGCTGCAATTCCTCCTTGTGCATAATAGGTTGCTCCTTCACTCCAGGAGCCTTTACTCAGCACAATCACCTGGCATTTTTCTGCAACGCGTAATGCGAGTGACAGCCCGGCAGCACCGCTTCCGATAACGAGCACATCGCACTGATGTTCTTGATTTCCACTCATAGTTTTCTATTTTCCCAAAAATATTTTATTTCCTGCCCATCTTCGTGATGAACATGGTTCCCTGAATCGACAATTGAACCTTAAGTATTGATGTATAGAGGCGATATAATGAATCAAGAAGATAGAAAGAATGAATGGATTCCCGATTTCGCTTGTTTTTCTCTTTCACTACATGCAATGCTTTATAAATATGGTTGTCATCGACGAAATTTTACCTCATTCGGGGGAAGTGACGAAGCTCAAATTTGTGGAGAGGAATATTCCCCTCTAGAATGAAGAAAAATTTTTAAAGCCGGGGGAACTATTTCCCTGCGCATGAGTCTCACTATACTGCTCATGTAAGCGGTGGTGTCAATACTACATTTTGAAGTATTAATACCCATATCTGAGAAGGTAAGGGATGAACGATAGGAGTATACGCTCGAATGCACGAGCAGTTAACTGATCAAGTATTGATTGAGCGCGTTCAGAGTGGAGATAAGCAAGCCTTTAATCTCTTGGTGGTGAAGTACCAGAATAAAGTTTGTAACCTCATCGCCAGATATGTGAACAACAGCGGTGACGTTGCTGATGTCGCTCAGGAAACTTTTATTAAAGCCTACCGGGCTATTCCTTCATTTCGGGGAGAAAGCGCGTTTTATACCTGGCTCTATAGGATTGCTGTCAATACGGCAAAGAACCATATAGTTGCACAGAGTAGACGCCCTCCTGCGAATGATGTGGATGCTGAAGAGGCTGAATATTACGAAAATGGCAATGTTTTAAAAGAAATTTCGAACCCAGAGAACATTACGTTGTCGAAAGAATTGAAACATGCTGTTTTTGCGGCAATTGATGCGTTGCCTGAAGATTTGAAGACCGCAATGACTTTGAGAGAGCTGGAAGGACTAAGCTATGAAGAGATTGCTGCGGTAATGGATTGTCCTGTCGGAACAGTACGATCCCGGATATTTCGAGCACGAGAGGCGGTAGAAAAGCGGATTGCTTCGCTTTTGTAATGTCTGGAGTTGTCTAGATAATGGTGAATAGAATGGCTGATAAAGAAAAACTTTCGGCGCTTATGGATGGCGAATTGGTCGATAAATCGTTGATAAGCGAGTTATCTCAGGACCATGAAGGTTTAATAACATGGCGCAATTATCACATGATTGGTGATGTGATGCGTGGTGATACGCCTCAGGGAGAATGGGATATTGCCGGGCGGGTAGCACTGGCGCTGGAAGATGAGCCTGTTTATGGACAAGACATTGCCCACAGACAGAATAAAGCTGAGAACTCGGACACTTTAAATGTAACGCCTTTGGAGTCTCAGCCTTTACCAAAACAGTCGAGGAGACAATTGCCCGCGTGGCTTGGCTCGTTGGGTCAGGCAGCCGTTGCCGCTTGTGTTTCTCTGGTCGTGATTGTAGGGGTTCAGCAGTATAATACCGACGACGGCACTGGAGCTGTGACTGCTTCTGACAGTGGGCAACTTCCCGTGTTACAGACCATTCCTTTAGCCGGAACGGCTGAGCCTGTGAGTCTGACCCGTGATTCGGTTAAGAAACATGTGACTGAAAGTAGTGCACAAGAACAGCGTCGCCGTGTGAATGCGATGTTGCAAGATTATGAGTTACAGTTAAGACTTTATAATAGTCAAAAAAATCGGGAATCATCCTATCGTCCAGGTGGACAGCAAGAGTTAGTTGTTGAATGAAAAAATTTCTGGTCAGTGTTGTGACTGCGCTGTTCAGTGTGAACATCTCATTAGCCTTTGCAGATGATACGTCTGCAGAGGCTTTATTGCATCAGATGAGCCGCGCCAGCCAAAAATTAAACTACGAACTTTCCTATATTCTGATTAAGAAAAATGGGATTGAGCCATTGTTGTATCGACATGCCGTTGAAGATGGTTATTCTCTGGCACATTTGATCTACTTAAGTGGCCCCGTCCGGGAAGTCATTCGCCGTGGTGATGAGGTGAGTTATATCGAACCCGGTGTTGAACCTTTTACGATTGAATCCGGTAAAATGGTAGCTCCGGTTATTCCATTGCTTCACAGCGATATGACCCAGCTCAGTAACTATTATGATTTTGTCAAAATTGGCCGGGGAAGAGAGGCCGGAGCTGCTTGTCAGGTTATTCGTGTCGTACCTAAAGATGGGCTGCGTTATTCCTATGTTCTTTGGATCGACGAACGAAGTAATCTTCCGCTACGGGCCGACTTAGTCGATCGGGATGGTGAAGTGCTTGAACAATACCGGACCATTTCTTATTCCCTGAGTGATAAATTAGCTGAGTTGATGCTGAACCTGAATAAGGCTCAGCTTCCTCAGGTTCTTTCGTTGCCTGAAAATCCGGTCAAGAAAACATTCTGGGATGTTGGCTGGGTTCCTGATGGTTTTACCTCAAAAGAACTGAATCGTTACCGGATGGCGATTACGAATCGTCTGGTTGAAAGTCAGATCTATACCGATGGCCTGTTCAGTTTTTCTGTTTACGTGGCTGATAGTGATAACCACTCCCTGAAAAATCAGCTGATACGTCAGGGACGCCGGACATTACAAACGCTGGTGAAAGGAAAAAATGAAATTTCGGTTATTGGAGATATTCCTCCGGCAACGGCAAAACGGATCGCGCAGTCTGTGACATTTGAATCTCATTCGAATGTCACAACAGAGGATAAGCAGCCATGATGACTGCTTTGGCAACTGTCGCCAGTGTTCAGGGAACTCCCGGTGATTACCAGATTGAGTTAAGTTGCCAGCAACAAACTAGTTGCAGTCACTGTTCCTCTTCCTCCAGCTGTGGTACCGGTGTGGTTTCTAAAGCGATAGGTAATAAAGCTTTAACCTGGCAATTGCATACCTCTCATCAGGTTAAAACCGGTCAGGTTGTTGAGATCGGATTTCCGGAAAAAAGCTTGTTACAGTCCGCAGCCCTCGTTTATTTATTCCCTTTGCTGATGATGATCCTGGGTGCCTTGATCGGGCAGCTATGGGTTGCTTCTCTGTTTGGTGGTGGAGAGGTGTGGATCATTGCTTGTACGGCTGTTTTTACTGGAAGTGGCATATGGATTGCCAAAATGCTGGCCAGAAGGATGGAACAGCGTTCTCAGGCGGAAGTCGTTTTGATCCGGGTTTTGGGAGAGGTGATTCTCTGACATGAGATGTGCTGAACTGATTTATGATGCGAATCCCTTTTAAATTGGGTAGAATCTGCCAACTTAAATGGAATAGAACCTGTATATTGAGACGGTTTGTTCTTTTTCTTCTACATATTGAAAGAGTTTAGTCATCCCAAACCTATGAAGCACATTCGTAATTTTTCGATTATCGCCCATATTGACCACGGTAAATCAACCCTTTCCGATCGCCTGATTCAGGTGTGTGGTGGCTTAAGTGACCGTGAAATGGCAGAACAGGTTCTTGATTCTATGGATCTTGAACGTGAGCGTGGCATCACCATTAAAGCTCAGAGTGTGACTCTGGACTATCAGGCAAAAGATGGTGAAACATACCAGCTTAATTTTATTGATACGCCCGGACACGTTGACTTTTCATATGAAGTTTCCCGTTCTCTGGCTTCTTGTGAAGGGGCTTTGCTGGTGGTTGATGCTGGTCAGGGGGTTGAAGCTCAGACTCTGGCAAACTGCTATACCGCAATCGAAATGGATCTGGAAGTCGTTCCGGTTCTGAATAAAATCGATTTGCCTGCGGCTGAACCGGAACGTGTTGCGGAAGAAATCGAAGATATCGTCGGTATTGATGCGATTGATGCTGTGCGCTGTTCGGCGAAAACCGGGGTGGGTGTTGACGATGTTCTGGAACGAATCGTTTCAGATATTCCGCCACCGGAAGGGGACGAGAGTGCTCCGTTACAGGCACTGATTATCGATTCCTGGTTTGACAACTATCTTGGAGTCGTTTCTCTGGTTCGGGTGAAAAACGGTGTCCTGAAAAAGAATGACAAGATAAAAGTCATGAGTACCGGGCAAGCCTGGGGTGTTGATCGGATTGGGATCTTTACACCGAAGCAGGTTGATACCGAGCAGTTACGAACCGGCGAAGTGGGTTGGGTTGTCTGTGGTATCAAAGATATTCTTGGTGCGCCGGTCGGGGATACTTTAACGCATGCGAAGCACGGGTGTGAGAAACCATTACCCGGATTTAAGAAAGTAAAACCTCAGGTGTATGCAGGATTATTCCCGGTTTCGTCTGATGATTATGAAAATTTCCGTGATGCTCTGGGTAAACTAAGTCTTAATGATGCATCGCTGTTTTATGAGCCTGAGACATCCGCTGCTCTTGGGTTTGGTTTCCGTTGTGGTTTCCTTGGTATGCTCCATATGGAAATCATTCAGGAACGTCTGGAGCGGGAATACGATCTCGACCTGATCACCACAGCACCTACGGTGGTTTATGAAGTTGAACAGACCGATGGTGAGGTCATTCATATCGATAGTCCGGCAAAATTACCGGCAGTGAATGATATTCAGGAAATCCGGGAACCGATTAGCCGTTGTAATATTCTGGTTCCGTCCGAGTATCTGGGCAATGTGATTACACTCTGTATTGAAAAACGTGGTGTGCAGGTTGATATGGTTTATCACGGCAACCAGGTTGCCCTGACTTATGATATACCGATGGCCGAAGTCGTACTGGACTTTTTTGACCGGTTAAAATCGACTTCTCGTGGTTATGCGTCTCTGGACTACTCTTTCCAACGGTTTGAAACGTCAAGCATGGTACGTGTTGATGTTCTGCTCAATGGAGAGCGGGTTGATGCCTTGGCGATTATTACCCACAAAGATCAGGCTCAGACGCGTGGACGTCTGCTCGTGGAAAAAATGAAAGAATTTATTCCCCGGCAGATGTTTGATATTGCGATTCAGGCTGCAATCGGTAACCACGTGATTGCGCGGTCAACCGTGAAGCAGTTGCGGAAAAACGTACTGGCTAAATGTTACGGTGGTGACGTGAGCCGGAAGAAAAAACTGTTGAAGAAACAGAAAGAAGGGAAAAAACGCATGAAACAGATTGGTAACGTAGAGTTGCCTCAGGAAGCGTTTTTAGCCATTCTCCACGTTGGTAAAGATTAATTTGCGCCCGGCGTTGGCCGGAGATGAGATACCCAAACAGGCCTTTGAGGTTACTTGGGTATAAACAACCCAAGTGAAAGAGTTCAGGCTCTTTCACTTTCGTATTTTTAACAAAGGGAAGTTCATGGCGAATACATTTTCACTCATACTGGTCATTGTGACGCTTGTGACGGGGATTATCTGGGCTCTGGAAAAATTTGTCTGGGCGAAGCAGCGCCAGCAAAAAATCGATGACATTCTGGCTCAGACGAATGAGCTCGATCCATCCCTGCAGAGTAAAGTCTTACCGCAGCCGTGGTGGGTAGAAAATAGTGTTTCTATTTTTCCGGTAATTGCTTTGGTTCTGATTGTCCGGTCATTTATTTTTGAACCATTCCAGATTCCTTCAGGCTCGATGAAGCCTACGCTTTTAGTTGGTGACTTTATTCTGGTACAAAAATTCGCTTATGGGCTGAGAGATCCGGTAACTCATACCCAGTTACTGGAAACCGGCAAGCCGGTACGTGGTGACATCGTTGTTTTCCGTTATCCGCCGAATCCCAGTGTTGACTATATTAAGCGCGTCGTTGGATTACCGGGAGATATTGTCCGCTATAGCCCGGATAAACGTATCTGTATTCAGCCTAAAGGGGAGTCGGTTTGTAAGATTGTTTCTCAGTCCAACCGGGTCCGTAGTGAACTGAAATCAAATGTCGGTCCGATGGTTCAGATGGATGAACAGTTAGGTGAGGTGAACCACCATATTCTGGTGAGTCCATGGCGGATGGATAATCCGATCAATTATAAACCTCGTCCGGGTGTCAACGAATGGGTTGTGCCGGAAGGTCATTATTTTATGATGGGAGATAACCGGGACAACAGTTCAGATAGCCGCTACTGGGGATTTGTTCCTGAAGCGAATCTGCTCGGTAAGGCTGTTGCAATATGGATTAGCTTTGAATTTGACCGTTCACCGGATAGCGTGCTGCCATCATGGGTTCCGACAGGGGTTCGCTTTAACCGGATTGGTCAGATTCATTAGTATTTACCGATAAGTCTTCTTATCAGGTCAATTTGTTATATTAACCAGGCTGGTCAATTAGATCAGCCTTTCAATATTGAGAAATCATGAATTCTCCAACACATCAACTAGAGAAAAAATTAGGTTACCAGTTCAACGATGCAGCTGTGCTGGAACTGGCACTGACACACCGGAGTGCCAATGGACAGCATAATGAGCGTCTTGAATTTCTGGGCGATTCAATTTTAAGTTTTGTCATTGCAGATGATTTATACCATCGTTTCCCAAAGAGTAATGAGGGAGACATGAGCCGTATGCGTGCGACTCTTGTCCGGGGAAATACTCTGGCTGAGTTGGCCCGGGAATTTGGGTTGGGAGATTACTTAAAATTAGGTCCAGGAGAGTTGAAAAGTGGCGGTTTTCGCCGGGATTCAATTCTTGCTGATGCTGTAGAAGCGATCATTGGTGCGATTTATTTAGATAGTGGTATCGAGTCAGTCCGCCGTATTATCTTAGACTGGTATCAGAGTCGTTTGAATGCAATTCAGCCGGGCGTGTCCCAGAAAGATCCCAAAACCCGGCTGCAAGAGTATCTGCAGGGAAGAAGAAAGCCGCTTCCTGTGTATACAGTGACTAATATTAAAGGTGAGGCACACAACCAGGAATTTACTGTGTCATGTGAAGTCGCGGGTATTGGAATGCCTGTTATCGGAAAAGGCACCAGCCGCCGCAAGGCAGAACAAGCGGCTGCAGAGCTAGCACTAGAGCAATTGAACCATGGCTGATAAAGAATTTGATATTGATGCTTTCTTCGCTTCTGAATCTCAGGAAGAAAGTCAACCGGAGAACCAGCATTGCGGGTTTGTGGCTATTGTTGGCCGTCCCAATGTCGGTAAATCAACGTTACTGAACCAGTTGCTGGGACAGAAAATCTCCATCACATCGCGTAAACCTCAGACGACCCGGCACCGGATCATGGGGGTTGATACTGATGGTGATTATCAGGCGATTTATGTTGATACTCCCGGATTGCATATCGAAGAGAAACGGGCGATTAACCGCTTGATGAATCGTGCTGCAAGTAGTTCACTGAGTGATGTGAATCTGGTTCTTTTTCTGGTTGAAGGAACACACTGGACGAAAGATGATGAGATGGTGTTTAACAAGCTGAATAAAGCTGGTTTTCCTGTGATTCTTTGTGTCAATAAAGTCGATAATGTAAAAGACCGCAATGAAGTGATGCTTCATATGCTTGAACTTTCCAAGAAGATGGAATTTGTCGATGTGATCCCTATTTCGGCCAAGCACGGAAAGAATATTGATGCTATTCGCCAGCATGTGCGGGAACATTTACCGAAAGCGGTACACCATTTCCCCAGTGAGTACGTGACCGACCGTTCGCAACGTTTTATGGCGTCGGAAATCCTGCGGGAAAAGATTATGCGTTTTACCGGTGAGGAACTTCCTTATTCGGTAACGGTTGAAATTGAGCGTTTTGATTACAACCCGGAAACCGATGGTTTCCATATCAATGGCTTGATTCTGGTTGAGCGTCTTGGCCAGAAAAAAATGATTATCGGCAAAGGTGGCGAGAAAATCAAAACGATTGGCCGTGAAGCTCGTCTTGATATGGAAGAGTTGTTTGGCCGTAAGGTTTATCTGGAAACCTGGGTTAAAGTGAAGTCAGGTTGGGCCGACGATGAGAGAGCCCTGAGAAGTCTGGGATATATTGACGATCTATAATTCGTTTCTAGCTCTTTGGGATGAGACATCGGCTCAGGCTGGTTTAAACAAAGTTGAATTACAAAAGTTCATCAGCCCTGAGGAAGACTTCCCTCAGAGAGATAGGAATCATGTCAGAGAGTCAACTTCAGCGCTGCTTTGTGTTACATCGGCGCTCTTATAGCGAGAGCAGCCTGATCATTGACATTTTCAGTGAAGAATTCGGGCGAATGACCCTTTTGTCGAAGGGGGCAAGACGGGCCCGTTCCCCACTAAAAGGTGTATTACAGCCATTTGTACCGCTTTTGCTGAAATGGTCGGGAAAAGGGGCAATGCGGACACTGCGTCAGGCTGAAGCTATTAGTCTGGGTTTACCTTTAACCGGCATTCATTTATATTCCGCTTTATATGTCAATGAACTACTGGCACGACTCATCCCTTCAGAAGTTCCCCTGCCGGGACTTTTTTATGATTATCTGCAAGTATTGACCGAACTGGCACAGTCATCGAACCCGGAACCAGCTTTACGGCGTTTTGAACTGTCTTTGCTGTCTTGTCTGGGCTATGGCGTTGACTTTCTGCATTGTGCCGGCAGTGGCGAACCGGTGGTTCCGGATATGACTTACCGGTACCGGGAACAGAAAGGCTTTATTGCTTCCGTCAGGAAAGATAATCTGACCTTTCTGGGGGAAGAGCTAATTGCTATTAGTGAGCGGCGTTTTACAACACAAGCACAGTTACAGGCTGCCAAACGTTTTACCCGGATAGCACTAAAACCATATCTGGGAGCAAAACCGTTAAAAAGCCGGGAACTGTTTATTTCTCAAATTGGTATTTCGAGAGCACGGAGTAAAGGAACATGAGCGCAATTCTTTTAGGCGTTAATATCGATCATATTGCAACACTACGGAATGCACGTGGCACTAAATACCCGGATCCGGTTCATGCAGCTGAAGTCGCTGAACGTGCCGGTGCAGATGGCATTACAATTCATTTGAGAGAAGATCGCCGTCATATTCTGGATCGCGATGTGAAAATTCTGCGGGATACTCTGCAAACCCGCATGAATCTGGAAATGGCTGTTACAGACGAAATGGTTGAGATTGCTTTAGAGGTTCGTCCGGATTTTGTTTGTCTGGTTCCTGAAAAACGTGAGGAATTAACAACCGAAGGCGGACTGGATGTTCTGGGACAGTTAGACAAAGTTAAAGCGGCCACGCAAAAGTTAACGGAAGCTGGTATCAAGGTGTCACTCTTTATTGATGCCGATAAAGAACAAATTGATGCTTCGAAGGCGTGTGGCGCACCTTATATTGAGCTGCATACCGGTCATTATGCCGATGCTGAAACGATGACAGCCCAGCAGGATGAACTGAAGAAAATTGCCGCAGCCGCCAGTTATGCCAGTGATATCGGCTTAATGGTCAATGCTGGTCATGGGCTGACCTATCACAATGTTGCGGCCATCGCCTCTATGCCGGAGATTCATGAATTGAATATCGGCCATTCTATTATCGGTCGGGCTGTGTTTGATGGGCTTGCTAAGGCTGTTGCTGATATGAAGTCTGCGATGATTGAGGCAAGACGTTAATTTATGGCGATTGTTGGCTTTGGTACGGATATTGTTGAAATTGAACGGATTGCTGCGGCGATTTCCAGAAATGGAGACTCCTTTGCACAACGGATTCTGACTGAAAGCGAGTTTGCCATTTATGCCCAGAGCAAAAAACCGGAGCGGTTTCTGGCTAAGCGGTTTGCTGTGAAGGAAGCCGCATCAAAAGCGCTGGGAACAGGGATTGCGCAGGGGGTTTCGCTCTATGATTTTACTGTGTCAAACGACGAACATGGTAAACCTCGTCTGCAACTGAGCGGAAAAGCCGAAAAGCTTGCCCATTCGATGGGCGTTAATGCGATTCATCTTTCGATCTCTGATGAACGGCGTTATGCCGTTGCTTCTGTCATTATTGAAAAATCAGGCGATTAAATCTTTCGCTGCGTTGGCTACTTTCTCCATTTCATCTTGTAATTCAAACAGTTCGGGTTCAAGGCTTTCTATATTTGTGCCCGAACGCAGAGATTGTTCCAGTGTGGCGCATATTTTTCTTAAACGGGGAACACCACTATAAGAACAGCTTCCGTGTAATTTATGAATGTGATGGAGTAACGTTTCCTGATCTGACTCCCCATTGAGCGAATGCTCAATGATCTGATTAATTTCCGGGATGGACTCAACCAGCATCCTGAGCATGTCTCTTGCTAAGTCTTCTTTGTTCGCCGCCTGTTTCAGAGCCATATTCCAATCAACAACAGCTTGTTGGGATGTGTTTTGCTGTACACCAGTCGATTGTAGTGTTTGTAGCGGTAGGTTTTCTGTCAGGGGAAGCTGAGCTTGAGGATTCCAGTGAACCAGCACTTGTTGGAGAACATGTTCTTCAATCGGTTTGGTCAGGTAATCATCCATTCCTTCATTGAGTAACCGATCCCGTTCTCCGACCATTGCGTGTGCTGTCACGGCAATAATCGGTGTGGTCGTATTGATTGGCAGTCGTTTAATTTCCTGACAGGCTGTAACCCCATCCATCTGAGGCATCTGAATATCCATAAAGATAATATCGAACTTCTGGCGACTGGCGATATCGACAGCTTCCTGTCCATTGGTACAACTGATTACCGTATCGACTCTTTCCTGTAAAAGTGCGGTAATTAATTTCAGGTTGGCGGGGTTGTCATCAACAGCCATAACGGTTAGTGGCATTTTTTCAATAGCAGTATGATGGAGAGTTTCTTCCCGGAAAGGGGAAAACTCCGGCCGGGCGTCCAGCATCATTTGTAACAGTTTTTTTCGGGCTAGTGGTTTAGTCAGACACAGAACATTTTCGGAACAGGCCACGGCTTTCTCAACTAATGCTTCAGCTTCTTCGGCAATAATCTTCTGGGCCGGGGAGAAATTGAGAATGACATAGTCGGCATGATATTCAGTGTCGGGGAAAACAGACATATAATTAACCCGCAATCCGGACTGGGCCAGTGTTTGTTGCAGAATAGAAGCGGACTGCATATGTGACTCAATCAACATTACTTCCTTACCGGTCAGCTGTTTTGGTGTATACCATTCGCCCATATCGATATCCGCAGTATGCAGACGAATTGTAAACCAGAAAGTAGAACCCCGGTGTAAACGGCTGGTCAGACTGATTTCTCCGCCCATCTGACTCACCAGTTTTTGTGTAATGACCAGCCCCAGCCCGGTTCCGCCATAACGACGGGAGATACTGGCGTCAGCCTGACTGAATGCCTGGAACAATTGTGCCTGTTGCCGTTCGGAAATACCGATGCCAGTATCCCGGACCATAAACTGTAGTTCAACTACATCATCCCGAACTGAACGAAGCTCGACACTGATATCGATGTTGCCCCGTTCTGTAAATTTAATTGAGTTGCCGACAAGGTTGGTGATGACCTGCTGGATTCGTAATGGATCTCCGACCAGACCCACCGGGATCTTGGGATCCACTTTCAGATTGATTTCCAGGCCTTTTTCATGTGCACTGGTTGCCAGAAGATCCACCACTTCTTCCAGGTTTTCCTGTAACTCAAATGGGACATTTTCCAGAGCCAGTTTACCGGCCTCCAGCTTGGAGAAATCCAGAATGTCATTGATGATATTCAGGAGGTTGTTGGCGGATTTCTCAATGGTTTGCAGATAATCTTTCTGGCTGTTTGTGAGCTGGGTTTTGAGTATCTGACGGGTAAACCCAATTACACCATTGAGTGGTGTTCTCAATTCATGAGACATATTGGCCAGAAATTCTGATTTCACGCGGGCGGCTTCCTGAGCCCGTTTCTTAGCTATATCCAGTTCGACGTTTTGGATCTCAAGCTGTTCAAGTGTTTCCCGTAGATCGGAAGTCGCCTGATCAATACTGTGCTGCATTTCGACATGGTATTCTGATAAAGAGACAGCCATCGCATTAATCCCTTTCTTCAGTTCATCCAGTTCCCCATGCATTTCACCTTCGATCCGAACATCCAGATGTCCCCGACGGATCCGGTCAAGCATGTTCTTCATATGGGTAATCGGGCGGGTAACATCATGCAGTAAGCGGAATGCGAAAACACCGGAGAGAGCCAGGCCCAGAACCAGAACCAGAATCGCGGAAAAAATTTCCTGATATTGCTGGAGCCGCAGGGATGACAGATCAAGCT
Source organism: Vibrio mangrovi (assembly GCF_024346955.1). Lineage (NCBI taxonomy): Bacteria > Pseudomonadati > Pseudomonadota > Gammaproteobacteria > Vibrionales > Vibrionaceae > Vibrio > Vibrio mangrovi. Next base: position 3,060,783 of record NZ_AP024883.1, on the reverse strand, counting down.
CAATCACAATGTAGCCGAGTACAGGTAAGGTTTCCGCATTCGCTGTACCGTCGATTAACCGGCTCTCGGCCAGAATCGGAGTTCGGAGTATCAGCGTATTGTTATCCTTCATCTCCGAGCTGCCCAGAATAGGAATTGGCTTGTTTTTCGGGTAAGTCAGAGATTCGAAATGAGGATGAAAGTTGGAGGTTACAAAGAGTTCGTGGAATTTATCGAAAACGGCAATACTTCGGACAAACTGAGAGTTTTTCCTATGGGCGTAACTGATAATACGCCTCACGGATTCTCTGCTCTGTTTCTCCAAACCTTCTTCACTGGCTATCGCCAAAGGTTCGATGATATTTGAGCCGGCGTTAATGACCTGAGATTCAAGATCGTGATAACGATTGTAAGAAAAGAATGCACTTAACAGCAGGCCGATAATCAGTGTCGGAGCCAGAGTCAGTGTGATGACGCGGGTGCGCAAGCCATATTTGGTGGTCATTAGTATCTAAATATCATTATGAATATCAGAGCGATGCATAAGGCCACGCATCTTTTCTGCTTTAGGTTGAGACTTTCTGCCGTTACGGAGAAGATTTATCTGAACTGCTAGCTTAATCAAGTCATCGTCAATTCACAATTATTCTTGATAAGAATGGTGATTATTTCACGAAATTTAATGCAGTTCTCTTCGTTCCTTTTCTTCTGAGAGGATTATTTACTAAACATCATGATCGGGATATGGGAAAATAGTAAAAATTTGTTTATATCTCTGCCATTGCGTTTATTCCTTTTATCGGCAAAAGTTGAGGAATTGCTGGCGGGAATAATTCATCCGGTAACCTTACAAGCGGTACAAACACTACTATGGCTCGTTTTTTCCAACCTAAAAAGCAACACTCAGTCAATAAGAAGCATCAGTCGGTTCAGGTGGTACGAATGGATCATCACGGCGACGGGATCGCTTATCTGGAAGGAAAGCCGGTTTTTATCGAAGGGGCTTTACCGGAAGAGCAGGCTCTGATTCAACTGACAGAAAATAAGAGTAAGTATGCCCGTGCGAAACTGATTCAGATACAGCAAAGTAGTTCTGAGCGTACGACTCCGTTTTGCCCTCATTATCATCTCTGTGGTGGTTGTAATTTACAGCATCTCAATCATCGGGAGCAGCTGCGCTATAAGCAAGAATCTTTATCTCAGCTGGTCAGTAAGTTTGCCGGTCAGACAGTATCACTGGCTCCACTCGTTTCTGATGTTGATTTAGGTTACCGTCGCCGGGCCCGTTTCAGTTTGAAATGGGAAGCGAAGAAAAACCGATTGGCATTCGGTTTCCGGCAAAAACAGAGTAAGCATATTGTGGATATTGAGCATTGTGCTGTTTTAGATCCCAGCCTGAATTGCTTGCTTCCTCAGTTACGAGAGTTGTTCAGAGCCATTTCACAACCAGAAAAACTGGGGCATCTGGAGTTAATTGCTGCAGATAATGGCATTGTTATGCTATTGCGCATTTTAGGCCGGCTTAAAGAGCAGGATCAGAAGCAGTTACAGACTTTCGCCCAGCAGCAGGCACTTTCCCTGTATGTGATGGACGATACAGAGCATCCTCTGCTTGTGTGTGGTCATGAGCCGGTTTATCGCGAAACCGGGATTGAAATTGCTTTCCAGCCCCACCATTTCATACAGGTCAACCAGCATATCAACCAGAAAATGGTTCAGCAGGCGTTATCGTGGCTCGAACTCAGTGATGTAGATCGTGTGCTAGATTTATTTTGTGGTGTGGGTAACTTTAGTTTACCGATGGCGCAACAAGTGAAGTCGCTTGTCGGCGTCGAAGGCATTGAAGAAATGGTGGAGCAGGCTCGGATGAATGCAGTGCGAAATCAGATTTCGAATAGTGCTTTTTATCAGGCAAACCTTGAAGTCGCTCTGACTGAAAGCGAGTGGGCAAAGGAAAAATTTGATAAGATATTGTTGGATCCGGCCAGAGCCGGAGCCAAAGGAATTGTCGATTTGCTAGCTGATTTTGGTGCCCGACGGGTTGTTTATGTGTCATGTGACCCTGCAACTCTGGCAAGAGATAGCCAGCGTTTATTGCAACAGGGATATCGGCTGGAAAAACTGGGGATGCTTGATATGTTTCCTCATACCAGCCATCTGGAATCGATGGCTCTGTTTGTGAAAGAATGACGGTTCGATGAACTCCTTGAGTTCCATAGAGTCAAATTTGAATAGTCGGGCATAAATAAACGAAAAATAAAACTAGGACGAAATAGAGAATAATGGTTGCGGTAAGAAGCGCACATCTGAATCCGGACGAGCAATTTGAGCTCGATAAGTGGATTGCCGGTATCGTGCGTGACCCTAAAATTGCAGGCAGACTGAGACAAGTTTACCGGCAGATTGAAGATTTAGTGGAAGATCATCCTGCAGGGCCTCTGTTGTTATGGCGAGGTCGTGAAATGATCGAGATTCTGGTGACTTTGTCGATGGACCAGGAAACGCTAGTCGCTGCTTTATTGTTTCCTGTTGTTTCCGGCGGATTGCTCGATTATGAAATTTTGCAGGAACGTTATGGCAAAGAGATCATTAAACTGATCGATGGCGTTGAAGAGATGGCTGCGATCGGGCAACTGAACGTCACTGTACAGGGGAGTGAAGCCTCGACTCAGGTGGATAATGTCCGGCGGATGTTATTGGCGATGGTTGATGATTTTCGTTGCGTTGTGATTAAGCTGGCGGAACGAATTTGCAATCTGCGGGAAGTCAAAGATCAGCCGGATGAGATCCGTCGTCAGGCTGCAAAAGAGTGTGCCAATATTTATGCGCCACTGGCGAATCGTCTGGGTATTGGTCAGTTGAAATGGGAAATGGAAGATTATGCGTTTCGCTATCAACAGCCGGATACCTACAAACAGATCGCGAAGCAGTTGTCTGAGCGGCGGATTGTTCGTGAAAAATATATTCAGGACTTCGTCGAAGATCTGCGTGAAGAGATGCACCTGTCAAATATTCAGGCAGAAGTCAGCGGTCGGCCGAAACATATATACAGCATCTGGCGTAAGATGCAGAAAAAGAGTCTGGCATTTGACGAACTGTTTGATGTTCGTGCTGTGCGGATTATTGCGGAGAAACTACAGGATTGTTATGCAGCACTTGGGGTTGTCCATACCAAGTATAAACATTTACCCAGTGAGTTTGATGATTATGTCGCAAACCCGAAGCCAAACGGATATCAGTCTATCCATACGGTAATTCTTGGTCCGGAAGGAAAGACGATAGAGATTCAGATCCGCACCCGTCAGATGCACGAGGAATCGGAGCTGGGGGTTGCAGCCCACTGGAAATATAAAGAAGGGAGTACTGCCGGACATCGGGGATATGATGAGAAAATCACCTGGTTGCGTAAGCTGCTCGACTGGCAGGAAGAGATGTCAGATTCCGGAGAAATGCTGGATGAGCTGCGTAGTCAGGTTTTTGATGACCGGGTTTATGCCTTTACACCTAAAGGTGATGTGGTTGATTTGCCGATGGGAGCGACACCACTGGACTTCGCCTACCATATTCACTCCGAAGTCGGGCACCGTTGTATCGGGGCGAAAGTCGCCGGACGGATTGTACCGTTTACCCACAAGCTGACCATGGGCGATCAGGTTGAAATTATTACAGCAAAAGAACCGAATCCATCTCGGGACTGGCTGAATCCCGCGCTGGGATTTGTGCACTCCGGGCGGGCTCGGGCGAAGATTAATGCTTGGTTCAGGAAGCAGAGTCGGGAGAAAAATTTAGAAGCCGGCCGGGAAATTCTGGAAACAGAGTTGGCAAAAATCGGAGCGACGCTGAAAGATGCCAGCGAATATGCCCTGAAGCGGTTTAATGTCAATTCACCGGATGAGTTGTATGTCGGGATTGGAAGTGGTGATTTGCGGATTAATCAGATCGTTAATCACATCAATGCTCTGGTTAATAAACCGACAGCAGAAGAAGAAGATCAGCTTGTTCTGGAAAAACTACAGGAAAGCGAGCAGAAAACGGCTACACCGGCGCCGAGTAAAGATGCCGTTGTTGTTGAAGGAGTCGATAATCTGATGACGCACCTGGCTCGTTGTTGTCGACCGATTCCCGGAGATGAGATTAAAGGCTACATTACTCAGGGGCGGGGAATTTCGGTCCACCGGAGTGACTGTGAGCAGTTGGAAGAATTGAGTCATCATGCGCCGGAGCGGATCATTGATACCGTTTGGGGACGAGGGCTTCTGGGCTCTTATGTTCTGACCGTTCGGGTTGAAGCAATGGAGCGTGGTGGTTTACTGAAAGATATCACAACGCTGTTGGCAAATGAAAAGATCAAAGTGACCAGTATGAAGAGCCGGACCGACTATAAACGTCAGCTTGTTTATATGGATTTTGATTTGGAATTAGGCAGTGTAGAAGAGCTCACTCGTGTGTGTAAACGTATTGAGCAGACAAAAGATGTTTTATCAGTGAAGAGACTGGGATAGAGCAGTTTTTTCACTATCCCAACTTCAGAAAAGCGAGGTGTATTCCTCGCTTTCTTATTTGGATCATAGAGAGGATTTATGTCTCACCCCATTGAACAGTTAAAGCAAATCATGGCACAGCTCAGAGATCCTGAATCTGGTTGTCCATGGGATAAGAAGCAGACGTTTGAGAGTATTGTTCCCCATACTGTGGAAGAGACTTATGAAGTTGTCGATGCCATCTATGCTCAGGACTGGGAAAACCTTAAAGAGGAGTTGGGAGACTTTGTTTTTCAGGCGATTTTTTACAGTCAGTTGGCTCAGGAACAGTCATTGTTTGATTTCGATGATGTAATCCGTTGTGTGAATGAGAAACTGATTCGTCGCCATCCACATGTTTTTTCTGATCAGGTATTTCACGATGAAGCGGCTATTCATGCCAACTGGGATAAAATTAAATCAGAAGAAAAAGCAGAGGTCGGTCAGTCCTGTAATAGTATTCTTGACGGAGTTCCCCAGTCTCTGCCTGCATTGAGCCGGGCTTATAAGGTACAGGTAAAATGTGCCAAGCACGGATTTGACTGGGATACTCTGGAACCTGTCGTTGAGAAAGTTCGGGAAGAGTTGGATGAAGTGATTCAGGAAGTTCGTTGTCCGCAGCCTGATCCTGCTCTGATTGAAGATGAGCTGGGGGATCTGCTATTTGCTGTTGTGAATTTAACCCGTCACCTGAAACATCACCCGGAATCTGCGTTGACACGTGCCAACCAAAAATTTATCAGACGTTTTAAAGGTGTCGAAGCATTGGCCGCGGAAGGGGAGAAAACACTGGATGATTACACACTCGATGAATTGGATCATTTCTGGGAACAGGTAAAAATGCGGGAAAAAAGTAGCGGTTCAGATTGAACTCCGACCGCATATGAAAGTCCTTGTTATGTAGCTCAATCAGATTGAGCTACACTTGTGCTGATTGGATTTGATTTGAAGCAAAAAAGAAAAAGTGAGACTGTGATAAGTTTCACGTTGTGGCGGTAATGGGGTTCTGGTATATTTGCATCCCGTCCAGAACAAACTCATTTCCCTCATTCAACCAATTTCAGGTTAAACATGACGACAAAGTATATTTTTGTGACTGGCGGGGTTGTATCCTCTCTAGGTAAAGGCATTGCAGCAGCATCTCTTGCAGCGATTTTAGAAGCGCGTGGTCTGAAAGTGACCATCATGAAGCTTGATCCGTATATCAACGTGGATCCTGGCACCATGAGTCCGATTCAGCACGGTGAGGTTTTCGTCACAGAAGACGGAGCCGAAACCGATTTGGATTTGGGGCATTATGAGCGCTTTATTCGTACCAAGATGACCAAGCGGAACAATTTTACCGCAGGTCGCGTGTATGCCGATGTTTTGCGTAAAGAGCGTCGTGGTGACTATCTTGGTGCAACCATTCAGGTTATTCCACATATTACTAATTCCATTAAAGATCGCATTATTGCCGGTGCTGAAGGGCACGAGGTTGCTATCGTTGAAATCGGTGGCACCGTTGGTGATATTGAGTCTCTACCGTTTATGGAAGCGATTCGTCAGCTTGCTGTTGAGATCGGCCGTGAAAATGCAATGTTCATGCATTTAACACTGGTGCCTTATCTGGCTGCTGCCGGTGAAGTGAAAACCAAACCAACCCAGCATTCGGTGAAAGAGCTGCTTTCTATCGGTATCCAGCCTGATATTCTGGTCTGTCGTTCTGATCGTATGATTCCTGCCAATGAGCGGAAGAAAATTGCTCTGTTCTGTAACGTTGCAGAAAAAGCAGTGATTTCAATGAAAGATGTCGATTCGATTTATAAGATTCCTCAACTGATTAAGTCTCAGGGACTGGATGATTTGGTTTGTTCCCGCTTTGGTATTCAGGCTCCGGAAGCCGATCTGTCCGAATGGGAACAGGTTATTTATGAAGAAGCGAATCCGACCAGCGAAGTTGTGATCGGGATGGTTGGGAAATATACCGAGCTGCCTGATGCTTATAAATCAGTTAATGAAGCTTTAAAACACGCCGGTCTGAAAAATCGCTTGAGTGTTCAGATTAAGTACGTTGACTCTCAGGATCTGGAAACCAAAGGTGTCGAGATGCTCAATGGACTGGACGCAATTCTGGTTCCGGGTGGCTTTGGCGACCGTGGCGTTGAAGGAAAAATCCTGGCTGCTCAGTATGCGCGTGAAAATAAAATTCCTTATCTGGGAATCTGTCTGGGAATGCAGGTTGCACTCATCGAATATGCTCGTCACGTAGCAGGGATGGAAGGTGCCCATTCGACAGAATTTAATCAATCAACTCAATATCCGGTTGTTGGCCTGATTACTGAGTGGGTTGATACTGATGGTAACGTTGAAGAGCGTTCCGAAAAATCAGATCTGGGTGGCACGATGCGTTTAGGCGCACAATTGTGCCATCTTGAAGAAGGGAGTAAAGCTTATGAGTTGTATGGCAGTAAGACAATTTATGAGCGCCATCGTCACCGTTATGAAGTAAATAATGTGCTTCGTCCTCAGATTGAGGCGGCGGGATTGAAAGTTTCTGGTTTATCTGCGGATAAGAAACTGGTTGAGATTATTGAGAACCCGGATCATCCATGGTTTGTCGCATCTCAGTTCCATCCTGAATTTACTTCAACACCTCGTGATGGACACCCTCTGTTTACCGGGTTTGTGAAAGCCGCTGGTGAGTACCAGCGTCAAACTATCGAGAAGTAAAAGGACACGGGTAACTGTAAGGAATACGGTTACTCCATAGTTTTGACATTTAAATTCAAAGAGAGGAAACATTAATGTCTAAGATCGTTAAAATTCTAGGTCGTGAAATCATCGACTCTCGCGGAAACCCAACTGTAGAAGCTGAAGTTCACCTAGAAGGCGGTTTCGTAGGTATGGCTGCTGCGCCATCTGGTGCATCTACCGGTTCTCGTGAAGCACTTGAGCTTCGTGATGGCGACAAGTCTCGTTTCCTGGGTAAAGGGGTTCTGAAAGCGGTTGAAGCTGTAAATGGCCCGATTGCTGAAGCGCTGATTGGTAAAGATGCAAAAGATCAGGCTGCTATCGACCAGGTTATGATTGATCTGGATGGTACTGATAACAAATCTAAGTTCGGTGCAAACGCGATTCTGGCTGTGTCTCTGGCAAACGCAAAAGCAGCAGCTGCTGCGAAAGGTATGCCTCTGTATGAGCACATCGCAGAATTGAACGGTACTCCTGGCGTATTCTCAATGCCTCTGCCAATGATGAACATCATCAATGGTGGTGAACACGCTGACAACAACGTTGATATTCAAGAGTTTATGATTCAGCCTGTTGGTGCCAGCACTCTGAAAGAAGCACTGCGCATCGGTGCTGAAGTATTCCATAACCTGGCAAAAGTTCTGAAATCAAAAGGTTTGAATACTGCTGTTGGTGATGAAGGTGGTTTCGCTCCTAACCTTGAATCTAACGCTGCTGCACTTGCTGCGATTAAAGAAGCAGTTGAAGCTGCTGGCTATGTGTTAGGTAAAGACGTAACACTGGCTATGGACTGTGCTTCTTCTGAGTTCTACGAGAACGGCGTATACAACATGAAGGGTGAAGGTAAAACTTTCTCTTCTGAAGAGTTCTCTGATTACCTGGCTGAGCTGACCAATCAATATCCAATCGTTTCTATTGAAGATGGTTGCGATGAGTCTGACTGGGATGGTTTTGCATACCAGACTAAAATCCTGGGCGACAAAATCCAGCTTGTTGGTGACGACCTGTTTGTAACAAACACCAAGATCCTTGCTGAAGGTATCGAGAAAGGTGTTGCTAACTCTATCCTGATCAAATTCAACCAGATCGGTTCTCTGACTGAAACTCTGGCTGCGATCAAAATGGCTAAAGATGCAGGTTACACTGCAGTTATCTCTCACCGTAGTGGTGAAACTGAAGATGCAACTATTGCTGATCTGGCTGTTGGTACTGCTGCAGGTCAAATCAAAACTGGTTCTATGAGCCGTTCTGACCGTGTTGCTAAGTACAACCAGTTGATCCGTATCGAAGAAGCTTTGGGTGAGCGCGCTCCGTTCAACGGTCTGAAAGAAGTGAAAGGCCAGGCTTAATTACTTCTTCTTTATTTGAAAAACGCCTCGAAAGAGGCGTTTTTTTATGTCTTGTTATTATCGTGCTGTAAAGTCACTTTGATGGCTTCAATTCTGCGTTTGTTCAGTTCATCCCGAATCTGAGCCCCATTAAATCCTGCGGTAATCACATCCTGTACGTTGATTTTCAGCGCTGCCTGATAGGCGGTTTCAAAACTTAATTTCTGCGGATAGGGACTTTCTTCATAACCTAATCTCCCCTGATGATCAGCCTGACAGCAAAGTAAAATATCTTTTAAGCGTTCAGGCTTACGCCAGACATCCATCTTATTAAGTATCTTCAGGTAGGTTGCTGGCTTCAATACAGCAGCATTGTGAATGTTCGAGTGATGCTCACAAACGAGTAGCGCCAGATCCCGATACTCAGCCGGAACCCTAATCCGTTCACAAAGTGCCTGGATACAGACCAGACCAGTATGTGTATGCAATTTGTGGCTGGGCCACTCACTTTCCGGAGTTTCTCCTTTCCCGAGGTCATGCATGATGGCTGCAAACCGGACCGGAAGCGACTTCGAAAGCCGGGTGGCCTGACGAGCGACCATCAGAGTGTGCTCTCCCGTATCAATTTCCGGGTGCCATTGTGGCGGCTGAGGTATACCAAAAAGACAATCAATTTCAGGGAAAATCACCGCCAGAGCACCACATCCTCTGAGGACTGATAAAAAAACATCTGGATTATCGGTTGCCAGTGCCTTATGGAATTCTTGCCAGACACGTTCTGCCGTCAGGTGATTGACTTCTCCGGATTGAACCATCTCACGCATTAATGCCATGGTCTCCGGAGCAATACTGAATCCGAGTGGGGAAAGCCTGGCAGCAAACCTCGCAACCCTGAGGATTCGGACTGGATCCTCAGCAAATGCGATTGATACATGGCGAAGTATTCGGTTTTTCAGATCGGCCTGACCATGATAAGGGTCGATCAGATTGCCTTGGGGATCCTGAGCGATGGCATTGATGGTTAAATCCCTGCGCATCAGATCTTCTTCCAGCGTTACTTCCGGTGAGAAAAAGCATTCAAATCCACGATAACCTGAACCACTTTTCTTTTCGGTTCTTGCCAGAGCGTATTCTTCTTTGGTTTGAGGATGGAGAAAAACCGGGAAGTCTTTTCCTACGGCAGTAAAGCCTTGTTGAAGCATGAGAGAAGGTGTTGTACCGACAACGACCCAATCTCTGTCTTTCACAGGGAGACCGAGTAACTGGTCCCGGACGGAACCACCAACGAGATAAACTTGCACAACCTGCCTTTTGAAACCGTAAAATAAAAATGAGTGAAGAAGACCTTCACAGGTCTTCTTCTTAAGGGATCAGAGCCAGTTTGAACGTGACTTCTTCCGTCTTGGAATGATATGAGGAAGAATGATTCCCAGTAGAATTCCTCCGAGAGCTACGCCACCACCGTACATGAAATATTTCATCAGCAAATCTTCTTTCTGGGTATCCAGCTTTGCTCTGAGCTCACGAATTTCGCTCTGAGCTGTGGATAGTTTCTGGCTGATGCCACTGTAATTCTCTTCCAGCTCAGAGATCTGCTTGTTGCGGACTTCAAGCGATTCGATCAGCCCGGCTTTTTCCTGACTGGCCTTTTTCTCTGCGTCGGATAGTTGTCCTTTGACATCTGTGAGTTCTTTTTCTAAGCGAGGCAGGCGTGATGCCATACTTTCCGTTGTAGTAATAAATTTATCCTGTACCCAACCCTGACGTCCTTTGCTATCGAGAACTTCACTGTAGCCAGTCTCTTTGTTGGCCTGCAGAAGTTGTACTTTCTCACCCGCATTGATACTGCCGACAATTCGATACTGGTTGCTCGGTCCCGAGTGCATATAAGTAAACAGGTCATCTGCTATATAGTGTACCTGTGCAAAAACAGGGGCGGTCAGGAATGAAAGCAGCAACATGAATATCAGTTTTTTCACGATAAATCCTTTAACGATAAGATTGAAAAATAAATCTCTTCAAATAGTAAAAAGTTTCTTTATATGGTGCAACAAAGAAGGGAGGCCTAGCCTCCCTTTATGCAGATTTGAGTCAATAATCACATGGATCTTACAAATACCTGACGGTTACACAAGCTAAATGAAGAATTTTTCCAGCATGTAATAGAAAACAACTGCAAGAAGTGCACCTGCCGGTAGTGTGACAATCCATGAAGCAACAATGTTACGAACTACACCCAGATTCAATGCTGCAATACCGCGGGCAAAACCAACCCCCAGAACCGCGCCAACCAGTGTTTGAGTCGTAGAAATCGGCAAACCGGTACCTGAAGCTAAAACAACAGTTGAAGCTGTTGCGAGTTGTGCTGCAAAACCACGGCTCGGTGTCAGTTCTGTAATTCCGGTACCGACTGTCGCCATAACTTTATGTCCCAGAGTAGCCAGACCAACAACAATACCGAATCCACCCAGTGGCAGAATCCACCATGCGATCTGGCTTTTGGCTGTAATCTGTCCCAGATTCTGGACCGTAGACACAACAGCTGATAGTGGACCAATAGCGTTGGCTACATCGTTAGAACCATGCGCAAACGCCATAGCACATGCAGTAACAACCATCAGGACACTGAAAATACTTTCTACACCGGAGAAGCTATGATCTTCTTCCCGTTTAGAAAAACGTCTTTGGATATACAGGTAACCACCGATCATCACCAATGCGGAAACGATAGCCGCTGAAATCCACGCTTCGCCGGTACTCAGATGAAAACCAACGTGTTTCAGTCCTTTCTTGATCGTAACCAGTGCGATGACCATGGTTGTGATGAACATATAAACCGGAACAAAGCGTTTTGCATTTTGCAGGGGATTTTCTGTATCAAATATCAGGCGCTGGGCGCTGACGAAGATAACATAAGCGAAAAATCCGGAGATAATCGGTGTGATAATCCAACTGCCGACAATGCCCTGTACTGACTTCCAGGCAACAGCATCTGTTCCCAGAGTTATACAGGCAAAACCGATAATTGCTCCGATAATCGAGTGGGTTGTCGATACCGGCCATCCCATATAAGAGGCCAGTAGTAACCATGTGCCGGCTGCAAGCAGGGACGACATCATGCCATAAACGAGAATTTCTGGCTGTGATACAAAAAGGTTTGTTTCGATCACGCCTTTACGAATTGTGTCTGTTACTTCACCACCGGCAAGGTAGGCGCCGGCGAATTCAAAAACCATCGCAATAAAGATAGCTTGTTTTACGGTCAGTGCTTTTGAGCCAACCGATGTTCCCATCGCATTTGCTACATCATTCGCACCGATGCCGATCGCCATCAAGAAACCGAAGGCTGCTGCCACAAGAATCAAGATAGAACCGTAATCTACAAGGATATCCATCATAATACCTAGTTGTTGATAACTAGCGGAGCACACGCGACCACTTATTGTGGCACGAAATCATGCCACAATATCTGTGTTTGGGGTGACGCAATGTGTGGTGCCCTTAGTTATTGTGAAAATCTATAAATCAGGAACGAGAGAGCATCAGCTCTAAGCGAGCTCCCACACGTTGAGCCTGGTCGGCGATACCACCCACCCACTCTAATATTTTGTATAAGAACATCATATCGATCGGATTATACTGTGACTCAATAGCCATCAACTGCTGACGCAGGTGAATTTGCATTGTGTCAGTATCATCTTCAATAACATCAAGCTGATGGATCATCTCCGCAACCAATGTTACTTCCCGACCTTTAAAGCCGGTTTCAAGTAATTCATCAAGTTCACCGATGACTTTCTGTGCCTGACTGGCAGCATCAAGACAACGCTTAACATAGGCGATGAAATCTTTTTGCATTGGTTCTGGAATCATCAGCTCTCTGCCATAGACCCGACCTGCGATATCTTTTGCAAGATTGGCAAGTTTGTCTTGTTGGGTCAGAAGCTCGAGCATGTCGGTTCGATCAACAGGAAGGAATAATCCACGCGGAAGTTTCAGGCGGATTTCACGTTTTAGCACGTCGGCTTCTTTTTCCAGATGAGAGATCTGAGCCCGGATTTCCGAGGCTTTTTCCCAATCTTTCTGGAAAGTGACTTCAAAGAAGCTGATCAGGTGAGAACAACATTCATTGACACAGACAACGTGTTTCTGCAAAGGCTTAATCGGGGACTTTGCAAATAACCCCATAATTGTATTCACTGGCATGTGACTCAATCCAAAAATATAACCTTACAAAGAACATACAACATTTATGGTGAAATGTTGAACATTGGCTATAAAGGCGCGCATGGTAACTCATTCGTCGGTGCTTTAAAACCATTTTAGATCACGAATGATATGTTATTTCTCTCTTGCTCCTGTCTGAAATTGGCAATATCCTGTCGCTATCTGCCACGAAAGGTATTGTTATGGAAACTGAGATAGAACTGAAGTTTTTCGTTTCTCCTGAATATTCAGATGTTTTGTGCCGCAAGATTTCTGAAGCCAAAGTATTTCAACATCGTTGTCGTGAATTGGGGAACACCTATTTTGACACGAGTGATAACTGGCTGCGTCGACATGATATAGGCCTTCGAATCCGACATTGTGATGATGTCTATGTGCAGACGGTAAAAACAGCCGGCAGAGTTGTGGCTGGCCTTCATCAGCGACCGGAATACAATGCCGAACATGACAGTAATTTCCCATCTCTTTCTCTCCATCCTGAAGAAATCTGGCCTGAAGGCCGAGCGACAGAACAACTGGAATCCGAACTTCTCCCTTTATTTTCAACTGACTTTACCCGTGAACAATGGCTGATTGGTATGCCGGATGGTAGCCAGATTGAAGTTGCTTTTGATCAGGGGAAAGTGCTTGCAGGAGAGGCGGAAGAACCCATTTGTGAAGTTGAACTGGAACTGAAATCCGGACAGACCGATGCTTTATTTTCTCTGGCAAGAACATTGAGTGAGGAAGGTGGTGTTCGTCTCGGTAATCTGAGTAAAGCTGCCAGAGGTTATCGTTTGGCCTCCGGTTATAATGGTGATGAGGTCAAGCCGCTGGAGTTGGTTGAAACAACCTCAGATGATACGGTCGAGTCATGCTTCATCCATTCTCTGGAACACGCTCTGGAGCACTGGCATTACCATGAGCAGATCTATGTAGAGAAGGAACATATCGAAGCTCTCCATGAAATTCGCCATGCAATCTGTTTTATTCGTCAGACACTGTCTGTATATAGTGATGTGGTTCCCCGACGTGCGAGCGCAATTTTGCGCCAGGAACTCAAATGGCTGGAAGAAGAGCTGGCATGGCTGAAAATGTCTGATTATCTGGAAGATCTGTGTGAAGACAAGGGCCATATCTTACGCAAGCTGGATGCCCGGAAATTTTTACTTGCAGAGCTTCGGACATTGCAGGAAGCATTGCCGTCAGCTCCGGATATGCTGAAGTTGTTCCATTCGTCCCGTTATGTTGGGCTGATTCTGGATTTGAGTCGCTGGATTCTGACTAAAGGCTGGCAGCCTTTCCTTGATGATAAATCCCGTTCAGTAATGGCTCAGCCTGTTCAGCCATTTTCAACAGAGCAACTTGATCGAACCTGGGATGAGTTACTGGCCGCTTTTCCTGCAGAGGAAGCACTGACACGGCAGGATTATCAGGCCCAGCAGTACTGTCTGATGAGAAATTTATATACCGGAATCGGATTTGCCAGTCTGTTTGATGAAGATGAGCGTCAGGCTTTCCGGTTACCGTGGGCTGATTTACTACAGGGAATTGATGATCTGTTAACGCTTCAGCCGTTAGAGCTGTTGGTTGATAAGCTTGAAGGAGAGCAGCAGGAACAGTTAAAACGCTGGCTTATCCGACAGGAAAATTCAATCCTTCATGCGATGGAACAGACCCGGAATATCAGCATGGGTGTTGCTCCTTACTGGAAACATTCCTGATAAATTGTATCGATATGGCATAGTGAACCGTGAATCGGTTCACGGCTGATTTTTATTGCCTGCCATGTTTTATTTTAAGTGCAAGAAAACACTATAGATCTCCTCCGATGAGTCGATATAACATCTGTGGTGGAATCAAAACCGGGTGATTATCGGCAATTATTCAAAAATACAGAGACTATTCCGTTGTTCTTGATGTTCTTCATAATGTTTGAAGATGAACTTTGGTATGCTCTTCCTATTGACTTCGGAATCAATAGAATAAAAACAAGACTCAGGTATTTCGGCAGGAATTATTAAATCAGCATTAGTGGAGACGGACCATGACAAAACTGGCTTTTAAGCCTTGGGAGCGCGTTGTAACGGACGTTCGACTTGTTCCCAAAATGATTATTCTAATGGTATTCAGTACCATTTTGATTGTTGCAAAACAGCTGTGGGATGCCAGTACTTTTTATTCTGCACTTTTGGAAGCCACAAAGAATGTTCAGATTGCAGAGCATCACTATGAAGCGTACATCACACAGGTGGTTTGGCAGACGCTGTTGTTAATTGTTGTATTTATCGTATTGTTGTTACTCACTGCCAAAATTATGTTAAGGCAGACTCAGTATATCAGTGACTCGATTAAAACCATGGCCAGCCGGGATTTATCCGAGCCGATTTCTATGGACTGTAAAGATGAATATGGTGATGTTGCCAGAGAGCTTGAAAGAACCCGGATTCAGTTGCAGGAAATGATCAAACTTCAGGTATCCAGCTCTCAGGAACTGGCAGGACTGACTGAGGTTATGACCATCAGCATGTCAGAAACCAAAGAATCGGCTCAGGAAGAGTTTAATGAGATTGACCAATTGGCAACCGCCATGAGTGAAATGTCATCTACGGTTCATACGGTTGCTGAACATGCTCAGAGTGCTTCATCTCTGACCGAACAGGCTTCATCCCGGGCGAAAACCGGTCAGGAGTTTGTTCAAGGAACTGTTCTGAAAATGCGGGATCTCTCAACAGATATTGCCGAATCGGCTCAGGCAGTCAATCAGGTTGAAGAACGGGTAGTTGCCATCAGTAGTGTGGTTGGCACCATTCAGAGTATTTCTGAGCAGACCAACTTACTGGCACTGAATGCCGCAATTGAAGCTGCCCGGGCTGGGGAAGCCGGCAGAGGATTTGCTGTCGTTGCTGACGAAGTCCGCAATCTGGCACAAAGAACACAACAGGCAACTGTAGAGATTCAGGACATGATCTCTCATCTTCAGAGCAGCGCAAACTCAGCTGTAGAACTGATGGAAAAAAGTGTGGTTGAAGCTGCCGATGGCGTTGAATTGGTAACGAGTGCCGGAAGTGAACTGGATGGTATTGTTGAGCAGATTCAGCAAATCAACGACATGAATTTCCAAATCGCCAGTGCTGCCGGACAGCAAAGTGGTGTTGCTGAAGAAATGAATCAGAACCTGACCAATGTCCGTGAGTTGGTTGAAGCATCAGTTTCCGTTGTTGGTGAATTGCTGGAAACATCAGAAATCATGCAAAGCAATGCTGAAGAGCTTGATCGGAAGATTACTTCATTCAAAGTATGATCCTGTCTTGAAATTGATAGCGCCCGCTTAGAGGCAGTTGAACTTTCGTGGTTTAATCATGTTAGGTCAATGCTCTCCGAAGTGGGCGTTTTTGTTTGACTATGATAAATGGTGCCTGAGGAAGGCGAACCGAATCCATCGTTCCTTGCCCGAAAGCTCTCCGGGTTGTCACGGACGACACAGAATAAGAAGAGACTGTCAATGCAATTACCATCTGAACTGAAAGAGTTATCCCGTCTAAACTACCAGCGGCTGACAGAAAAGCATCCGGTGATCTTATCCTGGCCAGCCTCTTTAAAACAGCAGCTTGAATATGTACTGGGGCTGAGTGATTTTCTCTTTGAAGTGTTGATGCGTGATGAGCAGTTATGTGAAGCATTTCCATCAATGATTCAGAGTAAGAGCAGAGAATCAGGCTATCGGCAGCAGCTTCAGCAGGCGTTATCAGCCGAGACCGATGAAACTTTAGGAGAACTGTTGCTGCGTCGTCTGAGAAACCGGGAAATGTTCTATATTGCCTGGCGGGATTTTCTGGCGGATTGGTCACTTCAGGAGAGTTTATCCCATCTTTCTGAATTGGCAGAGGCGTTGATATTTGAGACTTATCAATGGCAATACTCGCTTTGCTGCCAATTGTGGGGAACTCCGGTCAATCAGGCTGGAGAAGCCCAGCCAATGCTCATTATCGGGATGGGAAAACTGGGCGGCGGAGAACTGAACTTTTCTTCGGATATCGATCTGATTTTTGCCTATCCGGAAAACGGAGAAACGGCGGGAACACGGAGAAGCCTCGCCAATGCTCAGTTTTTCACTCGTTTAGGGCAACGAATCATAAAAAGTCTGGATCAGCAGACAGCAGAGGGCTTTTGCTATCGTGTTGATATGCGTTTAAGGCCATTTGGAGACAGTGGTCCTCTTGTGATGAGCTTCGCTGCATTAGAAGACTACTACCAGGAACAGGGAAGAGACTGGGAACGGTATGCCATGGTGAAAGCTCGTGTGATGGGGCGGGAAATGTACCCGTGCTATCAGGAATTGAGACAAATGCTCCGTCCTTTTGTGTTCCGTCGTTATATCGATTTCAGTGCTATCCAGTCTCTGCGCCGGATGAAATCAATGATTCAAAGTGAAGTTCGCCGACGAGGGCTGGTGAATAATATTAAACTGGGAGCCGGTGGTATCCGGGAGATCGAGTTTATTGTTCAATCATTTCAGCTGATTCGTGGGGGGCGGGAACCCAGTTTAAGAAAGCGGGGATTACTGGAAACATTAGATGCTGTTTTAGAACTGGATCTGCTTGGTACAACTGAGGTTGATCATTTAAGAGACGCCTATTTATTTTTGCGACGTCTGGAAAATTTGCTGCAGGCTCTGGCTGATAAACAGACCCAGACGTTACCAGATGATGAGATTTCTCAGCAGCGTCTGGTGACTGCTTTGGAGATGGAGAGCTGGGAGATACTGCTTCAGACTGTTCACTCTCATATGGACCGGGTACACCGGGTTTTCGGAACATTGATCGGTCATGAAGAAGAGAATGAAGAAACACCGGTAGAACCAGTTTATCAGGAACTTTGGGATATGGCGGACAGACCGGAAGTCGTCGCTGATATCCTACAGAAAGACCTCTCCTTTGCAACAGAAAGCAATATTGCTGATGCGTTGCTGCAGTTTAAATCTGAGCTGGCAAAGAAAACTCTGGGACCGCGTGGGCGGGAAGTGATGAATCACTTGATGCCTAAAGTGTTTCAGACCGTTTTTAATCATCCTGATGCCCAGTTTGGTTTCCCCCGTGTTCTATATCTGCTGCAACGCATTGCCACCCGGACCACTTATCTGGAACTGCTGGATGAACATCCGGCCGCACTGGCGCAACTTACTCGCCTGTGTACTGCGAGTCCGATGATTTCAGAGCAACTGGCCCGTTATCCTATTCTGCTGGATGAACTATTAGATCCACATCAGCTCTATCATCCGATTCCGCTGGATGAGTATCGGGTCGAGCTCCGTGACTTCCTCGCCCGTATTCCTCAGGATGATATGGAACAACAAATGGAAGGTCTGCGCCAGTTTAAACAGATTTGCCTGCTGCGGATTGCAGCGGCAGATATCGCTGAAGTTTTACCGGTGATGAAAGTGAGTGATCACCTGACCTATCTGGCGGAAGCGATTGTTGAGGCTGTTGTGAACCAGGCATGGGAGCAGTTGAAAGAAAAATATGGTGAACCGACACATTTGCGCCAGCGTAACGGTAAAGGTTTTGCTGTCATAGGCTATGGCAAAGTCGGTGGCTGGGAGCTGGGATATAACTCTGATTTAGACTTGGTCTTTATGCATGACTGTCCGGCAGATGTTTATACCGATGGTCAGAAAGAAATTGATGGACGCCAGTTTTACCTGCGACTGGCACAACGTATCATCCACATTTTTTCAGCCCGGACACCTTCCGGAATTTTGTATGAAGTCGATATGCGTTTAAGACCTTCCGGTGCCTCGGGGTTGTTGGTCACACCTGTCAGTGCTTTTGCTGAGTATCAGCATCAGGAAGCCTGGACATGGGAACATCAGGCATTGGTTCGGGCTCGGATGATCTATGGCGATGAACTGCTGGCCGAAGCATTTATGGAGACTCGTCATCAGGTGTTAAGTCTTGCCAGAGATGAATCGGTCCTGAAGCAGGAAGTGATCGATATGCGGGAGAAAATGCGCCAGCATCTGTCAGAGAAAAAGCCGGGACGTTTTATGATTAAACAGGATCGCGGCGGGATTACGGATATTGAATTTCTGGCACAGTATCTGGTGCTTTGCTATAGCAATCGGTATCCGGAGCTGGCGCGTTGGTCGGATAATGTCAGAATCTTCGAGTCACTGATGCATGTTGGCCTGATGTCACAGGAACAGATGTTAGCATTGACCCGGGCCTATACGACCATGCGGGATCAAATTCATCGTCGTAACCTGCTGAATCTGGATGCGGATGTTAGTCAGGAAAAACTATCGGCAGAGCGGGAAGCCGTGATTCAGGCGTGGCAGCAATGGTTAGTCTAAACAATGGTTAGTCTAAACAATGGTCAGCCTAAACAATGGTTAGCTTAAACCAATTTCAGTTTTCTTGTGAATGAGTAACTGAAATAGCCTCTTGATTATACCGGATATGTTCAGCCTGAGATCCTGCTGTGCTAAACTCTGAATCAAATCGAAAAACTGGAGATTTCTAATGAAGCCAATTCTACCTGACTATGATCAAGCAGGTGTTTTAATTGTTGGTGATGTGATGCTGGATCGTTACTGGTACGGTCCGACCAGGCGTATTTCACCGGAAGCCCCGGTTCCTGTTGTGAAAGTGGAAAACAATGAGGAACGTCCGGGAGGTGCTGCGAACGTTGCTATGAATATCGCGTCACTTGGCGGACATGCTCATATTGTCGGATTAACCGGGCAGGATGAGCCTGCGGCGGTTTTAGAAGAAAAACTGACTTCATTAAATGTTCATTGTGATTTTGTTGCTTTACCTCCTTACCCTACGATTACAAAACTGCGAATTTTAAGCCGCGGGCAACAGTTGATCCGTCTTGATTTTGAAGACAAGTTTGAGAATACAGATCCGGAACTGGTGTTATCGAGAATGGAAAAAACACTGCCTCAGGTTCAGTCGGTGATTCTTTCCGATTACGCCAAAGGTGCTCTGGAGCATGTACAGCAGTTTATTCAGAAAGCGAAACAGTTCGGTGTGCCTGTCTTCATTGATCCGAAAGGTGCCGATTTTGAGCGTTATCGTGGAGCGACTCTACTGACTCCGAATATGGCCGAGTTTGAAGAGGTTGTGGGTAAGGTCCATTCTGAAGATGAGCTTGTTGCCAAGGGATTTGAACTGATAGAAAAGTTTGATTTTGAAGCCCTGTTGGTGACCCGAAGCGAACATGGGATGACATTACTACGCCGGGGTCAGGAACCATTCCATTTACCGACTCAGGCGAAGGAAGTTTACGATGTGACTGGTGCAGGAGATACGGTTATTTCTGTTCTGGCTGCTTCGGTTGCTGCTGGTAAACCGCTGGATGAAGCATGTGCACTGGCCAATGCAGCGGCTGGTATTGTGGTCGGAAAAGTGGGAACGTCAACAGTGTCAACTATTGAACTGGCCGAAGCTGTTCATGGTAGTCAGGACACTGATTTCGGTGTCGTGAGTGAAAAAACATTGATTGAAGCGGTCAGAAAAGCACAGGCATGCGGAGAAAAAGTCGTAATGACCAACGGTTGCTTCGATATTCTTCATGCCGGACATGTTTCTTATCTGAATCATGCTGCTGAGCTTGGCGATCGTCTGATTGTTGCAGTTAATACGGATGACTCAGTGAAACGTCTGAAAGGTCCGGGCCGTCCGGTGAATCCAACTGATCGCCGGATGGCTGTTCTTGCCGGTTTAGGCGCTGTCGATTGGGTTGTTCCATTCAGTGAAGACACACCACAGCGTTTAATCGCCACTGTATTACCTGATTTGCTGGTGAAAGGTGGGGATTATCGTCCTGAAGATATTGCCGGAGGCCGGGAAGTGATTGCTGCCGGTGGTGAAGTCAGAGTTCTGAACTTTGAAGATGGTTGTTCAACATCGGAAATTATTGAAGCCATTAAAGGTGGGCGTGGCTAAACCTAAACGATTCAATGGGTATCGTATACAGAAAAGCCAGCATGATTGCTGGCTTTTTTAGGCTGTCATTTTTTGTAACAGATATCTATATAGTGAACCGACTATTTCAGACCGGCATTAATATCCAGAACATCCTGTTCATTCAGGGTTCCGACGGCCTGTTTTAGCTGAAGAACGTTGAGGATGTAATCATAACGTGCATCAGATAAGTTTCTGTTCGCATCATAAAGACGACGGGTTGAATCCAGTACATCAACGATGGTTCTGGTGCCGACATCAAAACCGGCTTCGGTTGCCTGTAATGCCGATTTCGCCGAAACAACTGCTTGTTGATAGGCACGCAAAGCGCCGATTGAAGCATTAATGTTGTTGTTGTAGGCCCGAACGTTTTTAACGACACTACGATAACTGGCTTCCAGATCCTGACTGGCCTGAGTTAAGCCATATTCGGCCCGTTTTGTCTCTGCAGTGATTTTTCCACCGGTGTAGAGCGGAAGCGACAGGTTGACTCCAACACTGAAGTTATTAATTGGGTCATAAGTATTGTAATACTGACTCGACTCTTCATACTCATGTGCCATATTGTATCCTGCATTCAGGCTCAGACTTGGCAGATGTCCGGAACTCGCCAGTGAAATTTGTTCTCGGGCAATATCCTGACTGATTCTGGCGGTCAGAAGGGACAGATTTTTCTGCTGGGCTTCATCAACCAGTTCATTCATCGACTTATCCATTTTACTGGCAGAAAAACGATTAGTGTCTAATGGGCTGAGGTGATCATGTTCCTGACCGGTAATTTCACGAATGGCTTCGTAGCTGTTGGTCAGACTGTTCTCTGCCAGAACTTCATCCGCCAGTACGCTATCATATTGTGCCTGAGCATCGTGGACATCCGTAATCGCTGACAATCCTACTTCAAAGCGTTGTTTGGTTTGTTCCAACTGGCGGGCAACTGCATTCTTTTCAGCACGGACAAAGGCCAGATTGTCTTTCGCTCTGAGGACTTCAAAGTAAGCCTGCGCAACACGCAAAATAAGGTTCTGCTGAGTTTGGGCATACTGAGAATCAACCTGCCGGGCTGATTTCTCTGCGATCCCCAGATTTAGCCAACTGCTTCGATCATAAAGTTTTTGTGAGAGTGCGACGTCCGCTGTCCATTGGCTGCTATCCGCAACATTTTTATTACTGTTGATGATGTTGTAACCAGTAGATAGATTGATTTGCGGTAACAGCTCTCCCCGGGTCGATTTAATTGCTTCATAGGCTGAGTCTCGCTGTGCGGCTGCACTGAGCAACTGGGGATCGTTTTGTTTGGCTTGGTCATAGATTTCCGCAAGGGTATCTGCCCAGACGATTGGGGACAGACTTCCCAGGGTGACACTGACGCATAGTGGGAGCAGTTTTTTCATTATTCCTATTCCTGCAATATTATCATGAGAGATTGCGCTCAATAGTTTAACTTAAATTTCGGAAGATTTGCTCTGGCAGTTTGTCATTTTTCTGGTTAATTATCCATCTGTATAGTAAACAAATTACTTAATTTAACTATTTTAGTAATTTTTATACAAAAAATTGAGCTGTATCCTTGGTCCGAAAACACTTACATGGTTAAACTTAAAGGTTCAAGCGGAGAGTAGAAAGAATGCGATCACCACAAAAAGAGCCGACACAGTTTTCTTCACAAGATTTGCAGATCGTCAAAAAAGAGACTCTTTTTGACGGTTTTTTCAAAATGGTAAAGTATTATTTCAAATATAGGAAGTTTGAAGGCGGCTGGAGTCGGGTTGTTGAGCGGGAAATGTTTGTTCGGGGACGAGCCGCGGCAGTACTTCCTTATGATCCTGTTCATGATCAGGTCATTCTGATTGAGCAGATCCGGGTGGGAGCGCTTGAGCATCCTCATCCATGGCAGTTTGAAATCGTTGCCGGTATTCTGGAAGAAAATGAGTCTTCGGAAGAACTGATACGTCGTGAAGCTGTCGAAGAAGCGGGATTGACTATCGGGCGTACCGTTCCGGTAACATCGTACTATCCTTCTTCTGGCGGATGTAATGAAATGATTGATATCTATGTCGGGGAAGTTGATGCATCCAAAGCTCAGGGAGTTCATGGGCTGGATGGGGAAGACGAAGATATTCGTGTTCATGTGGTAAGCCGGGAAGACGCTTATCACTGGGTGAAGACGGGGCGAATTGAAAATGGGGCATCGATTATTGCCTTACAATGGCTGGAGTTAAACCGGGAAGAGCTGAAAGTACAATGGCTGAAGTAGCAATGAAGAAACCGTATCACGTTGATTTACCTGAGCTGATGCGGGTTTATGAAACAAACTATGCAAAACTGAATGCACTGTTGCCGTCAATGCACAGTGCTGAAGATGTGCGTTGTTACCAGGCCTTGCGTATGAACTACCAATTGGAAGTGATGGAAGTCACAAAATATACAACGCTGGTTAAGATATGCCAAAGTGATGATATTGCTGTGTTTCCATTACCGACGATGTCTGTCAGGCTGTATCACGATGCTCGTGTTGCAGAAGTCTGTAGCTCTGAACAGATGCACCGGTTGAAGCCTCGTTACGATTATCCGAACGATAGAATGGTGCAGAAAGACGAAAAGGCTCAGGCGAACCGTTTTTTAGGGGATTGGCTGACCTTCTGTTTAAAACATGGCATTAGCCGGACACCGATTAATGTCAGTGACCGATCATCTTCATAAGGTTAAGTAGACTTGGACGTATCGTTTCACACCGAACATCTTGATAGTGTTAAACTGCTTCAGATTACCGATACTCATCTGTTTGCCTCCGATGAGGGGAGTCTGCTCAGTGTTAACACTGCCGATAGTTTCAATGCTGTTGTAGATGAGATTATTTCCCGGCAGGTTGAATATCATCTGATTCTGGCGACCGGAGATATTTCTCAGGATCATTCGGATGTTTCTTATCAGCGTTTTGTTGACGGTATTCAGCCTTTACAGAAGCCCTGTCTCTGGCTTCCGGGGAATCATGATGATCAGCCTGTTATGAAAACAGTTCTGGCCTGCCCGCAAATTACGCAGCCTAATCATGTGATTGTCGGCGCCCACTGGCAGATGATTCTGCTCGATTCTCAGGTTTTTGGGGTGCCTTATGGTCACGTCAGTCCGGAACAGCTTCAACAGATGGACGACATTTTGTGCCAGACACAAGACAGACATACATTGATACTATTACATCATCATCCGCTGCTGGTCGGTAGCCGGTGGCTGGATCAGCATACATTGAAAAATAGTGAGCAATTCTGGGATGTCTTATTGAAATATCCACATGTGAAAGGTGTGATCTGTGGTCATGTTCATCAGGTGATGGAGCGTGATTACCATGGTGTCCGGGTGATGTCGACACCTTCAACATGTGTCCAGTTCAAACCACAGTCTGATGATTTTGCGCTGGATTCGGTATCACCAGGCTGGCGAGAACTGGAACTCCATCCTGACGGACAGCTTACGACGCAGGTCGGTCGTTTAAAAAGTGGTCTTTTTCTGCCTGATTTTTCAGCGCATGGTTATTAATAAATGACCATGGACATGGGGTATCGGGAGCAAGAGGTAATGAATGCGTAAACCTTCTTTACTGATATATATCCACGGTTTTAACAGTTCCCCTTTATCACATAAAGCGATGGTGATGCAGCAATACTGCCGGGAATACCGCCCTGATATCCGTGTTATTGTTCCGCAACTCCCTTGTTTCCCGGAAGATGCAGCTCAAATGCTCTCCACACTGGTCAGGGAACACCAGCAGACATATCGCATTGGTCTGGTAGGTAGTTCTCTCGGTGGTTTTCTGTCAGTCTGGCTGAATTCCGTATTTCATCTGAGAGCTGTTGTAGTGAATCCGGCTGTTCGTCCCTATGAGCTGCTACAGGATTATCTGGGAGAACAGGTAAATCCGTATACACATGAAACATATAGACTTGAATCATCTCATATCGATGAACTAAGGGCTCTGGATGTAGAAGTGCTGGCTGATCCCAGCCAGTTTTGGCTGTTGCAACAGATGGGGGATGAAGTCCTTGATTATCGGCAGGCAGTTGAAAAATTTCATCACGCCCGGCAAACCGTGGAGCAGGATGGTGACCATAGTTTTATTGGTTTTGAACGTTATGCTGCTGCGATTCTCGATTTTCTGGAACTTTGACACGCATTGAGAAAAATATCAGAAATCAGCTCGGTAACCAGACTGACTCTTGACATAAAGCCTTCTCTTCCAGACTATACCTCAGGTATTTGTGGGGAAACGGAGGATTGAAGTCTCTATCTATTCCCACGTATGACTAGTGTCATACTGTATAAAAGTTTTCAGTGACAGCTGTAAATTTTTCTCGAAATGTTTACAGTTTGAGCGCAAAGTTAGAATCATTGATTGATATAAGCATCCCGAAATATGACTGAACAATATAATGCTGGTGCCATTGAAGTTTTAAATGGCTTAGAACCAGTACGTCGTCGGCCTGGGATGTATACCGATACCGCACGTCCGAACCATCTGGGGCAGGAAGTCATCGATAATAGTGTTGATGAAGCGTTAGCCGGTTATGCATCGAAGGTCCAGGTTATTCTTCATTCTGACCAATCTCTGGAAGTGACCGACAACGGGCGAGGTATGCCTGTTGATATTCACCCGGAAGAGAAAGTCTCTGGCGTTGAGCTGATTATGTGTAAGCTCCATGCGGGGGGTAAGTTTTCAAATAAGAATTATCAGTTCTCCGGTGGATTACACGGGGTTGGTATTTCGGTTGTTAATGCACTGTCCAAGCGTGTAGAAGTAACCGTTCGTCGTGACGGGCAGATTTATGAAATTGCTTTTGAACATGGCGATAAAGTTGTCGATCTGAATGTCACTGGCACATGTGGCCGCAGAAATACCGGAACGAGTGTCCATTTCTGGCCGGATAGTGCTTATTTTGACTCAGGTAATTTTTCTGTGACCCGGCTGGTCAATAATCTTCGTGCCAAGGCTGTTTTATGTCCGGGGCTGGAGATTACGTTTGAAGACAAAGTGAATGGGAATTCCTATCGCTGGTTCTACGAAGACGGTCTGAAAGATTATCTCGCAGAAGGTGTCAAAGGATACACTCTTTTACCTGAGGAGCCTTTTACCGGGGAATTCAAAGCCGAAACGGAAGCCGCAACCTGGGCGGTGATCTGGCAACCCGAAGGTGGGGACATGATCACTGAAAGTTATGTGAACCTGATCCCGACCGCGTTGGGTGGAACTCACGTTAACGGGCTGCGTCAGGGATTACTGGACGCGATGCGGGAGTTTTGTGAATTCCGTAATTTACTCCCCCGAGGTGTGAAACTGACTGGTGAAGATGTTTTCGAACGCTGTTCCTATGTTTTGTCTGTCAAAATGCAGGATCCTCAGTTTGCCGGCCAGACTAAAGAACGTCTGTCCTCCCGCCAAACCGCAGCTTTTGTTTCCGGTGTCGTGAAAGATGCATTCAGCCTGTGGCTGAATGAAAAGCCGCAGCTTGCCGAACAACTGGCGGAAGTCTGTATTGCCAATGCACACCGCCGGATGCGAGCCAGTAAGAAAGTTGTACGTAAGAAAATCGCTTCAGGGCCAGCCCTTCCGGGGAAACTGACCGACTGTACTGTTCAGGACCTCAGTCGTACTGAATTGTTTTTAGTGGAAGGGGATTCTGCCGGAGGTAGTGCAAAACAGGCCAGAGATCGTGAGTTTCAGGCAGTGATGCCGCTCCGGGGTAAGATCTTAAATACCTGGGAAGTGTCAGCGGATCAGGTGCTGGCTTCTCAGGAAGTCCATGATATTTCTGTTGCTTTAGGCATTGACCCGGACAACGATAATCTGGAAAGCCTGCGTTATGGCAAAGTGTGTATTCTGGCGGATGCGGATTCAGACGGACTACATATTGCGACTCTGTTATGCGCCCTGTTTACCCGTCATTTTCCTGCCTTGGTTCGCGCCGGACACGTTTATGTTGCAATGCCGCCCCTTTACCGGATCGATTGTGGTAAAGAGGTTTACTATGCGTTGGACGATCAGGAAAAAGACGGTGTGTTGGAACGACTGAGCCAGAAGAAAGCTAAAATCAACGTTCAGCGCTTTAAAGGTTTGGGTGAAATGAACCCGCTTCAGTTGCGCGAAACAACGATGGACCCGAATACCCGTCGGCTTGTCCAGCTTACTATTGATGATGTAGAAGCGACCGATGAGATGATGGACATGCTTCTGGGCAAAAAAAGAGCTGACGACCGACGGACCTGGTTGCAACGCAACGGTGATTTGGCAGAGGTATAAACATGGCAACAGATATTAGTTTTGACGGGGTAGAACAGCTGCCGTTACGTAAATTTACGGAAGACGCATACCTGAACTACTCGATGTACGTCATTATGGACCGTGCCCTGCCTTACATCGGGGACGGTCTTAAGCCGGTTCAGCGTCGCATCATTTATGCGATGTCAGAACTTGGTTTGTCGGCTTCGTCTAAGTACAAGAAATCTGCCCGGACGGTGGGTGACGTACTGGGTAAATATCACCCGCATGGGGATTCAGCCTGTTATGAAGCTATGGTTCTGATGGCTCAACCCTTCTCTTACCGTTATCCGCTGGTAGATGGTCAGGGAAACTGGGGAGCGCCGGATGATCCTAAATCTTTTGCGGCGATGCGTTATACCGAAGCCAAACTTTCTCGTTTTGCTGAAATTCTGCTGGGTGAGCTGGGACAGGGAACGGTTGAATGGCAACCGAACTTTGACGGTACCATGCGTGAACCACAGATGCTTCCGGCTCGTTTACCTCATATTCTGCTCAATGGCGTAACCGGTATTGCTGTCGGTATGGCGACGGATATTCCACCCCATAACGTCCGGGAAATTGCGGATGCTGCGATTCATCTAATCGATCAGCCTCAGGCTGGTCTGGATGAAATCATGGGATATGTTCAGGGACCGGATTATCCGACAGAAGCGGAAATTGTTTCTCCACGTGCAGATATTGAAAAAATGTACCGGACTGGCCGGGGAAGCATCAAGATGCGGGCTCTCTGGCATAAAGAAGGCGGCGATATTGTCATTACGGCACTTCCACATCAGGTTTCCGGCGCAAAATTACTAGAGCAGATTGCCAACCAGATGCGGGCGAAGAAATTGCCGATGGTTGAAGATTTACGGGACGAATCTGATCATGAGAATCCGACCCGAATCGTGATCGTACCAAGTAAGAAGAAAGTTGATTGCGATGTCTTGATGAATCACTTGTTTGTCTCGACTGACCTGGAAAAAAGTTTCCGGGTCAACCTGAATATGATTGGTCTGGATAATCGTCCTCAGGTGAAAGGACTTACACAAATTCTGTCTGAGTGGATTGAGTTTCGCCGGACGACAGTGAAGCGTCGTTTACAGTACCGTTTAGATAAGGTTCTGGCCAGATTACATATTCTGGAAGGTTTACTGGTCGCGTATCTGAACCTTGATGAAGTTATCGAGATCATCCGGACAGAAGATGACCCCAAAACTGTTCTGATGGAGCGGTTTGGAATTACGGAAATTCAGGCTGATGCGATTCTGGATACACGGCTCCGTCACTTAGCCAAACTCGAAGAGATGAAGCTTCGTGGTGAACAGGATGAACTGGAAAAAGAGCGGGAGAAGTTAGAATTATTGCTGGGCTCTGAGCGTCGTCTGAATACACTGCTAAAAAAAGAGATCAAAGCGGACGCTGAAAAGTATGGCGATGATCGCCGTTCTCCGTTAGTCGAGCGGGCTGAAGCTAAAGCGCTGACTGAAAGAGAGCTGGTTCCGAGTGAAGCGATTACCGTCATACTGTCGGACAAAGGCTGGATTCGTCATGCGAAGGGGCATGATATCGATTGTCAGGGACTGAGCTACAAGTCGGGCGATCAATATCTGACTCACGCCTGTGGTAAGAGTAATCAACAGGCTGTGTTCTTTGGTAGTGATGGGCGCAGTTACTCTCTGGAATCTCATACACTACCATCGGCCCGTTCTCAGGGAGAACCGATTACCGGGCGTCTGAATGTTGCGGAAGGGACGCAGATTCGTCAGGTTGTCATGGGAGACGAGGATCAGTTGTGGCTGGTGGGCTCGGATGCCGGATATGGCTTTGTCTGTAAAGGCAGCGATTTTCTGTCCAAGAACCGCAGTGGTAAAGCGCTGGTGAACTTGCCGGAGAATGCTTTGATCATGACGCCTCAACCATTGAGTAGTCTGGAATCCGATGAAATTCTGGCGATCACCAATCAGGGGCGGATGTTGTTGTTCCCAATTAAGGATTTGCCGCAGTTAGGTAAAGGAAAAGGGAATAAGATTATCAATATTCCGTCAGCGAAGGCAAAAGCGCGGGAAGAATTTGTTTCTCACCTGATTGCTTTGCCTGAAGGCTCAATGATTACGCTCTACGCCGGGAAACGGAAACTGGGATTAAAACCGGATGATCTGGATAACTTCCGTGGCGAACGAGGCCGGAGAGGTGCTCTGTTACCTCGTGGCCTGCAACGTGTCACCCGGATTGAAATCGAACAGTCTAACGGTGATGATGAAGAAACAGTGACTGATAGTGATGAAGCTTAATTGCTCCAAACGATACTGATTCGAAAATGATTAAAGCCGGGCTGAATATAGCCCGGCTTTTTTATATTTCAGAGATTATGATGATATGCAGGAGATGGAATTGCTTTATGTAAGCATCTAGTTGACTATTTCTGTGTTGCGTTTAATGATTGAACTGATATTAACCCCACATTTCTACCTGAGTTTTTCCTCATAAATACCGTGATCCATTTAACGGAAAAGATCAAATTTTACTCTTTTTATTGTAACTAATCACAATTTGCCACATAAATGTAAGCGCTTACTGTAAGCGCTTACATTTATGTGGCAGTATAATACCTGAGCGCTAAAACGCCCTACAAAAATAGATGAGTGAAACATTAGGGATAAATTATATGGTTAAGATATTACTTTGCTGTGCGGCTGGCATGTCTACGAGTATGGTTGTTAAAAAAATGCAACAGGCGGCTCAGTCTCAAGGGATTGAGGCTGAAATCAATGCTGTAGGTATGGAAGACTTTGACTCACATTACAACGATTACGACTGTTATCTACTTGGTCCTCAAATTAAATACAAGCTGGCAGATCTAAAAATAAAAGCGGATGCGGCCGGGAAACCAATCAGTGTCATCAATGCTATGGATTACGGCATGATGAAAGGTGACAAGATTTTAGCTGACGCGCTTGCAATGATGGAATAATCGGAGGATCAGACAAATGAATGTTTTATTTCAGTTTTTAGAGAATAGGTTGACGCCTATTGCAGGAAAACTTGCATCTCAACGTCATATCGGTGCGATTCGTGATGGTTTTATCGGAGCGATGCCATTTATGATTGTTGGCTCTTTCCTGCTTATTTTTTCATTTCCTCCTTTTTCTCCGGATACCACTTCGGTTTTTGGTCAGGCATGGCTGTCTTTATCGAAGGAATATTTTGATGAACTAATGCTGCCGTTTAATATGAGCATGGGCATCATGTCGATCTATATTGTGACCTGTATTGCTTATAATCTGGCAAATTCATATAAATTGGATACTCTGCCGACAGCAATGTTGTCTCTCATGACGTTCTTGCTCATTGCTGCACCGATGAAAGATGGTGTTCTTGCTTCTCAGTATATGGGAGGAACCGGTATTTTTACTGCCATTGTTGTCGGTATTTATGTACCTGAGCTGACAAGATTCTTGAAAGAAAAGAATATTGGTATCAGGTTGCCAGAGTCTGTCCCGGATAAAATCCGCCAGTCGTTTAATTTACTGGTTCCGGCAGTTGTAATTATTCTGACGATTTATCCACTAAATCTGTTTATCCAAGCCCATTTCGATATGTTGCTTCCCGGGGCAATCATGGCGATGTTCCAGCCATTAGTTTCTGCATCGGACTCCTTACCGGCAATTTTACTGGCAACACTTATAGCTCAACTACTGTGGTTTGCCGGGATCCATGGTGCGAGTATTGTTGGCGGTATTATGGCCCCGTTTTATCTGTATAATTTAGGGCTAAATCAAGCCGCTTTGGAAGCGGGTCAACCACTTCCTGCAATCTTCATCGAGCCATTCTGGTCGTTTTTTGTGGTCATTGGTGGTTCCGGTGCAACGTTTGCGCTTGTGCTTCTTTATCTGAAGAGTAAGTCGGTTCATTTGAAAACAATTGGACGTTTAGGGGTAATTCCTGCGGCTTTCAATATTAATGAACCCGTACTCTTCGGCTCACCATTGGTGATGAATCCAATCATGTTTATTCCATTTGTAGGAGCACCTTTGGTAAATGCGACAATTGCTTATGCTTTAACCAAAATGGATGTTGTTGGACACGTAGTTTCTCTTGTTCCATGGACCGCTCCGGCACCTATCGGGGCAGCATGGGGGGCAGGCTGGCAAATGAACAATGCTGTTTTAGTGGTTGCCCTTATTGCTCTTGATTTGGTTATTTATTATCCCTTCTTCAAAATTTATGAGAAGCAGCTCATTACTCAGGAACAGGCTGAAATTGAAGCACATCGTACAATATCTGACGCAGAGACTGCGAATGTTTGAACCAAGCGAATAGCTACATTTTAATTCATAGTCAAGGGGATCTCCGTTGGGTTCCCCTGCTTTTACCGGAGATAATTTATGGAATTAGAAACAACTGTTATGGAGCTCATTATCAACGCTGGTGAATCTAAAAGTCGGGCGATGAGTGCATTGGCATGTGCTAAGCAGGGGCAGTGGGAAGAGGTCGATGAACTTCTGGCTCAATCTACAGAGGCGGCCAAACGTGCGCATAAAGTTCAGACTGAACTTATTGGTATGGATGAGGGGGAAGGAAAAATTCTGGTCAACCTTATCATGGTTCATGCACAGGATCACATCATGACATCAATGCTTGCACGTGAGCTTATCGAAGAAATCATCGACATTCATCGCACATTACAGGCTTAACTCTTTATTCGATGAAGAGTGCGCACAATTCTAGTGCGGCTTTTCCATGTTAACAATCAAAAAGTAAGTGAAAATTATGACTCAATCATTACCAGACGATTTCCTCTGGGGAGGAGCTGTTGCTGCTCATCAGGTCGAAGGGGCATGGGACCGGGACGGTAAAGGTCCAAGTATTGTTGACGTACTCTCCGGGGGAGACGTGAATACGAGCCGTCAAATAACGGACGGGGTTCTTGACGGATATCATTACCCAAACCATGAAGCGACCGCGTTTTATGACTATTACAAAGATGATGTTGCACTGCTTGCCGAAATGGGATTCAAATGTTTCCGGACCTCAATTAACTGGACACGAATTTTTCCTAACGGAGATGAAGTAGAACCCAATGAGTCAGGACTTCAATATTACGATGATCTGTTTGATGAGCTGTTAGAACATGGTATTGAACCCGTAATCACATTGTCTCACTTTGAAATGCCTCTTCATCTTGTAAAAGAGTATGGTGGTTTTAAAAATCGTCGGGTAGTTGACTTTTTTGTGCATTATGCAGAAACAGTAATGCACCGTTATAAAGATAAAGTCAGATACTGGATGACCTTTAATGAGATCAATAACCAGCGTGATGTACATATTCAGTTAATGGGGTACTCAAATTCGGGGGTCGATTATACGGTTGAGGCTTGTCCGGAAGAGTGTATGTATCAGGTGGTTCATCATGAATTCGTTGCCAGTGCGAAAGTGGTTAAAATAGGCCACAAAATTAATCCGGATTTTAAAATTGGCTGTATGGTTGCGTGGGTTCCGATCTATCCGTATTCGTGTGATCCCGATGATATTATGCACGCCCAACAAGCCATGCGAACCCGCTATTTTTTCAGTGATGTACACATGCGTGGTGAATATCCTGCATATGTATTAAAAGAATGGGAACGTAAAGGTTACCACATTGAGATGGAAGCTGATGATCTTGATGTCCTCAAAGAAGGCGTCTGTGACTATATTGGATTGAGTTACTACATGTCCATTGCTGTTAAAGCAGATAAGCAAGAGGATTCGGAAGGGCTGACCGGGGTGATTAAAAATCCGTATGTCCAGGCATCTGAGTGGGGATGGCAAATCGACCCTGTAGGTCTGCGCTATTCTTTAGGTGAACTGTATGAACGTTATAATAAGCCATTGTTTATTGTAGAGAATGGTTTTGGTGCTCAGGATCTCCTCGGCGAAAATGGTGAAATAAACGACGATTACCGTATCCGTTACCTCAAGGAGCATATTGAACAGATGAAGAAAGCTGTCAGTTTCGATGGCGTTGAGTTGATGGGGTATACGCCATGGGGTTGTATTGACTGTGTTTCTTTCGGCACCGGGGAGTACCGAAAGCGCTACGGTTTTATCTATGTTGACCGCCATGATGACGGGACAGGGACGATGAAACGTCTCCGTAAGAAGAGTTTTTTGTGGTATAAAGATGTGATTAGCTCAAATGGTGAAAAACTGTAATTAGTTATAAGTGTTAGGGGAGTATATGGCAACGATAGCTGACGTGTGTAAAGAGGCTGGAGTTTCCTCAGCAACAGTATCGAGGGTTCTCAATGGTACCGGTCAGGTATCTCCAAAGACCAGAGATCGCGTATTTACAGCTATCAATAAACTTGGATATACACCAAATACTCTTGCCCGAGCGCTGGCAACCAATAAGACCAATACTATTGGTCTTATTGTTCCTGGTTATGACGGATCTTATTACGGGACAATGCTAAACCAAGCAGCGGAACAGTGTGAACAGGCGGGGAAGCAGATTTTTGTGACTGATGGACGTTATGACTCCAGACGGGAAAAAGAGGCCATCCTGATGCTGTCTGGCCGTCGTTGTGATGGCATTATTTTATACAGTCGTACGATATCAGAAGAGACCATGCTAGAGCTGAAACGAACGATTGATGTCCCTCTGGTCACTATCGGCCGAAACTTTTCCGATGAGAGACTTCCATGTGTGATATTTGATCAATTCAATGCGGGTTATACAATCACTAAACATCTATTAAGCCTTGGTCATCGTGATATTGCCTGTATCACTGGAACCATGAATACTCTAACAGCACAAGAACGCTTGGCCGGCTACCGGGAAGCATTAACCGAATTTGGTATACCATATCGCCCGGAGCTTGTTGAATCAGGCCATTATCATTTTTTAGGAGGATATCAGGCATGTCAGACGATCATGGCTCGGAACGTGAAATTTACTGCGATTTTTTCTTGTAGTGATGAAATGGCTATCGGTGTAGAAAAAGCGTTATTTGAAAGTGGATTATCCATCCCTGAACAGATATCTGTGGTTGGTATTGATAACTCGGGTATGTCGAACTATGCGCATGTGCCGTTGACAACAATTGATATTCCGATCAAAGAGATGATGCGTAAAGTGGTCGAAATAACACTGGATATGATTCATTCACCCGATGCAATCCATGGTGAAACCCGTTTCGTTGGAGAGTTAATTGAACGCAGCTCTTCTGCCCCACTTATAGAAGAGTTCTAATCCCAACGTTGTACCGTTGCTTGAAAAGTAATTCTGAAAGCGTGACAAACGATATTTATTTGTTCATCAATAGATTTCAAAGAAATGGGTCTGAATCGGGGCTCCTAAGCCCCTGAAATATCGTGTGGTTTCATAGGATTGTATTACCGTATTATTTCTCTGCTCCAGTTTTCCGGGACTGTAGTAAATGATCCAGTGATATTGCCCCTGCACCTCTATAGAGAATCCAGGCACTCAATGCCAGCCAGGTGGCATGAGTTGGGTAAGCATCGGGGTAGACAAAAATCTGAATGACCAGTGTCATGCCAAATATTCCCAGAGCTGCTAAACGAGTCATGAATCCGGTGAGTAGTAGTAAAGAAAGCAGGTGTTCGGCAATTGTGGCGAGGTAAGCCGCTAACACGTAAGAAATGATTGGCAGATTGTATTCATACTCAAATAGAACAAATGTGCTGTCTTTAATGACCGGCCACCCCAGTTGAATCGGGCCGGAAATAAAATTGAAAGCAAACCCTTCAATTTTTGTTTGCCCGGATAACCAGAATATCGCAGCCAGACCAAAACGGCTCAGGAATAATATGACCGATTCTGTCCACGGGGAGTCGGATATTTTCTTCAGCAGTTGAAATAACATAACAGGCTCCTATTGCGGCAGAATGTCCCGGATGATGGGTTTTTGTAGTAATGTTGAAAATAAGGCCGGAAATTGAGATTCCTCAACGTGTTGGCTGGCTTGCTCCAGAGTTTCTCCTTGCTGTAGTTGCAAAAGCAGATGGAATTCATCAGCGGAGAGCCGGTAGCAGTGACCATAGTGATCTTTCTTGGTCAGAAGCAGGTATTCACTCTCATCCCATTGAATATCCTTGAGTGCCAGTTCTGAGTCTGGCTGATGTGCTTCGTAAATTGAACCGACAGCATAAGATGTCTGCCATAGCCGACAGGGTTCGGTCAGTTGCCAGGATGATTGAGTTGGATCGGCAATGTTTTCCAGACGTTGCTGAATTTCGGTAATAGAGAGCACGGGTATATCCGCGGCATGAGTAAATTGCAGTAACTGATATTCAAGCTGAGCCAGTTCACCGAAATAAGGTAATGAAGAGAGTTGAGGAATCTGGTGGGAAAACCCGGCAAAGTTTTCTCCATACTCGCTCAATATTGGGGAAGCTGGCGGATGATTCTGGATAAAATGTCCGGCCAGCATTCGGAAAAAATCCTCTCCGACAACCATCTTACAAACCGGATAGATCTCTTCCAGAGCTTCAGTTAGCGAGTGGTAGACATTATTTCTGTAAACCGCGAAACGTGCCTGTTTTTCGGCTTCTGATGTGGCTTCGATTTGTGGCAGTACATCATCGCTGTGCATCAGAATCGACTGACTAAATTGCTGCTGCATGATTCGGTGCCTCCGGTTTTTGATAGGGGCGAAGTTGAGAGCGAATCTGATCGGCCATATCTGCCTGATGTTGCAGGACTGCCAGTTCCGGTAGTTGTCCGTCCCATTCAATTAAAGTTGGC
Organism: Vibrio mangrovi; assembly: GCF_024346955.1. Classification (NCBI taxonomy): domain Bacteria; kingdom Pseudomonadati; phylum Pseudomonadota; class Gammaproteobacteria; order Vibrionales; family Vibrionaceae; genus Vibrio; species Vibrio mangrovi. The sequence goes on along the minus strand of NZ_AP024883.1, from coordinate 3,025,006 downwards.
GTGTCACCCCATTGCTGCAATGTATAGCGGTAGAGTTGCCAGACATCCTCAGTTACCTCCCGATCATGAGCATCGATTCGGAGCGGCACAGTTCCGTTTTGATCAACTGCATATCCGGCCAGGTGGATCTGCCTGACAGAGTGACCCGGAAAGTGTTCAATATAGTGGTAAGGATCCTGCTGGTGATTAAAACAGGAGACTGCAACGTTATTGACATCCAGTAACAACTGACATCCGGTGCGTCGTACGATTGCTGAGACAAATTCCAGTTCATCCATCGTACTTTCTTTAAAGCGCAGATAGGTAGATGGGTTTTCCAGCAGCATTGGGCGTTTCAGGCGTTCCTGAACCTGCTCAATATGTTCACAGACCTGATGCAGTGTTTCTTGCGTATAAGGTAACGGCAGCAAATCGTTAAAAAAATGACTGAAATGGCTGGACCAGGCCAAGTGTTCGGAAAAAAACACCGGTTCAATCCACTCTACTAACTGTGCCACTTTCTCTAAATGTGTCAGATTCAGCGGTGACTCTCCACCGATTGATAGTCCGACTCCGTGGACGGTTACTGGATAGTGTTCCCGGATTTTTTCCAGATAGTGGCGGGTTGGGCCTCCTGCTGAAAGATAGTTTTCGGCATGGATTTCAAAAAAGCCGACAGGTGGTTTTTCTTCCAGAATGGCCTGATAGTAACAGGGTTTTAAGCTGATACCACTCAGGAGCGGAAAGCCCGAAGACGTTTGCACGTCTTCGGTGGATGTTGTTGGTCGAAGCTGAGTCATAGATAAAGTCCGACTTAGAATGCTTCGAGTTGCCCGTGCCCTGTCGGTGATGTTTCTGATTTCATCTCCGCACAGGTACCTTTAGGAACAAACTTCCAGGCATTTCCCTGATAGTCTGTTTTTGACGTACCGGCACAGGAAGTTCCCGGACCTGCTTTGCAGTCATTTTGCCCTGCAAGTGCTACACCAAAGCATTTTTCTTTACTGGCGGCCTGAGCCGGGAGTGTTGCAGCAGAAAGTGCAACGGCAGTTGTCAGAGCTAAAGCAAGAGACGTTTTTGACGCATTCATAGTGTTTCCTCACTAGTGTGTTGTTTAATTTCCCTTATTCGACGGACGAACCGGGATGGTTATTACACAAAAAATGAAAAAAAATTTATTCTTCTTTATCTTTGAGATCGGCTTTCATGTAATGCTTTGATAATAAACGAATATCATCCATCTGCGTTCCGAATCGGCGACAGCCTGTACAGATGGCAACATGCATGCGAAGCGCTAATTTTTCTTTGGTGGTCAGCGAGCGATCCATTCGTTCGGAGAGAAGGCGGGTGGCCTGTTTGCAGTTCATGATAACTCCTCCGATAAATACCAGTTGTTTTCCAGGCATTCCCGGAGTCTGAGTCGGGCACGATAGAGAGTGACATTCAGATGACTGACGGAGATTTCCTCATTGGTGCAAATCTCAGGTGTTTCCAGCTCAAGAAACTCCCGCATCATAAACAATCGGCCGTAGCGTTCCGGCAGAGCATTCAGACAAGTATCGAAAACCCGCCAGAAATGCTCGTTTTCAATACCGCTATCCGGCTGTTGCCATTTCACCGGACGCTCATGTTTATACCAGTGACCATGATCATCAAACAGTTTTTCCATTAGCGCATCTCCCTGAGAACACTCACCGGTTTCAAGCTGACTAGCGGCTGTTGTCCGTTTTTCTTTTCTCAGTAAATCGATAAGCTTGTTCTTGAGTATGGCAAAAATCCAGGTTTTCAGGGCGGCCTGTTTTTCAAATTTATCAATATGTTGATAGGCTGAAATCATCGCTTCCTGAACTGCATCCTCAGCCAGTTGTTCATCCTGAACCTGTAATATGGCAAATTTCAGCATCTGTTGTCTCAACGGTTGGATAAAGCTCTCGTCATAAAAGAGATGTTGTGAAAACGAATCCGGTTGAACTTCTGAATCGGCTAATGTCATTCAATGTCTCAGTAAAAAGTATTTTTTTCATTTTAGACGAAACCGAAGCCAATTCCTTACTGTGTATTTACGTTTTATTGGCGGGGTGATGTGACCTGTATCCAATTCTTAGGATTATGTCTGAGCAAAATCTAACCGACTTCGGTGGTATTTTCAGCAATTGAAGCAAATTGATAACAGTTGAGGTGAGTTGATAGTGAAGAAAAAGTGTTGGCCTGATATGAGTTCCGCTCTATTCAGAGCGGAGAGGAGATTAATTGTCGTAATCTTCAGACCAGCCATCGGCATCGGACATATCTGGTGCACCGGGGATGGTATTTTCTTCATTTGCCCAAGTGCCGAAATCGATCATCTGACATTTTTTGCTACAAAATGGCCGGAAAGGACTCTGTTCCCCCCAGACAACGGATGCACCGCATTGTGGGCATTGAACGGTAGTGATTTTCTGATTCGTCATAATTTCTGTACTTCTAGCAGCAGACGGCCAACTCGAACTGAATATCGCGAGAGCAGGCCTGATTGGTTTCAAATTCAATAAATTTGATCGCAAAACGGTTTTTGTGTCCTGAGATCATCGGATAAACTCCATATTCTAACGGGATCATCAGGCGCAGGATATTAGCTTCTTCAGCATCACTCTGATAAAAGCCCGACTTTGCCGTGTAACCCCGGTACTGGCCGGTTTCCCGGGCAAGTTTCAGCCATAGATTCAGCGCGGAAGAGAGTGGTGTCAGGGTTTGCATCCATGTCTGAGCGTCCTGCTGCTTTTGCTCTGCTGGTGTGTGTAGCCAGTAATGAAGTGCGGGCAGATCAAAGCAGCATGAACCACCGGGCAGATTGAAGCGTTGACGAACTGATATTAAAAAACGGTCTTCTTTCAATGTCACACCGAACCGTTCAGCATTCATCAGGTTTGAATGGACTTCATCCACCTCCCGGAGTAATGCCAGCAATGTGTTTTGATCCACACCATCAACATTTAACCAATTCCGGTACATAATCCGTTGTTTCTCGATATCTTTGGCAAGTTCGCTACGGAGCTGAATTTGCTCAAATATATCCAGCAGGTCGAACAGCGCGCGGAAGAAAAGCTGATACTGATCATTATCATGAAACCGGGAGGCTCGGTGAAGCTGGGCCAGCAGTGCTTCAACTCTCAGATAGATACGAGTCTTTTCATTCAGAGGATGTTCGAATTGGTGGGTAGTCATTTAGCCAGCCTTTATTTCAGTCCGCTCTATTCTCACAAATTTCTGCCGCTCATGGCTAGATACTTTTGGTGCAATTCTGTGATTTGAGACAAAAGTTTCTGGTTTACTGCATTATTGTTAATCACATCATCAGCCACTGCAAGACGCTCTGCTCTTGTCGCCTGGGCGGAAAGAATATTCTGGGCATGCTGACGGCTGATTCCATCACGGGTCATGGTTCGCTGGATTTGCGTTTCTTCATCAACATCGACGACTAATATCCTGTCAGTCATAGACTGAAGCTGGTTTTCAACCAACAAAGGAATAACCAGTAAAGTGTAGGGAGAGGAGGTTTGTGCCAGATCAGTCTGCATTTTTTGCCGGATCATCGGGTGAAGGAGCTGATTTAGCCATGATTTTTCACGCTGATCGGCAAAGATAATCTCTCTCAGACGTGAGCGGTTTAATGTCCCGTCATCATTGAGTATTTCCTGACCGAAGTGGGTTGTAATAGCGGCTAAACCCGGAGATCCTTTTTCAACGACCTGACGGGCAACCACATCTGCATCAATAATATCGATAGAAAAATTCTGATGGAATAAATCCGCTACAGTTGTTTTACCACTGGATATGCCTCCGGTCAGACCGACAACAAATGCCATATTATGCTCCTAACACGATTGATGTATACCAGCTCATAATCTGTTCTCCCCAAAGCAGGCAACCCCATCCGGCAATAGCTAAAGATGGACCGAATGGAAAGGTCCGGTTTCCTTCTTTTTTTATCAGTAGTAGTGTGATACCTAAAATAACGCCAATCACCGAGGAAATTAAAATGACCATCGGTAAAGTCTGCCAGCCAATCCAGGCTCCAAGGGCTGAAAGATATTTAAAGTCACCATAGCCCATTCCTTCTTTTTTAGTCAGCAGTTTAAACACCCAATAGACCGACCAGAGTGATAAATAACCGGCTACAGCGCCAATGACGGCATCCTGTAAATCTACCGGACTGATATGACTCAACGACAGCAATAATCCAAGCCAAATCAGGGGAATGGTCAGCGAATCCGGGAGCAGCATACGGTTCAAATCGATAAAAGCTGCGGCGATGCTTACATAGGTAAAGAGAAGTAGTGCGGCAGTATAGAGCGTGATACCGCCATGAATTGCAATTGTGCAACTGGTCAGGGCGGTGAGTAATTCCACCAAAGGATACTGAACTGATATCCGGTTTTTACAGTCGGCACATTTACCCCTGAGGAGTAACCAGCCGAATAACGGAATGTTATGCCAGGGACGAATCGGATGGTGGCAATGCGGACAAAACGAGGCCGGCAGACTTAATGTTACATTTTCTTCCGGAGGCGGTGGCGGGATATTGTATTCCGGGAATGTGTCAGCAATCTCTTGTTTCCAGCCGGCAATCATCATTTGTGGTAAACGATAGATCACGACGTTCAGAAAACTACCGATAATCAACCCGAACAGGGAGACTAAAACGGGAAATAACCAGGGATAAGTAAAAAATGCATCCATTCAACTGCGCTCAATTTAATTCGGTAGCCCGGCCATGGCGGGATTATTCGGTATAGCGATTGTTATTATACTATCCCATCACCTGCATTAAGTTAAAGACAGGTAAATACATTGCGATGACTAATCCGCCGACTAGCCCGCCAAGCAATAGGATAAGCAGGGGTTCGAGTAATTCACCAAGCTGTTCGATTAACTGGTCGACATCGTGTTCGTACTGTGTTGCAACTTTTGTCAGTACCTGACCTAAAGTTCCGGATTCTTCTCCGATCAATACCATTTGTGTCACGAACTCCGGGAAACAGTGACTATTCTGTATCGCTGCATGTAAGCTGCTTCCCGCAGAAACCTGTTCCAGAATGTTTTCCAGTGCCGTCTGATACACGAGAGAACCAGCAATGTTCCGGGCACTTTTCAGACTATCCAGCAAGGGAATACCACAATCATAGCAGGTTGCCAGAGTGCGACAACAGCGAATCATAATGGCTTTGGTCCTCAAGGTACCGAATAGCGGGATTTTTAGCAGGAGAATATCTGTGACCGATGGGATGAGGATGAAACGATGACTGAAAGTCTTTAGCAGGAATATGCTTGTGGCCGTGAACCAGATAATCCGTGTTCCCCAGATCTGCAACAGACCGGCCAGATTCAACACTTGGCGGGTCAGCCAGGGCAACTCGGCGTGCATGTGCTGAAACATCCCGGCAAATTCAGGGATAACCTTAGTCAGCATCAGAATAGTGAGCGAAACAGCACTCAGTAGAACAATGAGCGGGTAGGTTGCTGCTTTCAGTATCTTTGCCCGGAGAAGTGCCTTTTTTTCCCGATAGTCGGCGATTTGAGCTAGTGTTTCAGCTATCTTCCCGGACATTTCTCCGGCATGAAGCATGTCACCATACAGGCCATGGAAGGCTGATGAACTTTGTTTGAGAGCATCGGTGACAGAAGAGCCATTCATCAGTGCATGGTGGGTATATAACAGAATGACTTTGCCTCCGAAACGCGGAAACTGTGTTGCAATCAGAAGTAATGCCTGAACGATCGGGAGACCTGCGTTCAGCATGATCGCCAGTTGTTGAATGATGTGAGTGATATCCTGAGATCGGGCCCGGTTGAGGAACCGGGTCAATCGTGTTGGCGGATTCGGGCGAATGAGATGAATTGAGGTTAGATTCTGTTGTAGCTGTCGGAAAGCTTCTTCCTGAGAAAAAGCCCAAACATGTCCGGATCTGCGTTGTTGGTCTGTCCGGTTTCCTTTCCAGTAATAGCGCTGAAGTTCCGGTACTGGGCGCGGCATTATGCTTTTCCCTCCTGACTGGTGTGATGTTCATCGCTTGCTGACATTGTGGAATGAGAGGATGGTGATCCTAGTACCCGAACAACTTCTTCATAGGAAGTGATTCCCAGATGAACGCTATTGAGTCCTTCATACCACAGTCTATCTGTAGCATGATATTCTGCCGACTGCGTCCCCCTACCCGGCAGATTATATGAATGAACTTGCTTAAGATCCGACAATTGTTCAGGGAGAAGCAACTCGAAGATACTGAACCGTCCCTGATATCCGGCAACACAGGCATGGCAGCCCTGAACCGAAGCCTGATATAGATGTCCTTTGTTGAAAATGGGCCAGTGATGGACGAGTTCCTGAGCTGGTTCGGCTGCTATTTTGCAGCGGGGACAAAGTTTACGTAGCAGACGCTGAGCCACAATAAGGCGAATGGTCGGCAGAACATGGTATGGTTCCAGCCCCATCTGTAATAGTCTGGTCAGTGCTTCCCGTGCTGAGTTGGTATGGAGTGTTGATAGAACAAGATGCCCCGTCTGGGCAGCCCGGAAGGCGATATCTGCTGTCTCCGGATCGCGTATCTCTCCAATCATCAGAATGTCCGGATCTTGTCTCAGCATCGCTCTGAGAATGTGGCTGAATGTGAGTCCGATTTTTTCATTAATCTGGGTTTGGTTGACACCGGAGAGGACAATTTCTACCGGATCCTCTACTGTCGAGATATTGCGGGAATCGTCATTGAGCCAGGTCAGTGCAGAATAAAGGGTTACTGTTTTACCGCTACCGGTTGGGCCGGTAATCAGGATCATGCCTTGAGGGTTCTGGATTGCCTGCATAAATGCATGATACTGATGCTCAGAAAAGCCCAGCCGATCAGGATGTAGTTTCATGCGGTGGCTGTTGAGTAGCCGAAGGACAATTTTTTCTCCCCATTGGGTCGGTAGTGTGGATATTCTGAGATCTAAATCTGTTGGTAATAACTGATTGATTTTTATCCGGCCATCCTGTGGTAACCGGCGCTCTGCAATATTCAGATTTGCCAGTACTTTGAGCCGTGAAGCAAGTCTGCGACTAACCTTATTGGATGGCGTATGAGTGGTGAGTAGTAATCCGTTGATTCTCATCCGGATACGATAGGTTGTCTCATAAGGCTCAAAGTGAATATCGGAAGCGTTTCTCTGGTACGCTTCCTGAATCAGTTGCAGGATGAATTGTGTCACGGGAGCGTCGTTCGGCTGCTCATTCTCTGTCAGGTGATATTCGCTTTCTTCCTGAACGACATATTCGTCCAGACGATTCTGTGCGGGAAGGCTGGCACCGGCTTTGTAATCTGACTCATATTGTTTTATCGCCGCCTGTAACTGTTCTGCGTTAGCGACAACAACATCAATATTGAGTCCGGTTGCAAACTGAAAATCTTCCTGAAGATGAGGGATGGTTGGATCGCCGACTGCGAGTGTCAGCCATTCATTCTGAATGGTTATCGGCAGAGCCAGGTAGAGGATCATTAAATCACTGACATCCAGTTGCCGGCAGGTGTCCGTATAAGGATGATCATTGATATCGATCTGCCTCATCTTGAAATGTTGGGCAATAAAATCTGCAAGTTGCCGGGCTGTTATTAACTGAGAATCCAACAGAACCGGGAGCGCTGAAGCGGAATGATCCCTGCATCGCTCGTCAATCATGGTGAATTGTTCTGGTGTCAGATGGTGCTCTGACTGTAAGCGCTGAAGTAATACACTCATATCTGAGTCTCTGCGGTTGAAGCTTGTTATCCGATCATGCCTTTCAGGCAGCCTTTGATATGTTCTGCGGCATTCTGAACGCATTGCCACCCGGTTGTCGGGTTTTTACGCCACTGTACTTTCTTCCCGGAGACAGAAGTGGTGGTATTGAATTCGAACTCCAGTACACCCTGATCAGCTGTCTCGGTATCCGGAATAAGCGATAGTGTTCCGAGAGAACTCATTGTGGCGCTGGCTCCGATATCACTCAGGCCCGTTGCGGGAGGAAACCTACCGTTTTCCTGAATGAATAGATCGATATTGGTTGTCAGAGCACTGGTTGTACTGACACCAGCGGTCACTTCTGATTTCTGGATGTAGTTCTGGTAAGCCGGTACGGCAATGGAAGACAGTACACCGATGATTGTGACGACAATCATCAACTCAACCAGGGTAAAACCTTGCTGTGGAATAACAGTCCGTGAGGGCATAAGAGATCTCCGTTGTTGGATGAACGGAGAACATCATAATCAGGTACAGAGTTATGGAAATTGGTGCTCACCCTGAATACGGTAGAGTTCCGGGAACCTCATTTCTGTCAGACAAATAAATCTCAGAATATTTCGACGGAGTTAGCAGTTGAGTCAGATGCTCTGATTAATATTTAATCTCTGGACCACTCATACTCACAGGCATCGAAATGCTTTTTCGTACAGAAATAGTGTTTGTTTTGCTGGATAAACTGATCTTTTTTCAGAAATGTCAGTGCCCAGTGACTCGGCTGAAAATTCACAGACCGATGATTAAATGTGATAGTCAAAGGGGGAGGAGAAGAGATGACCTGACGAAAAGACAGTTCATGGCCATTTTCGTTACAGATGAGCGGAAACTGTTTTTGCTCTTTGTCGTCGTTCACGGTTGCTGTGTATGACTGCTGTGGTGTGCACGATTGTTTGAATATCGTGAACAGATCAAACCGGTTATCCAGCGTCAGAGACGTAAATATAACGGCCTGCTGAAAAGGGTAAACTTTGCGAAACAGTAATTGATGAGTATCAGTGGTCCGGGTCACCTGTACACCGCCAATGTCATACCATTCCCAGTCCATTTCTTTGTTCAGCCAGGTCAGTAGGTAATGGGAAGTCAGCCACAGGCCGGAGATGATAATAAGCAGGAACAACAGGAAAACTTTCGTTTTAACAGAGCGAAACAGAGATTTGAAATTTATCATATCGGTTTTGATTTTTATCTGGCATCAGTTCGGAATAAACACATTGACTGAATAGACACAATCCGTGTGTCAGCGTTCAGAATTTTTCTTCCTTTTCTGAGATGACGATCATCGCCGGAGCGACTATCCCGAAGCGGGCTTTACCCCTGAAAACGCATTGAGAGATCAAGTGCCTGAATATGCTTGGTGAGTGCACCGACAGAAATATAGTCAACACCAGTCATGGCATAGTCACGAATCGTTTCCAGAGTTACATTCCCGGATGTTTCCAGTGCTGCTCTGCCGGCATTGATACGAACGGCTTCTCTCATCATGTCACAGTTGAAATTATCCAGCATAATAATATCGGCACCGGCTTCTATAGCCTGTTGTAGCTCTTCGAGAGATTCGGTTTCAACTTCGACCGGTTTGCCGGGGTTCAGCTGTTTTGCTGTCCGGATCGCTGCTGCGATACCGCCGCAGGCAATGATATGATTTTCTTTAATCAGATAGGCATCGAAAACACCGATACGATGATTAAATCCACCGCCGCATGTGACCGCATATTTCAGAGCGTTACGCAGGCCGGGAACGGTTTTGCGTGTATCTAACAGGCGGCATTGTGTTCCCTGAAGCATGGCAACATACTGCGCTGTTTTGGATGCACAACCGGACAATGTCTGAATGAAGTTCATAGCATTCCGTTCACCGGTCAGCAAAATCCGGGATGGCCCGCTAAGCGTACACAAAGTTTGGTTTGGTTCGACGACATCACCGTCCTGCACATGCCACTCGATGGTGACGGTGCCACCTAGTTGCTGAAACACTTCATCAGCCCACGCCTGACCACAGAACACGCCGGCTTCCCGGGTAATGATTGTCGCGGTATTGTGCTGTTCAGCCGGAATGAGACTGGCTGTAATATCTGCGGCCGGATCAACTGTTCCACCCAAATCTTCATGAAGGGTTTCCCTGACGGCCCGGGTAATGTCGAGAGGCAGTTGTTGTTTGAGGTAATTCAGGCGTTCCTGACTGTTATGGCTGTTTTTCATCGACTGTCTTTTGCTGTTGAGTACATATTATAAAAGTAAATCAGATGCGGCATGATACGCTGACCGAAAACGAAATTCAGCCATTGATCTCGAATTTCCTGTATATCAGGGTAAAATTCCGGGTAAAAGAAGCGAGAAGGTGAAAGTGATGATCGATCAGGATGGATGGTATAGTGAGGCTCAGCGTGTCATTTCTCCATATTATGATGCACGGGAGAGCCCGGATGATATCTCTTTGCTGGTGATTCACAACATCAGCCTGCCACCGGGACAGTTCGGCGGTCCTTATATTGAACAGCTGTTTCAGGGGCAACTCCGGGCAGAACAGCATCCTTTTTTTCAGGTGATTGCTCATTTTCAGGTTTCGGCTCATTGTCTGATCCGGCGTGATGGTCATGTGATTCAGTTTGTTTCTTTTCTGGACCGGGCATGGCACGCTGGTGTTTCTTCATTTGCCGGACGGAAACGGTGTAATGATTATGCGATTGGTATTGAACTGGAAGGGACTGAATTTACAGCTTACACCGATGAACAGTATCAGTCTCTGGCTGCTTTAACGCAGGAAATTCTAGAACGTTATCCACATATTACCCGTGAACGTATTACCGGGCATCAGTTCATTGCGCCGCTCCGGAAAACCGATCCCGGATTAACGTTCGACTGGCGGCGCTACCGGAACATGCTGAAAGGATAATCTGAAAGCTGTATGCCCTATAGCGCATCATGGTATTCGATCAGAATTTGCTCGCACCAGTTTGCGATGCGCTCATCACTCAGTTCGTATTGAGAGTCTTCATCCAGAGCCAGACCGACAAAATAGCGACCATCTTCAGTGAGTGCTTTGGATGCATCGAACTGGTAGCCTTCATTGGGCCAGTATCCGATAAAATGAACACCACAGCTTTTCAGCTCATCATGCAGAAGTCCCATCGCGTCGAGATACCACTCGCCGTATCCTTCCTGATCACCTAACCCGTAAAGTGCAACATATTTTCCCTGCAAATCAGGTTGCTGGATTTGATCCCAGATGGCTTGCCAGTCTTCCTGAATTTCACCGAAATCCCAGGTTGATATCCCCAGAATGAGCAAGTCATAGTCTTGCATCCGTGATAGTGGTGTTTCTTTCACGTTATATATGTCTACTAAATCTTCACCAATCACTGCCCGTATTTTCTCTGCCGCCATTTCGGTGTAACAGGTGGTTGAACCGTAGAAAAGACCAATCTTCATAAGGAATATTCCAGCAAATCAATGCTTACCATCGTATCAAAGGTTGTCGGATTCTAACGCTATCCCCTGATGAGCTCAAGATGAGTGGTGCGCGATAAAATTGATCAGTTTTTGGCATTGGCGCTTCTGTCTGCATATGATTCTGTGATATTAAGAACTCTTGAACGAAAGTGAGGCCGAGAGTGACAGAGATTTTTGCAGCCGATCAGCGCTGGGTTGAACAGTTTTTAGATGCGATGTGGATGGAGCGTGGTTTGTCGGAAAACACGCTGGTTTCCTATCGTCATGATTTGGAAAAACTGTTGCGCTGGATGCTGGAAAACAACTGTCGGCTGGAATCCGTTCTGACGTCTGAACTACAGGCGTTTCAGTCCTGGTTGGTTGATCAAAATTATAAACAGACCTCCCGGGCCAGAATGCTTTCTGCGATTCGACGTTTATTTCAGTACCTGAATCGTGAAAAGATCAGAGCGGATGATCCGAGTGCTTTACTGGTGACCCCGAAGTTACCCAAACGTTTACCGAAAGATTTGAGTGAAGCCCAGGTTGAAGCCTTACTGGATGCACCAAATCCTGAAGATCCGGTCGAGTTACGTGATAAGGCAATGCTGGAACTCCTGTATGCGACCGGATTACGGGTAACGGAACTGGTGACGCTGACGATGGAGAATATCAGTCTGAGGCAGGGGGTTGTCCGGGTATTCGGAAAAGGTGGTAAAGAAAGACTGGTGCCAATGGGAGAAAATGCTATTGACTGGATTCAGACGTTCTTGCAGCAGGGAAGAGGTATTCTGTTGGGTGAGCATTCATCCGATGTGTTGTTTCCCAGCCGTAGATCCCGTCAGATGACCCGTCAGACATTCTGGCACCGGATAAAATATTACGCACTTCAGGCTGGAATCGATACGGAACTGTTGTCTCCTCATGTGCTACGACATGCATTTGCAACTCATTTACTGAACTATGGTGCAGATCTCAGAGTCGTACAGATGTTATTGGGACATAGTGACTTATCGACAACGCAAATTTATACTCACGTGGCGACTGAAAGATTAAAACAGCTCCACAACGAACATCATCCAAGGGCTTAAGTAAGGTGACAATGATGCGCGCAATTCGCGAATTAGTTTTATTGGGTTTGGTATTTTTCTCTATGGCAGCCTCTGCTGCAGATTCATTTGATAAACAGGAATTGACGCAGCGGTTTAAGTCGCTGGGCTTGACCGTGAAGGATATTGTCCCTTCTGAAGTAGACGGTCTGCTGGAGATTCAGACTTCTAACGGGATATTGTTTTCTTCTCCGAAAGGGGACTACTTTATTGCCGGAACGTTGTATAAACTGAAAGGCAACGGTCAGTATGAAGATGTCATTGCCAAGCGTCAGGCACCGATTAATGCCAAACGAATTGAACAGCTGAAAGATCAGATGATCGAGTATAAAGCTGACAATGAAAAATATGTTGTGACGGTATTTACGGATATTACCTGTGGCTACTGTATTCGTCTGCATAGTCAGTTGAAAGGATATAATGATCTGGGCATTACGATCCGCTATCTGGCATTCCCACGTCAGGGACCGAATGGTCAGGTTGCAGAGCAGATGGCGGCAATCTGGTGTTCCGATGATCCGGCTAAATCGCTCAGCGATGCTAAAATGCAAAGGGATATTGTGCGGCCTGATGGCGATATCGGGAAGTGCAAAAAGCAGGTGGCCAATCATTATCAGCTTGGCAGAGAGCTGGGAGTCAGCGGTACCCCGGCGATTTTCCTGCCAAACGGAGAAATGGTCGGCGGATATCTGCCGCCGGAAAAATTGCTGGAACGTTTAAAAGCAATTTAATGACTGCCGCAGCAGAGTTGACGTAATTCTGCCGCCGGAAATTCAGACTTGGCCCGATAGATATCGGGCCATTTGTTTCTTACAACTATTTGTTTCTCACAAGTAAGTGCAAACCACAAAGGCCAGTGTGTCCAAACGATGATTGAAATAAAAAGAAGACCGGAAGCGGATATTTCCCTGCTCCCGGACAGTATTCCTCCTATTTTGAGACGCCTGTATATTGGCCGTGGTGTTCGGCACATCGACCAACTGGAAAAAAGTGCCAAAGCTTTACATAGTTACCAGCTACTTGATGGGATTGAGCGGGCGATAGAGCTTCTGTTTGATGCGATACAGCGTCAGCAGCGGATCATTGTTGTCGGTGACTTCGATGCAGACGGTGCAACCAGTTCGGCATTATCTGTACTGGCACTGCGAATGCTGGGAAGCCAGCAAGTCGATTATCTGGTGCCGAACCGTTTTGATGATGGTTATGGTTTAAGCCCGGAAGTGGTTGATCAGGCACTGGCGATGAATGCAGAAGTGATCATGACGGTAGATAATGGCGTTTCTTCGATTGAAGGTGTTCGTTATGCCAAACAGCAGGGATTGACTGTTATTGTCACTGATCACCATTTGCCCGGAAATGTATTACCTGAAGCCGATGCGATGGTTAATCCGAATTTGCCCAGTTGTAATTTCCCTTCAAAATCACTGGCCGGTGTCGGGGTTGCGTTTTATATCATGATGGCGCTTTGTGTATACATGCGCCGTCAAAACTGGTTTGAACTTCACGGTGTGCCAGAGCCGAAACTGATGGAACTGCTGGACTTGGTGGCTCTGGGAACTGTCGCCGATGTGGTGCCGTTGGATGAGAATAACCGGGTTCTGGTTCATCAAGGGCTTCAGCGGATTCGGGCCGGTCAGGTTCGTCCCGGTATTCAGGCATTGATCGAAGTCGCTAAACGGGATGCGCGGAATCTGGTTGCGGCTGATTTCGGTTTTGCACTAGGGCCGAGAATTAATGCTGCAGGCCGGTTGGATGATATGTCCTTTGGTGTTGAATTGCTGTTGTGTAACAACATTCATGCAGCCCGGAGAATGGCCAGTGAACTGGATGCTCTGAATCAGACCCGAAAAGAAATCGAATCGGGAATGAAGCAGGAAGCCGTGGCATTTTGCGAGCGGCTGAAACTGGGAGAAGGGCATGAGCTGCCTTTTGGTATTTCATTGTTTCAGCGGGACTGGCATCAGGGGGTTATTGGTATTCTGGCTTCCCGGATCAAAGAATCTTACCACCGCCCAGTCATTGCTTTTGCCGATGCCGGAGATGGTTTGCTCAAAGGTTCCTGCCGTTCGATTCCCGGCTTACATATGCGGGATACGCTGGATCTGATTGATACGCAGCATCCCGGTCTGATCCTGAAATTTGGCGGACATGCGATGGCTGCCGGATTATCGATCCGGGAAAGTGATTTTGAGCATTTTTCCCGTCAGTTTGATCAGGTTATACGCGATACGATTGACGAGACTGCGCTGAGAGGTGTTCTTTTGTCTGACGGAGAACTGCTGCCGGAAGAGTTTTCTATGTATACCGCAGAAACGATCCGGTCCGGAGGTCCTTGGGGACAGGCATTCCCGGAGCCACTTTTTGACGGCGAGTTTAAAGTGTTACACCAGAAGCTGGTAGGAGAAAAACACCTGAAGTTGATGCTTGAGCCACTTTATCAGGGTCACGCCAGCCACAAAATGATCGATGCGATTGCCTTTAATGTGGATGTGCGTCGCTGGCCTGATCTTTCGGTTAAAACGGTCCATATTGCTTATAAGCTCGATATTAATGAGTTTCGTGGTAATCAGTCACTGCAACTGATCGTGGATTATATTGAAGCTTGTTAGATTAGAATCTGTAATAGCCAAATTTGATAAAGTTCTCATTATTTTGGGTGACTGTTTTCAGACTTGCTGATAAGTTGTTAAAGACTTATTGCAAATTCTGGAGAACTCATGGGCTTAAAAAGTATTGTTTGTGCACTATCTGTTGTCCTGATATGGGGGCTGAACTTTTCTGTCATTAAGTTTGGATTAGAAGAGCTACCTCCGATTCTTTTTTCCGGATTACGTTTTCTGATTGTTGCCATCCCGGCAGTGTTTATTGTTCCTTTCCCTAAGACTTCCGTCTGGAATGTTATTGGTGTCGGTGTATTTCTGGGAGTGCTTAAGTTCAGCTTTCTGTTTGTTGCCATGAAGGCCGATGCTTCCGCCGGGATATCTTCTCTGCTATTGCAGGCTCAGGTGATTTTTACCATTTTGTTTAGCGCTTTATTTTTTAAAGAGAAAACAAACAGATACCAGTTTGCCGGTATTGTGATGGCATGTTTGGGTTTTAGTCTGTTTATCATTACATCGAACGGTAATATCACATCTAACGGTCTGATAATGCTTTTGTTTGCGGCGTTATTCTGGGCGATTTCAAATCTGATTATGAAAAGGACCGGAGATGTTAATTTACTTCATTTCATGGTCTGGGTGAGTTTAATTCCACCAATCCCACTATTTATCCTCTCTTTCCTGTTCGAAAACCGGGATCCTATCGGTTTACTGATGGCAACATCTGAAAAATCATGGCTTTCTGTTATCTATGTTGGTTATATCTCCACGCTGGTCGCATTTGCTATATGGGGATGGCTGCTCAGAAGTCATCATGCAGCAACGGTGACTCCGTTTGCACTGCTGATTCCGATTGTTGGCATTATCAGTTCAAATCTTCTGCTGGATGAAACGCTCACAACACTGGAAACTTTCGGGACAATTTTTATTTTACTGGGGCTATTTACCTCTGTGTTTGGTCAGCGGATGTTTAGATTCCTTACCTTGAATAACCGCAGCGCTCTGTAATGACTACTTTTGGGACAGCTATGTTGCTGTCCCAAACCCCGATAATTCTTGCCGAATTTTACCTCAGAAATATCTGAAGCACATTTCTATTGCACTACGAATGTATTGGTCGGAGGTGATGAAATGATCATCTTATGTCACCGTATTTATTAGCAATTATGAATAAATATTGTTGCAAGTATGTTGAATTGTGATGCGTTCAATGATTTCGGTCAAATTTTATCTGGACAGCGAAGTTTTTAGTATGTTAATTTCTGCACCAGTTGGAAATTGGTATTACCAATTAACTAAACATTAGAATATTACATAGAAGAATAATAAGTATGGCCTATCAAAGGATTCGTCAGCCAAAACTTGCCGATGTAATAGAGCAGGAATTGGAACGGCTGATTGTCGAAGGAATACTGGCTCCTGGGCAGCAACTTCCTCCTGAGCGAGAACTTGCCCGGCAGTTTGATGTATCCCGCCCATCAGTTCGTGAAGCCATTCAACGCCTTGAAGCCAAGCGTTTGCTGACTCGCCGTCAGGGTGGAGGAACATTCGTCACCGAAAACATCGGGACGAGTTTTTCGGATCCTTTGCTGAATTTATTGTCTAGCCATTCTGAAACTCAATTAGATTTGCTTGAAGCCCGTCATGCTCTGGAAGGGATTTCAGCTTATTTTGCAGCACTGCGCGGTACAGAAGAAGATTTCGCCCGAATTCAGGCATGTCTGGAAAAAATCAGTGAAAAACAAGCAGAAAAAAATATCGCTGAAGAATCATCCAGTGTCGTTGAATTTTTAATAGCGCTGACCGAGGCCGCCCACAATGTTGTCCTGCTACATATTGTCCGTAGTCTGGCCCCGCTGCTTGAGCAAAATGTATTACAGAATTTCAAACTATTACACCGCCGCCCTGAAGTGGTGGAGAAAGTGAGTAAACATAGGGCAAGTATCGTAGATGCTATCGTTTCCGGGGAACCTGAAAAAGCTCGTGAAATGTCGCATTCTCATCTCGCCTATATTGAAGAAACACTGCTTGATTTGACGCGTGAACAGACTCGCCGAGAACGTTCGTTACGCCGGATTCAGCAGGGTAATAAGCCTGACTGATTTATTTTTATCGAATAGACCTTATTACTGATTTGTTTTGATCAAACCAACAAAAGGAAAGATCGCATGTCTGACATGAAGCATGACGTAGATGCACTGGAAACCCAGGAGTGGTTGGAAGCTCTTGAATCAGTTGTCCGTGAAGAAGGCGTTGAACGTGCTCAGTTCCTCTTAGAAGAAGTTCTGGAGAAAGCACGTCTCGATGGCGTCGATATGCCAACAGGTGTTACAACTAATTATATCAACACGATCCCTGCCGACCAAGAACCAGCCTATCCGGGCGACACGACACTTGAGCGCCGTATCCGGTCAATCATTCGCTGGAACGCAATTATGATCGTTCTTCGGGCCTCGAAGAAAGATCTGGAATTGGGTGGCCACATGGCTTCATTCCAATCTTCTGCTGCGTTTTATGAAACATGCTTTAACCATTTCTTCCGTGCGCCAAACGAGAAAGATGGTGGCGATCTGGTTTACTATCAGGGTCATATCTCTCCAGGGGTTTATTCCCGTGCTTTTGTTGAAGGCCGTTTAACTGAAGAACAACTGGATAACTTCCGTCAGGAAGTTGATGGAAAAGGCATCCCGTCTTATCCTCACCCGAAACTCATGCCTGAATTCTGGCAATTCCCGACCGTATCAATGGGACTTGGCCCTATTTCTGCTATTTATCAGGCCCGTTTCCTGAAATACCTTGACGGTCGTGGATTAAAAGATACCTCTGAGCAGCGTGTCTATGCCTTCCTGGGTGACGGTGAAATGGATGAGCCGGAATCACGTGGTGCAATCTCTTTTGCTGCCCGTGAAAAACTGAATAACTTATGTTTCCTGATCAACTGTAACCTGCAACGTCTGGATGGACCGGTTATGGGTAACGGTAAGATCATTCAGGAACTTGAAGGCCTGTTCAGAGGCGCTGGCTGGAATGTAGTCAAAGTCATCTGGGGGAACAACTGGGATTCCCTGCTGGCAAAAGATACTTCCGGCAAACTGCTACAACTGATGAATGAAACCGTTGACGGTGACTATCAGACATTTAAGTCAAAAGACGGTGCTTATGTTCGTGAGCATTTCTTCGGTAAATATCCTGAAACGGCAGCACTGGTTGCAGATATGACCGATGACGAAATCTTCGCGCTTAAGCGTGGTGGTCATGATACGTCTAAATTGTTTGCTGCATTTAAAAATGCTCAGGACACTAAAGATCGTCCGACCGTCATTCTTGCCAAAACCGTAAAAGGTTATGGTATGGGTGATGCGGCTGAAGGTAAAAACATTGCGCACCAGGTTAAGAAAATGGACATGACTCATGTTCAGAAAATGCGTGATCGTTTAGGCCTGCAGGATCTGATTTCAGATGAAGATGTGAAGTCTCTGCCTTATCTGAAACTTGAAGAAGGTTCAAAAGAGTACGAGTATCTGCATGCTCGCCGTAAAGCTCTACATGGTTACACACCTCAGCGTTTACCGAAGTTTTCTCAGGAATTTGTAACCCCAGAACTGGAAGAATTCAAACCACTTCTGGAAGAACAGAAACGTGATATTTCTTCAACGATGGCATTCGTTCGTACACTGAACATTCTGTTGAAAGACAAGAATATCGGTAAGAATATCGTGCCAATCATTGCCGATGAAGCACGTACCTTTGGTATGGAAGGTCTGTTCCGTCAAATCGGTATCTATAACCCACATGGTCAGACATATACACCGGAAGACCGTGGTGTGGTTTCTTACTATAAAGAAGACACTTCCGGCCAGGTTCTGCAAGAAGGGATCAACGAGCTGGGTGCAATGTCATCCTGGGTTGCTGCTGCGACATCATACAGCACTAACAATCTACCGATGATTCCGTTCTACATCTATTACTCGATGTTCGGTTTCCAACGTGTCGGTGATATGGCATGGATGGCGGGTGATCAACAGGCACGTGGTTTCTTGCTGGGTGGTACAGCCGGTCGTACAACGCTTAATGGTGAAGGTCTGCAACACGAAGATGGTCACAGCCATATTCAGGCAGGAACCATTCCAAACTGTATTTCATACGATCCGACATTTGCTTATGAAGTTGCTGTCATCGTTCAGGACGGTATCCGCCGGATGTATGGTGAACAGGAAAATGTTTACTACTACCTCACTCTGATGAACGAAAACTATGCAATGCCTGCGATGCCTGAAGGGGCAGAAGAAGGCATCCGTAAAGGGATCTACAAGCTGGAAACTCATGCGGGCAGCAAAGGTAAAGTTCAGTTGATGAGCTCCGGAACTATCATGAATGAAGTCCGTAAAGCGGCTGTCATTCTGAGCGAAGAGTACGGCATTGCTTCTGACGTCTTCTCTGTCACTTCATTTAATGAACTGGCGCGTGATGGTCAGGCATGTGATCGTGACAACATGCTTCATCCTGAAGCGGAAGCAAAAGTTCCTTATATCAGTTCTGTCATGGGTTCTGAGCCTGCAATTGCAGCAACAGACTACATGAAGAATTATGCCGAACAGGTTCGCGCATTTGTTCCTGCTGAATCTTATAAAGTTTTGGGTACCGATGGTTTCGGTCGTTCTGACAGCCGTGAAAACCTGCGTCGTCACTTTGAAGTGAATGCCGATTATGTTGTCGTTGCTGCACTGAATGAACTGGCAAAACGTGGTGATATCGAGAAATCAGTTGTGACAGCAGCGATTAAGAAATTTGATATCGATACAGAAAAAACAAACCCGCTATACGCTTAATTGAGGTAGGAAAACAATGACAATCGAAATTAATGTACCTGATATTGGTGCGGATGAGGTTGAAGTCACTGAGATTCTGGTAAGCGTTGGTGACAAAGTTGAAGAAGAACAATCCCTGATTACCGTTGAAGGTGACAAAGCTTCTATGGAAGTGCCTGCACCTCAGGGCGGGATTGTGAAAGAGATTAAAATTAATGTCGGAGATAAAGTCTCTACCGACTCTCTGATTATGATCTTTGAAGGCGAAGGTGCAGCAGCGGCTGCACCGGCACCTGCCGCAGAAGCTGCACCAGCTCCGGCTGCAACTGTAGCTGCTGAACTGAAAGAAGTTTGCGTACCGGATATCGGTGGTGATGAAGTTGAAGTCACCGAAATTATGGTTGCTGTAGGTGACTCTGTTGCTGAAGAGCAGTCTCTGCTGACAGTTGAAGGCGACAAAGCTTCTATGGAAGTTCCGGCACCATTTGCCGGTACGGTTAAAGAGATCAAAGTTGCTGCGGGTGACAAGGTGTCAACCAGCTCTCTGATCATGATTTTCGAAGTTGCAGGCTCCGGCGCTGCTCCAGCAGCACCTGTTGCCGAAGCTCCAGCGGCTCCTGCAGCATCAGCACTTCAGGAAGTCAACGTACCGGATATCGGTGGTGATGAAGTTGAAGTGACCGAAGTGATGGTTGCTGTCGGCGACTCTGTCACCGAAGAGCAGTCTCTGATCACCGTTGAAGGTGATAAGGCTTCAATGGAAGTTCCCGCACCATTTGCCGGTACGGTTAAAGAGATCAAAGTGAAAGTGGGTGATAAAGTGTCAACCAGCTCTTTGATCATGATCTTTGAAGTTGCCGGAGCAGCGCCTGCAGCTGCGCCAGCACAAGCACAAACCGCTGCACCAAAAGCAGAAGCTGCAAAACCAGCCGCTTCAGCAGCTGCGCCTGCTGCAACGGGTGACTTCCAGGAAAATAACGAGTATGCCCACGCTTCACCGGTTGTTCGTCGTCTGGCACGTGAATTTGGTGTCAATCTGGCAAAAGTGAAGGGAACTGGTCGTAAGAGCCGTATCCTGAAAGAAGACGTGCAGAACTTTGTAAAAGAAGCTCTGAAACGTCTGGAATCTGGTGCAGCTTCCGGTAAAGGTGACGGTAGTGCTTTGGGACTGTTGCCATGGCCGAAAGTGGACTTCAGCAAATTTGGTGAAACTGAAGTTAAGCCATTATCGCGGATTAAGAAGATCTCTGGTGCTAACCTAGCCCGTAACTGGGTCATGATCCCTCACGTGACGCAGTGGGATAATGCTGATATCACTGAGCTGGAAGCATTCCGTAAAGAACAGAATGCTATCGAAGCGAAGAAAGATAACGGTATGAAGATTACGCCTCTTGTTTTCATTATGAAAGCTGCGGCGAAAGCACTGGAAGCCTTCCCTTCATTCAACGCTTCTCTGTCTGAAGACGGTGAAAGCCTGATTATGAAGAAGTATGTCAACATCGGAATTGCGGTTGATACGCCGAATGGTCTGGTGGTTCCTGTCTTTAAAGATGTGAACACGAAAGGGATCTATGAGCTTTCTGAAGAATTGATGGCAGTTTCCAAGAAAGCACGTGCAGGTAAACTGACGGCTGCGGATATGCAAGGCGGTTGTTTCACGATTTCCAGTCTTGGTGGTATCGGTGGAACTGCATTTACACCGATTGTGAATGCGCCTGAAGTTGCAATTCTGGGTGTTTCTAAGTCTGAAATGAAACCTGTATGGAATGGCAAGGACTTTGTTCCTCGTCTGCAACTTCCACTTTCTCTGTCTTACGATCACCGGGTGATCGATGGGGCAGAAGGGGCACGTTTCATCAGTTATCTGAATGGTTGCCTGAGCGACATCCGTCGTTTGGTACTGTAATCTGGTGTAATGAAAGGCGGCTTGATAGCCGCCTTAATCGATAGAATCAAAGGGCAATTTAACCTGAAATGTTATTCTCGGGTTTTAATTGTTGACTGGCTCACAGGCTTTGGGGTTTATCTTTTCATATCATTAACATCTCTGTAAACTGAGCAAGTTTTAGGATTCGTTCCGCACATGTTTTTAGACGTATGTTTTTGAAGCCCCGTTAGCCTGTAAGGGATAATGACTACAAGAGGTCAAAATGAGCAAAGAAATCAAAGCCCAGGTGGTTGTGCTGGGTGCAGGTCCTGCTGGTTACTCCGCTGCTTTCCGTTGTGCAGACTTAGGTCTGGATACTGTAATTATTGAGCGCTACAGCACTCTGGGTGGTGTATGCCTGAACGTCGGCTGTATTCCATCTAAAGCACTTTTGCACGTTGCCAAAGTGATTGAAGAAGCGAAAGCATTAGCAAAGCACGGCATCGTTTTTGGTGAACCATCAACAGATATTGACAAGATTCGCCTGTGGAAAGAAAAAGTTATCAATCAGTTGACTGGCGGCCTGAGCGGCATGGCAAAGATGCGTAAAGTCAACGTGGTGAATGGTTTTGGTAAGTTTACCAGCCCGAACAGTATTGAAGTTGAAGGTGACGACGGCAAAACAGTCATCAACTTCGATAACGCTATCATTGCGGCAGGTTCTCGTCCGATTGAATTGCCGTTTATCCCACATGAAGATCCTCGTATCTGGGATTCAACCGATGCACTGGAGCTAAAAGAAGTTCCGGGGAAAATGCTGATTATGGGTGGTGGTATTATCGGTCTTGAAATGGGGACTGTTTACCATGCGCTCGGATCACAGATCGATGTGGTTGAAATGTTTGATCAGGTGATTCCTGCGGCAGATAAAGATATCGTTAAAGTCTTCACTAAACGTATCAAAGACAAGTTCAGTCTGATGCTGGAGACCAAAGTGACCGCTGTTGAAGCGAAAGAAGATGGCATCTATGTTTCAATGGAAGGTAAAAATGCACCTGCCGAAGCAGAACGTTATGATGCTGTTCTGGTTGCTATCGGTCGTACACCGAACGGTAAGTTAATCGATGCTGAGAAATCGGGTGTTGAAGTTGATGAGCGCGGCTTTATCAATGTTGATAAACAGATGCGCACCAATATTCCTCATATCTTTGCTATCGGTGATATTGTTGGTCAGCCAATGCTGGCACACAAAGGTGTTCATGAAGGGCACGTTGCCGCAGAGGTGATTGCCGGTAAGAAACACTACTTCGATCCGAAAGTGATCCCATCGATTGCTTATACTGAGCCAGAAGTTGCATGGGTTGGTAAAACAGAGAAAGAAGCAAAAGCTGAAGGCATCAACTATGAAGTTGCGACTTTCCCTTGGGCCGCTTCTGGTCGTGCAATTGCTTCTGACTGCTCAGATGGTATGACGAAGATGATCTTTGATAAAGATACACACCGGGTTATTGGTGGTGCGATTGTCGGTACCAATGGTGGTGAATTGCTGGGTGAAATCGGCCTGGCGATTGAAATGGGTTGTGATGCTGAAGATTTAGCGTTGACGATTCACGCTCACCCGACATTGCATGAGTCAGTCGGTCTGGCTGCTGAAGTTTTTGAAGGAACCATTACGGATCTGCCAAACGCAAAAGCGAAAAAGAAATAATGGATTGATATCCACAAAAAAACCGCTGCACTGGCAGCGGTTTTTTTATCTCTGAAATCCTGACTCATTTTTTACTGAAACGAACACACTTTTCAGCCGAACACGAAGAGAAAGAATTTCAGTGATTAGCTATTTTAAGCCCGGCGGTTGTTATAAATACACAACATATCCAGATAGCTATTGACCAAAGCGTCGATTTCTTTTGGATCCTGCAGGCGGTTGACCTGAACAAACAGGGAATAGAAGATTCCGAGGAACAGAGTGACCAAATGCTCCGGATCATAATGCTCGCTGACATCGCCACGTTCGATTGCATTCACAAACATATTTTTCACCAGCAGGCGGTTGGTATGGTTGGTTGACACAAACAGCGGCCAGACTTCATCACGGGTTGATGCACTCCATTCGAACCACACTTTCAACCAATGACAATCTTCAAAGACCAGTTTTGTCATTTTATGGGTGAGGTGATAGAGATTATCTTTGATGTAGCTGTCTACATCGATGTTATCTGCCAGGAAGTTTGAAAACTGATGAACGACATGAGTCAGAACATCATCTACAAGATCTTCTCTGGTTGGGAAATAATTGAAAACAGTAGCGACAGATACCTGAGCAATTTCTGCGATATCTGCATGTCCGCCACGACCAATTCCTCGTTTTGCAAAAACTTCAAGTGCAATTTCCATCAGCTGAAGTTTACGTTTCTGAGGTGATAATCGTGTACGAGGGCGTTTTTCTATTGAAGCGTCCATAGTTTTTTCCTTGCCAATTACGTTGAATGAATATGTGTTCTAATGATTATTTTATTATTTTGTGTTCGGTATATGAGTGTAATGGTGCATATGATTCAGGTCAATTCTTTATATGAAGTTTTTGTGCAGTGGCTCAAGTATCACAAATGATACATATCAATTATATTAGTGATAATTATCCTGAAGGTATGTCATTCTTTTATAGCTGAATTTTGTTCAGCATCATAAAGTGATAATTATAATACTGAATTCATACTTTTGCCTGTTATAGAAGCAGTTGAATTCCTGTGATGGTCTTTGCTGCGGTTTGAGGCGTGTTTAACTCTGTTATCAGAGGTGGTAACATACGCCCCTTTCAATAATAGGGCTTAATGGTCAGATGATTTCTTATCCGCTGATATTGAATGACGTGATATAAAGCCAAACCCAAGCTATGAGACTCTTATGAAGCATACAGTTGAAGTCATGATTTCTGAGCAGGAAGTTCAGAAACGTGTACAAGTCCTAGGGAAGGAAATTACCGAATACTATCAGCACAGTGATGAACTGGTTCTGGTCGGATTACTCCGGGGATCATTTGTCTTTATGGCTGACCTGGCCCGAGCGATTCAACTGACGCATCAGGTCGATTTTATGACAGCTTCCAGTTATGGCAATACAATGGAAAGCTCCCGGGATGTCCGTATCCTGAAAGATCTGGATGATGATATTAAAGGGAAAGATGTGCTGCTGGTTGAAGATATTATCGATACCGGGAATACCCTGAATAAAGTGAAAGAGATCCTGTCGCTGCGTGAGCCTCGTTCGATCCGTATCTGTACCTTACTGGATAAGCCTTCGCGCCGGGAAGTTCCGGTTGATGTAGCATGGATCGGTTTTGAGATTCCGGATGAGTTTGTCGTCGGTGTTGGTATTGATTATGCGCAGAAGTATCGCCATCTGCCTTATATTGGCCGGGTTGTGATGCAGGAATGATTTCCTGAGTGAATGTTGTGAAAAGAAAAGCCCGGAAAAAGGGCTTTTCTTTTTTCTGTGGCTGACAGCTTTGGCGGGAGAAAGCCAATCAATGACAGAGTAGTTTATAGTCAGGAGTCAGTATTTTCTCCATTGCCTGATGATAACTGTCTTCGACAGTCTGTGGAGAGTGACAACGAACCCCCAGATACTCCAGTTTACCGTCTTCAATCCCGTAAACAACGCCGTGTAGCTCGATTTTCTGTCCCCGCTCCCAGGCACTCTGAAGGATGGTGGAATTCCCCAGATTGTATACCTGTTCAGCGACATTAATTTCTGCCAGTTTATCGGCTCTGTCTTCATCGGACATCTTTTCAAGGTAAGTTCTGTGCTTGCAATAGACATCGTGAATATGGAGCAACCAGTTATTAATCAGCCCCAGCTTCGGCGTGTCGATAGCGGCATTTACCCCGCCACAATGATAGTGACCGCATATGATCACATGTTTAACCTTGAGGACGTCAACGGCATACTGGACGACAGAGAGACAATTCAGGTCGGTATGAATGACCAGATTGGCTACATTCCGGTGAACGAACAGTTCTCCGGCATAAAGTCCCGTCAGACGCTCTGCCGGAACCCGGCTGTCAGAACAGCCTATCCACAGAAAATCAGGATTTTGTCCTTCAGCCAGCTTGCTGAAATATTCAGGGTTCTCTGCTTTGATCGATTCGGACCATTTCGCATTATTTTCGAATAGTGTTTTGATCTTAGGCATCTTACTTTCCTTACTGGCTATGACATTCATTTTTTCATAGCGAGAAGATAATCTGATAGAAAAAATGGTTTCTATACCGTGTCGCTTAGCTTCCAACCAATATACACAATATAGTGGCGAAGATGTTGCTATTTTTCACTCATCTGATGAGATATGACTGGATTGCTAAAAATTAGCGACGAACTGTTAGCAAATTTGAAAACCTGGATATGCTTGATGAGGATTTTAAGCAAAATTTCGAGATTTCGCGTTAATTAACCTCTTTTTTATGGGGATATTTGAGATTTTAGTGCTATTTGGTATTTCACTTTTTTCTGATGTAAGATTGAAATCCATAAACAGAACCTCCATATGGTGAATATTCGCCTACCGCTTCCTTAGCATAAGATAACCAGACATCTTCTTCAGCAGGCGATCTCATTGACACAGGATCTTATTCAATATGAATGCATTAGAACTAACCGATTTGCGTAAAATCTATGCCGGTGGATTTGAAGCCTTGAAAGGTATCGATCTGACCGTGAAGAAAGGCGATTTTTACGCATTGTTGGGACCGAACGGGGCCGGGAAGTCAACAACGATCGGCATCATTTCATCTCTGGTAAATAAAACATCGGGAAAGGTTGCCGTCTTCGGACACGATCTGGATAAAGAAATGGAGCTGGCCAAACTCTCTCTGGGACTAGTGCCGCAGGAATTCAATTTCAACCAGTTTGAAACGGTTGAACAAATTGTCATTCAACAGGCCGGTTATTATGGTGTCCCGCGCGCTCAGGCAAAAGAGCGGGCGAAGAAATATCTGTCTCAGTTGGAGTTATGGGAAAAACGTAAAGAACGTTCGAGAAACCTGTCCGGAGGAATGAAGCGTCGTCTGATGATTGCCAGAGCGCTGATGCATGAACCCCAGTTGTTGATTCTGGATGAACCGACAGCGGGAGTGGATATTGAGTTACGGCGTTCCATGTGGGATTTCCTCAAGCAACTGAACCAGCAGGGAATTACTATTATTCTCACGACACACTATCTGGAAGAGGCTGAGATGCTGTGCCGGAATATCGGGATCATTCACCGGGGAGAACTCATTGAAAATACCTCGATGAAGGCATTACTGAGTCAGCTTCAGGTCGAGACTTTTATTCTGGATATTCATCCTTCGGCAACTTCAGTACCCCAATTAACGGATGTTCTCAGCCAGAAGAATGTCGACGGTTCTCTGGAAATTGAAATCGAGAAAACGCAGGGACTCAATCATGTGTTCCGTCAGTTAAGCGATCATAATGTCCGTGTGTTGTCGATGCGAAATAAAGCCAACCGGCTGGAAGAGCTGTTTGTCAGTATTGTTAAAGAATCTTCGACGGGAAATTCCACAGTAAATGATGAATCTGTAGAGACTCATCATGAGGCGTCAACGAACTAAAATGAGAGGAAGCATGTATAAGCTTTATTGGACAGCGTTTTGCAGTCTGTTAGGGAAAGAGGTAGTCCGTTTTTCCCGTATCTGGGTTCAGACCCTGGTGCCGCCGGCGATTACGATGACACTCTATTTTATTATTTTCGGTAATCTGATCGGCTCGCGTATCGGAACAATGCATGGTGTCAGTTACATGGCATATATTGTTCCCGGTCTGATTATGATGTCAGTGATTACCAACTCGTACTCGAATGTCGCGTCTTCATTTTTTAGTGCCAAAATGCACCGGAATATTGAAGAGCTTCTGGTTGCTCCGGTACCGAATTATGTCATCATCTGCGGATATGTCATGGGTGGCGTTGCCCGGGGATTGTGTGTCGGGGCGATGGTTACGCTGGTCTCACTATTTTTTGTGGATCTTCAGGTTGAGCACTGGGGTGTGATTGTGATTACGGTCTTCCTGACTTCGGTGGTGTTCGCTCTGGGAGGCTTTATTAATGCAATCTATGCCAGAACCTTTGATGATATTTCCATTGTTCCGACCTTTGTGCTGACTCCATTGACCTATCTGGGTGGCGTTTTTTACTCATTATCTCTGCTGCCTGAATTCTGGCAGTATGTGTCAAAGATCAACCCGATCGTTTATATGGTCAACGCATTCCGCTACGGATTTCTTGGGCTCTCCGATGTTAGTATTCAGGCTTCTTTTTCGGTGTTAGGGATCTTCATTGTGGTGTTATATGCTCTTGCCCATTATCTGGTGAAGAAAGGAACCGGTCTGAGAACCTAACTTTCCCCAGAACAATATAGCTGGAATAAAATATCCGGGACAACATAGATTGGCTTATCAAAAAGGGAGTGCCGACTGGCACTCCCTTTTGTCGTTGAGGCCCGGTGATAATTACCTACCTATTCCCGGAATTTTGGGCTGAGTCGCTCCATCTTACAGAAACGGCCATGAGGTCAGCAGCACACTCAGTGTCAGTAATACACTCATCCGGACAAAAAACAGAACTGATTCAATATTTGGCATTGCCTACTCCTCAATTATACAGATCATTACGCTGTATTTATCTTTCTATTTTATCCTGATTTAGCTCGTTGTATGGATATTTTGTTGTAATTTTTTTTCATTTGGGTGCATTTTTGCTTTGTTTACCTCGATTTTCAGGCTTGGTACTCATATTTTTCTCTTAATTTGTTCATTTATTTCACCATGTTGTTATTTCGTATTGCGAAACAAAATTTGCCAAATATTTCAAATTTAAGTGAATGGTTCACAAAGTGAGCACTTTGAAATTTTAAATTACGGAATAAAGCGTAGGATTTGTTACGTAATATGAAATGAACTGGAGATAAGCAATGCCTCTCGTATCCTTAAATGAACTGCAACATCAATTTGAAAGTGCCTTGCTCAAAAGGGGCATGCAAGCTGACTCAGCGACCAAACTGGCTCAGGGATTTGTCGAAATGGCAAACGAAGGAACTTACTCTCACGGGATCAACCGCTTTCCGGTCTTTATCTCTCAGGTTGATCAGGGGCACATCAAGCTGAATGCGGTTCCGGAATGTATAAATAGTCTGGGGGCTCTGGAGCAGTGGGACTGTCATTTTGGGCCCGGAGTGCTGAACGGGTTGATCTGCACAGAACGGGCGATCGAACTGGCGAAACAATATGGGATTGGCATGGTTGCGATGCGTAACTCGAACCATTGGATGCGTGGCGGAACTTATGTACTCAGGATGGCCCGGGCAGGTCTGGCTGGTATTGCTTCA
Organism: Vibrio mangrovi; assembly: GCF_024346955.1. Taxonomy (NCBI): domain Bacteria; kingdom Pseudomonadati; phylum Pseudomonadota; class Gammaproteobacteria; order Vibrionales; family Vibrionaceae; genus Vibrio; species Vibrio mangrovi. The sequence continues at coordinate 2,996,038 of NZ_AP024883.1, read as the reverse complement.
ACGAACTCGGTTGCGGTGATGCCCGCCTGGGGTGGAAAAGATCACCGGGTCGGAACGAATCCGCTGATCATGGCTGTGGCCGGTGATCCGCCGGTGCTGGTGGACTGCTCGATGAGCCAGTATTCCTACGGACAACTACAGAATTATGTTCTGGCCGATAAGGAACTTCCTGTTGTGGGCGGATTTGATGATGAAGGCAATCTGACTACGGATCCGCATGTGTTATGGGAAAACAAAAGACTGTTGCCGATGGGATTCTGGAAAGGATCATCCATGGCGATCATTCTGGACATGATCTTGACGGCTGTTACCGGAGGTTATTCTGTTCCGGCACTGACTGAAGATATGAAAGCCGAGTTCGGGGTTTCCCAGTTTCTGATTGCGATAGATATCAGCAAGACGATGGACAATAACCGTCTGGCTGATGAGATGAAGCGGATTCGGGATTATGTGCTGGCTTCGGAGCCTGCTGAGAGCGGCAAAGTTATGATTGCCGGTTCTGAAATTCAGTCCTTTATTGAAAAGCATCAGCAACAGGGAGGGATTGAGATCCACGACGAAATCTGGCAACAGATTATTGCACTTTAGAACCTGACAGGAATGGCCGGAGAGTTGTATATGCGTACGGTATTGAAATGGGTTTGGGACAGTATTGACATCATCATGGCTGTGATACTGGTCGCGATGCTGGTACTGGTATTTACCAATGTTGTACTCAGGTATGGATTTTCTTCAGGACTCAGGGCATCGGTTGAACTGTCCCGTCTGGGACTGGTGTGGGTTGTCATGTTAGGTGCAGTTGTGGTTCTCAAGCGTGATGAGCATCTGGCCGTCAAAGAGTTTACCGAGAAACTGATGCCTCGCTGGGTACCATTTCTCCGCCGGTTATGCTGGCTGATCATTCTGATCTCGGTCGGTATGCTATTCCACGGTGCATTTGGTCAGATGATGGATAACTGGCAGGACATTTCACCATTGACCGGGCTGCCATCGGCTCTGTTCTATCTGGCCGGTTCAATTTCCGGAGCTTTGATGGCCATTGTTGCTGCCGGGCGGATCTTCTTTCCACACTGGTTATCAGAAGAACAGCCCTCTGAGAAAAACACATCCTCAGAATCAACACCGGAGGAGAAGAAATGACATTATTTATCTTCTTAACGGTTTTAATTGTTTCGATCCTTTTGGGACTTCCGGTTGCTTTTGCATTGCTGTTGTCTTCAATAGCGCTGATGTTTCACATGGATCTGTTCAGTTCCGATATTCTGGCGCAGTCGTTGGTCAATGGTGTGGACAGTTTCACCTTACTGGCAATTCCTTTCTTCCTGATTGCCGGTGAGGTGATGTCTGCCGGAGGATTATCGACCCGGATTGTCCGGCTGGCAACCAGTTATGTCGGTCACCGGAAAGGTGGACTGGGTTATGTTGCGATTATGACTTCTGTACTGCTGGCTGGTCTTTCCGGATCTGCGGTTGCCGATGCCGCAGCTTTGGTCAGTATTCTCTACCCAATGATGAAAGCCGCAAAATATCCGCAAAGTCCGTCAATGGGATTATTGGCTGCCGGTGGCATTATCGCTCCGGTGATTCCGCCTTCACTGCCACTGATTCTGGTTGGTGTCGCGGGTGGGATCTCAATCAAAAACCTGTTCCTCGGTGGCATTATTCCCGGCATCTTGATGGGCATGACTCTCATGCTGGTCTGGGCCTTCACTGTGCGTAGTGAAGATCTGGATATTCAGCCAAAAGCTTCGAAGGCGGAAAGAAGGGCTGCACTGAAAGATGGTATCTGGGCTTTGCTGTTACCGGTGATCATTATCGGTGGTATCCGGTTTGGCGTGTTTACACCGACAGAAGCTGCCGTGGTTGCTGCCGTCTATGCAATCTTTGTTGCAGCGGTGGTTTACCGGGAAATCGATCTGCGCAGCTTTTATCACATTCTGTTGAATGCCGGTCGTTCAACAGCCATGGTGATGTTTCTGGTCGGTTGCGCCATGGTCGCAGCCTGGCTGATTACCGTGGCACAGTTGCCGCAGCAACTGGCTCAAATGCTGGCTCCTCTGGTCGATAGCCCGCGTTTGCTGATGGCAGTCATCATGCTGCTGGTTTTATGTGTCGGTATGGTGATGGATCTGAGTCCGACGATTCTGATTCTGGTACCGCTGCTGATGCCGGTGATCAAACTGGCAGGAATCGACCCAACCTATTTTGGACTGATGTTTGTGATCAACTGTTCGATCGGTTTGATTACGCCTCCGGTCGGAACCGTCCTCAACGTTGTTTGTGGAGTAGCGAGAGTTCCGATGTCGGCGGCGGTCAGAGGCATCCTTCCATTTGTTCTGGCGTACACCGTACTGCTTGCGCTGTTCGTCATCTTCCCGGAAATGATAACAACACCAATGAAACTTATTATCGGATAACGGAGAAACAACATGAAATCAATTCTGAAAGTTGCAGGACTGGTGACGGCACTGGCTCTGTTCACGACCCAGTCTTATGCCACAACGCTGAAACTTGCTCACGCTGCCCCTGAATCGGATTTGCAGCAGGACATGTCTCTCTTCTTCAAAAAAGAAGTAGAGGTTCGTTCTCATGGCAAGATCAAAGTCAATATTTTCCCACAGGGACAACTGGGAAATGACAAACAGATGATTGACGGAACACGTGCCGGGATCATCGATATTTCTATGGTCGGGCTGAATAACTGGTCCGGGTTACTACCTGAATCAGCGGCATTTACTTTGCCATTCATCTTCCCGACCCGGCAAACGGCCTATCGGGTACTTGATGGTGAAGTCGGACAAAGTGTCCTGAAAGCGATGGAAAAATATGGCATCAAAGGGTTGGGATATCCTGAAAACGGCTACCGTAATATGACCAATAATCGTGGTCCTATTCGTGAACCGGCAGATGTCGCCGGGCTGAGAATGCGAGTGAACAATTCAAAAGCGCTGAACGATATGTTCAATGGGCTGCATGCCAATCCACAACAGATCCCGGTGGCGGAGCTGTATACCGCTCTGGAAACCGGCGTAGTCGATGCTCAGGATCACCCGATTGGTGTCACGCTCTCTTTCAAGTTCTACGAAGTGCAAAAATACCTGAGTATGACACAGCATGCTTACTCTCCGCTGGTATTAACGATGAATCTGAAGAAATTCAATAAGCTCAGCGCCAGTGAGCAAAAGATCATCACAGATGTGGCTGCTGAAGCTGTAAAAATGCAGCGTGAGCTGAGTATCAAGAAAGAAGATCAGATGATTGCTGAACTGGAGTCGCATGGCATGAAAGTCAACCGGGATGTAGATGGCGCTGCATTTCAGGCTGTAGTGAAACCGGTCTGGAACGAGTTCATCAAAGAAAATGGTGACGACATGATCAACCGTATTCTGGCAGCACAAAAATAACGTGAGCGATCCGGTGTGCTGTGAGCAGACAGTACACCGGAAGCTGGAGGAGATCCCGGCACGACAGTGCCGACAGGAGTGACTATGAATTCTGAAAACAGGCAGTATTCTGAGATCAGACAGCGCGTTTTAGATGCCAATCTGAGTTTGCCGAAATACGGACTGGTGACATTTACCTGGGGAAATGTCTCTGAGATCGATCGCCAGCACAATGTCATTGCGATCAAACCATCCGGGGTTGAATACGATACGATGACGGTTGATGACATTGTCGTTGTGGATCTGAGTGGCAATATCTTACAGGGCACACTGAATCCATCGAGTGATACCCAGACTCATATCGAACTCTATAAAGCATTCCCGGAGATTGGCGGTATTGTACATACCCACTCACGTCATGCGACGATTTGGGCTCAGGCCGGACTGGATATTCCGGCACTCGGTACCACTCATGCCGATTATTTCTACGGCAATATTCCCTGTACCCGCCCTTTAACACCGGGCGAGATCGAGCACGATTACGAAAAGAATACCGGTCTGGTGATTATTGAAGAACTTCAGCGGCGTCAGATCGATCCGGTTGCGGTTCCCAGTGCGATCATCTCTGGTCACGCACCATTTTGCTGGGGAAAAGATGCCGTTGAAGCCGTACACAATGCTGTTGTGCTGGAAGAGGTTGCCACGATGGCACTTGGAACCCGGAGCCTGAATGCCGGGATCATGTTGCAACAGGAGCTTTCGGATAAGCACTATTTCCGGAAACACGGTCAAGATGCTTATTACGGTCAGCATAAGTAAGCCCGTTCGGTTGGAAATATGAAGTGTCGGAGGCGTGATGAATTATTTTCTGGGAATTGATTCCGGTGGAACAGTCCTGAAAGCCAGCCTGTTTGATCACTGTGGACGTCAGGTTGCGCTTTACCGGGAAAATACACAGGTCATTTGTGAGAAACAAGGCTGGATCGAACGGGATCTGGCGCTGTACTGGCAGGAAACCTGCCGGGCGATACGTGGTGTGCTCGGACAAAGTGGCATCCAGCCTGAGCAGATTCGGGGGATGAGTATTTCGGCACAGGGAAAAGGTCTCTGCCTGCTGGACCAGCAGGGAGAAGTGCTTCGTCATGGCATCCTGTCTTCCGATTCCCGTTCCATCGATATCGTCAGACAGTGGCAGCAGGATGGCATTCCACAAATGATCTACCCGCTAACCCGGCAGACGTTATGGACTGGTCACCCGGTTTCCATCCTGCGCTGGATTAAAATTCATGAGCCGGATATTTATCAGCAGATCGGTTCAGTGCTTATGTCACATGATTATTTACGTTACCGGCTTACCGGTAATATCAGTGCAGAAATTACCAATATGTCGGAGAGTAATCTGTTCCATGCCGGAAAAAAACAGTATGACCCGGCATTACTGGCAACGTTTGGGATTGGAGAAGTTTTTCCGGCACTTCCTGAGCTGATCTATCCCTCTGATCTCTCCGGTATTGTCAGTGAAGAAGCGGCACACGAAACCGGATTAGTTGCCGGAACACCGGTTTATGGAGGGTTGTTCGATGTTGTGGCGACAGCGATATGCTCCGGTATTGGTAGTGATGAAATCATGCTGAATGCTGTTATGGGCACCTGGTCGGTAACATCAGGTATTACGACCAGATTTGAAGATCATCCTGATGAAGCCTTCGTTTATGGTCACTATGCCATTCCCGGTACTTATATCGTGCACGAAGCCAGTCCGACTTCGGCCAGCAACTATGAATGGTTCGCACCTTATCTGGGAGGTAAGGAGAACATTGATCATGCGGAGAACGAACGTTTGGTCAGTGCACTGAAACCGCTGGAAAGTGACATGATATTTGTCCCTTTTCTCTACGGTTCCAATGCCGGACTGGGACTGAAGGCTTCGTTATATGGCTTACAGGCATACCACACCAAAGCCCATCTGCTCCAAGGAATCTGGCTGGGGATTCTGTGTTGCCACAATGTTCATTTGCAAAAAATGCTGCGCCGTTTTCCACAAATACAAACCTTGCGTGTCACTGGCGGAACGACGCAATCCGCGACCTGGATGCAGATGATGGCGGATTTAACCGGTCTGACACTGGAAATACCAGCCGTTGAAGAAACCGGGGCTTTCGGCGCTGCACTGGTTGCAATGGTCGGTAGCGGGGCATATCCGGATCTGCCGACGGCACTGGCAGCGATGGATGTAAAAATTGAAACTGTCCGGCCAAATCCGGATTTATATGCAGCTTATCAAACCCGTTTTGAACGTTACCAGCGTTATGTGGAAAGTCTCAGAGCTTTTGAGGAGATTGTATGAACCGAGTAAAACCGTATCTGCAAGTTGCTCTGGATGCGACAGATCTCATCACGGCTTTAGGCAGTGTCCGTGATATTGCAGATGATGTTGATGTGATTGAAATCGGAACAGTACTGGCATTTGCCGATGGCATGGGCGCTGTTGGGGCGCTACGCCGCCGCTATCCCAATCATATTCTGGTGTGTGATATGAAATTACTCGATGCCGGAGAAACACTGGCTCATATGGCATTTTCAGCCGGAGCTGACTGGATTACCGTTGGTGCAGCAGCACATATCGAGACGGTGCGTTCAGCACAACGGGTTGCGGAGCAGTTTGGCGGCGAAGTGCAGATAGAGCTTTTCGGGCACTGGACGATTGAGGATGCGAAACTCTGGGTAGAAAGTGGTGTAACTCAGGCAATTTATCACCGCTCACGGGATGCGCAGGCGGCCGGTGTCGGCTGGAGTGAACAGGATCTGATGCTGATGAAACAATTATCGGATACGGGTCTTGAACTCTCGATTACCGGTGGTATTGTTCCGGAGGATATTCATCTATTTAAGGATATTCGTGCAAAGTCGTTCATCGCTGGACGAGCACTGGCAAATCACAATGGCAAAGCAATTGCCCGTGAATTTCGCGAACAGATCAACCACTACTGGTAAGGTCCATTTTATGAGTGAGCAGGTTAAATCACTGGTGAAGTCTATGGCTGTGCTGGAGTTTCTGAGCCACCATCCCGATGGGGTGGCGCTACATGAAATCGCACAGAAGACGGGGATAAACAAAACCTCGGCTTATCGTATGCTGACCACCTTTGAAGCTTTGGGATATGTTGCCCAGCATTCGGCTTCTAAAAACTATCGGCTGACGCTGAAACTGCTGCATATCGGGCATTCGGCGTTAAGTTCCGATGTATTGGCGACCACAAGGCCGAAGCTGAATGAACTGGTGAAAGACCTGAATGAAACGATCAACTTTATCTCCCGTGAAGGAGATAAGATCGTCTTTCGGGACAAGCTGGAACCTCAGTATTCCCCGTTCAGAACCCGGACTTTCGTCGGGATGTATTCCGAAATGTACTGTACAGCCGCCGGAAAGGTCTTTCTGGCCTTCTCAACCCGGGAAGATCAGGAGAACTACTGGCAGCGTAATGCCGGGCTGATTCAGAAACTGACGGAAAACACCATTACTGACAAAGAACGTTTTCTGCAAGAACTGGAAACCATCAGAACGCAGGGATATGCCCTGGACAATGAAGAGAACGAAGCCGGTATTTCCTGTACGGCCGTTCCGATCTTTGACCGTTCGGGCTCTCCGGCTTATGCCGTCAGTATCTCAACACTGACACCGCGTTTGAGAAATGCCGGGCCGGACAACTTCGCTAAGAGAATCAAACAAACGACAGAAAAGATAGAACAAGAACTGTTTAAGCAGTGATTGAAAAGGATACCAGCGATGAACAACAATACCCTGAAATCCCGCATCGGCTTATACGAAAAGGCGATGCCGGCAACGTTTTCCTGGGAGGATCGTCTCAGAGAAGCGAAATCACTCGGCTTTGATTTTGTCGAAATTTCTGTTGATGAAACCGAAGAGCGGCAAAAGCGCCTCGACTGGGGAGATGAGGAAATTGATCGACTTCGTCAGCTCTGTTTCCAGTATGATATTCCACTGCAAAGCATGTGTCTGAGTGCGCATCGTAAATACCCGTTTGGTTCAGACGATCCTCTGGTTCGTGATAAAGCCCGGGAGATTATGGAAAAGGCCATTTCTCTGGCTTACCGGTTGGGGATCCGGACGATCCAACTGGCGGGGTACGATGTTTATTATGAATCTCAGTCGGTAGAGACTCATCAGCGTTTTATTGAAGGGATGCGCTGGGCAGCTAAGCTGGCGGAACGTGCTGGCGTGATGCTGGCGGTTGAAATCATGGATACACCGTATCTGAACTCGTTATCTAAATTTGAAGTATTGAAACGGGAAGTACCATCTCCGTATTTTATGGCTTATCCCGATGTCGGCAATATCACCGGCTGGAATCACGATGTCTGTACTGAACTGAAACTGGCCCGGGATCATCTGGTGCAGATTCATCTCAAAGATACACTGAAAGTCAAAAACGGGTTTCCGGGGAAATTCCGCGATCTGGTCATTGGTGAAGGTGAAGTTGATTTTCCGGCAATTTTCACGGCTCTGAAAGAAATTCACTATGGCGCACCTTTTGTTATTGAAATGTGGGCTCATGATGATCTTTGGCGTGATAATATTGTCACAGCTAAACAGCGGCTGACTGAAATGGCAAAAAGTGTCGGGTTTGAGTTGTGAGAAGTATGCTGGGAATTCAGCGTTGAAATACAGGCGCGTATAACGCGCCTGATGAGGTTACAGTTTACTATCTTCAGGATACAAGACCATATAATGTATTGTTTTTGTGTGAGAGACCTTTTCACCTGTTTTATGTTGCTCACTCAAGATTGTTAATTTACCGGTTTTGTTATCTTTTACTGCATCGGCCGACATGACATTGTATGTATTTGTTACATCATACTTTATCGTGATGCTTTCCCCTTTTTTGAGGGTCTCTCTTTGCTGAGAATGACTTGTAAACTGTTTTACTCTTTCTCGGTGGTCTTTTAAAAGCTGATAGATATCTATCCGTTTATCCAGCTCAACATGAGCTGTATTGTCATCATCATGAATGACAATAAGTCGTCGGTCTTTATACATCACTTCTAATACCAGAACGACTTTATGCGGTTTTGTTAGGGCAGGATTCAACTGGAGTACAGACCAGTAGATTTTATGCGATAAGTTGGCTGCTTGATGGGAGGAGGGTTTCTTAATGAATTTATTCGCTCTATAAACGGCTGAACTCATAAAGATGATGAGCTCATCGTTTCGTTGATCGACTGAGAGGTAGCATAGGTCTTGAATATATCTGTCTTTACAGTCGAGTTTTGTTCTTAGAACACTGTCTATAGAATGAATAGAAGAAGCCTGAATTGCTGATGAGAACAGCAAACATATTAAGCCAGAAATAAAGATCTTGCTCACTTTTTCACCTTTTTTAGCTGTGTATCATCATCTGGAATAATCAATGTTTAAATTCTGCATTGTGGAATTTTAATGTTATCCGCTGTGAAAGCAGTGTATAGCAAAATATAAAAATATCGATAAGAGACTGGATGAAAGCTCGCGGCATGTGACAGTTTCCACATCGGTGTACTTCTATCATTCTTGGTTGCCGGATACCGGCAGAATTATAAGGAATTTTTATGTTCTCTTGTCATTTTCATGCATCTGATTACCGCTCACTGTTGCCGGAACTGTTTGTTCAGGCCATTGACTATGTTCGTTCTCAGGATTTAACCGGGATCGAGCCCGGAAGGTATTCGATTCCGGATATCGCTGAAGAAGATGCTTTTTTCGTGGTGATGGAATACCAGACCACTGCTGAAAGTCCGGTGGGACCTGAGTTTCATCATAAATACTGCGATATTCAGTTTATTGTTCAGGGAGAAGAGCGTTTTGGCTGGGCTGAGTTGAGTGATGAACAGCATCGTCAGTTGTCTTTGGACTATCATTACGATGATCGGAGAGACATCTGCTTTTTTGATCCTCAGCTGGTTGAAATGTCTTATCAGACAATGACACATGATCAGTTCTATCTGTTTGCACCAAGGACGGCACATATGCCTAATTTATCTGTGGCTGAGGTGTCGCAGGTTCGAAAAGTTGTGATTAAGCTTAAATATCCTCTTGATTAACGAGGTTTTGAGTGACAAAAAAGTTACTCTGATCAGAATCATGGATGAACGAATTTGTCTTTATTGAAACTTTTATCTGGAAGCCGCCTGCGCCATTGAATGATTATGCAATCAGTACACAAAACGTTTGATGTTCTGGAGATTGTTGCCCAGACTCCGGATGGTATGAGTCTTGATGCACTGTGTAAGTCGTTACAGTATCCGAAAACAACCATGCACAGAATTTGCAAATGTCTGTGCCAGTGTGGTTATCTCAGACAGGCAGAAAGTGGGAAATATTTTTTAACCACCAAACTGATTACGCTGGGGTATTCGGTGATCCACTGTGATGCTCTGGTCGCGGCATCTGTCCCTTATATGTCAGAACTGGCGAATCAGACCGGATTTACCGTCAATTTACAGCGCCGGGATGTTGATCAGGTCATTTTGCTGAAAAAAGAAGAACCGAAAAACTCGGTATTCCATACCAATGCTCATGCCGGGCTGGCTTCTTCACTGCTTCAGTCTGCCTGTGGCAAGGTGGTTTTGTCCTATTTTTCTCCTGATGAACAACATCAGTACTGGCAAAGTCACCATCATGATTTGGAAAGTTTCCGCCATTTTGGTGTTGCAGCTATCCATACGGAAGCTGATTTTCACCGGGAGCTGATGCTGATCAGACAGCAGGGGTTTGCGGTTGACGGTGAAGGGAATGAATCTGGGATTACCTGTATTGCCGTACCTTTGGAAAAAGATCAGATTGCCAACTATGCCATCAGCGTTTCGGGGCTGAGTCCTGAAATCCATCGTTTCGGTCAGATGCAATTGCTTGAGTTGTTGCAAGGCGTTGCCAGCGTATTGAGTGGGAAAGTTTTATAATCAGGTGTCAGGTTGTAACGATATATGTAGATGGCGATACCGAATCCGGTTATTTCGGGATCGCCATGAGGATTATGCGTCGTTTTCCGAATTGTCGTGCTCTTTTTCTTCACGGGAAATATCGAGTACCTGATTATCAATCAGGCGAACTTTCCCCATAAAGGCAGACATCAGAATCACAGCCTGTTTGCTGTTGTCATTGATCGGCAGAAGTGTCCGGGCATCACGGATAAATATTTCATCCGGTTCCAGATCGGCGGCTCTGAGCTGATCATTCGCATCTTCGATGATGCTGTCGTAATCTGTGCGACCGCCCCGGACTGCACTGCTGATCCACCGCATGGTTCTGGCCAGAACCGGTGCGCGCTGGCGTTCATCCAGAGTTAGCAGGTTATTACGGGAACTCATAGCTAAACCATCAACTTCCCGGATGGTCGGAACGCCGACAATCTCAATATCGAAACAGAGATCAATCACCATCTGACGAATCAGAGCCAGCTGTTGGTAATCTTTTTCACCAAAACAGGCAATATCGGGTTGTACGATATGAAAGAGCTTAGTGACGATTGTCGCAACACCACGAAAATGACCGGGTCGTGAGCTGCCTTCCAGCATATGGGAAAGGCCGGGAACTTCAACAAACGTCTGCTTATCCAGTCCTTCCGGATACATCATTTCTGGTGTCGGGGTGAAAACCAGCTCAACACCTTCCTGAGTCAGCTTGGCCAGATCTTCATCTAAAGTCCGGGGATAGTTGGTCAGATCATCTGCTTTTTCGAACTGCATCGGGTTGACGAAAATGCTGACAATTACAATATCAGACAGTTCTTTGGCTTTTCGCACCAGTGTCAGATGACCTTCGTGCAGATTTCCCATTGTCGGGACGAAACCAATTGTGCGGCCTTCACGCTTGTACTGTTTAATCTGCGTTCTTAACGCTGAGATATCAGTATAAGTCTGCATGAATTACTCCTTCAGGCAATCGTGTGTTCTTCATCAGGAAAAATACCACGTTCTACATCTTCCATGTATTTGGCGACAGCCTGACGCATATCGCCAGTCTCCGCTAAAAAGTTCTTTGAGAATTTAGGCATGTAGTTTGCCGAAATCCCAAACATATCGTGCATGACCAGTACCTGACCATCGGTATCTGCACCTGCACCAATACCAATCACCGGAATATCCAGTGCCTGGGTAATCTTGGCAGCCAGTCTGGCCGGAACGCATTCGAGTATGACTAACTGAGCTCCGGCATTCTGTAGTGCCAGTGCGTCATGTAACATTTGTTCTGCCTGTTTTTCTTCCCGGCCCTGAACTTTGTAACCACCGAAGATGTTCACGGATTGAGGAGTCAGTCCCAGATGGGCACAGACCGGAACTGCACGTTCGGTCAGCATTCTGACTGTCTCAACCAGCCAGCTTCCGCCTTCGAGCTTGACCATATTTGCACCGGCCCGCATAAGCTTTGCTGCATTTTCACATGCCTGAGCCGGGGTGGCATAACTCATAAACGGCATATCTGTCATCAATAGCGAATGAGGACTTCCGGCTCTTACACTGCGGGTATGATAAGCCATATCTTCGATAGTGACCGGCAGAGTATCTGTCTGGCCCTGTAATACCATTCCTAAAGAATCACCGACCAGAAGAACCGGCATATTCTGACTTTCAAAAAGTTGAGCAAAACTGGCATCATAAGCCGTTACAGTGGCAAATTTACGACCTTCCTGCTTCCAGCGCATCAGATCGTTGATGGTAATTTTTTTCATTCTTCATCCTTACGAGACGTTGGCGGATGCCAAATTGTGAGCCCGTTTCTATCAATCTGCTGTAGCAGTTGATTCAGCTCAGTCCCATCCGGGAGGGTTAAATCTGGTGCAATTTCAGCGAGCGGGTACAGAACGAACTCCCGTTCTTTCATTCCATAGTGGGGAATTGTCAGACGCTCGGAATTGATCACCTCACTGCCATACAAGAGGATATCCAGATCCAATGTTCTCGGACCCCAGCGTTCCTCTTTACGTACCCGGCCCTGAGCCAGCTCAATGGCCTGAGTATGGTCTAATAATTCGAGTGGTTTTAAATGCGTTCTGATCTCAGCGACAGCATTAATATAATCTGGCTGATCCGCTGGTCCCATCGGTGTACTGCTATATAGCTGTGAGGCCCGGACAAACTCTGACTCAGGCAGTTGCTGTAGTGCCTGAATAGCTTGCAATGCCTGACGGTCCGGTTGTGCCATGTTACTGCCGATCGCAATATAAACCGTGATCATGACACTTCCTGTTTCTTGTTCTTCTGTCCCATCTGACGCTGGCGGGCTTTGGCTCTCTTGGAGTTGATCCGACCAACATCATTGACCATCGCCTGGCGCATATTTTTACCGGCATTCTGGAAGGTTTCCCACCACTGTGCCAGTTCCTGAGTCTCACCGCCTTCGACGATGCCTCTCATCATCAGAAAATCGAACCCGGCCCGGAACTTATTAATATCCAGTAAACGGAAAGCCCGCTTACCGTGGCGACGGGGGAAACGAAGCTGAAGCTGCCAGATATCACGAATAGTAGCGGTATGGCGTCTTGGAATCGCGACCGTTTTGACCAGTTGATCCAAGATCTTGTTGCCGGCTTCCATCACTGCATCGTAATAGCAGAGATCTTTTGATTCCATAAAGGTCTCTGCCAGATGAACCATGGGATACCAAAGAATCGCTGCAAACATAAATGCCGGGTTGATTCTTTTCCCTTCATCGAGACGCTGGTCGGTTGAATCGAGAGCCAGATCGAGCATTTTTTCCGTCGGGGAAGAGTAGTCTTCCGTAAAATAGGCCGAGATCATCGGGAAAAGCTGCTGGAACAGATTGTACTGTCGCATCTGGTGATAGGTTTCCAGACCATATCCGGTTTGCAGCATTTTCAGCGATTCTTCGTACAGCCGGGCTGGTGGAATATCCTGCAACAGTGGGGCCAGTTCTTCAATTGGTGCTGCAGTTTCTTCCTCGATATCAAAATCGAGTTTGACGGCGAAACGGACCGCCCGCAACATCCGGACCGGATCTTCCCGGTAACGGGTTTGCGGATCGCCGATCAGCCGGACCAGTCTGTCTTCAATATCTTCGATACCGCCGGCATAGTCGTGAATCGTATAGTCGGCAATGTTGTAATACATTGCATTGACGGTGAAGTCCCGGCGCTCTGCATCTTCATCGATAGTACCGTAGACGTTATCCCGCAGGAGCATTCCGGCTTCCGACTGACTGGCTTTCTGGCGGTCATTTTCCTGATGGTGGCCACGAAATGTTGCGACTTCGACAATCTCACGTCCGAACATGACATGAGCAAGCCGGAAACGGCGTCCGATCAGACGACAGTTACGAAAAAGCTTGCGAACCTGTTCAGGAGTCGCATTGGTTGTGATGTCGAAATCTTTCGGGGATTCACCCAGTAAAAGATCACGGACACCGCCACCGACAAGGTAGGCGTCGTAGCCTGCACTTTGCAGCCGGTAAAGCACTTTGAGTGCGCTCTCGCTGATTTGCTTGCGAGAGATATTGTGCTCTTGTCGCGTTAGGATGTTTAGCGTTAAATCCGGATAAACGCGATGAGTTTGTACTGTAGTATCGTTTTTATTCATGAGCATCAGACAAGGATAAGCGTTTCTACCTTGTTGTCTTTTGTTGACAGAATGTCTTTGTGGGTCAATTTGCGGCTAATAATAGCTCACTGGACACAATTTGAGAATCATCGCGTGATTTCAAGTGCGTCAGGGAGTTGCTGAATATGCCAGTTTTGGCTTCCCCAGGCAACAATTTCCGCCAGTTCTGCGGTTTCTATTCCGGCCGGGAGCTGAAAACCGAGGAATTTCATCGCCTGAATCAGAGTTGGGCGGGGATTTTTCAGATCGATTGCCGGGGCATGATTCTGTTTGGAGAGTTTATGGCCGGATTGATCAACTGCCAGAGGTAAATGCAGATAACTGACCGGTTTATGCTCCAGAATGTTATATAAGCTAATCTGGCGTCCGGTTGGCTCAATCAGATCTGCTCCCCGGACGACCTGAGTAACGCCTTGTGCAATATCATCCAGTACGACTGCCAGATTGTAGGCAAACAGCCCGTCCCGGCGTTTAATGATGAAGTCTTCCTGAGCCAGATCATGAGGAATATCAATATCGCCATGTTTCTCATCATAAAATCGGGTAATCGGAACGTCCATACGTAAGCGGACAGCATACCCTGAGTCTGAGGGGAGTTGCAGATGACGACAAGTGCCGTTGTAGTAGTCTCCGGCGGCTTTGATTTGTTTGCGTGTACAGCGGCAGTAGTATGCCTGACCGTTTGCAAGCCATGTGTCGATTTGTGCCTGATAAGCATCATGACGGCGGCTCTGATACCAGATATTGTGATCCCAGTGAAGACCATAGGCTTCGAGTGTTTTCAGAATCAGATCGGCGGCACCGGGCATTTCCCGTGGAGGATCGAGATCCTCAATTCTGACCAGCCATTGTCCGTTCATGGCGCGGGCCTGAAAATAACTGCCTAGTGCAGCAACCAGTGACCCGAAATGAAGCGGGCCTGACGGAGAAGGGGCGAAGCGACCGATATAGTTATTCATTCTGTGTTCTGCAATAATACCAATCTGGATAAAAATGTAATCTGAATGGATATGGTTCCACAAACTGCTTAAAACATCCATGTGCGCTTAAACAACCCTTGTATGTTTGTTCCAGCATACCCATTTTTAGATGATCAGATACTTTGTCAGAATGGTATAACTAAGACTCATAATAACAAAAAGGGAGCAGAAGCTCCCTTTTTAGCATGAGGTCGTAATTTTACTTAACCTTGCATCTGTCTTTCTTTCATTTCTGCAAGTGTCTTACAATCGATACACAAATCAGCAGTCGGACGGGCTTCAAGACGACGAATGCCGATTTCAACACCACAAGACTCGCAGAAACCGAAATCATCTTCTTCAATCTTATTGAGCGTCTTCTCGATTTTCTTGATTAAACGACGCTCTCTGTCCCTGTTCCGCAACTCAAGGCTAAACTCTTCTTCCTGAGATGCACGATCGACAGGATCCGGGAAGTTGGCTGCTTCGTCCTGCATATGGTGGACAGTCCGTTCAACTTCTTCTCTGAGTTGGTTACGCCAAGCTTGTAAAATCTTTGTAAAGTGAGCGATCTGGCCCGGTGACATATACTCTTCACCCGGTTGTTCCTGATACGGCTCAACACCTGCAATGGCTAGGATGCCTAGCGATTTCTTTTTGGATTCTGTCATACAGCATCTCCTACTAACACCTAGTCAACTGCGAGAGCAGTCTACTTAAGGCGGGTATCTATACCAGAAAGAAAAGGGGGTGGCAAACACTCGTTGTAAACTTGTTATCAATGTGCAGACAATATCAATTTTTTATCGATCCATTGACCCATTCTATCTTTGATACAAGTTTCATTTCATATCTGGAGAGTTTTGCCTTGTAACATAGTACTTCCACGCCTTCCTTCTGTGCGTCTTCCAACAAAAGTGAATATGTTGCGTCTATATGGAGGGCGGGCGATACTTTTTCAATCCCTGAGTGTAATACAGTAAATAAAAGTATGGCCCGTTTTCCGCTCCGGGCAACCTCAATTAACTCCCGCAGGTGTTTTTGTCCCCGGGTGGTCACAGCATCCGGGAAATATCCCTGACCAGACTGATTTGTATCAGATTCCGGGCCGCCAAGCAAAGTTACGCTTTTGACTTCGACATAGCAGTCCGGCCGGGAGGGAGAACTCAGCAGAATATCGATCCGGCTGTTCTCCTGACCGTATTTCACTTCGGTACGTAGCGTCTCATAGCCCTGAAGTTCTTCAATAACACCGGATTGTATGGCTTCGCATGCCAGCGTATTGGCTCGGATCGTATTGACGCAGATTTGATGTCCGTCTGCCGTTTCGGTGAGCTCCCAGCTCAAAGGATACTTACGTTTCGGATTGTCCGAACGGGAAAACCACACTGTGTCTCCGGGCGTTGCACAGCCGGTCATAGCTCCGGTATTGGCACAGTGGATGGTGGTGGTATGACCATCGGGAAATTGAATATCGGCCAGAAAACGTTTGTAACGTTTCAGCAGAACGGCGGCACTTAATGAGGGATCAAACTGCATTTATTTACTGTTTTTATGTACAATCATTTTTCTCATTTAATCACAAGGATGATGTTTTGTCACAGTTACCAGCGATGCCTCAGTTACCGATTGAAGCCGTTATGGCAGAATTATTCACGGCAATTGCGAATTATCCTCAGGTGATCCTGAAAGCACCGACTGGGGCTGGTAAATCAACGGCTTTTCCATTGCGGCTTCTCAACTCATCTGATATTGACGGCAAAATTATCTTACTTGAACCCCGGCGTCTGGCGGCGAAGAATATTGCCCAGTATCTGGCAGCCTGTCTTGAAGAACCAGTCGGACAACGGGTGGGATACAGGATTCGGGGAGAAACCAAAGTTTCTCCGGCTACGCGGCTGGAAATTGTTACCGAAGGTGTTCTGACCCGGCTGATTCAATCTGATCCGGAGCTGAATGGCGTTAGTCTGCTGATTTTTGATGAATTCCACGAGAGAAGTCTACACGCGGATACGGCACTGGCACTGAGTCTCGAAGTTCAGCAGGCACTGAGAGATGATCTGAAGCTGGTGATTATGTCTGCCACGCTGGATCATTCAGCTATCCAGCATCTGTTGCCTCAGGCAGGGTATGTTGAGTCAGAAGGACGAAGTTATCCGGTTTCTTATCAGTATCAGCCTCTGAAAGCAAATGAATCACCTGTTGCTGCAATGGTTAAACAGATACGGCTACTCATGCAGCAACAGGAAGGATCGCTGTTGGCTTTTCTGCCGGGTATGGGCATGATTCAGCAGGTTGCCGGACAACTGACAGATCTCGCCGATAATATCGATGTTTATCCGTTGTACGGTAAACTTTCTTTTAAAGCACAACAGCAAGCCATTCAACCCGCAGCTCCGGGACTACGCAAAATCGTGCTGGCAACCAACCTTGCCGAAACATCTCTGACCATTGATGGTATTACACTGGTTGTCGACTCCGGACTGGAACGGGTTGCCCGCTTTGACCCGGCAACCGGCGTAACACATTTAGAACAGAGCCGGATCTCTCAGTCTTCTGCTGAGCAGCGTGCCGGTCGGGCGGGGCGTCTTGCGCCGGGCTTATGCGTCCGTCTGTACAGCGAGTCCCAGCTCCGGCAGCAGGCTAAAGTGCCGCTGCCGGAAATCATGCGGGCTGATCTGTCACCGCTGGTTCTGGAAATGGTGCAATGGGGAACCAATGAGCCTGATATGTTGCAGTGGATGACACCACCGCCACAGGCGACATTCGAGCAGGGAAAAGAACTACTCCGGCAGTTGGGGATTCTGGATGAAACCAGTCGTTTTTCCGGCTTAGGAACTCAGGCGTACCGACTGGGTGTCGAACCCCGTCTGGCCAGTATGCTGCTCAAGTGTCGCGATCTGGGAGATGACTTACTTCAGGCTGCGATTGCCGGTGCGGCTCTGACTGAAGAAAACGATGCCCGGCAACTGGATTTAGCATTTGCTCTGCATCTCTGGCAAAACGGGAAAAACCAGCACAAGACGAGGCTGATGCAGCAGGCCCGCCGGCTGGCCTCGCTGCTTTCCTGCTCTTTTTCTCTGGATGCTGTCAGCGAGCATCAGCTTGCTCTTGCTTTGAGTCTGGCCTTTCCGGATCGGATTGCTCAGAAGCGTCCCGATCGTAATGGTCAGTTTTTACTGGCAAACGGACAGGGAGCATTGATCCGGGAAGAAGAGATACTGGCTGATACACCGTATCTGATTGCGCTTGATTTAATGCGTTTTTCTTCCGGGAGTTGCCAGATTTTATCTGCGATTACACTGGATATTGATCAACTGAGCGGGATGGCGCCGGAGCTTTTCCAAACACGGGAACTGGTTGACTGGGATGACCGGGCCGGAAGACTGACGGCTGAGAAACAGTATTGTTGTGGCCGGCTGGTTGTGAACAGTGAGCGACTGGCAGCTCCGGATCGTGACAAGATGGCGCAGGCGCTTTTGAATTACATCCGCCGGGAAGGTCTGAAAGTTCTTCACTGGAGCGATGCGGCAGTTCAGTGGCTGGAGCGGGCTCGCTGTGCCATCGCGTGGCTTCCCGAAGAAGCATGGCCGGCCATGGATGAATTCAGTTTACTGGACGATGTCGAACAGTGGTTGTCTCCTTATATGACCGATGTCCGTTCGGTGAAAGACTTACAGCGTCTTCCGGTGCTGGAAGCGCTCAAAAGCCGTCTTGGCTGGTCTCTGAGTCAGTCTCTGGACGTATGGCTTCCCGAATTTCACCAGTTACCTTCAGGCCGTCGGAAGCGGATTCGTTATCAGGCCGGACAGGAACCGGTATTGTCGGTCCGGATTCAGGAAGTATTTGGCGAGAAAAGTTCACCGGTTATTGCTCAGGGGAAAAAAAGGCTGGTGATGGAATTGCTGTCTCCGGCTCAGCGTCCGATTCAGATTACTCAGGACTTGGCTGCTTTCTGGGCTGGTTCTTATGCCGAAGTGAAAAAAGAGATGAAAGGACGCTATCCCAAGCATAACTGGGAACTGCCTGATTAAACCACAGTTGAGACGGTGCTCCTTTTCTTACGGATATGTTTTCATCTGAGATGGACTGATTCTGGCAGAGAATGAAAAATAAGTTTGCTCATGCGATATATGTACAGCAGATGATTCACTTGAGTTGATATCAAATATAAATGATAATTGTTTTTATTTATATTTGTGAGCTTGTTATGCGATGTCAAAATTTCCCCCGCTTCTTTGTGCTGATGAGCATTGTTATCTGGTGTTCAACCTCTTATGGACAAGCCGCTTCGTGGCCGAGGCAGATTCAGACTGAGCTGGGCTCGGTAACCCTGAATCAGATGCCACAGCGTATTGTCAGCACCAGTGTAACTCTGACCGGGTCACTGCTTGCGATCGATGCTCCGGTGGTGGCGTCGGGGGCGACAACACCGAATAACCGTTTTTCCGATGAGCAGGGATTCTTCCGTCAATGGAGCGATGTCGCCCGGCAGCGGCAGCTCACCCGGCTCTATATTGGTGAAGCGAGTGCTGAAAAAGTTGCGGCGATGAACCCGGATTTAATTATCGTGAGTGCTTCTGGTGGTGATTCGGCACTGAATATTGTCAGCCAGTTACAACAGATTGCCCCAACCATTGTGCTCGATTATACCAGCCATAGCTGGCAGGAACTGGTGAAAACATTAGGTGTAGCAACCGGCCATGAAGTACAGGCCAAAAATAGGATCGATGCGTTTAACCAACGGCTTGCCGAAATTCGGGAACAGATAAAACCGCCGTCCCGGCCAGTCAGTGCTTTCGTTTATAGTGCCGCTGATCGTGCAGCTCACTTATGGCAACGGAATTCTGCTCAGGGACGATTGTTAGAAGCGCTGGGATTTCAGTTGGCTCTGCCGACAGATACCGGGCTTTTGGCGCCGGGACGTCACGATATTATCCGGGTGACCGGGGAACAACTGCCGCAAGCATTGAATGGGGAGACATTCCTCCTGTTTGCGGCTGATCAGCGAGATATTCATACCCTGTCCGGCAATCTTTTTATGCGAATGCTGCCTGCCGTGAAACAGAACCGGGTTTTCGCGATGGGACGGGAAAGTTTCCGGCTCGATTATTACAGTGCCAGTCAGTTGTTAACCCGATTGCATGCCGACTTTGCTCATGAATGACAAGACGTATTTCTCCCGTTTTTGGTGGATGATTGGATTAGGAGTGACTGGATTGCTGCTGACAGTTTTCGCCAGTCTTTCTCTGGGAGCGCATCATATCTCTGTGGATGTCATCCGAACTCTGCTGGACGGACAGTGTCCTCCGACTCGTCTGGATTGCCTGATCATTCAGGGTTCCCGCATTCCCCGTACATTCGCCGGTCTTCTGGCTGGCGCGGCTCTGGGGCTTGCCGGTGTATTAATGCAGACTCTGACGCGTAATCCTCTGGCAGAACCCGGTATTTTAGGCGTGAATGCCGGAGCCGGGTTCATGGTAATTATCGGAGTGAGCTTTTTCCAGATCCAGTCGGCCTCCGGATATGTTGCTTGTGCCTTTATCGGAGCCGTTGTCACCACAATTCTGGTGGTGTGGTGTGCCAATGCTTTACATCGTTTTGAGCCGCTAAGGTTACTGTTGGCCGGTGTTGCCTTTGGTGCGGTACTTGAAGGCATTGGTGCCGGACTGGCTCTGGTGAATCCGGATGTTTATGATCAGTTGCGATTCTGGCAGGCCGGGAGTCTGGATGTTCAGAATATGGATGTGTTACAGACGGCGCTTTGGCCTGTGGCTGGTGGTATTGTGCTTTGCTTTACTTTGTTACGTTCACTGAATGCTTTGGCAATGGGACAGGAAGTTGCTCTGAATCTGGGAACCCATGTGATGAGAACTCAACTTTTCGGGGTACTGGCGATGACATTACTGAGTGCCAGTGCGACAGCAACGGTTGGTCCGCTGGTATTTGTCGGCCTGCTGGCACCACATATCGGGCGGATGCTGGTGGGAAGTGAGCATCAGCGCCTGATTCCTTTTGTACTTATTGTGACTCCGATGCTGGTTCTCTGGGCCGATATTCTCGGGCGGTTACTACTGCCGGGACAGCTACGGGTCTCTGTGGTGCTGGCTTTCTTTGGTGCTCCGATCCTGATTGTTCTGGTACGGCAACAAAGGCGGTGGGCATGATGTTTTATATGTCTTCTTCAAGATGCCGGTCAGAAATGTCCCGGGTTTCCTTGATGCTGACTTCTCTGAGCATTCTGGTTTTGCTTCTTTGTGGGCTGAGTCTGAGTCTGGGTGAGCCGCTTATGACTGTTTCAGGCTGGTTTGATTTTATTCGGGGAGAGACGCCGGCATTCTGGGGACAGATTATCGGGCAGTGGCGTGTTCCTCATCTGCTACTGGCTTTACTGCTCGGAGCCGCTCTGGGTGTCAGTGGGGCCGTGTTCCAGTCAGTATTACGTAACCCGCTGGCAAGCCCTGATATTATCGGTCTGAATACCGGAGCCTACACCGGTGTGTTGTTGATGATCTCGTTTGGTGTTGCTGTTCCTCTCGGACTGATGGGAGCAGCAATGCTGGGCAGTGGAATCACAGCGTTAATGGTTTACCTGCTGGCCTGGCAGGGTGGTATGGCAACCTTCAGGCTGTTAATCATCGGCATTGGCTTACGCGCGATGCTAATGGCTTTGAATACGTGGTTCATATTGCAGTCTTCACTGGAAAATGCCATGAGTGCCAGCCTGTGGAGTGCCGGTTCGCTGAATGGCCTGAACTGGGAACAGGTTTATATTGCACTTCCGATCATCATCGTGTTGATGCTGGCATTACTGCCGTTGCGTCAGGCAATGAGTATTCTGGAAATGGGCGATCATAGTGCCAGTGGATTGGGAGTGTCGGTTGAGTTTACCCGATGTGCTTTACTATCCGTCGGGGTCGGTTTAACCGCTGTTGTAACTGTGATTGCCGGCCCCATTTCATTTGTTGCTCTGATGGCACCGCAACTGGCAAGAAAACTGCTGAATACGGAGCGATGTCATCTCCGCACCAGCGCACTAACGGGAGCTGTGTTATTACTGGGCTGTGATCTGATTGCCCAGTTTGCTTTCTCCCCTTACCGCCTGCCTATCGGGGTTGTTGTGGTCAGTATCGGTGGATTGTATTTGTTGATGATTTTGATGAAGGAGGCAAGGCGCTGATGAGCAGAACCGGACGGTTACAGGGGAGAAATCTTACTCTTGGCTATGACAAACATGTGGTGGCTCAGTCTTTATCGATTGTCATTCCTGATCATGAATTCACCGCGATCATCGGCCCGAATGGTTGTGGTAAGTCGACCCTGATGAAGACGCTGGCGCGTCTCACTCCACCTTTGCAGGGAGAAGTTCTGCTTGATGGACGGATGATTTCTGAACTGCCGACCCGCCAGATTGCCCGGACAATTGGTGTGTTGCCGCAAACATCCCGGACGCCTGAAGATATCCGGGTCAGGGAGTTGGTCGCCCGTGGGCGCTATCCGCATCAGGGATTCCTTGCCCGCTGGACATCTGAAGATGAACTGGCTGTGGCTGAAGCAATGCAGGCGACCGGTGTAACTGAACTTGCCGGACAGGTCGTTGATGAGCTATCCGGCGGCCAGCGTCAACGGGCATGGATTGCGATGGTGCTGGCACAGCAGACAGATATTCTGATGCTGGATGAACCGACGACATGGCTGGATATTCGTCATCAGATCGAGTTGATGGAACTGCTCGGGCAACTGCACCGTAAAGGAAGAACACTGGTTGCTGTGTTGCATGATCTCAATCAGGCCTGTCGTTATGCCAGCCATATTGTCGCCATGCGTGATGGCCGGATTGTGGCTCAGGGGAGCCCACAGGAGATTATCACTGAAACCATGATAGATGAGGTTTATGGTTTGGAATGTGTGATTCATCCGGATCCGGTTGTCGGAACTCCAATGATTGTTCCGGTGGGAAAGCACCAACCGCCAGTATTGATCTGAACCAGCTCAGGAATAAAAGAGCTGGCTCAGATCCGGATTTAACGGCCTAATGTCGCACCGCCATCAATGACCAGATCCTGCATAGTAATATGGCTGGCCCGTTTTGAGGCCAGAAACAGGACGCTTTGAGCGATTTCTGCCGGAGTCGCAATTTTCCGGAGTGGAATACCCAGCTTGTATTGCTGTGGAAATCCCTGAATCGTTTGCTGCTCCGCATCAGCAGTGTTCCAGAGTGAACGCTGCATCTGGGTGTCGGTTGATCCCGGAGAGACAAGGTTAGCCCGTACGCCGTATTCCGCCAGTTCCAGTCCGACAGTCATGGTCAGACTGCGCAGTGCTGCTTTGGAAGCGCCGTAGGCGGACATACCGATACGTGGCGTCTGAGCTGCATTCGAAGCAATTGTCACAATGGCACCCGAGTGCTGTTGTTTAAATACCGGTATAGCCTGCTGAAACAGATGGAAAGCAGCACCGACATTAACGGCAAACGTGTCCTGCCAGTCCTTATGGCTCAACTCATCTGTTGCTCCCATGCGTAAGATACCTGCGCAGTTGACGAGTACATCCAGTCCAGAACAGTTTTCGAGCAGAGTGTGACAGCAGTCGGTGACTTCGTGGCTCTGTGCCAGATCGACAGTGATGCAGCGGTAAGGATAATCATCGGCTGCAAAGGTTTTATCCAGACCAAAGACCGTAGCACCGGCACAGGAAAATGCTTTAGCAACAGCGGCTCCGATTCCCTGACCGGCTCCGGTCACCCAGACATTCTGACCGGTGAATTCCTGTTCCTGACTCATGCGGCTTCCCCGGTTGTGGTTACTTGCTTTTGCATCAGCTGCCACCAATGATGCAATGTCGGTGTTTTCGCCAGTTCCATAAAGTTGATTTGCGGTGCCAGTGGATTCCAGCGGCTGGCAAGGTTCATGATATGAATGGAGTCGAGTCCGTAGTCGATCAGATTGTCATCGTTTTCGATTTCATCGGCGTCTTCATCATCCAGTAACGGTAAGATTTCATGGCGCAATGCTGCGAAACTTGCAGGTAAACCTTCAGATTGAGCTTCCGCTGTAGTGATGGCTGTGACGACTTCCTGAGTATCAACGACCCGGCCGCAACGTCCCAGTGTGTAATGTAGCGCCATCAGATGTTCATCACGGCTGAAGTCAGCCAGCGCATCGCTGACCATGAAAGGCTGAATATTACGCATAAATGCTTCATTGGCTGTTGTCAGGCAACCGATATGGGCATAGACGCCGCCAATGATGAGCTGATCACGCCCCAGGTCTGCCATCTGTTCTGCCAGATCTGAACGGAAAAAAGCGCTGTAACGCCATTTGGTCAGGACGACATCGTCATGCTCTGGTGTTAGTGCGGCAACAATGTTTTTCTGCTCCGGTGCTTTGGGCAACCCTTGTCCCCACATATCATTAAGCAAGCCTCGTTCTTCATCATGCTGCCGGGCGGGCTGAGCGGTATAGAACACCGGGATGCCATTGGCTCTACAGTAAGTTCTGATGGTTACAAGGTTATGGATGACCTGAGTAATCAACTGGCTGTCTTGTGGCCAGAAGTTGACAAAATAGTCTTGCATGTCGTGGATCAGCAACGCCGCCCGGGAGTTATCCAGTTTCCAGTCGACTTTTCCCAGTGGTAATTCACTGAGTTGCGGTAGCGAGTAATCGGTTAAACGGGCGATAGTCATATGAGCCTCCCTGATTGCGGTTGAGTGGATAATGTTTGCGTTTGGCTGAGTTGCTGGCGTAAAGCACGTTTGTCTACTTTGCCGACAGCGGTTAGTGGAAGTGAGTCGACCTGATGGATCGTGTCCGGCAGTTTATAGTCGGCAATTCCCTGCTGACGCAGATGTCGCCGGACTGCGACTGCTTTAAGTGGCGTCTGTGTAACCAGATAGGCACAGCTTTTCTCTCCCAGATGGTCGTCATCAAATGAGACCAGAGCTGCATGAATAATGTCAGGATGCGTCAGAAGCAGGTTTTCAACTTCTTCGGCTGCAATTTTTTCCCCGCCGCGGTTGATTTGGTCTTTTTCCCGGCCATGAACGGTAACATTGCCCTGTTCATCCAGACTGACGAGATCGCCCGAGCAGTAAAATCCCTGAGAATCAAAGCTGGTCATGTTATGTTCCTGCGAGTTGTAATAACCCCGGAAAGTATATGGGCCACGCGTCATCAGGCGGCCGACTTGTCCTGCCGGTAGCTGCTGACCAGAATCATCGGCTACCCAGAGTTCATCGCCTTCAGACATTGGTCTGCCCTGAGTGGTAAAAATGGTTTCTGCCGGGTCATTCAGGCGGGTGTAATTGACCAGACCTTCTGCCATACCGAAGACTTGTTGCAACTGGCACCCAAGTTCGGATGGGACTCGGCGGGCAATGCTTTCACTGAGTTTGGCACCGCCGACCTGTAACAGGGACAGTGAGGTCAGTTTGTCTTTGAGTACCGGATAATCGTGCAGTGTCTGTAACCAGACATTCAGTGCCGGAGGAACCAGCGCCACCGTATTGATCTGATGTTGCCCGATACGATCAAAGCAGCTGGTGGGGCTGGGATCCGGAGCCAGACAGACACTGCCACCGGCGATAAATACGCCAAGTGCGCCCGGAGAACTTAACGGGTAATTATGTGCAGCAGGTAAGGCGCATAGATAGCGGGTCTGCGATGTGAATTCACAGATTTCAACGCTTCGGCGTACACTATATTCATAATCGTTATGGGTACGGGGAATCAGCTTCGGTGTGCCGGTGCTTCCTCCGGAAAGCTGGAAAAAGGCGACGTCACCGGGGGCTGTCGGGGTTGGCTGAAAGCTCGCTGGTAGTGGTAATTCTATCTGTGCTGACAGGTTTTGTATCGGATCATCCGTGCCGCGCAGCAAGACTGTTTTCAACTGTGGTACATTCTCTCTGAGCTCTGTGATGAATTGTTTCCCGGCAAACAGCGGATGACTGACATCGGCAATCAGAATTCGTGGTTTGATCTGAGCTGCGTAAGCGAGCAGCTCGCTACGCTGATGGCTGAACAGAGCGTTAAGAGGAGCAATGCCAGCTTTCAGCAGTGCGAAAAAACAGATGTAAAACTCGGCAACATTTCCGAGCTGAACCAGTGCTGTGTCTCCCCGGCCATATCCCGAAGATTGCAGAACCGCGGCCAGACGGTCTGACTTTTCCGCCAGTTGCCGGTAACTTAACTGCTGTTCATCGCTAATCACTGCCGGTGTTTCTTCGTGGCGGCGTTCGGTGATCATTTGATGGATGTGACGATCAAGCCAGTATCCTTGTTGGCGGTATTCTGCGGCCAGTTCTTCCGGCCAGTGAGTAAAAGGAATAGTCACTGTTTTGCTCCTTCCCCGGTTAAGCCCAGAACATTGAGCATCGTTGATAGTTTGGTGCCTGTTTCATACCACTCTTGTTCGGGGTCGGAATCAGGGACGATACCTGCTCCGGCAAACAGGGATATCTGTTGCTGACTGACACGTCCGCAGCGAATCGCAATAACCCATTCACCATTCCCTTCTTCATCGGCCCATCCGACAATGCCGCCGAATAACTGCCGTTCAAATGGTTCAATTGCTTCGATCAGTTGTCTGGCATTCTCTTGCGGAACACCACACAGTGCTGGCGTGGGATGTAATGCACTGGCAAGGGTCAGTGCATTACTCTCCGGAGGCGCAATACCGTGTATCCGGGTCGCCAGATGCCACAGTATCGGCGTCTGGCTCAGAACCGGTGTGGATGGAATATCGAGATCATGACTGAGCGGAGCCAGACAGCGACGGATGTCATCGATAACGAGTTGATGTTCATGGCGGTTTTTCTCTGATGACATCAATTGTCGGCCAATCTGTTCATCAGCCAGACTATCGGCGGCACGTTTGGCGGAGCCTGCGAGTGGCATCGACGTAAATTCCGAACCGTGTTTACGGACTAGCAGTTCCGGACTGGCACCGATCAGGGAATCGCCATCCGGCAGAGGAACATGAAAGTTGTAGCCTGATGGATTTTGCTCATTAAGGCTGGCAAATAGTGACTGTCGGTCCGGAGTCGTATGACAGTCCACATGAATCAGACGGGATAAAACGATCTTATCAGCCTGCCTGGTTTGCATGGCTGTAAGCGCGTCACGGACCATTTGTTCAAATGTATTTTTATCGGGATACTGCGTTGCCTGTCCGGAAAGAGGTGAAGAAGAAGGTTTTATCCGGATCTGCTGACGTGATAACCAGTCGACCTGTTGCGGTACATAAAGTGCACTTGGAAGACGTGTATCAAATGGAATCGCACCGACGATAATCGGATGTTTGATTCCCGCCGATTGAGCATGTGTGAAAGCACGCTTCAGTTCTGTCTGGAAATGCCCTGTCGGGTCGCATCCATCACTGACTGGTGTGCTGATACGGAACAGATTTCCCCGGGCGATCAGACTTTGGTGATCTGAGAGGAAAACAAAGTCATCTGCCGGATTAAACTGATCAATAATATCTGGTTGGGCAATAAGTTGAGTCATATCGTAACTCCAAAATACAAATAAAAACGATAACTAAAATCATTCAATATTTAAGTGAAGGTAAAGCTCTTCACAAAATGGAAATCGGTAGGGCATGCTGATGAATTATGTTGGTGGATGTACCGGTGATGTTGTCTGATAGTGGCGTATATGAGAAAAATTCAGCCACATAAACAGGCCAATGATGCAGATGATAATACCAAATCCGCTTGCTCCCTGTTCCGGGCTCAGGGAAGATCCCAGACTTCCCAGAGCCACTGCACCGAGGGCATCAGCCAGTACGTTTTGTGCCGTCCACAGACTATTCATTCGTCCCAGCAGATGATCCGGTGTGCATGCCTGTAGTAACGGGTACTGGACCAGCGCATTGAGACCACTGCAATAACCGGCAACAACCAGTGTCAGTAAAGCCAGCCATACATTGGACATCAGACTGAACACGGCGATTGCAGCAAAGGTAATAACAGCACTTAACAGCAACAGCTGTCCGGGTCTGGATACGTGGATAAGACGACCGCAGGTCAGTGCTCCCAGAGCAGAACCGAGAGGCAGGGCTGCATACATGAGGCCTAGTTGTGATTCACTGAGTTGCCAGTGTTGCGCTAAAGCCGGATACAATATCCGCACCGCATTCATCATGGTGACCAGTGCTCCGATTAAAGTAATCGAGCGAATCAACGGCTGATGTAAGACAAACTTTATCCCTTTACTCATTTCGTTCCATGGATGAGCTTTCCGGGCTTGATCTTGCGGTACGGCAGATGCTTCCAGACGGGGAAGCCTGAGCAGGGGAAGGAGCGTGATTCCGGTTCCTGATGCAGCCAGCAGATAGTTGCCGGTCACATCCCACCGGGCGATGATCAATCCGGCGATCACCGGAGAGAGAATCGAACCAAAACGGACAGTCAGCATGGTCAGCGCTCCAGCCTGCATCAGCTTATCCCGGCCGACAATCGATGGGGTCGCCGCCAGTAATGCAGTAACACCGATTGCGCCGAAAAAGCCATCCCAGACGGAGAGCAGATAGATGATGAGCAGAGACGGCTGTTCAAGAGTGCTGTTCCATGCCAGTAGTAAAAAGCCGATCCCACAGGTTGTCCGGGCAAATAGAATTAACGGCTTGCGGGCATACCGGTCTGCCAGAACACCGCCAAGCAGCAGCCCTGCCAGCATTCCTGATCCTGCCAGCGTGACTGATAAACCGATGTAGAACGGCGAATGGGTCATATGTTCTATCTGGACCGGCAGAGCAACCATCAGCATGCCCAGTGCCAGAATTGAAATGAAACGCGCAATAAAAACATGACGATAAGCCGGGTTCTCTGTGAGCAGTGATGTATCCACCAGAAAAGAAGGTTTGCGAGTACTCATGGTCAGTCTTTGCCTCCGGGAAGCATCATTTCACTGAGCCGGTATGAATCATATGCAGCGCTGTCGTGCTGAAGGCTGAGATGAAGCAGCTCATTGAGTTTAGGACCAATGGACTCAAACTGTTCCGGAGTCATCATGGCGACATGACTGCAATCGAAGTGGTGAGCATCCAGCTCTGCAACATAGGGTTGCCAGATGTGCCTGACATCCAGATTTTCCGCAAGTGTCCGGGTGGCAACAAACATCGTGGCCCGCCCGCTGAACTGCCAGCTATAGGATGTCGCCAGCAGCCGGATAGCATCGGTGTAGTTGGCCTCAATCTGAGTAAACAGACGATGCTGCTCTTCGCTGACTGTGTGATTGCCTGTTTGTTGCTGGGCTGCCAGAAAAAGCGCCCGTTCACGGTCGATTTCTGCCAGAACTTCCGGATCGAGCTTTGGCTCATCTGTCTGCCGATCCCAGTTTTGGGTTTCCGGCGGATAGGTGTCCAGTAATCCGAGAAAGGCAACCTGTTCTTCCTCACGTTCTAAACGGGCAGCAATCTGGTGGGCAAGAGTGCCACCCAGTGAGTAGCCAAGCAGATAATAGGGACCGTGTGGCTGATGCCTGCGAATTAACTGATAATGTTGCGCACCGATTTCATCCATGTCCCGGGCCTGATGCAGAGGTCCATCAGATGACGGAGACTGAACACCGATAATTGACCACTGGTGGCTGAGGTAACGCTGTAGCAGACTAAACTGCCAGGCAAAACCGGAGGCCGGGTGAATACAGAAAAGCTTCGGTCCCAGAGGTTTGTCCCGGAAGATTAGTAAGGGCTCAAACCCGGCTTGAATTACGGTTTGCTGGGATTCTTGTGTGTGGGCAATTTGCCGGGCAAGAGCCTCGACTGTTGAAGCCGTCATAACCTGACCAATGGTTGTATGCAGTCCATAGTCATCACGTAAACGGGCGACCAGTTGCATTGCCAGCAACGAGTGACCGCCGAGCACAAAAAAGTCATCTGTGGCTGTGACGGTTTCCAGACTGAGCAGTTGGCGGAAGCAGGCTGCGACCTGTTGTTCCGTCGGGGTTTCCGGCAGCCGTTGCCCGCCTTCATGGATGATTTGTGGCAGAGGCAGCGCTTTGCGGTTTAGTTTTCCATTGGCACTGAGCGGGAATTGTTCCAGTGTAACTAAAGTAACCGGAACCATATGGGCAGGTAATGTATCCGCCAATTGCTGCCGCAAGGTGTCCAGATTAGGTTCAGTGGTTCCGTCGGTGATGAGATAACCAACCAGCTGGCGGGCATCGCTACCGTTAACTACCGCAGACTGATTCAGCACACAGGCATGACAGACAGCATCCTGAACTCCGGGCAGAAGACGCATGGCATGATCAATTTCTGCCAGCTCTATTCGTTGTCCACGCAGTTTGAGCTGATCATCACTGCGTCCCAGATAATCAATACTGCCATCGGCCCGGTAGCGGGCCACATCACCGGTAAAATATAGTCTTTCCCCTGAAACCGGGTGGATGATAAACCGTTCCCGGGTCAGATCATCCCGGTTGAGATAACCTTGTGCTAACTGAGTTCCGGCAAGGTAGAGATCACCGGCAATACCAACCGGTACGGGAGAAAGACTCTGATCTAAGATATGTAAGCGGGTATTCCAGACCGGAAAACCAATCGGAACATGCTGGCCAGTCAGTTCTGCCAGATGCTTCCCAAACGCCGGGTAGTAACTCACATCGACGGCTGCCTCGGTCGGACCGTAAAGATTGTGCAGCGGTGTCTTCAGCAGATGTTGCCATTGTCGGCAGAGTTCGGTCGGCAGGGCTTCCCCGCTACAGAAAACCTGAGTTAAGCTCCGGCACTGCTGACGTTGCTCCGGATTGTTGAGATCGGTGACAAACGCAGCCAGCATCGAGGGAACAAAGTGACAGGTTGTGATCCGGTAAGACTGGATCAGATCCCGTAATTTTGCCGGGTCTTTATGTGCCTGAGGCGGAGCCATCACCAGCCGGGCTCCAACCATCATCGACCAGAAAAACTCCCAGACGGAAACATCAAAACTACACGGTGTTTTCTGCAACACCACATCGGTGCTATCCAATGGATATTGGTACTGCATCCAGCGAAGCCGGTTGATGATGGCACGATGGGAAATCACAACACCTTTGGGGCGTCCTGTTGAACCGGAAGTAAAGATGACATAAGCCGGATCATCAGGGACGGGAGACTGTAACTCAGCTTCCGTTGCCGGAAGGATGGATTGATCCAGCAAGTGTTCGAACAGATAACAGGGTTGTGCTGTAGTGAATTGATCCTGTAGGGAAGCAGTTGTGATCAGGAGTGATGGTGTTGCATCTTCCAGCATCATCGCCAGTCGCTGTTGTGGATAATCCGTATCCAGCGGCAGATATGCAGCTCCGATTTCAATCGTTGCCATCAGAGCGATTGTCAGATGAACGGAGCGGGGAAGTGCAACCGCAACAATGTCTCCGCGACGTACACCTTGCCGGTATAGTTCTCCGGCAAGGCGTTCTACCTGAGTGCGTACTTCATGATAGTTGAGCTGATGATTTTCATCGAGCAGAGCTGTCTGATTTGGGGTGCGGCGGGCCTGATTCTGCAGGGCGGTTTTCAGTGTTTCCGGGGGAAGTTCATATTCAGTTTTATTCACCTGACGGATAAGTTTCTGCTCGGAATCAAGCCGGATCGGATAATCTTTCAGAGGCAGTTCCGGTGACTGACAGAAAGCCTCAAACAGTAACGAGAACCGGTTCAGGTGGGTTGTTATGTCTGAGTGTTTGTACCGGGCACGGTTAACCAGCAATTCCAGAGTGAAACCCTGCTCCGGATCGAGGTAGAGTGCAATTTCAATATCGCGTACCGGGCCTGATGCCAGTTGGTGAGTGATTCCTGCTGTTCCTGCAATGTCGATGTGGTAGTCAAACATTTTAAAGTTGATGACCGGGCCGAATAATGGTGTATCGACACTGAATCCAGCATCCCGGCAGATTTGTTCACTATCATAGCGCTGGTGGCGCCGGATCAATTTCTGCTCAGATGCCAGTGATTTCGCCAGTTCCATCACGGTCATTTCCGGCTGACTGCGCACGGCGAACGGCAGGACATTGATCACCGGTCCACAGGCGTTCAGTGCTACGGAACCGACCCGTCTCATCCAAATCATCCCCAGACTGAATGCTGAACGGTTAGTTAACCGGCCCAGCCATAAAGCGACCAGTGCAATCAGCAGGTCACTTGGGTTCAGCCGGTGCTGACTGGCAAGCTGATAGATCGGTGTCAGTTGCCGGGAGGAATAGTGAAGCTGATGACGATTGATGGTAGATGATGGTTGTGACACTTCCAGCTGTTGATCGGCCAGACTGGCCGGTTCCGGCAGATCTTGCAGGTAATCCTGCCAGAATTGCCGGTCTTTGGCTGCTTTGGTTCCACACTGGTAATCTTCATACTCTGCAACGACATCACCCATGGATGTGAATGGTGAATGTGCCGGAAGAGGTTGTCCATGACATAAGGCCGTATAAAGTTCAGCAATGTATTTGCTGAGTGTGGCAAAACCAAAGCCGTCCACCAGCAGATGGTGATAGCGCTGATACCAGAAGTACTGTGTTTCTCCGGTCCGGATTAACAGGTGGCAACAGTTGTCTTTATCCGGCTGATAGCGGAGATCCTGACTGAGATCGTCTTCCATCATCTTGAGAGCTGCCCTGACCGGCGAAGGCCGGGTGCGCAGATCCAGATATTGTGGTGGCGTCAGGTTCTTTTTCGGATCAAAGCTCTGATAGGGAACTCCTTGCTTTTCTGTGACGATCATATGAAGCGTATCGGCCTGACTGAGGCCATGTTCGATCGCTTGCAGGAAAAGCTCAGTGTTGAGTGCATCATTGATTTCTACATAATGGGCAACCGCATAGGCATTCGCCTCTGTGGTGAGCTGGTCTGCCATCCAGATCCCTGCCTGAGCGGCAACCAGCGGATATTGCACAAGGGAAGATGAATCAAATTTGTTCATAAGATAAAGCTCCGGATTCAAGAAAATGGTGACCTGACCAGATAGCCTGTAGTCCGTCTGTCAGTCCGCCACGCCAGCACAAAGCATCATGTCCGCCATCCACATCACGATAGATCACCTGATGGTTTGCCTGTTTAAGTAAGGAGACAACCTGTTCATTGGCGCGATAGATCAGCTTTTCCCGGATCCCGGCCTCGATAAAAAACTTCCGGGGAACGTGACTGAATTGCTGTTGTTGCAAGGCATTGATCATGAAACTGTCAGATGCATCATGATGGCGGTTTGGCCACCAGAAAGAACTGGACTGGCAAATGGCACTGGTTGCAAGATGTGGTTTATTGAGAATTGCAAAGGCGGCAGATAGTCCGCCGAAGCTCTGACCGGCAATGATCGTTGTTTCTGCGGCGCAAGAGCAGGCTTCCCATTGTGACAACTGCGGCAGCAGCTCGTTTTCCACTGCATCCCAGAATTGCATATTACAAGGCAGTTCATGTGCACGTTGCTGGTTGTCCAGAGAATCGATAAACAGGTAAACGGCAGGCGGTAAGCGGTGTTGTTGGGTCAGGGATTCGAGCGCAACCGGCAGTGGCATTTGTTGGGTCCAGAATTTTCCGTCCAGTATGATTGCAAGCGGTCTGGTGTGTGTTGGCTGACCCAGTCCGAGCGTCCATATATCCCGGCTATTTCCCAATATCTGGCTATGCCATTGATATGTTTGCAATCTACTGTGAGACAAAGATTCCTGCCCCTGATCGACACTCTGCCAGGCTGTTTGCGGTGGTGCATCCGGCATTGATAATGGTGATACGCAATGTCCCCGTCCTCCGAACCAGTGGCGGGCCGGGTTCAGCTTGTCAGCGGCTGGTTCAGTGCCGTTTACAAAGGTGTTTTGCCACCATCTGCGCAGGGTATACATATCTTCAGCATTTCCCTGAAAGTCATCATCCAGCATACTGGGGATGAACATATAGCTGCCACGCCATTGCGGTGTCAGTTTGATTTCTGCGACCCAGACATCGGTTTGAAGGATACGTTGAAGTGAAATCGGATCTTTTCCCTGATGATGATCAGTGACGCCAGTGATATTGAGCCAGACTCGTTGAATTTTCGAAAGTTGCTCACTTCCCTGAGGGTCTTGCCAGAAAAAACTGGCCCAGTAACCGCCATCTTCTGCGGGTGTAATCCAGGGAGAGCCGTGTTGTTCAAGTCGCGACCACCATTCGGGAGAGCCGATATGAGCCTGATGAAGCCAGTTGCAATACATAAAACACCATTCATATCTGATTTAATATTGAATGATATTGATAATAATTATCGTTTGCAATGGTTAATAATGTTCATTTCCTAACTAATCTGGAATCTTTGTTTGCATTTTATCTGCAAGTTATTCCAAGATGCATGACTCAGTGTGTTTTCAACTGACGGACTTGTTTTCAACTGACGAATTTGTTTTCAACTGACGAATTGGCTGTCAGCGACGGTATATGTCAGTGAAAGTCCTATGGCTGTTAATATTGTGTCAAACCGAATTGTACAAATTGACATCAAACCATGGCCTTAGTACACAAGAATATCAGTACCTATGGATACGAATACACAAATACATAAGGTAACATTGGGCTACGGTATTATTCCTGACGCTCCTTTGAGTGTTTCCGGGTATAAGAATATCAGTGAGATGACCGGAGGTGACTTCTGTGGAAGTATCCGATCATCCGATCAATAGCGACGACAGCAACGAAGCGATAATTAATTCAATGAGTAGTCAAAAAAATCAGCAGAAAAAACGAACTTCCGATCGGAGAGCATCCGGGAAAAATCAGGCGCAGAAGAAAGAGGCCAAAACTGCTGCTAAATCATCAGGATGGTTCAGGAAATTATGGCGGATCGGCTGGAAGGTCGGATTGACATTAGCCATCGTCATTGTGGTCTATGGGGTTTACCTGAACAATCTGGTTACCCAGAAATTTGAAGGTCAGCTCTTTGATCTGCCGACGGTTGTTTATGCACGGATTCTGTCACTTTCTCCCGGAGATGATATGAGTATCGAAGCATTGCGGCATGAGCTGGATATTCTGAATTATCGCAAAGTCGCAACGCCTCGCTATGCCGGAGAGTATTCGGCATCTACGACAAAAATTGAATTGATCCGCCGTCCTTTTGAATTTGCTGACGGGCCGGAGCCTGACCGGCATGTGATGCTTTATTTTAATGGTGAAACACTGACCCGGATTCAGTCTCTGGATAAGCATCAGGACATCGGTTTTTTGCGTCTGGAACCCAAAATGCTGGGAATGCTGGAAAAAAATATTACCGAGCAACGTCTGTTTCTGCGCCGGGAACAGTTTCCGGAAGTGATGATCGATGCACTGCTGGCGACCGAAGACCGGAATTTCTACCATCATGATGGTGTTTCTCCTTTTGCCATTCTGCGGGCTTTGGTAGCAAACCTGCGTGCCGGACGCACTGTTCAGGGCGGCAGTACGCTGACACAACAACTGGCGAAGAATATTTTTCTGTCCAGCCAGAAAACGCTGGTGAGAAAGTTGCAGGAAGCCTATATGGCACTCATCATCGACCACCGTTTCAGTAAAGACCGGATTCTGGAAGCTTATCTGAATGAAGTTTATCTGGGGCAGAATGGTGCTGAAGAAGTGCATGGCTTCGGACTGGCATCCCGCTTGTATTTCGGCCAGCCATTACAGGAACTGAGAATTGATCAACTGGCTTTGCTGGTCGGGATGGTGAAAGGGCCTTCATATTACAATCCGGTTCGTTATCCGGAACGGGCCAGAGAGCGGCGTGATCTCGTGCTGAAGCTGATGTTGCAACAGGATATTCTGACGGCAAGACAGTATGCTCAGGCGGTTGAACGTCCTTTAGATGTCCAGAAAAATCCACATATTGCCAGACGCCAGCCTGCTTATTTTCAGCAATTGGCGATTGAACTGAAAGATAAAGTGGGTGAGCAGTTTAAATCAGATAAAGGTCTGAGGGTTTTTACCACACTTGATCCGGTGTCTCAGGCTGAGCTGGAAAATGCAGTACATAAGAAAGTGCCGCAGCTTGGTAAATCGTTAGAAGCCGCTGCCATTGCCGTGGATCGTCAGAGCGGTGAAATCAGGGCAATGGTCGGTGGTGTTCAGACCGGGTTTGATGGATTCAACCGGGTACTCAGTGCCAGCCGACAAATCGGTTCTCTGGTGAAACCAGCGATTTATCTGACCGCTCTGAGCGATCCTGCTCAGTATAATCTGTCAACTACGCTTGAAGATAAACCGATTGCGTTGAAATCAGATCGTGGTGATGTCTGGACTCCGCAGAATTTTGATCATCAGTTCCGGGGAGAAGTGCCGTTTTATCTGGCTTTGGCGAAATCCATTAATATTCCGACAATCCAGTTGGGTATGTCTCTGGGGATTCCGCAAGTCAGTGATACTCTGATTGCTTTAGGCATCGACGGGCAGGAGATCCGCCCGGTGCCTTCTATGTTTTTAGGCTCTTTTTCCCTCACGCCGATTCAGGTGGCACAGATGTATCAGACCATTACGAACTCCGGCAGAAAAGCAAAATTGTCAGCACTGCGCTCAGTGATTGATCTGGACGGTAATGTTCTGTACCAGTCGATTCCCAAAAGTACTCAGGCAGTGACACAACAGGCTGCATGGCTGACGACATATGCAATGAAGCGTGGTGTGATTGAAGGAACCGGCCGGTATCTCAGCGGTCGTTTTTCCTGGGCGATGCTGGCAGGGAAAACCGGAACCAGTAATGATTCACGGGACAGCTGGTTTGTCGGTGTCGATGGGCGTGAAGTGACGACTATCTGGGTCGGTCGGGATGATAACAAACCGACTGGACTGACCGGAGCAAGCGGTGCTTTGCGGGTCTATGCCGATTATCTGCAAAAACGGACACCGAAGGTTTTGCATTTACCATGGCCGCAGGGAATTACCATGATTGGGTTTGATAAAGAACGCAATGGTACGCTCAGTCTGGACTGTGAAAATTCATTCAAATTACCGGTATGGGATGTGAAAAAATACTGGAAACAGCAGTGTGAAGAGCAGGGTAAACCGTTACGCTGGCTCAGAAAGATCTTTGAGTGGTAAGTATTGGTTCTATGTCAGAAAGAAAAATATCAATGAAACCCTTGATCATGATGGTCATTCTGCTGTGGTGGGGAATTGCCCCGGATGTTGTCGCAAAAAGCCGGACTCAGGTTCAGCAATCGCGGCCGCGTATTGCTGTGGTTCTTGCTGGTGGCGGCGCGAAAGGTGCCGCTCATATCGGTGTTTTAAAGGCTCTTGAGGAGTTACGTGTTCCGATTGATTATATTACCGGAACCAGTATGGGGGCTTATATTGGTGGATTTTATGCCACCGGGATTCCGGCACAGCAGCTTCATGATGAGGTCATGAGGGTTGACTGGAATCAGGGCTACCGGGATCGGGTTGACCGCAGTTTACGTCGGGTTCGGGATAAAGAGTTTGAAGATCGCTATCAGCTCAATACCGATCTGGGAATTCGCTGGATTGAAATCCGGGCACCGAAAGGCGTTATTCAGGGCCAGAATATGCTGCGCCTGTTACGGGAAACTGTAGGTAATCTGCCACGGATTCCTTCTTTTGCCCAACTGCCGATTCCTTACCGGGCAGTAGCAACCGATATTGTTAATTTAAAGCCGGTTGAACTGAAAAGCGGTTCACTGATTGATGCGATGATGGCCAGCATGTCTGTGCCCGGCGCTTTACCTCCTTATGAAGTCGATGGTCAGCTACTGGTCGATGGTGGTGTTACAGATAATATGCCGGTCGATGTTGCGAGAAAAATGGGTGCTGATACGGTGATTGCGGTTGATATCAGTACGGATTACAAGCAACAGACTGATTTTACTGATTTTCTGACAGTGACCGATCAACTGTCCAATTATCTTGTTCGCCAGAGTACTCAGAGACAGGCAGATAGTCTGACGCCTCATGATATTTATCTGAAGCCGGATGTCGGTCAGATGGAGACGACAGAATTTGACCGGATGGCTGACGCCTACCAGAAAGGGTATCAGGCTGTGATGGATCAGCGCCAGGCATTCGCTGCACTTTCATTGCCGGAAGAGGACTATCAGCGCTACGTCGCGCAGAAGAGGCAGAAAGCTGCACAGCTTCAGGCTGAAAAACAGTGGGTTTTCGCCCGGATTGAACTGGAAAATCAGACTCATTATCGTGATTCGGTCCTGAAACAGTTACTGGCTATTCCGGCGGAAGCTCAGGTCAGTCAAGAGGAAATCGAAGCACGTATCGAAGCATTGTATGCTCTGGATCGGTTCGAGTTAATCCGCTACCGGATCGAATCACAGGATAAACAGGATATTCTGGTCGTCAGTGTCCGGGAAAAATCCTGGGGACCCAACTATGTGAACTTTCACTTTGCGCTGGAAGATGATTTTGCCAGTCAGAGCCTTTACTCGGTCGGTGTTTCGACTAATTTTACCGGTCTGAATTCTCTTGGCAGTGAAGTCCGGGTGGACATGGAAATGGGAAGTAACCGAAAGATCTTTGCTGAATATTATGCGCCGATAACGCAGGATCAAAAAGTATTCTCAACACTCTCAGTGAATTACCGGAAAGATGATCTGAATGTGCCGCAAAGTGGTTTTGAGAATATCGGGCTGGGCGCATCGAAAGATTACCTGCCGGCAACTTATACCGTGACAGAAGGTGAAGTCGCGTTAGGCTATCAGTATCGGTTATGGGATGAATTTAAGTTCGGGTTACGCTTTGGCGATGGAGATGCCAGTTATTCGACGTTACCTTCCTATGGTGACATGGATTTCGAGAGACGGGGCGTTTTTGCCCGATATCGGGTGGATACGCTGGATAGTTATACGTTACCGAATCATGGATTTTTCCTGAATCTCGATTATCTGGTTTCAGATGATCAGGTCGCTTTTTCTGGTGCTCTGGATCAGGATGATTATCACACGACGGTCTATGAATATTCGATCACGTTGAAAGGGGCGACGCAGTATGGGCGCCACACACTGATTGGGAATGCTGAATACGGTGAGGTCAAAAGTAGTGAGTCGATTGCGCCCATCAGCCCGAAAACGATCGGTGGATTACTGAATCTTTCTGGTATTCCCCGGGATAGTCTGCTCGGACAGAACAAAGCATTTACCAGTTTAGTTTACCGTTATCGCTGGTTTGATAATGATTTCGGCCTGTTTACCTCTCCGGTTTATCTGGGTGTTTCGCTGGAATATGGCGGTGTCTGGTCTGATCCGTCGGTAAATTTGAGGAACGCACCTTTGTATCATGCCGGTTCACTGTTTGCCGGGATTGATTCTCCTCTGGGACCTGTAATGGTGGGCTATGGACGGACCCAACAAAACTACGATTCTGTTTATGTCTCGGTCGGATATGCTTTTTAGGGTTCTTTTTAAGGAACCTTGAAACATTTGTTAAAATTTTTGTTGTAAGATGTTGCTTGGGTCAAAGAGTATACATTCCCATTTATGCGTAAGTTTGCTATTCTTCATCCACCGTTTGGCCTCCCCGGCTAAGATAATCTGAGTTTGTCTCGGCAACGGAGTGCCAAGTTTCCAAGGACGTTCGTTCCCTACATCTATAATAAAGTGAATGAACCGCAATGAGAGGAAAAAGTCGTGCTTGAAGCCTATCGTAAACACGTCGAAGAGCGTGCAGCAGAAGGGGTTGTTGCCAAACCTCTGGATGCTGAACAAGTTTCTGGTTTGGTAGAGTTACTAAAGTCTCCTCCGCAAGGAGAAGAAGCATTCATTCTTGATCTGCTTGAAAATCGTATTCCCCCCGGTGTTGATGAAGCTGCTTATGTTAAAGCAGGTTTTCTTGCTGCCGTCGCTAAAGGAGAAGTGACCTCTCCGCTGGTTGACCGGGTGAAAGCGGCTGAACTGCTGGGAACGATGCAGGGCGGCTATAATATCGAACCGTTGGTTTCTTTCCTGGATGATGAGTCTCTGGCACCAACGGCAGCGAAGGTATTGTCCCATACGCTGCTGATGTTTGATGCATTCTATGATGTCGAAGAAAAAGCCAAAGCAGGAAATACCCATGCACAGCAAGTGCTTCAGTCCTGGGCTGATGCAGAGTGGTTTCTGTCTAAACCCGGATTACCGGATAAGGTCACACTCACTGTATTTAAAGTGACCGGAGAAACCAATACCGATGATTTGTCTCCGGCACCGGATGCATGGTCGCGTCCTGATATTCCGGTTCATGCCCTGGCGATGCTGAAAAATGAACGGGATGGTATTGAACCGGATGAACCGGGCAAAATTGGTCCGATTCGTCAGATTGAAGCCCTACAGAGCAAAGGCTATCCGCTTGCTTATGTCGGTGATGTTGTCGGCACCGGATCATCCCGGAAATCAGCAACAAACTCAGTCTTGTGGTTTATGGGCGACGACATTCCGAATGTCCCGAATAAAAAAGCAGGCGGATATGTTCTGGGCGGTAAAATCGCACCGATCTTCTTTAATACTATGGAAGATGCGGGTGCTCTGCCGATTGAAGTTGATGTTTCAAAACTGAACATGGGCGATGTGATTGATGTTTATCCTCATGAAGGCAAAGTTTGTAACCATGAAACAGGTGAAGTGCTGGCTGAGTTCAAACTGAAAACTGATGTACTGATCGATGAAGTCCGTGCCGGTGGACGTATCCCGCTGATTATCGGCCGTGGTTTGACGGATAAAGCACGTCAGGCATTAGGACTGGAATCTTCAACAGTATTCCGCCGTCCGGCTCCGGTTGCGGAAAGCAATAAAGGTTACACGCTGGCACAGAAAATGGTTGGTAAGGCCTGTGGCGTTGAAGGGATCAGAC
The DNA here is from genome assembly GCF_024346955.1 of Vibrio mangrovi. Lineage (NCBI taxonomy): Bacteria > Pseudomonadati > Pseudomonadota > Gammaproteobacteria > Vibrionales > Vibrionaceae > Vibrio > Vibrio mangrovi. The sequence goes on along the minus strand of NZ_AP024883.1, from coordinate 2,955,321 downwards.
CGGGAACTTACTGCGAACCGAAGATGACAACTGTCGGCTCACAGGATACAACCGGACCGATGACCCGTGATGAGCTGAAAGATTTGGCTTGTCTGGGATTCTCGGCTGATTTGGTGATGCAGTCATTCTGTCATACCTCTGCCTATCCAAAACCGGTAGATGTTCAGACACACCATACTCTGCCTGATTTTATTATGAACCGTGGCGGGGTGTCACTACGTCCGGGAGATGGTGTTATTCACTCCTGGCTGAACCGGATGTTGCTTCCTGATACTGTGGGTACAGGCGGTGACTCTCATACCCGTTTCCCTCTGGGAATTTCGTTCCCGGCAGGTTCTGGTCTGGTAGCTTTTGCCGCTGCAACCGGTGTAATGCCACTGGATATGCCTGAATCTGTACTGGTTCGTTTCAAAGGAAAAATGCAGCCGGGGATCACACTCCGTGACCTGGTTCATGCGATTCCTTACTACGGTATCAAACAAGGTCTGCTGACGGTTGAAAAAGCCGGTAAGATCAATGAATTCTCTGGCCGGGTTCTGGAAATCGAAGGTGTTGAGCATCTGACGGTTGAGCAGGCTTTCGAACTTTCCGATGCTTCGGCAGAACGTAGTGCTGCCGGTTGTACAGTGAAGCTCTCTCAGGCATCTATTGAAGAGTATCTTCAGTCGAATATCACCATGCTGAAGTGGATGATTTCTGAAGGTTATGGCGACCGCCGGACGATCGAACGCCGTATTAAGTCGATGGAAGCATGGCTGGCCGAGCCACAACTGATGGAAGCAGATAAAGATGCAGAATATGCGCATGTTATCGAAATCGATCTGGCGGAAATCAAGGAACCTATTCTTTGTGCGCCAAATGATCCTGATGATGCCCGTCTGCTGTCTGAAGTTCAGGGAACTGAAATTGATGAAGTCTTCATCGGTTCATGTATGACCAATATCGGTCACTTCCGGGCAGCAGGTAAGTTGCTGGAAAACTACAATGGCCAGCTGGAAACCCGTTTGTGGGTTGCACCGCCGACGAAGATGGATCGCGATCAGCTTGTGGAAGAAGGTTACTACGGTATCTTCGGCCGTTCCGGAGTTCGTATCGAAACTCCCGGATGTTCTCTGTGTATGGGGAACCAGGCTCGGGTTGCGGATAAGGCGACTGTTATGTCGACCTCAACCCGTAACTTCCCGAACCGTCTCGGAGCTGGTGCTAATGTATTCCTCGCTTCAGCAGAACTGTCTGCGGTTGGTGCGATTTTAGGCCGGATTCCGACTCTGGAAGAATATTTACAGTATGCGGAACGTCTTGATGCGACAGCTGCTGATACATACAGATATCTGAACTTCCATAAAATGGGTCAGTATACTGAGAAAGCCGATACGGTTATCTTTCAGGAACCAGCCTGATCTCTGCTCTAAAACTCTCTGAGATGAAATCCCTCCGGAAACGGGGGGATTTTTTTATTATCAATCCCACGATTTCGGTATGCCGTCGGTTATACTGAGCTCCGGTTTAAACGGCTATCAATGGCATTATGGAATTTGAATTCAGAAAAAATATCTTGTTAGGTGAATATTACGCTTCATTTAATATGGAACATGCCGTGATTTCCCGCTTTCTTGAAGATGAAATGGGTTCAGATCGCACAATGATTGAGCAAATTTTACAATTGCTGCAATCGGCATATCAGAATCAGCTGGCTGAGCAGGTATGGCATGGGCGGGAAATTTCTCTGAAGATTCTGGATGGAGAAGTTACTGTTTTTGAAAATACCCTCATGCATTTGAATCACAATGATTTTGAAGAAGAATTTGAGTTGTATGAAAGTGAAAGTATAGCAACCTGTGGTCTGGATGATTTTGAATCTGTGCTGATCCAGTGGCAACAGTTTACCCGGAACTAGTTATCTCTGCCTTGCACAACCGTGGTGAGGTTTTGAAAACACGCATTATTTTTGTGAAAAGCTTGCACCTTATCTGTGCAAGCTTTTTCTATTTTGTCTCTTATTGTTAGGTTTATTGATTAAAATCAACATGTTAAAAAGTTGGCACGTACCTTGGATTTAAGAACAGTAACCGGAGTACAGCTCGAGAGAGGACGCCATGAAATTAATTAACGCAATCATAAAACCTTTTAAATTAGACGATGTCCGTGAGGCTTTATCTGATGTAGGTATCGAAGGAATGACCGTATCAGAAGTCAAGGGATTTGGTCGTCAGAAAGGCCATACCGAACTTTATCGTGGTGCCGAATATCAGGTTGATTTTCTGCCGAAAGTTAAACTTGAAATCGCAACACAGGGAGATAATGTTGACCGTGTTGTTGAAGCCATTATTAAAGCTGCACATACAGGCAAAATCGGTGACGGTAAGATTTTTGTTTATGATCTGAGCCATGCGGTGCGTATCCGCACGGGTGAAACAGATTCTGAAGCACTTTAAGAGATTCTAAGGACTGGAGAGACAATTATGGAATTATCAGTAACAGTAACGGAGTTACGTTACGCGCTGGATACTTTTTACTTCCTCATTTCGGGCGCACTTGTGATGTGGATGGCTGCTGGATTTGCAATGTTAGAGTCCGGGCTGGTTCGTTCAAAGAATACCACTGAAATTCTGACGAAAAACTTTGTATTGTATGCCATTGCCTGTACGTTGTACCTCATTGTCGGTTATAACATCATGTATGTTGATAACACTGATGGCGGTTGGTTACCTTCATTTGGTGCGTTGATCGGCTCTCAGGCCGGTGATGCAGACCACTCTTTAGAATCGGATTTCTTCTTCCAGGTTGTGTTCGTTGCTACAGCAATGTCTGTGGTTTCAGGTGCAGTTGCCGAACGGATGAAACTGTGGGCATTCTTGATTTTCTCTGTTGTTCTGACAGGCTTTATCTACCCTGTTGAAGGTTACTGGACATGGGGCGGTGGTTTCCTTTCTGCTGCTGGTTTCAGCGACTTTGCCGGTTCAGGTATCGTACATATGGCTGGTGCCGCTGCTGCTCTGGCTGGTGTTTTGCTGCTGGGTGCCCGTAAAGGTAAATACGGTAAAAACGGTGAAGTTCACCCTATTCCGGGTTCAAACATGCCGCTGGCAACATTGGGAACATTCATCCTGTGGTTCGGCTGGTTTGGTTTCAACGGTGGTTCTCAGTTGATGGTTTCTGATGCGGCGAATGCAACAGCCGTTGGTCAAATCTTCCTCAATACTAACGCTGCTGCTTCAGCAGGTGCTCTGGCTGCGTTGCTGGTCTGTAAAACGACCTGGGGTAAAGCTGATTTAACTATGGTACTGAATGGTGCTCTGGCTGGTCTGGTTGCGATTACTGCAGATCCGCTTTCTCCTTCACCAATGTACTCCGTTGCAATCGGTGCTGTCGCTGGTGTTATCGTTGTCTTTGCAATTGTTGCTCTGGATAAAGTGAAAATTGATGATCCAGTCGGTGCTATCTCTGTTCACGGTGTGTGTGGCCTGTTTGGTCTGCTGGCTGTGCCAATCAGCAACGCTGATGCATCATTTGGTTCTCAATTGTTGGGCGCTGTGGTTATCTTTGGTTGGGTATTTGTTGCCAGCCTGATTGTCTGGGCTATCCTCAAAGCAACGATGGGTATCCGTGTGACAGAAGAAGAAGAGATGGAAGGTATGGACATGCACGATTGTGGTGTCGGTGCTTATCCTGAATTCGTCACAGCAAAATAAGTTTCAACAGACACATCACTTCCTTTTGATAAAACCTGCCTTTCGGCAGGTTTTTTTTGTGGGGTGAATTGTAATGAATCATTCTCATTATATAATTACATGAATTGATAAATATTATCATTAGCACTTTGAAGGATGAAATAATGCGTAAATTTTTCGCAATTTGTGTGATGGCTTTGGGAGCGATAGCAACACAGGCTGGTGCGGTTGAAGAAGTGAATGTTTATTCCTATCGTCAGCCATTTTTGATTGACCCGATGTTTTCTGAGTTTACCCGGGAGACCGGCATTCAGGTCAATGTCAAATTTGCTGAGAAAGGTATTGCGGAAAAACTAGCGGCGGAAGGTGAATACAGTCCGGCGGATGTTGTGTTGACTTCTGAATTCAGCCGGCTATTCGAGCTGGCGGATAAAGGTCTGGTTCAGCCTCTGCATAGTGAAGTGATTGATGCAAATATTCCGGCTCAGTTCAGAGATACACAACAGGAGTGGTTTGCTCTGACTCAGCGAACCCGAAGTGTCTATTCGTCCAGGGATCGGGTTGGCCGACTCGCTGATGATTTTGACTATATGGATTTGGCAAAACCTGAATACAAAGGAAAGATTTGCACCCGTAGTGGTAAGCATCCTTATAATATTGCCTTGGTCGCTTCAATGATTGCACATTACGGAGAAGCGAAAACCAAAACATGGCTTATCGGTTTAAAGTCTAATCTGGCGCGTCGTCCGCAAGGTAATGACCGGACTCAGGTAAAAGCGATCCGGGAAGGTCTATGCGATTATTCTCTGGGGAATAGCTACTACTTAGGAAAAATGCTGAATGATCCGGAACAAAAAGCCTGGGCTGAATCGGTTTATATTAATTTTCCCGGACAGAAATCCTTTGGGACACACGTTAATGTGAGTGGTATGGCATTGGCCAAATATGCACCAAACCGGGATAACGCCGTCAGACTTATGGAGTTCTTAACCGGCGATAAAGCACAACAAATGTATGCAGAAGTGAACTTTGAATATCCGGTGAAGCCCGGAGTTCCGAGTTCTGCGTTGGTTTCATCCTGGGGTGCTTTTAAGGCCGATCCGTTGCCTTTAGCTGAGATCGCGGCAAATCATGAAAAAGCGGTGAAGTTACTTGATGAAGTGAAGTTTGATTTGTGACGTTGACTGAGTTGAAAAGAAAATCTCAGTTGGATGTTCGTCAGGAGTTCGTTTGTTCATGAGAGAGAAACATCTCTTCTGGAAAGCCGGCAGTCTGCTGATTGCTCTTGTTCTGGTTGCACCTGTGGTTGCTATTTTTTATACGGCTGCCGGAGCTTCCGGTGATGTTTTTCTGCACCTGATGTCTACTGTGATGTCCACTTATGTGTGGAATACCATCATTATCGCTGTCGGCGTTATGGTGTGTGCTTTGTTGTTCGGTCTTCCCTGTGCATGGCTGATGGCGATGTGTCGGTTACCTTCAGAAAAAGTGCTGCAATGGGCATTGGTACTCCCTTTGGCGATGCCGGGCTACATTGTTGGCTATATCTTTACGGACTGGTTTGATTATGCCGGTCCGATTCAGGTTTTTCTCCGACACATGACCGGATGGGAAGGCAATACTTACTGGTTTCCGGATATCCGTAGTCTCGGTGGTGCCAGCCTGATTCTGGGATTGGTGCTCTATCCGTATGTCTATCTGATGTGCCGGGCAGCCTTCATGGAACAAAGTGTATCTCTGCTTCAGTCTGCAAGACTGCTTAAATGTTCCGGCTGGGAAAGTTTTCTGCGTATTTCTCTGCCGATTGCCCGTCCGGCTATTGCCGTCGGTGTTTCTCTGGTGGCGATGGAAGCGGTTGGCGACTTTGGTACGGTGAGTTATTTTGCCGTGAATACGCTAACAACGGCTATTTATGATACCTGGCTGGGTTATTCGAATATCAATGCCGCCGCCAAAATTTCAGCGATGATGCTGATCATTATTTTTCTGTTGCTGAGTGCCGAGCGTTATAGCCGGCGTAAACAAAAACTGTTTCAGGCACAGTTTTCAAGTCATGAAGATATTCGCTATGTGCTCCATGGGTGGCGTAAATGGCTGGCATTGTTCTGGTGCTGGGGATTAGTTTTGATCGCCTTTATTCTACCAGTGATACAGCTATGTGATTATGCATGGATCTATTTTTCACAAAGCTGGACAGCATCATTTCATCGTTATGTTCTCAATAGTCTGCAAGTCTCTGTGATTGCTGCATGTATTGCGGTTGTACTGGCTGTTATGGTGAACTTCTATGTCCGTTTAAGTGGTGCCCGGATCGGTGTTGCCTCGATGAGAGCTGCTTCTCTGGGCTATGCTGTTCCCGGAACCGTACTGGCAATTGGTGTGATGGTTCCTGTTCTGATGATGGACCATCTGGTGAATGATATTGCTAAGTGGATGTCATGGTCACGACCGGGATTAATATTTTCCGGGACAGTTTTTGCTCTGATCATGGCTCTTCTGGTGCGTTTTACCGCGGTTGCCATCGGGAGTGTGGAAAACAGTCTGAATAAAATCACGCCTTCGCTGGATATGGCTTCAAGAACGATGGGATACACGCCAAACCAGATGTTGCGTTGGGTTCATCTGCCACTAATCCGGCGAGGATGCCTGATTGCCGGATTGCTTGTTTTCATTGAATCGATGAAAGAGTTGAATGCGGCATTACTGCTCAGGCCATTTAATTTTGAAACACTGGCAACCTATGTTTATAACTATGCCTCGACGGAGCAACTGGAGCTGGCTGCTCTCCCGGCTCTGATTCTGATCCTGGTAGGGTTGATTCCCTTAATTCTGATTAACCGTTCTCTGGAGTATACCCACTGATGAGCCATGCATTGTCCATCCAGCAATTGACCTGTTGCTACGATACATCCACAGTATTGGATGATTTATCTTTTGACGTAGAGCCGGGAGAAATTGTTTGTCTGCTGGGAGCCAGTGGATGCGGCAAGACCACTTTGCTAAAAGCGATTGCCGGCCTGCTTCCGCTGACTCATGGGATGATCGCTTTAAACGGGCGGGTTGTTGACGATGGTGTTCAGTGGGTTTCTCCGGAAAAACGTAACATCGGGATGATTTTTCAGGATTATGCGCTATTCCCTCATCTGGATGTCAGTCAGAACATTGCTTTTGGGTTAAAGGGGTATTCGTCGGCAGAGAAGAAACATACGGTGAAGGAGATGCTGAAGCTTGTTCATCTTGAAGGGCTGGAAGCGCGTTATCCCCACCAGTTATCCGGTGGTCAGCAACAGCGTGTTGCGATTGCCCGTTCTCTTGCTTATCAACCGGATCTGCTACTGCTGGATGAACCATTTTCTAATATTGATACTCAGGTTCGCCACGACTTAATTGCCGAGATTAGAAAAATTTTTAAAAAGCAGGGAATTACCGCAATTTTTGTGACGCATTCGCGGGAAGAGGCATTTGCATTCGCTGATCGGATGGCAGTGATGAACCATGGCATCATTGAACAATATGGCAGTGCTTCTGAACTTTATTTCCGTCCCTCAAGTAAATTCGTGGCAGATTTCCTGGGAGGAGGTAGTTATCTCCCAGCTAAACGCATTTCTGAACGTGAATATGAAACCATTCTGGGAAATGTTGCCGCAATAACTGAACATCCGATTGGTATCGGAACCCGATGTGATTTATTGTTGCGGCCTCAACATGTCCGGATTGAGCCTGCTGAACATGGTGCAGTTCATGTTCTTGAACAGCAGTTCATGGGAGATCATTGCCGTTATCTGGTTGAGATCAATGGTATCCGATTGCTTGCGACTTCCCGGCAGGCGGTGAAAAACGGTCACCCGGTGACCGTTCATCTGGAACCTGAAGGGATTATTGCTTTTTCTCAGGAAAACTGAATCAGCGGGAGGCCTGATAAATAGCAAATTTATTGGTTTTTGCTACAGTCTGACAATGGCCGAATGCCCGTTCTATTAGCGGGGGATATTTCAGAAAACCATTGGCAACGATAGAAAGTGTTCCTCGTGGGGTCAGATATTGTGGCGCCTGAGCCAGTAAGGTTTCCGTTGCATGGTAGCTGGTGTCCAGCCCTGAGTGGAACGGGGGATTGCTGATAATATGATCGTAAGTGCCTGTGATATCAGAATAGATATCTGACGGAAAAACGAGACCTTTAAGTCCGTTGGCTGCCAGGGTTGCTTTACTGGATTCGATAGCCAGTGCACTAACATCGCACATTGATATAGTAACTGATGGATGTTGTGCTGCGATTACACTGCCAATCACACCGGCACCACATCCGAAATCCAGCACTTCTCCGTGCATTTCAGGCAGGTTATCTAACAGTAACTGACTGCCAAGATCGAATTCACCATGACTGAAAACGCCGGGCAGACTTTTAACGATGATCTCTTGTTGACGGTAATGAACCGAATAAGTTTTGAACCAGTCCTGTATATTGAAAGTATCCGGAGCCTGATGACATTCACCCCAGTAGAAAGAGCAACGACGTGCTGAATCGTATTTTCGGATAATACCGTATGGCTGGAATAACTTTTCGATACTTTTGACACCGGAGCGATTTTCTCCGACCACAACAATTTCGGTTCCCGGACCAAGTTTCGTCATCAGCATTGCCAGCAGATATTCTGCTTCCTGTTTGGCTTTAGGCCAGTAGAGCAACACCATATCAGCATGGCAGTTATCATCTAGCGTTGCACCGAAATAAGCCGTGATTTCTTGTTTATCCGCGATCTGGCGATAGTAACCATAATGTGTCGTAAATACGGAGACTGACTGGCATTCCTGCTGAAGGTGCAGGGGAAACTGGTCTTCTATTTCACCGGCAACCAGCAGGTGTTTGCCCTGAAAATAAGCCAGTTGGCGTTCAGCTATCTGACTTGGCGCTGAATTCTGGGCTGAGAAGTATTCGCTCGACATCATTGCACCCTACATTTGGTATGACTAAAAGAGGCGCGATTTTCTCATAATCTTTGCACCTCTTGAAGTCATTTAACTCTTATCCTGCCTGTTAAGAAATGACTGGAATTCTTCTTCATAAATATTGAACAGAACGATGGTAATCGCAAAAATCAGAGGGCCGTATATTAGTCCCATCAGCCCGAACAGGTGAATCCCGCCAAGTAGTGAGAAAAAAATCATCAGTGTATTCATACCAGCACTGCCTTGCATCAGGAATGGCCGGAGTAAGTTGTCAATTGAGCCGACGACTGCGATGCTCCAGACCACCAGAAAAATTCCCCAGGATGTATCATTGGTCAGGATCAGATACGCACTGGCCGGAATCCATATCAGTGCGGTGCCGACCACCGGAATAAACGATGCAAAGCCCATCATTGTTCCCCAGAATAATCCGGGAAATCCGGCGATCCACATACCTATTCCACCGGCAAATCCCTGTGCCAATGCGGTCAGAAATGATCCCATAACAGCTGACTTGGAAACTTTTTCTATCTCTTCCAGAAGCTTATCTTCCTGACTACGGGAGAGTGGGAGAACATGACGTAAAGTTCTGATCATTTTATTGTGATCCCGAAGCAGGAAAAACAGCACAAAGAGCATCAGGAAGAAGTTCATAATAAAGGCGGTGGCATCGCCAACGAGTCTGGCACTCATTCCAACGAGTTGTGAACCGAACTGACTCGACATTTGTGCCACTTTCTGGGCAATTTCTGTCGGGTTGATTTCACTGAATGGCAGGTAAGTGTTAGCAAAGGCCATGGCTTTCACTGCCCAGGGATGGTTAAAGATCTCCTGGACACCGCCGTGGGTTCCCCATTGATAGAGATTCTGAGAAAAGCGGGCGCCTTGTTGAACGATAGCTCCGAAAACGAACAATAATGGGATCACAATAATGAATGTCAGGATCACACAAGATAGAAATGAAGCAAAGTTTTTATGGCGGGCCAGCTTATGCTCCAGGTGCTGGTGGAGTGGATAAATCAGCAGGGAAATAATGAAAGCAAGCACAATTGAGTTTATATATGGCTCAATCAGCAAATAACATGCAATAGCTGCAATTAATAATGCAATGACAATCACTCGGTGGCTGGACGAGGTGTTCACGTTGTTTTACCTTTGATGACGCATTTTTCAGATATATGCCTGTATCATGACGACTATTCAGGCAGTTATCAATCACCGTTACAGTAGAAATTGGGTTACAGCAGAAATCAATGGCGAACGTAGTGTTTTTCCCGGGTGTGACAGAAAAATAAAAAGACGCTCTGTTACAGAGCGTCTTATCATGAATTATTCGGCTGTCATTATCGCAAAACTGCGATCAACAGCTTCTAATGTGGCTTCAATTTCCTGTGATGAGTGAGCCAGTGAGGCAAAACTAGCTTCGTATGCCGATGGTGCCAGATAGACGCCATGTTCCAGCATCAAATGGAAGAAACGTTTGAATTTCTCAACATCACAGCGAGTGACATCTTCATAACAGGTCACCTGTTCCTGATCAGTAAAGAAGAAGCCGAACATCCCACCGACCTGATGAACAAGGAGAGGAACCCCATGCTTTTCAGCCAGAAATCTGAACCCATCGGCAAGTTGTTTGGTTTTTGCGTGCAGGCGCTTTTCGTTACCTTCTTCTTTTAGCAGACTAAGACAGGCATAACCGGCGGCCATGGCGACCGGATTCCCGGACAGTGTTCCAGCCTGATAAACTGGTCCGGTTGGTGCGATGTACTGCATAATTTCTTTACGTCCGCCAAAGGCACCGACAGGCATTCCGCCACCGATAACCTTACCCAGCGTCGTTAAATCGGGCTTGATGTTATAGTGTGCCTGAGCGCCACCCAAAGCGACCCGAAAACCAGTCATCACTTCGTCCAAAATCAATAATGCACCTTCAGCATCACAAATTGTGCGCAGGCCTTCAAGGAATCCTTCAACCGGCGGAATACAGTTCATGTTTCCGGCAACGGGTTCGACAATAATACAGGCAATTTCGTTTTTATTAGCAGCAAACAGAGCTTTAACTGAGTCCAGATCATTAAAACGAGCGGTCAGAGTGTATTTGGCGAAATCGGCTGGTACGCCGGGAGAACTGGGCTGACCCAAAGTGAGTGCGCCTGAACCGGCTTTTACCAGCAGACTGTCGGCATGGCCGTGGTAGCACCCTTCAAATTTAATGATTTTGTCCCGGCCGGTATATCCGCGTGCCAGACGAATGGCACTCATTGTTGCCTCTGTACCTGAATTTACCATCCGGAGTTGTTCCATCGATGGGACTAATTCAGAAACCAGTTCGGCAATCGCAATTTCCTGTTCGGTCGGAGCACCGAAACTCAAGCCTTTCTGGACTGCGTCAATCACGGCTTCGCGAATGACTGCATGATTATGACCTAAAATCATTGGTCCCCATGAACCGACGTAATCAATGTAAGCCTTACCATCAACATCAAATACTAGTGGACCGTCTGCTCTGTCGATAAAAATCGGCGTGCCGCCAACGCCATTGAAGGCGCGTACTGGCGAATTTACACCACCGGGAATTGTGGTTTGTGCCTTCTGATATAGATCAGATGATTTGGTCATGGGAATTATCCTCTTTTGAGTGGTTGGACCAACTTGGCAAGCATTGTACTATTCATCATTCGAAGAAAAATATTTTTTTCGGTTTTTTTCCTGAAATTCCAAGCCTCTGACACTGCTTTTTGTTGAAACTGAAAGTGCGGCAAATCTGCCGTGTTATACTAAGGTTTTGATTAAAAAGTTTTTTCTGACGTACACCGATGTAATGTTAAGTTGACAGCCGGAACGGTTGGTTTCCCCGTAAAGAGAAAGATAGCTGGATGAATGAGGTGAATACTTGAACGAGTCAGTCAGGTATTAGATAATCAGGACAGACAATACAGAATATCTCATGAAACCATGTTGGCAAGAGATATCAAAAGCATGAGAGAGGTCGTTGTGAGTGATTTAAATGTACCGCTGACATTTTCTGATGCGGCAGCCAAGCGAGTCAAAGCGTTGATTGCCGAAGAAGAAAATCAGAACTTGAAACTACGGGTATATATTACCGGTGGTGGCTGTAGCGGTTTTCAGTATGGGTTTACTTTTGATGAAAATGTGAATGACGGAGATATGACCATTGAGAATAGTGGCGTCACTCTGGTTGTTGACCCGATGAGTCTGCAATATCTGATTGGCGGTGAGGTTGATTATACCGAAGGATTGGAAGGTGCCCGCTTTTTCGTGAATAACCCGAATGCAACGACAACCTGTGGTTGTGGTGCATCGTTTAGTGTCTGATATAGTCTCTCGCCCTGAATAAGCGCCTGAATCCTGTTATATCCATCGTCAGGCGCCATATCATTCATACCGGAGTTCAGAAGTCGGTTTTACCGTTTTGCATACATCAGATGACTAAAGCGTTCCAGCTTCTGAAGTCTGATTTGTGCATTGGCAATAAAGGTTTGTCTGGCTTGCCCCTGAAGTGATTTAGACTGCGGAAGCTTCACTGTTCTGGGGTTTTTATGTACCCCATGAACTAAAAATTCGTAGTGCAGATGCGGTCCGGTAACCCGTCCGGTTCCACCCAGTGCACCGATTTTTTGTCCCTGTTTCACCCGTTGGCCGGTTTTGACAAACCTGCGTTTCAGGTGAAGATATTTGGTCATATAAGTATTGCTGTGTTTGATAAACACATAGTTGCCGTTGAAGCGGTTATAGCTTGATTTGACCACCACGCCATCACCGGCAGCCCAGATCGGTGTGCCGACCGGCGCAACATAATCTGTCCCTCTGTGAGGCTTGACTCTGCCTGTGACCGGATGAAGTCTGCGCGGGTTGAAGTTTGATGATACGCGACGAAAATCGAGTGGAGAGCGTAAAAACGCTTTTTTCATTGCCCGACCATTTTCATCATAATAATTGCCGTTATCGTCATTGATAATGGCTTTAAATGTCGTGCCCTGATTGGTAAATGTTGCGGCGATAATATTGCCTTTACCGACAATTTCTCCTTCCACAATCTCTTCCAGATACAGCAGATTGAATTTATCTCCCTGGCGAATATCCAGAGCAAAGTCTATATCCCAGCCGAAGATTCCAGCTAGTTCCATAATCTGATTCGGAGTTAATCCGGCATTGAGCGCTGCATTCCAGAAGTTGGATGTAATTTCTGCTTCGGCATAATTGTATTGATAGTGAACTTCTTTTTTATCCAGTTTGGCCACAAAGCCACGATCTGACTTTGTAATAACGAACGTTTCGTAAGTCGAGATACTTCGGCGTAACTGGACTAACTGATCATTTTCATCAAAGCCGAAATTGAGTTCATCTCCGGGGCGGAGGCGGGTCAGTTGCTGTTTTATTTCCGGATCACTGGCGGTCAGTTCGTATAACAGACGCGACGACAAGCCGATACGCTGAAATAGTATTGCCGCGCTTTCTCCCGATTTGACCTGATATTGTTCCCATCTCAGAATTGCTGTCGGAGGAATTGCGACTCCGGGGGAAAGAGCTTCTGCATTAATAGAGAGTGGGTAGTGACGGCCAACCTCGAGTAATTTTTCTTTCCCCTGTAGATCTTTTGGGTTGGGCAGAAAAAAAACCGCAATCACAATTAAAGCAGAAAAACATCCGATCAGTGTACGGTGTAATCGTGGAAGGCGAGCAAAAATAGACAACATATAGACTGCGTTTTACCGATTGTTCATAAAATCCTTAGATCAATAGTCTAACTGGTTTCAAAAAGCATCGCTATTCAAGTAATATGTCTAACTAACAAATTTCTGCCAAATCTGTGGGAGTGAACAAGAATGGCAAGCATTGAAACCGCATTAGCTGAAATTAAGCGCGGTGTTGAAGAGTTGATTCCTGAAGAGGAATTGATCGCAAAACTGAAAGAAGGCCGTCCGTTAAGAATTAAATTGGGTGCAGATCCCACGGCTCCGGATATCCATTTAGGCCATACAGTAATTCTGAATAAGTTGCGTGCCTTTCAGGAGCTTGGTCATGAAGTGACTTTCCTGATTGGTGATTTTACCGGTATGGTTGGTGATCCAACCGGAAAAAACACCACTCGTCCGCCGCTGACCCGGGAAGATGTGATTCGTAATGCTGAAACATATAAAGAGCAGGTCTTTAAAATTCTTGACCCGGCAAAAACAAAAATTCAGTTTAACTCGGAATGGCTTTCTGAATTAGGTGCTGAGGGTCTTATTCGTCTGGCTGCGAATCAGACAGTTGCCCGAATGCTGGAGCGGGATGATTTTAAAAAGCGCTACAACAATGGTCAGCCGATTGCGATTCATGAATTTATGTATCCGTTGCTACAGGGATATGATTCCGTCGCAATGGAAACTGATGTTGAGCTGGGCGGAACGGATCAGAAGTTTAATCTGCTGATGGGACGTGAGTTGCAGAAAGCACACGGACAGAAGCAACAGGTCGTTCTGATGATGCCACTACTTGTCGGGCTGGACGGTGAGAAGAAAATGTCTAAGTCGGCTCATAATTATATTGGGATCAACGAAGCTCCCGGAGAAATGTTTGGTAAGATCATGTCGATTTCAGATGATTTGATGTGGACATATTACGATCTGCTGTCATTCCGGCCGATTTCTGAAATACAGCAGTTTAAGTCAGATGTTATTGCCGGTAAAAACCCCCGGGATATTAAGATTCTGCTGGCGAAGGAAATTATTACCCGTTTCCACAATGAAGCTGCCGCCGATGATGCCGAACAGGAATTCATTGCGCGTTTCCAGAAAGGCGCAATCCCGGACGAGATGCCGGAATTCACGTTTACTCCGGGTCTGGCAATCGGGAATATTCTCAAGGATGCAGGTTTGGTTGGTTCAACATCTGATGCAATGCGTATGATTCGTCAGGGGGCAGCCAAAGCGGAAGGTGAGAAAATTGAGGATACGAAATGGATTCCTGAGAACGGCACCTATGTTCTTCAGGTTGGTAAACGGAAGTTTGCCCGGGTAACCATCCAGTAAGCTATCAGCAAGTGAAGCCTGAAATTATGATTCAGGCTTCGCGTTGGACAGATGGGGACTTTCTTCCTGACTCATCTGGATAATATCCCGATAGAATTTCTCTTCAAACTGTTCCAGCTGCGAGCGAATCTGGGCGGTTTCTTTTTCCTCATCGGGGAAGTAGTCGGTCACGAACTGAACGAACAGAACCTGAGGTTTGCCTTTCTCATCCAGCCCGTATCCTGCCATATTGTAACTGCCATATATAGAGCCACTTTTAGCACTCAAATGACCTTTAACAAAAGAAGAACGCATACTTTTTCTGTATTTTAGTGTACCGCTTTGACCGGCAACTGGTAATAATTCAATCAGGTGAAGTGACGGTTCATTCTTCCAGATATAGCGTAAAACGGCAGCGAGCTGATTCGCGGTAACCCGGTTATTCCGTGACAATCCGGAGCCATCGACGAGTTGAGCGGTTTTGAGGTCAATACCTGCTTTGGCATATAAGATTTGTTTGATTGCTTCAGTACCATTGGCAAAACTGCCGGCCTGAACAAAAAACTGATGGCCCAGTGTTTTGGTCACATTGTTGGCAATCAGGTTATCTGAATCTTTAAGCATAGTATCAAGCAGCTCAACTAAAGGTTTGGATTCATGGCTTACCAGAGCGTGTTGTAGCGCTACGGGAGGCCGACCAACAATGACATTTCCCCGTAGATCTATTCCCAGTTGATTGAGAATCTTATACACGATCCGGGTCGCATAAAGGCTGGTATTCTGCAAGGCAAATTTCAGTGGTAATGGTGAGCCCCGTTGTACCAGACATCCCGATAACCGGTAATTGTTTTCGACATTACTGTGCAGTTCCAGATCGCAAAGCTGCTGTTTTTGCTCTTGCAATGAAACTGTTTTAGCCTGGGTGGAAACATGGATTGGATATTGTTCCGGAATATAAACCCGGGTTCTGCCATCGGTCTGAGTATAAATCGAACCGGGGACACAATTATCGTCCAGAACAATCACACTGGATGGCGCACTGTAGCACACGCCCAGAATATCCCAGGGCCAGCCGACAGCTCTTTCATATCCGGTAAACAGACTGTTATCCAGCCATAAGTCTCCGTCAATTTTTGCAATTCCCTGTTGTTTCAGTGTGACGAATAACTGTTTCAAATCATCAGTAGTGAGCTGTGGATCACCACTGAAATGAACAATGACATCATTTCCTGTTCTGCCTAGTACTGTTTTAAAGCGGAATTGGTCTCCCAGTTCTAACTTGGCTGCCAGTGCAGTAATCAGTTTCATGGTACTGGCTGGTGGATAGAATGACTGGCTGCCGGTATCGATTTCTCTCAGGGAAGAATCCAGTTGCTCAACGATAAGTGCTGTCCGGCTACTTGGCGGTAACAGATTGGTATAAGGCGTCGCCTGAGCAGCACACAGGTTAACGGTCAGTAAAATTGTGATAGTGAATAAAAAAGTTCGGAGCACAGGATGACCAGAAATAATAAAGACGTGTCTTTAGTATAACCGGATAAAAAAACGCCTGCTAGCAGCAGGCGTCTTAAGAGACATTTAATCTGTATTAGATTAGAAGTCGTAGCGTAGACCAACAACCAGTTCGTCTTGCTCATCTGCATCACTAACAGTTGTAGTTGAACCAGTTGACAGAGACTCGTATGTATCACCTTGGTCAAGCATGTTGAAGTTATATGATACATAGCTGCGGAAGTTTGGCTGGAAGTAGTAAGCTACTTCTAAGGCAAGGTTATCTACAGCTGTATCGCTGGTTTCACCATAGTTATAAGATGCAATCAGCTTAGTTTTATCGACAGTGTATGATGCAACGAATTCATAGCCATCATAGTTGTCACGACCAGCAGCATCATAATCAATATGGCTGTACAAAGCAGACAGATATAGATCATTCAGAGTGTAAGCTACAGTAGCAACCCACTGACCGTCATCATTTTGTTCACCATAGCCCAAACCGAAGTCAAGACCTATATCACTGAGAGAGTAAATTGCAGACAAGCCATATGCATCTTGATCATTGTTGTTGTATGTACCGGCATTTTCAACACGGTCTGCAAAACGGTATTCTGCATACACACTTAGGGCATCAAATGAACCTGCATATTTCAATTGGTTGTCGATACGATCTAATGCATCTAGTTTATTTACAGCTGAATCACCATGATAAGACAGGATATCAGTGAAGTCAGAAAGCGGAGTAAATACGCCATCTTGTTTACCATAGGTTACTTCACCGTATGTACCACCTAATCCGGCATAAGTATAACGATCAGTAAATGTACTAGTAGAATCTTCGGTATCGTTATCTCCATTGTCATTTGAAGTAAACTGTCCTTCGAAATAACCAACACCGTATAGGTTGTCATTAATTTCTTGTTTACCTAAAAACCCTAGACGAGTACGAGATTCATCAGATGCTTCGCCATCTCTCAGAGCAAGAATACCTTCAACACGTCCTTTCATTGTTAGAGATGTGCCGTCTTGGTTATATAGTTCACCAGCGTTCACGCCAGTTGCCACTGCAGCACCTGCCACTGCAAGAGCGATCAGAGTTTTTTTCATCTTGTTAATCCTAAAAATTACTGTCCATAAACGTTGAGGAACATAATCGATCTGACCTTTTTACTAAGCGAGGTATCGGAGCGACTATCGTCCATCATCTGTCATACGAAAGCGAACAATGTGATATCAATAAAACATTGAACTTTTCGCCTGTTTCGTAGCCTAGTTGTACATGCAAAGGGACCCGTGAAGTTAGTAAAATGATATAAATCGAAGTGATGAACGATGTTTTATTAGATATAAATAAATATCAATTGCTTGATATATCGTGGTTTTTATATGGTTCTGTAAAGTTCCGTAGCTTGAAAAATTTGATCTATATTTATTTTTTTTTACGACTTTTGCTTCATATTTAGAATATCGAAGTGTGGCACGGATCGTGTTTTTGTGTGGGCTAATCCGGAGATATCGCAGGAAGTGCTGAAAGATTTCTGGCAGAGGCCCTGAATTTAGGTGATTTCACTACCAACTTTGTTTACACTGAGTGCATCAATTGAATGAAGAACTACCTAATCCCTGGGATTGGGTAGTTTTGTTTTGTCCAAAGATAACTTTGGTTTCGAGGTATAGAATGGAAAAAGTTCCAATGACAGTCCGTGGCGAACAGTTGCTGCGGGAAGAGCTCGACAGACTCCTGAAATTAAGACCAAAGATTTCACAAGCAATTGCAGAAGCTCGTGAATTGGGAGATCTGAAGGAAAACGCAGAATATCATGCAGCCCGGGAAGAGCAGGGCATCTGTGAAGCTCAGATTCGTGATATAGAATATAAACTATCGATTGCTCAGGTAATTGATGTTACGAAGATAGATAATGCCGGTAAAATTATTTTCGGTTCAACGGTAACTCTGGTTGATGTCGAAACCGATGAAGAGAAACGCTATCAGATTGTTGGTGATGATGAAGCTGACATCAAATCCGGTCGTATTTCGGTGAGTTCTCCAATTGCCCGTGGACTGGTCGGAAAAATGGAAGGAGACGAAGTAACCATCGTCACTCCGGGTGGAGAAAAAACCTTCGATATTGATCAAGTGGAATATAAATAAAAATATAAAATGAGCACTTTGTCATTTTTTAGATGTAAAAATAAAAAGCCGCTAATGCGGCTTTCTTTATTTTCTGGGCAGTTCGACTTTTCTTTGCTCTGAAGGTCGGTATAAAACAAGGACCTTACCGATGGTCTGGATTTTTTCAGCACCGGTTTCGCGAACAATGGCGTCAATAATCAGCTGCTTGGTTTCCCGATCTTCTGACACAACTTTGACTTTTATCAATTCGTGGTGATCAAGCGCGATTTCGATCTCTGCAAGCACAGCTTCTGTCAGGCCATTTGCTCCCATGAGGACCACAGGTTTCAAATGATGGGCCAAGCCCTTTAAATGCTGTTTTTGTTTTGTGCTTAGGTTCATGATGCAGCCAATTTAATTTACTATATTAGGGTTGAAAACAGCTATTTTAACGCCATCTATGGAAGATGACCACATCTTCTGCCTCTTGTTTATCAGGTGAAGTTATTTGTATTGGAACAGCAATGAGTAAAAAGAAGCATTCTGCGAGCTCGGGCCGGTGGCTGAAAGAGCATTTTGATGATAAATATGTAAATGATGCAAAGAAGAAAGGTTATCGTTCTCGTGCTATCTTCAAGTTAGAAGAAATACAAGGGAAAGATAAACTACTCAGGCCGGGAATGACAGTTGTTGATTTGGGAGCCGCTCCTGGAGGATGGTCTCAGTATGCTGCGAATGTCGTTGGGGATACTGGTCAGGTGATTGCCTGCGATATTCTGCCGATGGATTCGATTGCTGGTGTCGCTTTTCTTCAGGGGGATTTCCGTGAGGAGGCAGTACTCAATGCATTACTGGACAGAATTTCTCCGAACCTTGTTGATGTAGTGATGTCAGATATGGCACCGAACATGGCGGGAAACTTATCGGTTGATCAGCCAAGAGCAATGTATCTGGTAGAATTAGCGCTGGACATGTGTCGACAAGTCCTGGCTGAGAATGGTAGCTTTATCGTAAAAGTTTTCCAGGGAGAAGGCTTTGATCAATATGTGAAAGATGTCCGGGCACTGTTTAAAGTCGTAAAAATCAGGAAACCAGACTCATCGAGAGCCCGCTCTCGGGAAGTCTATATTGTAGCAACTGGTTACAAAGGGTAACCATTTACGGGGCTCAGTCGCTGCCGCCACGGTAGCTACATACTATAATCTGTAGTACCCTACCTTTAATTACAACTAGTTATCGCGAGGCTTACACCTTGAGTGACATGGCAAAAAATTTAATATTATGGCTGGTTATCGCCGTTGTCTTAATGTCAGTATTCCAGAGCTTTGGCCCTGGAGATAATAGTGGCAGGGCGATTGACTATACCACTTTCGTCAAAGAAGTGGGTCAGGGCCAGATTCAGGAAGCTCAGTTTAAAGATAGTGAGATTACCTTTACCCGCCGGGGAAGTAGCGCACGTTATGTGACTTATATGCCCGTCTATGATCAGAAGCTACTGGATGATTTGATCAACCAAAATGTCAAAGTCCAGGGAACTCCACCTGAAGAGCAAAGTTTGCTGGGAACCATCTTTATTTCCTGGTTCCCGATGATTCTGTTGATTGGTGTATGGATCTTCTTCATGCGGCAAATGCAGGGCGGCGGCGGCAAAGGTGCCATGTCGTTTGGTAAGAGCAAAGCCCGTATGATGACGGAAGAACAGATTAAAACCACATTTGGTGACGTTGCCGGGTGTGACGAAGCCAAGGAAGATGTGAAAGAGCTTGTCGATTATCTGCGTGATCCGAGCCGTTTTCAGAAGCTTGGCGGAAAAATACCGACTGGTGTATTGATGGTTGGTCCTCCGGGTACAGGTAAAACTTTGCTGGCCAAAGCGATTGCCGGAGAAGCGAAAGTACCATTCTTTACTATTTCTGGTTCTGACTTTGTTGAAATGTTCGTTGGGGTCGGTGCTTCCCGGGTCAGGGATATGTTTGAGCAGGCCAAGAAAGCTTCTCCCTGTATCATATTCATTGATGAAATTGACGCGGTTGGTCGCCAGCGTGGTGCCGGTGTCGGCGGCGGACATGATGAACGTGAGCAGACGCTTAACCAAATGCTGGTCGAGATGGATGGTTTTGAAGGACATGAAGGTATTATTGTCATTGCCGCAACTAACCGTCCGGACGTTTTGGACCCTGCGTTATTACGTCCCGGACGTTTTGACCGCCAGGTTGTTGTCGGACTACCGGATATCCGTGGCCGTGAGCAGATCCTGAAAGTACATATGCGTAAAGTGCCGACAGCCACAGATGTGAATGCCTCGCTGATTGCCCGTGGTACTCCTGGTTTCTCTGGTGCAGATTTAGCAAACCTGGTCAATGAAGCTGCATTGTTTGCTGCACGCGGAAATAAACGTAATGTTTCCATGGTTGAGTTTGAACTTGCGAAAGACAAAATCATGATGGGAGCGGAGCGACGCTCAATGGTGATGTCTGAGGAAATTAAAGCATCAACGGCATATCATGAAGCAGGACACGCGATTGTCGGGCGTTTAGTGCCTGAGCACGATCCAGTATATAAAGTATCGATAATTCCACGTGGTCGGGCATTGGGTGTCACTATGTATTTGCCCGAACAGGATCGAATCAGTATGTCCCGCCAGCATCTGGAGTCGATGATTTCCAGCTTATATGGTGGTCGTCTTGCTGAAGAGTTGATCTATGGTTCAGACAAGGTTTCTACTGGTGCGTCAAACGACATTGAACGAGCGACAGATATAGCCCGTAAAATGGTGACGCAGTGGGGATTCTCAGACAAGTTAGGGCCATTGCTGTATACCGAAGAAGAGGGTGAAGTTTTTCTTGGACGTAGTGTAACTAAAACGAAGCATATGTCTGACGATACGGCAAAACTGATTGATGATGAGATTCGGAAAATTATTGATCGAAACTATGAGCGTGCGAAGAAAATTCTGTTGGAAAATATGGATATCATGCATTCGATGAAAGATGCTTTGATGAAGTATGAAACGATAGATGCCGGTCAGATTGATGACCTGATGGAACGGAAATCTGAGATCCGGGAACCTGCCGGATGGGTAGAACAGGATTTGGCCGCTCAGGAGAAAATGAAGTCAACTGCTCAGGCTACTGATGCTCCGGAGAAACCTCAACAGGAGGAACATAAGGATGAATCAGATAGTGATGATCACAGTGGACGAACTGAGTAAATAATTATCTCAGAAAAAGCCCCGCGTGTTCGGGGCTTTTTGCTGTTATGGGAGCGTTATGGAGATTCGGACATCCAATAAAACATTAACCTTAGACTATCCTCAAATTATGGGGATTCTGAATACGACCCCGGATTCTTTTTCTGATGGCGGACAGTTTACCTCACCGGAAAAAGCTCTGGCTCATGCAGAGGCGATGATTGAAGCCGGAGCCACAATTATTGATGTCGGAGGAGAGTCAACCCGTCCCGGAGCTGCTGAAGTCTCTTTGGGTGAGGAATTACAACGTGTGATCCCTGTTGTCCGGTCTATTCGTCAAAAATATCCTGAAGTGTGGATCTCTGTTGATACCAGTAAATCTGAAGTGATGCAGCAGGCCATTGATGCCGGTGCTGATTTGATTAATGATATACGATCACTTCAGGAGCCCGGTGCATTAGACGTGGTTGCAAAGGCTGATATTCCGGTTTGTTTAATGCATATGCAGGGGCAGCCCGGAACGATGCAATGTCATCCTGAATATCGTGATGTTCTGCAGGAAGTCTATGTGTTTTTGCATGATAGAATTGCCGAGTGTGAAAAAGCAGGCATTCGACGGGAAAATATTATTCTTGATCCTGGTTTTGGTTTTGGGAAGTCACTTGAGCATAATTATCGTTTATTAGCTAACCTAAAAACTTTTCACCAATTTGGATTACCGTTGCTTATTGGTGTGTCCAGAAAAACAATGTTACATAAGTTTCTTGATAAACAGCCTGTTGATTGTGTAGTAGCCAGTGTTGTTTGTGCCGCTGTTGCAGCAATGCAGGGTGCACAGATCTTTCGTGTACACGATGTTGAAGAAACAGTTGAAGCGATGAAAATTATCCATATGATTCAGGCGAATCAATAATAATACCAATCAGAGTCATTCAATGGTCAGAGATTGCGCAGAAAAAAGGCTTGAAAGCACAGCAAAAATTTTAGGAAGTAATTACTCTACGTATAAAATTTTTAACGCAGCAATCAAGCTTTTTAAACAGTCAGAATGATCAGATAATTATCGCTATTGGTATAAGAATATAGGAATTTTTATGTCTAACCACAGACGTTATTTTGGGACGGATGGTGTTCGGGGGAAAGTCGGGCAGTTTCCGATTACACCTGATTTTGTGATGAAACTTGGATGGGCTGCCGGGCGTGTATTGTCTAAGCAGGGAACCAAAAAAGTGATTATCGGCAAGGATACCCGAATTTCCGGTTATATGCTGGAATCAGCTCTGGAAGCTGGCTTGGCTGCCGCTGGTTTAGAAGCAACATTGACCGGGCCAATGCCGACTCCTGCTGTTGCTTACCTGACACAAACTTTTCGGGCTGAAGCCGGTATCGTGATTTCTGCATCTCATAATCCATATGATGATAACGGCATCAAATTCTTTTCTTCAGAGGGAACTAAACTGCCTGACGAAGTAGAACTCGAAATTGAGCAAGAGCTTGATAAAACCATTGATTGTGTACCTTCTGCAGAGCTGGGGAAAGCTTCCCGCCTGACGGATGCTGCCGGGCGTTACATTGAATTTTGTAAAAGTACCTTTCCGTCAAGGCTGAGTCTGGAAGGACTTAAAATTGTTGTAGATTGTGCTCATGGTGCGACTTATCACATCGCCCCGAGTGTTTTTAGGGAACTCGGAGCAAATGTTGTCGCAATGGGGGTGGCACCGAATGGTTTAAACATCAATGATCAGGTCGGTGCAACTGATACACGGGCATTACAGCAGAAAGTTCTGGAAGAAAAAGCGGATCTGGGACTCGCTTTTGACGGTGATGGTGATCGGATCATCATGGTGGATGAATTTGGTCATAAAGTCGATGGCGATCAGATTGTGTATATTATTGCCCGCTATCTGCTACGCAAAGGGGA
Source organism: Vibrio mangrovi (assembly GCF_024346955.1). Taxonomy (NCBI): domain Bacteria; kingdom Pseudomonadati; phylum Pseudomonadota; class Gammaproteobacteria; order Vibrionales; family Vibrionaceae; genus Vibrio; species Vibrio mangrovi. The sequence continues at coordinate 2,931,971 of NZ_AP024883.1, read as the reverse complement.
ATTGAAAGGCGGTGTAGTTGGCACCCTGATGACAAATCTTGGCATGGAAGTCGCCTTAAAGCAGCTTGGTATTCCTTTTGCGAGAGCCGCAGTTGGAGACCGTTATGTGATGGAAAAACTTCTGGAAAAAGATTGGAAAATTGGTGCGGAAAACTCTGGGCATGTGATTTTGCTGGATAAGATGACCACCGGAGACGCAATTGTTGCCGCATTACAGGTTTTGACTGCGGTTGTCGACAGTGAGATGTCGTTGAATGAATTATCCAATGGAATGAAGCTTTACCCTCAGGTGCTAGAAAATGTTCGGTTTAGTGGCAATTCTAACCCATTGGATGCCGAAGCAGTCAAAGCGTGTGTCCGGGAGGTTGAAGCAAAGCTGGGAGAAAAAGGTCGGGTTCTGCTGAGAAAATCAGGGACTGAGCCATTACTGCGAGTGATGGTCGAAGGGGAAGATGAGACCTTAGTGCGTGATTCAGCATTGCAAATTGCTGAAATAGTCAAGGCAAATTGCTGAAATGCTAAGTAAGGAAGGAACTGAAAATATAAAGGTTCCTTCCTTATTGTTATTTCTCATGATTTTTTGAAAACGCTGTTATTGTCCCTTTTTTGACCGTTTAGACATGGAATTGAAAAAAAAATAATTTATCCTCTTGCCAGTTGTAAATCCATTCGTTAGTATTGCCACCACTTCCGGTATGGAGGTCGCTAGCCTGATTCGAGTCAATGGATAAGAACGGCGCTGGCTCAACAATTTGGAACATGGGTGGATGTGTTATGTTTACAGCTCTACTTGTGATTTACCTGTTGGCAGCGGTTGCTATCATCGGCTTGGTGTTGATTCAACAAGGTAAAGGCGCAGACATGGGAGCCTCATTCGGGGCTGGTGCTTCAAATACAGTATTTGGTGCCAGTGGCTCTGGAAACTTTTTAACCCGAATGACAGCAATTTTTGCAACAGTATTTCTTGTTATTAGTCTGGTTTTAGGAAATCTGTCAACTCATAAAGCGAAATCGCAATGGGTTGATCCTGCACAGAGTCAGGAAGTTCAGGAACAGGCTCCGGCTGATAACGGTGCTATCCCTGCCGATAAGTCAAATGGCAGCGAGATACCACAATAAAAAAGAATTTGCCGAGATGGTGAAATTGGTAGACACACTAGCATGAGGTGCTAGCGCCTATGGTGTGAGGGTTCGAGTCCCTCTCTCGGCACCATTATTCTTTACAAACTTGTAAATGAAGATTGTGAGCGTATAATGCTCAGCAAGTCGGACGCGGGGTGGAGCAGCTTGGTAGCTCGTCGGGCTCATAACCCGAAGGTCGTCGGTTCAAATCCGGCCCCCGCAACCAATCACTGATTGGTTACAGGTTTGATAGTGAGATTGATTTACTCACTATGTTAAGGCAGTGTCCTTAACATTCAGGGTCCAGCATAGATAAAAACCCCGACTATCGGGGTTTTTTGTTATCTGATTCTTATATATTGGCATTAAAAAATGCTGATATATCAAAGAATTGGTCTGTTTGCTTGGAATTGAAATTGGGCTCAGAGCCCTTTTTTTGTTTCTGGAGTCGTTTGAATGACTGGTTTAGAAAAACAACTTTCTGAATTGCTTGAAGCACCAGTAGTTGCAGCAGGTTATGAATTAGTTGGATTAGAGTTTGTTCGTGCTGGCGCACATTCAACTCTACGAATTTATATCGATCACGACAATGGTATTACGGTTGATGACTGTGCAGAAGTCAGTCATCAGGTGAGTGCAGTGCTTGATGTGGAAGATCCTATTTCTGTGGCTTATAACCTTGAAGTTTCTTCTCCAGGTGTGGACAGACCTTTGTTTAAATCTGAACATTATGAGCAATTTATTGGTCACGAGGTCAATATTGTTTTGAAAATGGCTGTTGGAAACCGCCGCAAATGGAAAGGCACTATCAATTCTGTTGATGGTGAAACCATTGTGGTTACTGTTGATGGGCAAGAAGAACCATTCGCGCTCAGCAACATTTCAAAAGCTAATCTGATCCCTAAATTTTAAGTCTTAAAGAGGCTGGAAATAATGAGTAAAGAAATTTTAGCGGTAGTTGAGGCGGTTTCAAACGAGAAGGCTGTACCTCGTGAACGTATTTTTGAAGCGCTTGAAACCGCTCTGGCGACATCAACCAAGAAAAAATATGACATTGATATTGATGTCCGTGTTGCGATTGACAGAAAAACGGGTGAGTTTGAAACATTCCGTCGGTGGTTAGTCGTAGAAGATGTCCAAAACCCAACTAAAGAGATTTCATTAGAAGCTGCACAGTTTGATGATGATTCGGTTGAACTGGACGATTTTATTGAAGATCAAATTGAGTCGGTTAAATTTGACCGGATTACAACTCAGACGGCGAAACAAGTCATTGTGCAAAAAGTTCGGGAAGCTGAACGGGCACAAATTGTTGAACAGTTTATCGATAATGAAGGTGAACTGGTTACCGGCGCGGTGAAGAAAGTAAATCGGGATACAATTATTCTTGATCTGGGGAATAATGCAGAAGCGGTGATTTTACGTGAAGACCAGCTTCCACGAGAAAACTTCCGTCCCGGAGATCGGGTTCGTGGTTTATTGTATGCTGTCAGACCTGAAGCTCGTGGGTTCCAGTTGTTTATTACACGTTCCAAACCTGAAATGCTTGCTGAGTTATTCCGGGTTGAAGTGCCTGAAATCGGCGAAGAGTTGATTGAACTAAAAGGTGCATCACGAGATCCGGGTTCCAGAGCAAAAATTGCTGTGAAGACAAACGATAAACGTATCGATCCGGTTGGGGCATGTGTTGGGATGCGTGGTGCCCGTGTTCAGGCTGTTTCTGGTGAACTGGGTGGTGAACGGATTGATATTGTCCTTTGGGACGACAATCCGGCGCAATTTGTTATCAATGCCATGGCTCCTGCTGATGTCGCTTCTATCATCGTTGATGAAGATGCGCATTCTATGGATATTGCCGTTGAAGCTGACAATCTGGCTCAGGCCATCGGCCGTAACGGACAAAATGTTCGTCTGGCATCTCAACTGACCGGATGGGAACTTAATGTGATGACAGTTGAGGACCTTCAGAAGAAACATCAGGAAGAGTCAGTTGCATCCATTGAATCATTTATGAAGTATTTGGATATCGAGCAGGACTTTGCCGAAATGTTGGTTGAAGAAGGTTTCTCAACACTAGAAGAAGTCGCTTATGTTCCGGTAAATGAACTGCTTGAAGTTGACGGACTGGATGAAGATCTTGTTGAAGAGTTACGGACTCGGGCAAAAGATGCATTGACAACTCTTGCTCTGGCTAAAGAAGAATCTCTGGATGGAGGTGAGCCTGCCGAAGACCTGCTGAACTTACCCGGTCTTGAGCGCGAGATGGCTTATAAACTGGCAGCTAAGGGAGTGATTACCCTAGAAGATTTAGCTGATCAGGGCATTGATGATCTTGAAGGTATAGAAGGACTAACAGAAGAACGTGCCGGTGAATTAATCATGGCTGCGCGTAACATTTGTTGGTTTGGCGAAGACGCATAATTTTCAGCAAGGGGAGAAAGCGGCATGACAGAACTTACAGTTAAAGCACTGAGTGAAGAGATTGGTACACCAGTTGACCGCTTATTAGAGCAACTTGCTGAAGCTGGAATGACAAAAACAGGAGCGGATAGCGTTTCTGAAGATGAAAAGCAGAAACTGTTAACTTTTCTTCGTAAAGAGCATGGTGAAACCTCTCCGAAGGGGGAACCAACTCGTTTGACATTGCAGCGAAAAACTCGTAGCACACTGAGTGTGAATGCGGGAGGCGGTAAAAGTAAGAATGTTCAGGTTGAAGTGCGCAAAAAACGTACGTATGTTAAGCGTAGTGCAATCGAAGATGAAGCGAAGCGTCAGGCAGAAGAAGCTGCACAGCGTGAAGCTGAAGAGAAAGCGAAGTTAGAAGCAGAAAAAGCAAGATTAGAAGCGGAAGCTCAGGCCAAGCGTGAAGCTGAAGAAAAAGCGAAGCGTGAAGCCGAAGAACAGGCTAAACGTGAAGTTGAATCTCAGGCTAAACGTGAAGCGAAAAGCAGTCAGAAAGCAGAGCTTTCCGATGAAGAGAAATCCAAGCAAGAGGCAGCGCGACAAGAAGCCGAAGCACTAAAGCGTCGTCAGGAAGAAGAATTGAGACGTAAAGCTGAAGAGGAAAGTCAGCGTCAGCTCGATAAAGCACGTGAATTGGCTGAAAAAAATCAAGAGCGTTGGTCTGCTGCAGAAGAGAAAAAAGGTGATATGGAAGAAGAATACACAGATTACCATCTAACTACTTCCCGTTATGCCCAAGAGGCAGAAGACGAAGCAGACCGTCGAGACGAAGGTAGTCGTCGTGCGAAAGCGAAGAAAAGAGCTTCTGCACGTGATGAACAGCGGCAAGAACGCGATATGCGTCCTCGTGGTGGGAAAGGTGGCCGTAATAGCAATAAAGGCCGAGCGAAACCTTCATCCATGCAACAAGGATTCGATAAAAACGCGACTGTAGCAAAATCCGATGTTGTCATTGGCGAGACTATTATTGTTTCTGAACTGGCACAGAAAATGTCAGTAAAAGGAACTGAAGTCATTAAAGTCATGATGAAGATGGGTGCGATGGCGACAATCAATCAGGTGATTGATCAGGAAACCGCACAGCTTGTTGCTGAAGAAATGGGGCACAAAGTTATTCTCCGCAAAGAGAATGAACTGGAAGAAGCCGTACTTTCTGACCGTGATAGTAATTCAGAAGCGGTTCCCCGAGCTCCGGTTGTTACCATCATGGGACACGTTGACCACGGGAAAACTTCAACACTGGATTACATTCGTCGTACGCACGTTGCATCTGGTGAAGCGGGCGGTATTACACAGCATATCGGTGCATATCATGTTGAAACCGATAATGGAATGATTACCTTTCTGGATACTCCAGGACACGCAGCGTTTACTGCAATGCGTGCTCGTGGTGCTCAGGCCACAGATATTGTTGTGTTGGTTGTTGCTGCAGATGATGGTGTGATGCCTCAGACAATTGAAGCAATTCAACACTCAAAGGCTGCCAATGTGCCTCTGATTGTTGCCGTGAACAAAATCGATAAAGAAGAAGCAAACCCAGACAATGTGAAGAATGAACTGGCGCAGTATGACATCATTCCTGAAGAGTGGGGTGGTGATAACATGTTTGTTCATATTTCTGCGAAACAGGGAACAAACATTGATGCGTTGTTGGAAGCTATTCTTCTGCAAGCTGAGGTTCTGGAACTGACTGCTGTGGCTGATGGTATGGGCTCTGGTGTCGTCGTTGAGTCTCGTCTGGACAAGGGCCGCGGACCTGTGGCAACTATTCTGGTCCAGTCCGGTACACTGCGCAAAGGTGATATTCTCCTTTGTGGTCAGGAATATGGACGGGTTAGAGCAATGCGCGATGAAGTCGGTGATGAGGTGCTGGAAGCAGGACCATCAATTCCGGTTGAAGTTTTAGGTCTTTCCGGAGTGCCGGCTGCTGGTGATGAAGCGACAGTTGTTCGTGATGAGCGGAAAGCTCGTGAAGTGGCTAACTACCGTCAGGGTAAATTCCGTGAAGTGAAACTGGCTCGTCAACAGAAAGCGAAGCTGGAGAACATGTTCTCTAACATGACTGCAGGTGAAGTTGCAGAACTGAATATTGTTCTGAAAGCGGATGTTCAGGGTTCTGTTGAAGCGATTTCTGATGCACTGCTGAAACTATCTACTGATGAAGTTAAGGTGAACATCGTTGGTTCTGGTGTTGGTGGTATCACTGAGACTGATGCAACACTGGCCGCGGCATCAAATGCTATTGTTCTGGGCTTTAACGTTCGTGCCGATGCATCTGCCCGTAAAACCATTGAAGCTGAAAGCCTTGACCTACGTTATTACTCCATCATCTACCAATTGATTGATGAAGTGAAACAGGCCATGAGCGGTATGCTTGCTCCTGAATTCAAACAGGAAATTATCGGTCTGGCAGAAGTTCGGGATGTATTCCGTTCTCCAAAACTGGGCGCGATTGCTGGCTGTATGGTGACAGAAGGTTTGATCAAGCGGAATAATCCGATTCGCGTGTTGCGTGACAATGTGGTTATTTTTGAAGGTGAACTGGAGTCACTCCGTCGCTTTAAAGATGATGTCGCAGAAGTGAAGAGTGGTTATGAATGTGGTGTCGGTGTGAAAAACTATAACGACGTCCGTGTTGGTGACCAGATCGAAGTCTTTGAAACGATTGAAATTAAACGTTCAATCGACTAGTCACGAAATATTGTGATGTGATCACAATATTGGTTGTTGAATACTCCATGGGGGGTTGGTTAAACCATCCCCCCATTCTTTCTATGAGAAAGCTTAAACATGGCAAAAGATTTTAGTCGTACGCAGCGCGTTTCTCAGCAGCTGCAAAAAGAACTGGCAATGATATTACAGCGCGAGATCAGAGATTCCCGTCTGGGAATGGTGACGATTTCTGAAGTGAAAGTCTCCCGTGATCTTGCATATGCAAAAGTTTATGTGTCCTTTTTGTGTGTCGGTGAACAGACTCCAGAGAGCTGCCTTAACGCCTTGAAAGAACATGAAGCTCATATCCGAATGATGTTGGGTAAGAGGATTCGTCTGCGTCTGACTCCTGAGGTGCGTTTCGTTTATGATGATACTTTGGTTGAAGGGATGCGTATGTCGAATCTTGTCAGCCAGGCTGTCGATGAAGACAAACGTAAAAGAGGTGAATCAGGTTCGGATGAGGAGGAGTAATGGCTCGTCGTCGTAAAGGCCGTCCTGTTGATGGCATTATTCTGCTGGATAAACCTACCGGCATTTCATCGAATGATGCCCTGCAAAAAGTGAAGCGAATTTTTTTTGCTGAAAAGGCCGGACATACTGGCGCTTTGGATCCTTTAGCAACCGGCATGTTACCTATCTGTCTGGGAGAAGCGACAAAGTTTTCTCAATTTCTTCTCGACTCTGATAAAAAGTATCGGGTCATTGCCAAACTGGGGATTCGTACCAATACGTCTGATTCAGATGGTGATGTGGTTGAAACTCGTCCGGTTCAGATATCCGAAGCGCAACTGATTCAATGTATTGAGAAATTCAAAGGCGAAACCGATCAGGTTCCTTCAATGTTCTCTGCGTTGAAATATCAGGGACGTCCGCTATATGAATATGCACGGGAAGGTATTGAAGTGCCGAGAGAATCCCGCAAAATTACCGTGTATTCAATCGAGCTGCTCCGCTATGAAACGGATGAGGTCGAGATGGAAGTTCATTGTTCTAAAGGAACCTATATTCGTACGATCGTTGATGACCTTGGTGAGATGTTGGGATGTGGTGCTCATGTCACGTACCTGCGCCGTACTGCGGTTGCCCAGTATCCGGGAGAACGTATGGTGACTCTGGATGATCTGGAAACGATATTGGAAGAGGCACGTCAGCAAGATGTCGCACCGAAGGTTTTGCTCGATCCGCTTCTTCTGCCAATGGATTCGGCAGTGCAGTCATTACCTGAAGTTAATTTAATTTCTGACTTGGCTGAAATGGTTCAGAAAGGTCAGGCTGTTCAGGTAATTGGAGCACCGACGAGTGGTTCTGTACGTTTGACTGCCGGAGATGAAAAGTGTTTCATCGGTGTCGGCGAAATGAATGATGACGGGAAAATAGCCCCGAAACGGTTAGTTGTTTTTCGTGAATAAGTAGTTGAGCTGTTTTCCGGTATATTCTCTATTGCGGGGATGATGAATATTCTCTATAATCCCCGCTCCTCGTGTCGGCTGAATCAGAGATTGGCTGGCACAAACTGAAACTTAAACTCTTAGGAGAGAAATTATGTCTCTGAATGCAGAAACTAAAGCAGCGATTGTTGCTGATTACGCGCGTGGCGAAGGCGACACTGGTTCACCAGAAGTTCAGGTAGCTCTGCTGACTGCTTCTATCAACCACCTGCAAGGTCACTTTAAAGAGCACAAAGGCGATCACCATAGCCGTCGTGGTCTGTTACGTATGGTTTCTCGTCGTCGTAAGCTTCTGGATTACCTGAAAGGTAAAGATCTGGATCGTTACCACGACCTTATCCAGCGTCTTGGCCTGCGTCGCTAAGATTGGATTTTTGTAAAAAAGGGGCAGAATGCCCCTTTTTTAATGTCTAAATTTAGCCAAAGGTTGCCTGAGTAGTTTATACTAGCGACCGTTTAAATCAGTTTCTGATTTAAATTCACAGACTCAAAGCATTACAGTCACCGAAGTCGGCCAACAGGTCGCGACTATTCAAAGGAGATTGGAATGAATCACCCTCAGTTTCCTTTCACTAGTCGCGATTCGTGATGCCTTGAGTATTGATAACTCATTTCTAGGATATCCTAGGCAAAGGAATAAGAATGTTTGAAAAACCAGTTGTTAAAACGTTTCAATACGGAAATCACACCGTAACTATTGAAACTGGTGTTATTGCACGTCAGGCGACGTCTGCTGTGATGGTCACAATGGATGATACTTCGGTATTTGTCTCTGTGGTCGGAAAAAAAGAAGCGGTAGAAGGTCAGGACTTTTTCCCGTTAACCGTTAACTATCAGGAACGGACTTATGCTGCCGGTAAGATTCCAGGAGGATTCTTTAAGCGTGAAGGTCGTCCTTCTGAAGGCGAAACACTGACTGCCCGTTTGATCGACCGTCCGATCCGTCCGCTGTTCCCTGATGGTTTTACCAATGAAGTTCAGATTATTGCGACAGTTATGGCTGTTAATCCTGATGTTCAGCCAGATATTCCAAGTATGATTGGTACATCTGCAGCATTGGCTATTTCAGGTATTCCATTCAATGGTCCTATCGGTTCTGCCCGTGTAGGTCATATCGATGGTCAGCTGGTCCTGAACCCAAGTGCAAAAGAATTGGCTGGATCTCGTCTGGATCTGGTTGTTGCCGGTACTGAGAATGCAGTTCTGATGGTTGAATCCGAAGCTGATATTCTGTCTGAAGAAGAAATGCTTTCAGCTGTTGTATTCGGTCATGAGCAGCAGCAGGTTGTAATTCAGGCAATTAACGAGTTTGCTGCTGAAGTTGCGACGCCTGCATGGTCATGGACTGCTCCTGAAACCAATGATGGTCTGAAAGCTCTGGTTGCTGAACGGGCAGAAGCTCGCCTTGCAGAAGCCTATCAAATTACTGAAAAACTGGCTCGTTATGAGCAGGTTGGTCAGATTAAGTCTGAAGTGATTGGCACATTATTAGAGCAAGACGATTCTCTGGATGAAAATGAGCTGCGCAATATGTTGAGTTCATTAGAGAAGAAAGTGGTTCGTAGCCGTATTCTGTCTGGTGCTCCTCGTATTGATGGTCGTGAGAAAGATATGGTTCGTGCGCTGGATGTACGTACTGGTGTTCTGCCTCGTGTCCATGGTTCTTCTCTGTTTACCCGGGGTGAAACTCAGGCGATTGTTACAGCAACACTCGGGACTCAGCGTGATGCTCAAATCATTGATGAGTTAACCGGTGAGAGAAAAGACCACTTCCTGTTCCATTATAACTTCCCTCCTTACTGTGTGGGTGAGACAGGCTTTGTTGGTTCTCCGAAGCGTCGTGAAATCGGTCATGGCCGTTTGGCTAAACGTGGAATTCAGGCAGTTATGCCATCGATTGATGAATTCCCTTATACCGTTCGTGTCGTTTCTGAAATCACTGAGTCAAATGGTTCTTCTTCCATGGCTTCCGTGTGTGGTTCATCTCTGGCATTGATGGATGCAGGTGTGCCGATTAAAGCATCTGTTGCCGGTATCGCAATGGGACTGGTAAAAGAAGACGACGATTTTGTTGTTCTGTCAGATATTCTGGGTGATGAAGATCATCTGGGTGATATGGACTTTAAAGTCGCGGGAACTTCAGGTGGTGTAACTGCGCTGCAGATGGATATCAAAATTGAAGGGATCACCAAGGAAATTATGCAGATTGCCCTGAATCAGGCAAAAGGTGCCCGTATGCACATTCTGTCTGTGATGGATCAGGCTATTCACAGTGCCCGTGATGATATCTCTGAATTTGCACCACGTATTCATACCATGAAGATCAGTGCTGATAAGATCAAAGATGTTATCGGTAAAGGTGGCGCTGTCATCCGTGCACTGACCGAAGAAACCGGTACTACGATTGAAATCGAAGATGATGGTACGATTAAGATTGCTGCTACAGAAGGTGAAGCGGCGAAGCACGCTATCCGTCGTATCGAAGAGTTGACTGCTGAAGTTGAAGTCGGCCGTATTTATACCGGTAAAGTTACACGCATTGTTGATTTCGGTGCTTTCGTTGCTGTTCTTGGTGGTAAAGAAGGTCTGGTGCATATTTCTCAAATCGCAGAACAGCGTGTCGAGAAAGTGACAGACTATCTGAAAGAAGGTCAGGAAGTTCAGGTGAAAGTTCTGGAAATCGATCGTCAGAATCGTATTCGTCTGAGTATGAAAGAAGCTGCAGTTAAACCAGCAGTGGAAGAAGCACCGCAACAGGAACAGACCGATTCAGAATAAGAACATCCCGTCAGAGTTAAGATATATCTGTTTGGGTTGCTTTGTTATTTGAAAGCATGGTGTTATAAAGGGAGCTGTTTTGCTCCCTTTTTTCTTGAGGGCGATGAGGAGAATAATTTTGGTGAAGTGGTCTCTCACGGTATTGACTGGACTAAGTCTGCTTTTCATGGCTGGGTGCTCATCGGTTCAGCATCAACAGCAGGCCGATTGGCTTTATCCGCCGATGGCCCGGCCATTACAGCCGACCATCCAGATGGAAGTGAAAATTTTACGCTTGAGCCAACTGTTGCAACAAAAAGAGCTCTCAGATGACATTCGGGCCAAAGTCTTTTACGAACGGGGCAATGGATATGACATGTTAGGGTTAAGAAATTTAGCCCGGCTGGATTTCGAACAGTCTCTACGTTTTAATCCGGCTCAGTCTGAAGTGTTCAATATGCTTGGCGTCTATTATACGGAAATTGGCGATTTCGATTCGGCGTATGAATCGTTTGATTCAACGTTAGAGTTAGATCCGGATAATATTTATGCGGGCAGAAACCTGGCGATTGCTCTTTACTACGGAAACCGTCACCGTTTGGCACAGGACGAAATTGAGCAGGTCATCCAAAAAGATTCAGGAGATCCGTTCAGCGTTTTATGGCGATATTTTATTGCCAGTGAAACGGATGCCAAATCAGCCCGGGAAGCATTAATGCAGAGCTATCAGTCTCGGGGACAGCAGAGTGATGTCTGGGGATGGTCTCTGGTCGCAATGATGCTGGGTGAAACCGATGATCAGGTTATTTTCAGACAGATCCTGAATAGTACGACTGATAATAGTGTACTTGCCCAACGCCTGACGGAAGCATATTTCTATCTGGGCAGACGCTATCAGATGCGGGAGCAATATGCTGATGCGATTGCTTTATATAAACTCGCTATCTCGATGAATGTCTACGAGTATATTGAACACCGGTATGCTTTTTTGGAGTTGGAAAGGATCTATAATACACTCAAGCAGAACAGTTCATCGTAATTACCAGTTACAATAGTATTTATACAGCCTGCATTGATATATGCAGGCTGTTTATCTTTCAGTCTCGGGCGTTGCATCCATGCAGGTGTCTATCTATTCGCAGTATTTTCGATATACAGTTCCAACCGTCGCAGCTATGCTGGTTAATGGCTTATACCAACTCATTGATGGTATTTTTATTGGTCAGTATCTGGGGGCTGACGGGCTTGCCGGGATCAATATTTCCTGGTCAATGATCGGTATCCTTGTTGGAACCGGTTTGATGATCGGTGTTGGTACGGGAGCAATTACTTCCATTTATAAAGGTCAACAGAATTTACGGGCTGCCCGACAGACGATCAGTACCGGACTGATTCTTCTGGTTTTACTGTCATTGCTGACCTCCTGGGCACTATGGTGCTTTATGGGGGATATTCTGTCCTGGCAAACTCAGGATCCGCGTGTCTTTGATCTGGCGGTTAAATACATGCAGATTGTGATGTTGACCTCCTGTTTTACTCTGGGATCGACGGCATTACCATTCTTGATGAGAAACGACGATAATCCGAATCTTGCAACCTGGCTGATGGTTGCAGGAGCGAGTCTGAATATTGTGTTTGATTATCTGTTTATTGTGGTCTGGAAAATGGAATTGCAGGGCGCTGCAATTGCAACAGCATTATCCCAAAGTGTGGTGACGATTGCCGGACTCGTTTACTTCTTCTCTCCGCTTGCTTCTTTACGTATGAGGGCTTCCGATTGGTTTTTTCGGTGGCAGGACATTCGTCAGATTGTTCTGGTCGGTCTCTCAAGCTTCTTCATGTATCTCTATTGGGGGGTAATGGTTGCTTTGCATAACAGTCAGTTTGCTTCGTACGGTGGGACGACCGCTTTGGGGGCTTATACGGTACTTGGTTATGTGGTGACTTTCTATTATCTGACCGTTGAAGGTTTGGCTAATGGAATGCAACCGTTGGCAAGCTTCAACTATGGCGCCAATCAACTGGCAAATATCAGGAAGTTATTGGGCCTTGCTATGGGACTGGCGGTTTCTCTCGGAGTTTTTGTTACTCTCATTTTAAATATGTATCCGCGGGAAATTATTGCTGTTTTTAACCGGGATAACCCAGAGCTGATTGATTTTGCCACCACTGGTATCCGGTTACATCTGTTCGCTTTGTGTCTGGATGGATTTCTGGTGGTTGTTGCCGCATTTTATCAATCAATTAATCGAGGGAAGAAAGCCATGCTGATCTCGATTGGTAACATTCTGGTGCAGCCTCCATTTCTGTTTTTGCTGCCATTGGGATGGGGACTGACTGGTGTCTGGCTGGCATTTCCTATCTCCAATCTGGTGCTGTCATCGGTGATACTATTCATCTTGTTTAAAGATATCAGACAGCTGTTTAAATCAGCTGTCTGATAATCAACATGTCCGATAGCTAAAACTGTATGGACTGTTTTGATTTGCCTGAAGAAGTGAAGTTATGGCGAAGGTACAACTTCTAAACCTGCAACACGATGCCAGTAGCCATTACACTGATGACTATCCAGTGGATAGAACTGAGCAGCAGTTTCGTTGTTGCGGAATGTCTGTATCGTTGTCAGTGTTTCCGTGCCCAAAGGACTCAGGCGGACGACGTCGACATGATCAACCATACCGGCTAATTCGTTGATCAGGTTGTAACAGTAGCCTGACTGGGTTTGTATACCGTTCAGGTTAAAGACCTCTTGCCCTTCCTGGCTTTGTACCAGAATTCCGCTGGGATAGTTGATACAGCATGTTTTGCATTCATCTTTCGGACGGTTTTCTGCCCGGGCGGTAAAACAACGGGCTGAATAAGCCAGAGGCAGGTAACCATAGCCGAATATTTCAACTTCAAACGCTTCTCTGATTCCGAGACTCTCACACTGTTGTAGTGTCTGCTGTAGCCATGAATGGGAAAGTTCAACCGGCATACACCAGCGGGTCATCCCTTTTTGCAGAAAATACTTTAATGTATGGGCGTTGTAACAGTTAATCGCAGGACCGACAACGAATGGCACGCGATTTTCACTGGCAAGATGAACTGCAGAAACATCATTTGCTTCAATGATAAAGTCTCCGTTATCAATATACTTTTTCATCACAGTCAGTTCACTGCGGGATTCGAGAAGTGCCATCGTTGACAGGACAACTTGTTTTCCTGTTCTGGCTATTTCCTGTCCCAGAGTCAGCCAGTCACGATCTTTTAATTCCCGGCGTTTGGAGCAGACGGTCTCTCCCAGATAAATAATATCTGCACTGCATTCCTGTGCCTGCTGATAAAACTGTTCAACCTCTGTTTTAGGCCAGAAATAGAGGAGCGGGCCTAATGCATACTTCATCAATAAACTCTCTTCTTATTGCCATTTCCGGTGGTAGGCACCCAGTGTGGTTTGTGTTCCTTCAGAAACATTAGCAAGGGTACGATTCCAGGATTCGCTGACCTGATATGCTTCTGGAGCAGCCAGATAATGGTCAATGGCAGCCCGCCATGTTTTTGTCACCTGTTCAACGTAGGCTGGGCTTCTCTGCCGGCCTTCAATCTTGACTGAAGCAACATTGGCTGCGAATAAATCCGGTAGTAATGACAGAGTGTTCAGGCTCGTCGGTTCTTCCAGAGTGTGGTAGCACTTACGTTGTCCTTCCAGCTCCGTGATGAAGCGGCCTTTGCATAATGTCGGATAACCGGCATTTTCTCCGGGACGATACTGGTCGATGAGAATATCATTCAGCCGAGATTCCATTCCCTGAGGTGTTTCCTGCCAGCGGACAAACTTGGCGGGTGAGCATGCACCGACAGTATTAGGCGATTCGCCGGTCATATATGAAGAGAGATAACAGCGTCCTTCAGACATAATGCAGAGACTACCAAAGGCAAATACTTCCAGATCAACATCACCAGACATAGACTGGGAGAGTTGTTTGACCTGATGGATTGAAAGAACCCGGGGAAGAACCACCCGTTTGATATGAAAATTTTGCCGGTAAAATTCAATTGCCGCACTGTTGGTGGCAGATGCCTGGACGGAAAGATGAATTTCCTGATGTGGATAGCGACTGGAGATGTAATCCAGTAGCGCAATATCGGCAACAATCAGCGCATCCACCCCCAGATCAACCGCTTTGTCTGCGGCTTCAGTCCAGTGACTGAAACGGTCCGGGTGAGCAAATGTATTGAGTGCGACATGAATTTTTTTGTGATGTTCATGAACAAACCGGACCGCACTTTCCAGTTTTTTCCCTGAGAAATTTAATCCGGCGAAATGACGGGCATTCGTATCGTCTTTAAAACCGATATAAACGGCATCTGCGCCGTTTGTGATTGCCGTCTTCAGGGCAGGGAGATTCCCCGCAGGACAAAGCAGTTCCATAGCAACTTAATGATAAATGTATCGTGAAGTGGCTGTATTGTATGGAAAAGCGGTCCGGAATGAATTGATGTGGGGCAGGTTTGGCTTGAATTGGGAGTCATTTATGATGGTGTATGCCGGCTATTCTGGGCAAACAGCGCTTCTATTTCCTGTTTCGGCTGAGGCCGGTGAAAGTGAAAACCCTGAATTGAATGGCAATGAAGGTTAGACAACAGAATAGCCTGTTGCTGGGTTTCCACACCTTCTGCGACGACTTTCAGTTGTAACGATTTACCAAGATTGATGATGTTCTCGATAACAGTGACCTGTTTGGGAAGCTGATCGATGTCGGTAATAAATGCCCGGTCAATTTTGAGCTCATCAATGGGGAAGCGGGCCAGATAAGAAAGTGATGAATAACCGGTGCCAAAGTCATCGATGGACAAGGTAAATCCCAGTTTTTTGATGGCATTTAACATTTGTAGCGTATGCTCGCTATCACTCATCACCGCACTTTCTGTCAGTTCGAATGTAATGCAACTGGGATCAATCTGGGTCGAACGCAGCAGCTTCTCCATATAATCGATCAGTTTCGGGTTACCGAACTGCTCTGGGGAGAGATTGATCGCCACCGGACCGGGGAGAATTCCCTGTCGTTTCCAGCGTTTTACGGTTGAAAAGACATCCCGCATGACTGCCCGGCCCAGATGCTCGATCAACCCGGCTTTTTCAGCGACGGGAATAAATGATCCGGGACTGATATATCCTTCCACCGGATGTTTCCAGCGTACTAACGCTTCAGCGCCGTTGATACTAAAATCTCTTGCACTGACTTTTGGCTGATACCAGACTTCAAGGCCACTTTGTTGCAGTGCTTTTTGCAGTTCTATCTCCAGCCACAGGCGTGTTCTTGCTTCCTTATTCATTTGCGAACTGAAGCGAATCATCCGGTTACGGCCTCTGGCCTTTGCTTCATACATTGCGGTATCGGCATTTTGTAACAGAATGCGGGCATCATTCCCGTCTCCGGGATAAGTAACGCTCCCAATTGAACAGGCAAGCCTTTTAGTAAAGTAGTTCAAATCAAAAGGTTGATTGATCAGAGAAATAATCCGCTCGGAAAGCATCTCGGCTGAACGGGGTTTTTCCGGCTCTGGTAACAGAAGACCAAACTCATCTGCACCCAGGTGACCTAATATTGCATTTTGAGGAAGCAGACGTTTGAGTCGGGCGGCGACTTCACGGATAACTTTATCACCGATATGGTGCCCGAGAGAGTCGTTAATATTCTTAAAATTATCGATGTCGAGATACAACATCACCAGAGGCGTATCGTCAGAGAGAAACATCTCGAGCCGCTTGGTAAACCCGGTACGGTTATACAAGCCGGTCAGAGGATCGATATGTGCGTCAATAGGAGATTGATGCAGCGATGCTGCTGATTTGTTCTCCTGAGGATGAACCAGAACAAAGTAAGCGTGATTACCGAAAATTTCCGTCGTTTCTATCCGGAGAATGACCTGACGTTCGGAGCCACTGGCTTTGGTCGTATGACAGGATACCTTGTTTTGTTGCGTTGGTGACTGATGCAGAACAAATGGCTTTTTAGTTGCGTTCTGGATAAAAAGTTCGGAAAGCTGTTCTCCGTATAACTCATCTGTGGTTTTAAATCCGAGATAATTTGCAGCTGCAGGATTACAGGAAATAATCGTGTTGTCTTCAACAATCAGCAGGTTTTCCTGTAGCATATTCTGTAATGTTGAGAATTTCTTCTCCGACTCTTCCACTGCATGCAGCAACATCTGTTTTTCTGAGATATCGACGGCATGAAAGACGATCTGTGTTTTTTGTTCTTCAGTTTCCAGAGGCGCCAGAGATATAAGCAGGGTAGTGTCGACATTCATGTCGTCTATTGTTAGCTCAGTCTCAATGATTTCACCATGCAGAGTCCGGTGATAATAAGGGTGAATATATTGATAAAATGACTCACCAAAGACTTTTTTATCATTTGAGCCGATAAGTTGTTCCAGAGTCAGGCCTGAGGTTTCACAATAGCGCTCATTGACCATTACATAACGATGCTGATCATCCAGAACGGCAAAAAAGAAGGGGCTATGTGACGTCAGTTGTGTAAACCAGCGTTGAAATTCTTGTGAAATCATGCCAACTATTTATTGCTCCGAAACCAGACAGATGCTTGCCATAGAACGGCTATGACTCAAATCTCTGTCTTGCCTCTGTACCCAGAGATTCTCGCTGAAACTACATGCTGAGGTCATTTGGGTATAAGTATATACAGAGAACGCCACTATAACCGCCTTTATACGATTAGTGAAGCACACGGCGGTCGCGTGTTTTTTGATTCACAGCAGAAATTCAGGATACATCTTTCAGTATGATAAGTTCTATCAATACCAAGTTAGCGGATGAAGCGAGTGTTTAACAAGATTCAAACCTATATGGTGCAAAATGCTGCATCATTTTTGAGATCTCCTGCCCATTTTTTGCCGGGCTTTGTGCAAAACAAAATCCTTCTGGATGCGTTGAATGCCATCTTTAAAGAGGCACTGTCTGAGGGAGAATTTGAATTCCTTGAGAATAAATGTCTGAAAGTTGAAGTGAAAGATTTAGGTCTGTCATGGCATATTACGTGTCGGCAGGAGCAACTGGTGATGGCTGAACGTTCCGCAGAACCTGATGCATGTTTTAGTGGTTTTCTGAATGATTTTGTACTGATAGCAGGGCGTAAAGAAGATCCGGATACACTCTTTTTCCAGAGAAGACTTTCTATTGAAGGTGATACGGAATTGGGGCTGGAAGTTAAGAACATGATGGATAGCGTGGATCTGGAAACTTTTCCTACAGTAATCAAATATTCTTTGAATCAGCTCTCTGACTTTGTGTATAAAGGGATGAAATCTGATTATCCGAAGCATGAAGGAACTGAAAATGCTTATTCGCACTGAAGCTCCCGCAGATATTTTACCCATTGACCATTTATTACGTTCGTCTCTGGGTGTTATTGAGGATGCCGATATGGTCATGGCATTCCGTGAAAGTGGGCGAATTACGTTGTCTCTGGTTGCCTGTAGTGATGATGGAGAGCTTCTGGGATACATTCTGTTTACCCCGGTTGCCAATGATGGCGTGTTTCAAAGCTGGCAGCATTTACATTTGCTGATTGCTGAAAAGAATTGTGCGGAAAGCAACGTGATCGAAAAGCAGCTGATTACGGAAGGTCTGGATTCGCTTTATGAGCTTGGATATCCGGTTTGTACTGCGTTCGGAACACATGAACATTATCTGGCGCACGGTTTTCGGCTGGGACGTGATTTTGGTTTGAGTACCGTTCATTCAATGCAGCAAGATGAATTTCTGGTTTGCGAAATGCTTCAGGGAGCTGTTGCTGAAGTTTCTGATCATCTGGTTGTATTCGATTCTTCTATGATTTGAATTTTTCCCTGCTTCTGATTTGAGGGAAAATTTGTTAGGATGACCCTCTTTTCTACCGGGCTGACATTCATGCAAGAACGTCGACAATCTTATCTACAGGAAATGGGGATCCAGAACTGGAGTCTTGCTCATCCGGGGCAAATGCCAGGGGCGACTCATGTTCATTATGATTTGCCGCCATCCTGCAGGTTACTGTTTGTTAGTCCGGTTTTGCCGGAAGGCTCTCAGGCTATGATGTTTGAAAAAGTTCTGAAAAGTTTTCAGGTCTCTCTGACACAAGCCCGGCATGTCTATCCACAGGATCTTCATTTGATCTCACAATCAGATATTGAGTGGATCTGGTTTGCGGGATGTTCTGCTGTAGAGGGCATCGCAGCAAAACAGTTAATCTCTCCGTTATTGAGCCAGATCGATGGTCATCCTCAGCATCGCCGGGAACTATGGCGCCAAATCTGCTCTTATCAGGCCTCATGAATATTTCAATTGTACCTATGTCACCTGAACATCTGGATCAAATCTACCAGATCGAGTGCCGGGCTCATCAGTTCCCCTGGAAAGAGTCGATAATACGTTCGATTGATAGCCGTGGCGCCTGTCATCACACCTTATTGATTGATGGCCGGGTAGGTGGTTATTTCTATGCCCAGAATATCGTCGGGGAAGTCACATTATTGAATATTGCGTTGGATCCGGTCTGGCATGGACAAGGATTTGGCCGTCAGCTGCTGGACTTTTTCCTCGCCTTCTGTGAACGGCAGTCTGCTGAAAGCGTGTGGTTAGAGGTGAGGGAAAGCAACCTTCCTGCATATACGCTCTATCTTAATTCCGGGTTTAATGAAGTTGATCGGCGGCTGGGTTACTATCCTACCGAAAATGGTCGTGAAGATGCGATCATCATGAGTTATTTTCTGTAAGATCCTGTGTGACGGTTTGCTAGCCGAAGTACTTTCTTAACTATTTTTCCCCTGCCGTATTCATTCGGGAGCTGTATTTGAATCGCAATAATGGCTATCGCTCCCTAGTTTCGAATTGATCCTCCTAATCGGAATTCTGATGTGTTACCTAGTGATGTTTCTTTAATTAAGAAATCATTAAATTAGTATATTGAAATTAATTTAATTGAATTGTTTGTAGTTTACATTCCTATCTTTTGCGCTAAATATCTCGTTACCAAAACATTGACAGTAAAATAACATTCGCATGTATTTCCCTTGATAAGTATTAAGTTTTTCATAGATATAAGGTAGGTTTTGAGTGCATTGAAAATAATGTGATTAACTATGTTTTTGATCATTTTTGTATGCTTTTCCAGTAAGTGTGAATATCTCAGTCTTTCGTCTCATTTTTGAGAATATTAAAAATATAGGAGTAATTTGCTTTGCTTGCGATTGAAAGAAGAGTGATTGATGTCGCATACTGCGGTTATGGTCAAAGTCACATTTTTACAAAGAAAAGTGATGCGGCTAGTTTGATTTTGGTAAGTAGATGCTGATTTGTATCTTTTAAAGTCATTTATTAACAATAAGTTAGTTGTGTTCAACCTTTTTGTCAGGGCGTCATGTATTCAGTTTGTGGGGTGCTTCACCCAAGGGCGGTAGCATACATAAATTCATATTGGTTAGGTGGGATGTCAGATGGGATATGGTAGTCGCATAAAATATTATGGAGAAGAGTCATCAGTTGCATTTAAGATTGTTGATATTTTTATTATTTCAATGATTTTATTTACTGTCTCGGAAGTTTACTTGGGTTATTTTGCAAGTATTTATCAACTGATATTAAGTTTATTCGTTGTTGTGTACTTTGTTATATCAGATGTTGCAGGGGTATATCGGCCATACAAATACCTTTCATTTAAACAAAATTTCTTTGCTATTCTGATGACCTGGAGTATTTGTGTTGCGCTATCTTTGATTGTCGGATTCTTTCTGAAAATCAGCGAAGATTATTCTCGTCTGGTGACCGGATTATGGTTTGTTTTAACGCCATTATGTCTGGTTGGCTGGCGATGGTTGGTTCACGGGATGTTTCGGGTTGTTTTTCCGGGAGACAAACATCGTAAAAAAGCGATTATTATCGGTGCAACAAGATCGGGCATTCAGCTTGCCAACGAATTAAAACTCAACCGGGCAAGCCAGGAAGTTCTCGTCGGATTCTACGATGATCGTAGTCTGGACCGAATTGGTTTACATCGTCTTTCTTCTCCTCTTCGTGGAAAAATCGATGATGCGCTGATGCTGGCAAAAAGTCGCAGTGTCCAGAAAGTCTACATTGCACTGCCGATGGAAGCCGCGAAACGGATTAAGCAAATCTTAAATGCCTTCGCCGATTCTAATGCTCATGTCTATGTTGTCCCGGACTTTTTCACTTTTGATCTGATGCAATCCCGCCTGAAAAGCATTGGTAAAGTGGTTACGCTGAGTATTTATGATACACCTTTCTACGGATTCACCTCTCTGATTAAGCGAATTGAAGACATCATTCTTGCTTCAATCATCATCACACTGATTAGCCCTGTTCTGCTTTTTGTCGCAGTGGGAGTCAAACTTTCCTCTCCGGGGCCTGTTATCTTCAAACAAGAACGTTACGGTCTGGATGGTAAACCGATTAAAGTCTGGAAATTCAGATCGATGCGGGTGATGGATAACGGCTCTGTCGTCAAACAAGCGACTAAAAACGATCCCCGGGTTACCCGCTTTGGTGCTTTTATCCGCCGTACTTCTCTGGATGAACTCCCTCAATTTATCAATGTCATTACCGGTCAGATGTCGATCGTCGGTCCGCGTCCTCATGCCGTAGCTCATAATGAGGAATACCGCGGACTGATCGATAAATATATGTTACGTCACCATGTTAAACCCGGAATTACCGGCTGGGCGCAGATCAATGGCTACCGTGGAGAGACTGACACACTGGATAAGATGGAAAAACGTGTGGAATTTGATTTGAGTTATATTCAGACATGGTCGTTATGGCTCGATTTAAAAATTATATTCCTGACGGTATTTAAAGGATTTGTCGGTAAAACAGCATATTAATTGGCTGCTTTATAGAGATAGGATTCAGCGTCCTGATAGGTAAGTAATGTTAAAAATAATATTAAAAGGCATCATTGCATGCTGCATATTCTTTTCTTTTTTTTCCAGTGCGGCTGAATATCGGTTGGGTGCTGGCGATACGATTAGAATTTCTGTATATGGGGAACCCGATTTATCGTATGAGCAGTTCATCATCGATAGCGGAGAAACAATGGATTATCCCTATCTGGGGAGTTTGGACTTAAAGAAGAAAACCCTTCGTGAGCTTCGGGATATGATAGTTGAAGGTCTGAAAGGTGATTATTTAATCGACCCAAAAGTGACGGTTAATATTGTTCAGTATCGAAACATCTATGTGAATGGTGTGGTGAATTCTCCGGGTGGATATGAATATCAGCCTGGTCTGACGGTTCAGAAAGCGATTGCTCTGGCCGGGGGATTTCTGGCGAAATACCGGAAAACCCGAGGCATCTATTTGACGAAAGAGGAAGAGACAGAAGGATTATCCCAGGATCAGATTCAGGAACTCCTGAAAGGTAAACATGAAGTAGAACTCAATGAACCTGTACATCCCGGCGATACGATTTATGTCGTAAGTTCTTTTTGGTAATTCTGAAAAGACAAAATAGATTAAGGTAAGGTAAAAATGCAAGAGCACTTTGAAGATAATGCCAATCATCAGAATGATATGATTGATCTGACACATTATCTGAACTTGATTAAGAGAAACTGGATCTCAATATTTATATTTTCAGTATTGGTGACCGGACTGTCAGTATTAATTGCTCTGTCTTTGAAATCTAAATATACAGCAACGGCCACCTTACTGATTGAAGCGAAAGAGAAACAGGCCGTTTCAATTGAAGAAGTTGTTGGAATCGATCCGAATCAGAAAGAGTATTATGAAACTCAGTTTGAAATACTGAGATCAAATCAGATTGCCGAAAAAGTGATTCAGAAATTGGCACTGGATAAGAATGAAGAATTTAATCCTCTGCTGAGTCAGGATAAAAGCATCGTCGATACGATTAAAGCTTATCCTGCTATTTCTGCATTGCTGAATGCTGCCGGGGATGAGGATGTACCTGATCCTGAGTATATCAGACAGAAAGTCTTAACCGCGTTTAAGAAAAAACTGGAGATTACTCCGATTTTAAAAACGCAGTTGGTTAATATTAGTTTCACTTCTGAAGATCCGGAATTAGCGGCAAAGATAGCGAATGAAGTCGGTTATGCATATATCGAAAATAATCTGGAATCGAGAATTTCAGCTACGAGATACGCATCGAGCTGGATCACCTCCCGTCTTTCTGAGCTAAGGCAGCAACTGGCTGATTCTGAAAAAGCGCTCTCTGACTTTTTGATTAAAGAAAAATTGATTGATGACAGCGGGATTGAATCTCTTGCCAGTAAACAGCTGACAAGTCTGACTGAGCGATTGGCACAAGTCCGGGATGAAAGAATTGAAATTGAGTCGGCATACAAAGCCCTGACTTCCGGGAGTGTGAAAGATGTTGCTTCACTTTCTGCGATACCTGCAATTTCCCAGCATCCGCAGGTGATCGATATCCGTAATGCAGAACTGGAAGCTCAGAATGAAGTGAATGAGCTGAGCAAACGTTATGGACCAAAGCATGACAAAATGATTGCGGCTCGGGCCAAGTTACAATCGATAGAAGATCAGGCTCAGAAGGTAACCAATAAGCTGATCCGGGGCATCGGCAAAGAATTGCAGGCGACAAAAGAGCAGGAAACCCTGTTAGTACAGGAAGTCAACCGGGAGAAACAGGACTTTCAGGATTTGACTGTTAAGAAAAGCAAGTATGATTCGTTGCAGCGGGAAGTTGAGACTAACAGGGAGATTCTGAATCTCTTCCTGACCCGGCAAAAAGAAACCACCGCAACCGGGGATTTCGATTCGACTAATGCCCGTTTTACTGATGAGGCTCTGATTCCTCAGTTACCCAGCGCTCCGAAACGGAAAATTATCGTGGCGGCGGCATTTTTCCTGAGTATCTGTATCGCGATTGGTTTTATTCTGATAATTGATCTGCTGAAAAATACGATCGAATCCGTCGGAGACTTTGAAGATAAGTTTGGTTTGATTCCTATCGGGGGAATCCCCGTGGTGAAATCCAAGCGTTTTCGTAAGAAACCTATCGATAGCAGTATCTTTACCGATGAAAATGAGGTTGGATTCAGTGAATCGATTCGTTCAATCCGGACGTCACTGCTGGTGAACAATATGAACCGGCAGCATCGGAAAATTGCAGTAACTTCGTCGTTGCCGGAAGAAGGAAAAACAACCGTATCCCTGAATCTGGCGATTTCGTTTGCCAAGGTAGAGAATGTCTTATTCATCGATCTCGATTTGCGTAAACCTGCGGTTGCCGAACGCTTTGGCTATAAAAAATATCAGCAGGGTGTCACCAACTATCTGGTGATGAATACACCGTTGAGTGAATGTATTCTCAAAGATGAAACATCAGGATTATCTGTTTTACCTGCCGGGATGCTGACTGCAAATCCTCAGGAACTATTAAGTTCCGGAAAATTAAAAGCGTTGCTGACAGAACTTGATAGTCAGTATGACCGTATCATTATCGATACACCGCCAACACTGCCGGTGAGTGACTCTTTAATTATCGGGCAACTTGTCGACTCTGTTGTTCTGGTAGTGAAATCCAATGCAACGAAACAAAATCTGGTGAAGAGAGCGATGACGAAACTCATCAGCCATCAGATAGTGCTGGAAGGGGTTGTTGTGAATCGTGTCAGCCAGAAAGCGAGCTCGGCAGATTACGATTACGGTCAGTATTATGGTTATGCGGAAAGCTGAGCATTTATCCGGGTATAAATAGATGATGAACATCTCAAAAATTTCACTTTTCGCGATGAGCGCGTTGTCGGTATGGATGATTATTATCGCTTCCCGGACTCTGGTCGGTTCTTTGTATGGCGATGCGGTCAGTCAGGTGATTGAGAGAATTGATCAATCCGGCCCCGGTTCGGCAGGTGAACTGTCGCAACTGAATTTGTTAAAGGATGAGATGTTGTCATGGGATGATGACAATCCGGAAAATTTATCAATGGCTGCATATACTGAGTTATTGAACAGCTTGTCCGAACATGGCGTGGCAAAAGAGCAACATTTACAGCAGAGCGATCGGTATAACTGGAAGTCTATCCGCCTGAGACCTCTGTTTCCTGATGGCTATGCTCAGGAAACCGAACTGCTCGCATTCTGGGAAAAGCCATTCGGAGAGATTATCGGGGTGCTGAATATGGCCGAGACGTTCGGTCCTTATGAAAAATATACGGCAGAAACGGCCATGAATATTCTGTTTAAGTACTGGGATGTTCTGTCTCAGCAACAGCGCATGACTGCTGTTCGCTATATTACTGCACATGAGCAGTACGGTTTAAAGCGCTGGCGGCTGAATGAAATATTCAAGGTTTCTCCCTATAAACAGCAGTTCTGTAGTCTGGCCATTTTTATTCACCTTCCATTATGGACTTGTGGCAATTTATCGGATGCTTCACGGCAGAAGTATTCTCATGAGGAGGAAATCTGAATGAATCGATACATTGTGCTGACTGTTGCGATCGCAGTTGTCGCTATGCTCTCTCTGAGCAAAAGTTTTGGTTTTGGTGCTCAGCATGTCATTGCTCTGGAAAACTTTCTGGGCGGAGATAAGTATTTACATTTTCTCTGTTCGTTTGTGCTGACCATACTGTCGATTTGGGCAACAAAGGTAAATAAGGGCACGGTTGTTCGCCTGCTTGGCTGGCCGACAGTCATCGTTGTTCTGTTAATGATGTTTGATGAATCATCTCAACTGCTGTTTAAGACCCGGGATTTTTCTATTGGTGACATGATGACGAATTTATTCGGAGCAGCGATAGCGCTGTGTGTGGCAACATTGATGAATTACATGCTCTTAAAGCGAACGATTTAATTCTTTTATTACAGTTGCTTCGGTTACAGTGAGCGTATTCTTTTAGTGGGTTCAATGAGATTCCGTAAAAATACATTATACAGTCTTTTGATTTCTTCTAACTTACTGTTTCTGACTCTGTCTAATGGTTTGTTTAAGCGCCCGATCCTGACATTATATCTGCTTATTTTTTTAATGCTGTCGTTGCGTCCGACTGTCATCAAACAGGTTTTTACGCTGTGTCGGCGTTGTTACCCATTAATGGTTGTTTTCTTGTGGTGTGCAATGACAGCACAATGGTCACCGTGGCCTAAAGTAACCTACTATGAATTATTCTGGCAGTTGGTGTTATTTCTGTATGTCACATTATTTGTCATCCGGTTTTATGAACTTAATTCCAGACGGGTTATTTATTACAGTTTCTGTGTCTGGCTGTTTTTAACTTATCTTCTGGTAGCAAAAAATGATTTGCTGGCCGGACGGTTGTTAGAAATATCCGGAGCGTTTGCGAATAAAAACAACTTAGGTCCAATCATTAGTGTGTTTTTATTCTTTTATGTCTACTCGGTCTGTCAATGGAATTTATTGAGAGTCGGGATGTTGCTGGCTACATTTTTACTGTTACTGGCAACCTTATCGAAGACTTCTATTGCTTTATCTGTATTTGTGGCATTACTCGCCTGGATCATATTTAGCTGGGATAAACTGCTGGTTCATCGTTTTCGTCGCCTCTATTACGGGAGTGGCCGTGTTATCGGACTGGTATTGTCCGGTATGTTAGTCCTTACTCTCATGTTTTATTACCGGGATATGGTTGACTGGTTGCTGACACATGTCCGGGAAGAATGGTTAACCGGGCGGGGACAGCTGTGGCTGGTCATGCTCAATCAATCTTATGAAAAGCTTTTTCTGGGGGTTGGTTATTCCGCAGTCTGGGGACTGGGTGATAACAATCTGATCCAGGAAACTGAACTGGCAAAATATGCACCGGAGTGGGTTGAAAAACTGGCAGCATCGGATGGTGGATATGTCGATATGTTAATTT
The DNA here is from genome assembly GCF_024346955.1 of Vibrio mangrovi. Taxonomy (NCBI): domain Bacteria; kingdom Pseudomonadati; phylum Pseudomonadota; class Gammaproteobacteria; order Vibrionales; family Vibrionaceae; genus Vibrio; species Vibrio mangrovi. The sequence continues at coordinate 2,905,599 of NZ_AP024883.1, read as the reverse complement.
CTATCGGTGCTGTGGGTACGGCTCTTTTTGTTTATACCATTTGTGATTTTTTTATGACCTTTTATTCGTCTCTTCAATTACAGAAAAATATTGAACTGACGAAATTATGTTTTTGTGTAGGTACGTTTGTCGTTTTGAATAATGTCACTGAAACTAAGTTTTTATTAGGTTCCGGGTTCAGCTGGTTTTGTTTCCTCTTCTGCTATGTATTGCTGAAATACATCACAGGGAAGGAGGTAGTTTTGAAAACGACTGTTTTGAAAACAACTGTTTTGAAAGCAACTGTTATGAAAAATACAGTTTAAAAAATGAAGTGTCGTCATGAGTAATATTAGAAAATTAATCTGGTTTAGTCTGGACAATCTCGGTGGTGTGTTTTTCGGACTGTTCAGTATCGTATTTATAGCCAGGATCTATGGCCCGACGAATATGGGATACTTATCTTATATTCAGGCACTGGCAAGTATTCTTTCCTGTGTGTTTATTCTGGGAATGGACAATGTCGTCATGAAAGAATACGTACAGAACCCTGAGAAGAAGCGGGTGTTTTACGCCGTGTCTCTGGTGCGACTGTTTGGTGGTTTAGTCTTTTTTGCAGCAGTATTTTCCTGGGCTTATTTTTTCAGTAACACACCCGATGAGCTGGTGTTTGCTCTGGCATTTTCCGCCTGTGTCACAACATACTTCGGTAAGTCGTCTGCTTTCCGGCTCTATTTTCAGGCCTCGGAGCAACCCAGAATTCTTTCTGTATCGACTGTAGCTTCCCGAGTTGCTGCAATTGCTTATATTCTTGGGGTTATCTATTTCCAGCTGAGTTTTGTCTGGGCGATTCTCTATCTGGTCGTTTATTCGGTGGTTGCTCAGATCATTCTATTATCCGAGTTTTACCGTAAAACCAAAGACGAGTTATTCCCGGCGATTGCAGACAGCATTCAGTATGGGAAGAAGATCCTTTATGAATCGAAATTCGTCTTCCTCTCTTCTATTATTTTTCCGATATTTATGTACTTTGATGTTGTGATTATCGAAAAATACCTCACGCCTGAAGATGTTGGCCTTTATGGTGTTGCGACCAAGCTGGTGATGCAATTGCTGTTTGTCGGCCATATTTTTGTCTTTGCCTTTTTTACCCGGCTAAACAAAGAGATCAATGAGCAGAAACTGGATGGGCAGGTATTCAGGAATATTGTCCGGCTGATGATTTACTGTTCCGTTGGTGGCGGAATTTTTGTGAGTTTAACCGGGGATTACATTGTCCATCTGCTCTATGGCGAACAATATGACGGGGCCGGAATTATCCTGAAGATCCTGATCTGGAAGCTGGTGTTTTCTTATTTCGGCGCTCTCTTTTCCCGGGTACTGATTATCAGACAATGGACCAATATTGAACTGATTAAAACTGTTATTGCATCGACGGTTTCACTGAGTGCTTCGATGATTGCGGTGCAGATTTGGGGAGCGACCGGGGTTGCGACCGTCTCTGTGGTTTCTTATGCCATTGCGGATCTGTTCTCTTATCTGTTGTTTGCGCGAACCCGTATCTTTTTCATTGTTGTGGTTCAGGAACTGGTCCGTATTTTTACCCGTCCGGTTACTGCATTCAGACAGAGTTTGGAATTTTTGGTAGAAGGTCGTCAGAGCTATGGAAGTTAGCATCATTATTCCTGCATATAACGCAGCAGAAACTTTACCTCAGACATTACGGTCTGTTTTTGCCAGCAGTCCGGCACAGGATAACGGCTTTGAGGTCATTGTGGTTGATGATGGTTCAAGTGACAGGACCGGATCTCAGTTAGCAGCCGAATTCCCTCAGCAACTGGCATCCGGTCTGTTGCATTATCACTATCAGCCAAATGCAGGTGTCAGTGTCGCCAGAAATACAGGGTTAAGTCTGGCTCAGGGGCGTTATGTCACTTTCGTAGATGCTGATGATGAAGTTCAGAATGATTATATTTTCCGCCTGTATGAATTGATTCAACAGCATCCGGATGTCGATGTTTTTGAATTTGGCTATAAGACCTATCGGGAGCAGGTTGGAAACATTCTGGGTTCCGGACATGTAAACCGTTACCGGGGAATGAATCCAAGAGAGCGGGCATTGGAAGGCGCGGTGTCATCATTTGTCTGGCTGGTGATGTGCCGGTTAATCAGAGCCGATCTGGCAAAAAGTGCTTCTTTCCCTGCCGGGATCAAATACTGTGAAGACCTGATGTACCTGTGTACAGTTTACGCACAAGCCACGACATTTTATACCAGTGAGCAGGAACTCTATCGTTACCGGATTGGTGAAACCAGTGCAATTTCCCGGGTGACGATGGAACAGTGTCAGCAGGTCCGCGATTTCCTTGATAACTTTAATGCCTTAAAACGGGATGACTTGAACATAAGTGATGCAGAAAAAAGTGGTTCAGAGAAACTAAAAAAAGTTGTCGATGCCAATTTGTATTACATGTTTCATTCGGCAGGAAAACGAACCATGCCATTCTTGCGTTTCTTTCGTCAGGTGAAACGTCTCCCGGTGATTACAATTTTCAGGTTGTATTCCACGGGATTGTTGTCACGCCGCAAAACGATGATTTGTCTTTTTCCTTCTCTTTACTTTTTCGGTCACAGGATGAAACGCCGATGAGAATTATTTTTCGTATTTCCTACATGGGATTTGGTGGTGCGGAGCAGGTCTTTTTATCAGTTGCCAGAACGCTGATGTCAGATAATGAAGTTTTATTCGTAACTGACCGGCGTGATGGTGCCAGTTACGAAACATTGCTGAAAGAAAATATTCCGGTCCGGAGTCTGGACGCGAAGAGAACTTTCTTGAGTCTGTTCAGTTTTAAACAGGTCATCAATGACTTTGAGCCTGACGTGATACTTTCGGCATATCCGGATACCAATGCAGCTTGTCTTCTGTCTGCATTTCTGGCCCGCCATAAGGCCAAAGTAGTGGTGAGTGAACATGCCTCGATCATTGAACATTTCCGGCATAAACCGGCATTGACCCGCTTGAAAGTCCGCCTGATTGTTCAGTTTCTTTACCGGATGGCAGATAAAGTTGTCGCTGTTTCCGAAGGCGTAATGAGAGATATTGTTCCATTGGTTAAGCGTGCCGATAAATGCTGTTTTATCCATAATCCGGTTCGTTTTCATCATCCGGCTGTGGGCTCTGGTTTGCAGGATGGTGAGCGGAAAACCATTCTGGCTGTCGGGCGGGTGACTCCGCAGAAAGATTACATGACTTTACTTGGGGCTGTCCGTGAGCTGATAGAAATACAACACCGGCATGATATACAGGTGATGATTGTCGGTGGTACTCATGACTCGGCGGAAATGTCCAGATTAGAAGGATATATAGAGCAACATCAGTTGCAGCCGTATATCACCTTTGTCGGTTTTTCGGATCAGGTGGAAAGCTATTATGCCCGGGCAGATCTGTTTGTACTTTCTTCTGCCTGGGAAGGATTTGGCAACGTTATTGTTGAAGCTTTGGCGTTCGGTCTGCCGGTTGTGTCGACGGATTGCCGCAGCGGCCCTGCTGAAATTTTACAAGACGGGAAATTTGGCCGGCTGGTCACTGTCGGAGACAGTGCCGGACTGGCGGAGTCGATTATCCGGGAACTGGATACGCCATCCTGTCGTTATGAAGCCCGTCTGGAAAGAGCGGCGCAATTTTCTGAAAGTGTGATTAGTGAACAATATAAAACACTGTTTGAAGCATTGGTTTAAAGGTTAGTGGTATGTGGAATAATATCAGGGCGGATGTATTTCGCTGGTATGGAAAATATAGCTTGTTGTTATTCGTAAAGGCTTTTCTCAGCCAGAAAGGATTTCGTTTTGTCCTGCTGATGCGACTGGCGAAGCATGGTCGGAAAATCCCGGTACTCAATCTCTTCTTTATCCTCTTCTATAAAGTATCCAAGGTTATTTATACCAGTGATGTCAATTACCGGGCCACGATTGGACCGGGGCTGAGAATGCATCATGTTTTCGGAACGACCTGGGGAGAGCATGTGAGAATCGGCCGGAATGCGACGATTGTACATAACGTTACGATTGCCGGAAAAAATGGTGAATGGCCGGTCATCGGGGATAACGTCTATCTGGGAACCGGATGCTGTATTCTCGGGGGTATCAATATCGGAAATAACGTCGTTGTCGGTGCCAATGCGGTAGTTACAAAGGATGTTCCTGATAATGCCATTGTTGCCGGAATTCCTGCCAAAGTTGTTTCAGAAAAAGGCTCTGCTGATTTTGTTTTTAACCCATGGAGTGAGTGACTGAGCATGGATATTATCGTATTGGGAACCGGCCAGAATGGCGGGATCGATGCTGTGATTAAGAATCTGAACATCAACCTGAACCAGCAATTCCGTTATCGGCGGTTTATCAGCCACAAGGGCGGAAATAAATTACTTGATCTGTGGCTCGCCTGCTGGGGGCTATGGATTGTTTTCTGGTTGTCCCTGCTTCCCGGAGATCGCATTTTCCATTTACATATGTCTTATAAAGGGAGCTTCTGGCGTAAAAGACTGTATCTCAAGGTCGCTCATTTTTTCGGGCGTAAAGTTCTGGTTCATTTACATGGTTCTGAATTCAAGAAATTCTATCTGGCCAGCAATGATGTAGTGCAACAGAAGATTCGGGATCTGATTTACACCGCAGATGCTTTTATTGTGCTCTCGGATACATGGCGTGAGTATATTGAATCTATTCTTGAGTCTCCGCAGGAAGCTAATCTGATCGTATTACCTAATTTTGCTGTTGTTGCACCGCATCCTGAGTCGGAGGGACAGAAAAATCATGTGCTGTTTCTGGGCGCATTAATTGACCGGAAAGGGATTTTTGATCTGCTGACTGCGTTGCAGGATTTACCGGAAGTCGTGCTGCATGTCGGTGGTGGTGGCGATGTTGCTCGCTTTCAACAGGCTGTCACTGATTGTGGGGTCGAAAAACAGGTGGTATTTCACGGCTGGGTCGATAGTGAGAAAAAAGCCCAGTTGATGGCCGGGACACAACTGCTGGTTTTACCGTCATACAACGAAGGATTACCGGTTGTGATCCTTGAAGCAATGGCTTCCGGACTGCCGGTTCTTTCAACGCCGGTTGGTGGTATTCCTGAGGTTATTGTTCCGGGGCAAACCGGCTATCTGGTGGAGCCCGGCAACGTAGAACAGCTAACAGAGATCATGCGTCAGGCATTGAATGACAAATCTCTGTCAGCAATGGCTGACAATGCGAGAAAGCTCTATCAAAAAGATTACGATGTGTCGGTGGTAATGCCCCGCTTAGAAAAATTATATGTCAGTTAAGGTTAGGTCATGATGATCAGGAAAATTTTATATTTATGTCTCACCTGGGTTTCCGTCAGTTATCCGGTGAACGCAATGGCTGCTTGTTGTAGTGATGAACAGTACGCAGCCGAAGTGAAACGGGCGATTGGGTTTAACCAGCCCGCAGACGAGCTCTTTCTTGAAGCCAATAAGAAAGCCATCGCCATTAAAGATGATGGTGTGCAGTTTATTCTGACGGATAACAACTCTTATATTTTTAACGGCGAACGTTCAGAAATGAGTGTTCAGAGTCCGTATCAGATCGGTGATACCGTCCTTTATCAGTTCTCCTTCAGGCTTCTGGATTCCCCGGTGTTTTCCGAAGGCTGGGATGGCGTCTGGGTCATTGTTGCCCAGTGGCATGATCAGCCTGATCCAAGAAAAGGTGAAACATGGTCGAATTATAAAAGCAGTTCTCCGCCATTGTCATATCAGCTGGAATATGATGACCGGCTCTATCTGGTTCTGCACTCAGCCAATCATGATGAAAGAATTCCCGTTCTGCCGAATCAGCAAATTTCATGTCGGACTCAGGTGCACTGGCTTTACGAAACGGATGGACAAGTCTCAGGGTGGTGCGATGTTGATGGTGTACGGCATCCGTTTGATTTCTCCGATGACATTATGATTAACGACTATTACCACTATTTTAAATTTGGTTTATATCGCGACAAAAATATCGATGAGCTGATGGGAATCGAATATAACGCGTTGACGATCAGTGAGGTTAAAAATGAAGAATAAGGTGTTGTTGGTTGCTTCTCCGGGCGGTCACTTCGTCCAGTTGAGTCTGTTATCCGAGAAACTGGATAGCTGCGAGAGAATTATCGCCGGTACTTATGATAAACAGCCGGGTTTTATGGCGGGAGAGCGTTATTACCAGATCTCTGATTTCAGCCGTGATACGGCATATCTGGCGATTAAAGTGGTATTCCAGTGTCTGAAAATTCTGAGAAAGGAGCGTCCGTCTCTGGTTGTCACGACGGGTGCTGCTCCCGGACTGGTTATGGCGATACTGAGCAAAATGACCGGGGTGAAAACGGTCTGGGTTGACAGTATTGCCAATTCGAAAAAATTATCGTTATCGGGGAGACTGGCTGCGAAGTTCCGTATCCATGTGGTATCGCAGTGGCGCGAGGTTGCAGAGTCTCATCAGGTGACTTATCAGGGAAGAGTAATATGATTTTTTTAACCGTAGGCACACAACTGCCTTTTGATCGTCTGGTTCAGACCGTGGATCAACTGGCTGAAAAGTATCAACTGGATGTTTGTAGTCAGATTGGCGATTCCGACTATCAGGCGAAGGTGATTCAGAGTGCAAAATTTTTTGCACCGGATGAACTGGATGAACAGTTTCGCCAGTCTGAATTAATCATCTCTCATGCAGGCATGGGAACGATTATTAACTGTCTGCGCATTCGCAAGCCCTTAATTATTTTCCCCCGGCTGGCACAGTATCAGGAACACCGGAATGATCATCAGTTGGATACACTGAATTCATTTTCCAATGTGAAAGGTATCTATACCGCCCGGAATGAAAAAGAGCTCGAAGATTTACTCATGGATTATCAGGCATTACAGGCTCCGGAAGGACTGGACACACCGGAACGGGATCAACTGGCACAGTATATTCTGTCACTGGCCAGCTGATTGATGGCTGGCACGGATTCTGAGTAGATTAACCATGATGAAGAAAATCAAAGACTTTATACAAATTCAGCTCAGACAACGTCTGCTGTCTGTGAATGTGTGGTATCTCAATAAATTTTTCGGAACGCATATCGATGCAACGGCAAGGATTTCACTGAAAGCCAAAATTGATAAACGGAACGGAGATGGCATTTACATTGATGAAGGGACGTATGTTGCTTTTGGGGTCGCAATCCTGGCTCACGATATGTGTCGTCACTTAAAAGCGGATGTGCGCATCGGTAAAAACTGCCATATCGGATGTAATTCACTCATTCTGCCGGGGGTGACAATCGGCGATTCGTGTATTGTGGCAGCCGGTGCCGTCGTGACAAAAGATGTGCCGCCCAACACGCTGGTGGCCGGGAACCCCGCAGTGGTGAAGAAAGAAGGGATTCAGCTCAACCGGCTGGGGATTTTACCGAAAGAGTCATGTTGAAAGGTGGAACAGCACGTATGACCGGGATAAGAAACATTTTTGCCATAAACCTGAGATTGCTCTGGTTTTGTTTTGGCGTTCTGATTTTCCTTAGTTCTTATCGGGTCAGTGCCGGGGAAATAACTTTCCCGAACGGGGCGCATATTGCAGTGAATCTGTCGTATGATGATGCGTTGCCATCTCAACTGGAAAATGCGTTGCCGGTTCTGGATAAATACGGGATTAAAGGGTCTTTTTACCTGCTTCCCACTTCTCTGACGCTTCAGGATGAGCGGGTGGAATTATGGAAAAAGGCCGCCCGGAACGGTCATGAACTTGGCAATCATACCCTGTATCATTCATGTTCGGTTAAAAAGGGAAGGACATGGATGAAGCCTTATGCTGATCTGGATCGGAGAACCCCGGAATCGATGCTGGCGGAAGTGAAGCTGGCAAATACGTTTTTATTCTTACTGGATGGACAGCAAAGAAGAACATTTACGATCCCATGTGGTGATACCGTTACCGGTGGCGGAGATTATCTGCCAGAGATTCGTTCTGTCGTGACCGGAATTTATGGCCGGACATTATCAAAGCAGGAAGAATTTTACTGGTCTCCTCATGGTGTTTCTGCTCAGCAATTGATTGACTTCATCAGAAAAGCAGCCGGAAACCGGCAGACTAAAATTATATGTATTAAATTCCATGGTGTCGGTGGTGATTATTTATCGGTCACCAAAGAAGATCATCAGAAACTGGTGCAATATCTGGCTGACAATCAGGAAAAGTATTGGGTCAGTACTTATAAAAATATTGTGGACTATGTACATCAACACTCATCTGAATAATACCAATCGCAGTAATTAAATGGTCAGATAATTATTGCGATTGGTATAACGGATAAATACTTTGTCTGAATGCTATTTCCGGGTCGCACGAATGAACACTCCGTAATACATCTGTCTCATTATTAATATTTATAACTATTACTGATTGATTTGCTTGCCTTATCAAATCCCCAAATCATATAGTCATACCTGTCTGATGAATAAATGTTCATCTGAATGAATATTCCAGCCTCCGCATCTTGAGGTCAATTGGGTATATAACTATTTGGGCATATAACTATGGGGAACTGTTATGAAATTCAAACTATTTGCGGTTGGTCTGGCATGGAGTGCCGGACTGGCATTTCCCGTGCTGGCTGCACCTGATTCTTCAGTTTCACCGGAGGCAACTTCTGTTGCCAGTGCAGAGCAGGCCCGGATAGAACAACAGGCCGCACAGTTGTTAACTGAAAACAGTCCGGTTGATGTGGTGCGGCTTATCGCTCAGGAAAATCCTCAGAATGCACCTCTGGCAATTCAGATCGTGCATGTTATGGCCCCGGAAGTTTCCCTTGAAAGCCTGGTTTCTGCTGCTTTTAATGCTGCACCTGAAGTGGCACTGGCGATTGCATCGATGGCCCTTGAGCTAGGTCTGGATGCGACGCTTTTACCTGAACTGGCTATCGCGGCCAATATTGACCCGACCATCGTTGCTGAAGCAACTGCTGCCGGACCCGCAACACAATCTCCTGCTCCGCAACCGATCATCATCAGACGTCACCCAAGAGGAAGTGGTATCTCACCCAGTTAATGATGGCCCCGTTTATATTTCCTTCCGGTCAAAAGCCCGTGAGGGCTCTTGACTCTGAGGAATAACTCCATGACTTATATCGAACGTTGGTGCTGGTACTCTCTGTTAGTCATGCTGGTCTGGCTTCCTATTCCGCTGGCAAGCCACAGAATGTGGTCATGGTCGATATTTGAAGTCTGGATATCACTTCAGACACTCTTGCTGACTGGTGCGCTGTGGTATCAGTTTCCCTGGCAGAGGATCCGGCGTTTTGTCTGGTTATTGGCTCCTCTGGGGATTTTTCAGCTCTGGGTCGCGATTCAGGCACTTCCGTTGCCGGTTGAAATGCTCAGCGTTATTGCTCCTGATGTTGCCCGGATTTATATCCGGGCCGGGGCGGATATCGGTAGTTTGTCTTATGACCGTTATGCCACCTATACCGGCTTACTTAAGGGCATTGCTTATACGCTGTTTGCTTTGAATGCCGTTATTCTGATTCATTCGGTACAGCGGGTAAAAATGGTGCTTTATGCGCTGGTTGTGAGTGGTACTTTTCAGGCATTTTATGGTGCGCTGACGGTGTTGTTACAGACTCATAAAAGCTGGGTTTTCGGGCTGCCGCAGGGCACCCGGGCAACTGGTACTTTTGTGTATTTTAACCATTTTGCCAACTATCTGGTGCTGTGCCTGTGTATGGGAACGGGACTGATAATTTCACAATTGCATCAGTCTGAATCCGGCTCCTGGCATGTGCGCATCCGGCGTTGGTTCAGTGCGCTTTTATCAGCCAAGATGATGATTCGTCTCTGTCTGATCATGATGGTTATTGCTTTGATCATGACGCGTTCCCGCATGGGGAATGCCGCATTTTTTGCTGTCACCGTTATTGGGGGAGTCGTTGCACTGTTTTTTTATAAGAAACGGCCCAGAGCATTAACGGCTCTCATTATTTCGATCATGGTGATCGATACGTTTCTGATCGGGACACTGTTCGGGCTGGAGAAGGTGAAACAACGGTTAGAGTCGACATCCGTTGAAACGGAAACCCGTGATCAGGCGGTTCAGTGGAGTCTGGATATGATCAGAGACTATCCATTCACCGGCACCGGTCTGGGGAGTTTTTATTCCACGTTTCCCGGTTATTCGCATTACAACATCGGCTATTACAACTATGCACATAATGATTATGTTCAGTTTGCAGCTGAAACCGGAATCCCTGCGGTTGTGGTGTTGAGTATTCCGGTATTCGTTGCCGTGTGGCTCTGTTTTAAAGCGATCAGGAGCAGACACAGTAAGACTCTGAAAGGAACGGCTCTGGGATGCTTTATGGGGATTCTGGCAATGGTGGGGCAGATTACCGTGGACTTTCATCTGCAGGCTCCGGCAAATGCGGTGACACTCATTCTTATTCTGGTGTTGTCCGGTTGCACCATACATATTCAGGTTCGTCCTGCAAAGCCGGATAAGATCGATTAATTTTCCGATGAGGAAATACGACGAAAATTTGTTTTATTTATAAGAATAAAATTGGAAATGTTTTTATTCATTTTTAGCTGAACAAGAACTTTCATAAATTTGACGTATGCAGTTTTAATCTATGGGTTAATTCTGCAACTCGTTCAGAACACGATAGAAATTAATATTTAATCCTTGCCTGCGCAGTGAATGATTTTTACTGAGGCTGTGTCTTGAGGTGAATTCGGGTCAAGTATTATTTTAAACACCGGGGAAGAAAATGAAAAAAACATTAATTGCTTTAGCAGTGGCAGGCGTAAGTTCGGTTACTCAGGCTGCGGAAATATATTCGCTGGATGGTGTCACGGTTGATTTATCCGGCGAAGTTGATGTGCAGTACTATAAGTCTCAGGACAAAAGTCAGCACTCAGAATGGAATGTCAACGAAGCGAAATTTGGCTTTGATATGACTTACGAGATGACCGAGGATCTGGCTGTTGGCTCACATATGGATGTCAATGCCAATGATGAGGAAGACAACGGTTCCGTCAGTCGTGGTGATGTGTATGGCAAAATTGTTTACCTTCAGTCTCATACCATCAGCTTCGGCTCTCAGCCAACCATTCTGGATGATTCCGGTATCGGGGATGATTACGAGTTCGGTTTTACCTCCTTTGTTGACAGTGCCAACAACGAAGGGGATCAGGTGATTAAATATAAGTATGACGGCGGTGAGATGTTTTATGGCGGCCTGGCTTACCTGGAAAATCAGAATAATAACAGCAGTACATCCAGCGATGATGATTACCAGATTGATGGTGATCTGGGAGCCCGGATCGATGATTTCGATATTACAGTATTTCTTGCCCACGCTCAGAATAATGGTATTGATGTCAGCACTTACGATCTGGAAATCCGCTATCTGTATGGTGACTGGCAGTTTGCGACAACTTATGGTGAATCTTCAACCGAACAGGAAGGTGCATCTGACCGGGATAAATCGACCTACGGACTGACGGCCAGCTACAATGATGGTGGCCGGTTTGAATATGCGGCAGGGTGGGCTGTAGTTGAAACGAATCACAGTATCAGTAGCGCGGTACCGAATGGTGATGTGAATGACTTCTACTTTAACGTGACTTACTCATTATCCAATGAAGTGGCGATTTATGCAGAGGTCGGTCTGACTGATAATAACGATGAAGAAACCGGTTATGTGATCGGTCTGGATACAACGTTTTAGTGACTGCCATGCCCATTTTTTGTCTGTATCCTGTGCTGGAAGGCCGGGTGCAGATGAATCATGGCATCCGTAAGGAAATGATCTTGAAATTATTTAACCGTAGTTTATACCTGATACTCAGCTTTTTCTCTGTCTCTGTTTTAGCAGCAGAGCTGACATTGCCCGGTAGTGTGGCGTTATTGGCCCTCGATGGCAAAAAAAACCACCAGTCAGGTGTACTGACGCTTCCGGAAGGAAAGCATCAACTGGTTTTTCGTTATGAAGAAGCATTGCGTTTCGGAACCCGGAAGAAGAAATATCAGTCTTCACCTTTGATTGTCTCTGTTCAGTTGCCTGAAGCTGCCGAAGTTGTGTTACGCCATTCCCGGTTCAGGGACTATTCAGCCGCAGATTCGGCTTTTTTGAATGATAAGGTGGAATGGCAATTAGAAAATGCTCAGGGAGCACTTTCGGATCTTCAGCCAGCCATACTGCCTGGTAATCCTGGTTTGCTGCCTTATCAGGACATTGAAGCTGCGGTTTTGCGTTACAATCAACAAAATTCTGTAGCGGAAATGCCCAGGCTGGTGCGGGGACAGCAGGCAGAAATAATGGCCGGACAAACTGAAAACCATCACAGCAAAACACATCCATTTTCTGATGATTTCACTATTCAGATTAAGAGCTGGTATTTACAGGCTTCTGATGCAGAACGTAAAGCCTTGCTTAAGTGGATGATTGAACAACAGTAATTATGCTTCAAATATAAAGTCGTACTTAAAAATAAAGTTAGGTTGAAATATGACATGTTTGAAAAGATATTAATTGTCTGTGCGGGGAACATCTGTCGTTCTCCTTATGCAGAAAAGCGTCTTCAGCAACTGATGCCTTCATGTGATATTTCATCGGCCGGATTAGTCACGGAGAAAAGTGCTCTGACTGACTCTCCGGTCTCTGCCGAGGCTCAAAATATTGCCGGAACTTTAGGCATCGATCTGACCGGACACCGTGCCAGACAGGTGACAGCAGTGATGCTTTCCTCGTGTGATTTGATTTTAGCAATGAGCCAGAATCAGATTGATACGCTTGCCCGGATGTTTCCGGAATCCAGGCATAAAGTGATGCTATTCGGACATTGGATCGGTGTCAGTCACATTGAAGATCCCCATCAGAAGTCTTTGACCGTCTTTCAGCAGGTTTATTCTGTGCTTGATCGTGCAGCAACAGCCTGGGCTGATAAAATCGGCAAACCATCCCTCTAAATTCGAACGAATCTATGATTTGATTCGTTCCTATACCGATATTCAAGTAATCTCAAGGTGCAGAATTCCGAGTGTTATCGAACGTCTCTTTTCTGTGTCATTTGGTTATACCATCTCAACCATTTCAATAAGTTAAATTCCTTCCTAATTCTGTCTAATATTCTTAATAAAATTAAATTTATTAGAATTGTCAAAAATAAATAGACTACAACTTATATCTTATATATTTTCCATATACTTAACGCCTAATCATGTATTTTTTCAAGATAATGACTATTCCCGGTTATTTCTTATTTATATCTAATTGTTTATTTTATCCGTTTAATTCTTGAAAATGAGACGGTATGGGTGATTTGTTTATATTCATAAGTGGACTTGAATCACATTATAAATAGTTATCACAATACTGAATTCGATCTTTTTGCCATGCTTTCCAAAAAATAAATGCTGAGAATATTTACACAGCAATCTTACCTTTCTCTGTTATTTCGAATTATTTTTCCATGCATGATGCGCCTGATAAATAATAGTGCATTAATTTGCATATGCTATTTTTTTTATTTCTATACTTACATAGCTTATAAATCTTAGGCCATGATTATGTTTATGAATGAAATAACAGGAATTTATATATCTAAATAACTTTGATATCCAGGAGTTAGTGTTTCTTCAGCAAGCCACTCTTGGCATCTGGTGCTATACATAAAGGAGGGAAGAAACAGAACAATATCATTTTGAAAGAAAGAATCTGTTTTATTGGTTTTAGGGAGAGTAAATATGAAGTTGGTTAAGTGGCTTTCATATTCTAATTATCGATTATTCGATATATTTTTTACATTATTTTTATTTATTGGTGGTGTTACGGTTCAGGCAAATGAAGAAGTGCCTGTCAACCTGCCAACACCAACGTTACTGGAAAGTTTTGACTCGATGGATGGGTGGACTGTGAATGGGGGCGGTATTTTCCGGAATGTATGCCCATTGGCTGAAGGTGAGGCTGCAATGCAGGTCAGTGGCATGGGAAAAGAACTGTCTTATGCGATTGCTCAGAAACCATTGGCGGAAAATATAAACTCGGGAGACATGGGAGTTATTGTTTTTGCAGTGAAAAAGACGCTACCCAGAGTCACGAGTAATCTGAATGTCCGGTTGGGGACGCCGGGTGGTGCTTATACAAAGGTGAATTACAATATAAATGTGGCTAACCTGAATTCGAATTCACCGTTGAAAACCTATTGGGTTGCGTTTCACCAGTCCGAGGATCCGCTTCTGTCTCAGTCGGTCGACATTTCTAAGATTCGAATTGGTTCTCCGGCCAGAAATCCGCCGTATCTGATCAACAATACCATTGATGCGCTTTATGCCAACGCCAAAGGTCAGGCAACGGTGGTCATCGGATTTGATGATGCTGAGGATACGATCGCCAGTGTTGCTTATCCTTACATGGCACAATATGACTTTTCCGGAACGGTTTATCTGCCGACCCAGCAGATCGGCTGGCAGAACAGGCTGACCTGGGAACAGGTTACAACATTAGCCGATGCCGGTTGGGCAATTGCTGTTGATGGGTCACCGGATGATACCAATATGACGGATGCCGCCGATGTGAGTACTGCGGTCGCGAATGCGGTTTCTGAGTGGCATGATCTGGAAGCGCATGGACTGGCTTCTGATGCGATGTACCACCTCTGTTATCCGGGCGGGAAGTTTTTCGATACGTCTGTCCGTCCGGTGCAAGTGACCGCGATGGTTTCAGACGGAACAAATGTGGTAACTCTGGATGGTCTTTATCCTATCCGTACCGGGATGCGGGTGTATGGTTCGAATGTTCCGGAAAACACTTATGTGATCAACGGCGGAGGAGATGAGGTTTCGTCAGTGACCTTATCGCAGAATATTCCGGCCCAGAGTCTGCCTGCCATGTTTAACGACGAGTCCGGCGAGTTTTATTTAGGGAAGCTACCGGAAGCATTGCACAAAGCGGGCTTTAAATCCGGACGAATTACAGTTGGAGGTGATATGTACACCCGTTTCGGTTTTGGTGGCCGGGAGATGACGACCATTGGTCAGGGCGCTTCTTACATGACCTTCAACCAGTTTTTACCGTTGTTAAATCGGGTGGTATTACGGGGGACAACGATGGAAACCTATTTCCACCGTATTGTTCCTGATCCAGCAGAAGGCTGGACTGCTGATACGCCGAATCCGGGTATCAATGTTTATGAGTCTTTTTTCAAAGCTTATATTGATGCGGTTGCTACGCGGGTTCAGTCCGGAGAACTGGTTGTGCTGACTAAACCTCAGTGGTACGAACGGGATATTGATAATACGGTCCCGGCACAGTAACAGGAATCGCTACAACAAAACCGGGCAGTGAGTAAACCGCCCGGTTTTTCTATCCACATAACCCTATAAAAATTATACAGTCTTTGGTTTAGGGAGCGCTGCTTGAATGACATGATAGATCTGGAGCACGATAACCATCAGAAAGCAGCTTGCCAGAACAATGGACACCGGACGTTCGACAAATGCCATCGGGTGGCCACCTGATTTAATCAGGGATGACAGCAGGTTTTTCTCCAGCATCGGCCCCAGGATCATGCCCAGAATGATCGGAGAAATAGGATACTGACTCCGTTGAAGCAGATAGCCTAAGACTCCCATTCCGAGCATGACAAATATAGAGAACAGCGAATTATTGATGGCGAATGATCCGACCATACTGAACAGAATGATGATCGGATAAAGGATGTTTTTATCCACATATATGATTTTTTTGATGAAATTGACCACCAGCGTTGCCAGCGGTAACAGAATCAGATTTGCCAGAAAAAAGAGAATGAATACCGCATACAGTTTGTCCGGCTGAAACAGGAATAGTGTCGGTCCGGGATTCATGTCTTTCATATAGAGTACCCCGATGATAATGGCTGCTGCCGAGTCTCCGGGAATCCCGAATACCAGAGAGGGAATCCAACTACCAGCCAGACTGGCATTATTGCTGGTGGAAGCATCAATGATCGCTTCTTCTGAACCTTTTCCGTAGAGTTCCGGTTGTTGCGAGAATTTCCGTGACAGCGCATAAGAGATCCATGCCGCGATATCAGCTCCGGCTCCGGGGAGTGCGCCGATTAATGTTCCCAGAATACTGCTACGGAGCATATTCAGTTTCCGTTTCCAGAGTGCTGAAGGAACGCCGCTGAACAGATTGATACCTGACTGGGTCTGAGCCTGCGTCTGTTTTATCTGCTGAATCTTTCCGGCATAAAATTCAATGGCGCCGGATATCGCAAACAGGCCGATCATCGCCGGAATAAAACTGATGCCTTGTAACATCTCGACCTGTCCGAAAGTGAATCGCGGTACTCCGGTGATCTGATCGTACCCGATGCAGGCCAGCAGTAGCCCCAGACATAAGGTGACTAACCCTTTCAGTGGCTGATTACCGACAACCAGTGTTGCACAGGTCAGCCCCAGCAGTGAGAGCCAGGTATATTCATAAGAGCTGAATTTGAGGGCGAATTTAGCCAGCATTGGTGCTGCAAGCATGAGGATCAGTGCACCGATCAAACCACCGATAACTGAGCTGGTTAAACCAATTCCCAAGACCCGGTTCAGCTTGCCCTGCTGAACCAGAGCATGTGAATCATCGACGTATGCAGCGGAAGCCGGTGTACCGGGAATACGTAACAGTGCTCCGGGAATATCACCGGCGTAAATTGAAGATGCGCCGATGGAGATCATCAGTGCCAGAGCCGGAATCGGGTCCATAAAGAAGGTGAAAGGAACCATCAGGGCGACAGCCATTGTTGCCGTCAGACCGGGAATCGAGCCGACGAACAGTCCGAACAGTCCTGCGGCAACCAAAGCTATAATGGCATTTAAATCAATATAATGCAGAGCATTGAACCATAATGTCATGACTTATCTCCTAACCCGTTAAACCCTGAGGTAATGCAACCATCAGGAGATTTGCAAAGACATAATTGATGACTGAGGCTGAAATGACGGAAAAAATTAGTGAACTCAATTGTTTCTGTGGGCGTCTGATGTGCATTAAAGTAAAGAGCAGTAAAATGGCACAGATCAGAAATCCCAGCGTATCGATCAGAAAGACAAAGAGCGTAATGGAAAGGCCGATCAGAATCAGTGCCCTGATTTCTTCACCAGTCAGACGGCTGGCCTGTTTCCGCGCGTTGAGGTGATGAATCAGTCCGTCAAGTACACTAAAGCAGAGTAGCAGACCGCTGAGTATGGTCGGCATAAATCCGGCACCATAGTGGCTGACGCCGTCATAGGCATAAAGGCTGCCAATGAAGATCATCAGTGCAAACAGACTGATGATAAATTGTGAAAGGGGAAAAGAGCGCATAAAAGTACCTGCTTGATCATTGCTTTTGAGACATGAGTAAGCGCAGCATCTGATCTGCCGTGGCTCTCATGTGACTATCAAAGCGGGATAAGAAAACACAGACCGTTTTTCTTATCCCGGCCGGAATGAGAAAGTTACTTTTTCAGCTTATGGATGAGCTTGCCGTATTTTTCATCTTCTGATTTCATGAAATTCGTCATGTCATTTCCGTAGAGCGGATAAACTTCGAATCCCTGTTTATTGGCGTATTGTTGCAATTTCCCTTCGGCAAAGACTGTCTTCATGGTTGTGATGAGTTTGTTTCTGATTTCATCAGTGACACCGGCAGGCAGGACAAGGCTGTTCCAGGTTGAAAAGCTGTAGTGATAGGGAGTTGCTTCCTGAAAGACCGGAACATCTTTGTATAATCCATCGGCTTCTTCTGCCATCGTGGCGAGGTTCCGGACCATATGGGCTTCAACCATACTTTTGGCCTCTCCGGGAGAAGAGGTGGTAAAGTCGATTCCTCCGGAAACCAATTCCAGCAGTGCAGAACTAGAACCCTCAGATGGGACATAAGTTACCGCATTTGCGGGCAGCCCCATGCTGTCCAGCATCCCGATCAGGTTCAGATGCCAGCCGGAATTGAGTCCGCTGCCGGAGGCCTTGAGTTTCCCCGGATGAGCTTTGATGTAGTCGGTTAATTGATCGATATCTTCAAATTGTGACTGAGCAGCAACCTGTATACCGCCAAGATTTACGGCAAGACGACTGATGGGAGTATAGTTGGTGTAGTCGAGATTCGTCATTCCCTGATGATGCATCATCGCGATCTCCACCGTTGCGACGCCTAATGTATAGCCATCGGGTTTAGCTTTGGCTATTGCATCATGACCGACAACACCGGCACCTCCGGTCCGGTTGATAACGTTGACATTCACGCCGAGCTCTTTTTGCAGGCCTTCGGCAACCAGTCTGGCAACTGTATCTGTATTACCACCGGCACCCCAGGGAACAATAATCTGAATCGGTTTATCCGGCCAGGCTGCCATCGCCAGTGTCGGGGTAATCATCGTGGCGGTGATCATGCTGAGAAGTAGAGTACGTTTCATGGTAAGGTCCTTATTGTCGTTATTGGTGTTTTCAGCTAGTTGTCGTTTTTTTAGATTTGTTTTTAGTTGTTTATCGCGGCAATCTGCTCTCGGTGCCATTTTCCGGCTGATGCAATTTGGGTAAGAATGACATCCAGCCCCCAGTATTTTTCTAAAACGTCATCTGGTACTGAACGGCACTGTGTACTGGAAAATGTTCCCAGACGTTGATGAAAAATTTTCGCATTTTTCGGATAACCCAGCGTTTCAGTGACAGCACTGAGAGAAAGAAACCATGCCAGTTGTTCGGCATATTCCGGGTTTTGCTGATGATGGTGATAGAGCCAGTGATATAAATCCGGATGAAAATTGGTAAAAACACCACTGAAACCTTTTGAACCGGCTTTCATGGCATCAAATGCAATGGCTGCATTGGCATTAATGATTGCCAGTGGCGTATCTTTCACCAGCCCGACTCTTCTCGTGACTGTTTCCAGATCACAACTGACATCCTTGAGTACGACGAAGCGCCCGGTTTCGGCACAGTAACGTAATTCTTCATCACTAAGCAGCCGACGGTAAGGTGCCGGACATTCATACAGACCCAATGGCAGTGTTGGCGGGAGCGATTCAAGCAAGTGATCCAGATTGCGGAGAAAAGCATCTGTGCCTTCATGATTCGGGTCGAGCCGGTTGGTTACCAGTACCAGTGCGTCAATCCCGGTCTGAGCGATTGCTGTGAGTTCCTCGAGTTGCATGTCAATGTCGGTTGAAATATGTCCGGATGAAATCACAGGAATCCGCTTGGCCGTATAATCGACCACAAAGCGTGAGAGCGCGACTCTTTCCGGTAATGACAGAAATTGCATCTCACTGGACTGACAGACGGCAAACAGGGCATCGGCTCCGTTGTCGATATACCAGTCGATTAGTCGCTCCAGCCCCGGGTAATCGATTTCATTCTGCTCCGTTAGCGGGGTTATCATAACGGGTATGATTCCATTGATTTTATTCATTTATTTTTCCTGTTATGCGTGAAATACCAATGTTAGTGAAATATCAATGTTAAATGGTGTTGACCGATATTTGCTGCTGTATCATTCGCGCTTCAACCTGAGAACGGGTCGGCATATTTGCTGCACCGGCCTGTTCTACAGCCAGCGAAGCAAATGCTGTCGCATAGTGTGCTGCCTGGATCAGATTTTCTCCCCTGGCTATCGATGCAGCCAGAGCACCACTGAATGCATCTCCGGCTCCTGTGGTATCCACGACAACGGCAGCGTAAGCAGGGATATGGGCATATTTTTCACCGTCAAACAGTACCACACCCTGACTACCCATCGTGATGATGACAGACTGTGCGCCTTTCTGATGAATAATGGTTGCGGCTTGTTTAGCGGTTTCAATATCGTGAATGTCTATGCCGGATAAAGATGAAGCCTCGGTTTCATTCGGGGTGATAAAGTCGCTGTAAGCTAAGAATCTTTCTACGTCGGGAGAATAGGGTGCTGGATTAAGAATGACCGTGACTTTCAGCCCCCGGGCCAGTTGCAGAACACCTTCCAGTGCATCTGCATTATTTTCAAGTTGCACCAGAAGTACATCTGATTCTGAAACATAAGGCATGAGTTCCGCAACTTCTTCTCCGGTGATCTGCTGGTTTGCTCCTGGACAGATCGCAATGATATTTTCGCCTTCATCATTGACATAGATAACAGCACTTCCGGTAGGTGCTGAAGCTGATTCGTACAGGGAAAGGGAGTGAATACCACTGGACTCGAAATGATGGCGGGCAAACTGATTAAACTGATCCCGCCCGACTTTGGTCGCAAAGTGGACTGTTGCTCCGGCATTGAGTGCCGCCAGTGCCTGATTTGCCCCTTTTCCTCCGGGACCCAGTGTTGTTTCTCTGGCAATCAGTGTTTCACCATCTTTGGGAAAGCGCTGTACTTTGGCGACAATATCGACATTAAATGAACCGAAGATGCAGACTTTTCCCGCGTATGAATCTGATTGTTCCGGCTGATAAGTGGTAGAATGAATTTGTTCCCGTGCTGACATCAGATGACGGATGTTCAAATCACCATTCTGGATCAGCTCGGTCTGCATAAAATGTTTTTTTAGCGATGCGCCGCCATGATGACGAGCGATCAAACCGGCATTCTGCAGATATGTCAGATCGGTCCGGATCGTTTCTCTGGTCACCTGAAAGCGATCAGCCAGATAGCTGACACTGGATTGTCCCTGTTTACGCAGCAAATTGATAATTTGCTCCCGTCGTATTTCCCGATACATAAATCCTGCCGACATTTTCCTGAATGAAGCTGATTAAAGAGATTATGAATCTTGCATCCTGAGGTCACTGTGGTGTTTCTTATTCTAAAGAGTTCAGTGAAATAGGATGAGATAACATTCAAACAAAAAACAGATAAACAAAAATAAACAAAAATATAAAAATCAGATGAACATTGTTGTATATCTAAATGATTTCCAGGCGTCATTTCAGCAAGAATGGTCCAGATACGGTGTCTTCGGATGATTGAGGCCGAACCAAGATTGTGTATAGACGTAAGATCGGCGAGAATAGCGGCCGATAATGATTAACATGACGGATTCGGCGTGAAAGTGACCATCAAAGGGGCTTTTGAATCGCCAGCAGATTCGTATAGACGAAAAGAATGATTCAATGGCAGATCAGAATTTTTTAAATGAAATCAATAAGCGAAGAACCTTTGCGATTATCTCTCACCCGGATGCGGGTAAAACAACGATTACAGAAAAAGTCCTGTTGTTCGGACGAGCAATTCAGCAAGCCGGAACGGTAAAAGGGCGTGGCTCCAATCAGCATGCGAAGTCTGACTGGATGGATATGGAAAAAGAACGGGGCATTTCGATTACGACGTCAGTCATGCAGTTTCCCTATAATGACTGCCTGGTTAACCTGCTGGATACTCCGGGACACGAGGATTTCTCCGAAGATACTTACCGTACGCTGACAGCAGTTGACTCTTGTCTGATGGTCATTGATGCCGCGAAAGGGGTTGAGGACCGGACCCGTAAGCTGATGGAAGTCACCCGTCTGCGGGATACGCCGATTGTAACTTTCATGAACAAACTGGACCGGGATATCCGGGATCCGATGGAACTGCTTGATGAAGTTGAAAACGAGCTGAATATCATGTGCGCGCCGGTGACCTGGCCGATTGGCTGCGGAAAAACTTTCAAAGGCGTGTACCACTTGCATCGTGATGAAACGATTCTGTATTCGACCGGGCAGGGACATACCATTCAGGAACTACGGATCGTAAAAGGTCTGGATAACCCGGAACTGGATGAGGCTGTCGGTGAAGATCTGGCTGCTCAGTTGAGAGATGAACTGGAGCTGGTTGTCGGGGCTTCGAATGAGTTTGATCAGGAACTTTTCCTGCAGGGAGAACTGACGCCGGTCTTCTTCGGTACGGCACTGGGTAACTTTGGTGTGGATCATATGCTGGACGGCTTGACCGAATGGGCGCCGTCACCGCTTCCCCGAGAAACGAGCGAACGGAGCGTAGAAGCTGCTGAAGAGAAATTCTCCGGATTTGTCTTTAAAATTCAGGCCAATATGGATCCGAAACACCGGGACCGGATCGCGTTCATGCGGATCGTTTCCGGATCTTACCGTCAGGGTATGAAAATGAACCATGTCCGGATTGGTAAACAGGTCAGTATTTCTGATGCGGTAACTTTTATGGCCGGCGATCGGGCCCGGGCTGAAGAAGCATTTGCCGGAGATATTATCGGCTTACACAATCATGGCACGATCCAGATTGGCGATACATTTACCCAGGGAGAAACAATGAAGTTCTCCGGGATCCCGAATTTTGCGCCGGAGCTGTTCCGTCGTATCCGCCTGAAGGATCCTCTGAAGCAGAAGCAGTTGCTGAAAGGTCTGGTTCAGTTGTCGGAAGAAGGAGCCGTACAGGTATTCCGTCCGTTACAGAATAACGATTTGATTGTTGGCGCTGTCGGGGTGCTCCAGTTTGATGTGGTGGTTGCCCGTTTGAAATCCGAGTATAACGTTGAAGCGATTTATGAAAGCGTGAACGTTGCCACTGCCCGTTGGGTTGAATGTGATGATGTGAAGAAGTTTGATGAGTTCCAACGTAAGAACCAATCCAATCTGGCTTTAGACGGCGGTGATAATCTAGCCTATATTGCACCGACAATGGTGAATCTCAATCTGGCAAAAGAGCGCTTCCCTGAAGTTGATTTCCGGGCAACCCGGGAACACTAATCATCATCGAATACTGATGTATAAAAAAGCTCCCTTCCGGGAGCTTTTTTATTGGTAAATCGACTCAAATAGCGATTATTTTTTCTTTTTCGCCGTTTTCTTTTTCACGACTTTTTTGTCTTTCGCCGCAGATTTTTTCTTTGTTGCTGGTTTTTTCTTTTTAAAGACCGGTTTCTTATGCTGCGGTCTCAGACCATGAATAAAGCGTTCCTTGATCTCTTCCTGCATATAGCGCTGCACACGTTCGATCATCGGCTGATCATGCGCTTCGACCAGAGAAATCGCGACGCCTTTTTTACCCGCACGGGCTGTCCGGCCAATGCGGTGCAAGAATACGTCAGCAGTTCTGGGCATATCATAATTGATGACATGACTGATGTCGGGAATATCTAAGCCCCGCGCAGCAACGTCTGTTGCCAGCAGTGTATTGACGGCACCATCCCGGAAGCGGGAGATCGCATTATGACGACGATCCTGAGGCATTTCTCCCTGGATCCAGGCACAAGGAATCTGACTGCGTTCCAGCTCTACCCGCAAATCGGCAAGCCGTTCACGGGTTTTGATGAATACAATCGCTCGCTGAGACTGTGTGGTCAGTATCTCTTTCAGGAGTGCATTTTTATGTTCCAGACTATCTGCCCGGTGATACCACTGGGTAATTTTCTTTCTTTCCCTGCGCGGTGGTTCAGCCCGGACTTCGGCCGGATCAGTCAGCAGATCGGCTGAGAACCCTTCAACGCCCTTGCCTTCAAGTGTGGCAGAGAAAAGAAGAGTCTGTTTACGCCAACGGCACTCTGATGAAATGCGATCCACGACGGGGGCGAAGCCCATATCCAGCATCCGGTCGGCTTCATCCAGAATAAACCACTCGATGGCCCGGCAGTCAAAACGTTCTGCTTCAATATATTCCATCAGTCTGCCGGGAGTTGCGACAACGATATCTTGTGTCGCATTTAACAGATCCGCATGCTGCTGATACTGTACGCCACCAGTAATTGTCACAATTTTCAGATGAGTATACTGAGCAAGTGCCTGAATCTGTTCAGACACCTGAGCGGCAAGCTCACGGGTTGGTGTCAGTACCAGAATTCTGGCTGGCCCCGGTTTTTTGCGGGGGAAGTCAAGCAGGTATTGGATCGCCGGCAAAGCAAACGCTGCGGTTTTTCCTGTTCCGGTCGGGGCGGATGCCAGGACGTCTCTTCCATCCAGAGCCTGAGGGATTGACTCGGCCTGAACTTGTGTCGGACGAGTAAAGCCTGCTTTTTCAATGGCCTGAAGGAGGCAGGGATCTAATTCTAAGTCTGCAAAATTTTTAATCACGGCGATTTCTCTGCTGGTCGGATTCTCTGCTTGTCGGAAGTTATGTCTGTTGAATGCTTAGTCTATCAAGCTATCTGTCAAACCTGTTAAACAAACGCGCTGTTAAACAAACTGGGTGCAGCAAAATGAAAGCCCGGCATTATAGTGCCTTCCGGTGCGATCTTACATTCTTTTTTACATCTTAAGATAAAACGCTTTGGTCAGTGCAGTAAATTCCGGTGTGTAACGGTTTTGTCTGCGGATCATCAATTCCGTTGTTTCACCGGAGGAATGTTCGGTTCTGCTCAGTGAAAACAGCAAACGGTGTGGCGGTTTCGTTTCTGTTGGAGACACAGTGCAGCATCGGGTGAGAAACCAGCCTTGTTGTCTGGCAATGAGAATCAGTTCATTTCCTTCCCGGTAAGGCAGAATGAGACTCATCTGCCCGGCTGGTGAGAGTAGATGTTTGCAGTGATCCAGAAGCTGGGCATGGGAAAAATCAGTAACATGGCGGGCGAGTGCCCGTGACGGAATAACAGAAGCCTGACCGGATGTAAAATAAGGCGGATTACAGATAATTGCATCATAAGCAGTGCTTTCTGCAAAGTGCAGTATATCCTGTTTTTCAATACGGATCCGGGAAGCCCACGGAGAATGCACCCGGTTATACTCTGCTACCTGAATGGCCTTTTCATCAATATCCAGAGCTGTAATCTGAGCGTCGGGGAATCTTTGAGCACAAATGAGGGCCAGTAACCCTGTGCCTGTGCCGATATCAAGAATTGAACGGGGATTTTCTGCGTTCATCCATGCTCCCAGTAACACGCCGTCTGTGCTGACAGGCATACCACAATCTCCGCCTGACACCGAGAACTGTTTAAAATGGAATGTTTGATGCTGTGATTTTTTCTTCATATGTCTCCAGATAACCTCAAGATACGGAATTTTTCATATCTTTAAGAGGATCAACCTGAGGGAATGTTGGCAGGAATGATCATTCCTTTCAAGTGCATCTGGTTGTTTATACTCATGTGAAGTATTTGTACTAAATAAACGTCGTTTTTGTTTCAATTTTTTGCTTTTTTATTAGATTATTGTTCTAGTAAATGTGAATTTACATGGATCGATCAGCTATTTTTACAGTCATTGTTGATTATTTCATTCTGTTTGTTCATGATCGCCTCAAAAATTAAAGATAGTCACTATCGCTATTACAAACACAACATAAAAAGAAGGTGCTCTGTGAAACAGACATTGAAATTAACCGATATTCTGGCGGTCGGCTTTATGCTGTTCGCTTTCTTCCTTGGGGCCGGAAATATTATTTTCCCCCCGCTTGCCGGACAAATGGCCGGAGATAATCTGCCTTTTGCTATGGGTGGCTTTCTGCTGACCGCTGTCGGGCTTCCTCTGATTGCAATTATTGCCGTGGCTGTTGCTGGTGGGAGCTGGGAACATTTGACGAAAGATCTGCCGGTGAGAGCCTCAACCATCATGGCGGTCCTGATTTTTATCATTATCGGCCCGGCTTTTGCTGCGCCAAGAACCGGACTTGTGGCCTTTGAAATGGCGGTAAAACCGCTGTTAGGCGAAAGCAGTTTTTCAAATCTGACTGTTTTTTCTATTCTATTTTTTATCGTTGCTGCTTTTTTCTCCTGGTATCAGGGCAAGCTGATTGATCTGATTGGTAAAGTTTTAACTCCGGCATTGTTTGTCGGACTGATCATTGTCGCAGTCGGTGTTTTCCTTCATCCTCAGGGAATAATTTCCGCTGCTCAGGGAGCATATATTGCTAAGCCGTTAACGACCGGTTTTCTGGAAGGTTATAACACCATGGATACTTTCGCATCTCTGATGTTCGGGATGCTGATGGTTGATGTATTACGCGGGAAAGGAATTACTCAGTCTCAGGCAACGACAAAATACCTGATTGCTGCGGCCTGTATTGCAGCTACCGGGTTAGCATTTGTCTATATTTCGCTGTTTTATCTGGGAGCAACCAGCAGTGAAATTGCCAGTGGAGCCGATAATGGTGGTGTGATACTCAGCCTCTATGTTCAGGCTATGTTCGGTGCTTCCGGGCAGTTTGTCCTGTCTGTGATTGTTCTGCTGGCTTGCCTGACAACCGCGATCGGTCTGATCTCTGCGTGTTCTGATTATTTCAGTTCACTGACACCGCTTAGTTATCATCAGTGGGTCATTATCAATAGTGTTGTTTGTGCTGTGGTCGCTAATGTTGGCCTGAGCCAGTTGATCTCTCTTTCGATTCCGGTCTTGTTTGCCCTTTATCCTGTGGCCATTGCTCTGGTTGCCCTGACGTTTGTCCGGAATAAGTTACCGAATCCGAGAGTTGCTTACCGGGTTGTTTTACTGGTGTCTCTTCTGTTTGCGTTGATCGATGCCGTAAAATTCGTTGGTGTGGATGTTTCGGCGTTAAGCTTCCTGCCACTATTTGAGATTGGTATGGGCTGGGCACTGCCTACAGCGGTTGCATTAGTTGCCATGTTCTGTGTTCCTCGTGCCGGGCAGCCAATGGAAATGGGCGAAGCAACTAATTAATTTCCTGATGTACAGAAATCGACTTTTGCTTGGTTAAGAAAAGCGATTTCTGCGGCGGAATACAGCCGGACTTTTCATGGCTCCTGTCGCTATGATGTGTTTGGCTGTATTTCGTTTACAGGCTGAACGTCATATCTGGTCCGGTAATTTTTCCTGTATCTTCCTCACATTTTTCAGTAGAATTCTCCGGTTAAATTCTACGCTAATAAACGATTGAGCAATCATGTTTGAAATCAACCCGATAAAAAACCGCCTGCAGGACGTGTCTGAACGCACAAATGTCCTGAGGGGGTATCTTTGACTACGACGTAAAGAAAGAACGTCTCGAAGAAGTCAACGCCGAACTGGAACAACCAGAAGTATGGAATGAACCCGAGCGTGCTCAGGCGCTGGGTAAAGAACGGGCATCTCTGGAAGCTATTGTTGAGACCATTGATCTATTGGATCGTGGTGTTGACGATGTGGAAGGACTGCTTGAACTAGCTGTGGAAGCTGAGGATCAGGAAACTTTCGATGAAATTGGTCCTGAGCTGGAAGAACTGGAAAGCAAGCTGGAGAAACTGGAATTCCGCCGGATGTTCTCCGGTGATCATGATTCATCCGATTGCTATCTTGATCTGCAGGCTGGTTCCGGTGGTACGGAAGCTCAGGACTGGACATCAATGCTGCTACGCATGTATCTGCGCTGGGCTGAAGCGAAAGGCTTTAAAACTGAAGTGATTGAAGTTTCCGAAGGTGAAGTGGCCGGACTGAAATCTGTCACTGTCCGGATTTCCGGCGAATACGCTTATGGATGGCTGCGGACTGAAACCGGCGTTCACCGTCTGGTGCGTAAATCTCCGTTTGATTCCGGTGGTCGCCGTCATACTTCTTTTGCATCAGCTTTTGTATACCCGGAAGTTGATGAAAATATTGCTATTGATATCAACCCAGCCGATCTCCGCATCGATGTTTACCGGGCTTCCGGCGCTGGTGGTCAGCACGTCAATACAACCGAATCTGCGGTACGTATTACCCACTTACCGACTAATACTGTGGTTCAGTGCCAGACGGACCGTTCTCAACATAAGAATAAAGATCAGGCCATGAAACAACTTCGTGCGAAGCTGTTCGAGCTTGAACTTCATAAACAGAATGCAGAGAAACAAGCGAATGAAGATGCAAAATCCGATATCGGATGGGGTAGCCAGATTCGCTCTTATGTGCTTGATGATTCACGGATCAAAGACCTGAGAACAGGGATCGAAAACCGGAATACTCAGGCGGTTCTGGATGGAGACTTAGACAAATTTATTGAAGCAAGCCTGAAATCAGGTCTTTAAGCTTTTCACCGATATGACAGGTACATCGAAATGACTGATGCGATTCAAAACGAAACAGTTCAAGAAAATAACAGACAAGAAGAAAATAAGCTCATTGCGGAACGACGCGGTAAGTTAGACTACATCCGTCAGGATTGTAAGGCAAACGGTCATCCGAATGACTTTCGCCGTGACAGTCTGGCAGGTGATTTGCAGCAAGAATTCGGTGAAAAGACTAAAGAAGAACTCGAAGCATTGAATCATGTGGTTGCTATTGCCGGACGTATCATGGCAAAGCGTGGCCCGTTTTTGGTGATTCAGGAAACTTCCGGCCGTATTCAGGCATATGCCAGTAAAGATGTACAGAAAGAACTGAAAGCGAAGTATCAGGGGCTGGATATCGGTGACATTATCGGTGTAAAAGGTGCGCTGCATAAATCAGGTAAAGGCGATCTGTATGTCAATATGGAATCTTATCAACTCCTGACGAAGGCGCTACGCCCGCTGCCGGAGAAATTCCATGGTCTGACTGATCAGGAAATGCGTTATCGTCAGCGTTATGTTGATCTGATCATGAATGAAGATTCCCGTCAGGCATTTTTGATCCGCTCAAAGCTGGTTAGTGCTATCCGTAACTTTATGACTTCGAAAGGTTATATTGAAGTTGAAACACCAATGATGCAGAGCATCCCCGGTGGTGCGACGGCGCGTCCGTTCATTACCCATCACAATGCGCTGGATCTTGAAATGTATCTGCGGATTGCTCCGGAGCTTTATCTGAAACGTCTGGTTGTCGGTGGTTTTGACCGGGTGTTTGAAATCAACCGTAACTTCAGAAACGAAGGTTTGTCACCACGGCATAACCCTGAATTCACGATGATGGAGTTTTATCAGGCTTATTCCGATTATAACGATTTGATGGATCTGACCGAAGAAATGCTGAGCACTGTTGCTCAGGAAGTTCTGGGTTCAACCTCAATGCCTTATGGTGATGAGCTGGTTGAGTTCGGTGGCAGTTATCCACGGATGAGCATGTTAGAGGCGATCAAGCACTATAACCCTGAGCATGATGACATTCAGAGTCTGGATTACGACAAAGTTCAGGATCGTGATCTGATGATTTCTATTGCTAAATCACTGCATATTGAAGTGGAATCTTTCTGGACTTGTGGTCAATTGCTTGAAGAGATCTTTGGTGAAACGGCCGAGCCAAAACTCATTCAGCCAACTTTCATTACCGGCTACCCGGCGGATATCTCTCCACTGGCTCGTCGTAATGATGAAAATCCGTTTATTACAGATCGTTTTGAATTCTTTATCGGTGGACGGGAAGTTGCGAATGGCTTCTCGGAGCTGAACGATGCCGAAGATCAGGATGCCCGCTTTAAAGCGCAGGTTGAAGCAAAAGATGCCGGTGATGATGAAGCTATGTTCTATGATGCGGATTACATTACTGCACTGGAGCATGGTTTGCCACCGACTGCCGGGCAGGGGATTGGTATTGATCGTCTGGCAATGTTGTTCACCAATTCTCACACGATTCGAGATGTGATTTTATTCCCGGCAATGCGCCCTCAGAGTTAAGTACTTCACGTCAGTGTGATGAATTAATACGATAAAAACAGTCTAAGCCTTTCCTTCGGGAAAGGCTTTGTTTTATCGGAAAGAGAAGGTAGGATGGTTAGACCAGTGTGTAATTTATATTTAATAGGAGGAGCTTCTGGGGGAAAAATATATTTGAGTGGTTGTCATCGGATAAGAAAGGTGGGTCATAGTATTTTATCGCTTTGGTTCTTTTTATGTAAATTTTTATGTTAGTCTCATAATTAAGAATATGCGTTTTTTAATTCGCATTTACGGTAGCGTAATTATTAATAATCAATACTATAGAAGCCCCCAAATTACATAACAATATGAATAAATGATAAGGAATAGTTCATGGGTAATCAGTTCCGTATGGACTCTGTACCAGGTTCTCTTATCGTGGTTGGTGGCACGTATGAACCATGGCTTTCGGTATTAGAACAAGTTGGTTGGCGGTGTTCTCAGGTAGGTGATTTAAGAAAGGCTGATGTCCTGTTTGATGAGACTGGTCCTTGTATCGGAATTGTCGATTTAAGTCACGATGAGTTCAGTTTAAATGGGGTAGCGAACTTAGTAAGTAGTCACAGGCAAGTTCGTTGGCTTGCGTTTATTCGTGAGTCTCAGTTAAGTTCAGATACGATATGTCAGTTTATTGTAAACTTCTGCATTGATTTCTTTACTGCACCAATCCCGGATGCGCAGTTACTCAGTACCATCGGGCACCAGCTCGGTATGCTGAAACTTGAGAAAAAAGTGTGGCCTCATTATGGTCTGAACGATAATTTTGGTTTGATTGGTGAATCGGTCCCGATGAAGCGATTACGGGATCAGATTAAGCGGATTGGACCGACAGATGTCAGTATATTAATTCATGGGGAGAGCGGCTCCGGGAAAGAGGTTGTAGCCAAGGCCGTTCATAATACTTCTTCCCGTTCAAAGAAGCCGTTTATTTCCGTAAATTGCCGGGCAATGTCCGAAAAACGTTTCGCGATGGAACTATTTGGCATTGGTGCCGATGATGATTTTGTTTCGATTCTGGAAAAAGCCGATGGTGGCACGGTTCTTTTAAACGATATTCTATCTATTACAAAAGATCAGCAGTTGAATTTGCTACGTTTTTTTCAGGAAGGAACTGTTGAAACATCGAAAGGGTTTCAGAAAGTTGATATCCGGATTCTGGCAGCAAATGCAACGGATATAGAGAAGGCCTTGATTGATGGTGACTTCAATGATGAGCTGTATCACTACATCAATGTTCTGCGGATTAATGTACCCAGTTTAAAAGAGCGTGTTGCTGATATCCCGTTGATCGCCCGCCACTATCTGCAACAATTTTCAAAAGAATATAATGCTCAGGCCCGAGGATTTACGGAGGATGCGCTGAAGATGCTTTCCCGTTATCACTGGCCGGGTAATATTCGTGAGTTGATCAATCAAATTAAGCGTATGGTGTTGATGTCTGATACCGTCATGCTTGGTGAGAGTAATCTGGATTTGCCGAAATTCGGGGATGGGAAATTAAGTCTGAAAAGTATCCGTGAACGTTCTGAAAGAGAGGCGTTGATGTTGGTTCTTGAGTCTAATTCCGGTCAAATTACTCAGGCAGCTAAAGAGTTGGGTATATCAAGAGCGACAATGTATCGTTTGTTGAATAAGCATAATTTAATTTCGGAAGAGATGAATTAATTATATTGTGACTGTTTTATTTCAGCAAAGTAGTATGATGCTGTCTGAAAAGCCTTATTGATTGTAATAAGGCTTTTTTATATATCATTTTTTATTTTATATTTATGGTCATATGATTAAATATAGTGTTAGTGAATTGTTTCAAGAAAATAATTGATTTTAGTTGAATGTCGTATGGTTGCATTATTACTTGTTAATTATTGAATTAATCTATCTTTTTAAAGATTATCAATCGATTATTTATTGATTTATTCGTTTGTTTTCATAAAATTGTTCTCGTGGCTTCGGTCATAAACCTTTCAACTGGATTGTAATTACTAAAGGAGACGCACTATGAAATCTGTATTCTATGTTATTTCTGTGTGTGCGTCTGTATCTCATCCTATTTCTGATTCACAGGCAACAGCCATTATCGGTATGTTCCGTCAAATGAAACGAGATATTTTTAGTTAATCAATCCGTAAGCTTTTTTATTAGGCTGCGGAAATATGGCAGCTTAATAAGTCAAAGAATCCAATTTTATTCTGTTAAGTGTAGCCAGGTTTCCTCCAGCCAATGATTCTCAAGGAGATACCGCTATGCGTCATTCAATTTATTTATCACTAGCAGCATTGCTTATTCGTGCCGATTTACGTCGTGAAGAACGGGCGTGGAGAAGAAAAGTTCGCCGGAGTGCTTATGATATTCCGTGGGATAATCCTCATCTGCTACGTGATATCGGTCTGGAAGCTGATGGTCGGCCTATTGGTCGTTCGATGAATGAAGATCAGCGTGTGACACGTCGTATTCATTTGATCCGCCAGTTAATGTCATTGCGAATACCGACGTAACCAGACAGGCCAGAAGGAGCTTCTGCTCCTTCTGGCCCTCACATATCAAGCCTCATGCAAGGTACTCAGAATGAGGCGCAGGGGCATTAAAAAAGTAAAAATTACGGACAAGGATTAGAGTAGGTCGTGGCGATGTCATTGATTTTACCAATTAACTCATCCGACAATGTGATATCAATACTATCGATGTTGCTTTTTAATTGAGCTAACGTGGTTGCGCCGATGATGTTGGAACCGACAAAAGGACGCTGGTTTACGAAAGCCAGCGCCATTTGAGCCGGGTCCAGATCATAATCCCGGGCAAGCTGAATATAAGCCTCGGTTGCCTTGATTCCCTGAGGTGTAAAGTAGCGCTTAAAGCGTTCGAAACGTGTACAGCGGGCACCTTCAGGTCTGGCACCGTCAAGGTATTTCCCACTCAGAATTCCAAAAGCGAGAGGTGAATAAGCCAACAGTTTTACACCTTCGAAGTGGCTGATTTCTGAGAGACCGATTTCGAAGCTGCGATTCAGCAGATTATAAGGGTTCTGAATGGTAACGATACGCGGTAAATCGTGTTTTTCTGCCAGACGGAGATAGGTCATTACTCCCCAGGGCGTTTCATTGGAGACACCGATGTAGCGAATTTTACCGGCCCGGACCAGATCGGTCATGGCTTCCAGTGTTTCGATCAGAGTGACTTCTTCTTTTTCCGGCAGTTCCGGGTAGTTCAGAGTACCGAAACAGTTTGTCTGGCGTTGCGGCCAGTGTAGCTGGTACAAATCGATATAATCTGTTTTCAGCCGGGCAAGACTACTATCGATAGCCTGATGGATATTGCGATGATCCAGTGCCATATTTTCCCGGATCTGAAGTGGATTTCTCGGTCCGGCGGTGACTGGCCCGGCAACTTTGGTTGCCAGAACTACTTTTTCCCGTTTGCCTGATTTTTCCAGCCACTGACCAATAAATTCTTCTGTTTTTCCCTGAGATTCCGGCTTGGGAGGAATGGGATATACTTCTGCCGTATCAATAAAATTGACTCCCCGCTCAAGGGCGTAGTCAAGCTGGCTACAAGCGTCATCAAGCGTATTTTGTTCGCCGAAGGTCATGGTACCAAGACAGATTTTACTGACTTCCAATGTTGAGTGAGGCAGCTTTGTATAGTGCATATAACTTCCTTTTGGTCGAAAAACTAATGATTAGGCAGTTCTGACTGCACATTTCTTAGTTAAATTTGAGCTTTATAGATCGATCCAAGTAACCTCAAGATGCAGGATCCAGAGTGACGGAGGCCACTTGGGTATATGCTTGGTCTTTCACTATAAGCGAAATTCCTACTGAAAAGGAAACAGAAATTTTACTGTCGGTATACCATAGGTCTATGGGCTTCTGTGGTTGAATTTATTCAATCCGGATGAAGCTTAAAGAAAAGGATGATGCCCCATTGTCATCACTGGAGTGATGATGAATGAACTGAAGTTGTGATTAAATAAAATGATGTGCCAGGATTTGTGCCGTAAATTGAGTCCGGAGATAAAAACCTCTGGGCAAGGTACGAATAATTTTACCGCTTGCGCCATAAGCCTCGGTTTTTACCCTGCCATTAGCAGCTTTGGGGCGAAGCTGAAGGACTTCACCATGTTTGGCAGTAATCTGTTCTATCCGGCCTAACACAATGAACTCCATCAATTCTTCCCAGTCATTTTTGAGTTGTAACTCTTCTTCTGGTGACGGACTCCACAGCAGAGGAGCACCGACTTTTCGGTCAGAAACCGGAATATCCCGTTCACCTTCAACCGGGATCCAGAGAACCCGCGAAAGTTTGTTCCTGACATGACTGCTTTCCCAGGTCAGGCCATGGACACCGGTTAGTGGAGCGACAGAAACAAAGGTGGTTTCCAACGGTTTCCCTGTATAGCTGATCGGGATACTTTTTAGTTCAATTCCTAACTGTTCAAAATCTTGCTGAGGTTTACTGCCGGCTGTTGCCCCCAGATGCCATTCAAGAAGTTGTCCTACCCAGCCTTTGTCTCTCTTCAGATCCGCAGGTACCTGCATATGAGCGGTTTTCGCCAGTTCAGCAAAACTCAGCCCGGCAATCTCCCAGGCTCTTTCAAGTAGTTCACTTTCTGTTTTTGGTTCTGGTTTCATTAGGGCGTGTTGATCTGCTCTGGCTAAATGCACGATAAACTGCTGCAAAAAACATCACGAAAGATCAACACTCACTAGGCGGGGCAGACATTCATGTGTATATAAGCAACACTTCAGGATGTAATTTTCATTAGTTTACCAGATGAAGTGAGAGCAGGTCATTGTTTGTCTGAAAGATCGGAGCGCAGAGCATTTCCTCAACTTATCCACAATTTTTTATATAAGTTCGTGACAGGTGTTAAATCATGGATGAATACACAGGGGTTTAGAGAGAATAATTTGCAATTTTTTTAACGAATTATCCAGAATGATGTGGATAAAGATAGTGGTGGTTGATCTTTGTTCGATGTGAATGGGGATTTGATCTTTGTAGATCTTTGAGAGATTAGTGAAAGCGATGGATTTAATTTAACTATTTGATTAATAATAAATAATAAAATTTTGTTGTTTGAGTTTTAAAAAGCTTGTTGGGAGATGTTGCTCTGAAAATTGTGAGTAATATATCACTTTTTCACATAGTTACTCACAGAAAAGGTGAATAAGATCGAACAAATTTGTTATCCCATGTTGATAAGTTGCTGTATCGACCTGCTGATATCCGATTTAATCCACGGATTATTTTTGTCTTTCTTGTCAATGGATATTTGCTACATTCGGGGATCTATGAAAAAATCGGGAGAAGTTAAATTTTATTAGAGGTTTGCCAGTGATCGATGGCGATGGTTATCGGCTGAATGTCGGTATTGTAATCTGCAACAACCATGGTCAGGTATTCTGGGCGAAACGATACGGACAACACTCTTGGCAATTTCCTCAGGGAGGAATTGATCATGGTGAGACTCCGGAACAGGCGATGTTCAGGGAGTTATACGAAGAGGTTGGTTTAACAAAAAAGGATGTGAAGGTCATTGCATCCAGTCGTCATTGGCTGAAGTATAAACTTCCCAAACGATTGGTTCGCTGGGATTCTCAACCTGTCTGTATTGGTCAAAAACAGAAATGGTTTCTCCTGCGTTTAGAGAGTCATGAGTCTAAAATTAATATGCAGCGTGGAGTAACCCCTGAGTTTGATGGTTGGCGTTGGGTGAGTTATTGGTATCCGGTAAGGCAGGTTGTTTCATTTAAGCGCGATGTTTATCGGCGGGTAATGAAAGAGTTTGCTTCCGTTGCGATGCCATTTAAAGCACGGAAGATGAAAGGTAAACGCAAAGGGAAAAGAGGATAAACATGCTCTCTCAGCTTCGGGAAATTGTTGAACGGGTTTCAAAAGTGGAAGATGTTCATCAGGCTTTTGACGTCCTAGTGAAAGAAACCTGTGAGGCAATGAATACCGAATGTTGCACGATTTATCTGGCCAATGAAGAAAAGCAACGCCTTGAACTGATTGCGACTCAGGGGCTGAAATTTAAAGGTAACAAGATTCACATCGGTTTTGATGAAGGGTTAGTCGGTTTAGTGAAACGTTCTGCTGAGCCGATTAATCTGGCCGAAGCATCAAAACATCCTCACTTTAAATATTTCCGGCAATTGGGTGAAGAGGTATACCAGAGCTTTTTAGGTACGCCGATTATTCATCGTAAGAAAGTGCTGGGGGTTTTGGTTGTCCAACAGCGTTCTCCCCGTCAGTTCAGCGAAATCGAAGAATCATTTATTGTCACCTTGTCGGCTCAGTTGGCTGTGCTGGTTGCACATGCTCAGTCTCAGGGATTGTGGTCGCTTTCAAAACAGCAATCTGTAGTTCGTGGCATCGGCGCATCGCCTGGTGTTGCTATCGGTGAATTCTGGTGGGATAACTCCCAGCCTGAGCTGGAAAATGTTTTGCCTGCTTCTACGCTGGATATAAAGAAAGAGCAGGAGTGGTTATCGAGGGCAGTTGAAAATGCGCTGAGTGATTTTCGACGGATGCGCAAGAAGCTCGATGGCGATATTCATAAAGAAACTCTGGCGATTTTTGACCTGTTTACCCATTTACTCAATGATCCGATGCTGCGTAAGGATCTGAAGGAGCAAATTCAGAAAGGTGACCGGGCTGACTGGGCATTACGTCAGGTTGTCGAATCATATGTTGAACGTTTTTCCGGAATGTCCGATGTTTACCTGCGGGAGAGAGCTCAGGATCTCCGGGAACTTGGCCAGAGAATGCTGTATTTCTTGTACAACAGTGAACAGGAAGAGCTGACTCTGGAAAAACCGATTATTCTGGTCGTCAGAGAGTTAACCGCCTCGATTCTGGCCAGTATTCCGAAAGATAAGCTTTTGGCCGTAGTCTCACTGGAAGGTGCGGCAAACTCTCATGCTGCAATTTTATCCCGTGCTTTGGGCATTCCTGCCGTGATGGGTGTGTCCTTAAATTTTAAAGAAATTAATAATAAATTAGCCATCGTTGATGGTTATAGCGGGTTCATCCATATTTCACCGGATTCCGAAGTGCTGGCAGAGTATCAGGAGCTGATGGAAGAAGAAAGTGAGCTTTCGGAAATGGCAAATGAAGGTTTGTCCGAGAAAGCTGTGACTTTGGATGGATATCCGGTTGAGATTCTGTTGAATGCCGGACTGAATACAGAGAACAATGCCGCAGTTAATCAGGGAGTTGATGGCGTCGGTTTGTACCGCACAGAAATCTCTTTTTTATTGCAGAATCGTTTTCCTTCCGAAGAAGAACAGACACAGCTTTATCGTCAGGTTCTTTGCACATATCCCAACAAGAAAGTGGTGATGAGAACACTGGATGTTGGCGGAGATAAACCTCTCCCTTATCTGCCGATTGAAGAGGATAATCCATTTCTGGGGTGGCGTGGTATTCGGTTCACACTGGATCATCCGGATATTTTCCTTATTCAGCTCCGGGCGATGATGAGAGCCAGTACCGAGACAAATAATCTCGGAATTTTGTTACCGATGATTTCCGGGATGAAAGAGTTCGATGATGCTCTTGCTCTGATTCATCAGGCTTTTGAAGAAGTTTCTTTAGTCGATGAGCGGGTAAAGATGCCAACAATTGGCGTCATGGTTGAAGTCCCGTCAATGCTTTACCTGTTACCCCAGATAGCCAACCGAGTGGATTTTATTTCAGTCGGAACAAACGATCTGACACAATATTTATTAGCAGTTGACCGGAACAATGCCCGGGTTGCTGATGTCTATGAATCCATGCATCCGTCAGTATTGATGGCGTTAAAGCATATTTCTGATGTTTGTCATCAGTATCAGATTGATGTTTGTGTCTGTGGAGAATTGGCGGGTGACCCGATAGGGGCATTACTTTTAATTGGTATGGGATTCCGGGCATTGAGTATGAATACTTCGAATGTTGCGAAAGTGAAATATTTGATTCGCCATTCAGAAATTAAAACACTTGAAAAACTTGCATCACAGGCGCTGATGCAACCTTATGGTCATGATATTTATTGTATGATGCAGACTCATTTTGAAGAATTCGGTTTTGCCGGCTTTATTCGTGCTGGTAAAAATTAAGTTAATCTGAGGAATTATCGTGACCATAACATTTGTCCTGCTGCTTGTTGTGCTAGGTGGTTTTGTCGGGGTAATGGCCGGACTGCTGGGTATTGGTGGTGGCTTGATTATCGTGCCTGCCTTGTTGTTTTTGCTTCCTCAGATAGGAATTGCCGCCGAACATGCGATGCAAATTGCTCTGGCCACCTCTCTTTCCTGTATTATTCTGACATCCGGTTCTTCGGCTTTTAACCATTTACGGTATGGCAACATTGATATGCTGTCTGTGAAGTGGCTGATTCCCGGTATTGTCATCGGTGGGTTTGTCGGGGCTACGCTGGCTGACTGGATGCCGAGTGAGTACTTGCCCAGAGTTTTTGGGGTTATCGTCTTTTTTCTGGCCGTTCAGATGTTTCTTTCGATTCGTCAGCGTACCGCTAAACCGATGCCGGGGGCGGGTTTAATGATGATGAGTGGCGGCATGATTGGAATGATTGCCAGTCTGGCCGGTATTGGCGGCGGTGCGCTGTCGGTTCCCTATCTGAACCGGCATGGTGTGGAAATGCGCAAAGCTGTCGGTACATCTTCATTGTGTGGCTGCATGATTGCATTGTCTGGAATGATTGGTTTTATCTGGCATGGTTTTGCGGTTAAAGATCTGCCGGAATACAGTTTGGGTTATGTTTATCTGCCCGCCTTGTTGTTTGTCTCCTGCGCGTCGATGTTTACGACTAAAGTGGGGGCGAAGCTCGCTACCGAATTACCAACATCAGTATTGAAGAAAGTGTTCTCCGTCTTTCTGATGTTTGTATCAATTCATATGTTGCTGCGCTGAGCGTGGTATGTCATAAACAGTTATTGAATAAAGAGTAAAGATTTATGCCTCAGGAGTTTCTTCAGTTCCCGGATATCGATCCTGTTTTAATCTCTATCGGACCGCTTTCCATTCGCTGGTATGGTGTGATGTATCTGCTCGGATTTCTTTTTGCGACCTGGCTTGCGAACCGGAGAGCAGATAAAGAGGGAAGTGGATGGACGAGAGATCAAGTATCAGATCTCTTATTCGCCGGATTCGTTGGCGTAGTGATTGGCGGACGGGTTGGTTACGTTCTGTTTTATGGATTTGAGTATTTCCTCGCAGACCCTTTATATCTGTTTAAGGTGTGGACTGGAGGCATGTCGTTCCATGGTGGTCTGCTTGGGGTCATTACGGCGATGTTCTGGTATGCGAAACGCAACAAGCGCCAGTTTTTTGCTGTCGCTGATTTTGTTGCTCCGCTGGTACCTTTCGGTCTGGCGTTGGGGCGCTTAGGGAATTTTATGAATGGGGAACTCTGGGGAAGAGTGACTGATGTTCCCTGGGGGATGGTATTTCCGGGTGCCGGCCCGATGCCGCGTCATCCCTCACAGCTTTATGAATTCTCACTGGAAGGCGTACTTCTGTTTATTATTCTGAATCTTTTTATTCGCAAACCTCGTCCTTATGGTTCAGTAGCTGGCCTGTTCCTAATCGGGTACGGCGCGTGTCGTACTTTTGTTGAGTATTTCAGAGAGCCGGATGCACAACTGGGACTATTTGCCGGATTTATTTCTATGGGACAGATCCTCTCTTTGCCGATGATCATTGCCGGTGCTCTTCTGATGTTCTGGGCTTATCGCCGTCGTTCAGGTTTGCCTGCACGGTAAGTCCATAAGAGAAAGATCAATAAGGTTTGCTAAATGGCTTTAAATTCACTAAAAACCAGATTATCAAGACACATTGCCGGGATGGGAAGAAATCAATTTGATACCTGTCGGTATAAAACTCACGGTC
Source organism: Vibrio mangrovi (assembly GCF_024346955.1). NCBI lineage: Bacteria > Pseudomonadati > Pseudomonadota > Gammaproteobacteria > Vibrionales > Vibrionaceae > Vibrio > Vibrio mangrovi. The sequence continues at coordinate 2,866,236 of NZ_AP024883.1, read as the reverse complement.
TGAGTGTTGAGCTTGAAGAAAGGATTGATAATTTTTGCCTGTTTCATGAAATTGTTTATCAGGAATTGAATCAGAAGTGCTCTGCATTGAATGATTTTTCTGCAGAAATCAGGAAGAAGCTGGAAGAGACTGAAGATGAAGACGAACAGGAATATATCAAGTATCAGGCTTCTCAGTTTATTCATTCCAATGATACTGATGTACAGAGGGTAAAAAATCTGGCAGATGAGTCTGCAATCATTGGACTGTGGTCTATTGTCGAGCAATTTTCCAAGCGGGCTTATGTGCTATTGAAGTCGAATTTATCTGATATGAATGAATCGGAGATCAGCCCTCCTTACCAGTGGCCTCAGATAAAGACTGTTTACAGCGAATTCGGATTGGAGCTTGACTCATTACCTGAGTACGACACAGTTAATGAAGTCCGGGTAGTCAACAATAAGATTAAACACTTGTATCAGGTTGATGGCCAACTTGCCGAGTTTCCCCGTTTTACCGGTAAAGAGGGGTTGTCGATGATCTTCCTGAACTATCCGATAAATGAGTATGAGGAAGCAGTTTATATGTTTCTGGGGCATTTACTGGTGTGGGTCGGAGAAAAAATTCATGCCCATGACACAGCAGTATCCGCTGAAAGTTAATGTGACTTCCCCGCCTAGCAGCGGGGAATCGTGCAAATTATATGGCAACCTGAGCTTTGATTGACGGATGTGCGTCGTAACCAACGATTTCAAAATCTTCGAAACGATAGTCATAGATCGATTCGGGTTGGCGCAGGATACGGAGTTCCGGTAATTGACGAGGCTCCCGGGCCAGTTGTGTTTTAATTTGTTCCATATGATTTGAATATGCATGCAGGTCGCCAAAGCTCACAACGATCTCATGAGGTGTCAGATTACATTGTTGCGCAAGCATATGGGTCAGCAATGCCAGTGAGGCGATGTTATAAGGCAGTCCAAGAAAACTATCGGAACTACGAATATATAGCTGGGCAGATAGTTTGCCGTTTGACACATAAAATTGATAGAGCAGGTGACATGGCGGAAGGGCCATTTTCCCATTCCGGGCATTTTCCTGAGGTGACATCGACTCGTCCGGCAGATATTCGACATTCCAGCCATGGAACAGAATACGTCGGCTGTCAGGATTATGCTTTAATGCATTAACGACATAATCAATCTGATTGATGCTTTCTCCGGATTGTGTTGGCCATGCAGTCCACTGTTTGCCGTAGATCGGGCCTAAATTACCCTCTTCTGTTGCCCATTCATCCCAGATCGACACACCATTTTCTTTCAACCAGGCGGTATTTGTATCTCCACTCAAAAACCAGATGAGCTCGTTTGCGATACTCTTGAAATGAAGTTTTTTGGTTGTGATTAATGGGAAACCATCTTGAAGATTATGGCGGATTTGCCGGCCAAAAACGGAAATCGTCCCGGTTCCGGTGCGATCTCCTTTGACCTCACCGTTTTCCAGAATATCTTCCAACAATGCAATGTACTGCTTCATAACTTGCCTATTCATTAATTTTTTATAAGTTTAATGAATTTCCCTGAGACTTGTAAGAGGGAAAGCCGAGATATTTTTATCTCGAATATACCGATCATATATGCTTAAATTCTCGGTAATCTCGAGATTTTGAGTGATGAAATCCCGTTATTTTTTCATGACGTTAACCTTTCGGACGGTCTGTAGAATATGTCTCATTTAAATTACAATCACTTATATTATTTCTGGATGGTGTGTAAGCAAGGCTCAGTGACTAAAGCTGCTCAGGCTCTGTTTCTGACTCCACAGACTGTTACAGGACAGATAAAAGCATTGGAAGAGCGAATGGACGGGAAGTTAATGAAACGGACCGGACGTAGTGTCGAACCAACTGAACTGGGGCAACTGGTTTATAAATATGCTGATCGGATGTACGGTTTAAGTTATGAAATGCTGGATATTGTGAATTATAGCCAGCGGGCAAATTTACTGCTTGATGTCGGTGTCGCTGATGCGATTTCGAAACAGATCGTCAGCAAGATTTTGCTTTGTGCTGTACCTGAAGATGAGCATATTCACTTACGCTGTTTTGAATCGACTCATGAACTCCTGCTTGAGCAGTTATCTCAGCATAAGCTGGATATGATTTTGTCTGACTGTCCTGTTGATTCGGCCCGGAGCCCTGGTTTGTTCAGTAAAAAGCTGGGAGAGAGCCAGATGTGCTTTTTTTCATATACGCCACCGGGTAAGGATTCATTGTCTGAGCTCTTGTCTCAGCGGAAAATACTAATCCCTGGCAGTCGGACTGCTATGGGAAGGTGTATCATGCAATGGTTTGACAGTCAGGGAATTCAACCCAATGTTATGGGGGAGTTCGATGATGTGGCCTTGATGAAAGCTTTCGCCAGATCTCACCGGGAAGCTATTTTTTTAGCGCCTTCTCTCTATACAGAGGAAGTTGAATGTGATCCGCCAATGTGTCTTATTGATAAAATTGATGATTTGAGCGAGGAATATTACGTGATTTTTGCCGAGAGGATGATCCAGCACCCGGCAGTAAAGAGCATATGTAATGAAGATTTTGGCTATTTATTTGTGTGATAGGTTCTTTTTTATTAGTGATTGTTTTAATATCTAGCACGTACTTACCATCTAGTACATATTTGTAATGATTGCCGATGGGAAAAATATAACAATGAACCACGGTAAACTCACTGAAAGTAAGTCAGTACTCTTGGGCTGCAAGGTTGTAGTCGTTGTTAGTATGAAATGAACCAGTCCATAAAGGGAGCCTTTTCGTGAATCTTCAGGAAATGGAACAAAATTCAGCCAGAGCTGTAGTATTACTTAAAGCGATGGCCAATGAGAGACGTCTTCAGATCTTGTGCTTATTATTAGCTCAGGAACTTTCGGTTGGTGAGCTATGCGCCAAACTTGAACTGAGTCAGTCTGCATTATCTCAACATCTGGCGTGGTTACGTCGGGATCAAATGGTTGCTACACGGAAAGAAGCTCAGACTGTTTACTATTCGCTAAGCAGTCCTGAAGTCAAGGCAATGATTGAGCTGTTGTATCGTCTGTACTGTTCATGAATTTAACAGACGGTGGAAGATCAGAGGTAATAAAAAAACCGACATGAGTGTCGGTTTTTTTTATTTTTGTATGAAGCAATAAGCTAATTACAGAGCTTTGATTGCTGCAACAAAACGAGCTTTATGACGAGCTGCTTTATTCTTGTGGATCAGGCCTTTAGTTGCCATACGGTCAAGAATTGGTGTTGCTTCAGCTAGTGCAGCAGTTGCAGCTTCTTTGTCGCCTGCATTGATTGCAGCGACAGTTTTCTTCATATAAGTGCGCATCATTGAGCGGCGGCTCGCGTTGTGCTGACGATTTTTTTCCGCCTGAATAGCGCGCTTCTTAGCAGATTTACTATTTGCCAAGGGTCTACTCCCAAAAACTTTAGTTCAGTGACATTTTAAGGGCCGGAACTATCCCTTATTTACCTTCAAATGTCAATTAATTTGTGCAAAAACTCAACGAGCCAAAAGCTTTTTGGCACAATCGTGTCTTCACGGTTAAGATGGCGGGGATTCTAACAGTATTTTTTTTTGAATGCTAATACTTAATCTGTATTCAGAGAGTGCTATTTTTTGCTTTCTGAACGTGTCTTGCTCTTTGTTGCGGGCCATTTGCTTAGGATGGCTAAGCGGCATGCCCCGCGTCGCGATCAATACCCGTTCGGATTGAACAAAATTTAACCACGAAAGGTCAACAGCCCCTAAGGCTATTTAATCTTTCGTGGTTGATGTATCGCTGACAAAACTCTGATTTGAAAAGCTGCGCGTTCTACGTTAAAAAGCAGCAACACAGGGAATAAGCCAATTCAATTCATACTTTGGATCCTGTACATGAACTGCCGGGAACTGCCCGGATGCTGTTTGACGTATAAATAGAGGTCACGGTGAGTAAACGTCTTCTCAAGTCTGGCATGATTGTCAGTGCTATGACGCTGCTGTCGCGCGTTTTAGGATTATTCCGGGATATTGTTGTTGCAAATCTGATGGGCGCAGGTGCCAGTGCGGATGTTTTTTTCTTTGCCAATAAGATTCCCAATTTTCTGCGCCGTTTGTTTGCCGAGGGAGCTTTCTCTCAGGCTTTTGTTCCGGTACTGACGGAATATCATGCTCAGGGAGATATGGAAAAAACACGTCTGCTCATTGCCAGAGCATCCGGTACTCTGGGTGTTTTAGTTTCTATTGTGACACTACTTGGTATTCTCGGCTCTGGCGTTGTGACTGCTGTTTTCGGCGCCGGTTGGTTTCTCGACTGGCTGAATAACGGCCCAGCAGCACCGAAGTTTGAGCTGGCCAGCCTTTTACTCAAAATTACTTTCCCTTATCTATGGTTCATTACCTTTGTTGCTTTATCCGGAGCGATATTGAATACGCTGGGGAAATTTGCAGTGTCTTCTTTTACTCCGGTATTTCTCAATGTGATGATTATCGGTTCGGCACTGTTGATTTCTCCCCGTCTGGAGCAGCCCGAAATTGGTCTGGCGATTGGTGTTTTTCTGGGAGGATTGGTCCAGTTCCTGTTTCAGTTACCATTTCTGATCAAAGCAGGTGTGTTTGTCCGGCCCCAATGGGGATGGAATGATCCCGGAGTTCGGAAGATCAGAACACTGATGATTCCCGCTTTATTTGGTGTTTCAGTCAGTCAGATTAATCTGTTGTTTGATACGTTTATTGCCAGTTTTTTGCAAACAGGTTCGATTAGCTGGCTCTATTACTCTGACCGTTTGTTAGAGTTTCCACTGGGGTTATTCGGAATTGCGATTGCAACAGTCATCCTGCCTGCACTCTCCAGGAAGCATGTGGATGCAGAATCCATCGGGTTCTCTGATACCATGGATTGGGGCGTACGCATGGTTTGTCTGTTAGGTATTCCGGCAACACTGGGGTTAATGGTATTAGCTCAGCCAATGATTATGGTTTTGTTTATGCGAGGTGAATTCACGCTGGCTGACGTGCATCAGGCTTCTTTGTCGTTGACTGCCTATGCTTCCGGGTTGCTCTGTTTCATGCTGATTAAAGTGTTGGCTCCGGGATACTATTCCCGGCAGGATACCAAAACACCGGTAAAATATGGCATTGTTGCAATGGTAGCAAATATGTTTTTTAACGCAGTTTTTGCCTGGTTTTTCGGCTATATCGGTCTGGCGATGGCAACGGCACTGTCGGCATTAATCAATATGGCTTTGTTGTACCGGGGATTACATCTGGCCGGGGTTTACCGGATTCACCGGACAACACTGATATTTATCGGTCGTATTTTTGTGGCCGGAATTGTGATGAGTTTCAGTCTGGCATTTTTGTCTGAGCATATTTTGGTCTGGGTGGAGTGGGGAATCATGAAACGTAGTCTGATGCTGGCCGGCTTGATTATTGCCGGAGGCTGTGTCTATGTATTGACCAGTCTGCTTATTGGTGTCCGGTTGAAACATATAAGAGCGACACGTTAGGCAGGGCATAGGTTGTGATGCCTTGTGGTCTTCTGAAAATCTTCTTGTTGAGCTGTCAAAGCAGAAGTCGAAATATATTTGTTGGCCTGATTGACTTTCTTATCCCGGCCTGAGGTTATATAATCCGTCGGTTTCACCACCTGAAGAATTGAAAATAGGTTCTAAACGTCTTACATGGAATTAATCCGGGGTATTCATAACATACGTACACAGCATCACGGCTGTGTTTTGACTATCGGGAATTTTGATGGTGTCCATCTGGGACACCAGAAAGTGCTGAGGTTGGTCGCGGAACAAGCCCGGATTCTGGGCGTTCCGTCTATGGTAATGACGTTTGAGCCGCAGCCGATGGAATTGTTTACCCGACATCACGCTCCTGCCCGACTGACGCGTCTGCGGGATAAGTTTGTTCAGTTGAGTAAACTAGAGATTGATCGTCTGCTTTGTGTCAATTTTAATGACCAATTTGCTCAAATCGAGGCAGAAGCCTTTATTCATGACTTGTTGGTCAGGCGCTTGGGTGTTAAGTTTCTTGTCATTGGCGATGACTTTTGTTTTGGCAAGGAACGTCGTGGTGATTTTGCGATGTTGCAGCGGGCTGGTGAAAAGTTTGGTTTCGATGTCGTGAATACACAAAGCTTTTGTGTTGATCGCCTGCGAGTCAGCAGTACGGCAATTCGTGAAGCTCTGGCGAACGATGATCTGTCCGCTGCCCGGGAGATGCTTGGCCGTCACTATAGTATTAGTGGCCGTGTTTCTCACGGAAGAAAGCTGGGACGGACTATTGGTTTTCCGACAGCTAATATCCCTCTGAAACGTTGTGTCTCTCCGGTTTCCGGAGTGTATGTCGTACAGGTTTCAGGGCTTGCAGCAACACCGATTGGTGGTGTTGCAAATATTGGACACCGACCGACAGTGAATGGTGTCCGGCAACAGTTGGAAGTCCATTTATTTGGGTTCCACGGCGATATTTACGGTAAGCAACTGGAAGTCGCACTTTTACATAAGCTTCGTGGTGAACATAAATTTGATTCCTTTGAAGCTTTGAAACAACAAATAGAATTGGATGCTGAAGCTGCAAGGGTGTGGTTGCTTCAGTGTGAGGGTTAGCCGGAAAGTCTGGCTGACATAATGTCTAACTTCGCCCAGTATAACGGAATGAAGAATCGATGAGTGAATATAAAGATACCCTGAATTTACCTGAAACAGGGTTTCCAATGCGTGGCAATCTGGCGCAACGCGAGCCGGATATGCTGAAACGTTGGTATCAAGAGGATCTTTACGGTGAGATCCGTAAAGCTAAAAAAGGCAAAAAATCTTTCGTATTACATGATGGCCCTCCTTACGCCAACGGTGATATTCATATTGGTCACGCTCTGAATAAGATTCTTAAAGACATTATTATCAAATCCAAAACTCTTTCAGGTTTTGACGCACCGTATATTCCTGGGTGGGATTGTCACGGTCTGCCCATTGAACTGATGGTTGAGAAGAAAGTCGGAAAACCCGGTCAGAAAGTTACAGCAGCTGAATTTCGTGAGAAATGTCGTGAGTATGCTGCCGGACAGGTTGAAGGTCAGAAAGAGAGCTTTAAACGTCTGGGAATTCTTGGTGAGTGGGATAAACCTTACCTCACGATGGATTTCGCTACAGAAGCCAATATTATTCGGGCTCTGGGTAAAATTGCAGATAATGGTCATCTGTTAAAAGGCTTTAAACCTGTTCACTGGTGTACTGACTGTGGAAGCGCACTTGCTGAAGCAGAGGTTGAGTATAAAGACAAAGTTTCTCCCTCGATTGATGTACGTTTTAGAGCCGCGGATGTATCTGCATTATTGTCTAAATTTACTTTAAACAAAGGCCATGAAGGTCATGGTGATATCTCCATTGTCATCTGGACAACCACACCATGGACTTTACCGGCAAACCGGGCTGTCTGTTTACGGGAAGATCTGGAGTATGCCTTAATTCAGATTGAAGCAGATGATACGACCGGACGTCAGGCTGAACGGATCATTATCGCATCTGAACTGGCAAAAGATGTGATGGATCGTGCTGGGATTGAACACTTCCATAATCTGGGATTTGCTACCGGTGCTGATTTGGAATTAGTCCGCTTCAACCATCCTTTCTATGATTTCACTGTTCCTGCGATCTTAGGTGATCATGTGACGACGGACTCTGGTACTGGTGTTGTGCATACGGCTCCCGGTCACGGTCAGGAAGACTTTGTCGTTGGTCAGAAATACGAGTTGGAAGTTGCAAACCCTGTCGGTTCAAACGGTGTTTACCTGCCGGATACTGAACTATTTGCCGGTCAGCATGTATTTAAAGCAAACGATGCAGTGATCGAGGTGTTGAAAGAGAAAAATGCTCTCTTACATCACCATGCATATGAGCATAGCTATCCGCATTGCTGGCGTCATAAGACACCGATTATTTTCCGGGCAACACCGCAATGGTTTGTTTCGATGGATCAGGCAGGTCTCCGGACAAAAGCTCTGGAAGCAATTAAAGGCGTGAAGTGGATGCCGGACTGGGGACAAAGCCGGATTGAAAGCATGGTGGAAGGCCGTCCGGAATGGTGTATCTCTCGTCAGCGGACCTGGGGTGTGCCGATTGCCTTGTTTGTGCATAAAGAAACCGCAGAGTTGCATCCTAAATCTTCTGAACTGATTGAAAAAGTAGCTCAATTGGTTGAGCAGAAAGGCATTCAGGCGTGGTGGGATCTCGATGCCGCTGAGTTGCTGGGTGATGAAGCTGCACAATATGAAAAGGTATTAGATACTCTTGATGTCTGGTTTGACTCAGGTGTAACTCATTATTCAGTCGTAGATAATCGTGAAGAGTTCCATGGCGCTGAAGCGGATATGTATCTGGAAGGTTCCGATCAGCATCGGGGCTGGTTCCAGTCTTCTCTGATTTCATCGATTGCAATGAAAGGTAAAGCACCTTACCGGGAAGTTCTGACTCATGGATTCACAGTCGACGGTCAGGGCCGTAAGATGTCTAAATCGATCGGGAATACGATTGCACCAAAAGATGTGATCAATAAACTGGGAGCAGATATTTTACGTTTGTGGGTTGCTTCCACTGATTATACAGGTGAAGTCGCTGTTTCTGATGAAATTCTGAAGCGTTCAGCTGATGCATACCGCCGGATTCGTAATACAGCACGTTTCTTCCTGGCAAACTTAAGTGGTTTTAATCCTGTTACCGATATTATTCCAATGGAAGAAATGGTTGCTCTGGATCGCTGGGCTGTTGCCCGAGCTTTAGCTGCTCAGGAAGAGATCATTAAAGCTTATGATGGATATAATACGCATGCTGTGGTTCAACGTCTGATGCACTTCTGTTCGATTGAAATGGGATCTTTTTATCTGGATGTGATTAAAGATCGCCAGTACACGGCAAAACGTGGTGGACATGCACAGAGAAGCTGTCAAACAGCACTTTTCTATATTGTTGAAGCGTTGGTCCGCTGGATGGCACCAATCATGTCATTTACCGCTGATGAGATCTGGCGTGAAATGCCAGCGTCACAAGCGAATGGTGAAGCGCGTGGTAAGTTTGTATTTGCCGGTGAGTGGTATGACGGACTGTTCGGTCTGAAAGACGGCGAGTCTTTAGATAATGCGTTCTGGGAGAAAATTCAGGAAGTCCGTGGCGTAGTTAATAAGCTGCTGGAAACTGCCCGTAACGAGAAAACCATCGGTGGTTCGCTGCAAGCCGAAGTGACGCTATATGCGGATGGGGATTTAGCCGAGAAGCTGAAGTTACTTGAAGATGAACTCCGTTTCGTTCTGCTGACATCGAAGGCGGCTGTGAAATCTGTGACTGAAAAGGCAGCACAAGCTCAGGAAACAGAGATTGATGGTTTGTTTGTCATGGTTACCGCAACTGAAGCTGAAAAGTGTGAGCGCTGCTGGCACCATACTGATGATGTGGGTACGATTGCCGGCCATGAGCATATCTGTGGCCGCTGTGTCTCTAACGTAGAAGGTGCTGGCGAAGTGCGTAAGTTTGCATAAGCGCTGACTAACGGGATAAATATGACAGAACTGACACTCAAACGTTCGGGAATCCGCTGGCTATGGCTGGCGGTTCTGGTGTTTGTACTGGATATCGCCATCAAGTTAGTTGTGATGAATTCTATGGATTATGGATGGCAACATCGTGTTGAAGTGTTGCCATTTTTTAACCTGTTGTATGTGCATAACTACGGCGCTGCTTTTAGTTTTCTGAGTGAGCAAACCGGATGGCAGCGCTGGTTATTTACCGGTATTGCGCTGGGGGTTGTTTTGCTCCTGATGTACTGGATGCGTCGGCAGCCGGTGACTGATCGATGGAGTAACTGCGCCTATGCGATGATCATCGGAGGGGCCGTAGGGAACGTCTTTGATCGGGTTGTACACGGATTTGTTGTTGATTATCTCGATTTTTATTGGGGTGTTCACCACTGGCCGGCTTTTAATCTGGCTGATAGTGCGATCTGTGTCGGTGCGGCGATGCTGATTCTCGATGGTTTTCGTAGTAAAGAAGCCAAATAATTATCCTGATTCATTTTATGGATCACCTTAAGCGCTGTCTGTTGATTCGGATAGCGCTTTTTGCAATCAAGGCAGGGAGAAGTAAAGCTCGTGATAAATACAGCAAAAGAAAAATCAATACAACAGGATGCTGCCGTAACTTTTCATTTCACCATCAAACTGAAAGATGGTTCAGTCGCTGACAGTACACATCAGATGGGGAAACCGGCAAAACTGGTGATTGGTGATGGCAGCCTGAGTGATAACTTTGAGCAATGTCTGCTGGGATTGCAGGCTGGTGATCAACGAACGATAGAACTGAAAGCTGAAGATGCGTTTGGTCTGCCGAATCCAGATAATATTCATTACATGGACCGGACAAAATTTGCTGGAGAAGTGCAGCTTGAAGTCGGTGTTATCATGGCATTCAGCGGGCCTGATGGTGCTGAAATTCCTGGAATTATCACTGCGATTGAAGGGGAATCAGTTACTGTCGATTTTAATCATCCGCTGGCTGGACAGGATGTTATTTTTGATGTTGAGATTCTGGCGGTAGAATAGGGTGAAATGACGGTATCGTCGTGAAGTGAGTGAGATTCCATGGGCAATAACATGAAAATATTACTAGCAAACCCTCGCGGTTTCTGCGCTGGTGTTGACCGGGCCATCAGTATTGTTGAACGAGCTCTGGAGATGTATCAACCACCGATTTATGTTCGTCATGAAGTGGTCCACAATCGGTTTGTTGTTGAAGATCTGAAACAGCGTGGCGCCATCTTTGTCGAAGAGTTAAGTGAAGTTCCGGACAATCATATTGTGATATTTTCTGCGCACGGTGTTTCTCAGGCAGTAAGAAGTGAAGCCAAAGCCAGAGAACTGACGGTTTTTGATGCGACTTGTCCTTTGGTGACCAAAGTTCATATGGAAGTAGCCCGGGCCAGCAGAAAGAACATGGAAGTCATTTTGATCGGCCATGCCGGACATCCGGAAGTTGAAGGAACGATGGGGCAGTATGCCAGTCAGGCCGGAGGAATGTATCTGGTTGAAAGAACAGAAGATGTCGCTCAGTTAAAACATATAGTAAAGCACCCGGACAATCTTCATTATGTCAGTCAGACGACACTTTCTGTTGATGAGACAGCTGACGTGATCGATGAATTGCGAGCTGTTTTTCCTGAGATTCAGGGACCTCGTAAAGATGACATCTGTTATGCCACTCAAAACCGTCAGGATGCAGTTCGTATTCTCGCCGGACAGGTTGATGTGATGATCGTGGTTGGTTCGAAAAACTCTTCGAATTCAACACGACTGAAAGAATTGGCTGAGAAGTTAGGGACAGTGGCGTTTCTGACCGACCGACCAGAAGACATTAATCCAAAGTGGCTGACCGATGCCGGTACAGTTGGAGTGACTGCTGGTGCTTCCGCTCCGGAAGCATTGGTCAACCAGATCCTTGAACGTATTCGTGAGCTGGGTGCAGTATCGGTTGAAGAGGTTTTGGGACGGGAAGAGAATATGTTCTTTGAAGTGCCGAAAGAATTGCAGATTAAACAGATTGATTAAGATGTTTTTTGTCTGATGAATAAAGGGCTCCTTCAGGAGCCCTTCTTCGTATTTCTGCCGGAAGTCAGACTGTTTTAGTCAGTTTGTCCGGTGTTTCTTCCACATCTGAAAGATCGATGCCTTTATTTCCTTTTGCAGCTTTAATGACGTAAGCCAGCATAGTCATTGCTGCAACGAAACCGAGTATTGTAGAAAGCTGCATAGGTAGACCGAATCCAAGTGTACTGCTGTTAAGAATGAAGCTGACACAGACAGTGGTCATGAATAGCGCAGGTATAGTTGTAATCCAGTGGAACTTGTGATGACGCAGCAGATAAGCAGAAGCTGTCCAAAGCATCACAACGGCAGTGGTTTGGTTGGCAAAGCCGAAGTAGCGCCAGATGATGCCGAAATCAACCTGAGTCAGAATGGCTCCGATGACGAAAAGTGGTAATGCCATCATCAGGCGGCTGCGTAAGGTTTTTTGCTCGACATTGAAGTATTCTGCCAGAATCAGACGACTGGAGCGGAAAGCTGTATCACCGGAAGTGATGGGGAGAATAACAACACCGAGGAAAGCCAGTACGCCTCCGAAGACTCCCAACAGACCAAATGATGCACTGTAGACAACATTTCCTGGTCCACCCTGACTGATAGCTTCGGATAGACCGTCCAGTGAGCCGAAGTATGACAGAGCAATCGTACACCAAATCAGAGCAATTGCGCCTTCACCAATCATTGCCCCATAGAACACGAAGCGACCACTTTTCTCATTCTCCATACAACGGGCCATCAAAGGCGACTGTGTTGCATGGAAGCCAGATATTGCACCACAGGCAATTGTAATGAATAGCGCCGGCCACATTGGCATATCTTTCGGATTCAGATTACTGAACATATCGCTCATGGTGAAGCCACCCATGATGGTATGTTCATCAGAGACTATTATTGCGGTCATCAGGCCAACAGACATGAAGACGAGTAACGCACCAAACAGAGGATAGAAGCGACCGATGATTTTATCGACCGGAACAATGGTTGCCAGAATGTAGTAAGCAAAGATGATGACGACCATGAAACCTGTTCCGATATGCAGCGAAGATTGTTCGTTCACCAGATTGGTAATCATACCGGCAGGTGCAGAGACAAAAACAACTCCGACAAGCAGTAGCAGAATAATCGCAAAGACATTCATGAAATGCTTGGCACCACTTCCCAGATATTTTCCGCTGATGTTCGGTACAGATGCGCCTCCGTTTCTGACGGATAACATCCCTGAAAAGTAATCATGGACAGCACCGGCAAAGATACTGCCTATTACAATCCACAATAAAGCCGCCGGGCCATAAAGTGCCCCCATAATCGGGCCGAAGATTGGCCCGACACCGGCAATGTTCAGTAACTGGACGAGGTAAACTTTCGGCGTTGATAATGGTACATAGTCGACGCCATCGGTCTGACTGTAGGCCGGTGTCTGACGTTTCTCATTAATACCAAATATTTTTTCGACAAAAGTACCGTAGATAAAGTAACCACCAACTAAGGCGATCAGAGAGACGAAGAACCACAACATATTATTTTCCTTTTGTTTCAGGCCAGAGATGTTTTTGTATCAGGTCAGAGATGCCCTTTTATATAGACTAGTCTGACCAGATGGGTTATGCATGTGAAAGTCTGGTGAGCGGTCATATGAAGAATTAAGTGGTCTTTAACTGGTCACAAGTGGTATCGCTATCGACTGATATGTCAATTGGTGGCTGATGTACTCTCGATTCCTTAAAGGAAGAGATTCTTTCCTTTTGTTTTTGGTGTTTTGCCGGGAAAACGTATATTGTTGAAGTTACAGGAATATAAAACAAGGTATGAGCGTTGTGATGAGATATCGTACTTGGCTGGGTGTGATGGGAGTTTCGTTGTTTCTGCTGGGATGTGCATCGTTGGATGAATCACTGGCGACTCAGGGGGATTGGTATCAGATTGGGTATCGTGATGGTATTGCCGGCCATCAGCAGCGGACCTATAAAGCGCTCTCTGAGCTGGGAGCTGTTCAACTGGCTAATTATGATGAAGGATACTCAGAAGGTGTGAAAAAATACTGTAACCCGGACTTTGCCTATCAAATCGGCTTATCCGGTCAGTATTACGATGGGGTTTGTGACGGAACACCAGACGGTAATCAGTTCCGAATGGAATGGCGGCGGGGCTGGGAACAATATACAAATGATTGATTTACTGGTTCTGTATCGCTTTACGCAGAAAACCCTGAGATTGTGAGAGTTTCTCCGTTGCCTCTTGACAGGTCATATCAGTCAACTGCATTAAAATTGCAATCTTTGCGTTGTTGTTGCTGAGTTTCAGTAACTGTTCGGCGCGCTCTTTTCCACAGTCGGTTGCCTGCATAACGATCCGGATTGCCCGGGCTTCCAGTTTCTTGTTAGTTGCCTGTACGTCAACCATCAGGTTCTGGTAGCTTTTGCCTAATCGGATCATACTGGCTGTTGTCAGCATATTCAGGACCAGCTTTTGCGCAGTGCCTGATTTTAGCCGGGTTGAACCTGTCAGAGCTTCGGGGCCGACAACGGGAGAAATAGCAATCCGGGCAATCTCTGCAATTTTTGAGTCCGGATTACAGGAGACGGCGACTGTAGCCGCACCAAGCTGATTAGCGTATTCCAGAGCACCGATGACATAAGGTGTCCGGCCACTGGCTGCAATACCGACCAAAACATCCTGTTGGGTCAGGCTGAGCTGTTGCAGGTCATGTTTTGCGGCTTCCGGTGAATCTTCTATTCCTTCCTGAGCTTTAAACATGGCATCTTTCCCACCGGCGATAAGACCAATGACCATTTGATCGGAAACACCGAAAGTCGGAGGACATTCGGATGCATCCAGGACTCCCAGACGTCCACTGGTGCCGGCGCCGATATAAATCAGTCTGCCATTGTTCTTAAATGCTTCAGTGATGACATCCACTGCAGCAGCGATTTGCGGTATCACTTTTTCTACTGCAAAAGGAACGGTTTTATCCTGCTGATTGATCCGTTCAAGAATAGCTTGTGAGGAGAGCAGATCGATATCCATGGTTTCCGGGTTACGACCTTCTGAAACCAACTGGGATAGTGCTGACAATAACGCATCATTCGTCATAAGTTTTACTCTGTATCCTGATTTTAGCGGGCCGTATAAATGACCCCAAGTGAAACGGCTCTGGAAGCGCCGGTGACTTCCGGTACGTTGCTGGGTATGCCATGTATGCGCTGATGAGCCAGCCAGGCAAAAGCCATAGCTTCCATATAGTCGCTGTCAACGCCCTGTTCTGATGTTGTACTGACGAGCCAGTCTTGCAGTTGTGCCTGTAATTCTTTCATTAACAACGGATTGCTGGCACCACCGCCACACACGAATAACTGTGGCTGAGTACCACTCTGATGTAAAACTACCTGATCTGCAATGGTTTCGGCTGTTAACCGGCACAGTGTTCTTTGTATATTTTCAGCAACAATGTGACGGCCGAGCATTTTCACTTTCGATTGAACCCAGTCCAGATTGAAATATTCTCTGCCGGTACTTTTAGGTGGTTGTGCTGCGAAATAAGCATCGCGCTTCATCACTTCCAGCAACGGCAGGTCGACCCGGCCACTTTGGGCAATGCGTGCGTCTTTGTCGAATTTTTCTCTGGTGTGGTACTGACACCAGGCATCCATCAGAATATTACCGGGGCCGGTATCGTATCCTGAAACAGGATAGTTTGGTCTGATGACCGAAATATTAGCAATACCACCAATGTTGAGCACAATCAGTGTCGAGTCTTTATGGGGGAAGATCTCACGATGGAAAGCGGGCACAAGCGGCGCTCCCTGTCCTCCCAGTGCCATATCTTTACGGCGAAAATCGGCAACAGTATCAATGCCGGTCTGGGTGGCAATGATATGAGCATCTCCAAGCTGCAGGGTAAACGGGGTTTCTCCGGCCGGATGATGGTACACCGTCTGACCATGACAGCCGATTGCCCGGATATCCTGTGCCCGGTAGCCAGTCTGGGCAAGCAGTGCATTGACTGCATCGGCAAACAGATGTCCCAACCGGTGATCGAGAATACCAATTGCCGGGAGGTGTGTCGGCTGACCGGTGCAGATATCCATAATGCTTTGTTTGATAGACTCCGTCATCGGATGTAAATAGGATGAAATGAGCCGAATATTGTGATCGTCTATCTCGATCAAGGCAACATCAACACCATCCAGACTCGTGCCGGACATAACACCAATATACAATTCTTTCTGAGCCATCGTTGATTCCGGATGGAGGTACATAATAGCATTGTAATTGATTTTCGTCGCAGAACCACTCTGGTTTCAATTCTGTTTTTCACGTTAACTTCAGACGGTTGGGATGGATTGAACGGTTCTTGTCTATCTATGTGAACTGTATCTGGATGGTGTTGTGTATATAATCGGTTCTGGAGTGAATGATCTGAAATCGGGAGATGAATATGGGGCCACTGTGGCTGGATGTTGAAGGGTGTGAGTTGAGTGCGGAAGAAAAAGAGATTCTGGAGCACCCGACGATTGGCGGCGTAATTTTGTTTGCCAGAAATTATTTTGATTCAAGGCAGTTACAGGCCTTAACTCAGTCAATCCGGCAGTATGCACGGGGGCCGATTCTGATTGGAGTTGATCAGGAAGGCGGTCGGGTTCAGCGTTTTGTGGACGGCTTTACCCGTCTGCCGTCTGCTGCCAGTTATGCCCGTTTTCCGGACAGTGAGCGTTTGGCTGAACTGGGTGGCTGGATGATGGCCAGTGAACTGATTGCTCATGATATTGATTTAAGTTTTGCTCCGGTTCTCGATACAGGCTTTGCCTGCCGGGCGATCGGTAATCGGGCTTTCGGTGAAGATGGTGATACTGTTGCTCGCTTGAGTAAGTCATATATTCAGGGAATGAAGTCGGCAGGTATGGCGACAACAGGAAAGCACTTTCCTGGACATGGTGGTGTTGTGGAAGATTCACATAAAGAAACACCTTATGATCACCGTGAAAATATTCTGGAAACCGATATGCAAGTGTTCCGTCAGCATATTCAGTCCGGGTTATTAGATGCAATGATGCCCGCTCATGTGATCTACCCGCATTATGATAGTCAGCCGGCCAGTGGTTCTGAATTCTGGCTGAAGGAAGTTTTGCGTCAGAAACTCGGATTCAGGGGCATTATTTTTTCTGATGATCTGGCCATGGAAGGTGCTTCGGTAATGGGCGATGCTGTTGCCCGCTCACATCAGGCATTGGCTGCCGGATGTGATATGTTGCTGCTGTGTAATGATCGCTCAGCTTCGGTACAGGTGCTGGACAATTTGCCCATCATGGAGGTTTCCGGTGGCGAATGTCTGCGCAAGCAGAGCATAATACAATATACCGAACTGAAACGTACTCCACAGTGGAAGCATGCAGCAGACGCTCTGAGGCCACTGACTGAACAAACGCTCTAGTTTATACCCAGTGTTTCTTTCAGATTTTTCAGATAACGCCGGCTCACCGGAACTGTGTGCCCGGAAAGGGTCAGAACTTCAGCCAGACCATGCTCCAACAGTTTTATTTCCTGAATCATTTTCGGGTTAACCAGATACTGACGGTGGCAGCGAAGAAGTGGTGTCTTTTCTTCCAGATGCTTTAGTGTGAGCTGGCTGGTGGCTTTTTTATCCCGGGTCTGAACGTGAACGCCGGCAAGATCGCTGCCGGCAAATTCGACTTCCTGTATCGGAATAATCACAATTCGGTTAAGTCCGGTACAGGGAACCTGTTCCAGTGACTGTGGGATTATGGGAGAAATATCCTGCCGCTGTATATCCCGTTTTAAACGTTGCAGCGTTTTGTGCAGTCGTTTTTCATCAATGGGTTTCAGCAAATAATCGAACGCATTGTCTTCGAATGCCTGAATAGCATATTGATCATAGGCTGTAATGAACACAATTCTCGGCATGGTTTCCTGATCCAGCATAGCCAGTAAATCAATTCCGGTGATTTGTGGCATCTGAATATCAAGAAAAACGACATCTGGTTTCAACTGATTAATCTGTTTCAGCCCGTCAATTGCATTTCCTGCCTGACCAATGATCTCCAGAGATCCATCTTCTTTGAGGAGTTGTTCCAGTTCTTCTCTGGCATGAATTTCATCATCAATAATCAGCGCTTTCATTATGACATTCTCTCAGATTGCGTATCAGGTCATGTCCGGGAGTAAAAATTGCATTTTGGTCGATATCTCGGGTTGTACTTCAGTTTTCAGCCCGGATGAGGCACCGAAATAGTTGACCAGACGTTTGTTGACAATCTGCATTCCCAGTCCATGGGTTTCATTTTCAGATGGCCGGTAACTTCCGGCGTTATCTTCAACAGTAATCAGGTGACCATGAGTGGCCGGTTTGCTGTAAATACGAATGCGTCCGGTATCAAGCAGGTTTGATGTGCCGTGTTTGATGGCATTTTCAACCAGAGGTTGCAGCGTGAAGCTGGGAACCGTTCGCTCCAGAAGCTGAGGTTCGATTTGAATATCAACCTCAAGGCGGTCGCAAAACCGGGCTTGTTCTATCATGAGATAGGCATTCACATGGGACAGCTCTTCCGCAAGTGTGACAGTCTCAACATTCTGTTTTAAGTTGCTCCGGAAGAAATGGGCAAGATGCTGAATTAATGCTCTGGCCTGATGTGGATCCGTGCGGATGATCGCACTGATCGTGTTCAGAGCATTAAAGAGGAAATGAGGATTGACCTGAGCCTGAAGGAGTTTGATTTCTGCCTGTGACAACAAGTTTTTCTTTTGTTGGTATTCACCATACAGAATCTGACTTGATAATAACTGAGCAATACCTCCGGCCATCGACATATTAATGGATGAGAACAGTTTCCGCTTCCGCTCGTAAAGCTTAATGGTACCGACTACACGATCATCGACCCGCAGGGGAATAATAAGCGCGGAACCCAGTTTACAGTCTGGTGAGAGAGAACATTGATAAGGTCGTTCGTATCCATCCAGATAGATAATCTCATTTTTCTCAATAGATTCAATAGTTTTTTGGGATGAGATGGGCGTATTGGGATGGTGGTGATCATCGCCGACACCGATAAAAGCAAGAATCTTTTCCCGATCGGTAATTGAAACTGCACCGACATTGGTTTCTTCATAAACTATGCGGGCGACCGGTTCAGCTGTTCTGGCTGTGAATTCATCTGATAGTAACCCTACGGAACGTTCGGCTATACGCAGAGCTTTCCGGGAAAATGTGGCTGAGTATTCTTCGTAGATAGATTTTTTATCCTGCAGAATGCTCATAAATAGCGCTGCACCGACGGAGTTGGCAATAATCATCGGGGCTGCAATGGTACTGACGAGCGTAAAAGCCTGTTCGTAAGGTTTGGCCACAAACAGAATGATTAGCATCTGGAGAATTTCAGCAAACAACGTGATACTGAATACAACCCCTGGGTGAAACAATAGCTCCCTTTGGTATCTTCTCATCAGATAGGTATGCAGAAGTCCTCCGATCAATCCTTCTGTTGTCGTCGAAATTGCACATGCCAGATCGGTAAATCCCCCTAATGTGTAACGATGAAGTCCACCGGTCAGTCCGACGGCAAAGCCGACAACCGGTCCACCGAATAATCCCCCCATCACAGCGCCGATAGCTCTGGTGTTAGCAATCGCGTCATTGATTTGTAAACCAAAGTAAGTGCCCAGAATACAAAACAGAGAAAAAAGCACATAAATTGACAGTCTGTGCTCCAGACGGGACGAAATATTTAGCAGCGGAAGAAACAGTGGCGTCTTGCTGAGCATATAAGCGAGTACAAGGTAGACACACATCTGCTGAAGCAGGGAAAGAATTACATCCATTGTCGTAAAAGTGTCCGTAAACATGCGCTTTATTTTAGGGGAAGCGTCGGGAATAAAATACCGGTGCATCAGGGATTTGTGATGATATAGATATGTAAATTATTTTTTACATGTGATGTTTTTATTTTTTTACATTCACAAGTGCCGTTTATACTGGTAACTTGTGCCTCAATTGTGATGTAATTCTCGGTGTTCGAGAATGTATTGTAAATAATTTTGTACGGGTGGTGATGATGAATGAATTAAATGACATTAATATAGTTGAACAGCAGGTTCTGATTACTCCGGAAGCGCTGAAAGAGAAACTTCCGTTGAGTGAGAAGGCACAGCAGTTTATTCATCAGTCACGTCAGACGATTGCCGATATTATCCATAAACGGGATCATCGTTTACTGGTTGTGTGCGGACCCTGTTCAATTCATGATTTGGATGCTGCTAAAGATTATGCCAGACGTTTTAAGGAATTGTCGGCAGCAGTCAGTGATCAGCTTTATCTGGTGATGCGGGTTTATTTTGAGAAGCCACGGACAACCGTCGGTTGGAAAGGGCTGATCAATGATCCGCATCTGGATGGATCATTTGATATTGAACACGGATTACATGTGGGCCGTCAGCTACTGGTTGAGCTGGCTGAAATGGAAATCCCTCTGGCAACGGAAGCACTTGACCCGATCAGTCCTCAGTATCTCTCCGATACATTTAGCTGGGCGGCTATAGGAGCAAGAACGACCGAGTCACAGACACACCGGGAAATGGCAAGTGGTTTATCCATGCCGATCGGTTTTAAAAATGGTACAGACGGCAGTCTGGCTACGGCGATCAATGCGATGCAGGCTGCGTCATCCAGCCACCGTTTTATGGGAATTAATGCGGAAGGTCAGGTTGCTTTGCTGACCACTCAGGGAAATCCTAACGGGCATGTTATTCTGCGTGGCGGAAAACAGACCAACTACGATTCGGTTTCTGTTGCCGAATGTGAAGCAGAAATGCAAAATGCAAAACTTGACTCATCATTGATGATAGATTGTAGTCATGCGAATTCTCGTAAAGATTTCCGTCGTCAGCCTCTGGTTGCTGAAGATGCTATCCATCAGATTCGTGAGGGAAATCGTTCAATTATAGGGTTGATGATCGAAAGTCATATTCATGAAGGAAACCAGTCTGCCGATTTACCTCGTGAGGAGATGCAGTACGGTGTATCGATTACTGATGCATGTATTAGCTGGGAAGCGACAGACACACTGCTGCGTCGTGCGCATCAGGAACTGGTTCCGTTTTTAGAAAAACGTTTGCAAGATTAAAGAGGTTGTTCATGGCAGTTGAGCTCAACGCGTTACGAGATCAGATAGATGAAGTCGATCAACAGATGATTGAACTTCTTGCTCGCCGTCTGGCGTTGGTTGAGAAAGTCGGGGAAGTGAAAAGTCAGTATGGTTTACCGATTTATGCCCCGGATCGTGAGGCTGCCATGTTGGCTGCGCGCCGTGAAGAAGCTGAGAAACAGGGTGTACCGGCTCAACTGATTGAAGATATTCTGCGTCGGACGATGCGGGAGTCTTATTCTAGTGAGAAGGATGCTGGTTTTAAGTGCCTGAATCCGGATCTGCGTCCGATTGTTATTGTCGGTGGGCAAGGGCAGTTAGGCAGTCTTTTTGCCCGGATGTTTCGCTTATCTGGTTATACGGTGAAAATTCTGGGCAGTCAGGATTGGGATCGCGCAGATGAACTGTTGTGTGATGCCGGTATGGTTGTAGTGACCGTACCGATTCATCTGACACTGGACGTGATTGCCAAATTGGGGAATTTGCCTGAAGACTGCATTTTGTGTGATTTAACATCGATAAAATCCAAGCCACTGCAAGCGATGCTGGATGTTCACTCAGGTCCGGTTGTCGGGTTACATCCTATGTTTGGGCCAGATGTTCCCAGTCTGGCCAAACAGGTTGTTGTTTACTGTAATGGTCGTGGGGAAGAAAGTTATCAGTGGCTGTTACAACAGATTTCTATCTGGGGAGCCAGTTTATGCCAGATCAGTGCAGAAGCTCATGATCATGGTATGACACTGATTCAGGCTCTAAGGCACTTTACTTCTTATGTCTATGGGCTGCACTTGTCGAAAGAGAATCCTGAACTGGAAAAATTACTTCAGCTCAGCTCTCCGATTTACCGTCTGGAGTTGGTGATGGTTGGCCGTCTGTTTGGGCAGGATCCGAATCTCTATGGTGATATTATTCTTTCCTCTGAAGAGAATATGGCGATGATCCGCCGTTTCTATCAGTGCTTTACTGAGGCGATGAAGATCATTGATGAGAAAGATAAAGGACAGTTTATCGAGAATTTTTCTAAAGTGAGTCAATGGTTTGGCGACTACTCGCAGAGATTCATGTCAGAGAGTCAGAATTTACTCAAACATGCCAATGATGCAATTCATCGTGGTTAAGTAAAAAAGAGCGGTTTTTCCGCTCTTTTTTATTGTGACTAACCTGTCTTAATGCTCATTCCCCAGATCGGACAGATGCTCAAGTTCCCGGTGTAATAGTGAGTCATCACCGACATTCAGTTCAACCAGTCGTTTTAGATGAGAGATACTCTCTACATCAATATAAGCAATACTGGCCCGTAATATACTGTCGTGCAGGCTGACAATATTAGCTGTCATCTGAATTGAAATATCGCTTTCAGGGAGCGGAAATTCAATGTAAATGGGTTGTTCGGGATCAAGTCTTGGCTCACCATCGATCGAAAGAAGCACCCCATGCAGGGATAGATCCTGAACTGTTGTTGCAAGGCGAATGGAATCCTGGGTCACTAAAGCCGGAGCCCGGTAGATAATACGTGAAAATCGACGTTTTTCTGCCATATCTCTGTCTCTGTATGTAGATGATGGGTCGGCCAAACAGAAAAGATGTTTCGCCAATAGTGGTTCAATCATCTTTACAGGGATAAAAAAGGCCGCAAGTGGCGGCCTTTTCATTCAAACAGAAAACACTATTTCGCGATACGTTTGTATTTGATGCGATGTGGTTCCGCAGCTTGGGCACCCAGTGTCTGTTTTAGCCACTCTGTGTATTCAGTATAGTTACCTTCGTAGAAGTTAACCTGTCCTTCATCACGGTAATCAAGAATATGTGTCGCAATTCTATCCAGGAACCAGCGGTCATGCGAAATCACCATGGCACATCCGGGAAACTCAAGTAAAGCTTCTTCCAGTGCCCGGAGTGTTTCAACGTCCAGATCGTTGGTTGGTTCATCAAGCAGTAAGACGTTTCCGCCAGCTTTGAGCAGTTTTGCCAGATGGACACGGTTACGTTCTCCACCGGATAACTCTCCGATAACTTTTTGCTGATCAACACCTTTGAAGTTAAACCGGGAACAGTAAGCCCGGGCAGGGATTTCAAAGTTGTTGATCCGGATAATATCGGCACCTTCTGAGATTTCCTGGAAGACGGTATTTTTATCATTCATGCTGTCACGGAACTGGTCTACTGAAGCCAGTTTTACGGTATCGCCAACGTCTATCGTACCTGAATCCGGCTGCTCTACACCACTGAGCATTTTGAACAGGGTTGATTTCCCGGCACCGTTCGGACCGATGATTCCAACAATCGCGCCTTTCGGCATACTGAAAGAGAGATCATCAATCAGTACCCGGCCATCGAAGGATTTTGTCAGATTTTTCACTTCAATGACTTTTTCACCTAAACGTTCACCTGGTGGGATGAAGAGCTCGTTGGTCTCATTCCGTTTTTGGTGATCGGTGCTTTGCAGTTCTTCAAAACGGGCCATCCGGGCCTTGGATTTAGCCTGACGCCCTTTTGGATTCTGACGTACCCATTCAAGCTCTTTCTCAATCGTTTTCTGACGGGCTTTTTCCTGAGCTGCTTCTTGTTTTAAGCGAGCATCTTTCTGCTCCAGCCAGGAGGTATAATTTCCCTGCCAGGGAATACCTTCACCACGGTCAAGCTCAAGAATCCAGCCAGCGGCATTATCCAGGAAGTAACGGTCGTGGGTAATCGCAACGACAGTGCCGCTGTAATCGACGAGAAAATGCTCCAGCCAGGCCACGGATTCGGCATCCAGGTGGTTGGTTGGCTCGTCCAGTAACAACATGTCCGGTTTTTCCAGCAGAAGGCGACAGATAGCAACCCGGCGACGTTCTCCCCCGGACAGATTACTGATTTTAGCGTCCCACTCCGGCAGACGTAGTGCATCAGCGGCTCGTTCCAGCATATTATCGAGGTTGTGACCATCTTTGGTCTGAATCAATGCTTCCAGTTCGCCCTGTTCTTTTGCCAGTGCGTCAAAATCTGCATCCGGTTCTGCGTAGGCCGCATAGACTTCATCAAGGCGTACCAGAGCATTTTTGACATCTGATACTGCTTCTTCAACGATTTCACGGACAGTCTTACTCTCATCCAGCACCGGTTCCTGAGGGAGATAACCAACATTCAGTCCGGGTTGTGGGCGGGCTTCCCCATCTATGTCTTTATCAATACCAGCCATGATGCGGAGCAGGGTTGATTTACCGGCACCATTGAGACCCAGTACGCCAATTTTAGCGCCAGGGAAAAAACTCAGAGAGATATCTTTCAGGATTTGTCTCTTCGGGGGAACAATTTTGCTCACCCGGGACATCGTGTACACGTATTCAGCCATTGCCGATCGTTCCTAATTGTTACTCGTAGATCAAAACGCGCATTTTATACTAATCAGATGACATTTGTTACTAGCTGTTATTTTTTTAGTTCAGACTTTGGGGGAGTCAGATGATTTGTGAAAAAATATGCAATCGGGTGTTGTTTTGAATTTTTTGTTAATTTAGCCTTCCTCATGTAAAAAATGAGGAAATAATGACTAAAATGTTAAGGAAGCATTCCGGGAAAGAAAGAAGGTTTTACCGTTCATGAAAGTGTCGTGGGGGAGATACATACTGCCCATGATGCTCTGTGTTTTAACTGGGAGTTTCTACGCACAGAACATCTCTGCAAAAGATAAGCTGACTCTGGAACAACAGCGTCAGCTCTATGATCGTGCCCAGCTCTGGCTGGATAAGAAAGATGTCAGAAAATACCATGATGTCCGGGAACAGCTACTGAGCTATCCACTTACACCTTATCTGGATTATCGCTCCATGTTAGTCAATATTGGCGATAAACCACCGCTTGTAATTAAAAACTTTATTGATAGTCACCGGGAATTCCCATTCTCCGGCCGGATTAGTGCTCCCTATCTTGATGCGTTGGCTCAGGAGAAAAAATGGGCGCTTTTACTGACTTACCAGAAATCGACTCCCAGACAGGAGAAATACCGTTGCTACTATTACACAGCAATGTGGCATACCGGCAGAAAAAGTGAAGCATACCGGGGAGCTGAATCATTATGGCTTAGCGGAGATAGTGTATCCGATGCCTGTGATTTCCTTTTTTCTCAATGGCATAAAACAAGGTATTTTTCTGACCGGCAAATTATCAAACGAATGTTTCTCGCCTTTGAACAAAGCAACTTTTCTCTGATGAAGTATCTGAGTCGGCAGATTCAGACAGATAAGTCTCGTTCGCAGGCTCTGCGTTTGCTCGATGTATACCGGCATCCGGAACAGGTGCTGGCACTGATGAATTCAGAAAAGCTGCGTCCGGATGAGTCAAAAATCATTGTATTAGGTTTAAAAAAGTGGGCGGCAGTCAAACCGATAGCCGTTTATTCTCTGATAGCCCAGCAACTGCTCTCTTCACTTACACCAGAAGAGCAGAGGGAAGTTTCCCATTATCTGGCCAGTCAACTGTTAGATGGAGATGAGGTCTCTGGTGTGACGGCGTGGCGGGATCAGATCATTGCTGAAAGTGGTGATCCGGACTTGATAGAACAACGTATTCGTCAGGAAATTGGCCATGGAAACTGGGTCAATATCAGTCGTTGGATTAGCCGTTTACCCGAATCTGTACAGCAACTTCCCAGATGGCAGTTTTGGCTGGGACGGAGTGAAATGGCATCCGGAAATACGGCTGAAGGTGTGAAAACACTGGCTGCGCTCACCGAATTACGGAATTTCTATGGTGTGGCGGCTTCTGAATTTCTGCAACAACCATTTGTTTATCGAACAAATACGCTGACCTATGATCCTGATTTGATAGAACCTTACCAAAAAGCATTGATTCGCATCGGGGAGCTGATTGACCGGGGAAAAATAGTCGCCTCTAAAAGTGAGTGGCACTGGTTACTTCAGCGGGCTTCTGTTGAGGAGCGGGCTATGCTGGCACGCTATGCTTCTACCGCGCACTGGTATCATTTGGCTGTAGTCGCAGCTATTCAGGCAGAGTTATGGGGGAATCTGGATTTACGCTTTCCCAGAGCTTATCTGAAATGGTTTGAATTTTTTGGTAATAAACACAACATTGATCCGATTACGCTGATGTCTCTGGCAAGGCAGGAAAGTGCGATGGATATCAAAGCTCATTCGCCGGTTGGCGCTAAAGGTCTGATGCAGCTTTTGCCTTCAACTGCGCGGCATGTTGCCAAGAAATATCAGCTTCAGTATCACAGCTCAAGTGACCTGTTTAATGTGAAGAAAAATATTGAACTGGGAAGTCAGTATCTCAATGAATTACTGGCTCGCTATGAAGGTAACCGGGTACTGGCTTTTGCAGCATATAATGCCGGACCTTACCGGGTGGACCAATGGCTGAACGATTCGGATGGAGAACTGGATGTTTACCGGTTTATTGAACTGATCCCATTTCGTGAAACCCGGGGATATGTGCAAAATATCCTGATGTTTGAAACCTATTACCGTTACTTAATGGGAATTGAAGGAGATTTTTTACAGCATATGGAAATTGATACAAAATATTGATTCCATTGATCGGTGAAAGCTCTACAATGGAAAGGCGTGTATCAATGAATGAGTACGGTAATGTTACAGCAACCGAAATTTACTGACTGGCAGTCCTTGTTGGATCTGCTAAAGGAAGCATCGGAGCAGGAACGTCTGGAGATGTTGTTGACCATGATGATGACTTCTGATGAACGGGAAACACTGGTTTCCAGAATTAATATTTTTTATGAGTTGCTCAAAGGTGATTTATCGCAGCGGCAGATGAGCCAGATGCTTGGTGTCGGCGTTGCAACAATTACCCGGGGTTCGAATGAACTGAAAGTTTGTTCTGAAGATGATAAAGCGGCTCTGGCTGATTTACTGTTCGGGAAAGATTAACAATTCGTACACACCATTACCATTCAAGCCGGCTTGTGTCTGACAGGCTGGCTTGAATGCTTTTATTTGCCCACTTTCTTTTTACCGGGCTGTGATAATATTGTCTGGATAGAGTGTCGGATTGGCAAAAGGAACCAGAGCCAGAATCAGAGCCTGATGATAGACCGAACAACGAGTGAGCAGATGATTGGTGAGTAAACCAATTGCACCGCCCTGTTGTTTGATATTCTGTGTCTGAAACAGCTCATCCATGACATTTCCGAGCTCTGTGTCAGCGTTTAACTGTATAACGACCTCTGGTGGAAGTATCAGGCTTGAAGATCTGGATTCTCCTCTTTTCTGCTCGGATTCAATGACCATCCACGCATAAGTGAATCCATTTTCTATACCGGCTTCCAGTCCGACATAAAAATCAGCACCTGGGATCTCTTTCCTGGCATTGGAAACCCGGTTTAATGCGCCTAAGCGGGTTTCAGAATCACTCATTGGTTGTTCTGATACGCCACTTGCGACCGATATACCAACTACTTCTGACTGATGTTCAGGAAAAACTTCCTGAAATGCATTTTCTACGGCTTTGAGCTTAACTGGGTTGAGCGATGCTACGATAATTCGGCTCATTATCTGATTCCTCTTGGTTGTACTTCCAGTTCTTCAGTTCTGCTACTGTCATTGGTTTACCGAAATAATATCCTTGTAAATAATCGCACTGATAGTCGGAAAGCCACTGATGCATACTCTCAGTTTCTATTCCTTCCGCGGTGACTTTCATATTTTGAGAATGACATAAGTCGATCAATGGCTTCACTACCTGATGCTTTTGACTGGCTATCAGTGTATCAAGAAACTGGCGGTCCAGTTTTATCTTCTGGACCGGATACTGAACCAACTGTGAAATAGAAGTATATCCGGAGCCAAAATCATCAATTGTCAGACCAAATCCGAGTTTGGATAGTTCATGTAATAGTGGGAAGCTCTGAGACTCTGCTGCAAAAGTTTCCGTAATTTCGAACTCTATCAGGTGTACCGGAATACGATAAGTGATTGCAAGCTCTTCAATATATTCTGCAAGTTGCATTGAATCCAGTTCTGCGGATGACAGATTAATTGCAATCTTTTTAGGTTCAGTCTGTATTTCCTGAACTCTGGAAAATTCCTCAAAAGCTTTGCGGATCACCCAGCGATCAATTTCCCCGAACAGACCGGTTTGCTCGGCGATTGGGATGAACTCATCTGGTGAAATGTCCCCCAGATGAGCCGATTCCCAGCGAAGTAGTACTTCGAATCCTGATACTGCTTTTCCTGAGCAGGTGAAATAGGGTTGGTAAACCAAGCTGAACTCGTGGTCAAAAGAGCCCGCTCTCAGTGCCCGTTCAATATTCGCTCGGCGCTGAACAATTTTATCCAGTTCTCTTGAGTAATGGGCTATCTGGTTTTTTCCTGCATTTTTGGCCTGATACATTGCTGTGTCGGCATTTGAAAGGAGTTTTTCTATATGCTGACCATCCTCCGGGAATGTGGCAATACCGATACTGGCCGTGATCGGAAAATTCCCCATGGGAGAATGAGTCCGGTTTTGTATCGGTTCCAGCAGCTTTTGTGCAAATTCGTCCTCGATTCCCGGTTGTTCGGTAGATGATTGCAGAAGAATTGCGAACTCATCTCCGGAGAGTCGGGAAGCCAGACTATGGATCTGATAAGTCTGATTAAAATACTGACAGAGTGTTTTGACATGATTGGCAAAATTGATCAGCAGCGAATCACCGATTTGGTGTCCATATTTGTCATTGACGTATTTAAAATTATCTAAATCAATGTAAAGAGCCCAGACATGTGTATGCGTCTGCGAAAGAATGGTTTTGGCGTGACGCTGGAACTGATGTCGGTTTGCCAGGTTTGTCAGGTGATCATTTTCCGCCAGTACTTTTGTTTGCTGGTAGGTTTTTTCCAGCTCGGTATACATGACATAGAAACGTGATGACAGGCGTCCGATTTCATCATTGGTCGGGAGTACTTCAATGTTTTTCCGTTCGTTATTTTCAACTTCCTGAAGTTGATTATCCAGACGAGAAATTGGATTGATCACGTGTTTATACAGAAGCAGTAGTAACAGAAGGACCGTGAAAAATGCCGATATACCAAAAGCGAAGATCAACTCTTTCTGAATAGAGTTCAACTGATGATTCAGGATAAATGGTGCCGGATCGAGGGTTGCGGACAAACCCGACTGAAGTTCGACCGTTTGGGACAATCCTTCTTTTTCAGGTGGCTTGCCGGTGAAGAAAATAGTGGTTTTATTATCGAATTCCAGATTTTTTTTCAGGACATTGAAACGGTTTAGCGTAGCGTAGACAACGACAAAAAAGATTTCATCCTGATTATAACTTAAAGGTGTTTCCAGCGTTTTGGTATCCAGAACATCGTAACGAAGTAATACGCCTTCACCAGAAGAATTTTCAGTGTAGCCGACATAGGCAGTTTTCTTCGTCTGTTGATAGATTTGCCCGATATATCTGAGAAGTTTTGGATCCATTTGAGCAAAAGGATCATTACTTCTTTCCGCGTAATAAAGGACTTTACGCTGTCCATTCAGAATCGAAAGAGCAACAAACTGCTTTTGTTTGGGCTGTAATGTGTGGATGGTTTCATGAAGGTTATCGACGAGTTCGAGCTCCCGGAACGGATTTTGCTCATGAAAAAAGTAGTGGCGGATAATATCGCTTTTCGCCAAAGTATAGGCATAGCTACTGACCAGAGTATTTGTTTGACGATAATATCCGGCTAGTTTCTCCATGTTGAGTTGTAGATAACTATCGGTCCTTTTTATAAGTGCATCTTTTTGTGTTACGTAAATTATGTAACTGGATGCAGCTGCGCTGAATAAAATAACGGGAGCGATGAGTAATAATATTCTATGGTTGAGCTTCATGTTGATTTATCAGACTGTTGATGATTTTTGCCCGTATATTCAAATTCAGTGGTGATAATTCCGAATCAATCATTGTGTTTTTCATTTTATTGATTGGTGGAAAAATACTCTTGTCATGAATAAAACTTGGAGGCAGCAATTTTAATGCTGCCTTATTTGGGGTTGCAGCACCAATATCCAAAGCATTCTGAGCCGCGATATCGGGTTGCATCAGATAATTCAGAAAGTCTTTTGCTGCTTTTTTATTTTCTGAATTACTGTTTATTGCCATGCAGTCAACCCAAAGAAATTGTGGTCCTGCCGGTGTGACGAATTTCCAGTTATTGTTCTGAAAATATCGATTTAACGAAGATTGATCTCCGCTATATCCTAATGCCATGTATAGGTTGTCATTGTTCTTGTGACTCCTGACGTAACTCAATGCATATTCATAGGTAAGTATATCGGGGCTCAGTTCAGTCATCGCCTGATAAGCTGCTTTTAATTCAGAAAGGGTGTCGGTTATCGGCGACAGATGGTGAGCATACAAAAAGGGGAGTAGTGTTTCGACACTATCCTGAATCATCCCTATGTGCCCTTTTAACTCTGGAGGTGGGTTGATGAAATCGGACCATGTCTGTGGTGGTGAAGATACTTTATTTTTCCTGTAGACAATACCAACACTTCCCCAGAAATAAGGAATGGCATGTGTACCACAGATTTTATTCCACCGAGGATCAATATATTGGCGATTTTTCAGTGATGAGAGATCTTCGAAGGTATCCTGACGTGCAAAAATATGAGCAGAAACGTTATCCAGAACAATGATATCGAAAGGAAGCTGAAGACTTTTCAGCATGAGCAGGCTACGTTCATCATCATTATCAAAATGGAAGAGATTCAAAGGGTAATTAAACTTTCTTTCCCAGTCAGATATAACCTTGTTCGATAATGTATCTTCCCATAGGTAAATATTAAGCCCTGCCGAAATAGCAGAGAATGGAAGCCCGACAAGGATAAGAATCAGTATTCTAGCGAGTTGTTTATTCATCATTTATAAGTTTAGCGTCTGACGTGCTATCCGCTCCATTCATGAGAAAAAACTACTTGTTGTTTTCATTTATTGATGGGCCAACAATACGACGGGAAATTAATTGAGCTCATTCTATGTCGTCAATGCCGTATTGTCAGCTTTTCTGGGATGGAAATAATAAGTTTCTCAGTTTTGTTCCACTTGTGTCGGTTTCACATTTTCAATTGGGTAACAACCCAGCACTTTCAGAAACTTGGTTAATTTGGTTAATTCTCTCAAGGCACTTTGCATTTCAGCTGAAGCCAAATGGGACTCTAAATCAACATAGAACATTTCTTCCCATGGATTTCCCATCACTGGTCTGGATTCCAGCTTGGTCATGTTAATTCCCAGCTTTTGCAGAACCTGAAGTGTCGAGACTAATGAGCCTGCTTCTTGTGAGGTTGCCATAATGAGAGTTGTTTTGGCCGGGATTTGCAGAGAAACTTCAACAGGTTTACGGGCAACAATAATAAAGCGGGTATAATTTTCTGTCTGGTTGGCAATATTATTTTTAATTGGTTGTAAACCATATAGTTTTCCGCTGGAGGCATTGCCGATTGCCGCGACATCACTGCGGTTCATCTCTTTGACTTTTTGCATGGCGTCAGCCGTACTGATGCA
Source organism: Vibrio mangrovi (assembly GCF_024346955.1). Classification (NCBI taxonomy): domain Bacteria; kingdom Pseudomonadati; phylum Pseudomonadota; class Gammaproteobacteria; order Vibrionales; family Vibrionaceae; genus Vibrio; species Vibrio mangrovi. The sequence continues at coordinate 2,834,952 of NZ_AP024883.1, read as the reverse complement.
CGACTCCAGCGTAACTCCCTGTAAATACCCCAGAAATTCACTGCATTGCTGCAATGGCTGTGGGTGAGAGTAGAGTACTTTTAGATCTTCAAGGTGAATGTCCTGAGTTGCCAACAGGCAGTGTTCGATAGGAAATGTTAATTCACCAACGATATGAAGTGTTGTGCGTTGCAGTAAGTCATACACTTCGTTGATTGAGCCTGAGCTGGTATTTTCTATGGGTAAAACGCCGTAATCTGCATGCCCTGATTCAACTGCTTTGGTGACATCTTTGAACTGTTCACAGTTCAGTTCAACCAGTTCGACGTTTTTCCGGCTGAAATATTCACGGGTTGCCAGGTGTGAATAAGATCCTTTCGCTCCGAGAAATGCAACTCTTGAGGTTGGTTTCTGATGAGCTGGGTTGGCTAAGTTCTGCAAATAGGTTTGTTGCAGCAATACCGAATCTTCAATGATGGTATAAAAGACTTTGGTGATGTATTGCGCATCCAACTGGTACTTTTCTTTTCCATTGTTGATGAGTTTTACCAGTAATTGTTGCTCTCTGTCGGCATCACGAACAGGTTTGGCTGTTTCCACTTTGCTCTTGGCAACTTCAATACTTAGTTTTCGGCGTTCTGATAGTAATTGGAGCAACTGATCGTCTAACTCGTTCAGTCTTAAGCGGATATCCTGTAAAGAGTACTTCTGAGACGTCATAACTTTTTCCTCATAAGAAAAGACCTCCACAATGATAGGAGGTCCTTCATTTGTTATTTCATATGCTCAAATGACGGGCAGAATCTGGAATCTCCCTTAATTTGTCATTCTGATATAGGACTCCGGAGCTGAATTATTTGATGCATATAAAACTGAATGTGAAAATTTAGTGACACAATAAGCAAGGTGCCATAAGGCGTCAAGCAAAAAAACAGCGCCTGGAAAGCGCTGTTTGAAATGGAGTATTGATCTGTTTTTACAAGGTTGCTGACGGGGTGATCTTGTCGGTCCGTCTGGCTTCTGGTTTGTGTCTCAGCTTGTTGAGTTGGCGTTCCAGTTTTTGTTCGACTTCATTGACGGCAATATATAAGTCGTCATGTGTTGCTGAGGCGACGAGTTGCCCTTTGGGAATAGAGATAATAGCTTCAAATTTTTTCTTTTTATCCGGTTCTTCCTGGAAAGTGGTCTGACAGCCAATGATGTCGACTTGCCATTTTTCCAGTTTTTTTATTTTCCCTTCGATATGCTCACGGATTGCAGAGGTGACTTCAATGTTTTTACCGATAATGTTTACTTTCATACGTGATTCCTCTGTTGCGATCCCATCTGGATTACTTTCAGAGTACCTGTTTGAGGTGGAAAAAATGTGACATTGATCATTTAAATGAATGAGGAATTCTGGCATCGATTCAAACGTGATCTGTCGCAAAGAGTCATCGAGAGAAAGTGAAAAAAGGGTTGAGAATATTTTACGCCACGATAGATTAGAGAAAGGTTGAACTGAAAAATATCTGTTTTTTAGTGGTTTTTTTCGACCTGTAAAAATGACATCAAAGTAGTTGATTTAAAAAGCTATCTTTGCTCCCCAAATCATACTTGTTTTTCGGGGAGCTGGGAGTCAGTGTCAAATTGTTAGAGAGGGTTCAATGCGATGAGCGACTGAGTTCTCTTGGCTGCATCGGTTAACCCCAGTTTTTGGTAGGCTTCTAACTGGATTCGTAATGACTTTTTCGCCGCTTCCGTATCCGGGAATGTTTTCTGTAATTCCTGACACCGTTTAATTGCTGCAATCCATGCTTCTCTTCTCAGATAAAAATCTGCTGTTGCCAGGTCATAGTTAGCCAGTCGGTTTTTTAATGCATAAAGCCGCTGGTGCGCGTCTTTAGCATAAGGACTGTCCGGGTAGCGCTGAAGTAATTTCTTAAAATCAGCAAAGGCTTCTTTGGCGGGTTCCGGATCCCGATCCGAACGATCAATATTAAACAGTTCCTGCATGAAGTTCGTATCTTGGGCGATATTAGTCAGGCCTCGCATATAAAGTACCCAATCTATTTTTTCATGGGTTGGATTCAGACGCATAAAGCGATCGATAGTTGCCAGACTCATGGCTAGCTGATCACTTTTATAGTAGGCATAAATGAGATCAAGCTGGACCTGTTTTGAGTACGCTCCGAACGGATAACGCGAATCCATCGCTTCCAGTTTTTCAATCGCACTGCTCCAATTACCACTTTGTAAAGAGACTTTGGCTTCTGAATAGAGTTGTGACGGCGGGATGTCGGGAACAACATGTTCACTGCTTGAGCATCCCGCAAGAAGTGTAAGCGCAAGTAGACCTGATAAAGCTTGGTATTTCATGTCAGAAGTGGCTTCCTTTAATATCAAAATAGTTCAGTGAAAGTTCTCTTTGTAAAAGGTTACGTTACTTTCTCAGTGGTAACAGATACAATAAGCGCATTATTTTATCCATACTAGGGACTATTAGTCTCCTTGTTTTTTAAAAAGTTCGATATGGCTCAGCAGATTGAATTAAAGAATACCGTAAAAGATAGTCAATTAGGGCAGCGTCTGGATCAGGCGATTGCCGAGTTGTTTTCTGATTTTTCCCGTTCCCGTCTGAAAGAATGGTTACTATCCGGGAAAGTTGTTGTCGATGGAGAAGTGGTAACGAAACCTCGTCAGAAAGTGATGGGTGGTGAAGAAATTGTTCTTCAGGCTGAACTGGAAGACGAGGAACGCTGGCTTCCTCAGGATATCGCCTTGGATATTGTCTATGAAGATGATGATATTCTGGTGATCAATAAACCGCGAGATTTTGTCGTTCACCCGGGGGCAGGGACTCCTGATGGTACGGTTCTGAACGCTTTACTGCATCATTATCCGCAGATTGCCGAGGTGCCGAGAGCCGGTATTGTCCACCGTTTGGACAAAGACACCACTGGATTGATGGTTGTTGCGAAAACCGTTCCGGCTCAAACCCGTTTAGTCCGGGCACTCCAGAAAAGAAAAATTACCCGTGAATATGAGGCGATTGCAATAGGGACAATGACAGCCGGTGGTGTTGTTGATAAACCGATCGGGAGGCATCCGACAAAGCGGACATTAATGGCAGTATCCCCAATGGGGAAACCGGCAGTGACACATTACCGGGTTGCTGAACATTTCCGTGAACATACCCGGATCCGGCTTCGTCTGGAAACCGGCCGTACTCACCAGATTCGTGTGCATATGGCATCGATTCAGCATCCTCTGCTTGGGGATATTGCTTATGGTGGGCGGGTCAGAATTCCTAAAGGGGCTGATGAGCTGGTTGTTGAATTGATTAGAAACTTTGATCGTCAGGCTCTGCATGCGGTTATGCTGAAATTTGAGCATCCGATTACGGGAGATGCACTGGAGTTCCATGCCCCGGTTCCTGAGGATATGGTTACTCTGACAGAAGCTCTACGTGACGATGCAAATAAGTACGGACAAGATGAGTATTCATGATGATTACACCTGACTGGCAGCTTCCTCCCGGAATTCGGGCTGTTTCTTCGACGCGACAACAGGGTGTTTCGACGGGGAAATATAAAAGTCTGAATCTGGGGATGCATGTTGGTGATGTACCGGAGCATGTTGCTGAAAATCGCAAACGGGTTATTGCGTATGCGGGCATGCCATCTGCGCCGGTATGGATGAATCAGACTCATTCGACCACAGTACTGTCAGTTGATCAGCCTACGGATAAGGCATTGGATGCTGATGGTATTTTTACTCAGAACCCCGGTATTGTATGTGCTGTTATGACCGCAGACTGTCTTCCTGTTTTGCTGACTAACACCGCCGGAACGGAGGTTGCTGCGGTCCACGCCGGATGGCGGGGACTGGCTCACGGGATTCTAGAGGAAGCTGTCTCCTGCTTTTCTGGCGAGGTGATGGTGTGGTTGGGGCCGGCCATTGGCAAAACCGCGTTTGAAGTCGGGGATGATGTTGTTGAAGCGTTTACCAGAAACGATCCGGTTGCCGAACAAGCATTTGAAGCACGGGAACAGGTCGGGAAATGGTCTGCAGATCTGGAGATGCTGGCAAAACAGCGTCTGCACCGGATTGGGGTTGAGCGTGTTTCTGCCAGTGGTTTATGTACATACAGTGACTCACACAATTTCTTTTCTTTCCGGCGGGATGGTGTAACAGGAAGACAAGCCTCATTTATTTGGATCGAATAACTATTTTTATGTTGGTGATTTGATTCTGCCCCTTGAAAAAACGACAAGACGTATCCATTTTTCTAACAGTGAAGTTTTATTGCTCCGGAGAAAACAGGAGATAGGTATATGCGTCTTGACCGATTTACCAGCAAATTCCAGATTGCTATTTCTGATGCTCAGTCACTTGCACTTGGGCGTGATCATCAATACATCGAACCTGTCCATTTAATGGTTTCATTGCTGGATCAGAACGGTAGTCCGATTCGGCCATTGTTGACCATGCTTGATGTGGATGTCATGCATTTGCGTTCAAAGCTTGGAGAAATGCTCGACCGTCTTCCCAAAGTGAGTGGGATTGGAGGTGAAGTTCAACTCTCTAATGCAATGGGATCTCTTCTGAATTTATGTGACAAAGTCGCACAGAAACGCCAAGACGCCTATATTTCTTCTGAAATTTTTCTCTTGGCTGCCTTAGAAGATAAAGGCCCGTTGGGTGAACTTCTGAAAGAGATCGGTTTGACTGAAAAGAAAGTTTCAGATGCGATCGAAAAAATTCGTGGTGGACAGAAAGTCAATGACCCGAATGCAGAAGAGTTACGCCAGGCACTTGAAAAATACACCATTGACCTGACCGAACGTGCAGAACAGGGCAAATTAGATCCTGTGATTGGGCGAGATGATGAAATCAGACGCACGATTCAGGTACTGCAACGCCGGACTAAAAATAATCCCGTCATTATTGGTGAGCCGGGAGTAGGGAAAACCGCAATTGTTGAAGGGTTGGCGCAGCGAATTGTGAATAGTGAAGTTCCGGAAGGGCTTCGTGGACGGCGGGTTCTGTCTTTAGATATGGGAGCTCTGGTTGCTGGTGCAAAATATCGCGGTGAGTTTGAAGAACGTCTGAAATCGGTACTGAATGAACTGGCGAAAGAAGAAGGAAACATCATTCTGTTCATTGATGAGCTTCATACCATGGTCGGCGCCGGTAAAGGGGAAGGTTCAATGGATGCCGGAAATATGCTGAAACCGGCATTAGCCCGGGGTGAACTTCACTGTGTTGGTGCTACAACACTGGATGAATATCGTCAGTATATTGAGAAAGATGCAGCCCTTGAACGCCGCTTCCAGAAAGTGTTGGTTGATGAGCCGACTGTCGAAGATACCGTCGCGATTTTACGCGGTCTGAAAGAACGCTATGAGTTGCATCATCATGTTGAAATTACTGATCCGGCGATTGTTTCAGCTGCGAGTTTATCCCACCGTTATATTTCAGATCGGCAGCTACCGGATAAGGCGATTGACCTGATTGATGAGGCTGCTTCGAGTATCCGTCTACAGATTGATTCAAAACCGGAAGCGTTAGATAAGTTAGAGCGGAAAATTGTTCAGTTAAAAATAGAGCAGCAGGCTTTAAGTAATGAGCACGATGACGCCAGCGAAAAAAGGCTGGATATTCTCAATGAAGAACTGCAGGAGAAAGAGCGGGAGTATGCGGAACTGGAAGAAGTCTGGAATGCTGAAAAAGCTGCTCTTTCCGGAACTCAACACATCAAGGCTGAACTGGAACAGGCTCGTTTGGATCTTGAAGTAGCCCGAAGAGCGACAGATCTGAGCCGCATGTCAGAACTGCAATACGGCAGAATACCTGAACTCGAAAAACAACTTGATTTGGCGGCTCAGGCTGAAATGCAGGAGATGACATTACTGAAAAACAAAGTAACAGATGCTGAGATTGCTGAGGTATTGTCAAAACAGACTGGTATTCCGGTTTCCAAAATGCTTGAAGCTGAAAAAGAAAAACTGCTGCGTATGGAAAATATGCTGCATAAGCGGGTTATTGGGCAGGGAGAAGCTGTAGAGGTTGTATCTAATGCAATTCGTCGTAGCCGGGCCGGTCTGTCTGATCCGAACCGTCCAATTGGTTCATTCCTGTTTCTTGGACCAACTGGTGTCGGGAAGACCGAATTATGCAAGGCATTAGCAAACTTTATGTTTGACAGTGATGATGCGATGGTTCGGATCGATATGTCTGAGTTTATGGAAAAACATTCTGTTGCACGTCTGGTTGGTGCACCTCCCGGTTATGTCGGATATGAAGAAGGTGGATATCTGACAGAAGCGGTCCGGAGAAAACCATATTCTGTAATTTTGCTTGATGAAGTTGAAAAGGCACATGTGGATGTCTTTAACATTCTGCTTCAGGTATTGGATGATGGGCGTCTGACTGATGGGCAGGGTAGAACGGTTGATTTTCGTAATACGGTCGTCATTATGACCTCGAATTTGGGATCATCTCATATTCAGGAACATTTTAAAGAGCTGAATTATGAAACGATGAAAGAGCAGGTTATGGATGTTGTCAGTAAACACTTCAGGCCAGAGTTCCTGAACCGGATTGATGAAAGTGTTGTTTTCCATCCTCTGGGTAAAGGACAAATTAAGTCTATTGCTTCTATTCAGATCGAGCACTTGCGTCAGCGGATGCTAGAGAGAGATTATGAACTTGAAGTGGATGATGAAGCGTTAGAGTTGATCGCTCAGGTTGGTTATGACCCTGTTTACGGCGCAAGGCCATTAAAGCGGGCAATACAGCAATCTGTGGAAAACCCATTGGCGAAATCGATTCTAAGCGGGGAACTGCTACCGGGAAAACCGATACTTCTCTCTGTAAAAGAGAGTCAGATAGTAATGTCACAGTAAGTCTTACATGGATGAAAAGGTGTCGAATGACACCTTTTCTTGTTTCAGAAAGACCTGAAGGGAGTATTTGCTGGATGAAATTGCTAGAAACTTGACCGCTTCGGTCAATGTTTAATCTGTTGAATGGAAAAAGAATAAATTTATGAATTTTCCTATTGCTAAGTTGAATTAACGCAATATAATGCGCCTCGTTGTCTCGGGACTGAGTCGCGATTCGATGACGGTATTTTGAGTTTTGTGAAGCTCAAAAGAGAGAATGAAAAAAGTGTTTGACACAAAAAGTTATCTCGCTAAAATGTCCGTCCGCTTCAAGTGCTAAGCGCTGTGAAGCAAAGCTCTTTAACAATATAGACCAATCAATCTGTGTGGGCACTCGTCGATAAACATCCAAAAGATTTTATCAATGATACGAGTGACCAACCGAACCGAGATTCTTTTGGGAATTGAAGTTCAGCACAGTCAATTCAGTCTTACATTTATGTAAGATGAACAGTATTCATTGAGCCGAAGCTTAGGCTTCAAAAAAACTTTTAATTGAAGAGTTTGATCATGGCTCAGATTGAACGCTGGCGGCAGGCCTAACACATGCAAGTCGAGCGGAAACGAGAGAAAGCTTGCTTTCTCGGCGTCGAGCGGCGGACGGGTGAGTAAAGCCTGGGAAATTGCCCTGATGTGGGGGATAACCATTGGAAACGATGGCTAATACCGCATAATGTCTACGGACCAAAGAGGGGGACCTTCGGGCCTCTCGCGTCAGGATATGCCCAGGTGGGATTAGCTAGTTGGTGAGGTAAGGGCTCACCAAGGCGACGATCCCTAGCTGGTCTGAGAGGATGATCAGCCACACTGGAACTGAGACACGGTCCAGACTCCTACGGGAGGCAGCAGTGGGGAATATTGCACAATGGGCGCAAGCCTGATGCAGCCATGCCGCGTGTATGAAGAAGGCCTTCGGGTTGTAAAGTACTTTCAGCAGTGAGGAAGGGGATAGTTTTAATAGAGCTGTTCTTTGACGTTAGCTGCAGAAGAAGCACCGGCTAACTCCGTGCCAGCAGCCGCGGTAATACGGAGGGTGCGAGCGTTAATCGGAATTACTGGGCGTAAAGCGCATGCAGGTGGTCTGTTAAGTCAGATGTGAAAGCCCGGGGCTTAACCTCGGAGTTGCATTTGAAACTGGCAGGCTAGAGTACTGTAGAGGGGGGTAGAATTTCAGGTGTAGCGGTGAAATGCGTAGAGATCTGAAGGAATACCGGTGGCGAAGGCGGCCCCCTGGACAGATACTGACACTCAGATGCGAAAGCGTGGGGAGCAAACAGGATTAGATACCCTGGTAGTCCACGCCGTAAACGATGTCTACTTGGAGGTTGTGACCCAGAGTCGTGGCTTTCGGAGCTAACGCGTTAAGTAGACCGCCTGGGGAGTACGGTCGCAAGATTAAAACTCAAATGAATTGACGGGGGCCCGCACAAGCGGTGGAGCATGTGGTTTAATTCGATGCAACGCGAAGAACCTTACCTACTCTTGACATCCAGAGAAGCCGGAAGAGATTCTGGTGTGCCTTCGGGAGCTCTGAGACAGGTGCTGCATGGCTGTCGTCAGCTCGTGTTGTGAAATGTTGGGTTAAGTCCCGCAACGAGCGCAACCCTTATCCTTGATTGCCAGCGGTTAGGCCGGGAACTTCAGGGAGACTGCCGGTGATAAACCGGAGGAAGGTGGGGACGACGTCAAGTCATCATGGCCCTTACGAGTAGGGCTACACACGTGCTACAATGGCGTATACAGAGGGCAGCTAACTCGCGAGAGCATGCGAATCCCAAAAAGTACGTCGTAGTCCGGATTGGAGTCTGCAACTCGACTCCATGAAGTCGGAATCGCTAGTAATCGTAGATCAGAATGCTACGGTGAATACGTTCCCGGGCCTTGTACACACCGCCCGTCACACCATGGGAGTGGGCTGCAAAAGAAGCAGGTAGTTTAACCTTCGGGAGGACGCTTGCCACTTTGTGGTTCATGACTGGGGTGAAGTCGTAACAAGGTAGCGCTAGGGGAACCTGGCGCTGGATCACCTCCTTACGTAAAGATGTTGTTGTATGAGTGTTCACACAGATTGATTTGGTTTATAGAGAAGAGATTTTGGGTCTGTAGCTCAGGTGGTTAGAGCGTTCGCCTGATAAGCGAGAGGTCGGTGGTTCAAGTCCACTCAGACCCACCAAATTTCCTTCTGCTGTGTTAAGTTATTCGTCGCATATTATTGATATGCTTCCTCATAACTTGCCTTGCATAAGAAAATTTGCAATATGCCGCGATGGGGCTATAGCTCAGCTGGGAGAGCGCCTGCCTTGCACGCAGGAGGTCTGCGGTTCGATCCCGCATAGCTCCACCATCTTTAAGTGTTCTTTTTTAGAGTGTTAAGAAAGAGAATATTTAGAAATGGTTTTGCTTTGAATGAAGTAAAATCTTGCTCTTTAACAATTTGGAAAGCTGACAAAGTAATGGTTGTTTTTAAAGAAACAACAGATTACTTGTAAAAGTTCTCAATACTTTCTCGAAAGAGAAAGACCAACACAATCAAGTGTTCTTGGAATACATTTAATGTATGTATTCAATTGAGTCCGGCAAAACCAGTCTCTCGCTCATGTAAATCAATGAGAGACAACTTTGGTTGCTGACAGTGCAATCTGAAACTTCTTCGGGTTGTATGGTTAAGTGACTAAGCGTACACGGTGGATGCCTTGGCAGTCAGAGGCGATGAAGGACGTACTAACTTGCGATAAGCTCAGATGAGGCAGTAAGAGCCACTTGAGTCTGAGATTTCCGAATGGGGAAACCCACATGCATAAGCATGTATCATTAACTGAATCCATAGGTTAATGAGGCGAACCGGGAGAACTGAAACATCTAAGTACCCCGAGGAAAAGAAATCAACCGAGATTCCGAAAGTAGCGGCGAGCGAAATCGGACCAGCCCTTAAGCATAGGCAGCGTCAGGTGAAGTGTCTGGAAAGGCACGCGATACAGGGTGACAGCCCCGTAACCGGCAGCGCTGCTTAAGTGAAATCGAGTAAGGCGGGACACGTGATATCCTGTCTGAATATGGGGGGACCATCCTCCAAGGCTAAATACTCCTGACTGACCGATAGTGAACCAGTACCGTGAGGGAAAGGCGAAAAGAACCCCTGTGAGGGGAGTGAAATAGAACCTGAAACCGTGTACGTACAAGCAGTAGGAGCAGGCTTTGTCCTGTGACTGCGTACCTTTTGTATAATGGGTCAGCGACTTATATTCAGTGGCAAGGTTAACCGTATAGGGGAGCCGTAGCGAAAGCGAGTCTTAACTGGGCGCTTAGTCTCTGGATATAGACCCGAAACCGGGTGATCTAGCCATGGGCAGGTTGAAGGTTGAGTAACATCAACTGGAGGACCGAACCGACTAATGTTGAAAAATTAGCGGATGACTTGTGGCTAGGGGTGAAAGGCCAATCAAACCCGGAGATAGCTGGTTCTCCCCGAAAGCTATTTAGGTAGCGCCTCGGACGAATACTACTGGGGGTAGAGCACTGTTAAGGCTAGGGGGTCATCCCGACTTACCAACCCTTTGCAAACTCCGAATACCAGTAAGTACTATCCGGGAGACACACGGCGGGTGCTAACGTCCGTCGTGGAGAGGGAAACAACCCAGACCGCCAGCTAAGGTCCCAAATTACAGCTAAGTGGGAAACGATGTGGGAAGGCTCAGACAGCTAGGATGTTGGCTTAGAAGCAGCCATCATTTAAAGAAAGCGTAATAGCTCACTAGTCGAGTCGGCCTGCGCGGAAGATGTAACGGGGCTAAGCTGTAAACCGAAGCTGCGGCAATGTGATTTATCATATTGGGTAGGGGAGCGTTCTGTAAGCGGCTGAAGGTGTGCTGTAAGGCATGCTGGACGTATCAGAAGTGCGAATGCTGACATGAGTAACGACAAAGGGGGTGAAAAACCTCCTCGCCGGAAGACCAAGGGTTCCTGTCCAACGTTAATCGGGGCAGGGTGAGTCGACCCCTAAGGCGAGGCCGAAAGGCGTAGTCGATGGGAAACGGGTTAATATTCCCGTACTTGTTGTGAATGCGATGGGGGGACGGAGAAGGCTAGGTGGGCCTGGCGACGGTTGTCCAGGTTCAAGTGCGTAGGCTGTGGGATTAGGCAAATCCGGTTCCACAACAGGCTGAGACACGATGTCGAGCTGCTACGGTAGTGAAGTCATTGATGCCATGCTTCCGGGAAAAGCCTCTAAGCTTCAGTTCACAAGAAATCGTACCCCAAACCGACACAGGTGGTCGGGTAGAGAATACCAAGGCGCTTGAGAGAACTCGGGTGAAGGAACTAGGCAAAATGGTACCGTAACTTCGGGAGAAGGTACGCTCCTGATGGTGAAGTCCCTTGCGGATGGAGCTGACGGGAGTCGCAGATACCAGGTGGCTGCAACTGTTTATTAAAAACACAGCACTGTGCAAAATCGTAAGATGACGTATACGGTGTGACGCCTGCCCGGTGCCGGAAGGTTAATTGATGGGGTTAGCGTATGCGAAGCTCTTGATCGAAGCCCCGGTAAACGGCGGCCGTAACTATAACGGTCCTAAGGTAGCGAAATTCCTTGTCGGGTAAGTTCCGACCTGCACGAATGGCGTAATGATGGCCACGCTGTCTCCACCCGAGACTCAGTGAAATTGAAATCGCTGTGAAGATGCAGTGTACCCGCGGCTAGACGGAAAGACCCCGTGAACCTTTACTACAGCTTGGCACTGAACATTGAGCCTACATGTGTAGGATAGGTGGGAGGCTTTGAAGCAGTCACGCCAGTGATTGTGGAGCCGACCTTGAAATACCACCCTTGTATGTTTGATGTTCTAACTTAGGCCCGTAATCCGGGTTGAGGACAGTGCCTGGTGGGTAGTTTGACTGGGGCGGTCTCCTCCCAAAGAGTAACGGAGGAGCACGAAGGTGGGCTAATCACGGTTGGACATCGTGAGGTTAGTGTAATGGCATAAGCCCGCTTGACTGCGAGAGTGACGGCTCGAGCAGGTGCGAAAGCAGGTCATAGTGATCCGGTGGTTCTGAATGGAAGGGCCATCGCTCAACGGATAAAAGGTACTCCGGGGATAACAGGCTGATACCGCCCAAGAGTTCATATCGACGGCGGTGTTTGGCACCTCGATGTCGGCTCATCACATCCTGGGGCTGAAGTCGGTCCCAAGGGTATGGCTGTTCGCCATTTAAAGTGGTACGCGAGCTGGGTTTAGAACGTCGTGAGACAGTTCGGTCCCTATCTGCCGTGGGCGTTGGAAGATTGAAGGGGGCTGCTCCTAGTACGAGAGGACCGGAGTGGACGAACCTCTGGTGTTCGGGTTGTGATGCCAATCGCATTGCCCGGTAGCTAAGTTCGGAATCGATAACCGCTGAAAGCATCTAAGCGGGAAGCGAGCCCTGAGATGAGTCTTCCCTGGCACTTAAAGTGTCCTGAAGGGTTGTTCGAGACCAGAACGTTGATAGGCAGGGTGTGTAAGTGCTGTGAGGCATTGAGCTAACCTGTACTAATTGCCCGTGAGACTTAACCATACAACACCGAAGGGGTTTTAGGGCTCTGAAGAGACTTGATTGTGGATATGAGAATACAGCTTTCCGGATTAGAAGAATTTGCCTGGCGGCCATAGCGTTTTGGACCCACCTGATTCCATGCCGAACTCAGAAGTGAAACGAAACAGCGCCGATGGTAGTGTGGGGTCTCCCCATGTGAGAGTAGGTCATCGCCAGGCTTACATTATGTTTTTGTCTTTGAGAAGATGAGAACGAGGCTAAATGAAGCAGCAGTTGCATCAGACTTGATTTAGCAGACAGATTGAAAAGTGGAGCGGTAGTTCAGTTGGTTAGAATACCGGCCTGTCACGCCGGGGGTCGCGGGTTCGAGTCCCGTCCGCTCCGCCACTTATTAATACTTTCGGCTTATTAAGTCGGTTACAGGGGTGTAGCTCCAATTGGCAGAGCAGCGGATTCCAAATCCGCGTGTTGGGGGTTCGAATCCCTCCACCCCTGCCATTACAAATTGCATAATTATGCAAAACGAAACCCGCTCATTGAGCGGGTTTTTTGTATATAGTAAGAAAATAATCACATCTCTAAATCTATCTTCACTTAAACTATCTGGTAACCCCTAAGGCTTGGTAAAGATAGATCCCATACTTCTCATTAGATGACTGGTTTGCAATTTTCGCCATCCTCTGTTGTTTTGTTGTAGTGAAACATCATAGTTTTGACACCCAACGTATTGTTAACTACATCTCTATTCTGATTGCCTCTATCCTAGTTCTCTTGAGCTATAGATAGACTTCACTAACAGTCACATGTGTACGGTGTATACCTATACAGAGCATGAATGACAGTTAATGCAAAAATCGTCAATGAGGATTGCAACGTTCGATATAACTTGCAATTCACTGATACTTTAAGATGAGTAGCAATAGCAGTTTTCATGCTAGAGATCTTACAGCATCAGATGCAGGGGATCTTAAGGATTCAATTAGTTGGTTTTTTATTCAATTATTTGAAATAAGAAATTATCTATTAAATATTATATGGGTCGTATATTTATGGAACTTAATCTAAACGTGGCACAAGAAAAGATGCTGGAGTTAATGCAGAAAATAGGCCAGAACAGGTACTTACAAGCAATAATGCGCGGTATGATGCTTGTTTTGCCTGCGACAATCATGAGCTCTATTGCTACTTTATTAAAAGTATTTCCAGTAGCCTCATATCAAGAATTCTTAGAGTTGCACAATCTAGTACAATTCTTTGATATTCCAATTAATTTTACCAACAATTTCCTAGCAGTTATTGTTACATTCTCGGTGTCTTATACTTTGGCAAAAAGTTTTGATATTGACGGCTTTACGGCTGGTCTGATATCGATGATCTCCTTCTTTATTCTGACACCATACACATTGGGTGAGATGGGCCCACTAGGGCAGGCCTTTAGTATTCCTAATCAATGGCTGGGATCGATGGGGTTATTTACGGGTATATTAGTCGCTATTATTTCAACAAGGATTTTTGTTGCAATAACGAAGAAAGGGCTGATTATTCGTATGCCGGACAGTGTTCCTGAGTTTATATCAAAATCATTTTCTTCACTGATTCCCGGTATCGTTATTCTATCTATGTTTACTGTAATTTCAGCTACCATCACAATGAATGGTTTAGGCAGTATTCATAGTATCATTTACGAAATTATCCAGGCACCTCTGACATCTCTTGGGTCCGGTATTGGTTCAGTTATTCTTGTATCAATCATCGCTCAAACACTTTGGTTCTTTGGTTTGCATGGTCATGCGATTACCCTCGGTATTGTTGCTCCTATCTGGTTTGCGATGGATGCGGCACAGTTGGCTGCATACTCATCAGGTGCTGCGACTCCAAATATTACTGGTTTTGCATTCTTCATGACATATACCGCGGGTGACTTGTTGCCACTTGCATTTATGCTGGCATTTATTGCGAAAAGCCAACGTTTCAGAACTTTGGGTAAATTGTCATTTGCTCCGGCTATCTTTACGATTGGTGAGCCAATGGCTTATGGTGTTCCATTGGTCATGAACTTTGCTCTGGCAATTCCTTATATCCTGCTAAATAGTGTGACACTTGGTGCTGCTTACTATCTGACGGTTGCTGGTGTCTTGCCTGCTGTTGCCGGGGTTGCTACACCAGCAGGTATGCCAATTATTGTGTCTGGTTTCATGCAGGGTAGTTGGAAAATAGCCGCATTCCAGTTTATTTCGTTATTTGTAAGATTTGCAGGTTGGTACTTCTTCTTCAAGGTTGCAGACAGAATCGCTGTTGCTGAAGAAAAAACAGAAGAAGAACAAAATCAAGAGTTAGAAAATGCTGAATTCGCAACAGCAGATGGTGACTCTGTTAAATAAATACAACCGCGAGTTAGTTATGAGCGATAGTGAATTAAAGATAAATGATAGTGGGAGATCAATTGTTGTCGATCAAACACCTATCAATGTGAGTTGGTATGCTAATTTTAAGCAATGTCGTTATGTTGTATATGTAATAAAAGATGGTCAAGTTGTTTTCTCTAAAGATAACTCTGGGAGTGATAATAGTTGTATCATTAGTGATATTCAACTTGAGAAGAGTACCGAATATGTTACTGAAGTCCATCTCTATGGTGATTCAGGTGAAGAACAAAAATTGGTTAATTCTTTTGTCACTGGAAATTTTGGAGAGTTTGAAGGTTGCTGGATTTCTAATGGTAAAGCACTTCAGGATGAGGTTGATTTTTATCAAGAGTCAAGAAATACAGTTATCAGGAAAAAAATATATATAGCTGATGAGATCAACAAGGCTTATATTCACCTTGTTGGTCTTGGGTACTACAACCTATATATCAATGGCGAAAAAGTTTCCAGATACGAACTAAATAACGATTGGACGAATTACGACAAGACCATCTTTTATGACACATTCGATATTCAGCCATTTTTAAAACCTGGTGAAAATGATCTCTTCGTTGAACTAGGTAATGGGTGGTATAACCCTGCTCCGTTAACTCTGTTTGGTAAATATAATTTACGGAATGTGTTGACGATTGGCGAGCCTAAATTGTTAGCTGATATTGTTATTCAAACCGGTACGGAATGGGAAACCATTCCGACGGATGAATCCTGGCTTGTTGCTGAAGGACCATACTTGTTTAACAATATCTATCTGGGTGAGGTTTTAGATTTTCGTTTGCATAAACATGAAAGTGATATGATTGATTTTCATGATACTTCATGGACAAATGCGATGAAAGTCGAAGGACCAAAAGGCGTCCTTAAACCCAGTTATATAGAAAAAGTTACCCAAAATCGTGTTGTTAAACCAGTTGAAGTTATTCCTGCTGAGGATGGTAAAATTGTTGTTGATTTTGGTGAAGTAATCAGCGGTTTTATCGATATTAGCTTTATGGGGCATGAAAATCAGGTGATTGATTTTCTGTACAGTGAAGAGATCAATGAAGATAAAACCTTAAATACTGCCTCAACATTGGCTGGCTTTGTTGGTAAGCAGGTTGCGGATGATTTTACTGTCCCTGGTGGTGCTGGAGCACCTGAATTGGCAGAACAGAGAGATCGTTGTATTTGCCGAGATGGAACCCTCAGGTTTACCAATAAATTTACCTATCATTCTTTCCGGTATGTCGAGCTGAAGGGAATTGATATTGAGCATATCCAGGAACTTGAAGCCATCTGTGTGCATACTGAGCTGAACCCAGTCGGATATTTTCGATGCTCTGATAGTTTCCTGAATGAATTGCATGATGTTGCTAAAAATACCAAGCTGAATAATATTCATGCTGTATTTGAAGACTGTGCCAGAGAGCGCTTAGCCTATGGTGGTGACATGGTAGCCTTGGCTACATCGCAAGTCTTCATGTTTAATACAGCAAAGCTCTATGAAAAAACTATCGGCGACTTCATTAACGATATGCGTCCGAATGGTGGTATGCCGGAAACAGCACCTTTCATGGGGATCAAAACTAATGGTACCGGAGATGGTGCCGGTCCTTTAGGATGGCAGTTAGTTGTTCCGTATCTGTTAAAAATTCATTACCAGTACTATGGCAATCTGGAACTTATCAGAAATGTATACCCATTTCTGGAGAAGCAAATTGAGCATTTGAGTAGTCTTGATCCAGAGCTGATTTGTGATTTTTGTTTGGGTGACTGGGGAAGTAAGGATGCTAACCCTAAAAACTTTAAGAAAAGTTCTCCGGCAATTAATTTTACAGCAACATGTTTTCACTATTTCCACTTTCTTCTGATTTCTGACTTTTCGAAGAAACTTGGCCTTAATGACAAGTGGCTAGCTTACTCTCAGAAGGCTGATTCTTTAAAACAAGAGATAATCAACCGATATCGAAATGATGATGGGAGCTATGCTGATCGTACTCAGACAAGTTATATTTTTGCGATTTACTTTGCGCTGGAAGATGAGCCAGGATATCTGATTGATGCTTTGGTGAACTTGATTGAGTCAAATAATTTTGAAATAACATCAGGGATATTTGGGCAGAGCTTTGCTTATGAACTATTCAGAAAATATGACTTAAATCATATTTTGTATCAGTGGCTATACCATGAAGATGGTATCAGACACATGCTGCGAGATAACAATTTAGCATTAAAAGAGTTTTTCGGAGAAAATAAGAATGGCTCTTGTAATCATGCGATGTTCAGTTCTTATGCTTCATGGTTTTATAAAGGGCTCGGAGGCATAGAAATTTGTGATGATTCTTGCGGTTCTGACATAATTAACATTAAGCCGTATTTTGATACCAGTATTGATTTTGTTGATTGTAGTTATGAGACACCTCAGGGAGTGGTGACGTGTAACTGGTCCAGAAACAATGAGTTAATTGAACTGTATATTAAAGTTCCATTTAACCTGAAGCGTTGTATGTTGATTATTGATCGAGCATATGAAGATTCTGTCCGGCATATGAATGTAGTTCATGTTGAGAAAAAACATGTTTATGTCGACATAATTGACACTGGAGAGTTGAACATAAAATTGAATACTGTTGTACTACCGCAAGAGGAAATGATTGATGTAAGGTAAGATATGTTAGACGCCCAAGTTCATAATCAGCTGCTTGCGTACACCGACAGAGAACTGAAGCTCTTAAGCCAGAATTCGACATTTAATCATGTCTTTAAAAAACGTGTAGAGCGTCAATTTTTTAAAGATGAATATATCTTTATTGAGAAGCAAACTCGATTTATTGAAGTCCCTTTACATTCACATGAATATATTGAACTTGTGTATGTGTATCAGGGAAAGATGCGGCAAAATGTAAATGGTAAAGATATCGTGCAAAATCAAGGCGAAATCTTATTGCTTAATCAGTTTGCTACGCATGAAATAGAAGCTGCATCCGATGAAGATATTATTATTAACTTTATTATAGAACCAGAATTCTTTGGGCGTCTTATATCTTTATTTGATAGTGAAAATCTGATTACTGAATTTATACTTGCCTCTATCAATGGCAAGAAAAGACATGGAGAGCATATCCATTTCAAAGTTGGTGATAATCAGTGTATACAAGAGTTGGTTGAGAAAATTATTTGTGAAATATATGGCGATAATTTGATCAAACAAATTAAAGTTCACTTCTTGGTCGGACTTCTGATTACTGAATTACTATGTAATATTGACTCGAGTGATTACTATGTCAGTGTGAACTACAATGATTCTCTGGCCATTATGGTATTAAAGTATATCGAAGATAATTATCAGGATGCCAGTCTTAAAGAAATATCAAATCAGCTGAATCAACCAAATTATAGAATCAGTCGATTACTCAAAAACTTTACCGGTAAAACTTTCAGTGAACTTTTACTAGAAAAGCGTATGGAGAGAGTGATCTATCTGTTAAAAAATACCGATTATTCTATTATGGAAGTCATTAATATGACCGGTTATGAGAATGCCTCCCACTTTTATAAGGTGTTCAGAGATAAATA
Organism: Vibrio mangrovi; assembly: GCF_024346955.1. NCBI lineage: Bacteria > Pseudomonadati > Pseudomonadota > Gammaproteobacteria > Vibrionales > Vibrionaceae > Vibrio > Vibrio mangrovi. The sequence continues at coordinate 2,816,537 of NZ_AP024883.1, read as the reverse complement.
TAACGTAAGTTTGAAGTATTTCAGGGATCATGCCAAATAGTTCTAGCTACATTATCTGTTTTTAGTACATCCGATAGCTACTTAGTTTATAAGTGTGATTTTCCATAAAGATTCAAGTTATTTCAATTCATTATATCCTTATCCCCTAGTTAATCAGACACATTGTTTTATGTTCCTTTATGTTCCTTTATTTGCCTTGAAGGATTGCACTAGTGTTGCACCTTCCATTATCGGGTCAATAAAAATCGTGAGATCAATCCAGGACTATGATAGATAGTGAATTCTCTGAGTAAATAAAAAATGATTTAAAATCAGATGATTATGGTTTATGGATTCCTGGGGGGCATATTGGCTATCTAAATTCATATAACTGTAGTTGCATATGTTTTTCAGTGCAATAATCGACAATAAATTGTGCAACATTCGATATAAAAATCACGGAGAATAGGCTTATACTGGCACTATAGACATAGTGAATAACATTGAATTAAAGCAAAATAATATTATATATTCTTTTCGCTCGACAAATGTCTAATTGAATTTTCTGAAGGGAGTTAATGATAAATATCATCTAACTTTTCTTAGATTGTTGTTCCATTGGGTTCATATTTAATTAGGTCAACATTTTAGGACATATTGTTTGCTTTTACTGCATAGCGATTAATTTAAAAATAAAGTTATGTCATTTCCACTATATCTTGTTAGTTCTCTATTTCTTTGCCGGAAGTAGAAACAAACTAATTATAACGTGACGAATTTAACTAAAGTGGAGTATTAACAATGAAGAAATTGAGTTTAGCTTTAGCAATTTCTGCTGCTGTATCACTACCTACTATATCAGCCCCAGCTTTTGCTGATGATAGTGTCCAGTTCCATGGTTATTCTATGGTGGCTTCGAATTTCAGAAAAGAAGCAGGTAAACCTAAAAACTTGGCGCTACATATGGATCCAACCGGGCCAAACCAAGATCCTCGCGGGAAAATGGGCGACTTGGGGAACACATACTGGCATGATTACTGGACTGCTGTGTCTCTGAATAAACGCTGGGAAGATATCTATGAAGAAGGGCAGTGGGCAGACTTCACCTTTGAATTGGTTGGTTATGGTAACAAAGATGTTGAAGCAAGCCAGAACTATGCCCGTTTAGGTGGTTTGTCTTTCCTGCCTGAAGATTCCAATATCTGGGCGGGGCGCCGCTACTTTAGTGATCGAGTTCAGGTGTTTGCTTACAACATTAAAGAAGTAAATATTGATGCTGGTATTGGTTATAACAGTAAAAATTTTGATATTTCTATTGGTACAAGTCAGATCGACTATGCAGGTTTTAGTGGCGATGTTAATAATCAACCAGTTCAGGCTATTGAAGGTTCAAGAGAAATTTTGGATTTAGCATATAGAGTCGGTAAAGCTGAATTTGGTGCGACTTATCTGAAAGAGTTAGAGAGTTTCCACAATGATACTCAGCAAGCGTTGAGTGTGTTTGGTAAATATAAATATGATTCCTTTATGGGCTTAGATGGTGATTTGACACTAGAAGCTCAGGTCGGTAAAGGGGTGATTGCTCAGTATCTGAATACCAGCCGGATTAGTGCATTGAGCGAAGATGGTGATATTTCTGCCAGACTTTCTGCCTACGGAATAATCATGGGTATTGAAGGTTTTAATATCAGACCTGCATTGATTCTGGAAAAATCATACAGAGAAAATACTGACAAAAGAACAACCCATGTAAATGATGGTGGATTTGGTGGTATTGGTGATTATGGCAATGCTGACGAAACCGGTATTTTCGCAGGGATTACTGTCGGACAAACCTTAACTGAAAATCTGTCAATGCAGTATGAAGCGATCGTTAACCGGACCTGGAATAAAGATGGTAACGATGGTGTTGACGGAACATCCTATAAATTGGCCATGGGTCCAGCAGTTCAGCTTAAATCTCTGCCATGGGTTGCACCAAAAATTGACGTAACGGTTGCTTATGTTGGTGGTGATGAAGAACTCACATTCCTGAATGAAAAATCTGAATGGCGCTTCGGTTATCGTATGGAAGTCTGGTTCTAATCACATCGCAGTTTAGAATTTTTCCTGATATGATATTTATTTCTTATAAGTATAATTCATATTAAATGGAGTTTTGACATGATAAAAATGAAACATGTTTTGATGTTATCTGCCTTGCTGGTCGGTTCTGCGACAGCATCAGCCGGTCCGGCTGATAGCATCAAGTTAGACGTAAAGATGACTGTTCCCCCAATTCGTATGACATCTGATATTGTTTACGATCAAACGTATAACATTATGGGACGTCCGATTCAGTTATCGATGGATGTGATTCAGCCATATTCACCAAAACCTCTTCCGGCCGTGGTATTTGTCACCGGTGGTGGTTTTATGGATGCACCAAAAACCAAATTTATCGGTCAGCGGGTTGATATGGCAAGAGCAGGTTATGTTGTTGCTAGTATTAATTACAGAGTTGTACCGATGGTGACTTTCCCTGGTATTCTGGAAGATGTTAAAACTTCAATCAGATACCTGAGAGCCAATGCGAAAAAATATGGTATTGATCCAACCCGAATTGCAGTCATGGGCGAGTCTGCCGGTGGTTATCTTGCTGCAATTGCGGCAACGACTAATGGGATGAAAGACTTTGATAAGGGGCCGTATCTTGATCAAAGCAGTGACGTTCAGGCCGCAGTTGATTTTTACGGACTTTCTGATTTAACCAAAGTTGGTGATGATTTCTCTGATGAAATCAAAGAAGCGCATAAGTCTCCGGCGATTCCTGAAGCGATGATGGTTAATGGGATTCCATGGCAGGGTGGAGGTTCTATCCTGAGTGATCTTGAAAAGGCTAAAAAGGCCAATCCGATCACTTACATTTCAAAGAATACCCCGCCGTTCCTGATCATGTATGGTGATGCAGATAATGTCGTCTCACCAAGTCAGTCAACAATGCTGCATAAGGCATTACTCAATAAAGGAATTGAGTCGACAGCTTATGCCGTGAAAGGTGCTGATCATGCAGGTTTCTTGTGGTACCAACCAGAAATTATGGATATTGTGATTAAATTCCTGGATGAAAAATTAAAATAAGTGACATGAATTATAGAGTGCTGTTTAATTTATAATTCTGAAGTTTAAACTTAACTCTATAAATGTCGTGATTGTCTGGTTGGTAATATGTTTCAGTCTTTATGGCTACGTATTGCCAATCAGATTGTTCTTACTTGAATTGATGTTCTTTTATTACGATAACCGTTAAAATGTTACCAGTTTGATATTTTTTAAAGATTGTTTATTTCTATTATATGAGGGTATTCACATTATTTAGCGATAATTCGATCGTTAGCTGTAACCGGTTACAGCATTGGTGTACTATATCGACATAAAAGAAGTATTACATTCAAATTTGGATACATGAACAGAGGTAAAAACAATGGCTAAAATCTTACTATGCTGTGCTGCAGGAATGTCTACTAGTATGGTCGTTAAGAAAATGCAACAAGCGGCAGCCAGTAAAAATATTGAGGTTGAGGTAAATGCAGTTGGTCTTGATGAGTTCGATGCCAATCTCGACAAGTATGATTGTTTTCTGCTCGGTCCTCAGATCAAATATAAACTTAATGATTTCAAAGCGAAAGCCGATAGTGTAGGTAAGCCAATTGATGTTATTAATCAAATGGATTACGGAATGATGAACGGTGATAAAATATTGACCAATGCATTGGCAATGTTGAAGTAATCATCTTTTCATACTTAATTAACCTGGTATTCAGGTGACGAATTTATGTGTTCATCTATAAGTTGATAGATGAACATTATATTTCACGAAAATTAATTTTGTCTCATATATATTTCATGTGTGTTTGGTGAAATTAAATATAGTGAATTTTTTATAGTAGCAATATATTAAAACTAAGTTTGGTGTTTATTATATATTGTAAAAGTAGTAATGGACAAATTTAGGTATGCTTTGGGTAAGTATCAGCGCTACCGGAATGATAAACAAGTAACAATTTAATCAGGTTGATTAAATCTGGTGCTACTTTGATCAGATTTTGTTCATGATAAAAAGATATACTCAAGTAACTTTAAGAAAACTCTCGCGGAACGAGCTCACTATGCTCCGGACTATCGTGAATGATATTTGCCACAGAGCGATTATGACTCAAATCTCAGTCTTGTTGCTGCGTTGGTTTGTTGTACTGAAACTACCTCTTATAGCTATTTGAGTATCATTACCTGGAGTAATATTATGGATCTCGAATCAACAGTTATGGAATTGATCATCAATGCTGGTGAATCAAAAAGTCTGGCAATGCAAGCACTGGCAAGTGCAAAGCAAGGGCAATGGGAAGAAGTTGACCGTTTGTTGGAGCAATCTACCGAAGCGGCTAAGCGCGCCCATGGTGTACAAACTGAGTTAATCGGAATGGATGAAGGTCAGGGAAAAGTACCTGTCAACCTCATCATGGTTCATGCTCAGGATCATATTATGACTTCAATGCTGGCACGTGAACTGATTGAAGAGTTAATTGCTATTCATCGCAAGCTACAGGCATAATCGCCCGCAGCTCTGTGGATGTTGAGAAGTATTCATAACATTCACCAGCTTTAAGGAAAGCATGCTATCATGCCCTGAAAAAGAGGAAGTTAGCATGCCCCATTTTCGCTTTCGTGCGGTTGAACCGCAGACCGTTCAGATTCTTTCTAAATCATTGGTTGATGAGCTTTTGTCACCGATGAACTCTCCCCGCGAAGATTTCACATTCGAATACATCTACACCACCTTCTTTCAGGAAGGGGAAGTATCTCAAGCCTATCCATTTGTTGAGGTTCTGTGGTTTGATCGTGGTCAGGATATTCAGGATCAGGTCGCGCAGGTGGTTACCCGTCAGGTAAGAGAAGTAATTGGAGAAGACATTGATGTCGCAGTTATTTTTACCGCACTGACTCCCACTCATTACTATGATAATGCTCAGCACTATTAATTCTGGAAATGGTGAAAGATAAAATGAATTCTGTAATTGAAACTATTCAGGGGCATCGATCGATTCGCTCTTTTAAAGAAAAGCCGATTACATCAGAGCAGATGGATACGATTATTGCTTCAGGTATTGCAGCATCTTCGTCAAGTCTGTTACAAGCAGTTTCAGTCATCCGGATAACGGATCAGGATAAACGTGCAACTTTGGCTCAGTTGGCGGGGAATCAGCCTTATGTGGCAAGTGCCGCAGAGTTTTTAGTCTTCTGTATTGATTATCAGCGTCATGCTGCATTAAACCCGGAAGTAAAACCAGACTATACCGAGCTGACATTGATTGGTGCTATAGATGCCGGAATTATGGCGCAGAATTGTCTGTTGGCCGCAGAGTCAATGGGACTGGGAGGCGTTTACATTGGTGGATTGCGTAACTCTCCGAAAGAAGTTGATGAACTGTTGGCATTACCACGATATACAGCAGTACTGTTTGGCTTGTGTCTGGGATATCCCGATCAGGATCCACAACTGAAACCGCGCCTGAGCCCAAAAGTTATTGTGCACGAAAATAGCTATCAGCCACTGGATCAGACTTTGATTACCGAATATGACCAGACGATGCAGACTTACTATCAGCATCGTTCTACGAATACGAAGCAACAAGGATGGTCGGAGCAAGTAACAACAAAACTGAGTAAAGAATCGCGGCCTTATATCCGTGATTATCTGAACAGTAAAGGTTTGGCAAATAAATAAAGAAAAACCCAATCGTCGGATTGGGCTTTTACTTTTATGTTCACTGGGCGGATATCTAACTTATTGTAACCCTGAGGGATAAATATCCGTTCATCTGGTTAATCCCTGAATGATAACGAATTTTTCCAACAGCTCATCTTCGGTTTCGATATGTTCCGGATCGGTAATAATGCAATTCGTTATCGGACAAACCGACTGACAGGTCGGTTGATCATAATGGCCTTTGCACTCTGTACAGAGATTCGGGTCAATTTCGTAAAATTGTTCACCAAATGAAATCGCATTATTCGGACACTCAGGTTCACACATATCACAATTGGTACATTTACCGGTGATCAGTAGTGCCATATTACTTGCCTGTTGGGTTACGGGTATCCTGACCGGCATTCAGATTACGCATCAATAGTGCATAATCCAGACTGACATCTTCAGGGACAGGAATATAAACAAAATGTCCGTTTCCTTTGGCATCGTCAATGGTTTCACTTTTGCGGTTTTCCATTGCTTCAAGTGTAAAGATGATATTGCCCTGTGGGGTCATGAGTTCAAGACTATCTCCGAGACAGAACTTGTTTTTCACTTCAACTTCTGCCAGATCTCCACGACGTTTACCGGTAAACTCACCGACGAATTGTTGGCTATCGGAAACAGAATATCCGTAATCATAGTTCTGATAGGCATCGTGAGTATGGCGACGCAGGAAACCTTCGGTATAACCCCGGTGTGCCAGACTTTCCAGTGTTCCCATGAGGGATTCATCAAAAGGTTTACCAGCAACGGCGTCATCAATTGCTTTACGATAAACCTGAGCCGTACGGGCGCAGTAATAGAATGACTTCGTCCGGCCTTCGATTTTCAGTGAATGGATTCCCATTTTCGTCAGGCGTTCAACATGCTGTACGGCACGTAGATCTTTTGAGTTCATGATATAAGTACCATGCTCATCTTCAAAAGCGGCCATTTTTTCATCCGGGCGATGGCTTTCAGAAAGCAATACCACATCGTCACTGGGTTTACCTAAACCAATAGTATTTTCCGGACGTTCTTCCTGAACTTCTATCGCTTGTGGTGTATTCGGATCGAATTGTTCAACAATCTGCCCGGCAGCATCTTCGGTTCCTTTTTCTACCTTGTATTCCCAGCGGCAGGCATTGGTACAGGTTCCCTGATTCGGGTCGCGTTTGTTAATGTAGCCGGAAAGCAGACAACGGCCGGAATAGGCCATACAAAGCGCACCATGGACAAATATCTCGATCTCGGTTTCCGGACATTTTTCACGGATTTCTTCAATTTCTTCTAAAGACAGCTCCCGGGAAAGTATGACCCTTGTAACGCCTTGAGTGGACCAGAATTTTACGGTTGCCCAGTTGACGGCATTGGCCTGAACCGATAGATGAATTGGCATGTCAGGAAAAGCTTCCCGAACCATCATGATTAATCCTGGATCGGACATAATCAATGCATCCGGCCCCATATCGATGACCGGTTTCAGATCGCGGATAAAGGTTTTCAGTTTTGAGTTGTGGGGCTGAATATTACAGACCACATAAAACTGTTTTCCCTGAGCATGGGCTTCATCAATCCCGATCTTCAGGTTTTCATGATTGAATTCGTTATTACGGACCCGCAAGCTGTAGCGCGGTTGTCCTGCGTAAACCGCATCTGCGCCGTATGCAAAAGCGTAACGCATATTTTTCAGGCTACCCGCCGGAGAAAGGAGTTCTGGTACAAATTGTTTTTCTGTTGTCATTGCTTCTATTCCAAATCTGATCACAAGTCAGGCCAACACCACCTGATGGTATTGGAGGGGGCGAATTTTACGTCAAAACCGGATGTGATCCTAGCTTTGTTTCCAGGATACACTCACTCATTTCCGGATAACGGGTTTAATGTGCTTTCTGGCTATTTATTTTGGGAAGGAAACGCAGAATTACGTGATTTCAGGAGCTTTAGGGCTGGAGGAGCAGAAGATGGATAGACCATCTTCTGACAACAAATAAATTAATCGGCTTCAGGTAAACCGCCCAGAGCTTCAAACAGGTTCGGCAGAAAGGCACTGAGTTCGCCACACATTAATGAGAAATCTGCATCGAAGCGAGCGGCCCGATCTTCCCGCGGAATATCTTCATTGTGATCTTTTAGCTCATCACTATATTGAAGTCGTTTCAGGCTGGCATCATCGGCAAGCATGAAAGTGATTCTGTCTTGCCAGCTCAGGCCCAGTTTGGTGACAACTTTACTGGCTTCAATGTGACTCATGATTTCGTCACTGGTTAAATCCTGTTTTTTACAGCGGACAGTCGCGCCGTCTTCAAGCAAAGATTTTAACTCCGCTTCATCCAGAAGTTGAAAACCTGCCGGTAGATTCCCGCCCTGAACCCATTCGGTCATGGTGGTTTCCACAGCATTCTCCGGAATAGCCGGAATGACAGGAAGACTTCCCATGGTTTTACGGAGGAGGGCAATCACATCCTCTGCCTTTTTATAACTGCCTGCATCAACGACGATCAGGCCCAGCGAAGGCAGAATCAGCAAATAAGTGTACTGGCTTTTACTAAAGGCCCGGGGAAGCAGATCAATGATAATATCTTCTTTCAGCGTATCTTTTTCTTTCTTTTTAACCGGACGGCCTTCTTCTGCCTCAAGTGCTTCGACTTTGCTGGCAAGAGAATCCTGAATGACCGATGCCGGTAAGATTTTCTCTTCTTTTCTGGCACAAACAAGAATACGGTCTTCAGAAACATGGGTCAGCATATCGCCATCTTTACCCATTACACTCGTCCAGCCGAATTTTTGCTTATCCTGACTGCCGCATGGTGTAAAGCGGAATTCATGAAGTTGTTTTTCTAATTGGTCGGCATTGAAGCGGATATCGCGGTTTACACGATAAACCATACAGTTTTTAAACCACATAAAGTTTCTCTTGTCCCGTAATCAAGCGGGACATCATAGGGCAAAAGCCAGTAAATGTCCCTGACGATTTTCAAATATCTGGACCCGGTTAACCCAATGCATCGATTCCGTGATAATTGATCGTATGACACCAGATTTGATGAACTAACATTACAAAATACTTTAGAAGTGAGTCGGAATAACTATGAATCTGAGACGAAAGTTATATGAAAATTTGTTTTCAAAGGTCACAAAAGTGTCATAATTATTTTTAATAATGCTGAGCGTTGATAAAAAACAAAGGCTAATCTGATATGTCAAGAAGGATTCTCGTTGTTGAGGATGAAGCACCGATTAGAGAAATGTTGTGCTTTGTTCTTGAACAGAAAGGTTATCAGGCGGTTGAAGCAGAAGATTATGACACCGCAATAAACAAACTTGCAGAACCTTTTCCAGATCTCGTTCTACTTGACTGGATGCTTCCGGGCGGAAGCGGCATTAATTTTATCAAGCACATGAAACGGGAAGAGCTAACGAGAAATATCCCGGTTGTGATGCTGACTGCCCGTGGAGAAGAAGAAGATAAGGTGCGGGGACTGGAAGTCGGTGCTGATGACTACATTACCAAACCATTCTCTCCTAAAGAGCTGGTAGCCAGATTAAAAGCGGTCATCCGCCGGGTTACACCCACAGCGCTGGAAGATGTCATTGATGTTCAGGGGCTGAAGCTGGATCCGGTTTCTCACCGGGTAACGGCAAACGATCAAGCGCTTGAGATGGGGCCGACAGAATTCAAGTTGTTGCATTTCTTTATGACTCATCAGGAACGTGTATATAGCCGGGAACAGTTGCTGAATAATGTCTGGGGAACGAATGTATATGTTGAAGACCGAACGGTCGATGTGCATATCCGTCGTTTGCGTAAGGCTTTGGAAGATGCCGGACATGATAAGCTGATTCAAACCGTCCGTGGTGCCGGATATCGTTTTTCAACCAAAGCCTAACGGATGGTTACGGTATTGTTGAAGAACAGCAGAGGAGTGAGATGGTCGAACGTCTAACCTGGAAAAGGCTGGCTTGGGGGCTGGCTTTTTTTTACTTTCCCTGGCTGATCATCGGCTGGATATTCGGGTATATGCCCTGGCTTTTGTTGATCGCAACAGCCATTCAACTGCTCTGGCATCTGGGTAATCAGGTTCGTCTTTCGGCCTGGTTGTGGGATGACCGCCGTTTGGGACCTCCGTCCGGGAAAGGACAGTGGGAATATCTGTTTAATGGTATTTACCATCTCCAGCAACGCCAGCGTAAAAAGCGTAAAGAATTAACCAATCTTATCCGTCGTTTCCGTAATGGTGCCGAATCTTTGCCGGATGGTGTTGTTGTATTCCGTGATGAAGGCAATATTGTTTGGTGTAACCGTTTGGCACAGCATCTGCTGGGTTTCCGTTGGCCTGAGGATGAAGGGCAACCCATATCAAATCTGCTGCGGGCACCTGATTTTATTAAGTATCTTGAAAAAAATGATTTTTCAGAGCCGCTGGAAATACATTCGCCACTGAATGTTGACCGGATGCTGGAACTGCGGATTGTTCCTTATACCAAAGGGGAACATTTGCTGGTGGTTCGAGATGTGACTCAGTTGAAACAGCTTGAAGGGATGCGGAGAAACTTCTTTGCTAATGTTTCTCATGAACTCCGGACTCCTATGACTGTGTTACAGGGTTATCTGGAGATGACGGAAGATCCGGATATGATGTCAGGACCGATGTGGGGGAAAGCTCATCAGGTAATGACGGAACAGCTGACCCGGATGAATAGTCTGGTTAATCAACTGCTGACTTTGTCCAAAATAGAAGCAGCCCCGATGCATGAGCTGGAAGATGTTGTTGATATCCCGGCAATGCTTCAGGTGCTTGAGAAAGAAGCGATCAGTCTCAGTGGTGACAATCAGCACCAGCTACATTTCGAAATCGATCATGATCTGAAAGTTCTGGGAGATGAAGACCAGCTTCGGAGTGCCGTTTCTAATCTGGTTTATAATGCGGTGAAATATACACCACCCGGTGCAGATATTTATGTACGCTGGTTTTCAGGTTATCAGGGCGCCTGTCTGGAAGTTGAAGATTCTGGTGAAGGGATTGCACCACAACATCTACACCGTCTGACTGAACGTTTTTACCGGGTGGATAAGGCCCGTTCCCGTGATACCGGCGGCAGTGGCCTGGGGCTGGCAATCGTCAAACATGCACTATCACACCATGACTCACATCTTGATATTCACAGTGAAGTCGGGGTTGGCAGTAAGTTTTCTTTTGTCTTGCCTAAACGTCTGGTCGTGCAGTCATGATTCGCTTGAAATGGTGGCTGTGGGTCAGTGTTGTCTGGATGTGGAGCGGATTCTCTCTTCAGGCAGCATCTCTGCCTGTATATGAGAAACAGATTGGAGTTTCCGGAAGTTTACTCTCGGTCGGTTCTGATACACTGGCTGGCGTGATGTCTTTATGGGTTGAAGCGTTTCAGTCCTACTATCCGAATATTAATATTCAGGTTCAGGCGTCCGGATCTTCGACAGCACCTCCTGCTCTGACGCAGGGAACGGCCCAGTTGGGACCGATGAGCCGGACTATGCGGCACCGGGAAGTCGGAGCGTTTGAACAGGCATATGGCTATAAACCGACGGCGCTTCGGGTTGCGATTGATGCGATTGGTATTTTTGTTCAGCAGGATAACCCGGTTCCGGGACTGAGCTTTCAGCAGATCGATGCCATGTTTTCAACAACGTTACGTTGTGGTGAACCCCGGCATCTGACAAGCTGGTCGCAATTGGGAATCAAATCTCACTGGGCGCAACGGGCGATTCTGTTATTTGGCCGTAATTCGGTCTCGGGAACTTATGGCTATTTCAAAAGCCATGCACTGTGCGGCGGAGATTTCAGTCCCAGAGTGAATGAGCAACCGGGATCGGCATCGGTGGTTCAGTCGGTTGCTTCATCAATGAATGCGATTGGTTATTCCGGCATCGGATACTCAGTTTCTGGCGTCAGACTAGTTCCGATATCCCGCAGGGGAGAGAATTATGTATTTCCAAACCGGGATAATATTCTATCCGGAGACTATCCGTTATCCCGTTATCTGTATGTCTATATTAATAAGAGCCCCGAGCGGGCACTGACACCGGTTGAGGCTGCATTTATCCGGTTTATCTACTCCCGGGAAGGTCAGGCACTGGTCGCCAAAGACGGATATGTGCCGGTTTCTCCCGAGATAGCCAGACAAGAACTGGCGAAAGTAGGGTTAGAGTAAGTTTTACTCCGGATAGTTTTTAAATCCGGATAGTTTTTAAAACAGTAAGGTCCAGCCGATATTTTCCCAACACTGTTGCTCTGTTGTCAGGTCGGCATGAAGCAGCTTATTGTTTTCCAGCCATACAGGATCGTTGCTGGTGAGTGACCATATATCATCCTGAACGGTTAGGAAAATCTGCGGTAAAGGATCATCATTTCTCTGCCCGTTGAGTACAATTGCCAGTCTGAGGATGCGGATGAGTTGGATCACCTGCTTTTTCTTATAGAGTGTGAAATCCGGCATTTCATTCAGTTTCAGCGCTTTTCTTTGAAAACGGGCCAGAGTGGAGAGCACCAATTGCTGTTCACTGTTAAATCCCGGCATATTGGTATAGCGCAGGATATATTCCGAATGACGATGATATCCCTGCAAACTGATACTGAGCCCAACCTCATGTAACAGAGCGCCCCATTCCAGCAGATCAACCAGTTCATGATTCTGGGCCGGAATTCTGGCTTTGCCACAGACTTGATCAAATAGCTCCCGGGCGAGGCCTTTTACTTTGGCTGCATGTTCCAGATCGACCCGGTGTTTCTGAGCCAGACTTTCTGTTGTTCTCAGGCGGATATCCGAGTATTTGAGCCGATCTTCCATCTCGTACAGCAGTCCTTCACGTAATGCTCCTTGTGAAAAATGCATCTCTTTGATTTTCAGATCTTTTAAAATGGCGTAAAGAATGGCAACACCTGCGGCAAAAACCGGTTTTCTCTCATCATTGAGGCCTTTCAGTTCCAGCTCATCAACCTGACTTTTTTCACAGAGTTTATCGATTAGTGCTTCCAGACGAGTGGCGGTTATAATGCCGTCTTCGTAGCCAATACCCACCAGAACTTCCCGGACTGCTTTTATGGTGCCGGATGAACCAAAGGCACTTTGCCAGCCTTTTTTACGGTACTGGCGGGCAACGGATTCCAGTTTCTGCTCTGCAGCAAGGAATGCCTGAGCAAAGCGTTTTTTGGACAGTTTTCCCTGAGCGAAGAATCGATGGTTATAGCTGACACATCCCATCTGAAGACTGTTGACGAGCTGCGCCTCAAATCCGTGACCGATAACCATTTCCGTACTACCGCCACCAATATCGACAACGAGCATTGAATCGGACTGAGGCTGAGTGTGCGCAACGCCAAGATAGATTAAGCGGCCTTCTTCCATTCCGGGAATAATTTCAATCGGGTAGGGAAGAACTGCCCGTGCTTTTTCAATAAATTTCTGGGCATTGGTTGCCTGACGCAACGTGTGGGTTGCGGCAATACGGACATTTTCAGGTGAATATCCCTGAATCCTTTCGGCAAACATCGCCAGACAATCCAGCCCTCGTTCAATTGCCTCAGCATTGAGCTTTTTGTTCTCATCCAGCCCGGAGGCCAGCCGGACACGCTGCTTATGGCGGCTGACGAGCTGGAGGTCCTGATCGACGACCTGTGCCACAACCATGTGGAAACTATTTGAACCTAAATCAATTGCGGCAATATGCCGTGGTTCAGCGGGTGTTTTCATCATCCTTTACTTCTATCGCCTTCTGCTTTCGTGTCTGCTTTTCGACATTTTTCAGGTAGTCATAAATCGCAATCTGCGAACGTATTTTCTTTCTGTTACCACGGCTAACATATCGGTTGCTCATCTCTTTGTCTATCCAACGAGCTTTGACCGTATCGGTAAAATGAATATTGATCAGATCGATAATACGCTTTTTCAGGCGTTCGTCACGGATTGGAGTAGCAACTTCGATCCGGTGATCGATATTACGGGTCATCCAGTCAGCGGAAGAAATATAAACCAGTGGATTTCCGTCGTTGTGGGTAATGATAACCCGTGGATGTTCAAGGAAACGGTCAACAATACTGATGATACGAATGTTTTCACTCACCCCTTCAATTCCGGGAGCCAGAGAACACATTCCCCGAATGATCATCCTGATATCGACCCCGGCAGAACTGGCTTCATAAAGCTTGTTACATAATTCTCTGTCAACCAGATTATTCACTTTCAGAGTAATGGCTGCCTTTCTGTTGGCTCTGGCATTGGCGATTTCATTATCTAACAATTCATACAGGCGGGAACGAGAGTTTCTGGGCGAGACGATCAGATGTCTGAATTTTACCGGCCGGTATGGGTTTTCGATATAGCCGAATACACTACGCACTTCATTGGTGATTTCCGGGTCGGCAGTTAACAACGAGAAATCGGTATAGATCCGGGCTGTTTTTTCGTGAAAGTTTCCGGTGCCGATATGTGCATAACGGACAATTTCTTCATCTTCTTTGCGACTGATGAGCAATAGTTTGGAATGGATTTTCAGTCCCGGAGCACCGAAGATGACATGCACTCCTGCTTCAGTCAGGATTCTCGACCACTCGATATTCGCTTCTTCATCGAAACGGGCCTGTAGTTCAACAACAACGGTGACTTGCTTGCCATTCATTACCGCATGAATGAGGGAGTGCATCAGTTTTGAATCTTTGGCAACCCGGTAAATATTGATTTTGATACTCAGCACTTTGGGATCGAATGAAGCCTGTCTGACCAGTTCGGTAATATGTTCAAAGGTGTGATAGGGATAGTAGAGCAGAATATCCTGTTGTTTGATGGCATCGAAATTGTTGGCAAAACCAGAAAAATCAGCGCATTTCATTGGCGGTAGCGGTTTATTTTCCAGATAGTCCCGGCCCACATTCGGGAAAGAAATAAAGTCTTTGAAATTATGGTATCTGCCTCCGGGGAGCAGGCTATCATAATTGGAAATTTTGAGCTTATCACACAGAAACTGCAACATCGCAACGGGCATGGCATTTTCATAGACAAAGCGAACCGGCATTGCTGTTAAGCGCTGACTCAGCCCTTCGGACATCTGTTCAAGCAGACTATGTTCCACTTCATGACTCAGGTCATATTCGGCATCACGGGTCATTTTAATGGCATAACCATTCAGTTCGTCATACTCAAAGAAACCCCGGAAAATATCATCCAGACAGTAACGGATAATGTTGTCCAGCAGAATAATTGTTTTGCGTTGTTTCCCTTTCTGTTCCGGTACCATGATAAACCGTGGTAAATGGTCAGTCGGAATCTCAATCAGGGCGTAGTGAGAATGGTCATTTTGTTTCAGTTCGACTGCAATATAGGCGTATTCATCTTTCAGGAATTGCAGCATATCGGCTTCATCGTTAAGCAGCCAGGGAGTAATGTGCTGGATGACTTCATTTCTGAAATATTTTTTGACCCATTTCTCCTGAAATTCATCCAGTTGGGATTCATTGACTAAGAAGATTCGACGCCGGGCCATTTCTTTGATTAGCTCGTTGTAAAGCTCTTCAAATTCCAGATTGAGTTTGAGTGCCTTGCTTTGCATCTTGGAGAGCAGGTGTTTATAACTACTGTTACCACCGTGTTCCCGATCAATCAGAATACGTCGTTTGACATCGGCGAAACGGACTTTGTAGAACTCATCCAGATTATTGGAAAAAATACCCAGAAAACGTATCCGTTCAATGAGAGGCACAGACTTGTCAGCAGCTTCCTGGAGAACCCGCTCATTAAAAGATAACCAGCTTAATTCTTTTTCTATATATAACTTCTCAGCACTCATGCGTTCAGACCTTTCATGAAATCCCGGAATGGACAGGGGTTTTTATAGTGCGATATTTAGAATGACAGTTTGTCGTTGATGGTGATCTGAACCTGATTTCGGAACTATCTACCAAACAGACATAACTATCAGTAATAAAAAAGAAAGTTATGTGTTTTGTGTTACATTTTTATTTCAGTATATAAGACTTCCGTTCATCTCAGTATGAGCAGGGCAGCATTTCTTCTGTTGGAATGAAGTCGTAGGTCCTGCAAACCATCCTCCGGAGGAATCGATAAAGTCAGGGAAAATGAGTCACTTGTTATTTCAGGCGGTTATCGGTTGCTGTAATATAACTGTCACGTCATTGACATATGCTTGTGTGTCCAGACGATACCACGTCTGATTTTCAGCCGGAATTTAAGACGGGAATTGCTCTCAGTATCATTGATATGGGTCAGATTGATTAGGACTAGCATGCCACACCCTCAGTTTTCACTCAAAGCAGCGGACAAAAAGCGCCTTGTCAAAGATCGCTTGATTCGTTTTGCTGTCAGTGCTGGTGGTGTCAGTGTACTTGGAGCACTGGTCTTAATTTTTGTTTATCTGATCTGGGTTGCTCTGCCCCTGTTTTCCAGTGCTGATATCACTGTGTCTTCCGCTCATCCTGAAGTTTCCCTCCAGTCGTCCCCGATTCAGCTATCGGTTGGTGAACACGGTCAATATGTATTTATGCTCGATCGTCAGGGAGAAATGATATTCAGGTCGACTCAGGATGAGCATCAGGAGCCGGTCTGGCACAAGCAACTCCCTTTCATGCCGGAACAGAGTGCTGTTGCCGGGGAATGGTTTGCTGTGCTGGGACAGAAGCATCAGCTTGAAATTGCCCGTCCGCTTTTTTCCCACCGCTTACAGAACGGGCAGGATCTTTTTGTCCCGGGAGTGGAACAATTAGAGTTGCCATCGGGCCTGAACGAATATGTTCCTGCTGATGTACAACAATTTACTTTCTCCGTATTACCGAACCGTCTGACGCTGGCTTTTTCCAGTGATCGTGGTGCACTGAGTGTGCTGACCTACCGGCAGGATACCGCGGATGTCACTGAGTTTCGTTTCCCCGGCCAAGTCAAAGCCGATGAGTTATTGGTGACTCCTGATGGCGATACTTTATATGTTCGTGAAGGTGAACAATTAATCGTGGCTATCCGTTCCGGTACGTCATTCCGGGTTCGGGAGGTTGTTGATCTTACAGAAGGCCAGAGCGAACGAAAAGTTGTACAAATGATTCTATTGCCGGGAGGGGATTCTCTGCTGGTACGACACCGGGATGGTCAGGTTACACAGTGGTTTGACGTGATCCGCGAAGAAAAAAGGCAGTTGATGCCGATCAGGGAATTCAAGACAGGTCTCCGGACCGGTATGATCCTTGCCGACGCCTATCATCAGGGATTTTTCTCATTTCATCACGATGGCCAGGTCCGGAACTATCAGGTAACCAATCATAAACAGGTTCTATCCCAACCTGTTTTTAAGCAATTACCGGAGCTGGTGGCTCTGTCTGAGAATGAAAAATATCTGGTGTCCTATGAGAAAGGGCGTCTGAGTCTGGCTGAGATCCATCTGGGATATCCGGAAATTTCGTTTTCTGCATTGTGGCAGAAACTGTGGTATGAGAACTATCCCAAACCTGAGTATGTCTGGCAGTCTACAGCTGCCTCTGACAGTTTTGAGCCGAAATTCAGTCTGATGCCTATTGCCTTCGGCACCATTAAAGCTGCAATGTATTCGATGCTCTTTGCTGTACCGATTGCGGTACTGGCCGCGATTTATACTGCGTATTTCATGTCTGCCCGGATGCGGCGCAAGGTGAAACCAACCATTGAGCTGATGGAAGCATTACCAACGGTCATTATCGGTTTTCTGGCCGGACTGTGGCTGGCTCCGATTGTTGAAAGGCATCTGGTGTCGGTGGTTGTGATGTGCATTCTGCTGCCATTATCAACCGTACTGTTTGGTCTGATTTGGCATTTCTTCCCTGAACGGTGGCGCAGACCTGTCCGGCGTGGCTGGCATGCTGCAATCTTACTTCCGGTCCTGGCTGTAGTCATGGTTCTGGTGCTGCCGGTTGGTTTTGATATTGAAACCTGGCTGTTTCATGGCGATATCCGGGTCTTTATGGCGCAGTATGGTATTGATTTCAATCAGCGTAACTCTCTGGTGGTGGGAATTGCGATGGGATTTGCAGTGATTCCGACGATTTTTACTATTGCAGAAGACGCAATCTTCTCTGTTCCGAAACATCTTTCCGATGGCTCACTAGCATTGGGAGCGACACCCTGGCAAACCCTGACTCATGTCGTCTTGCTTACGGCGAGTCCGGGGATTTTTTCTGCTGTGATGATGGGATTGGGACGGGCTGTCGGAGAAACCATGATTGTGCTGATGGCCACTGGAAATACACCGATTATGGACTGGAATATTTTTGAAGGGATGCGGACACTGGCAGCGACAATTGCGGTTGAGCTGCCGGAAGCAGAAGTCGGTAGCAGCCAGTATCGGTTGCTATTTCTGGGCGCATTGCTTTTGTTTGTCTTTACGTTTTTAGTCAATGCATTGGCGGAGTGGATTCGGCTGCGCCTGCGGGAAAAATATCGGGCACTGTAATGTTAGGACTGAATTAAATGGTGAATTGGGTTAAGTCCGGCTCTCCCTGGGTATGGTTGACCGGTGGTGCGGTGAGTTTCAGTCTGCTGGCAGTGCTGGGGCTATTGCTGCTTATCGGCTGGAAAGGGCTGACTTATTTCTGGCCGACACCGTTGTTGTCATGGCAGACTTCATCCGGCGAACGTTTGATTGGACAGTTATATGATCAGGAAGCAGTACTGGCATCCCATTTACCCGCTTACTCAAGCCATTCTGAAGAGGTAAAAGACGGAGAATCGATTACTCGTTTGCATATAAAAATAGCCAACCGGGATATCTATCCGTCAGATTTTATTTCGGTTCTGAAGAATCAGGTTTCCACACCTGCTGAGCCTCTGGGCTGGGCTGTGATTGATCGAGTCCGGGATGGCCAGTTTTTTGGCAAACCGGTGGGTTATCAGCTTGCTGATGATGAGATGGCAGAAGATATTGATACCGCGCTTCTGGCTGGATTGCAGGAGTCGGAGCAATTACGTCAGCAGATTCAGACGCTGATGAACGAAAAAGTTCAGGTCTGGAGCCGTCAGGTAGAGAAGCTTCGTCTTGAGAAACGGAAAAGAGAGCTGAATCATACTGTAGACGCAGCATATCTGACACAGTACCAGCAACAGAAATTGGTGCTGGACCAGAAACTGACGGCGGTTTCTCATACGCTGGATGCATTACGGGGAAAACTCAGAATGCAGGCGCTGCTGGTGCAGGATATGCGTGGTGACACGATAAAAATTCCGGTGAATCAGATTCTTGATGTCTGGTATCCCAATGATATGTCTTTTCCCGGGAAGATTGCGCACTGGGGCAAGCAGGTTTGGCACTTTATTGCGGATGATCCGAGAGAATCAAATTCAGAAGGTGGGGTTTTCCCTGCAATTTTCGGGACGATCTTACTGGTTATTATCATGTCCGTGATCGTGATGCCGCTCGGTGTGATGGCGGCAATCTATTTACATGAGTATGCTGATGAAAATGCACTAACCCGGATGATTCGGGTGGCGGTGATGAATCTGGCTGGTGTGCCTTCTATCGTTTATGGTGTTTTCGGGCTCGGTTTCTTTGTCTATACCATTGGTGGGACGATTGACGCATTGTTTTACGCTGAGCGCTTACCGGCACCGACTTTCGGTACACCCGGATTGCTTTGGTCGGCTCTGACTCTGGCCGTATTAACGTTGCCCGTGGTGATTGTTGCGACGGAAGAAGGATTAAGCCGGATTCCGGTTTCTGTGCGTCATGGTTCTCTGGCTTTAGGGGCGACGCAGTTTGAAACGATTTGGCGGGTAGTATTGCCGATGGCCAGTCCTGCTATGATTACAGGACTGATTCTGGCAGTCGCCAGAGCTGCCGGCGAAGTTGCACCTCTGATGTTAGTCGGTGTGGTCAAAATGGCTTCGCGCTTGCCGGTTGATCAGGAATTTCCCTTTATTCATCTGGAACGGAAATTCATGCATCTGGGATTTCACATATATGATGTCGGATTTCAGACCAGCAATATTGAGGCTGCACGCCCGCTGGTTTTTGCCACATCATTTTTATTGGTTGCCGTGATTGTTGCCCTGAATCTGACTGCGATCAGTATCCGGAATAATTTGCGGGAGAAATACAAAACAATGGGACAGGATTAACCATGTTTCCTCTGAATCAGACTTTGGGGTTTCAGCCATCGATTGATGTGAAGCATCTCAGTGATAAACAGACCGCGATTGAGATTGATGATCTCAGTCTGTTCTATCAGGGAACGGCTGCACTCAGTCATATTTCTATGCGGATTCCTAAAGCACAAGTCACCGCATTTATCGGGCCTTCCGGCTGCGGTAAATCAACGTTGTTACGTTGTATGAACCGGATGAATGATCTGGTTGAAGGATGTCGGGTTGAGGGGAAGGTGAAGTTACACGGACAGGATATCTATGCCCCTTCTGTTGATGTTGCAACCTTACGCCGACGGGTCGGGATGGTGTTTCAGCGTCCGAATCCTTTTCCTAAGTCGATCTATGAAAATGTCATTTATGGCCTTCGCTTGCAGGGCGTTAAGAATGCCCGGGCGCTTGATGATGCTGTAGAGCGTTCACTGCGGGCAGCTGCGCTATGGGAAGAGGTAAAGAATCGTTTACATGAAAACGCATTCGGATTATCCGGTGGGCAGCAACAGCGTCTGGTCATTGCCCGGGCGATTGCTATTGAACCGGAGATTCTGTTGCTGGATGAACCGACGTCTGCTCTGGACCCGATTTCGACACTGACGATTGAAGAGTTGATCAATGACCTGAAAACCAAGTATACGGTAGTGATCGTGACCCATAATATGCAGCAGGCCGCGCGAGTAAGTGATCATACGGCCTTCATTCATATGGGGAAACTGGTCGAATATGCTGACACCGATACTATTTTTACTTCACCGGTGAAAAAGCAGACCGAAGATTATATCACCGGGCGCTACGGGTGAGTGCCACAGATAACCACGGATTAAGAGAGGTATTATGCAGTTTGGTCGCCATATTTCCGGACAGTTCAACGCTGAGCTTGAAGCAATACGGACCCATGTTCTTACCATGGGAGGATTGGTCGAGCAACAGTTATCTTATGCGATGCAGGCGCTGCATAAACAAGATCTGGAGCTTGCCCGTCAGGTCATCCGGGATGATCATAAAGTCAATGCGATGGAAGTCTCTATTGATGATGCGTGTACCCGGATTATTGCCAAGAGACAACCGACGGCAAAAGATTTACGGTTGATTATTGCCATTATTAAGACGATCACGGATCTGGAACGTATCGGGGATGTTGCCACCAAAATGGCACATGTGGCGATTGAAAGTCCGTCTTCGAAAGAACGCAAGTTTCAGGTTTCTCTGGAACCATTATGCCGTCAGGCTATCGCAATGTTGCATCAGGTGTTGGATGCATTTGCCCGGATGGATGTTGAGGCTGCGGCTCAGGTCCATAAATTAGATGATCGGCTGGATTCCGAATATGAAGCGGTTATCCGGCAGTTAATGACCTATATGATGGAAGATACCAAGAATATTCCTCATATCCTGCAGGTCATGTGGTCTGCCCGTGCGATTGAGCGGGTCGGAGACCGTTGTCAGAATATCTGTGAATACATTATTTACTTTGTTAAGGGAAAAGATGTCCGACATTTGGGCGATCAGTCGCTCGATGATGTTTTAAAGACGGATTCCTGAAGGATAAAACGAATGCGGTTGGTATAAAAAACCGGAGTAATTGCTCCGGTTTTAACTTTATATAGACTTTACTTAATCATGATTGGGGCAAGTAATCATTCTTTATTTATTTTATCCAACCATTGACCAGTGTTGAGGACTGGCAAGTTTGTGTTATTTCTTATCTAAGTCTGAAGTGTGCTCAGACAGGTAAGCCGCGACGCCGTCAGGAGAGTCTTTCATACCTGCTTTACCTTCTTCCCACTGTGCAGGACAAACTTCACCGTGAGTCTGGTGGAAGTTCAGTGCATCAACCATACGCAGCATTTCATCAATGTTACGGCCCAGAGGCAGATCGTTAACAACCTGGTGACGTACAACACCTTCCTCATCGATCAGGAAAGAACCACGGAAAGCAACACCAGCTTCTGGATGCTCAACATCGTATGCTTTGGCAACTTCGTGTTTTACGTCAGCAACCAGTGGGTATTTCACAGCACCGATACCACCCTTGTCGACAGGGGTGTTACGCCATGCATTGTGTGAGAATTGAGAATCGATTGATACGCCGATAACTTCAACGCCTTTTGCCTGGAAGTCTTCAAAGCGTTTATCAAATGCGATCAGTTCTGATGGGCAAACGAATGTGAAGTCTAGTGGATAGAAGAAAACAACTGCTTTCTTACCTTTAGTAAATTCTGCAAAGTTGAATGTATCAACGATTTCACCGTTACCTAAAACAGCAGCAGCAGTAAAATCAGGGGCTTTACGACCAACTAGTACCATTTTTTTTGCTCCTAAGAATATAATTATTTCCAAACTAACCGAAATCAGTTTGGTCCGTGTTTGTACCAGACAAACTATAGACAAATCATAGTATAGGAAAAAGCGAAATAAATAGATTGAGTTTATCGAAAAAAACGATGAACTGAGATATGCTATCCTCCAGACAAATTCGAACCCGTATATTAATGATCTTATGAGTAAATGGCCGAGTTTAAAGCAAATTCACTACTTGGTAACTCTTTATGAAACCCGTCATTTCAGTGAAGCCGCTGAGCGTTGTTTTGTCAGTCAGTCAACGCTGAGTAAAGGTATTCAGACTCTGGAAGAGTTAATCGGTTGTCCTTTATATGAGAAAAAGGACAAGAAAAGTCCGTTGGTATTCACACATGCCGGAGAACAGGTCGTTCAGCAGGGCAGAGAATTACTGGCGAAAGGACAGGATCTGATCGAGATGGGAAAACTCTGTCAGGGAGATTTGATGGAAGGACAGCTCAGAGTCGGCTGTATTCCGACGATTGCGCCTTTCTTGCTGGGGGATTTAGTTCAGGAAGTGAATAGCCGTTTCCCGAAACTTCATCTGTTACTGCGGGAAGATACAACCAGTAATTTGCTGCAAGGGTTACGTCATGGTGAGCTGGATGTACTGGTTTTAGCATTGCCGGTTGATATCGGGAATATGGAAAGCCGGATTGTCGGAAAAGATCCGTTCCGGATGATTATCAGTAAAAGTCAGGCTGACCGGATTCCCGTTCCGATCCGTTATGATGATCTGCCGGACGAATCTGTGTTCCTGTTGGAAAACGAGCATTGTCTGACTGAGCATGCGGTTTCGGCCTGTCAGTTGACGGAGAAGGAAAAAATTAATCCGTTTATGGCAACCAGTTTACATACTCTGGTTCAGATGGTAGCAAACGGACTGGGTACGACGTTTATTCCCCAAATGGCAATTAAGCATGGCCTGCTGGAGAACCAGAATCTGGTTGTTGTCGAACCGCCTGGTCAAAGTGCATTTCGTCTGATTGGTTTAGTCTGGCGTCCCAGTTCTTCCCGTAGTCAGGTCTTTCATCAATTATCTGAAGTTGTTTCAGAACTTCTTTAGCTATAGGTCTTACCCGAAGTTTTATGCTTTGGGTTTTTCTTTTTATAGAGCTTTATTCTGATTAAATCCCAAAGTTTGTAAAATTTTACAGCATCCATCGATTGAAGCTTTCATAAAATCAAAAATATTCACAATGTCAATTTTACAGATTAATTTGTGTCTGTTTTGAGCTGCTTCCTCTACAAATCTATATGAAATCAACAGGTAATCGCTTTTCTCTGGAAAAATAGAGCGTACTGATGAGATGAATTTATGCTTTATTTGTGTAATTTTATTACGAAATTAAATTCCTTTTTGTCTCGATTGTTCAAACAGAATGAAACTTCGAATTTTACTTTTTGTTCATCGGCAGGGTTTTCATTTATCTATTTATTTTCTAGAGTTTATCATGCTTGGTTAAGACTTATGTCTAGTTTGAGGTGGATTGAAAAAACTGTAAATTTGAAACATTGTTAATGATATCAAAATTGAGATGACAAATTTGACGATCTGAATATGTTGTTTTAAATTTACAAATGAAAATTAATATGCAATTAAGTGAATTGGTTTATATAAGAGGGAGCAATGATGGAACCATTGGCTGATGAACAAACATTGTCTGGCGGGCAAGGAAAAATGCTTGAGAGGCTACAGATTCTGGGGGCTGTACCTGAAGATCAATCCTATATCATTTCACCAGCGGCCCAAGTGTTCCTTGCAGAGCTTTGTGCACGCTTTACTTCCCGGGTCGAAACTTTACTGCAACGTCGGGTAAGTCGGCAGGAGAGAATTGATCAGGGAGAATTACCCGATTTTTTACCGGAAACTCAGGATATACGCGCCGGACAATGGAAGATTCTGGGGATACCTCAGGACTTGCAGGATCGGCGAGTCGAGATTACCGGACCGACAGATCGGAAAATGGTGATTAATGCACTGAATGCAAATGTAAAAGTTTTCATGGCTGATTTTGAAGATTCGATGTCTCCGGTATGGTCGAAGATGCTGGAAGGACAGATCAATCTTCAGGATGCGGTCAACGGTACAATTAGCTATATACAGCCGGAAAGCGGTAAGTCTTATCAGTTATGTGATGATCCGGCAGTCTTGATATGCCGGGTTCGCGGCCTGCATCTCCGGGAAAAACATGTCACATTTGATCAGCAGCAGATCCCCGGAGCACTGTTCGATTTTGCGCTCTATTTCTTCAACAATTATCAGGCATTACTGAAAAAAGGCAGCGGCCCTTATTTTTATCTGCCCAAGCTACAAAGTTATCAGGAAGCTAAATGGTGGAGTGACATTTTTCATTTCACTGAAGAGTATTTCGGACTGGATACCGGCACGATTAAAGCCACAGTTCTGATCGAGACGCTTCCGGCTGTGTTTGAAATGGACGAAATTCTGTTTTCTCTGAAAGAACACATCGTCGGCCTGAACTGTGGTCGCTGGGATTATATTTTCAGTTATATCAAAACGCTGAAAAATTATCCGGATCGGGTGCTTCCGGATCGACAGGTTGTCACCATGGATAAGCCATTTCTTAACGCCTATTCGCGTTTGCTGATCCGGACCTGTCACCGGCGTGGAGCTTTCGCCATGGGCGGGATGGCAGCTTTCATTCCCGTGAAAGATGCGGCCCGGAATGCCCAGGTTCAGGAAAAAATCCGTCAGGACAAACTACTGGAAGGAACCAACGGACATGATGGAACCTGGGTTGCTCACCCCGGTCTTGCCGATACGGCGATGGCTGTTTTTAACGAAGTTCTTGGCAGTCAGTCCAATCAACTGATGATGACCCGGGATCATGATGCACCGGTGACAGCAGCCGATTTGCTCCAGCCCTGTGAAGGGGAGCGAACCGAGCAAGGTATGCGTCATAACATCCGTGTTGCGCTTCAGTATATCGAGGCCTGGATCTCTGGCAATGGTTGTGTCCCGATTTATGGATTGATGGAAGATGCAGCCACAGCTGAGATTTCCCGGACTTCTATCTGGCAATGGATTCAGCATCATAAAACACTGGATAACGGAGAAACGGTCACGAAGGCATTGTTTGAGCGTTATCTTGCCGAAGAAGTTGAAGTGGTTCGGGGGGAAATTGGCGAAGAACATTTCAGACAAGGGCGGTTTGATGAGGCGGCTCAGTTGATGAAACGTCTGACAACCAGTGATGAATTAACTGATTTCTTAACTGTTCCGGGATACGAGTATCTGGCGTAGTCCGGTATGGGAAAGCGTTCAGTGTGGAGAGTGAGTCGCTTCATCAATAAAAATCAGGCTGTCCATACTCCGTTCATTACCGGAGTAAGGAAAACAGCCGGGAAGCGGCAGATATAAGAATTAAATGAATTAAAAACGTGAAACAGACTTTTCAATATCAATCAATGTCGTATTGATAAAGAAAAAGGAAGAAGGACTACCGGGATCATTCGGTACACAATGAGGGATAACACTATGACTCTGACTCGTCGCCAACAAATTGAAGCACTAGAGAAAGACTGGGCAACCAATCCACGCTGGAAGCATGTAAAACGGACATACACCGCAGAAGAAGTCGTTGCACTTCGGGGCTCGGTGATGCCGGAACATACCCTGTCACAACGTGGTGCTGACAAGCTCTGGTCACTGGTGAACGGTGAGGCGAAAAAAGGATATGTAAACTGTCTGGGAGCTTTGACCGGCGGACAAGCCGTTCAGCAGGCAAAAGCCGGTATTGAAGCGATCTATCTGTCGGGCTGGCAGGTCGCGGCCGATAATAATACGGCTTCGGCAATGTATCCGGACCAATCCCTCTATCCGGTTGATTCCGTTCCCGCGGTCGTCAAAAGAATCAATAGTTCATTCCGCCGGGCAGACCAAATCCAATGGGCAAATGGTATGACGCCGGAAGATGAAGGGGGAATTGATTACTTCCTGCCGATTGTTGCCGATGCGGAAGCAGGATTTGGTGGGGTTCTCAATGCCTATGAACTAATGAAACATATGATTGAGGCTGGCGCTGCAGGTGTCCATTTTGAAGATCAACTGGCATCGGTGAAAAAATGTGGTCATATGGGCGGCAAAGTTCTGGTACCGACTCAGGAAGCGGTACAAAAACTGATTGCGGCAAGGCTGGCTGCCGATGTGGCAGGGACAACAACTCTGGTTATTGCCCGGACTGACGCTAATGCTGCTGATTTGTTGACTTCCGACTGTGATCCCTATGATAAGGATTTCATTATCGGACAGCGGACTGCTGAAGGTTTCTACCGGGTGAAAGCCGGAATTGATCAGGCGATCTCCCGGGGGCTGGCTTATGCTCCTTATGCCGATTTAGTCTGGTGTGAAACCGCAAAACCGGATCTGGATGAAGCCCGCCGTTTTGCCGAGGCAATTCATGAACAGTATCCGGAGCAGCTTCTGGCCTATAACTGCTCTCCTTCATTTAACTGGGAGAAAAATCTGGATGCAGAAACCATCCGACACTTCCAGCAATCATTGGCAGACATGGGATACCGTTATCAGTTTATCACTTTAGCGGGTATTCATAACATGTGGTACAACATGTTCGATCTGGCACATGCCTATGCTCAGGGAGAGGGAATGCGTCACTATGTTGAAAAAGTTCAGCGTCCTGAATTTGAAGCGGCTGAACGGGGATATACATTTGTTGCCCATCAACAGGAAGTCGGCACCGGTTATTTTGACCGGGTGACCAATACGATTCAGGGCGGAAACTCTTCTGTGACTGCATTGACCGGTTCGACAGAAGAAGATCAGTTCTGAGCGTTAAAAGCAGTAACCTTGCAATCGTTGCTTTGCAATCAGAGTTGTAATTTCGCAGAGAGAGCAGCCTTAGCTGCTCTTTTTTTATTTCTAAAAGCTGTCTTCTGCATCCTCATCAACTTCGTCAGGTTCAACTTCTTCCTGCAATTCAAGCAGGTTAATTGCAATGGCAACAAAGTCACTGTCGGTAATGATCCCAACCAGACGATCATGGTGAATGACCGGCAGGCAACCGACTTTATGTTTTTGCATAAATAGGGCACTTTCTTTTAATCCGGCGTTGGGAGAGACCGTAATCATCTGGGTATGCATAATTTCAGACAGCGGATGTGACAGTAAGATTGTTGACGGGGAGATATCACGATTCAGGCAGGAGTGCTGAGCCTGTAATATGTCTCGTTGTGAGACTATTCCCCTAATCTTTTTATGTTGATCCACGATCGGCAGATGGTGGATGTCGTGTTTTTCCATAAAGGCCCGAGCCTCTTCGATCGTATTTGTCGGGGTGAGGGTGTGCGGATGGCGGGTCATCATGTCTTCTATCTTGATCATAGCGAACTCCTTACCGAAGTGGCGATCATCTTTTCAGAGAATACAAGTTATTATGAATATAGTTTTTTCTTGCCGGAGGATATGAGAGGTCGAGACAATTTTCTTCTTTTACTGAAAAAATTATTGCGGATTTGGTACGAATCAATGGAATACTCTGCCGTCCTTGGCTATTTCCGTATATACTACCGCGCTGCGAATGACAGGATAGAAAAAGAGTAATGCAAGTTTCCGATTTTCATTTTGACCTGCCCGATGAATTGATCGCCCGGTATCCAAAAGCTGAACGGACATCCAGCCGTTTGTTACAGTTGAACGGAAATAGCGGGGATGTGACGGACGGGACTTTTAAAGATGTTTTGGATCTGGTTCGTCCGGGAGATTTACTGGTATTTAATAATACCCGGGTGATTCCGGCGCGGATGTTTGGCCGTAAAGCCTCCGGCGGTAAGATCGAAGTGTTGGTCGAACGGGTTCTGGATGAGCACAGTATATTGGCTCATGTCCGTTCTTCAAAGGCACCACGTCCCGGAGCAGCACTGTTTCTAGGTGAAAATGACGATTATCCGGCAACGATGGTTGCCCGCCATGATGCTCTGTTTGAGATTCATCTGGAGAGTGAAGCTGCGGTTTTGGATGTTTTGAACGAAATTGGTCACATGCCTTTGCCGCCTTACATTGACCGGCCTGATGAAGACGCGGATAAAGAGCGATATCAAACCGTATATAACCAGAAACCGGGTGCGGTTGCGGCACCGACGGCCGGATTACATTTTGATACTGATTTGCTTGAACAAATAGCGGCGAAAGGTGTCGAAATGGCTTACGTGACACTTCATGTCGGAGCCGGAACGTTTCAGCCGGTACGGGTTGAGAATATCAATGATCACCATATGCATGCTGAATATGTTGAAGTCCCGTCGTCGGTAGTGGAGGCGATTGCTGCGACCCGTGAACGGGGCGGGCGTGTCATTGCTGTCGGAACAACATCGGTTCGTTCACTGGAAAGCGCAGCGCAGCAGGCATTGAAAAATGGTGGGGCGTTGGCTCCTTTCTTCGGTGATACCGATATTTTCATTTATCCGGGATATGAGTATCAGGTCGTAGACTGCCTGATTACCAATTTTCACCTGCCGGAATCGACATTGATCATGTTGGTGAGTGCATTTGCAGGATATGAAAATGTAATGGCGGCATATCGCCATGCGGTTGCGCAGGAATATCGTTTTTTCAGCTATGGTGACGCGATGTTCATTGAAAAGCGCGTGAATTAAGAATCTAACTCCGGAGCATTTCAGAATGCTCCGGGGACACAGCAGAAAGCTGAGGATGTTTGTAAAGAACATTCGTATGAGAGAGTTTCTCGTAGACCGTCAGATTGTTTCTCTGGCACTTTGGAGGCGTTGTGAAGTTAAAATTTGAACTGAAAAAGAAACACGGAAATGCCCGGCGCGGGCAGATCACTTTTGAACGGGGTACTGTACAGACACCGGTGTTTATGCCGGTTGGAACTTACGGCACGGTAAAAGGAATGACCCCTGAAGAGGTTAAAGATACCGGTGCTGAGATCCTGTTGGGTAATACGTTCCATCTCTGGTTACGTCCGGGGCAGGAAATTATGAAAATGCATGGTGATCTGCATGACTTTATGAACTGGCAAGGGCCGATTCTGACCGATTCCGGTGGTTTTCAGGTTTTCAGTCTTGGTGATATTCGTAAGATTACTGAAGAAGGTGTCCATTTCCGTAACCCGGTTAACGGTGAAAAAATTTTTATGGATGCGGAAAAATCGATGGAGATTCAGAGAGATCTGGGATCAGACATCGTGATGATTTTTGATGAATGTACACCTTATCCGGCAACCCATACTGAAGCGAAACAGTCGATGGAAATGTCACTGCGCTGGGCAAAGCGTTCCCGGGAGCATTTTGACCAGCTGGAAAATCCCAATTCATTATTCGGGATCGTTCAGGGTGGCGTGTACGAAGATCTACGCGATGTCTCTGTCAAAGGTCTGACTGAGATCGGCTTTGACGGATATGCTGTCGGTGGTCTGGCAGTTGGTGAACCGAAAGAAGATATGCACCGGATTCTGGAACATACCTGTCCGCAGTTGCCTGAAGATAAGCCACGCTATCTGATGGGTGTCGGAAAACCGGAAGACCTGGTTGAAGGTGTGCGGCGCGGTATCGATATGTTCGATTGTGTGATGCCGACTCGTAATGCCAGAAATGGTCATTTGTTTGTGACCGGTGGTGTGGTAAAAATTCGCAATGCTAAACACAAAACAGATACAACACCGTTGGATCCGCATTGTGATTGCTATACATGTAAACATTATTCCAAGTCTTATCTGCATCATCTGGATCGTTGCAACGAAATTTTGGGTGCCCGTTTGAATACCATCCATAATCTTCGCTACTATCAGAGATTGATGGCAAGCATTCGTCAGGCGATTGAAGAAGATCGGTTCGATGCTTTTGTCGAGGAATTTTATGCTCGCAGGGAGCGTGATGTACCGCCGCTTGCTAAAGTCTGATCTGATTGCGTCATAGGCAGGAAAGCACCAAATGGTTGAAATTCTTATGGCGCAACCCAACTATAAGACTAAATACGATTTAACAACAATAACCCGAGAGGACGTTTCTCAATGAGTTTAATTTCTGTTGCCCACGCTGCGGGCGAAGGTGCACCACAGGGTGGTGGTTTTGAAATGCTGATCATGCTGGCTGTATTTGCGGTGATTTTCTATTTCATGATCTATCGCCCACAAGCCAAACGTGCAAAAGAGCATAAAAGTCTGATGTCTTCTATGTCAAAGGGTGACGAAGTGTTAACCAGTGGTGGTCTGGTCGGCAAAATCACTAAGATTGCTGAAGATAATGACTTCATCACCATTGAACTGAACCCGAATAATCCTGTTGTGATTAAAAAGGACTTCGTTACTGCAGTGTTGCCAAAAGGTACGCTTAAATCTCTATAACAGCTAGAGGATCCTCGCTGTGCTGAACCGTTATCCATTATGGAAGTATCTGATGGTGGTATTTGTCATCGCCATCTCTGCACTGTATGCACTTCCAAATATTTACGGTGAAGATCCGGCTGTTCAGATAACTGGGGCGCGTGGTGCCTCCGTTGATATGGCAACGCTGGATTCTGTCACCCGGTCGCTTGATAAAGCGCACCTTTCTTATAAATCAGCCGCTTTAGAAAACGGCTCTGTTCTTGTCCGGTTTAATAGTACCGATACACAATTGAGTGCCCGGGACACAATACGTGATGCGCTTGATAGCAATATGATCGTGGCATTAAACCTTGCTCCATTAACCCCGGACTGGCTCGAATCTATCGGTGCGACACCGATGAAGCTGGGGCTTGATCTGAGAGGTGGTGTTCATTTCCTGATGGAAGTTGATATGGATGCCGCCATGGACAAATTGCTGACACAGGAAGAAGACGCTTTCCGGACCGAACTTCGTGAGGCGAAAATCCGTTACCGTGCTGTTCATACAGCCGATAATCAGCGTCTGGAAGTTGTTCTGCGTAATGAAGAGCAGGCAAATCAGGCTGTCAATGTACTTCAACCGAAACACCGTGATATGACGATTCTTGCGACTGACAGTCAGGGACGTTATGTGTTGACGGCAACTTATACTGAAGCTCGCTTGCAGGAAATTCGTAATTATGCGGTTGAACAGAATATTACGATTTTAAGAAACCGGGTGAATGAACTGGGTGTTGCCGAACCATTGGTTCAGCGTCAGGGTGCCAGCCGCATTGTTGTTGAACTGCCAGGGGTTCAGGATACAGCCCGGGCGAAAGAGATTCTGGGTGCTACGGCAACGCTGGAATTCCGCGAAGTTGATACCAGTGTTGATCTGGCAGCGGCTGCGGCTGGACGAGTTCCTCCGGGAACAGAAGTCAAACAGGATCGTCAGGGCCGCCCGGTCGTGCTGAAAAAACGTGTCATTCTAGGCGGTGCCAGCATTACTGATGCGAGCTCCAGTGCTGATGAATATGGCCGTCCTCAGGTCAATATTTCTCTCGACAGTGAAGGCGGCAGTAAAATGGCTGCATTTTCCGAGAAAAATATCGGGAAGCTGATGGCGACTGTTTTTGCCGAGTATAAAGACAGTGGTCGTAAAACGCCTGAAGGAAAAGTCATTCTGAGTAAACATGAAGAAGTGATTAACCAGGCAACCATTCAGTCTGCTCTGGGCCGTAGCTTCCGAATTACCGGTATCGACTCTTCTGCTGAAGCGCATAACCTTGCATTGCTTTTGCGTGCCGGTGCGTTGATTGCTCCGATTTCTATTGTTGAGGAGCGGACAATTGGTCCGTCTATGGGGCAGCAGAACATCGATATGGGGGTTCTGGCATGTATCTGGGGTATGGTCGCTGTCATGCTGTTTACCGCGCTTTACTATCGTAAGTTCGGTTTGATTGCGAATCTGGCTCTGGCAGCTAACTTAGTCTTGATTGTCGGTGTGATGTCGATGATTCCGGGGGCGACGATGACTCTGCCGGGAATTGCCGGTATTGTCCTGACTGTCGGTATGGCCGTGGATGCTAACGTATTGATCTTTGAGCGGATCCGGGAAGAACTTCTTGAGGGGCGTAATCCGCAACAGGCCATCCATCAGGGATATGCCAATGCGTTTAGTACGATTGCCGATGCGAATATCACAACGCTGATTACTGCAATTATTCTGTTTGCTGTCGGAACCGGGGCAATCAAAGGATTTGCCGTGACACTGTCCATTGGTATTCTCACCTCAATGTTTACTGCCATTATTGGTACACGTTGTGTGGTGAACTTGCTTTATGGCGGCAAGCGAATTAAGAAATTGTCGATCTAACAGTCGTCACCATGAAAAGCTGGGAATAGATATGTTTCAAATTCTAAAAGCAAAGCACGCGATCGGGTTCATGCGTTGGTCGAAGTTTACCTTCGCTTTTTCGGCGTTATTAATTATCGCGTCCATTGTGATGATCGCAACCAAGGGATTTAACTGGGGGCTTGATTTTACTGGCGGAACTCTGATTGAAGTCAGTTTTGAGCAGCCGGCAGATCTCGAACAGGTCAGAAGTTCTCTGGAAGCCAAAGGTTTCGGAGATGCAACCGTTCAAAACTTTGGTTCAGCCAAAGATGTCATGGTTCGTCTTCGTCCCCGCAAAGATGTTGCCGGGGAAACGCTGGGTAATCAAATCATCAGTGCAATTAATTCCGGAACGGGTCAGCATGTTGAAATGCGCCGTATTGAGTTTGTCGGTCCGAATGTTGGTGATGAACTGACAGAAGCTGGTGGCATGGCAATTCTGGTCTCATTGATCTGTATCCTGATGTATGTCTCGATGCGGTTTGAATGGCGTTTATCTGCTGGTGCGGTTCTGGCCTTGGCTCACGATGTGACCATTACTCTGGGAATATTCTCTCTGTTACAGATTGAGGTCGATCTGACTATTGTCGCGGCACTGTTAACAGTGGTTGGTTACTCACTGAACGATACTATCGTGGTGTTTGACCGGATTCGGGAGAATTTCCGGAAAATGCGGAAGGGTGAGTCTGCTGAAGTAATGGATAATTCTATTACTCAAACGTTAAGCCGGACTTTGATTACTTCCGGAACCACTTTGTTTGTTGTCATCGCTCTGTTTGTTGAAGGTGGTGCAATGATCCACGGTTTTGCTCTGGCCTTGTTGCTCGGGATTACCGTCGGGACATACTCTTCAATCTATGTTGCTTCGGCACTGGCTCTCAAGCTGGGTATTCAGCGTGAGCACTTACTTCAGCCTCAGATTGAAAAAGAAGGGGCAGAGTTTGACGAGTTGCCTTAACGGCTAAACTCACACAGCATGTCATTTTGCTCATTGGATTGGTGGAAGTGACCATTCTGATGAGCAGGATGGAACAGTTGCATGAGTGATGTTCATATGACGCGTTAATTGTCAGATATAAAAAAACCGCTGATTGCAGCGGTTTTTTTGTGTTCAGACCATCCATTCTCACGTATTTATCATGCAGTGAGTGCATGGCAGGAAATAATTACTTCAGAATTGCTTCATTACCCTGTTCGCGGACATGTTTCAGGATTGCTTTGGTTACTTTAGCACTGGAAGCAACGATATTGCCTGATTTCATATACTCAGTTCCACCGGCAAAGTCAGTGACAATTGCGCCGGCTTCGCGGGCAATCAAGTCACCGGCAGCCATATCCCATGGCTTCAGACCCAGTTCAAAGAAACCGTCGACACGGTTGGCTGCTACGTAGCATAAATCCAGAGCAGCAGAACCTGTTCTGCGGAAGTCTGCGCATTCAGTGAACAGTGCAGAAACGATTTTCAGATAAGATTCAGCATGTTGTTTCTGTTTGAAAGGAAAACCGGTTGCCAGAACAGTGCCTTGTAAATCTTTGAGTGCATTGACCCGAATTCGGGAATTGTTTAGCTGTGCACCCGCACCGCGTTGTGCTGTAAACAACTCATTCAGCATTGGGTCATAAACACAGGCAACTTCTGTTCTCCCTTTGATGCGAACAGCAATGGAGACGGAGAAATGGGGAAGTCCTTTGAGAAAGTTAGTGGTGCCATCCAGTGGGTCGATGATCCATTGTACGTCTTGATCTTTTCCTTCAATCACACCATTTTCTTCTGCGATAATGACATGTTCCGGATATGAGTTTTTGATAACGTCAACAATAATAGACTCAGCTTCTTTGTCTACATTAGTAACGAAATCGTTCGTACCTTTTTGAGTGGACTGAATTTTTTCAGCATTTTCTAGTGATTTAGCAATATGATTGCCTGCTTTTCGTGCGGCACGAATAGCAATATTAAGCATTGGATGCATACGAGTTTCCCAACGGATGTTAAAGAACGAAAAAAGCGGGCGAAGTATACCAGAGTTCTCTGAAAAGGGAAGTGGTTAAATTGTGTTCTGTAGTGGTGATTATTTCTCTCAGAACCTGACTATTTTTGTCTGCTTTATGATAATATCGGCAGCCACTTAATTATAAAGTCGTTTAATCTCGAAGAAAGTAGAATTACACATGCTCAGTCAAGTGAAAGTCGTTCTGGTCGGCACTTCCCATTCAGGCAATATAGGTTCAGCAGCCCGGGCGATGAAGGTCATGGGACTCAGACAGATGGTTTTGGTTGATCCTCAATGTGAAGTTGATGCTCAGGCGATTGCAATGGCAGCCGGAGCCAGTGAAATCGCATTGAATGCGACTGTCGTGGATTCTCTTGAAAAAGCGGTTGCTGATTGTCAGTTTGTGGTTGGCAGTAGTGCCCGTTCCCGAACTTTATCCTGGCCGATGCTGACACCGAGAGAATGTGGAGAACGTTTTGTTCTGGAAAGTGAACAAGCCCCGGTAGCATTAGTTTTTGGTCGGGAGCGCACCGGTCTGACGAATGAAGAACTACAAAAGTGTCACTATCATGTGGCGATTCCTGCAAACCCGGAGTACAGTTCTCTGAATCTGGCGATGGCGGTACAAACCCTTTGTTATGAGATCAGAGTTGCTCATCTGGAGTGGCAGGCATCAGCTTTTCCTCATCAGAAGGACACAGTGGATTATCCGCGTCATGAAGAGTTGGAACGCTTTTATCAGCATCTGGAAAAAGTTCTGCTTCAGACTCAGTTTATTTCCGAAGATCAGCCAAATCTGGTGATGAATAAACTTCGTCGTTTGTTTAGTCGTGCCCGACCTGAATCTCAGGAAATCAATATATTAAGAGGTATTTTGACTTCGATTGAAAAGGTGTCAAAATAACCACTGTAAACGAAAGGTTAAATACCTGACTAAATTAGTCAAACAAATACTTGACCCATTTGGTTGGTTATGTCACACTGCTATCCACATAAACGGTGTGGATACAAGTGATTATGAGATTAACATCAAAAGGAAGATATGCAGTGACCGCCATGCTTGATGTGGCTCTGCATTCGCAACAAAATCCAGTACCGCTGGCTGATATTTCTGAGCGCCAGGGGATTTCTTTGTCCTATCTGGAGCAGTTATTTGCAAAACTGCGTAAAGCAGGGCTGGTAGCAAGTGTTCGGGGACCGGGAGGCGGATATCGCCTGGGTGCTGAAGCTTATGCTATTTCTGTCGGACATGTAATTGGTGCGGTCGATGAATCCGTCGATGCAACCAAATGTTCAGGAAAAGGGGATTGTCAGGGAGGAACCCGCTGCCTGACTCATACACTTTGGTGTGATTTAAGTTCCCGAATCAGTGATTTTCTCAATAACATCACACTGGGCGATCTGATGAATGATAACGAAGTAATAGAAATTTCAGATCGACAGAATGTAGACCTTGCAGTTACTCAGGGGCGCACACAGCAGAATTCATCTTTGGTTCCGACCGAGCCTGTGTCTCTTGAAGCGAATGCGCGGTCATAGTTGCTAGTTTTACATTGGAGTAGAAAATGAAACTGCCTATTTATTTTGACTATTCAGCGACATGCCCGGTTGATCCTCGTGTTGCTGAAAAAATGGTTCAGTACATGACGGTCGATGGTATTTATGGTAACCCGGCATCTCGTTCTCACCGTTATGGCTGGCAGGCAGAAGAAGCTGTTGATACGGCACGTGAGCAGATTGCAGCATTGCTGAATGCTGATTCAAGAGAAATTGTTTTTACATCGGGCGCAACTGAGTCTGATAACCTTGCGATTAAAGGTGCAGCACACTTTTACGGCAAGAAAGGTAAACATATCATTACCTGTAAAACAGAGCATAAAGCCGTTCTGGATACCTGTCGTCAGCTTGAGCGTGAAGGCTTTGAAGTCACATACCTTGAGCCGGAATCAAATGGTCTGATCGATTTGAACAAGCTGGAAGCTGCAATGCGTGATGACACAGTTCTTGTCTCTATTATGCATGTGAACAATGAGATCGGTGTGATTCAGGATATTGAAGCAATCGGTGAACTGTGTCGGGAGCGCAAAATCGTTTTTCATGTCGATGCAGCACAATCAGCCGGAAAATTACCGATCGACGTGCAGAAGCTGAAAGTTGATCTGATTTCTTTGTCCGCCCACAAAGTATATGGGCCGAAAGGTATTGGTGCGCTTTATGTTCGCCGTAAACCACGGATTCGTCTGGAAGCTCAAATGCATGGTGGCGGCCACGAGCGTGGATTCCGTTCCGGTACACTTCCAACACATCAAATTGTTGGGATGGGCGAAGCCTTTCGGATTGCCAAAGAAGAAATGCAGCAAGACTATGATCATGCGAAGAAATTGCGGGATCGTATGCTGGCCGGGCTTGAAGGGATGGAAGCGGTAACGATCAATGGCGATCTAGAACAGCGTCTTCCGAATAACCTGAACATCAGTTTTGCGTATGTTGAAGGTGAATCGTTACTGATGTCTCTGAAAGATCTGGCTGTTTCATCAGGCAGTGCCTGTACTTCTGCCAGTCTGGAGCCTTCGTATGTCTTACGTGCTCTGGGGATGGACGATGAACTGGCTCATAGCTCGATTCGTTTTTCGTTTGGTCGTTTTACGACGGAAGAAGAGGTAGACTACGCGGTTGAGCAAATCCGTGTAGCTGTAGATAAATTACGCGACATGTCTCCTCTATGGGATATGTACAAGGAAGGCGTTGATTTGAGTTCTGTTGAGTGGGCTCATCATTAATTTCTTCCCGGCGATAGAGGATATGAGGTAATCATCATGGCATATAGTGATAAAGTAATTGACCACTATGAGAATCCACGCAATGTCGGTTCTTTTGATAAAGAAGATCCGAGTGTCGGAAGTGGTATGGTAGGTGCTCCGGCGTGTGGTGACGTTATGAAACTGCAGATTAAAGTTTCACCGGAAGGCATCATTGAAGATGCAAAATTTAAGACCTATGGGTGTGGTAGTGCGATTGCTTCCAGCTCGCTGGTAACTGAGTGGGTTAAAGGTAAATCAATTGATGAAGCTGCAGCAATAAAGAATGCTGAAATTGCGGAAGAACTTGAATTGCCTCCTGTCAAAGTGCATTGTTCAATTCTTGCTGAAGATGCGATTAAAGCAGCCGTTGCGGACTACAAGAAAAAGCACGAGCTTTAAAAGAAATCGAGGGAATCTTTGAGATTCCCTCCTCAAACCCACTAGATTTTAAGGTTAGAGTTGTATGGCCATCACCTTAACTGAAACTGCAGCAGATCGAGTCCGTACCTTTTTAGAAAACCGGGGAAAGGGAATTGGCTTACGTTTAGGTGTCAGAACAACGGGTTGTTCCGGCATGGCATATGTACTGGAATTTGTTGACGAAGTAAACGAAGAAGATCAGATCTTTGAGGAACATGGTGTCAAAGTTATCATTGATCCAAAGAGTCTGGTTTATCTTGACGGCACTCAGTTAGATTATGTCAAGCAGGGGTTAAACGAAGGCTTTGAATTCAACAATCCGAATGTGAAAAGTGAATGTGGTTGTGGTGAAAGCTTTAATGTTTAACATAGCAGTTCCCATTCATATGACAACATCCATGCGTACAACAATCGAGTGTACGACGACATCGGAAGTCAGGAAGCGTTAATGTTGAATTGGATAGCCGATGAGTCAGGACT
This sequence comes from Vibrio mangrovi, assembly GCF_024346955.1. Taxonomy (NCBI): domain Bacteria; kingdom Pseudomonadati; phylum Pseudomonadota; class Gammaproteobacteria; order Vibrionales; family Vibrionaceae; genus Vibrio; species Vibrio mangrovi. The sequence continues at coordinate 2,778,372 of NZ_AP024883.1, read as the reverse complement.
GATATTAACATGAATTACTTTGAATTATTTGGGCTACCAATTCAGTTTAATCTGGATGGTAGCCTTCTTTCTTCTCAGTTCCGGGAATTGCAGAAACGCTTTCATCCGGACAATTTTGCGACGGCTTCAGAACGGGAGCGTTTAGTTGCGGTACAGAAAGCATCTGAGATTAATGATGCCTACCAGACACTGAAAAATGATATTCGCCGCGCTGAATATCTGTTAATCCTTCAGGGAATTGATCTTCGCAGCGAGCAGCAGACTATGCAGGATCCGGAATTCCTGATGGAGCAGATGTTGTTACGTGAAGAGCTGGAAATGCTTGAAAGCGATACTGATGCCCATGATAAACTGATCGATTTTGAAGGCAAAGTCAGCAAAATGTATAAAACGCAATTGACTGGCCTGCGAGAAGAACTGGAGCAATCTCAATGGGAAGTTGCTGCTGATTCAGTCCGGAAACTCAAGTTTATTGCCAAACTAAGACATGAAATCGAACGGGCCGAAGAGAAACTTCTCGGTTAGTTCAGAAAAAGGAAAGCCCAATGGCATTACTGCAAATTGCTGAGCCTGGTCAGAGTGCTTCACCTCATCAACACAAGCTGGCTGCAGGCATTGACTTAGGTACAACAAATTCTCTGGTGGCTTCGGTCCGGAGTGGTTCGGCCGAGACACTACCTGATGCGAATGGGCAGAGTATTGTCCCTTCTGTCGTGAATTATTCTCAGGAAGAAATACTGGTCGGTATTGAGGCCAGAAAAAAAGCACAGCGAGATCCAGAAAATACAGTTATTTCGGTGAAACGACTGATCGGTCGTTCTTTGCATGACGTTGAACAGCGTTATCCTCATTTACCCTATCGGTTTAAATCCAGTGATCATGGTTTACCTGTGTTACAGACCGCACAGGGTGACAAAAATCCAATTCAGGTTTCCGCGGATATCCTCAGAACACTGGCTCGTCGGGCGGAGCAAACGCTTGGTGGTGAGCTGGCTGGTGTTGTCATTACCGTTCCCGCTTATTTTGACGATGCTCAGCGTGCCGGAACCAAAGAAGCCGCTAAACTCGCCGGGCTGCATGTCTTGCGGTTACTGAATGAACCAACTGCTGCTGCGATTGCTTATGGTCTCGATTCAGGTCAGGAAGGCGTCATTGCGGTCTACGATTTGGGGGGCGGTACATTTGATATTTCTATTCTGCGTCTGTCAAAAGGTGTATTTGAAGTATTAGCGACCGGAGGAGACTCCGCTCTTGGTGGTGATGATTTTGACCATCTTATTGCGGATCATCTGAAAGAGTGTATTGCGATTGAACATGCTCTGAGTGCTGAAGAGTACCGGATGTTACTGGATGCGGCATCTCAGGCGAAAATTGATCTTTCTGATGCTGAAACAGCAGATATTTCTGTTCTGGGATGGAACGGACAACTGAGCCGTACCCAGTTTGAAGCACTGATTCAGCCTTTGGTGAAAAAAACGCTGATGTCTTGCCGCCGGGCTCTGAAAGATGCGGATGTTGATGCCGAAGACGTGATTGAAGTCGTGATGGTCGGTGGTTCAACCCGGACGCCATTCGTACGTGAAATGGTTGGTGAATTTTTTGGTCGCCAGCCGCTGACCAGTATTAATCCCGATGAAGTTGTTGCTATTGGTGCTGCGACTCAGGCGGATATTCTGGCTGGTAATAAACCGGATTCGGAAATGTTGTTACTGGATGTTATTCCGTTGTCTCTGGGAATTGAAACCATGGGTGGTCTGGTGGAAAAAATTATTCCCCGTAACACGACTATTCCTGTTGCCCGTGCTCAGGAATTTACAACATTTAAAGATGGTCAGACAGCCATGATGATCCATACGGTTCAGGGAGAACGGGAAATGGTTGACGATTGTCGATCGCTGGCGCGTTTCTCTCTGAAAGGCATTCCACCAATGACTGCTGGCGCTGCGCATATCCGGGTAACTTATCAGGTTGATGCTGATGGTCTGCTTTCCGTGACGGCGATGGAAAAAAGTACCGGAATTCAGGCTGAAATTCAGGTGAAACCGTCTTATGGTTTAAGTGATGACGAAGTTGCAAACATGCTCAAAGATTCTATGGCTCATGCAGAAGAAGATATGAGAGCCAGAGCATTGATGGAACAGTGTGTAGAAGCTGACCGGGTCATTGAAGGTTTGATTGCTGCAATGCAGGCTGATGGTGACGAACTATTGAATGAGCAGGAAAGAGGCGAGCTTCTGACGGCGATAGAGACGCTGATCGCTTTGAGAAATGGTGATGATGCCGATGCGATTGAGCAGGGAATCAAAGACATTGATAAAGTAAGTCAGCCGTTTGCTTCACGTCGTATGGATAAATCGATTCGTGAAGCGCTGGCTGGTCAGTCTGTGGATGATATTGAGTAGTTGAGATACAAACATGCCAAAGATTATTGTTTTACCTCATGAAGAGTTGTGTCCGGAAGGCGCAGTACTTGAGGCTGAAACCGGAGAAACAGTTCTTGATGTAGCGCTGAAAAACGGTATTGGGATTGAGCATGCATGCGAGAAGTCGTGTGCGTGCACCACTTGCCATGTTATCGTACGGGAAGGTTTTGATTCGCTTGAAGAAAGTGATGAGCTGGAAGATGACATGCTGGATAAAGCCTGGGGGCTGGAACCCGAATCCCGGCTTGGCTGTCAGGCAAAAGTTGCTGATGAAGATCTGGTGATCGAAATCCCTAAATATACATTGAACCACGCAGCTGAAGATCATTAAGCTTTATTGCTGCCAGGTATTAAACAGGAATAAATGATGAAATGGACCGATTCACGGGATATTGCGATAGAGCTATGCGAACTTTATCCTGAGATTGACCCGAAGAATGTACGTTTTACCGACTTACATCAGTGGGTCATGGATTTGGATGGTTTCGATGATGATCCGAATCACTCGAATGAAAAAATTTTAGAGGCAATTATTCTGTGCTGGATGGAAGAAATTGATTAGTATGACTGTTGTTTCACAGTTGTTGTCTGTAAAAATAAATGAAGGTGAAAGCGGATCTTTACAGGTCCGCTTTTTATCAATTTGACATGTTTGCCGGATATAATGGTAAATTGACTGAATAAACCAGAAAAATAAGCGGCAAAAAAGCGAATTAAAGACAAGGAGAGACCATGTCTGTAAATATGTCAGTATATATAAGTCAGGAAAAAGCTCCCGAACAGTGGGGAGAAAATGCGACGATTTCCTATTCCGAATCCGGTATAACGATTCATATTGATCCATCATCTTCCCCTCTAGTGACCATTCAGAAAGCAGCCCGCAAGATGGACGGGCAAGGTCTGCGTAATATTTCATTGCTCGGAAGTGAATGGGACTTGGAAACTATCTGGGCTTTCTATCAGGGATACCGGGATCCGAAAAAATTAAACACTCTGACTTGGGAAGCTCTTGCTGAAGATGAGCAGCAGGAATTGGATGCCAGAATCAAAACTTCAGGCTGGACTAGGGATGTGATTAACAAGAGTGCTGAAGAAGTTGCTCCCCGGCAACTGGCAACAATGGCAGCGGAGTTTGTGAAGTCACTGGCACCTGATACGGTTACTTATCGTATTGTGAAAGATAAAGATCTGCTTGCTGAAGGCTGGGCTGGTATTTTTGCCGTTGGGCGTGGTTCAGAAAGAACTTCAGCAATGTTGCAACTGGATTACAACCCGACCGGAGATGAAAATGCACCGGTTTATGCCTGTCTTGTAGGGAAAGGGATTACATTCGATTCGGGTGGCTATAGCCTGAAACCTTCAAACTTCATGACAACAATGAAGTCTGACATGGGCGGAGCTGCATTGGTTACCGGCGGTCTAGGGCTGGCAATTTTGCGCGGTCTGAATAAGCGGGTGAAACTGATTTTATGTTGTGCTGAAAATATGGTTTCCGGACGGGCTCTGAAGCTGGGAGATATCATTACTTATAAGAATGGTAAAACAGTTGAAATCATGAATACCGATGCCGAAGGTCGGCTGGTTCTGGCCGATGGTCTGATCTATGCCTGCGAACAGAATCCGGAAATGATTATTGACTGTGCGACGCTGACTGGTGCTGCGAAGAATGCTCTGGGTGTCGATTATCATGCTTTATTGAGTTTTGATGAGACGCTGAGTCATCACGCACTCTCTGTGGCAAAAGCAGAAAATGAAAGATTATGGCCGTTGCCACTGGAATCGTTCCATCGGGATATGCTGTCTTCCAGTTTTGCTGACCTGTCAAATATCAGTTCTGCTGACTATACACCGGGAGCGAGTACAGCTGCTGCATTTTTATCGAACTTTGTGGACAATTACCAGAAAGGTTGGTTACATATTGACTGTGCAGCAACTTATCGTAAGTCAGCAACGGATAAGTGGTCGGCAGGGGCGACAGGAATCGGTATTCGTACCCTGGCTCGTTTACTGAATGAATAAAACGGGCGAAATAAAATTCAGTTCAGGCCTTTAAGCCTGAATATCTGAATGACTATAAATACAAAATGAAAGGATAATTTTATGGCCTTAGAGAGAACCTTTTCTATCGTAAAGCCAGATGCTGTTGAGCGTAATCTGATTGGTGAAATCTATCATCGCATTGAAAAAGCCGGTTTGCAGATTGTTGCGGCAAAAATGGTGCATTTAACTGAAGAACAAGCCAGTGGTTTTTATGCCGAACATGAGGGAAAACCATTTTTTGAATCGCTGAAAGAGTTCATGACTTCCGGACCAATTATGGTGCAGGTGCTTGAAGGTGAGAATGCGATTGTCCGTTATCGGGAATTAATGGGAAAAACCAACCCGGAAGAAGCGGCTTGCGGTACGCTTCGTGCTGATTACGCAATCAGTATGCGTCTGAATTCGGTTCATGGCAGTGATAGCCCTGAATCGGCAGCTCGGGAGATTGCTTTCTTTTTCCCTGATTCGGAAATTTGCCCGAGAGTCTCTAATTTATAACGAGAAACCCCGGCCAGACCGGGGTTTTTACTATCTGTCGACCGAAGAAGAGGACTTGTTGTCAGTGCTTAAAGGCTGTACAATTCGCGCCCTGAATTTGATGTCCGGTGTTTCTGAGAGGTTCCATGACCACACAAAAAATCAATCTGCTCGACTTTGATCGCCCCGCATTACGTCAGTTTTTCACTGAAGAGCTGAACGAAAAAGCGTTTCGTGCCGATCAAATCATGAAGTGGATTTATCACTTTGGTTGTGATGACTTTGAGAAGATGACCAACATTAACAAAAAGTTGATAGAGAAGCTGAAAAACCGCTGTGAAATCAGAGCACCATTGGTTTCAGAAGCTCAGCATTCGTCGGATGGAACGATTAAGTGGGCGATGCGGGTTGGTGATCAGGATGTAGAAACTGTCTACATCCCGGAAGATGACCGGGCAACTTTATGTGTGTCGTCTCAGGTCGGCTGTGCTCTGGAATGTAAGTTCTGTTCGACAGCCCAGCAAGGTTTTAACCGTAATTTACGGGTTTCTGAGATCATTGGTCAGGTCTGGCGTGCCGCACGGGAAATTGGCCTGGAAAAAGAGACGGGTCGACGTCCAATCACCAATGTGGTGATGATGGGAATGGGTGAACCGTTGCTTAATATGAAGAATCTGCTTCCTGCATTAGAAATTATGCTGGATGACTTTGGATTCGGTCTGTCCAAGCGCAGGGTGACGGTTTCTACATCTGGAGTTGTTTCGGGACTGGAGCAGATGACCGGGCGAATTGACGTTGCGCTGGCTATTTCTCTCCATGCTCCGAATGATGCACTACGCAGTGAAATTATGCCGATTAACGATCGTTGGGATATTCAGGACTTTCTGGCGTCGGTCCGTAACTATATTGCTTCATCCAACGCCAACCGTGGAAAAGTAACCGTTGAATATATCCTGCTGGATCATGTCAACGATGGTACCGAACATGCGCACGAATTAGCCGAGCTAATGAAAGATACGCCATGTAAGATTAATCTGATTCCGTTTAATCCTTATCCCGGTTCTCCTTACCGGAAACCCAGTAATTCCCGGATTGATCGTTTTATGAAAACATTGATGGGATATGACTACACGGTAACGGTGCGTAAAACACGTGGTGATGATATCGATGCCGCCTGTGGGCAGCTTGTTGGTGATGTCATCGATCGAACCAAACGGACGAAGATTCTGGCTGAGCAAGAGCAAAATGCAATTCCGGTAAAAGCAGTTAACTGATTCAGCGTTTTATCTATTGTTATTTTTATAATGGGATATCTGTTCACAATAATTGCAGGTATCCTGTATAAAAAATTAATCATTTTTGTTCAATAAATCACCGTTAGTTGTCAATTCCGGGTGGGTATTTCACTAATTATCAGAAGTGTGATGAGTTGACAAAAGTCGCGTTCTTGCCCTCTTTATCCTGCATTTGCCCCTGTTTTTTGTCAATTTCTCGAAAAACCTTGATTTAACCGAGTTTTCGTCCTTAATTCATTGTTGTTTCAGTTCTAATATCCTTTAGAATGTTTAATTGCATATATCAAAATTATTTGAGTTATTGATAATTTTGACGCTAATATGAACTTTATTTTGGGCTGTAATAGTAATAAGTTAACCAATAAGAACTAAAATCAATAAAGCGCTATGCTTATATAGGGTTACAGCAAAGAGACATGAGATAGATGCCACGTGATGACAGAATCAGAAATAGTCAAAGAAGAAGATAACCAGATTAAACCCGGGACACTCCTGAAGCAAAAGCGAGAGTCTCTCGGATTGACCCAAAAACAGATCGCGGACAAGCTTCGGTTACGTCTGACGGTTGTTCAGTCTCTCGAAGAAAATAATTTTGATATCGATAAGGTATCAACATTTACAAGAGGTTATGTCCGATCTTATGCCAAACTGGTCGGGATTGAAGATCAGGTTATTCTTTCTGCATATGATCATTATTGCGGTGGTGGTGCACAAGAATTATCCATGACGAGTTTTTCCAGAAAGACAACTCGTGAGCAACATAACAGTCGTATTAACCTGATCACGGTTGGCATTGTTGCCATTGTGATCGGTATTTCATCCGTTTGGTGGTATCAGAATCAGGAGCAGGACACACTTGTTCCGTCTCAGCGTATTCAAGAGGAAAAAGCGCCGGAGAGTCAACAAGACGATGCGACTAAGGATGATTTTACTACGGTCAGCGATCTGACTCAGGAATCTTCTGAAGCTGAGAATCCGGTTGAGCCAGAGCCTGAAAACATTGCGACACCTGATACAACTGAATCTGTTTCTCAGGATGTTCAGGATTCGGCCACGGCCGCGGATGATTCTGTACCTGCAGAAGAACCTGTTGCAACTTCATCCGGCACGGTTTCTGGGACCGCAGCAGACGAGACAGTTTCTTCTGCTGATCTGAAAGCACTAACCATGAACTTTGAGGATGATTGCTGGGTTCGTATCAGTGATGCGAATGGCAAAACTCTGTTCGTCGGGTTAAAGAAAGCAAACCAGTCCATTCATCTCCGGGGAGAGGCACCATTTAAAGTCATTTTGGGAGCGCCGGAAAGCGTTTCAATGACATTTGCAGGTGAACCTGTCGACCTTTCTGGGTATACTTCCGGCAAAGTGGCCAGATTTAGTTTACCTTAGATAAAAATATGCAACATGAGTCCCCAATAAAACGTCGCCGTTCGACACGTATTTACGTCGGTGATGTTCCTATCGGCGATGGTGCTCCCATCGCTGTTCAGTCGATGACAAATACCAGAACGACCGATGTGGATGCAACGGTCGCTCAAATTCGTTCACTGGAAAAAGTGGGAGCTGATATCGTCCGTGTTTCAGTTCCGACGATGGATGCGGCGGAAGCATTCCGGGAAATCAAAAAACAGGTGTCCGTTCCTTTGGTCGCTGATATTCATTTTGATTACCGCATCGCTCTGCAGGTTGCTGAATACGGCGTTGATTGCCTACGGATCAATCCGGGGAATATCGGTCGGGAAGAACGGATTCGTGCTGTTGTTGACTGTGCCCGGGATAAAGGCATTCCTATCCGGATTGGTGTCAACGGTGGTTCACTGGAAAAAGATATTCAACAGAAGTATGGAGAGCCGACAGCAGAAGCTCTGGTAGAATCTGCTATGCGTCATGTCGACATTCTGGATCGTCTTAACTTCGATCAGTTTAAGGTGAGTGTGAAGGCTTCCGACGTTTTTCTGGCTGTTGATTCTTATCGTCTGCTGGCTCAGAAAATCGATCAACCGTTGCATCTCGGTATTACTGAAGCCGGTGGTGCTCGAGCCGGAGCGGTCAAATCATCCGTCGGTCTCGGGATGTTGCTTGCTGAAGGTATCGGCGATACATTGCGTATTTCTCTGGCTGCCAATCCCGTAGAAGAAATTAAAGTCGGATTTGATATCCTCAAATCACTGAGGATTCGTTCCCGGGGAATTAATTTTATCGCCTGTCCTAGCTGCTCCCGTCAGGAGTTTGATGTCATCGGAACGGTCAATGCACTGGAAGAACGCCTTGAAGATGTTCTTACGCCGATGGATGTTTCTATTATTGGTTGTGTGGTAAACGGTCCCGGAGAAGCTGAAGCTTCACATCTGGGGTTGGCTGGCAGTAACCGGAAAAGTGCATTTTATGAGGACGGCGTCCGCCAGAAAGAGCGGTTCGACAATGATGATTTAGTTCATCAGCTTGAAGCTAGAATCCGGGCCAAAGCAGCAGTACTTGACCAGCAGAATCGTATTCAGGTCACTCAGATCGAAGACAATTAACATTATTATGAATTTACGGTAATCCTTGTGGCAAAAACAATTCAAGCAATTCGGGGCATGAACGACTGCCTTCCGACACAATCACCGCTCTGGCAAAAGGTTGAGGGCGCAGTAAAACAAGTTATTAATGCATACGGCTATAGCGAAATTCGCATGCCGATCGTGGAAGTGACACATCTGTTCAGTCGTGCAATCGGTGAAGTGACCGATGTGGTTGAAAAAGAGATGTACACCTTTGAAGATCGTAATGGCGATAGCCTGACTTTACGTCCTGAAGGTACAGCTGGATGTGTTCGTGCCGGAATCCAGCATGGATTGCTGTATAACCAGGAACAGCGTCTGTGGTATATGGGACCGATGTTCCGCCATGAACGCCCTCAGAAAGGACGATATCGTCAGTTTCATCAGTGTGGTGTTGAGGTGTTTGGTCTTGATGGGCCGGATATCGATGCGGAATTGATTATGATGACGGCCCGCTTATGGCGGGAGTTGGGGATTGCTCAGTATGTCCGGCTGGAACTGAATTCGATTGGTTCTCCTGATGCGCGTGCGGAATACCGGACTGCGCTGATTGAATTTCTGGAACAACATGAATCTGTTTTGGATGAAGACAGTAAGCGTCGCATGTATACCAACCCATTACGTGTTCTGGATACCAAAAATCCTGAAATTCAGGCGATTTTAAATGACGCACCAAAGCTGTCAGATTATCTTGATGGTGATTCCAGAGCTCATTTTGCCGGTTTATGTGAACTTCTTGACGCTGCCGGTATCGAATACTCGGTGAATGAACGTCTGGTTCGTGGTCTGGATTATTACAACCGCACTGTATTCGAATGGGTGACTGAAAGTCTTGGTGCTCAGGGAACTGTATGTGGTGGCGGTCGTTATGATGGTCTGGTTGAGCAGATGGGTGGTAAGGCGACACCGGCGGTTGGTTTTGCCATGGGGCTGGAACGTCTGGTTCTGATGGTTGAAGCACTTGAACTGACAGAAGATGTTGCACGTCAGGTTGATGTTTACATGGTGACTGCCGGAGAAGGTACATTGTCAGCAGGAATGAAGCTGGCCGAACAGGTACGGGAGTCAATGCCGGGACTGCGGGTAATGAATCACTGTGGTGGCGGTAATTTTAAGAAACAATTTAAGCGGGCTGATAAGGTTGGGGCTGCTGTTGCGCTGGTTCTGGGAGAGGACGAAGTCGCACAACAGATGGTGGTACTCAAAGATTTGAACGGCGGAACTCAGGAAACAGTGGCACAGTCAGATGTCATTGAAAAACTGACTCATTTTTTCAAGTGATGACTGCCGGGAAATTCAGCTGGGAAGTTTAATAAAGAGGGCAAAACGTGGAACTCTACGATACCGAAGAACAACAAGTTGAAGCGATTAAAAGTTGGTGGAAAGAAAATGGCAGAGCTGTCGTTATTGGCACTGTCGTTGGCTTGGCAGCCGTTCTGGGCTGGAATTATTATCAGTCATCAGTGAAAGCAGCTCAGGAAGCAGCTTCGCACCAGTATTCTGATGCGATTGCCTCGCTTTCCCAGCAGGGACTTGAAGCGGAAAAAACGGTTCAGACTTTCATTGATCAACATACAGACAGTGATTACTCCGTTCTCGCAGCCTTGCAACTGGCTAAATCTCAGGTTGATGCGAAACATCTGGACGAAGGACTTGCTCAGCTTGAATGGGCGAAAGAACATACGGATGATGCAGCTCTTGATACTTTAATTGACTACCGGATTGCCCGGATTCAGGCAGAACAAGGTAATTACGATAGTGCGCTGGCGTCATTGAAACGAATTACAGATACAGGCTGGGTTGGTCGTGTTGCTGAATTGAAAGGTGATATTGCATTGCGTCAGGGCGATAAAGACGCAGCTTATATTGCTTATACGGAAGCACAGCAGGCCAAAGACGCCAGTCAGACACTGCAAATGAAGTTAGATGATCTTGCCAAATAAGGGCGTGAGTTGATGAAAAAGTGGTTCGGCAACTTATTTTTAATGACTGCCATTGCTGGTGGATTGGCTGGATGTTCCGGAGAGGAAGAATCGGTGGTGATGGCACCGGTTCCCGTCGTGAATAGCCAGTTTACACCGCATTCCGAATGGCGGGCTTCTGTTGGGAGTGGGGTCGGTCATTATTTTTCGAAACTGAAACCTAAATACGCGTATGACACTATTTTTGTTGCCGATCGGGATGGTCTGGTTAAAGCTCTGAATCCGGAGAATGGTAAAGAGCTCTGGCAGCAGGATCTGGAAGTTGATGATCCTATCCGTCTGGCTGGTGGAATTGATACCGGATTAAACCAGGTTTATGTCGGTAGTGAAAATGGTGTTGTCTATGCATTAGATGCCAAAACCGGTGAGCTTAAGTGGAAGCATAATATCGGTGGAGAAATACTGGCGTCGCCGACCACTGATGGTCACCTGTTGATCATTAATACCAGTAACGGGAACCTGACCGCTCTGGATCAAACCAGTGGTGAAGAACAGTGGGTAATCAGTACGGAAGTTCCGAATTTAACATTGCGTGGCGTCAGTGAACCGGTTGCACTTTCTGGTGGTGTTTTCTGGGGAACTGCTGCTGGCAGGCTGGCCGCTGCGATTACTGCTCAGGGGCAGATGATTTGGCAGCAGCCAATTGGGATTCCTAAAGGGGCAACAGAAATTGATCGACTGGTTGATGTCGATGCTTCTCCACTGATTATGGGTGAATCACTGTATACGATTGGCTACAACGGTCAGTTGGTTGATATCGATCTTCGCTCTGGAAAGCCAATATGGAAACGCACCTATTCTTCAGCAAAAGATATGGCAACCGATGGCGGTCGACTGTTTCTTGTGACGGATGAAGATCATATTGTAGCTGTTGATGCGCGCAGCGGAACGGAGCTGTGGACCAATAATAAACTTGAACACCGCTTGGTTACGGCACCGGTTATGATCAGTAATTATGTTGTTGTTGGAGACAGTGAAGGTTATCTGTATTGGATTGATCGTAGCAGTGGTGAGTTTGTTGCGCAGCAGTTTGTGAATAGCAGCGGCTTTGCAGTTTCTCCGATAGCGTTACCTGGCAATGGCTATCTGCTGATCACCCGAAACGGTGATGTGAAGAAACTGACGATCCGTTAAGAATTCGTGATATAATTTTATGATCGGCTCCTGGCTGGAAACAGTTAGGAGCCATTTTATTGTGATTTTAACTGTAGCTCTTTTAGGCTTACGAGCTGAAGGATGTTACAGCGCTGTGTGTTATGACCGGGCCGATTCATGTAAATGAATTGACGTTACCCTGTGGTTATACGCATAGCATTGAATGATTTAGAGGTTGTTATGGTTCCTGTTGTTGCGCTGGTCGGGCGTCCGAATGTCGGTAAATCTACGTTATTTAACCGGCTGACCCGCACTCGCGATGCATTGGTTGCAGACTTTCCCGGTCTGACCCGTGACCGTAAGTACGGTCATGCCAAAGTAGGCGAACAAGAATTCATCGTGGTTGATACCGGAGGTATTGACGGTGGTGAAGAAGGTGTAGAAAGCAAAATGGCAGAACAATCTCTGGCTGCAATTGAAGAAGCTGATGTTGTTCTGTTCATGGTCGATGGGCGTGCCGGACTGACGCCTGCTGATGAAGGTATCGCTTCACATCTGCGTAGAATCGAGAAAACTTCGTTCCTGGTTGTCAATAAAGTGGACGGTATTGATGCTGACGCTGCCAGTGCTGAGTTCTGGCAGTTGGGAATGACACAGATGTATCAGATTGCAGCAGCACATGGTCGGGGTGTTAATGCGCTGATCGAACGTGTTCTGGAACCCACGATTCAGGAGTTGAAAGCGCGGGCTGAAGCTGAAATCGAAGATCTGACGGATATTGAGACAGCAGAAGAATCAGCGGCTCTGGAATATACCGAAGAGGAAGCGGAAGCCGAGTATCTGCGTTTGCAGGCTCAGCCGATTAAACTGGCAATTATCGGTCGGCCTAATGTCGGCAAATCGACCTTAACCAACCGTATTCTGGGTGAAGAGCGTGTGGTTGTTTATGATATGCCGGGAACGACCCGTGATTCGATCTACATTCCGATGCAGCGTAATGAGCGTGAATATGTATTGATCGACACTGCCGGTGTCCGGCGTCGTAAGCGGATTCATGAAACCGTCGAGAAGTTTTCTGTTGTTAAGACGTTGAAAGCGATTGAAGATGCGAATGTTATATTGCTATTGATCGATGCCAGAGAAAATATTTCTGATCAGGATTTAAGCCTGCTTGGTTTTGCGCTGAATGCCGGACGTTCTATCGTGTTAGCCGTTAATAAGTGGGATGGGCTGGATTCTGATGTCAAAGAAAGGGTGAAAAAAGAGTTGGATCGTCGGCTGGGATTTGTTGATTTCGCCCGGATTCACTTTATTTCAGCACTGCATGGCACAGGCGTCGGCCATCTGTTTGAGTCGGTAGAAGAGGCATACAAGTCAGCAACAACCCGGGTGAGTACATCTGTTCTGACCCGAATCATGAAAATGGCTACGGAAGATCACCAGCCACCGATGGTTCGTGGACGGCGGGTGAAACTAAAATATGCTCATGCCGGTGGTTATAATCCGCCGATCATCGTTATTCACGGGAATCTGGTTAATGAACTTCCCGATGCCTATAAGCGTTATCTGATGAACTATTACCGTAAGTCGCTTGAGATTATGGGTACTCCAATCCGGATTCAGTTCCAGAGCAGTGAAAACCCATATGAGAATAAGTCATCTAAGCTGACATTATCTCAGGAGAGACAGAAGAAACGTCTGATGTCGATGATGAAGCATCGTAAAAAGTAGTTTTTGCACTTCTCAGAATAAGCCCGGGCCAGATAGCCCGGGTTTTTTATTGTGTGTACGATATATTTTTATTTATGGCGTTATGATTGAAATACACAGTACTGTAAGTCAGATGATCTTTTTATGAAATACTAATAGCTGTGTAAATAGATGTGTTAGTCTTTATAAAATATCGTTTAAAATCCAAAAACAGAACATGTAACTTATGCTTTCGGTATGTGGTTATATAAATGTTCTTTTTGGTATTGATCGCTGATCAAAGTGAATAAAGCATGAGATCAGCAAAAGATCGAATCGAGTGCTGATTGGATCATTGCTATGGTCTTATTTTTATCAGCAAGAATGGTGCTTTATGTGTTTCTGAGCCATTCAGTATACAATAGAAACGATAAACCCGGATCTGATCCTGTTGCTTGAGGGATCATTTTTCAGGGGAAGAGACTTACTGAATGGGAGGAAGTATGAGCCAGAATCAATGCCCGGAATGTCGTGAAGAACTGATATGGGATGGACAGTACTACTGTCCCAAATGTGCTGTTCACTACCAGAAAATTGCTTATTGTCCTGATTGTCAGGTTGAGTTAGAACGTTTACAGGCGTGTGGTGCAGTGAGTTATTTTTGCCCGCAGTGCAATGAACAGAAGTCAAAGCGTGATCCCAGATTACGATTGGTATTTCAGCCTACTGATAATTAGTCTGACGGAAGTACGGTTGCACGGATGCTTCCGTCGGCAAGCCGGGTCGTAATAACTTCTCCGGGTTGTACTTCATTCCGGCTCCGAATGATATGCCCCGCCTGATTCTGGGTGACGGAGTATCCCCGTTTTAATGTTGAGAGAGGGCTGACCGCTTCCAGTGTTTCGGCTGCCAGTGCCAGTTGATGACGTGAGTGAAGTAGTTTTCTCTCGATGGCATCGATCCCGCGCTGTTCATACTTTGTCAGCAGATAATGTTGTTGTTGGAGCTGTTTTTCCGGAGAGTTGAGTTTGAGCCGGTAAGCGGTTCTCTCCAGCATTTGGGCATGTCTGGATAAATAGTGTTGCATTGCCTGCTGGAGGCGAATACTCAGTTCATCCATTTGCTGAATCTGTCGTTCCAGGCGATAAGTCGGATGTTGTTTCTCCAGTGCATGTTGCAGCGTCTGGCTTTTCTGACGCTGGGCTGCCAGATAATAGCGTATTGCGTGATTCAGACGAGTGCGGTAGTTCGTCAGGCCGGTTCGCTTGTAGCTGCTATCCTGACTGACCAGTTCTGCTGCGGCTGACGGGGTTGGTGCACGCACATCGGCAACGAAATCTGCAATAGTCACATCAATTTCATGACCAACAGCACTGACGATTGGAATCTGACTGGCAGCTATGGTCCGGGCTACGATTTCATGATTGAAACACCAGAGATCTTCCAAAGAGCCACCACCGCGACCAACAATCAAAACATCACATTCCCGGCGTTCATTGGCTCGGCCAATTGCCTGAGCAATCCGGATAGCTGCATCTTCTCCCTGAACCATTGTCGGGTAGATGATGACGGGAAGTGTCGGATCTCTGCGTTTTAATACATCGAGAATATCAAATAGTGCGGCACCGGTTTTTGAGGTGATGATGCCCACGCATTGAGGGTGTTCCGGTAGTGTTTTTTTATTGCTTTGTGCAAAAAGACCTTCTGCGGCCAGCTTTTGTTTTAGTTGCTCAAATTCCTGTTGCAGACGTCCGTCACCTTCAGCCTGCATGCTTTCGATAATGAGCTGATAATCACCACGGGGCTCGTATAAAGACAGACGGGCTTTAACCAGAACTTGCTGACCATTCTTCGGTTTAAAGGTGACAAAGCGGTTGTTCCCTTTGAACATTGCGCATTTCACCTGAGCTCTGGCATCTTTTAGTGATAAATACCAGTGTCCGGAGACTGGTGCTGAAAAGTTAGATATTTCACCGATAAGCCAGACAATTCCCATCTCATTTTCAAGCAGGAGCCGGACTTCGGCATTCAGACGGGATACGGTATAGATGTTTTGATTCTTTGCAGCTAGCACGGGCGAATGTCATGGCCGTAGGAATGGAAATTAGCGGCAATATAATACATATCAAGGGGGTAATTGCAAATAAAAATTGAAAAAATGTGTAGTAAAACAGGAAATGGCTCGGTATAATCCGTCCGCAATATCAAATCCAATTCACTTTGATCCAAAAACCTTAAAGTGTTGGGTTATTTCTTTTAACACCCTTGCTGTGAGATATTGCAAATGCTACGAATCGCCAAAGAAGCTTTGACTTTTGATGACGTGTTGCTCGTCCCTGCCCATTCAACTGTTCTCCCGAATACTGCCGATCTAAAAACCCGGCTAACCAAAAATATCACGCTGAATATTCCTATGATTTCTGCGTCTATGGATACGGTAACTGAGGCCCGTCTTGCGATTGCTCTGGCGCAGGAAGGTGGGATTGGTTTTATTCATAAGAATATGTCAATCGAGCAGCAGGCTGCTCAGGTTCGTCAGGTAAAAATCTACGAAGCAGGTATTGTGACATCTCCTGTCACAGTTCAGCCGGAACAAACCATTGCTGATGTGATGGCTCTGACAGAAAAACATGGTTTTGCCGGTTTCCCTGTTGTCAGTGAGAATAATGAATTAGTTGGTATCATCACTGGTCGTGATGTTCGTTTCGTTACCGACCTGACGAAAAAAGTTTCTGCTGTGATGACGCCAAAAGAACGTCTGGCAGCTGTGAAAGAAGGCGCTTCCCGCGCTGAAGTTCAGGAAAAAATGCATCAGGCCCGCGTTGAGAAAGTTCTGGTTGTGAATGATGAATTTCAGCTCACCGGTATGATTACAGCAAAAGATTTCCATAAAGCAGAAATTGCACCAAATGCCTGTAAAGATGATCAGGGACGTTTACGTGTCGGTGCTGCTGTCGGAGCCGGAGCTGGAAACGAAGAGCGTGTTCAGGCGTTGGTTGAAGCTGGTGTCGATGTGTTACTGATTGACTCATCCCACGGTCATTCTGAAGGTGTTCTTCAACGCATTCGTGATACGCGTGCTGCTTTCCCTGATCTGGATATTATCGGCGGAAATGTTGCAACTGCTGAAGGTGCCCGTGCGTTGATTGAAGCTGGTGTCAGCGCAGTAAAAGTTGGTATTGGCCCTGGTTCTATCTGTACAACCCGGATTGTTACCGGTGTTGGTGTACCACAAATTTCAGCGATTGGTGATGCAGCATCTGTGGCTAATGAATACGGAATTCCAGTGATTGGTGATGGTGGTATCCGCTTCTCTGGTGATATCTGTAAAGCAATTGCGGCCGGTGCATCCTGTGTCATGGTTGGCTCAATGTTCGCCGGTACAGAAGAAGCGCCGGGAGAAGTTATTCTTTATCAGGGACGTTCTTATAAATCATACCGCGGTATGGGATCTCTGGGTGCAATGTCGAAAGGTTCTTCTGACCGTTACTTCCAGTCTGATAATGCTGCGGATAAGCTGGTTCCTGAAGGTATCGAAGGGCGTATCGCATATAAAGGCCTGCTCAAAGAAATTGTTCACCAGCAAATGGGCGGACTGCGTTCTTGTATGGGACTGACAGGTTCTGCAACCATTGAAGATCTTCGTACCAAGGCTGAATTTGTCCGGATTTCCGGCGCAGGAATTCAGGAATCTCACGTCCATGATGTTCAGATTACCAAAGAAGCACCAAACTATCGTTTAGGATCATAATTCCGCGACGAAAACGTTTGCTTTTTGCTTGATGATGACATGAGAGGCGGGTAAACTCGCCTCCGTTCCATAAACTTTTCTTTGAAGACGACTCAACATGACCAAGAACATTCATGACCAACGGATCCTTATCCTAGACTTTGGTTCACAATACACGCAGCTTGTCGCACGTCGTGTCCGTGAAATAGGTGTATATTGCGAACTATGGAGCTGGGATGTCGATGAAGCCGACATTCGGGAGTTTAATCCGAATGGCATCATTTTATCAGGCGGCCCTGAAAGTGTAACGGAAGACAATTCTCCGCGTGCACCACAGTATGTATTTGATTGCGGTGTGCCTGTTCTGGGCATTTGCTATGGCATGCAGACCATGGCTGAGCAACTGGGTGGAAAAGTATCCGGTTCGACTGAGCGTGAATTTGGCTATGCTCAGGTTCAGATTGCTCAGGAATCTAAATTGTTTGAAGGCCTGCGTGACGAATCTGCCGAAGACGGCAGCGCACTGCTGGATGTCTGGATGAGCCATGGTGATAAGGTCGTGGAGATTCCTGCTGATTTCTTCCAGGTAGCTCAGACTGATACCTGCCCTTATGCAGCAATGGCAAATGAAGAGAAGAAATACTACGGCGTACAGTTCCACCCTGAAGTGACTCATACCAAGCAAGGGATGAAGATGCTGGAAAACTTCGTGTTGGGTGCGTGTGGCTGTGAACGTCTGTGGACATCAGCTTCTATCATCGAAGATGCTGTAGCCCGTATTAAAGCTCAGGTTGGTGACGATGAAGTCATACTGGCGCTCTCCGGTGGTGTCGATTCATCAGTTGTTGCGATGCTGGTTCAGCGTGCTATCGGTGATAAGCTGACTTGTGTGTTTGTTGATAACGGTCTGTTGCGCCTTAATGAAGGTCAGCAAGTGATGGATATGTTCGGTGAACATTTCGGACTGAATATTATCAAAGTCGAAGCTGAAGAGCGTTTCCTTAAAGCACTGGAAGGAAAGTCAGATCCGGAAGAAAAACGGAAAGTTATCGGGCACGAATTCATTGAAGTGTTTGATGAAGAAGCCGGCAAACTGAAGAATGCCAAATGGCTTGCGCAGGGTACGATTTATCCGGATGTTATTGAGTCAGCTGCATCGAAGACCGGTAAAGCACACGTCATCAAATCTCACCATAATGTAGGTGGATTACCTGAAGATATGGAAATGGGGCTGGTTGAACCATTACGCGAATTGTTTAAAGATGAAGTGCGTAAAATTGGTCTGGAACTCGGCTTGCCTTATGAGATGCTGTATCGTCATCCATTCCCAGGCCCTGGCCTTGGTGTTCGTGTCTTAGGTGAGATCAAGAAAGAATACTGTGATTTACTGCGTCGTGCGGATGCGATTTTCATTGAAGAGTTACGTGCTGCGGACCTTTACCATAAAGTTTCTCAGGCCTTTACTGTATTCTTACCTGTTCGCTCTGTGGGTGTTATGGGCGATGGCCGGAAATATGACTGGGTTGTATCATTGCGTGCCGTTGAAACGATTGATTTCATGACCGCACACTGGGCTCATCTGCCTTATGATTTTCTGGGTAAGGTTTCCAACCGTATCATTAATGAAGTCGACGGTATTTCCCGTGTGGTTTACGATATTTCAGGAAAACCACCGGCAACGATCGAGTGGGAATAAGTCATGTCTCCGATTCATTGACGGGTTGATGTCAGTGAGTCGTGAATGATGAAGAAAAAAGCCAATGGGTAGATTCCGTTGGCTTTTTTATTTGATATTAGAGAGCAAACTTAAAAATTGTTGTAATACTTATAAGGTTGGAATTTTTATAGTCACAGACTTATTTTACTGAAATCTCACCTCTATTGAGTAACTCGTACATCACATGAATCAAGTAATCTCTCGCCAATCGACTTATCGTGCTGAAATTGACGGTCTTCGTGCATTTGCTGTGTTATCTGTAGTGATGTTCCACGCATTTCCCAGTTGGCTGAAAGGTGGCTTTATCGGAGTCGATATTTTTTTTGTTATCAGTGGATTTCTGATTACGAGCTATATTTTTGAGAAACTTGATCAAGGTACGCTGAGCTTTTCTGATTTCTTTGGACGCAGAATTCGTCGGATTTTTCCTGCGTTAGTCGTTGTAATGGCCGTTTCTTTGATGTTTGGTTGGTTTGTACTTCTCTCTGGTGAGTATGCACAATTAGGTAAACATATTACCCGAGGGGCAGGATTTATTTTGAATTTTGCTCTGGTCCATGAAAGCGGCTATTTTGACAATGTGGCTGAAACTAAGCCTATGCTTCATTTATGGAGTCTGTCAGTAGAAGAACAGTTTTACATTATTTGGCCTCTTGTTTTATGGAGTGCCTGGAAGCTTAGGTTAAATCTCCTCTCAGTCAGTATTTTTTCTGTTGTCATCTCATTTCTTTTTAATCTCTATTTTGTCGGTTCTAAACCCGTCCATATATTTTTTTGGCCTGTAGGACGCTTTTGGGAATTACTGAGTGGTAGCATTCTTGCGTGGTTATTTTTATATCAAAGTGCGGTTATCGCTCGTATTTCCTCGTTAACCGGTCAGGTTGTTCGGCGTTTTGTCCGTCCCGAAAATATTGTCACAGATAGTCTGACTGCTGCAAACCTTGCTTCATTACTGGGACTGACCATTCTGGTCTATGGTGTTGTACGGATAAATGAAGATCTGAGTTTTCCCGGAATATGGGCCATTATACCTGTGGTTGGTGCCTTATTCGTCATTGGTTCAGGATCAAAAGCATGGTTGAATCGCGTTTTTCTGATGAACCCGATTGCTGTCTGGATCGGGGTGATAAGTTATCCTTTATATCTGTGGCATTGGGTCATACTATCTTTCCTGCATATTATTGAAGGAGAAATGCTGAGTAACGATACACGTATATTGGCCGTATCGTTATCTATAATTCTGGCCTGGATGACTTATCTATTGGTGGAAAAACCAATAAGAAGTCATTTGGTTACTTTACGCCAGAGTTTTGGTCTTGGTCTGTCCATGATATTTGTGGCATGTATCGGTTATTCTATTCAGTATTCACATGGTTATCCTGACAGAGATGTCGTTCAACTTTCAACGATTAAAGAGAATTATACGCAGTTGGGTATGATGTCCCCAATGGTTAGTGAATGTGGATTGGAAGATAAAATGAAAAAAGAGGTAGCAGCCTGCTTCAGGGATCAACGTGGACCGATTCGGTATGCGATGATCGGAGACAGTAAAGCTGCCGCTTTAATCGCCGGAGCTGTCCGGACTTCAACTGAAAGTGGTCGGTGGCTGATGATCGGTGGTAATTCAAAATATGGTTCACCATCACCATTCATGTCCAATGAACCACGTTTTCGGCTCTATCAGCCTCTTCTTATTTCAGCCATAAACTCTGTCAGTGCTATGGATAATGTAAACACAATCGTTTTGGTTGGAGCTGCGAGAATTTTAGGTAATTTTGATAATGATAAGAACTGGTTATCAGCTTTAAAAATAGCAGATGCCACGTATGAAGATGGACGAATCGCATTAGCAAATACTGTCCGGCATTTGGTCAAGGCTGACAAAAAAGTTGTTTTGGTTGTGGATAATCCAGCTTTGGGGAGTAGTGAGTTTTGTGGCGAGCGAATTGTAAAACTTCCCTTTATCGGTATAAGAAAATTAAACACTGAGTCTGCCGACTGTCGTTTAAAGCTTGTTGATTATTACCGGCTAAGAGAAAAGTATATAAAAGCGCTCTCTGCGGTGTCAGAGGAATTTGGTGCACAGGTTGCTGTTTTTGATACGGCGGACATTTTCTGTGATGTTGAGCATGGTGTGTGTCTGCGTTATAAAAATGGGAAGAATTCTTTTGCGTACACGGATCATATTTCTGATTATATGGCTGGCCTTATTGGGGAAAAGTTGAATCAGTTTTTAGCGGAATGGTCTGTAAAAAAATGAATATTACAATAGAAGCTGTATTGGTGAATTTTTTAAAACTTCTCCTGTGAGAAGTTTTTTTGTCTCGGTCATCAGAGGTTCCTGAATATAAAACAGAGGATGTATTCTTACCGGATGTCGGGTAAGGTAGTCACTGAATTATTCATATTGATGATTATATCCATAATATCCGGATAGTATTTCAGGATATCTGACAGAAAGATAAAAACAAAACAGGAACGCGTATGTTAAGGACAATCACGAATTTATTTCCGTTATGGGCGGTTCTCTTTTCCCTGGCTGCCTACTTCTCTCCAGCAACATTTACCATGCTCAAACCTGCAATTATTCCTTTGCTAACGGTTATCATGCTGACAATGGGACTTACGCTGAAGGGCTCCGATTTCCTCAATGTACTGAGAAACAAAAAGGCGGTTGGCATCGGTTTAGTACTTCAGTTTTCTGTGATGCCGCTTGCAGCTTTGCTGGTCAGCAGACTGCTGGAACTGGATACTGAGCTAACCATTGGTATGGTTCTGGTAGGGAGTGTTGCCGGTGGAACTGCTTCAAATGTGATGTGTTATCTGGCCAAAGGAGATGTCGCATTATCGATCTCAATGACTGCTATGTCGACGCTGTTGGGGGTTGTGATGACACCGCTATTGGTTCAGTTACTGGCTGGACAGTCAGTTGATGTGCCCGTACTTGGTATGTTGTTCAGCCTGCTCAAAATTGTTGTGATACCGGTTATTCTGGGAATTGTTCTCAATTCAGTGATGCATCCTGTGACCCGGAAACTTGAACCTGTTCTGCCATTGGTATCAATGTTGGCAATCGTGACGATTATTGCCATTGTTGTTGCATTGAATGCAGATCAACTGGCTAAAATCGGGCCGATTGTGGCTTTGGCGGTGATCATGCATAACAGTACCGGATTAGTTTCTGGCTACTGGGCATGCCGCTGGTTAGGGATGGATGAGAAAACCTGCCGGACTATTGCTTTTGAAGTAGGATTGCAAAATTCTGGTTTGGCGACCGCATTAGCGATGAAATTTTTCACACCGGCTTCAGCTGTTGCCGGGACGATCTTCTCAATCTGGCACAATCTTTCCGGCTCTTGTCTGGCCGGAATATGGGCCAGAAAATCAATCGCAACATCTTCCCGGACGGCAGAGACGCTATAAGTAAGAATGAACTGAGAATATAAAAAGGGAGCAGTGTTGCTCCCTTTTTTGATACGACCATGATTCATGCATTATGATTCAGTTGCACGTTCACCCGTGAGAGGGATGTTTTCACTGTCTGATGTGGCAGTCGGTTTTTTACCGGTCTGACGTTCATAACGTTGTTCCCAGTAGTACGCGCCTTTGATGCCGAGTTTTACCGGGTTAAATGTGTATTGCTCTACACCTTGCTGTTGCTGTTCTTCATAATCCTTCAGTGCCGACATTGCTGGCTTGTTGAGGAAGAAGATAATCAGAATGCCGACAATGTTGAGCCACGCCATCAGACCAACGCCAATGTCACCCATTGCCCAGGCCAGATTCGCTGTTTTTACGGTACCGTAGAATGTTGCACTAAGCAGTACGATTTTCAGCAGGAAGGTCAGAGTCTCTGAGCCAAAGCGGCGGCAAAGGTATGCAACGTTTGTTTCGGCAATGTAGTAGTACGCCAGAATTGTCGTGAAGGCAAAGAAAAACAGAGCAATAGCCACGAAGGTTTTTCCAACCCCGGGCAGGGCACTTTCAATGGCAATCTGAGTAAATTCAGGGCTGTTTGCTGCAACGTTCGCTGCCAGATTCTGAACTAAAAATGTACCTTCAGCTGCACCGCTGACGTTATAAGCACCGGTAATCAGAATCATAAAGGCTGTTGCAGAACAAACCAGAAGTGTATCGATGTAGATAGAGAAAGACTGAACCAGACCTTGTTGAGCCGGGTGCTGCACATGTGCTGCCGCAGCTGCGTGAGGACCGGTTCCCTGACCTGCTTCATTGGAGTATACACCACGTTTTACACCCCATCCGATAGCGGCGCCGACACCTGCCATTGGTGTGAATGCATCACCGATAATCATACCGAAGACATGCGGAACCTGATCGATGTTGAGCAGGATAATGACGAAAGCGGTAACAATATATGCAAGTGCCATAAAAGGAACGATAATCTGGGTGAAACTTGCAATACGTTTAACGCCACCGAAAATGATGAAGGCCATCAGAATTGAAATGAAAGTACCGGTCAGTATTTTTGCCATACTGAATGTGCCGATTGCTGTCTCAACCATATCTCCGGTGCCAAAAGCTGATTCAATGGCATTACCGATACTGTTTGACTGAACCCCTGGAAGCATGATGCCACATGCAATGATTGTTGCGATGGCAAAAATCCACGCATACCATTTTTGTCCCATTGCTTTTTCAATGAAATAAGCCGGACCACCGCGGAACTCACCGTTATCTTCTTCTTTATAGATTTGAGCCAGTGTCGATTCGGCATAAGCTGTTGCTGCGCCGAGGAAAGCAACAACCCACATCCAGAATACGGCTCCCGGACCACCGAATCCGATAGCTGCTGCGACACCGGCAATATTCCCTGTACCGACACGACCGGAAAGAGACACTGCCAGTGCCTGAAATGAAGAAATACCCTTCGTCGACGTTTTAGCCGAGAAAAGTAATCGGCACATTTCTGAAAAATGACGGACCTGAACAAACCGGGTGAGGATTGAATAGAAGAGACCAGCTCCCAGGCACAGATAGATTAGTGCCGGACTCCAGATGATCCCATTCAAAAAATCAACAAGTGATTGCATGGTTATTTTCCCTGTATTTGCGTGTTGTTATGTTGTGTGTCATTGAGTTGTCGTTGTTGTGTTTGCAATATATTCGTCTCAATGTAACGCAAATGTTAATATATATGCCTTATTAATGCTATATATTTTTAAAATGAAGTTAAATTTTGACTTTTGTCACTAATATAGAGTTATGTCTGGTGTTAATGCTTTACATGTGGTATTTGCGATTGATTAATTGAGTATTTGTAAAACAATCGTGCTTTGTTGGGTTGGGTGTTTTTTGAGCGGTTGAGATCCTGAGGATCTGCATATTATTGGCGTTTTATCCTGCACCATGACGGTATATAAAAGATATTTAAACGAGAATTATTAAAGTTTCTAACTCTGACGCATTGTGATCAGGAGGAAAATTTGTGCAGAATAATTTGCTATGAATCAGGCTAATATGCTGTCGTGGATTAAAATACTAGATTACTATGCTGTTTGATTCATATTGCCGAAATGCTATTCTGAATTTTCATTGACTGATTCGGTTCGACTGACTTCTTGGTTTATGGTATTTATATCCCTTATTTATAGAATATACCTGACCTTCTCAGGTTAGATAGAATATCAGTTGAATATTGAATAATAATGATGATGAATATAATTGATGGAGCCGCTTTATGAACCAGAATGAGGGGCCTCAAAGACGTCAGTATTATCGCCTCCGGTACCCAAAAGGAGTTCGCCCGGCGATTCGTTTTGAAAATAATATGTACCATCTTACCGAATGTTCAGAAAAAGGTATTCGTATTCTGATGCCGAATGCAACTCGATTACATCAGGGATACAGAGTGACGGGAAAAGTTTTTCTGAATGACGGGAGCCAGGTAGATATTAAAGGAACTATTCTGCGTTTTGATAAGAATGAAGTGATTGTGAAACTATCACAGGGTTTTTCGTTCAAACAGATGGTTGCAGAACAACGCCTGATCCGGCAAAAATATCCCTCGTTTTTTGCTTCTTTTTCTGAAGAGGAGGAGGAAGAAGATGAGGTGGTTAGTGTTGATTAATCAGATAACTGAGGGAATGGAAAATAAAGCGTGAATTTACTGCCTTTTCCGGGGTCTGTTTCTACCTTAATTTGTCCCTGATGTTCTTCCATGATGCTGTAAGCGATCGATAACCCCAGTCCAGTCCCTTTGCCTATTTCTTTGGTGGTAAAGAAAGGATCAAATATTTTCTGCTGGATGAGTGGGTCGATGCCACAACCATTGTCCTCTACAGAAATAAAAACATGGTTGTCTGACATTCCGCTTTTTATCTTAATCAGTCCATTCTCTTTGATTGCATGTCCTGCATTAATCACGATATTAAGCAACACTTGCTGGATCTGGCCGATATTGCAGATGAGCGGTGGAATATCGCCCAGCTCAGTTTCAACCTGTGATTTATATTTCAGCTCATTGTGTGCAATTTTGAGTGTTTTCAGAATGGCTTCATTGACATCTGCCGATTTCATTACCTTATCCTGATCGGTGTGGGAAAACTCTTTCAAGCCCACAACAATATCACGGATTCTCTCGGTACCTTCCAGTGTATCGGAAAGTAGCCCGGAAACATCTTCCTGCAGAAAATCAATGTCCTGTTGATTCAACCATTGGCCTAATTCATGAAGAGCCCGGTGAATACCGGGCTGTGATTCTTCCTGTATAAGTAAAGCCTGTATCCGTTCAATCGCGCCCTCGTAGGTTTTGATATAACTTGCCAGTGTTCTGACATTACTCATCACAAAACCGACCGGGTTATTGATTTCGTGGGCGACACCGGCAGCCAGTGTTCCGATAGATGCCATCTTCTCTGACTGAACTAACTGTGCATGGGTATGTTTCAGTGTTTCATTCATGGATTTCAGTTTGGCAATATTCTGACTGAGTTGCTCGGTGCGACGTTCAACTCTGTTTTCAAGTGTACGGTTCAGCTCTTGCAATTCTTCTTCGTATTCGGTTCTGCGTTGGGATTCCTCCTGCAGACGGGATGACATTTTATTAAAGGCATGAGCAACATCCGTCACTTCATCAGCTCCGGAAATCGTGACAGTTACATCTGTTTCTCCTCTGGATATCTGGTTTGCTGCTTCTCTGAGCTGACTCAGACGACCGATCAGGTAAGTACCCAGCAAATAGGAAAACAATGCAACCATTATCATTTCTATACCCGCGATAATTGCGCTCCAGTACCTGGCTTCCTGAATTTTCTGGTTTAGTTCTGAAGTATCAATTCCCAGATGAATCAAACCGAACAAATGACCGCCTTCTTCTATTTTTGCACTGATATCAAAAACTCCGTCAGAAACTAAGGCAACATCATGATCTTCGACAAATGGACGCTGAAGGTAGTCGGCTTCTCCGGCCTGAGTAAATACATCACCATTTGGTGTCAGAATTTTCACATACTTCAGATCCGGGTTTTTCATTAATTCTGATGTGAAAGCTTCCAGTGAAGCAAGGTCGTAGGAAAGTACGGCATCCTTAGTGGTGGTTGAGAAGAGGGTTACTGTTGTTGTAGCTCGCTTAATCAGTCCGTCATAGTTGGTTGTTTTCAGGTAATTGAGCGTCATAGAGACCAGTAAAGCCAGTAGTAAGGCCTCAATGATGGCAACACCTAAAATTGTTTTTAGCTTGAGCGACATACAAACCTCAAACCTGTTTATTATGCCAATATTGGCTGTTTCAGTTATTTACTGGCTACCTTATATCAGTCCATTGTTATGTATTATCCATTCAGTTTATGAGTGGAATTATTCCAGCAAATGATCCAATAACCTGATATTTAATTCCCTGATATCGTCCCACTGTTGATCGCTGGCTGCTTCCAGACCTTTAAAACTTAGCCCTTTGAGTAAGGTCATACCTTGCTCGTCATTATTCATTTCAAGCATCGCCCGGACAATTTTCTGGCGGATTTCTTCTGAGACTCGAGGGTGGACAGCAATCGCATGCGATGTATAAGGTGGTGTGGTCCAGAGGATTTTCAACTGCTGACTAACTTTAGGATCCGTATTATTCAATGTCCGGAGTACTCCGCCTCCTGCTGGGAAAAAGCCCCGGGAGACATTGAGGTAGACAGAGTCATGTGAAGAAACATATTTAGGCGTAAAGTTAATTCCTTTCCGTTCAAGATTGGCTCGTGGCAGGATGCTGGCTGCGAATGCTGCCGGAGAAGGAAAAGCCAGTTGATGGTCTTGTAGATCCTCCAGTGAGTGAATCGGACTATCCTTACGAACGACAATAATTCCCTGGATCTGTTTATCTTTCTGTTTTGCGATGGCCTGATAGCCGGGTTTCTGATGAAATACCACATAATGGTAGGGATTCATATAAGCAATATCATACTCACCATCGCGAAGCCGTCTTTCGAATTCAGGAATATCTTTAGCCGTGGCAAACTCAATGTCCAGTCCTGAAGCCCGGCTGATGTACTGAAGTACCGGTGACCACAGTGCGGCCATTTTTTTCGCAGATTGCTGAGGAACCACACCAAAAGAGAGAGTTTGTGGAAATACATGAGTTGAGAAGACGAGTAAAACAGCAAATAAGAAACCAGTACGCATGCCACCCCCGTTTTTATGCAGAAAACAGCTGGAATACTATGAATATAGGTGGTGGCTAAGGAATATCCAATTTGAGCTTATTTGGGGGTGAAAAAGTGTTATTGAGCGCGAAAAGTGAAGAGATACTCCTTTCTTCAACGTATTTTCGACTAAAGGTTGGTTTTTCTGACTTGCTCTATGGCGATGATGAAAAATCCTATATCGAGAAGATGGAACCGGAGAATTTATCCTGTCCTTCAGAGAGGCTCCGGTTCCCCGCTATCTAAAGGTAGCTGATGTGCCTACAAACATACAGACTCAAGTAGCGTTTCACCGAATCGATCTTTCTCTGATAGTTGTGGTTCTGTATTATCTAAAGGCCACTGGATACCAATATGGCTGTCATTCCAAATAATAGTTTTTTCAGCGTTAGGGTTATAGTAATCGGTGCATTTGTAAACAAATTCAGCTTCTGCACTGGTCACATAGAACCCATGGGCGAAACCTTCAGGTACCCATAACTGGCGCTTATTTGCCGCAGAGAGATACACGCCAACCCATTGACCGAATGTTGGTGAATCTCTTCTCACATCTACAGCGACATCAAACACTTCGCCTGAAATAACACGGACAAGTTTCCCCTGTGTATTTTCAAGCTGATAATGTAATCCCCGCAAAATACCTTTTTTGGATTTTGAATGATTATCCTGAACAAAGTGAGTCGGTTTGCCTGTAACAAGTTGCTCAAACACTTCCTGTCGCCAGGTTTCCATAAAAAAACCACGTTCATCACCAAATACTACGGGTTCAATAATTTTTACATCAGGGATTTCAGTATTAATAATGTTCATGATTAACCTAAATTTTATAGTCTTGTATTCGTTGTAATGCACTTTTCCAGTCACTGGCAGTGATGCCAAATTCTCGGTAAATTTTAGTCATGGATAACCTCGAATTAGCCGGTCTTTTTGCTTTGGTGGGAAATTGTTCTGTGGTGAGTGGATTCAGATGGGGAATACAGCGAAGCATTCCTTTTTCCTGAGCATGATGGAAAATAGATGAGGCAAATTCAAACCAGGTTACATAAGGATGACCAGAAAAATGATATACCCCGTACGATACCGGACGGTCGTGGTAAATCGCTTCTGCAATCGTAAGTAAAGCAGAGGCAATATCACCGGCATAAGTCGGTGCGCCCCATTGATCATTCACAATACCCAGCGTATCTTTTTCCTGAGCAAGTCTTAACATCGTTTTTACGAAATTATGACCATATTCACCAAAAACCCATGATGTTCTTAAGATGATATGCTTTTCGCAAGACCGTATAACCGCTAGTTCACCGGCCAGCTTACTTTTACCATAAACACCTTGAGGCTCGGTTATATCATTTTCCTGATATTCGTCAGTTTTATCGCCGGAGAAAACATAATCCGTTGAGATGTGCAGAATGGATGCATCGACTGAACGAGCTGCTTCAGCTAAAACTTTCGCTCCTTCACAATTGACTTTGTATGCTAGATCGATTTCTTCTTCAGCCTTATCTACGGCTGTATATGCTGCTGCATTGATAATGACTGTTGGAGTATATTCTGAGACAGTACGCAATACAGCTTTGGTATCGGTAATATCCAGCATTTTGTGGTTCAGAGCTAAAAAATCAATCTGTCTTTCCTGCAGTTGCTGCACTAAACTCTGACCAACCTGACCAGAGCTTCCCGTAACTAATATTCGCATTTCTGTTTCACTATTTACTTTCTTCATCTACTTTCTTCGATAATGCGCATGAGATAGTGGCCATACTCATTTTTGGACATTGACTCAGCTGATAGCAGAACCTGTTCCCGGCTTAACCAGCCGTTACGCCATGCTATCTCTTCCAGACAGGCAACTTTGAGTCCCTGAACATGTTCGATGGTCTGAACAAAAGAGGACGCTTCATGTAAGCTCTCATGGGTTCCAGTATCCAGCCAGGCAAAGCCCCGGCCAAACAATTCTACATTGAGAGAACCATCTTCGAGATACATTTGATTGATACTGGTAATTTCCAGCTCTCCCCGGGCCGATGGTTTTACCTGGCGGGCAAAATTCACAACCCGATTGTCGTAGAAATAAAGCCCGGTAACGGCGTAATCCGATTTTGGGAACTCGGGTTTTTCTTCAATTGATGTCGCTTTCATGTTCTCATCAAATTCAATGACGCCAAATCGTTCCGGGTCTTTGACCTGATAGCCAAATACCGTTGCCCCAACATCTCGGGCTGCAGCCCGTTTCAACATGCCGGTAAAGTGCTGCCCATAAAAAATATTGTCTCCCAAAACTAAGCAAACAGAGTCTTCACCAATAAATTCTTCACCGATGATAAAAGCCTGAGCCAATCCATCCGGACTTGGTTGAACAGCATATTGAATGTGAATGCCATAGTTTGTACCGTCCCCCAACAAGCGTTGGAATCCTGCCTGATCTTCTGGTGTTGTAATCACTAAAATATCACGGATTCCCGCCAGCATAAGCGTTGAAAGCGGATAAAAAATCATCGGCTTATCGTAGACAGGCATAAGTTGTTTAGAGACACCACGGGTTAGAGGATAAAGTCGGGTTCCCGAACCGCCGGCAAGAATAATTCCTTTCATGCTTTACTCTCCAGTTCCTAATCGTTCTCTGGCATAAGAACCATCGAGGACGCGGCTCCACCATTCCTGATGATTTAAATACCATTGTACGGTTTTACGCAGGCCTGTCTCAAAAGTTTCTTCCGGGGTCCAGCCTAGATCGCGGCCGATTTTTCCGGCATCAATCGCATAACGCAGGTCATGTCCGGGTCTGTCGGTGACATAGGTAATCAAGTCTGTATATTTTGTAATATGGGCAGGTTTCTCGGGAACGAGTTCTTCAAGGAGAGAACAAATTGTTTTTACGACCTCGATATTGGTTTTTTCATTATGCCCGCCGATATTGTATGTTTCGCCAATTTTTCCTTCGCTAACAACCTGATATAAAGCCCGTGCATGATCTTCTACATATAACCAGTCACGAATCTGCATGCCATCCCCATAAACGGGAAGAGGTTTTCCTTCCAATGCATTCAGAATGATTAAAGGGATGAGTTTTTCCGGAAATTGATAGGGACCATAGTTATTCGAGCAGTTGGTAACAATGACGGGTAACTGGTAAGTACGCTGCCAGGCTCGAACCAGATGATCGCTGGAAGCTTTTGAAGCCGAGTAAGGACTGGAAGGGGCGTAGGGGGTTGTTTCTGTGAAAAGCTCATCGGTGCCAGCTAAGTCACCGTATACTTCGTCAGTAGATATATGATGAAAACGAAATGCGTTTCGACGTGTTTGATCTATCTGGCTCCAGTATTTCCGGGCAGCTTCCAGTAATGTATATGTGCCGACAATATTGGTTTCTATAAATGCTGCCGGCCCATCAATGGAACGGTCAACATGGCTTTCTGCTGCCAGATGCATGACAGCATCAGGTTGGTGTAGCTGGAATACGTTGTCCAAAGCATCATGATCACAGATATCAATCTGTGCAAATGAATAGCGTGGACTTGCAGAAATTTGCTCTGGCAGAGATTCAAGGTTACCGGCGTAAGTCAGTTTATCGATATTAATTACATGGTCATGTGTATTATCTATAATGTGTCGAATAACTGCCGAGCCGATAAATCCGGCTCCGCCGGTGATTAAAATTTTCATGAACAAAATCCTAAATATTCTGTTTGTTTATTTATTCTCTCGATGATTGTGATTATTTTGTTTTGGTACAGACCATATCATAAACTATCAATCACACTAAATGCCCTGAATTCATCAAAAGCATATTGATCGGTCATGCCGCTGATATAATCCTGAATCAGACGGACCCGGAAATAATACTCCCAGCTATCCTCACCAAATTCATAGCCACCAGGGAAGTGTTTCGCCTGAATTTCCTTCATTGAGTTTTCATAGGCACGCAGATGTTTGTTCGGCAATTTTTTATAGAGGCGGGACGGAAGCAGTGGTTTGCTTTTTCCGGCTGCGATGGCTTCAAACTGTGATCTGCTGAGTTCCAGCAGGGGTTTATAACAGTCGAGCAGACCAGTGATGATCTGATAGCCCTGTAGTTCCCGGGCCTCAACTTCTTTATCACAGAAAGCATGTTTCTTGGCGACTTTCTTCAGCGTTTCTACCAGTACATGTTCAGTACTGTCATCTTCAATCAGAGCCCGATCCAGACAACCGTTGTAGATGGTTTCAATATTATGGATGAACTGTTTCGCCGCATGTTTGGGCAACCGGCTACTGATCTCGACTCTTAAGGTAATAAAAAAGTGGCTGACAGCACAGTTATTGGCTCGCTTGGCACTCTCTTGCGCGGCTTGAACAATCGTATGGATGGTTTGCGGATCTGCGTGGGGAAAGCGGCCGCTGCCGATCAGTTTCTGATACTCTTGTTTCAGGGAAGCACTGGTCTGATCGATATCGATGATCCCTTTTTCTACCGCATCTTCGATATCGGCAACACCGTAAGAAATATCATCCGCGGCTTCCATAATATAAGAGAAAGGAGAACGGGTGCCTTTTTCCATGGAAAGTGAGCGGTAGAGATTGTCGATAAATGGTTCTTCACTCAGATAGAAGCCGACTTTTTTCTTCAGGTAGCGGAGTTCGCCATCGGCAAACTGATGACCCGATGCCGCCAGCTTTTTAGGGCTGAGCTCATCGCCACGGCGGGTATATTTCAGAATCGAGGAAATCTGCGTATAAGTCAGATTCAGGCTCAGAATCGAGTGAACCAGCCGCACGGCCTGCGCATTGCCTTCGAACTCCGTCAGGTCGCGTTGCAGTGGTTCCGGCAGTGGAATTGTTTCGGCTTTCAACGGAATATAAGTGTGGAACCAGTCATTGATCGCCTGTTCGCCGAAGTGACCAAAAGGGGGATTTCCCACATCATGCATCAGACACGCCATTTCTACGATGGATTCAAAGTGGCGTTCTAAGTCTTCAAGGCCGAATTGAGTCGCATCCAGTTGGGGATCTTTATCCAGCATTTTATAGATCTGCTGCACAATATGCCGGCCAACCTGCTGAACTTCCAGCGAGTGAGTCAAACGGCTGCGGACGGACGAGTTCCGTTCCAGCGGAAAGACCTGAGTTTTCTGTTGCAGACGGCGAATCGCCGCTGAATTAATGATGCGCCCCCGGTCACTTTCAAAGTGATACAACTGAGGAATCTTTCCATTGTGATTGTATGGAATGATACTTTCTTCTTTCCCGTTACTTTGATCGTAAGGGCGGTTAAATCTGAATCTGGCTCTGAAATCTATACGCATAGCATGACTCGTTTCATCAATGTAACGCTGATGTTTCCTATTTAAAACAGATTTTTAAACAAATGAAAACAGATTCTTATGATTATCGTGATTTGCTGGTGCCGGAAGAGTGAGTTTATGATCGGGTTTGAATAAACTTACTGTAGGAACTGACCTGACCGTTAATATACTCGATACCACAATGGATATTATTATCAGCACATCCGACAATCTGGTATTCAATAATAAATTCCCCACTGATGACTTTGATAAACAGAAACCCGTCAACGACTTTCCACAACCCCTGCAAAGCTTTATCACTGAATAGATCCTGTTCGGTCAGTGTGCCGTTTGGCTGGAGAAACAGCGTTGAAGAGAAGCCGTCAATGTTTACTTTGACCCAGGGCTGATGGTGAACTTCATAAGAGAGAATCTTGCGCCGTTTTTTGAGCCAGTTTTGCAGTGCCTGTCCCTGTGTCGGCGAGAGTTCCGGTAAGTCTTCCATTTCAAGCAGGGTGTGATGTTTTTCGTACCAGAAGAGTTGTAGATGGAGTAATTTCATCGAATTGCGACAGAGGCCTGTGTTATGCACAAGCATTCACTTTGCGACAACAGAGAGAATAAGTCAATTTATCTGCTTGCAGCTCAGGAGAACCGGGCGTGTCCGGTCTGGCAGAAAAAGAGCAGACATCAAAATGTCTGCCCGGTGGTCAGTTGATTTTTAATGAGTCGTGGTAGCGAACTCCGGAAATAACTGCGGAAGATTCGCTGCCGTGCAGGCTTGATTGAGACGTTGTTGGGCGGTGTGAATATTCTCCTGCCAGTGCTCATCCTGAGCCCACATTTCAAGCACTAACGGCACCACACAGTCGAGTTGTTTCAGGGTGCTGAATACTGCCTGAAAATCGACTTCTCCTTCACCGATCACCAGATCCCGGAATTGTCCCGGATAACCGGGCCTGACCTGATGGGTATCTTTCAGGTGGATCTGCGTGATATGCGGCAGACTGAGCGCCAGCTCTGTACAGATATCATAGTTCCACCCACTGATATTTCCGACATCGGGGTAAGCCGTGAAGTAAGGGGAGTTAACGGCCCGGTTGAGAACTTCAAACTTACTCAGCGCATTGAGATATGGCGTATCCATAATTTCTACCGCCAGCATAATACCGGCTCGTTCCGCCAGCTTTGCCGCCCGTTTCATTCCAGCGACAAAATAGGTATGGGTTTGCAGGCTGGCGGGTTCGTAGTAAACATCATATCCGGCCAGCTGAATGATCCGGATTC
Organism: Vibrio mangrovi; assembly: GCF_024346955.1. NCBI lineage: Bacteria > Pseudomonadati > Pseudomonadota > Gammaproteobacteria > Vibrionales > Vibrionaceae > Vibrio > Vibrio mangrovi. Next base: position 2,744,182 of record NZ_AP024883.1, on the reverse strand, counting down.
CCAGTTTGTAAGCCAGTGTGATCGCTTTTTCCAGATGTAAATCAGCCTGTTGACGAACTTCCGGGTCCATCGAACCGAACGGAAATTTACGGTGCGCACTCAGACACATGGAATGGAGTGGCACCTGATGTTGCTCGCACAGATGACGTAAGCCATAAATCGTTTCATTATCCCAGTCGAGGCGACTGCGTCGTTCGTCTGACTCGTCGATCGAGATCTCAAGAAAATCGAATCCCAGCGACCGGGTTGCCGTGAGCTTTTCTTCCCACGTCATGGTCGCAGGAAGCGCTTTTTCGTATAGCCCGGTCCGGTGGCGTTGTACATGCTGATACATAGGATTTACCCCCAGAAACGTTCAATCTGTCCTTTCAGTGCTTCTGCTGTTTCTCTGCCTTTCTCTCCGGCCAGAGCTCTTCCGGCAATGAAGGTTTTGGCTTTGATGCCTTCAAAAAGATAGAGATCTTCCGGCACAATCCCGCCGGTAATCGAGAGTTCCAGTCCTAAGTCTGAAAGCTGGCGCATCTTGTCCAGATCTGCGGGAGTCCAGCCGACACCAGCCAGTTCTGCATCGCGGGAGCGGTGATAAATCGCCTGAGTAATTCCCAAATCAACCCACGATTTTGCATCATCCATGGTCCAGTTGCCGTAAATTTCAATCTGAATTTCACCGTTGAATTCGTCAGCAACTTTTTTGCAGGCACCGATGGTTGCGATGTGCGCTGCGGCGGAAACCGTGATCCAGTCTGCTCCGGCTTCAAATGCCATTCGTGCCAGAATAGCGCCGCCGTCGGTTGTTTTCATATCACAGACCAGAATATGCTCCGGATGATTGTGACGCAGTGTCTGGACGGCATTCATCCCTTCGGCAAAAGCCAGAATGGTGCCGACTTCGATGACATCGACAAAACTTTCGACACGCCGGGCAACTTCAATCGCTGATGTCAGGTCGGTCTGGTCTAAAGCAATTTGAATCATGGGTAGGGTCATGAGATTTATCCTTGAATTTTCTGTCGTATGAGATGAGCGATGCCATCTCCGTTGTTATCGGTCAGACAGATCTGTTTGGCGTGAGATTTCACCGTGTCGTCGGCATTGTGCATAGCAACGCCCAGCCCGGCATAGGTTAGCATTGAGATATCGTTGTGATTATCACCGATGGCGATGACATGGTTCGCATCGTATCCCAGTGCTGCTACATATTCGGCCAGTCGTTTGCCTTTGGTATTGCCTTTGGCTGCAAAATCGATGCGATTCGACCAGGACAGTTCTCCGTTGAACTTCTCTTTCACCCAAGGGTGTTCCGAGAGGCGTTCGACAGAGCTGGGCAGGCCTTCGACAACGAATTTCCAGACGTGATCTGCCTGTTCTACTAATTCATGGAACGAGTCAATCCGGTGAATCTGAGGACGAATCGATTCAGGGTATTGGCTGGCCCATTTCTCCAGTGCTTCCATATAGGCAATCGGATTATGTTTGGAGTAGTTCATGGTATGCGTGACATACAGAACCATTTTCATTTGGTACTGATTTGCCAGATCGATGAACTTCAGTGCATCGGCTTTATCGACCGCGTCATATTGCAACACGGAGTCGGTCTGATAGTCGTAAACATAAGTCCCGTTGCAGCAAATAATCGGGGTATTCAGCCCCAGCTCAAGATAGTAGGGTTTTGCTGCGGTGTGGTGACGACCGGTGACGATGAGGACATGACATTGGTCCTGAACCTCCTGAATCGCCTTTTTCACTTCAGGATGAATGGTATGTTCGTTCGTCAGCACGGTGCCGTCCAAATCTAATGCAAGCACTTTATACATGTGGGTTACCTTTGTCCGTAATAAGCATTTACGCCATGTTTACGCAGGTAATGTTTATCGGAAAGCTCCGGTTGAATCGTAATCTCCTGATTCAGAGCCCGGGTTGAGATCGCCATGGCTGAGATTTCCTCCAACACCACCGCGTTATGTACGGCGTCGTTCGCATCAATCCCCCATGAAAAAGGTGCATGTCCTGCAACAATTACACTGGGGACAGACATCGGTTCAATATGGCGTATGTGAAACGTTTCGACAATCACCAATCCGGTATTCTTTTCATACGCTCCGGCAATTTCTTCCGGGGACAGCAGACGGGTGCAGGGAATATCGCCATAAAAATAATCGGCATGCGTGGTGCCGAGTGCCGGAATATCCCGCCCGGCCTGTGCCCATATGGTCGCGTGGCGCGAATGGGTATGGACAATCCCGCCGACCTGAGGAAAGGCTTTATAAATTTCCAGATGGGTTGCGGTGTCACTGGACGGACTGAGCTTTCCTTCGACCAGATTTCCTTCCAGATCGACGACGACGATGTCATCGACAGTCATGGCGTCGTATTCAACGCCTGAGGGTTTGATTGCAATAACGCCTGTGGTCCGGTCGATTTCAGATACGTTTCCCCAGGTGAACGTGACCAGCCCGTAGCGGGGGAGTTTCAGGTTTGCTTCCAGAACCTTCTGTTTTAAGGCCCGGTATGGATGGAACAGATCTGACATGATGGCTCCTCAGGCGGCGGCTTCTGCGAGTGCTGCGTCGATCACCCGTAATACGTCTTCTTTGCTCCGGCAACGGCGCAGTTTATCCAGATCAACCCCGGTCTCACTTTCTTCGTCATCCAGCACCTGAGTGACTTCCATCAGCCCTTCCATATGTTCATCAGAAGAACTGCCAGCCAGTGTGATAAGCACATCGACCGGTTCATCTTCACCTACAAAGTAGACGGGGGTTTCCAGAGTAACTAAGGCAAAAGCGGTGCGGATAACACCATTTTCCGGGCGGGCATGCGGCATCGCCAGTTGCGGTGCGATGACGATATAAGGCCCAAGCTCCTCTACGCTACTGATGATGGCGTCGTGGTAAGAAGGCTGAATTGCACCGGATGCGATCAGCATATCGGTGCCGATTTTGACGGCTTCACGCCAGTCTGAGGCTGATGCCTGTAAGCGGATAGAATCGTTGTCGATGAGTGACTGTTTCAGTCCCATAGTTATGTCTCCGGTGTGGGCTCTGTCCTCTCTGGGGGAGTTCTCCTGAACAGAGATGAGAGGACAGAAGCCCGTGTGTGTTAAATCATGATGTTATTTGTTATTTGTTATTTGTTATTTGCGAAGTTCTTATTGATGATGTCCAGCAGTTCGTCACCGAAGGAATTCGGGTTCAGCATGTTCTGTACGCCAAGGACAAACTTACCTTCTCCCGGATCCATCTCAGCAGAGAGATGTCTGGATGAAACAATGATATCGGTGGTTGCCAGCTTGGACTTGTAGTCAGATACAGCACAGGAATCCATCACGTGCGGAATACCTTTTTTCTCCAGATATTTACCGATCTTCATTTTCATCATCATCGATGAGCCCTGACCATTACCGCAGACCGCTAGAATGCTGACCGGGCGTTGGCCGTCATAGGTTTGCAGTGCTTTTTCTACCGCTGCGAGTACTTCGGGTTCTTCACTGACTTCAACCATGCCCTGAGCATCTTCTTCTGCCCGCAGGCGTTTTGACGCGAAGAACATATACACAACCGCTAAACCGATCAGCACGAAGAGGAACAGTTTAGACATGGATAATCCCTGCATAACCGGAGGGAAAACCAGTGCCCAGTCAGCCATTCCCATCCAGCCATTGAATTCTGCACCGTACTGACTGAACAGATCGATTGCCCATGCAGAACCAACCACCTCAATGATGCCCATCACGAAACAGATCTTCATCACTGCACGCCAGCCGCCGAAGTGGTTGGCAAAAACACCGATGGTGGCATTGGAGAAGAACATCGGAATAAATCCGGGAATAATCATGATTGGAGCGTCGAAAGCCAGCATGGCAAGCACAGCAGTGAACTGACCGATAGCGCCCCACATGAAACCAAATACCATCGCATTCGGAGAGAACGCATAGATCGCGGCACAGTCAATCGCCAGTACTGCATTGGGAATCACGCGCTCGGATATGCCTTTAAATGCCTCAGAGAGTTCGGCAACGAACATCCGTACCCCGGCAACGATCACCTGAATAGCTACTGCAAACTTCAGACCGGTTTCGAGAATGTAAATAGTCCAGTGAGTTTTACCGGCCATGGCCTGTAAGTTATCCAGACCGAAAGAGAGCAGGATAATGCCGAAGAAAACGGTCATGACAATCGCTGTGGCCGCGATACTGTCGTGGAATATATGCAGCCATCCGGGAAGTTTGAGGTGATCGACACTATCGTTTTTGTCACCAAGTTTGGGAGCAACTTTAGTGGCAATCCAGGAAGCGACCTGTTGCTGGTGGCCGATTGAGAATCCGGCTCCGCCGGTAACAGCTTCCGTTGGTTTGAACATAATATTGGATGAAATGCCCCAGTACAGCGCCATCAGAATGGCTGAACAGATAATGGTTTCCCACATACCGGCACCGGTAATGAGGTAAAAGACGGCGATCAGACCGGCTTGCTGGAACATGATGTGCCCGGTCAGCATGATGGTGCGGATACCGGTATAGCGGCGGAACAGAACCAGAAGAATGTTGATGGCCAGCGCCAGCAATACCGCATAGCCGACCCATGAATAGCGTTCACCCATCGTTTCCATGGTCGCCATCATCGCCGTATATGGATCAATGACTGAACCCGTTAGACCGTGGTATTCGGATAGTTTGGCAATCACAGGTTTAAAACCTGCAACCAGTGTACCTGCACCGACCTGAACCAGCATAAAACCAACGATGGTTTTAATCGTTCCTTTCAAAATGGTCGTTGCATCTCTTTTAAGCAACCAGTAACCGATAAGAGTGACCAAACCAAGTAGTAGCGGGGCTTTGGTCATCACCTGGCTGTAAAAAATATAGAAGATGTTATACAAGAACTCCATATCTTTACCCCTAGATATATTTGTATTTGTCGTTAGATGTAGGTCAGAGTGATTCCGTCATGTGATATGCAGGAATCGATTTGTTTTGCTCACGGGATAGACTTTAACAATCATTTTTAATCATTCAATGATTGTTTTTGATTGATTTGATTTATATCAATTTTGTCCGGTATGAGATGCTATAAATGCTACGCTGATCACTAGATAAAGGTATTTTTATTTATAAACAATAACTTACATTATTATGTGATTTATCACTCAGTTTTTTCTGGGTATTATTTGACATCAAAACGAATGAGCAATAGAATCAAAACAAATCAAATATAATCACAAGTAATCACTTGGTGAGAAATAGGGTGATACATATGAATGAAGTCCAGAGACATCATGGCATTCTGTCTTTGCTGGAAGAGAAACAATCGATCAATGTGTCTCACATTATCGAAGCATTCAATGTTTCTCCGGCAACTGCCCGCCGCGACATCTCAAAACTTGATGAGCTGGGTAAACTGAGAAAGGTCCGTAATGGAGCTGAGCGTATCGTTGGTAAAAAGAAGAAGTGGACACCACTGAATATCGACAGTACCGAACACTACCGGGAAAAATCACTGATTGCCAGACGTGCTGCCGAGCTGTGTCAGCCGGGAGATAGTGTGGTGATCAACTGTGGTTCAACTGCGTTTATGCTCGGGCAGCAGTTGTGCGGACAGGATGTGCAGATCGTAACCAATTACTTTCCGCTGGCAAGTTATCTGATCAATGAGGATCACGAAGATGTCATCATCATCGGTGGTCAGTACAACAAAGCCCAGAATATCTTTCTGAATCCGGCTCCGGATGCATTGGGAGGTTATGCCGGTCACTGGATGTTTACCAGCGGAAAAGGGCTGACGGAAAACGGATTGTATAAAGCGGATATGTTAACCGCTGTCGCAGAACAGCAAATGCTGGAACAGATCGATAAGCTGGTTGTGGTAGTCGACAGTTCCAAAGTCGGTCAGCGGACCGGCATGATGTTCTGCCCGGCCAGTAAGATCGATATCGTCATCACGGGAAAAGATGCACCGGCAAATGTTGTCAGTGCACTGGAAGCTCAGGGAACACAGGTCATTCTGGTGTAACCCGGCAGTACTCTGAACCGATAATTTTTTAGCAGGTGCTTTGACTGATGTGAAAGCGCCACGGCTCCCTACATTCAAAATTTACAATAAATCTGAAATAAAAGGTGTTGTTATGAGCAAGGTAAACGAAATTACACGCGAATCGTGGATCCTCAGTACTTTCCCTGAGTGGGGAACCTGGCTGAACGAAGAAATCGAAAAGACTGTTGTCGAGCCGAATACTTTTTCAATGTGGTGGCTGGGATGTACCGGCATCTGGCTGAAAACTGAAGGCAATACCAATTTGTCGATCGATTTCTGGTGCGGCACCGGAAAAAGAACGCAGAAAAATGCACTGATGAAGAACCAGCATCAGATGATGCGCATGGGCGGTGTGCGTGAGCTTCAGCCAAACCTGAGAACTTCCCCTTTTGTAATGGATCCGTTTGCCATTAAAGAGATTGATGCGGTTCTGGCTTCTCATGACCATGCGGATCATATTGATGTCAATGTTGCGGCGGCTGTCTTACAAAACTGCGGTGAGCATGTGAAATTTATCGGCCCACAGGCCTGTGTCAATCTCTGGACCAGTTGGGGCGTACCGTCGGAGCGCTGCATTGTGGCCAAAGTCGGTGACTGTATCGAAGTCGGAGATGTGAAGATCAAGGTGCTGGACTCTTTTGACCGGACTGCGCTGGTTACATTGCCAGAAGGTGTTTCATCTTACGATAAAGCAATTCTGGACGGGATGGATGATCGTGCCGTGAACTATCTGATTGAAACCACCGGTGGTTCGGTGTATCACTCCGGTGATTCGCACTATTCAAACTATTACGCCAGACATGGTAACGAATACCAGATTGATGTTGCGTTACTTTCTTATGGTGAAAACCCGCGTGGTGTGACCGATAAAATGACCGCTTCAGATATTTTACGTGCCGGCGAAGCGCTGGACTGTGAAGTGGTTGTGCCGTTCCACCACGATATCTGGGCAAACTTCCAGAATGACCCGCGGGAAATTGAAGTCTTGTGGCAGATGAAGAAAGAGCGCCTGCAATACGGTTTTGCACCATTCTTCTGGCAGGTTGGTGGTAAATATACTTATCCGACAGACAAAGGCCGGATGCATTATCAGCATTTCCGGGGCTTCCGTGATATCTTCACCGATGAGCCTGAATTACCGTATAAGGCGTTTTTGTAAGTGATGCAGTGGTAAGAACATCATCGTAAATACAATCGATATCCTTCTGTTCAGAATATCTTTCCGTCCAATGAATCTCTTTGTTGTTTATTGGACGGTTCTCATCTTTACTCCTCCCGACTTATAGACATTGGATAATCATCATAATGATGATTGTCTGAGCATATTCTCATATACAAAACTCATAGGATGAATATATTCCATGTAAGTTATTTGTTGCCTGTTTAAGTTATTTTTCCTAACTGTTAATCGTGAGTTGTAAATATGTTTTCTATATGAGTTAGAGTAAAAATATCATGATGAGATAACGTTGAAATGTCCTTATGTTCACTTATATTTAATTTTTGAAGGTTATTTATAGCATGTGGTTTCTAGGGGCTGTTGATCTTTCGTGGTTGAATTTTGTTCAGATGAACCCGCCGGGCAGCATTTGTCACCCATTTATCCGGCGTTAGGTCATGGTTCATGTAGAGCGCTACACTTCACATGACCTGTCTTGGTTAAATGAACGACAAATTGCTGCAAAAAACATCACGAAAGGTCAACAGCCCCTAAAGTCAGTCATGATTGACGTGCCCGGCTGCATGAGAAGGATATAAGATTAGAATGGATAGAATTTATCGTGCTGCAATACTGGAAGGAAGCAGCTTCGTCGGCGGAGAATTATATAGAATACTCAGTTACCATCCGAATATAAGTGTCACCTTTATCTCTTCGGAGTCTGAATCCGGAGAATTGGTTGAACGTTATAATGAAAGATTCCGTTACCAGCGTGTTCAACCAATGCTGCGGTATTTACCTTTAGATAAGTTAGATGATCACTATGATCTGATTTTTTCCTGTCTGCCTCAGGAAAAATTATCGGCACTGTTACCAGATCTTGGCCAACACAGTACACGAATACTGAACCTTAGCGGTGGAGATGGATTTCAATCGATGGACCGTAATGGCATCTTTACACTTTCGTCACCAGCCGACTTAGCCGCCAGTATCCGATGCCAGTTTTTTATCCCGGAACTGACGGTGCCGGATCTATCGGTATCGATGATTCAGCTGCCCGGAGGGATTGCTGCTGCTTCGATCTATGCATTATATCCGCTGATTCGCCATCACATGATTTCAGGCGATATTCTGATTGAAGCGAAGGTCGGTTCAACTTTTAATGAGGATATTTCCGCCGCAGTATATGCAGAGCGGCTGAATAACTTTTGTTTACATGATGCTTTTCATCATGTGCAGCTTCCCGAAATAGAAACGCTAAAACAATATACTAATGAACCGTTGGATATTATTTTTTCCGCATTTGATCTGGATATTCTGCGTGGTGTGTATATCACCGCATATAGTACGCTGAATGAAGGATTTACCGTAAAAGATGTGAAGCGTACTTATTTTTCTACCTATAAAGATTCTCCTTTTATTTATTACCTCATCAATGGTCAGACACCTATGTTAAAAACGGTTTGCGGCACTAATAATGCGGAAGTTTCTACTGTGGTCAAACATAACAAGTGTCTTTCTATCTGTTCCCTTGATAATTTAATCAAAGGTGCTGCCGGTCAGGCAGTTCAGGCTGCAAATCTGTATTTGGGACTTGACCCGTCTGCCGGGCTGGATAGTCTGAGTCATATCCCGTGGCCATAGTCGTATCTTCTTTTTCTGCTATCGTCGGAATGTTCTGATTCCCGGAGATAAATCTCCATTCAGTCCTGAAAAGTTATTTTCCCGAAGGAACTTTCAGCACATCTTGCCACTTACTACCTGAGCCGGCCTGCAAACATGATATGAAACCGTTTTACCTAGTGTTTGACAGGATTTTCCGGCAATCGACAACAATGAATGAAGTCAGAGGGGTAAAGATAGGTTTATGGTTGATCGTGTAGCTGATCATGGTGTGGTGAATACTTCGCTGATGGGAATGAATGTTCATGAGCAGGAGAAAAAAGGCCAGTTACAATCCGGGGGAAACAGTTTTCAGGTCGCTCTTAAAGCGCATAGCTCCAGTGACGGTATGGCTTTTTTTTCACAGGCGACGGAGCTGTTAGCGGAGAAAGAGGCTTTTTCTGGCAATCCGGGTCAGTCTGTACGCCGTGAGGATATTTCCGGTGAACAGGGAAATGATGTTGGTGGGCAGAAGTTGTCTATGGTGAAAGCATCATCAACCTCTGCGATTGATCATCTGCCGAAATTATCAATGAGTGATCTTTGCCAGGGCGATATCCTGTTTATGCAGGATTCAACCTCCAGAATGACACACTTTTCGATCTCCGCAGCGCAGTTCATTTCGAATCCGTTCCACATCAAATCTTCCGGGATGACACATGTCATGCTTTATGCCGGTGACGGTAAAATTCTGGAAGCCAGTGGTGCCGGGTATATTCGGGAATCAGAATTGAAAGATGAACATCATCTGAAATTCCGGGTGCTCAGGCTGAAGGATTCAGATATTGCTCAAGAGTCAGTTAATCAGGGCAAACTCAGTGTCGGTAAACGGGAGCAGGATAAGAATTACGGCAACTATTCACTCCGTGGAACCGGCGGGTTATTACGCAGCAGTACTTTCAGCCACAAAGCAGAGCGGGATCTGAATAAACTGGTCAATGATGAACAGTTCTATAAAACCCACTGTAGCGGCTTTGTTGGCGGATTACTGCAAAAGGCCGAATACCAGTTGAATGGTGAGCTGGATACGATGAAAATTCATACCAAACACACTTCGCCGAAGAAACTCTACGAGCATCTGCGGCATAGTAAAGATGTGGAATTGGTCGGGGTGATACATATCAAATAATTCTTATGAGGAGAGCGGTCGTCGGGAAGGGTTATCAATGAGTGCACTGAGTTCTCTGTCAATTGGGTTATACTGGTCGGGGAAATACCGGAATTCACACCATTGATCACGGAGAAAGGAAACAACCCGGATCACTGGAAAAAGTGTAGGTATTGTCTAACTTATTGATTTAAAGGTGCTGTCGTATTTGTGTCAGGTGGATGCCGTTCTGCTTTTCACTGTGATATGACAATATTACTGCTGACGATTCAGACAGAGAGAACAAGATGAATATTCGGAAACGACGTTTGCAAAAAGGGTGGTCACAGGAACAACTGGCGCAGTTGAGCGGGCTTAATATCCGGACGATTCAACGGATTGAGCGTGATCAAAAACCAAGCCTGGAATCCCTGAATGCATTAGCGGCCGTTTTTGAAATTGAACTCTCTGAACTACAGGGAGAGCAGGATATGCATAAAACCAGTCAAATCAGTGAAGAAGAACGCGCAATCAGTTACGTCCGGGATATCAAAGGATTCTATTCTCATGCCATCACCTATTGTCTGGTGATTACACTGTTGTTTATTATTAATTTTTCTGTCAACAGTGATTATATCTGGGCCTGGTGGCCGATGCTGGGGTGGGGAATCGGTCTGATTTCTCACGGGTTGAATGTGTTTGAGGTATTCAATCTTTTTGGCCCGAACTGGGAGCGGAAACAGATTGAAAAACGTCTCGGACGGAAGTTGTAGCCAACGTTAATCGAAAGGAATGCTCATGAAGGTTGTTGCCGTCACCGCGTGTCCGACCGGAATCGCACACACATATATGGCTGCCGAGCAGCTTCTCAGGGCTGCCGGTCATCGGGGCGTGTCGATTAAAGTCGAGACTCAGGGCGCGATGGGGATAGAAAATGAGCTGACCGTGGCAGATATTGTTGCTGCGGATATCCGTATGATTGTGTCGGATATCGAGATCGAAGAGAAATCCCGTTTTAAAGGGTGTCAGGTCTTTCACTTTTCAATTGAAGAAGTGTTAATCAACGCCGAACAAGTCTTAGAGACTTGTCTGAGAAAAGCATGATTACCACCCGGATTACTTTTTTACTCAAAGACGAAGGACTTCCTGGCTGGCAGGTCAGCGCACTGAAACAGTTGTGCGGTTATTTCCGTTCGATTTTCGTGTTTTATAATCTGAGCCGGGGCAAGCATACCCGGCTCAGTCAGTCACTCAACGTACTCAGCCTGAAAAACAGTGCCGGGCATCTGTGTCAGATTGCCATTGAAGGACTCGATGCTGAACTGGCCTGTATGGTGTTCACTGAATATCTCAGTGAACAAACCATTCTGCTCTCCACTTCACACCGCAAAAATCATGCAGCGGAACAGCTGTTTGCCAGTCATCCGGCATTTTCTCTGCCATTTGCGTATCGCTGGGATTATGAATGTCACGCCGGATTTGCCGATAAGCTCTCAGCACTGCATTATCTTGCTGCCCGAATTGCCCCCGGGCAGACCAGAAAGCTGCTGGAGCAGTTTTGTCTGCGGGAAAAGATTTCTACAACCGCACTCCCGAATCGGGTGGCTCTGCCACATGTGATGAGTGATGCTGTTGCAACGCCGGTGTTAATGGTAATGCCGCTGGCACAGCCACTGGACTGGCAGTCGGCGTGTGCACCGGTATCATTAGTGATTGGTCTGGTGTTACCTCAGCCGCTCAACCGGGAGGTTGTCACGGCAATGACCCGTCTGACCCGCTGGCTGATCGACGATCTGAATGTTCAGCTTCTGCTTGATGCGAAACGGGAAGAAACCCTGAAGGGGATTTTGCTGCATGTCATGGCTCACAGTGAGCCGGAGACGTCCTCTGAGCAGTCTCTTACTACGGATTAACTCTTGTGTTCAATCAAGACGGGTCCGGTATTCCGAGGGTGTCATGCCGGTTTTGGTTTTAAACACCCGACAGAAATAATTCACATCCTGAAAACCGCACCGCTCAGCCACTTCACTAAGACGGAACTGATACTTTTTCAGCATGAATTTGGCCCGATCGATCCGCACCCAGGCGATATAATCGGCCAGCGTCATATGTCCCTGCTGATGGAACAGCCGGGAGAGGTGATTGGCGGAAATACTGAAGCGTGAAGCGATCGAATCCCGGCTGATTCCGCGATGAAAATTCTCCTGAATATAAATACAGATGCCCTGATAGAGATCTTCGCTGCGGCTTTTGGCTGAAAGCTCCGGCTGGCGGAGAATACTCTGAGTATAAGTCAGCAGGGCACAGAGCAGGTGTTCATCCATCGGTGATTTTTGCGGCTCCCGGGCCAGTGCATTCAGGCTTTCCAGAATATTATCGATCGCATAGCCGGTTCGCATCTGCACACTGTGTTTCTGCACATCGTAAAAACCTTCGGTTCCCTTACGTTTGGCGACAAAACTGAATCCGATCTGTCTGCGTCCGTACAGCAGGCTGATGACGGAGCATTCGTCCTGCCAGTCCGGTTTATTCCAGCAGTTCGGTGGAATATAAAGCGCGTTCCCTGACTGAATATTGATGGTGCTGATTCCGTGCAATTCGTCTTCAATCTGATTGCAGTAATTGCCTTTGAGTGCAATTTCCAGCCGGGGAAAGTTCACCTGATAACTGAATGGCGGTGGTGTGTGTTGATCTCCGGCAAACCAGATGCGCTGACAGCACTCCCGCTCGTCAATAATTGCTTCAATCAGGTGATGAAATACTTGGCTCATGGTTTTCTACCGGCACTCATTTGCGCAGGATTTTACGATCATTCATCTTGTTATGACCGTTCATTTTGTTATAACCATTCCTCTTGTTATAACCATGCATCATTCTGTCTTCGCACCATTTATTGACTATTGATATAAATATTATTCACGATTGGTGAGGAGAATATAAGCCACAGAGGCCGATACAGATCACATTTGAATCATGATGATACAATCCTCCAGTAAATGCATTGTTGTTTCACTATCAAGTTACAGGGGCAGTCATCACAATATTTTCGTTACCTGAATATTCAGGTCATCACATTGATGCTCTTACGGGGACTGGTCTTACCGGGACTGACATGTTTATAAGTAGACATGTTTATAAGTAGACATAGTTATAAACAGACATAGTTATAAACAGATATGGTTATCACATGCCGCTGGAAGCCTGGCAGACAAAACAGAACGGGGAACGAACATGATTACCAAGCTTATCTCACAGCGATTGATTCAACTGAATCTTTCGTCAACCACCAAAGAAGAAGTACTTGCAGAGCTGGCCGGAATGCTGGCAGCAGAAGGGCGCATCACCGATCAACAACAATTTCTGAGCGACATTTATGCCAGAGAAGCCCTTGGCAATACCGGCTTTGATGACGGTGTCGCGATTCCACACGCCAAAAGTACTGCCGTGACCGAACCTGCCGTTGTGGTCGGTATCAGTCGTCAGGGCATTGATTATGGTGCCGAAGACGGCCTGCCATCGAAACTCTTTTTTATGATTGCTTCTCCCGATGGTAACGCGAATCACCATGTCGAAGTGTTGGCAGAACTCTCCGCCAAGCTGATTGAAGAAGGATTCACCGAGCAGTTTTTTGCCGCAGAAACCGAACAGGAAGCACTGGAACTGCTGTTGGCGAAGTCGGAACCAACACCTCAGTCTTCCGGAGAAAACGGGTTTCTGATCGGTGTGACTGGCTGCCCGACCGGGATTGCGCATACTTATTTGGCAGCCGAGTCGCTGGAAAAAGGTGCCGCAGCGCTGGGCTATCAGATCAAAGTTGAAACCAATGGTTCGATTGGGGTGAAAAACAGCCCGACGGCCGAAGAAATCGAAGCGGCTGATGCGATTATTGTTTCCAGTGACAAACAGGTGGAAATGTCCCGCTTTGCCGGAAAAAAACTGATTGAGTCCGGAGTAAAAGAGCCGATCCGTGATGCTCAGGGACTGATTCACAAAGCATTACAGGCGCCGGTTTACCAGCCTGATTCTCATAGTGTTGCTCGTGATGCCGAGCCTTCAGTGAACCGGCCTGAGTTATACCGTTATCTGATGAATGGGGTATCGCATATGATCCCGTTTGTGGTTGCCGGTGGTCTGTTGATTGCGCTGGCACTGGCAATTGGCGGTGAACCGACCGAAGCCGGTATGGCGATTCCTAAAGGTAGTTTGTGGAATAAAGTACTGGATGTCGGTGTGGTTTCTTTCCAGCTGATGATTCCGATCCTGGCCGGTTATATTGCCTATGCGATCGCCGACCGCCCTGCATTAGCGCCGGGAATGATCGGTGGCTGGATTGCCAATAACGGTTCATTCTACGATGCGGATGCCGGAACTGGCTTTATCGGTGCGATTATTGCCGGTTTGCTGGTGGGCTATTTTATCCGCTGGCTGACCAGCTTTAACTACCACAAAATGATTCAGCCGCTGGTGCCGATTATGATCGCACCGATTACCGGTGCGCTGTTTATTTCCGGTCTGTTTATCTTTGTCATCGGTGCACCGATTGCCAGCCTGATGCATGGCATGACTGAACTGCTGACCACTATGAGTACCGGGAATATGGTATTGCTGGGGATTGTGCTGGGTGGTCTGGCCGGGTTTGATATGGGCGGGCCGTTTAACAAAGTGGCATTCCTGTTTTCCGTCGGCATGATTGCCAGTGGTCAGACTCAGTTTATGGGCGCGATGGCTTGTGCGATTCCGGTTGCTCCGCTTGGTATGGGACTGGCAACTGTCCTTGGCCGGAAACTGAACCTGTTTGAAGCGTCAGAGCTGGAAGCCGGTAAAGCAGCCGGAGCAATGGGACTGGTCGGGATTTCCGAAGGTGCGATTCCGTTCGCGGCGCAGGATCCGGTGTCAGTGATTCCGGCGAATATGCTGGGTTCAATGGTTGCCGCTGTCATGGCTTTCTCATTCGGTATTACGGATAGTGTGGCACACGGTGGCCCGGTGGTTGCTCTGTTGGGAGCGATGAACAAACCATTGCTGGCACTGTTCTGTATGGCTATTGGCGCAGTCGTCACAGCACTGACCTGTATCACGCTGAAGAAAATGCGTCAGGCAAGATTACGTTCGGTGAATGCATAAATAAAATATCGGCACCTGCCTTGGCAGGTGCCTGATAATAAATCATTCTGTCAATTGATCAGGCCATATGAATCCGCGTATAGGTGACGGATTTTTTATCGGTAACCATTGGCCCGGTTTTCTGATCAAACAGCAGAAAATGTTCGGTTTGCAGATGAGTATTGAACTCTTCTTCTGAACCGTACAGTTCATAGAAAAACACCTGCTTCTCTTTATCATTCCAGCAAATATCAAATTGCAGACATCCGGGCTCGTCTTTTGCGGCATCGGCATTAGCCATCGATAGCTTGATAAATGACTCAAACGACTCGGGGACAACAGTAAAAGTCACCGTAACAACGTACATATACTTCCTCCTGAAGTATGCGTGAAGCTGAAAAAAGTAACAGGCGGAACATACCAGCCCTGTATGATGGCAAACATCATCGTTTTTATGGGTGGATGAGTCCGCTCATGACGAGCATGATATGACTCAACACACCCTACATCATATTGTCATCTTCCGGTGCTATCAATCATGAAGTTTGACTGTCGGCATAAATTCTTTTGCTCAGGTTTCACCAATCAGATTGGTTTTACTCAACTGGCTTTACTCAACAGACGGTTAACCGGCAAACTTCAGTGTACCATCCTGTACGCCGGCATTTTCTGTCGCGAACTGTTTTGCGGCTTCGGCACTGCTGACATTGCGTTCATAAGGCCCGCCGCGCCAGGAAGTTTCACCGGATTTCTGGTTCTGGACGCTGATATTGCTGCCGACATCGGTAAAGTGTGCATTGCCTTTGTCATCCAGCATTCCTGACAGACTTGCCTGTCCGCCGCCGTTCCGGCCATTCTCAAAGAAGTTGGATTCAGAGAAAATTGTGGCGTTGCTCGCTGCGGTAAAGCCCAGATTAAAGTCATCGATGTGGTTGTTATACACGTCGAACTGACCGTAACGCATCAGACCCGGCGCCCGGACATCGAGATTTTCGAAGTCGTTATGAGCGATGGTCATACGCGGATAACCGGTATACTTATCGGCCGCCGCCTGAGTATCTTCCGGATAACCCAGAATCAGCCCGTATTCGTTGTTCTCAAATTTAGAGTTGGTCAGGCTGACCATATCCGCCGTTCCGCCGACATAGAGGAGTTTATCCTTACCGCCCTGATAGTTGTCTCCCTTAGTGCCGCTAAAGGTGCTGTGGTCAATCCAGTAACCCTGTCCTTTATCGATGTACAGCGGGATATCATTGTTTGCGGTATATTTGTCGTCATGGGTGAAGTGCAGATTCTGGAAAATATCATTTCCGGCGCTGTCACCGCTCTTAAGGTAGATATTGTGTAGCTGGTTGTTTTTGCCGTCACCGATAATGGTTTTGTTGGCACCGAACTCCAGATCAGTTTTCTCTGCCGCCGAGAGGTTACTACCCAGTTTAATAATGCGCGGATCATCACCGGACAATGCTTCTTTCAGCTCGCCGACACTGTTGACTGTAACCGTTTCGCCCCCTGCGCCACCGGTAGTTTTCGCGACTTTTGCAAACCCTTCCATTCCGGCAACCGAGCCGGCTTCCTGACTTGAACTTACCGCAGATGTTTTTGCCGCAGCGGAGACATTTTTACTCGCTTCGACGTCACCGACTGCTGAAGTCGCTTTCACTGAGTCCGCATTTTTCACCGTATTCACTTGTGGTGTTGCGATCGCAGACGGTGCTGCTGACTTGTCTGGTGCCGCTCCGATCGCTGCATCCGGTTGTGCGGCGGCTTTGCTTCCTTTCACCGCTTCACCGCCTTGCAGTGCATTGACCGCCGGTGCAGCCTGTGGCTGAGCGTTTCCTGTTGTTTCAGGTTTGGCCGCTGTCAGTGCAGCCGGAGCCGCTGATTGTGGTGAAACGGCGGAAGTATTGCCAGCCGTCTGTGGTGGCGTCATCTGTGGCTGAGTGGTCTGCGGTTGCGAAAAAGGCGCAGAAGATGGGCTGCCACCGCTTGACGGACTGCCGACTGAAGGTGCGCCGGGTTGGTCATTAGATTGCCCGTTCTGTTTATCAAATAACTTAAACAGTTCCTGAATAATATCGCGGATAATATCTTTCAGCGAAATCTGCTCCAGTCCATCCATTCCCCGCATACCTGAATTCGGATTGAACTGGTTATGATCCGGGCGCATGGGCGCTGAGCTATTGCTGTAATCAATATAAGATTTCCCCGGCGCCTGAGTCTGAGTGGACTGGGGCGAGAGGTTACCGGAACCGCCTTGTGACATCGGATCCTGAAAAGTAATCGAGACATTGAGTCTTGAGCTGTCGACTGAATTTATCATTGCAATTTCACCTATAGAAAACGGGCGGTTTGGATGTCTGTAGCTATAAGTGGCAATTGGGTGAGGTGAGTTCCGGTAGGGTTGGGTGAATGTTTGTTCTCTTCTTTATAGTCATGGTTGATTGTAATGAGATGAAATTGGAAACGTAGGAACGACGGGGAAAATCCGTGTTTTGGCGGGGGAATGTACCGTGAGACATTTTAGACTTGACGTATCAATAGCGGTAAATCTGTTTGTATTACTCGCTTTTCTTAATCTCTTTCACTATGGATAAAGACGATGGCGGAAATTAATACTCAAGGCAAAAATACGGTAATGGTTCCGACAGATAGTTTAGCTGGTGCTGGTGTTACTCCTTACCGACTGAAAGTAGAGTTAAAAACGAGTCGTGCTTTTAACGGAGAAGGTGTTATTCGTTGTAATCATGCCGAAAAAATTCAACTGTTCGATGCAGCGCAAGGCGGCAATACACTTTATGATGCAACGGATAAAGATGATGCTGATATCTATAAAGTAACAAAAAGCGACTGGAACTCTGCTGGATTGACGGTTTACATCCAGGCGAAAGCAGCAAGCGAGAAAAGCAGCGATATTGAACTTGAATTCAAGGCCAACAGTGAAACGGCAAAAACACAATTGACGTTTATTCAGGCCAAGCTAGACATCTGGGATGAGCAGGACACTCAAATTGCCGATAGTGATAAATCAGCTACTGGCCGGATTGTTGAAGTACAGGATGAGCGCTTTGGCCGACAACGGGCCAAAGTTTGCATTCGTCAGGTCATACCGACTGATTTTTCCGGTCAGGTGACGCTTGATTTATACGATGATAAAAACAACAAAGTCACAACCGAGCCGAAGGTGAAGTTATTTACGAGGCAAACTGCATTCCGGGGACAGGGCGCGGAAACACTTGCGATGATGCTGGATTGCAAAGACGCCGATGTCAATAAAGACCACATCTTCTGGCTTGAAGGTGCTTCAGTCAGCACGACCGAACGCGATGCAAGGCTGGCACTCACGATTGGTGACCAATTTGCCGATATCATCGCGCTTACGGTGACGAATTTAACCGTCAAAGTAGCCCGGCACGATGGTGCTCCGCTGTCGCAAGAAGTTCAGTTCGCCCTGAGCGGCGCTGCCACAAAAACCGTAAATACTGTGCAAGGTATTGCCCGGTTTTTTCTGGCCCCCGACACATATAACCTTGCGATGACACCGAAAAAAGATGAAGCGGGTTGGGTCAAAACGCCAGACTCAATGACGGGACTCTCCGTGAAGAAAGAGACGTCAACCATTGCTGAATGGAATCTGTCGCCTTATAAAAAAGCTCAATTGATCGGTTTCAATATCAAACCGGATACCCAAGACATTTCCGGTAGCCGGTATTATTTAGGTGACGCTGATGCGAAGCTGGATATCAAAAAACGCTGCGATATTCTGAAAGAATCCATAGAAGCGGCAGAAAAAAATACCAACATCAAGAAAACCCCGGATGTCTTAAAAATATTTATGGCTTCTGAGTTTTTCTTTCGCGGCGCACAAGGGGGATACCCGATTGAAACCATCCCTGAAATTATGACTGAAATGGGAAAAACCGTTCATAACGATACCTACAAAGACTGGCTGTTTATCTGGGGAACGGCGATCGGCTATCAAAAACACAGCGAAGGCGGCAAGCCCATCAGACATACGGCGATCGTCCATGCCGCATACATGACCCACACGGAAGATATCATCAAGGTTGAAAGTGACGATACCAGCGTTGCATTAACGATCAAATCTGAGCTTGGCGCACGTATCGATACAAATTGGTCCATCAAAGAAAATATCGTCAGGCCGGTGACAAAAAATGCCAGTCAAACACAACCCGGTGAATATCAATTCACCATCGATAAGGCGGTTATACCTCAGAACAAAAGTACGATTCAATTGCTCGAACCGCAGTCAATGGTCATGGCTGACCAGACGAATACTACGGTGAAAGTGAAGTCCGGGCTATGCGGGAATATTAAAACCAGCACCTACTGGAAAATTCGCCAGCCGGGGAAGGAAGCCACCATTACCAAATGTGACCCTGATGGCGATGGTACATATAAACTCACGCTGGATAAAAATATTAGCTTGCAGCGAGCCCCTTGCGAACTGATTGAGCCGATTGCGGTCGTGACCGATACTTCGAAGCTTTTAACGAATAAGGTGAAAGTCGAGGGAAAAATCGCAGCCCAAATACTGGACGACTATCATTGGCAACTGATACAGGACAAGCAGCAAAAGACCATTACCCAATGCCAATATGTCAGTGGAACAACATATGAACTGACACTTGATGATGCGACGGGAATTCAAGTCGGTCCGGTCGAGTTTATCGAGCCGGTTGCCACGGAAATATTTAATATGGCACTGGTACAAAAAGGGGGCACAGCCACCACAGAGCAGAGTTGTAGCCTCAAACAGGTGATCGTCTATAAAGAGTATGTTTCGCACATTGATTTTATTCGTGATACAAGCCTGCAATGGGGCAAACCGACGGAAAGAAAGATAGTCATCCACGGCGAGACGCGGATGGCTCTGCCGACTTCCGGTTCTGTCGATACACTGGGAGCGAGCCCGAATAAGCCGGTAAAAGGCGGGATCAGTGAAATCAACCGCAGCGGGCTTGGCGGAGGCGGTGTGTTTACCATTGACGGAATTACCTTTGGGCTGGAAGTCTGTCTGGATCATGCCTACAACCGGTTGTGGGAGTTCTATGATAAAGCGGCAAATTCAGGTGATCCTAAAGTGCAAATTCATCTGATTCCATCCTGGGGGATGAGCATTCATGGTGGGGTCGTATCTTGTATAGCAGACGGTCTGGTCTTTAATGTCGATGGTCCGAGTGGTTCTGATGCTGAAATAAATGATGATAAAGGCGCGGGTGATTACTTCTGCGTAGAGCATGAACACTATACCGATACATCCAGCGGCAACTGTAATGCTTATTTATTTGACTGTCCATCATGCGGCAAAGAATATGCCTATCCTAAAATTCCAGCTCCTGTTTGCCCTAGCTGCTCCACGCATCCGGCATTAGAAAAATCATACTATTGTACTGCGTGTAGTTCTTGGGAAAATAATTCAACTTGCCCTACATGTTCAGCATTACTTACTCATGAAAGTGCCGGCTGTACTTTACCGCTCCAGCATCAAGGAACCAAAATCCCGAAAAAAGCAGGGAGTGTGTCTGTTGGTTTAAACGCTAAAGTGAGTGATTGGAAAAAATACGCCAGTGACAACGATAACCTGACGATTTATGAAGTCAAAGACATTCCCGGTGCTCAACTGGTTCCTTAAATTGTTCAAGTGCCGGGGATTCAGTCAGATTTCCCGGTACTTTCACGAGCAGTTGTTCCTGGTTTGCTGAGCAATAAAATCAACATATTAACTTGAGTCTCTGATTGTACTGGTAATGGTTAAGGTATGAGGGATTGATTAATACGCTGGATTTGGGGGAATTCAAAAGTGTGGAATAGTGTCATTTAGTGATAGCGCCCTGAGGCGAGAAGATCGAAATCTGTGCCACCAGCCATTTTTATCTGATTAAGATTGTCTCCGCAGTGCGGAGACAATTGAGCTGTGTGAAGAAATATTGAATTTCAGTCAAATCTATATGTTTCCAGTTCACCGGCATCTTTTTCGGCTTTGGCAATCAGTGACTGCTGAACGAATGCATAAGATAAATCCGGGTTGTCTTCCATTATGTGGTCCATTTGCTTGGCTTCCTGAGTATCAAGCTCGCCGATAAGTTCATCTAAATCGTAGTCGGTATCGCCACTTTGCTCACCTTCGGCCAACAACTGCTGCAAGGTTTTCAATTTAGTATTGTCTGGTTGCATTCTTCTTTCTTTTCGGTTGAATATTCTCTACAAATAATCATCGTACTCACTACTCTGTCAATAAAATCAAAGTATTAACTTGGGGGGCGACTTGAGGGGGAACTTGGGGGCTGGGAAGTTAGAACTATTCAATATTCTCTCCAATCCTTCCCCGGCAAACCTCTTCTGTCAGCGTTTTCAGTTTTTCCACTTCTTCGGCCAGATAGTCCAGCTCTTCGACGGTGATTTCGTCGTGCTCTGAGTAGCGGACATCGCGAAAAATTGTCGCAATGGTGTGAATATCCTGTTGTTTCCGCTTGGGAAGATGGTCTTTTCATTCTTGTCATCGTACTACGCGGTGGGAGTCGGGTAAATGGGCGTATCAGGGTTGAGGTGAGTTTTGCGTGTGATCACGGTTTTTGGTGTAAGTGTGGTGTTGGTAAAAGTATGAGGGATTGACTGATACGTTGGATCTTGGGGAATTCAGAAGTGCAGAACAGAGCGATTTGATGATGAATGACTTCCTGATATCATTAATTTTGTTATACTCCAGGTATAACATCAGGAAGGACTGATGGAAGCGTTGGATGTTTTGTTGAGTATGCATGGCACTGAGGTGTACCGGGATGATGGTTATTGGTGGAAGATTGAAGTATGGACGGTTCCACCAACCAGAGAACGCCCTCACGGGATCCGTTACAACATGACGTTACATAACAGATTTAACAAAAGAGTTTTTGGTTATGACAATGCTCATGCTGTGAAGTCACGAAAAAATAAACGATTCAGCGGAAAACGGTATGACTACGATCATTTGCATAGAACAGCGATTGATCAGGGAACACCCTATGAATTTCAGGATGTTTATACGTTACTGCAAGATTTCTTCTCCGGTATTGATACGACCATAGAAGCAATTGAAGGGAAAATCACATGAAAGCAAGAATCGGCATTATGTCTGAAGCTCTGATTCGTTTCCGTTTGCTGGCGATTGCGCAGGGGAAATATGTGCCGCAAGCGGATGAGCCGAAGGTTTGGTATACATCAGTCAATGCGGTGGCGCAGATTTTAAGACCGGAGAATATTGCCTTATTACGTCTGATCGATACAGAAAAGCCAGCAAGCCTGACAGAATTAGCCAGAATTTCCGGTCGGGCGAAGTCTAACTTATCTAACACCTTAAAAGCGCTCAGTGACAAAGGCTTTGTCCGGATGGAACCTGCTACTGGTAAGATTCTGCAACCAGTGGCGATTTATACGGATTTTGAGATTATTTCCGACTCCGCACTTGAACAGAAGTTATTAAAATTAATGGCTTCGATGTCTGCGGCCTGAGGCGAAAGCTCCTAAATATGTGCCCGTCATTTCTGCTCGGTTAAGATTGTCTCCGCAGTGCGGAGACAATTGAGCAGGGCGCATTTAAAAATCGTTTTAGTCCATTCTCTATTGATAGCATCGTGTGTCGCTGGTGGCTCGTTCTATGATGTTCTGTGCAAAAAATAACATAACGACTCTCAGGACTTTTGATACGATAAGGCTTTGTCAATCAATCGGTAATACTTATGAAGTTAAAGACGTTAGCCGCTTTGTTGTGTGTTTTTATCGTTATTGTTCTTTCTGGGCTTAACGCTTGGAATATTTGGGGGGATTTTGTAGAAAAGGCGATTTCTTTTGCCACAACAGCAATGTTATTTTTGGTTGTTACTGCTTTGTTTGATGTGTGGCGTGGCGGTAAAAATTTCAAAGTGAATGAAATAAAAGCAATAGCAATATCATTCCCTATTATTACAATCATTGAATATGTTTACCCTGTTATTAAATACTCAGAACAAAAACATTCAGGCTGGTTATATTCTATGTCAATGGATTTAATGCTGGCTTTTTTTGTTTCTTCTGTACTATGGGGTTATTTAAAAAAATGTCAGTAAATATATCAATACTTACTTCTTCCTTTACGATTCAATATTCTCTCCAATCCTTCCCCGGCAAACTTCCTCGGTCAGCGCTTTCAGTCTTTCGACCTCAAGGGCCAGATAGTCCAGCTCTTCGACGGTGATTTCATAATGCTCCGAGTAGCGGGCATCGACGTAGGCGCGTTTGAGGCGGTGGAAGCTGCGGCGGTGGAACTGGTTGTCGGCGGGGAACAGGCGGGCGAAGCGTTCGTCTTGTCCGGCACAGAAGGCGCGCAGTTTTTCCAAATCGTGGGTTTTGGGCAGATAGTTGGTACACACTAATAGGGTGCAGGCAAGAAAACGTTCCGTTGCCTGATGCATCATGAATGCAGCAAGTGAATATTCTTTTTCTTCATAGAAATTGCGATAGCCTCTCACAAAGCCATTGGCACTTTGCAACCAGTGATCAAAATGCTTTTCGGCAATCTGCCGACTTTCTTCCGCAGTCAGATCACCCGGCAGGGCCAGTTCCCGGCCGTCGGCGCTATACAGCTCAATGCCTTGCTCGCGTATATCCTTAAAGAAATAGTGTCCGTCGTGCAGCCACTGATTGACTTCGCCAAGGGTGTGGACAATCAGCCCCAGCGGCGTTTTCGGAATGCGGCGGCTGATGCGGTCTTCCGCCAGACTCCACAGGGAGAATTCCTCCACCAGTTCAAAGCGATTGACGATCACCAGCACATCATAATCGCTGACATAGCCGTTCACCGGGTCATTGACCCAGTTACCTTTGGCATAACTGCCGAACAGGATAATTTTGTGGATCTTAAAACCAGCTTTTTTGCCGTTTTTTCCCGCCACATACTCATCCATCACATCGCGCAAAATGGTCGCAATGGTGTGAATATTCTGTTGTTTCCGCTCGGGAAGATGGTCAAGTGTCTTTTTCATGTCGGTCATCGTACTACGCGGTGAAGGTCGGGTAAATGGCAGCATCGGAGTTGGGGTGAGTTTTGCGTGTAAGTGCGGTTTTTGGTGTAAGTGTGGTGTTGGTTAAGGATGAGGAAGAGTCAGTGAGCTAGAAGTTCTATAAACCTGTCCACTTATTATGTGTTGAATTAGTCGTTATCAGCAATAAATGACGGTTGTTCTGCTAAACTAGTCGTTTCTATTGTGTGCACAATGCAGTATTTAGGAAAGGCTTTTCTAGTTACGAATAATAATGCTTTAATACTGAAATATGGATGAAAAACACACTTTTGGATGCTGTATGGATATACAGGTTATTTTCTGCGTGATAACCTGTACTATACGCAGTTAATGATTTTTTTACTCATTGGTTTGAATTGTTTTATTTTCAATGGGTTATATAAGTGAAACCATGATAAAGTTAAATGAGAAAGACTGTGCATTTGGGCGGCACGAAACGTTCCAGTTACGATTCAGTTGGTTGCCTAAGGGCTATCAGGAATTTTGTAAGGATAATAGTGTATTTGAGAGTAGTGAAGCTACGGTCAGATTAGGCGTTGGGAAGAACATGGTGTCGTCTATCAAGTATTGGATGAAGGCCACACAGCTTCTGACGGAGAAAAGTGAGCTATCTGATTTGTCTCATTACATCTTTGATGAGAACAATGGTGTTGACCCTTATCTAGAAGATGAAGCGACCATTTGGTTACTACATTGGCTTTTGTGTACAAATCCGAAGCAAGCAACGACATGGTTTTGGTTTTTCAATCGCTATATTGCAGCCGATTTTGATACAGAATCTATGCAGTCTGCATTAGATGACTTCATTCATGAAGAAAAAATTAAAGCTCCTTCCAGTACAACATTGAGGAATGATTGCTCCGTTCTGACTCGAATGTATGCTATCTCCGATGAGTTGGGTAAAAACGGGCTTGATGATGTACTAGATTCCCCAATGGCTTTATTGGAGCTAATTAGTAAAGTTGGTAATAAACGTTTTTCGGCAGAATTAGGCGAACGAAATGACTTGTCTCTTGGAGTGTTTGGTTTTGCTGTCGCTCAATGTGTAAATAGTTACATTGAAGATAATGATCGTGGAACGATACCAATGAAGAATCTTATCTATAGTCAAGGAGATTCTGCCGCCGTTGCATCTGTTTTTAGAATGACAGAAACTGATTTCATGACCAAATTAGAGAAATTGCAGAGTAAGTTTCCTGAATTATTTGAAATAAGAGAAACGGCAGGTATTTCTCAGATCTATTTAGGTCAGGGTGTTAAGCGTATCGAACCAATGGCTTTTCTTCAGGCCCATTACCAAGGAGAGTTAGTCGTATGAGTTTACATAACTATATTACTATACGCTCAGCTTATACTCGCTCTATTAATGTAGAGAAACATAGCTCATCGCTTGAGAGTGTTGTCGGTTATCTGCCCACATCACGTGCATTGGATACCTTACAGAGAGTTGTGGATACTTTTGGTAACAGGGAAGTACCAAGATCATGGTCATTGGTTGGCCCCTATGGTTCAGGAAAATCGGCCTTTGCAGTTTTTCTTAGTGCGCTATTAACCGATCCTGTATCTCAGTTACAGAAACAGGCCCACGCTAATTTACATAACGTTAGTAAAGCGTTATCTGATAGCTTTTCAAAGGAAATCAATAATACTTCTGGTTATCTTAGAGTAATGATTAGTGGTTCTTCTGAACCGCTATTGAAGCGTATATTACAATCTTTCCATCAGGCCACTATCAATCTTTGGGGAGAAGACGAAGGTCAATCGCCTGAGATTGTTCGTGATTTTGAGACGGCTCTGAATACTGAGAACATGAGTGCGAACGAATTAGTTTCACTGGTTGCAAAATTGCAATTTGCTCTTTCTACAAGTAAGACACACTCATTAAAAGGTATAGTTTTAGTCATTGATGAACTTGGTAAATTTTTAGAGTATGCATCCAGACATGAAGATAGTAATGATCTTTTTGTGTTGCAAGCTATTGCTGAACATGCTCAACAGCCTAATGAAGTTACTCTTATGCAATTTGTTATGTTGCATAAGTCGTTCGAACAGTACGCACTAGGTTTATCGGAACAATCCCGTAATCAGTGGGCGGCAGTTCAGGGACGTTTTGAAGAGATTCCTTTTATAGAAAATACTGAGCAAGTGTTACGTGTGGTTTCTCGGGCAATTGAACAGAATGACTCTGTACCATCTGCAACCCAAGTTCAGGCATTAGTGACGAAAACAGTTAAAGTTCTTGAGAGTGAAGGTGCTTTACCTTCTTTATTGAATCATGATAGTGCTGTGGCATTATTTACAGACTGCTATCCTTTACATCCATGTAGTGCTTTGCTTCTGCCTTATCTATGTCAGCAAGTTGCGCAGAATGAACGAACTCTTTTTAGTTATCTCGGCAGCTCCGAAGCATTTGGTTTTCAAAGTATGCTGTCATCACTGAATCAATTAGGTGATGTGATTCTCCCGCATGACATTTATAACTATTTTATTGCTAATCAAACGACAGTATTGGGAGATTTTCAGACTCAACGACGTTGGGTTGAGGTGATTACTGCGATAGAGCGTTTAGGTGATGTTGAAAACCAAGCCACAATCAATCTTTTGAAAACAATTGGATTATTTAATATTGTAGGCGCAAAAGGTGGGTTGAAACCATCTGAAGAAATTCTTCTTAGTTGTTTTGAATCCAAAGTATTTCATCGTGCAGTCAAAGAGTTGGCAGATAAATCAATTATCACACATCGAAAATTTAATAACGAGTACCGAGTGTGGCAAGGTAGTGATTTTGACCTACATGATGCTTTGGAAAAAGAACTTGATAAATTAAAAGGTATGTCCGTTCCTTTAGCATCTGAGTTGATGAAATCAAATCCCCAACAACCAATTGTTGCAAGGAAATATACGATACAGACAGGTGCTCTTCGTTATTTTATTCCTGTATACGCTGATGCTTCTTCGGTTCACAAACAAGTGGTTGAAGATAAGCAAGCGAAGATCATTTTCTATTTATCTGATGATAGGGAAGAACAACTCTCTGCTCTTCAAGATGTGTTAGAAAACATGAAGGGTGCTAATATTCTTTGTGTTGCTTCAAATAGTAATTTGTTAGCTCAGGTTACTTTAGAAATAAATGCCTATCGTAGAATCAGTACTTCTCAAGAGATCCACAATGATCCTGTTGCGAAAAAAGAATTAGAAGTCAATCTTAATGCTGCAGTATCAAATCAGAAGAAGCTTCTGAATGAGTTACTGTATCAGCCAGAAAAATCGACATGGTTCTATAAAGGTAGAAAACAGCCCATTAGTTCTAAGCGTGATATTCAACAGGTATTATCAAAAGCATTTCATGAGAAGTACCCATATATGCCTCATGTATTTAATGAACTCATCAATAGAGATAAACCATCTTCTCAGGCGGCAGCTGGAAGAAGTAAATTGATGAAGGCGATGCTCAATGGGCAACATATTGATAACTTAGGTATTGATAAATTCCCGCCCGAGAAAGCTATGTATATGGCAATTCTCAAAGAAAACAATTTACATAAAAAAGTCAATGGGAAGTATATATTTGATGCTCCTTATGGCGAATCAACTTATCTTAGTGTGTGGTCTAAAGTCTCTGATTTTATGGATTCGACAGAGAAGAAAGCAAAATCTTTCTCTGAACTTTCTGAAGAACTAATGGATGCTCCTTATGGCGTAAAAGCGGGACTCTTACCCATTTTTTATTTACACGCTTATTTGCTTTATCAGGATGACATTGCCTTTTATGAAGAGGGTAAATATCAGCCGCAAATGACCGATGAACATATTGACCGATTTATTCGAAAACCGGAAGATTTTACGTTTCAACTCTATAAGGTTGAAGGAATCAATGCATCTCTGATTAATGCCTATAGTGAAGCTCTTTATGAAGGAAAGAACAAAAATAGGAAAGTAATCAACCTGGCTAGACCATTAGTAACTTTCTATGAAGGGTTACCTGATTTTGTAAAATCGACGCGCTCTCCTGACTTATTAAGTCCGATGACCTTAAAAGTTCGTGATGCAATCAAGATGTCTAAGTCACCTGAGAAACTCATATTTGAAGAACTTCCAGTAGCATTAGGATATAACGCTTTAGAAGCAAGTAGCAAAATTGATGTGAGGGAGTTTTCGGCGCGGTTACATTTGGTGATCCGTGAGTTAAAGAATGCTTACACACAGCTTCTGACCGCTCAAGCGCAAGCTATTTCATCTCAATTACACGATGGTGGAGCATATGAGTTGCAAGAGCTGAGAACTCATTTACAAAACCAGTATGGTATGTTGGAACACCTAGCTATCGACAATACTCGAAGTTTTGTGAAAAGACTCACTGATCCAAAAGGTGATGAAAAGCTCTGGTTGGAAAATGTTTTGGTTAATATGAGCCGAAAACATCCAAGTGAGTGGAAAGATCAGGATCTAGCTAAGGCAGAAGCAAATCTGGCTGATTTGAGTCGTCGCTTAAGAGAGTTACAGGCTATTGCCTATGAACAAAATAGGCAGAGAAATGTAGCTAAAAATGATAGTGACTTCGAAGTGATTATGCTTCGTTCGATTAAGCAGAGTACTCATCCGAAAGAGAGAGTGGTGACGATTAACAAGAGTGAGCAACATGTTGTTGATGAGCATATTCAGTCTATGCGTGATATTATTTCAGAGTTAGATGAGCATACGCGAATGGCTGTATTGGCCCAATTGATAGATATGGAATTACCAGAAGGGCAGTCTTATGAGTAATAGAATCACGGTGAAAGAAGCACTTGAACGGAAAGATGTTCGTCATGTGATTGGTATCTCTGGTGGTAAAGATAGTGCGGCTTTAGCGATTTATATTCGTAACAACTATCCTGAGATTCATGAAAAAGTCGAGTATTTCTTTTCTGATACGGGAGCAGAATTGGAAGAAGTTCTTGATTTTATAAAAATTCTAGAATCATATCTTGGAAAGCCAATTACTAGACTCTCGAGTGATAAACCATTTGAGCATTGGCTGAAAGTTCATAATGATTATCTGCCTTCTCCTCGCCAGCGTTGGTGTACTGTCAAACTGAAGTTAAAGCCGTTTGAAGAGTTTGTCGGTAATGACCAGGTGATTAGCTATATCGGTATTCGGGCTGATGAAAATCGTGAAGGCTATGTCAGCCAGAAAGAAAATATCAGTGCTGTTTTTCCTTTTATTGAAGATGGACTTGTTCGAGATGATATTTTTCAAATCCTGAAAGATACTGTTGGTGTCCCTAAGTATTACGAATGGCGTAGCCGATCTGGCTGTTATTTCTGTTTTTTCCAGAGGCAAGATGAATGGTTGGGATTGAAACGCAATCATCCTGAACTTTTTGAAAAAGCAAAAGAAATTGAAAAGACTGCCGGTAATGGATATACCTGGGTTCAGGGGAGAACTTTAGATGAAGTTGTTGCTCATGCTGAGAGAAGAGAAAAAGAAAAAGGCATTATTTTTAAAACTTCCTCTACATCAAAAGAGAAGTGGCAGACGGTCTTAGCCAATATGGAAGAAGATGATGCAGATGATCAGGCATGTATAATTTGTAGTTTATAGAGGGAAATTTTATGGCAATAAAAACAGGGCAAGTTAATGCAGCTAGGTTATTTGAAGCGTTAGGAAAGATTGGTTATTCACCAGAATCTGCTTTACTCGATATAGTTGATAACTCTGTTGCTAATGGTGCCTCGAAGATTGAGGTTCAAATAGTAGGAAAACGTGTATCAGTTGGAGATAAGAAGCGAACCAAGACCGTTATAGATAAATTTATTATTAAAGATGATGCGTGTGGGATGAATGAAAACGGCCTTGATAATGCGATAGGTCTTGGTTCAAGTTCTGACCATTATGATGATAAAACGCTTTCTAAATTTGGTTTAGGATTGAAGTCTGCATCATCGTCTTTAGGTAAGAAACTGACAGTAATTACTACCCCTGATGGAGAATCTTTTTATAAGGGTGTTGTAGATCAAGAGAAATTGGTATTCAACTATGAATATGAATTTACTCATGCTAATAGGGAAGATATAGAAAGTCTTAAAGATTTTTGTGGTAAAAATAAATCTGGTACTTTTGTAATTATAGAAAAATCTAGACACGAGAGCTTACCTTCTATAGCTGAAATTCTTAGTAAATTAAAGAATAAAGCTGGTATAGTATTTTATTACTATTTGGAAGGTCTTGTTCCAGATAGAAATAAAATATCATTGATTATTGATGATGAGATTATCCAAGGTTTTGATCCGCTAGCTTGTAATGAGATCGACTCTAAAGATGGAAATTTAGATGATACATCTTGGAATGGTACAAGTGTTAAATGGATTACAAAACCGAGTGTTATACAACTTTCAGAAGAAAACCCTGAATGTGTTGCAACAATTGAAATTACACAATTGCCTCATCCTCCTAGTGTTGGGAAAGACGAAAATATCTCTTTATCACAAGCTCAGTGTCGTGATAAATATATGATAGGTGCAGGAAATTATGGTATTTATGTGTATCGTAACTATAGATTGATTTCATGGGCTGATTCTTTAGATGTAATTAGGCTAGATCAAGACTTGTATAGTTTTAGAGGGCGACTGAATATACAGTCAAACTCAGATGATATATTAAATATAGATGTAACAAAAAGTAGGATTCATCTATCAGAATTAGCTAAATCTCAATTGACTCCTGAACTTGGAGAAGCCAAAAGAAAGAGTTTGAGTGCATGGAGATATAGAAGTCGTGTTATCGATGATTTAACACGTTCTACTCCACATACTGACATAAATGATGCCCTAAATAGAGTTGATACTGAAATTCAGAAAGACGAAAAAATTGATGAATCTTTAGCTGAGCCTAAAGAGCAAAAAGATATTTCTGAAAAAAAACTAAAACTACAGTCATCGAAGCCTGTTACTCCTGAGCAAAAAGAAAAAGTAGAAAGAGATAACGAGAAAGTTCAGTATGTTGATTCATTAGATAATAATCAACTTTGGGAACGGGGACACGACCCGGAAAAAGGTTTGATTGTCAAGGTCAATCGCTCACATAGATTGGTTCGAGAAGTTATTGATAGTGTGTCTGTAAATGGTACTCTCGTTCGAGTCCTTGATACTTTATTTTTTGGTTTGGCTCGTGGAGAATATCGTTTTTTATATAAGAATGATACAAAGTTATCAATAGAGGCAATGGAGCGTTTATTAGACGATTATAGAGAAACCGTTGGAAATGAGTTATCTGAATTAGTAAAACGTATTGGTGCAAAGAATATAGCTAATGGAGATGAATAAATTTGATTTTATGGTGAATGGGGCGGAAATTTCTTCTCCATCTCCGGCTATTTATTGCCTGGTTTCAATGAATCCTAGATGTATATATATTGGGCAGACGAATAGTAAGCTAGGGGTTCTAGGGCGTTTTTCTCAACACTTGTCAGAAACAAGTTCAAATACATTTAAACAACGTATTCGAACATTATTTAATTATGATGAATATACCTATGATAGTATACATGGGACGTATTTTTCTTTACCAAATAGAGAATGCTTCACTAGTAGTGCATCAGATTATCGTGAAGCTATAGAAGGATTAGTTCAAAGTGAACTCATTTCAATTGCGGCTCAAAAGAAATTTATAGTAGTATCTAGAGTTAGTAAAAATCGACTCTGCGAACAGAGTGAGATAAAGACTTTATCCCAGGCCGTTGTAGAGAAATTTGGTAAATTCTTGAGGTGTTTTTAAAATAGAAATAGAGAGCATTTATTACTCTCTATTTCTATTGAACGTTCAGTATGGTTGTTTAGTATTGATATTATAAAAGTTTAAATTTTGATATTCGCTTACGCTCTTTATTCAAGAGGGTTTCTAATTCAATACGTCTCATCATCACTTCCCGGTCAAAATCAGTCTCAAGCACCTTCCCCAACCGCCGATCAAAACTCAACTGTTTCTTATAATCCGGATGCTCAATCGGAATGTACAAATGCCGGTTGAGCAGGGGCGGGCGTTTGTCTTCATCGACATAATCGAAGAAATCAATCTCCTGATCGGCCATCTTGATTTTGATGCGTTCGACGAGAAACGGGACGGATTGTTCGAAATCATCGTAAGCGGTGAGGGTTAACTTGCCTGAGGTGATGTGGATCTTGATCAAATCAATGGACTCGTCTAATTCCCCGTACATTTGCAACCCGGCACCGACGTAGACGCGGAGAAGGAGCGGTAGTTCGTCGATATGGTTTTTGTGAAAAATCAGCGAATGTCCCTGATTGAGCACGCTGGCTGGGAGTCGTTGATGGGCTTTCTCACACTGGCTGTGAATCAACTCGGTATCTGCAATCGCAAACAGCAGTTCGGTGGCTAAGTTGAGCGCGGTTTTGTAGTCGCCAAACAGGGCTTTGATATCGCGTTTTAAAGACTCCGGTTGTTGAGTATAGGGCTTGCGCTTTTCAAACAGTCCCATTGAGAAATAGAGCAGCAAATCTTCTTTACGGTTCTGTTCTGCCTGTTCAAATTCACGGGTGTCAAATAACTCCCGTAGCAAAGTAAATATCTTCTTATGCGAACCAATAAGTTGCCGGACATCATCTGATGGTTCAAATTCATCGTGAGCCGGGATGCGCCCGAGCTCCAGACAGGTATTCCAGAATCGCTCAAACAGCGCCTGATGTTGGGTGATGACGAGTTTGGCTTTGTCTCTGGCTTCGATTGGTGATGGAGAAGTGAGTTGCTTCCAGACATGATGACGGGTGTATTTTTTCTGCAAGTATTGTTGTTCTTCGAGTTTATCTCTGAAGATATAAAAAATCCCCGGCGCAGCGGCAATCACATCTTCTTGTAGACTCCTTTCGAGATAAGTTTTGATTTCTGATTGGACGTAATACTTCTGAAAGGTATTGCGTGAGGTGATCACGCCGTCTTTGTACGGTGTGAATTGTGCAATATAGCTTTCGTTGGCCAGCATCACCGAGACCACCAGAAATTTGTCGGTTAACTCCCATGCGCCGAGCAGGGCATCGAGCCGTTCGTCTTTGTCTTCAATGACGTTCAGCACGAAACCCAAATTGACGATATCAGAAGGAACTTTGTCCGTGTCCGGGCAGTAAATCGGATCCCAGCCTAAGGCATCGATGCCGTGTGCTTCCAGTTCGCGCAGGTCATCAGATTTCCCGCAGCCATAATCAAAGATCGAATAACTGCCTTCGAGAAAACCGTGTTTGGCTAATGATTTCATCGGCGCGGAAAGTTCATGGCGGACCAATGCAGTCTTATAGCGATCAATATTGTCTGCCGCTTCTTCATTGGGAAGCGCCGAGCGACGAAACAAGCGGCCATCGACCAGTTCATAACCATGCTTGTGGATCAGATTTTCCCAGGTTCTTTTAAAACCGATGATACGGGGATTTTCATACAGTCCGGCGTTTTCTCCTTCCTGAGTGACTGCGGTGAATTGTTCGTAGTGGGGATTATCCTTCAGCACCATGGTTTCTTTGCGGTGCAAAATTGGCGGATTTTCCGAGTCGTGGTAGGCAATGATTTTATGTGTCAATTTGGACAGATCGACATTCAGGCTCTGTTTTAACGCAGGATAGGAATCGGTATAAAAATCAGGATAGCTGAGTAGTGAGAGACGGAATTCCTTCTTGAACAGTTTGACCAAGTCCCATTGTTCCTCGGGTAAATTCACTGCCTGCCCTACGGCTGGAATAAACTTTTGCAGCACTTCAGGGAGAGCGGAAAATGCATCTTTATGTAAGTAGATTGCTTCCGGGAGATGTTTACCGGCAGTGATTTGAGCGACCAAACGGGAAAATTGTTCCTTGTCCATTGCAAAACTCCATCGTTATCCACGATGTTGTATTGTATCGGTTTTGGTGGGAGTTTTCTTCCTCTTCGCACCAATCCCCCACAACCCTCGGCATCCACGAAGCAATTCAGTGCTCCCTGCACCGGGAGCATCGGAAATATCTTGATTATCATCGGGGGGAGTTGTTTAAAGGCTACTGACAGTCTGCAGATGTAATGGTAACCGAAACAACGTCCTTACCTTGCAGATCGCGGAATTCGTTGATGGATTCGATCTGGTCGGAGAGTGGGCGCTGGCGGATTAAGAACGGGCAGAACATCCGCTGTAGTCCGGGTTTGAGCCGGATGGTAAATGTCTTGGGAGAAAGAGGCAGACGTGTGACCTGCTGGTCCAGAATGGTGTATTTGCCGAGTAGCTTTTTATCACCGCTTTTTAATTCATCGACTCTGATGAAGTTGCCTAATGGCAGCGGCAGATAGAGCTGCTCTTTGGATACGAATCTGGCGATATTGGTGTTGACATCCTGCCGCGAGCCGGACGTTGTTTTGATGTAAAAACCTTCTTTTACCATGCATTGTTTGAACTGCATCATTTGATGGTTTATCTCAGTGTGACTTTTTTTGTTCTTACCGGTATGGATATCTGCTTTCCAGCCACACTCTTGTTTCGACTGGGCGATTTGCTCAGCAGTCGCCGGTTGCCCCTGATACATCCACGTTGAGCTGGGCTTTGTTGCACAACCACTGAGGAAAATTATTGCGGCGATTACACTAATCAATCGTTTCACGTTATATCCTTGTTTCTCTGATTTTCTGTATTGTTGGTATTCAGATGTTCATCGCGGAGGATTCAGACACTCTTTTACCGGGATTGAGGCCGAGATGAGTGTTTTTCCCTGTGGGTTACGGAACTCACTGACCATTGATATCCGAGTATCAATGAGTTGATTACTGTCTAAAGCGGAACAAAATGAGCGGAGCAAAGGTTTGAGAGGTACAGACAGGGTATCGAGAGCAGCATCCGCAATTTTCTGATCCAGGATAGTGTATCTGATGATTATCTTGTTATAGCCGCTATCTAACTCGTCGATACTGATGAATTTTTTCATTTCCATCGGGAGAAATAAATTCCCATATTGTACAAAATCTGTAATACGACCATTAATATTCTGATTCGGGCTTAAAATTGTCTTGATGTAAATTCCTTCTTGGGCCATACATTTCTGGAGTTCTATTCTCATTAAATAGGCTTGGCTTTCTATTTCTTTTACAGCTTCATCTTTTTCGAAGAGTTTGCTGATATTGGATTCCCAGCCACATGCCTGTTTTGACTGAGCAATTTGCACCTCAGTTGCCGGTTGCCCCTGATACATCCATGTTGCGCTGGACTTTGTTGCACAACCACTGAGGAACATTATTCCGGCGACTAGACTCATCAAACGTTTCACTTGAACTTCCTTACATTACGACGCTCTTTTAATGCTCTGCTTTATACCATAATTGATATATTTGTCATATGAATGGCTGGGTTGGAAAAGGAAAAGTGAGGTGTGGGAGAGAAATAAAAAAGACCTGCTCAATGGTGAGCAGGCCGGGACAACATGAATCGTTGTGAATAAAGCAGTGGATGTTCCTGAGCCTGAATAGGCTCAGGAGGTGTTACGCTAGTTTTGGTTACGCCAGTTTTGCCAGTAATGCCTGAGCAACGGCTTCTGAACTGCCCGGGTTCTGGCCGGTGATCAGCAGACCGTCTTCGACCACATAAGGCATCCAGTCCGGGCCTTTTTCGTACAGACCACCGAGGGCGATAAACTCATCTTCAATTAAGAATGGAACCACGTCAGTCAGTTCAACGGCCGCTTCTTCTGTATTTGTAAAACCGGTCACTTTACGGCCTTTGATCAGCGGCTGACCATTTTCAGCTTTGACGTGACGTAATACGCCCGGTGCATGACATACAAAGCTGATAGGTTTGCCGGCCCGCTCGAAACTTTCAATCAGCTTGATTGAATCCGCTGAGTTGGTCAGATCCCATAATGGGCCGTGTCCGCCGGGGTAAAAGACCGCATCAAAATCGTCGTGGCTGATGGTTTCCAGTTTGACGGTGTTTGCCAGTTCTGACTGAGCTTGTGGGTCTGCTTTAAAGCGATGGGTTAGCTCGGTCTGAAAATCTGCCAGATCACTTTTAGGGTCCAGCGGTGGCTGACCGCCTTCGGGAGAAGCAAGCACCAGCTCGGCTCCGGCATCTTTAAAGGTGTAATAAGGTGCAGCAAACTCTTCGAGCCAGAAGCCTGTTTTTGCGCCAGTGTTACCCAGTTCACTGTGAGAAGTCAGGACCATTAAAATTTTCATCGTTATTTCCTTGTCAGATTGATTAATATGAAATTCATTATGCCGGATACGAACGGCTTACTGATTTAAAAAAGCTTCCAGTTGTGCTTGTTTGTCCGCATAAGGAGCCCGCAGACGCAGGTTCGATATGCCATCCTTACTCTGTTCAACAATCGGCTTGGCGTGGCTGAAGCGGCGGAAGCCGTGAATGCCATGGTAAGCTCCGATGCCTGAGGCACCGACACCGCCGAATGGCAGATCTTCGATTGATGCGTGCGTCATGACATCGTTGATGACCAGTGCACCGGATGTCGTGCTGTTGGCAAATTTTTCCTGCTGAGCGGTATCTTCGCCAAAGTAATAAGCAGCAAGCGGGCGCGGATGTTGATTAATATAGTCGATCGGTTCATCTGCCGCCTGATAAGTTCTGACCGGCAGAAGCGGGCCAAAAATCTCTTCCTGCATGATCAGCATGTCGTCGGTCACATCGAGAATCAGGTGAGGAGCAATTTTGCGCCGGACTTCGTCATAAGCCACTTCTTCTGTCGGAGCTAAGCTGATAATCCGCGCGCCTTTGGCTCTGGCATCATCCAGCAGGTCAATCAGGCGCTGATAGTGCCGGTCACTGATGATTGCCGTGTAGTCGGGGTTGTCCTGCATGGTGGCAAAACTCTGGCGGATAAATTGTTGGGCGGCATCAGTCAGTGCATCTTCCTGACCTTGTGGAATCAGCATGTAATCCGGAGAAAGACAGATTTGCCCGGCATTGAATGTTTTGATGGTCAGTGTGCGTTCGGCAACGGTGCGGATATTGGCATCGGCTGCAACCACGACTGGCGATTTACCACCGAGTTCCAGCGTGACCGGCACCAGATTTTCTGCTGCGGCCCGCATGACATGTTTACCGACTGTGGTACTGCCGGTGAAAACCAGATGATCAAAAGGCAGAGCGCTAAACTGTTGAGCAATATCGCTGTCACCGAGCACAACTGCAAGTTCCATCGGTTCAAAGTAGCGGCCAACCAGTTCGGCCATCAGCTCTGATGTCTGCGGTGTGAGTTCTGAGGGTTTGAGCATCGCGGTATTACCGGCTGCGAAAACACCGGCCAATGGTCCGAATGACAGATTGATCGGGAAGTTCCACGGGCTGATGATGCCAACGACACCGAGCGCCTGAGGCTGAATTCTGGCCTGAATACCGTTATCGACAGCGATGGTTTCAGGTTCTGCCCAGGTTGCAACATGCTCTGCCGCATGTTGCAGCATTCTGATAGTCGTTACGATGTCAGCAACCAGTGTCTGATAAGGGCTGCGATGGCCGAAGTCGGCACTCATAGCCTGAGCCAGAGCTTTGTGATTTTCTTTCAGCAGCCGGATGGCACGTTGCAGACGGTCTTGTCTCAGAGCAATATCTGCCGGCCCAGTTTTGATATGTGCACTTTTCATGCTGTTGAGTATGGTGCGCAGTTCACCGAAAGCAGAGTTTGTATCCAATGATGGTTGATAAACGCCCTGAGAAGACATGTTGGCTCCTTAATGAAAACTGACTAATGAATATGAATCAGACTATCAATTTGATTTATAAGCATATCTTGTATGCTGTGACGTCTGTTCTTAAGTTGGGAGTATCTTAAGCGAGACTGGTGTTATTGCGCCAACAAAGGTATTTTAGGTGGGGTATAAATATTTTTATGGGTCTGTATTTTATGGCTTTGTATTTTATGGATCTCTAACGGGCAGGAGGTTGTATGTCATTGACTCGTTTACGGACTTTTGTTGAAGTCTATCGCCAGCGATCGATTAGTGCGGCGGCAAGAAATCTGAATCTGACTCAGCCGGCGGTATCACAACATATCGCCGGGCTGGAAGTCGCGGTCGGAAGAAAGCTCTTTACCCGTGAAGCTGCCGGAGTAGAACCAACGGGTGCTGCCGATGAGCTGGCAGCGGATATCGGCGATAAACTGGATGTGGTGGAGTCAGCTCTGGCACAGGCGAAAGCCCGCTCGGTCGATATGGAAGGTGTGCTGCAAATCATCGGTCAT
Source organism: Vibrio mangrovi (assembly GCF_024346955.1). Classification (NCBI taxonomy): domain Bacteria; kingdom Pseudomonadati; phylum Pseudomonadota; class Gammaproteobacteria; order Vibrionales; family Vibrionaceae; genus Vibrio; species Vibrio mangrovi. The sequence goes on along the minus strand of NZ_AP024883.1, from coordinate 2,705,890 downwards.
GCTGATTTTATGGCGGAGGTGATTGCACCTCAGCTACTGCCGTTGCTGCAATCGGGAATTCGGGTGCGGATGCATGCCGGAGACGGCGATCTGGTTCATCACATGCTGGTGGAAGGACATTGTGATCTGGGATTTACGGCGCATCCGGTGACGGATAAGCGGTTACGCAGTGAAACTGTGATGGTCGCGCCGGTTTGGGCGGTAGCTGCGCCAGAAGTGGCTCAGCGAATTAGTCAGGCCGACGATTTTGCGCAGGCGTTTATGGATGAACCGATGCTGACCTACAATCTTGAACTGTCGGTGATTGGCGGCTGGCTGGAGAAAAACCGTATTCGTCCGGACGTGCATCCGCCGGCATTGGTCAGTCAGGATCTGCGGGCGTTGCGTCATCTGTTGATTCAGGGATTCGGCTGGACGGTTTTACCTGAATATCTGTGCCATGAACAGATTCAGCGTGGTGAACTTCAGCAGATACCGGCTCCGGTAGCCGACACCCGGCTGACGTATTATATGGCGTGGACACCGAGTGCGCTGAGGCAGCCCCGGATTGCTCATGCCCGGCAGACATTGTTATGGCAGTTGAATCCGCAGGCTAAACGCTCATCAGCCGACTGATATTTCGTTGTGGCGGCTCGCCGAACAGGCGTTTGTACTCGCGGTTGAACTGAGTCGGGCTTTCATAACCGACCGAGTAACCGGCAGTGCTGGCGTCCTGATGATCTTCCAGCATCAGACGCTGAGCTTCATACAGACGCAGGTGTTTATGATATTCAGTCGGGCTCATCGTCGTGACGCCCTTGAAGTGTTTGCGGAATGTTGAAGAAGCCATGTGTGTCATGGCTGCAAGCTCGTCGACATTTAACGGCTGGTGAAAGTTGCTCCGCAGCCAGTGAATGGCCTGAGAAATCTGATGGCCGTGGGTTCCCTGAGTATTGATGGATTTCAGGAAATTCCCGTGAGGGCCGAGCAACAGTTGCAGATAAATTTCTTGTAAAATCACAGGTGCCAGTACCGGAACCTGTTCTGGTTTATCAAACAGATCAACTAGGCGTGAAAAGGAGTGACGCAGTTCCGGTTCAACATCGATAATGACCGCACCTTTCCCGATTTGAGTCGGTGTACTTTTTGGCAACTGTGCCGACAACAGCGAAATCAAATGCATGTCGAGTTCCAGCGAAATCACCAGATAAGGATGCTCCGGAGTGGCGTCGAGCTGATAGCTCATGCTTGGCATATCGATTCCGGCCAGCAGAGCCTGACCAACCGTGTAGTGGTGAACTTCGTTGCCAACCACGGTTCGCTTAGAGCCTTGTACCGTCATGGCCAGTATCGGTTTATTAAAACAGTTTTCCGGTTGGTGTGATTTGTTCCTCCGGCAGAGCATGACACTGGATACCGGCGTCGGGTAATTACCAGGCTCCGGCATTCGTTGCAGGAGCTGTTCACGCAGTTGTTCAAAACCGGCAGACATCGTGTCTTGTGTCGCACTCATGATGTTCAGTCCCTTCTGTTGATTCCATACGTTTGTGCTGCCGCATTGTAGCAGAAAGCAGAGGTGATTCAGTCAGGAAAATTGAGAGAACTGACATGATTTATTACAAATAGATTAGTCGGATGGAACTGATGAATGATAGAATTATGCAACATCCGGCTCTGTTTACTGTAATCATTCCTAGTATTCATAAGGATATTGATCCTTGGCGATTAAATCAGTGATTGTTTTAAGCAAACAGACAGTTTTAAGCAAACAGATAGTTTTAAGCAAACAGATAGTTTTAAGCAAGCAGACAGTTTCTAAGTAAATAGATAAATCTCTAAGTAAATAAATAGCTTTAAGCAAACGGATCATTTTGAACACATCGGGCATTTAGGAACAGACGCGCCATTTGGCGGTTTGGTCCATCGGGGAGAAAACCATTTTGAGTCATAACATGGATGATACCGGTATCCGGGATCAGGAAATGCAGCGGATTAACGACGAGTTAATCCGCCGGTTAGTGGAACGTGTTCCGCATTCCGGGAAATATCCTACGGCGATCGCCGGGTTAGGTATTACTCGCTGGGATGAAGCAGAGACCCGGGACAACTGTTTCTATCAACCGGCGATCGGAATTATTCTGCAAGGGAGAAAAGAGTCACTCATCGGTGGTGAACTGTTTCACTACGGCGCTTTTGATTGTCTGGTGAACGGCGTTGATGTGCCAAGTCTGAGCCGGGTGCTTGAGGCGACACCGGAGCAGCCGATGTTTGCTGTTTCTCTGATTATCGATAAAGAGCTGGCGATGGAACTGGTGGCTGACATGCCACCGGACAATACAACCAGCCCGGAAGTGTGTCCCGGCGTGTCTCTCGCACCGACAGAACCGGAGGTGCTCGATGTCTTTCATCGTCTGATTCAGTTGCTGGATAAGCCGGAGCAGATCCCGTTGATGGCACCACTGTTAATTCGGGAAGTGATTGTCCGGATCCTGATGAGTCAGCAGGGAAAGACACTGCGTAAAATTTATCAGCAGGGTTCCTACAGTCATCAGATCGCGACGGCGATTGCCTGGCTGAAAGATAATTATATGCAACCATTATCCGTTGAGCGGTTAGCCAGCCATGTGCATATGGCAACATCAACATTCCACCGCCAGTTTAAACTGGTGACTTCGCTCAGCCCGCTGCAATACCAGAAACGGCTGCGTTTGTATGAAGCGCAGAAATTAATGATGGTTGAATATATGGATGCCAATACGGCCGGATTGAAAGTCGGTTATGAAAGTGCCCAGCAGTTCAGTCGTGAGTATAAACGTCTGTTCGGAGAACCGCCTTACCGCAATATTCAGCGTCTTCGTCAGGAACGGGCGTAATTTGCTGTTCAGGTTAATTTAACGGTTTCTCGCCGGTCTCGGCGAGAAACACGACAATATTATTCGACTTTCTCGATCCGGGCAGAAAAATCGCCGTTCATCTGCGCCAGAACTTCTTTTCCGGAAGCAATCTTACCGAGCACGAACAGGCGGCTGTCATGGCCTAAGCCTTTATAAAATACTGCAATATTTCCCCAGGGAGCATAATAGGTAAAATCTCCGGAAGCCTGAGCCGGAGTCGGTGAATTGTCCGTATTCAGCCGACGTGGCAGATAGGTGATTTTCTCTGTGCGGGCAAAGTCTTCAAAAGTGACCTGCATTGGTAACATGGAGATAAAATCCTGACTGGCCGGGTTGTCCAGCATATCCACGACAACACTGGGCTGTTGATCGATCACGATACGGATTTGATCGGCTGCCTGTGCGGTATTCATGTAAATGGTTGCTGCACTGATGATGGCTGCGGTAGCAACTGAGCGTATTTTTTTTCCCATAAATCACTTTTCCTCAATTTCTATGATTTTTTAATGCTGCTGCGGATGCATGGTTCAATGAAGAATCAGACATCATGCTGTTCTCTATATATCATATATCCAACAAATTCTGAGATGCAGTCTGGCAATAAATTTACTTAAGTATAGGTCTGTTTTGCTCTATTTTTTGCCTGATTCTCTTGATGTGGTTAATTGTTAGCTTATTTATTATAAATAATGTGCTTTGGCAGGATTGGGCAATAAATGGGTTGGTGTCTCTCTAACAATACTCAATGAAAAATAGTGATACTTTTCCCATAAAAATGTTCTGGATGTTTCTTGCTTATTAGAATTATTTTGTATATACCAAATAATCATATCAGTGAATGCATTGCATTACCTTTATTTTTTTAAGATCTCTTCTTTTTAGTGTTATCAGAAATAAATTATTACAATCTTCAGAGAAAGCTGAGTCTGTTTGACGGTTCATAACTGATGATTTTATATAAATAAAATGTACTTAAATAGTGTTGAATAACTGTTTTAAGCAGAATTGGGCAAAAAATGGGTAATTAAGTATCTACAGGTTTATCGGTAAATATTGATAATACATTCCAGTAGATGTAACCCTGGAAATAATCGATATCAGGAGTGTTTTTTCTGCGGTGAACATCGATGATGAAAAATTTGTCCATATCAGGAGATAAACATGAAAAAGTCCGTAATTGCTCTGGCTCTGAGCTCATTAGTGCTGGGGGCGAATCTGGCGGCAATGAATACTGCTTCCGCCGCAGATACAAACTATACCCCTGATCTGTCACGTGGTGCCGATAACTTCTATCACAGTGATAAGGTAACCATGCAGAAAGTAACTTTTCTGAACCAGTATAAAATGAAAGTTGTTGGCAATTTGTTCATCCCGAAAAGTGTGCAGGTTGGTGAAAAATTACCGGCGATTGTTGTCGGCCATCCGATGGGCGCAGTCAAAGAACAGAGTTCAAATCTGTATGCACAAAAACTGGCGGAACAGGGATTTGTCACTCTGGCTATCGACCTGTCTTTCTGGGGCGAGAGCGAAGGTCAGCCGCGTAATGCCGTCGCGCCGGAAATTTATGCTGAAGATTTTAGTGCAGCCGTTGATTTTCTGGGAACTCGTAATTTTGTACAAAGAGAGCATATCGGTGCCCTTGGGATCTGCGGTAGTGGTAGTTTTGTGATCAGTGCTGCGAAGATCGATCCGCGGATGAAGGCGATTGCGACAGTCAGTATGTACAACATGGGTGCGGTAACCCGCCACGCTCTCAACCACTCTTTAACTCTGGAACAGAGAAAAGCGATCATCGCTGAAGCAGCTGAACAGCGCTACGCTGAGTTTACCGGCGGTGAAACCAAATATACTGGTGGTACAGTTGATGAGCTGACCAATGACACCGGTGCGATTCAGCGCGAGTTCTATGACTTCTATCGTACGTCCCGGGGTGAATATGTTCCGAAAGGGATGGAGCGCTTGCTGACGACTCATCCGACACTGAGCAGCAATACCAAATTTGCGAATTTCTATCCTTTTCAGGATATTGAGACTATTTCTCCACGTCCGATGCTGTTTATTACCGGAGATAATGCACATTCAATTGAGTTCAGCCAGGATGCTTATAAGCGTGCCGGTGAGCCGAAAGAGCTTTACATTGTGCCGAATGCCGGTCACGTAGATCTGTATGACCGTGTTGACGTGATTCCTTTCGACAAACTAACTGATTTCTTCTCGGATAACCTGAAATAAGTCATTTTAAGTGTTTGATCGTTTGACAAGGCTGGTTGTGGTTACAACCGGCCTTTTTGTGTCTTTTTCCGGGGAGATGATGATTGCTTTTTGTTGCTCTGCCGTTCAAACTTCAGGTTTCGAGCTCTGGCTAATACCATACTCACCTGATTTTTTACGAGTCGTATCATGATGAAGAAAAAGGATAATTTAAGCGGTATTCACGCTTTTATGATGACAGCCCAGTTGGGGAGCTTCACTGCCGCGGCTGACCGGCTTTGTCTCACTAAGTCTGCTGTGGCAAAGAGTGTTGGCCGTCTGGAAGAAAGACTTGGTCTGAAACTTTTTCATCGTTCGACCCGCCGTTTAAGCCTGACTCCGGATGGGGAGTTTTATCTGAACCGCTGCCGGGAAGCATTAGATATTTTAGAGCATGCCGAATCGGTACTGACGGAACATATAGAAAAACCTTCCGGGCGGTTGCGGATTGATCTTCCGGCCGCTTTTGGCCGTAAGCTAGTGTTGCCTTTATTGCTTGAAATCTCTCAGCGTCATCCTGCTCTTTCTCTGGCGGTGACATTCAGTGAACGCTTCGTCGATTTGATTGAGGAAGGTATCGACTTTGTGGTGCGGATCGGTGAACTGAAAGACAGCAGCGAATTAATTGTCAGGCCGCTGACGACGCAGAAGCTGGTGATCTGTGCTGCACCGGATTATCTGCAACGCTGTGGTGTTCCTCAGTCCCTTGACGATATTTCACATCACCAGTGTATTTTAGGTTTTCGCAGCGAACAGGCGGTGGTCTGGAATCTGAAAGAGGCTGATGGTCAAACCCGTCGTTATACACCACCGGTCGGGCATGAATATGGTGATGGTGATGCGATGCTGGCAGCAACGCTAGCCGGGCAGGGATTATGTCAGTTACCCAAATGGCTGATTGATGATTATCTTGAGCGGGGTGAGCTGGTTGAGGTGCTGGCACAGTATTCCGGCTATGAAGTGCCGATTCATATTCTCTGGCCGAAAAGCAGTCATCTGCTGCCGAAAATCCGTTACACGGTTGACTGTTTATTGCAGGAAGCTCAGAAAGGGATTTTCGGTTAATTGTGCTTTGGTGATCGGAGGTGCTTTGGTGAACAGTGGTGCTTTGATGAACCGTGGTGCTGTGGTGTTTCGGTAAACTGTGTTTGGATGAATCGTACTTTGATGAATAATGCTTTGATAAATTGCGGTGAAACACAGGTTTATGGCCCGGCCTCACCGCGATTTTCAGCTCACTGATTGACGATCGTTGCCGTATCAGTTGACTTCATAGCTGGGAAAGTCGGTGTATCCCCGTTGGTCGCCACCGTAGTACACTTCCCGGTCTGCTTCAGCCAGTGGCCAGTCGTTCTGCATCCGTTCAACCAGATCCGGATTCGGAATATAAGGCTGACCGAATGCGACCAGATCCAGCTTGTCTTCTTGCAGATACTGTTCTGCTTTCTCTTTATCAAACCCACCGGCAATGATCAGCGGACCCTGATAGGTCGTCCGGAATTTTTCGATAAATCCATCCGGAATCGCCTGAGCACCCAGTGTTTTCTGATCACTCAGGTGAACATAGGCAAGATTGCGTTTAGACAGTTCACCGGCAATGTACAGCCAGGTTTCTTCTTCCTGCTCGAACGGGTGCATGTCACCGAAACGTCCGAATGGCGCTAGCCGGATTGCTGTTTTCCCGGAGCCGATAGCTGCTACGATAGCATCCACAATTTCCAGCGTCAGACGTGCGCGGTTTTCAATAGTCTGACCGCCATAAATATCCTGACGGGTATTCAGGGAAGCATTGATAAACTGCTCAAGCAGGTAGCCGTTGGCACCGTGAATTTCGATGCCGTCAAAGCCAGCTTCCATGGCATTTTTAGCTGCCTGAACGAAATCCTGTTTGATCTGTTCGATCCCTTCGAGTGTCAGTTCTTCCGGCTCGGATACGGCAACCCGGCCCGGATTTCCCTGTTCGTCAATGGCAAAACAGTGACCATTAACAGCGCTTTTGGCCACTGAACTGACCGGTGCTCCGCCATCGGGTTGCAGGCTGGTGTGTGACATTCTGCCGACATGCCATAGTTGGATGAAGATCTTGCCATTTTTGTCATGAACAGCCTGAGTGGTCTTTTTCCAGCCTTCAACCTGACTTTTACTGTAGATACCGGGAGTGAACAGGAATCCCTGACCCTGACGTGAAATCTGAGAACCTTCGGTGATCAGCAGACCGGCAGAAGCCCGCTGAGCATAATATAATGCTGTATCATCGTCGGCAGCATCCTGTGTATTGGTGATGCGTGCCCGTGTCATCGGAGCCATCGCGACCCGGTTGGCCAGTTCAATATCACCAAGTTTGAATGGGCTGAATAATTTGTTCATCGTTTGCCTCGTTAAATTTTAATTTTTCAGGACAGATGAATGGTTCACATCATCTGCCTGGGTTGAATTCGGGAGTTGCCAAGCTTCACTGGTGCTCACTATGATGGAATTTATTGAAGAGATAAATAGGCGTAAATTCGGAACATTGGCGAAAAAAAATCTACAATAAGGAAGGGAATGGGTTCCGGTGAGTGAAGGCAGTGGATTTCACTCACCGGAATCCGGTATGGGCTGTCGGTATTACTGCACGTTTCGCCACCATTTGCGGAAAGTCTGCGTGGTATCATCCATCTGAACACTTTCTCCGATACGTGGCGTCAGTAGGCGATAAGGCATTCCTTTACTGGCCTGATCAATGCGTTCTAGTGGTTCGTACCAGCTGTGACGGGACAGTTTGAAACGGCTGTTATGGGCAGGAATAATCGCTTTCGCCTGTAGATCGACACCAGCCTGAGCCGCTTCTTCCGGCATCATATGAATGTATTTCCAGTCCTGGTTGTATTGCCCGACTTCGAGAATGGCAATATCAAAACCGCCAAGTTTGTCCGCTATGGCTTTGAAGTGTTCGCTATAACCACTGTCACCGCTGATATAGAGTTTATGTTGCGGAGTAACCAGTGCAAATGAGCCCCACAGGGTTCGGTTGCGTTTGAGTAGGCGTCCGGAAAAATGTTGTGCCGGCAGAATGTGTATTTGCAGATCTCCGCCATCAAATGTGCTGAACCAGTCTCCTTCATGGATCTGGTCGGGAGAATATCCCCACTGAGTCAGGTAAGAACCGACACCGATCGGAGTAATAACCTGAGTGACTTTATTGTGTAATGCACGGATGCTCAGATAGTCCAGATGATCCCAGTGGTCATGAGAAATCAGCAAGTAATCTGCTTTGGGAATATCCTCCGCCGAATAGATATTACTGCCATGGAATGAGGTATTGGTCATCGGAACCGGCGAGGCATTGTTGCTGAAAACCGGATCAACCAGAATACGGATACCATCGATCTGAATAAAGTAGGAAGAATGTCCCATCCAGACAATCATATTTTCTGTCGGATCAAGTGTAAGCAAGTCGGTTTTGACCGAAGGCAATACCATTTCTGGTTTTGCATCTGCCTGTTCCTGAAACAGAAATTTATATAGTGATGTATACAGGCTGTCTGTTCCGGTATTGACGGGAACATCCACCGGATTATGAAATGTACCGGCATAATATTTTCCCTGATAGGACTGTTCTGCCACGATGGGATCGTCAAACTGAGGCTGTTGCAGATACAGATATCCGCCAGCTACAGCCACGGCCAGAATCAGAAGCAGGAATTTGACGCCGGTAAAAAGACGCGATCTGAACTTTCTTTTATCAAGTGTCTGAGGCGATTGCCTGAGAATCAGTGTTTTTATTCGCTGCATTATTTTTACTCACCAATAACGGGACTCAATCAATAAAGAGTTTTCGACTAACAGAGTCTTTAATTAATAAAAAACCTTCAACCAATCAAATGTCTTAACCAATGAACAGTTTCAATCAGAAAAAAAAGAGCAGGCACGGGGGTTTGCCTGCTGCTTTGTTTTAAATAGTGCATTGTTTTAAATAGAACATTGTTTTAAGAACAAGGGCTTTGAATCTAACGATTTTCACCCGTTCACTGATGTATTGCCAGAACTCCGGTGTTTTATCCGGTAACAAAATGTTTTCCGGGCAAACGCTCCGTTGTGCCGGCGATCAAAGCCGCCGGATGTGAATCCGACGGTATTGAGTTGTTACAGTGCCAGTTCCAGAAGCTCGGCGACTTCTTTTGGTGTGATATCACCATGCTCTCCCAGAGCAACGTGGCCGTGTTCTTCTAGCTTGGCTGTTACAGCCGGAATAATTTCAGCGCCCAGACCATAATCGGCCAACCGGGTTTTGATTCCCATTTGCTCAAAGAAGTTCTCGGTGGCTGTAATGGCCTGATCTGCAATACTGTCTGCGCTGCCTTCAGTGATATTCCAGACCGCAGCTGCGTATTGAACCAGTTTTGCCTGTTTGGCAGCTTTGCGGTATTTCCAGACGGCTGGCATGACGATAGCCAGTGTCTGACCGTGATCTAATCCATACAGCCCGGTAATTTCCTGACCGATCAGGTGTGTTGCCCAGTCACCAGGTGTTCCGGTGCTCAGTAATCCGTTCAGCGCCATGGTAGCTGCCCACATGATATTGGCCCGGGCGTCGTAATCTGTCGGATTTTCCAGAACTTTTGGTCCCTCCTCTTTCAGCGTATTCAGCAAGCCTTCTGCCAGCGCGTCCTGAACTTTCGCGTTTACCGGGTAAGTGATGTACTGCTCCAGAGTGTGCACATAAGCATCGACGACACCATTTGCTGTCTGGCGTGGTGGCAGTGTGTAGGTTGTTTCCGGGTCGAGTACAGAGAAGAGTGGAAATACATGGCTTGAAGAGAAGAACAGTTTGTCCTGAGTCTCCGCTCTGGTGACAACAGATGTGCTGTTCATTTCAGAACCGGTTGCAGCCAGTGTCAGGACACAGCCGAGAGGAATTGCATCGGTGACAACGCCACCACGGGATTCGATGATATCCCAGGTGTCGCCCTGATATTTTGCACCGGCAGCAATAAATTTGGTGCCATCAATGACAGAACCGCCGCCGACAGCAAGCAGAAAGTCAATTTTTTCTGCTTTGACGACTTCAATTGCTTTTTGCAGTGTTTCGTAATGAGGGTTTGGCTCAATACCACCGAATTCAAATACGGTGACATCTTTCAGTGCAGCTTTGACCTGATCTAACACACCATTGGTTTTAATGCTGCCACCACCATAGGTGATCAGGACGCGCATATCCGGAGTAATCTCATTTGCCAGCTGAGATATCTGGCCTCGGCCAAAATGAATACGGGCTGGGTTATGAAAAGTAAAGTTATCCATTGCTTGCTCCTGGTTGTAGTTTATTTTTTCTTGCCGGGTTCATTCTTACAGGAATACTTTTCCGACAAAATACAGGAAAAGGGACATCAGCCTCCGGCTTCATAGCCCAGAGTATTGATATACCTTTTATGAATTCATCTTTGATGGTGTCATTTTATGTCACGACACGAGAGAGTATAGATACCGGGTGCTTTATTTTTTGCTTATTTCTGCCGTACAACGGTGGAACACCTGAGCGATTGGTATGAATGGCAACCGTGTTCGTGGTTTCTGCTGAAGAGAAAATCCGCTTATCTTTTATTGATGTTTTTGTTACTTACTGTGGCTGAAATTGCCTGAATTATTAATGCCTTATTCTTGTCTGTTCTGCTGACGACTACTAGTATTCATAATAAAGCTTTAAAAGCAGAAGATTAACTGCATTTTATTTGTGGTGGGTAGTTTTGTTTGTTGAAACGTCAAAAGAATGGTTGGGATATGAAAGAAATTTTTGTCGAGCTATTGAGTTTTTTCTTTTCTAAAAAGAGTCGGATAATTCTTATTCCTTTCTTAGTGGTGTTATTCGTCTTATCCGGTTTATTCGTATTTTCGAGTGGTTCCAGCTGGGCACCGTTCATTTATGCTGTTTTCTAATCTGTTTTTAATATGACTGCACTCGACAGATGATCGTTTGAGCTGCTCTGCTTCTTGTCTGATTCTTATGTAAGTATGTGTTCACTCTGCGGATAAGACAGAACTTTATTAAGAACTGCTTTTCAATTTAATGTCTGGGGAAAAGTGAATTTCATGAAGATGGCTTCGTTGATACGTAATAGTCTCCTGGTTCTGTCTGGCGTCGTTTTAGCTTTGGTTGTTGGGGAAGGCATGGTTCGTCTGGCGACGATGAGCCAGGAAAACTACGTCATAGAGATGTGGCGTTATGCCAATTTGCTGAAAGAAAAAAGTGCGGATCCGCATATCGGTCATCAACATGTCCCCAATCGCTCTGCGACGTTACAAAACGTCACTATCCAGATTAATAGTCTGGGAATGCGTGGGCCGGAACCGGATAAAAGCGCGGTTCATCGGGTTGCAATTGTTGGCGATTCGATTGCTCTCGGCTGGGGTGTTGAGGATGAAGATAGCCTCAGAGGACAACTGGAACGGGAACTTCCGGTTGATTTTGATGTGGTGAACGCCGGCGTCGGAAACATGAATTTAAACCAGTCGGTGACATTATGGGAATCGATTGGACAGAAACTATCGGCAGATACCATTGTTGTTCTTGTGACACCAAGATCGACGGCGAGTGTGGTGACTAAATCGCCGGGGTGGCTGGTGGAACATAGTGAGCTGGCAGCACTGGCTTCGACATTTATTCAGCAAATGACCAGCGGAGAATTTGGCGAGGATGCCTTACTTGACGGATATCGCCAACAGTGGCAAGCCCCCGCTGGGCAAACGGTCTTATCTCAGGCATTCGGTAAGCTGAAACAAATCCAGAGTAAAACCGGAAGCCGTATCATCATTGTCTCTATTCCTGAGATGCATGATTTTAATCATTACCGATTTTCGTTTATGGGAGAGATTACCCGAAAATTTGCTAATCAGTATCATTTTGATTTTATTGATCCTCTGCCGGTGTTGCAGGGACCTCCGACATCATCATTCTGGGTTTCTCCAAATGATATTCATCTGAATAAAAAAGCTTTAGGCAGTATATCAACATTGATCGTCAGAGAAATGGAGAAGGAGCATTGATATGGAAGAGATCGTAACAGAGACGTATAAGCAGATCCGGACAAGACTTTTCGCACTCAGTTGTGGGCTATTGATCCTTTCTGTTGTCATGAGTCTGAGCAAAGAGACTCTTTGGATTTGGTCTGTTCCGTTTGCCGTGATTATCTTTTTATATGCTGTGATTGCTCCGTTGAAGCTGACGGTGGTCGTCAGAATGATGGATAAGCTCCATATCCAGATTGGGAAAGGGTTATTCTGGATACTGTTTTTTATTTTTATTACGCCGCTCAGTTGGTTATTACGTCTGATTCGTCCCGGATTGATTCCCTTAAAAATAGATGATCGGGCACCCAGTTACTGGACTACATCGGAAAAAGATGCAGTGACTCCGGATGATCTGAAAAAACAATTTTAAAGGGGGACGGAGTGATGACTTATATTCTCGGTATATCTGCTTTTTATCATGACAGTGCCGCCGCGTTGCTCTGCAATGGCGAAATCATTTCAGCTGTGCAGGAAGAACGTTTCAGCCGGGTGAAGAATGATAGCGGGTTTCCGCAGAAGGCGATTGAATGGATTCTGAAAGAACACGACATGACGATGGAAAACATCGATTATGTGATTTTTTATGAAAAACCATTTAATAAGTTTGAAAGGATTCTGGAAACCTGTATCCGTTTTGCTCCCAAAGGATATCAGTTATTCAGTCAGGCGATTCCCATCTGGCTGAAAGAGAAGTTATTTCAGAAAGTTGACCTGAAGAAACATCTCTCCACATTTCAGGGCGGGGAACGCTGGAATCAGAAATTACTGTTTTCAGACCACCATCTCTCTCACAGTGCGGCTGCTTTTTATCCTTCTCCTTTTGAATCTGCGGCAATTTTAACTATTGACGGTGTCGGTGAGTGGGCGACAACAACGATTGCTGTTGGTTCGGGGCAGAGTATTCAGAGAATAAAAGAGATCTCCTTTCCCCATTCGTTAGGCATGCTCTATTCGGCGATCACGGCATTTCTGGGTTTTAAAGTGAATTCCGGAGAATATAAGATCATGGGGCTTGCACCCTACGGTCAGCCGGAATACAGCGTCTTAATCAAACAACATCTGATAGATATAAAGCCCGACGGCAGTTTTCGCCTGAACATGAAATATTTCCGGTTTGCAACTGAGCTCCGGATGTATGGTGCTGAACTTGAACGTCTGTTCGGTATACCAGCCCGGTTACCGGAAAGTCCTTTAGAACAGGTTCATATGGATATTGCTGCTTCCATTCAGGAAGTGACCGACGAGATTTTTTTATCACTGGCCCGTTATGTGAAAGTTCTGACCGGAGAGTCAAACCTGTGTCTGGCTGGCGGCGTTGCTTTGAATTGTGCCGCAGCCGGAAAAGTTCTTAAGAGTGGTATCTTTGAGCATATCTGGATCCAGCCGGCAGCCGGTGATGCCGGTAGTGCCTTAGGGGCCGCACAAATATGCCATCACTTATATCTTCAGCAGCCCAGAACACCTATTCCGGATTATATGCCTTATCTGGGACCAGTATTTGAACAGGATGCGGTTCTGGTTCAGTTAGACCGTATGGATGCCAGGTATCGTATTGAGCCGGATGAGCAGCTGTTTGAACTGACGGCGGATGCTTTAGCTGGCGGTAAGATTGTTGCCTGGGTTCAGGGGAAAGCCGAGTTCAGTCCCAGAGCATTAGGAAATCGTTCGATTCTGGCCGATCCCCGTGGGGCTGATCTGAAACGTGAACTCAATCTGAAAATCAAATACCGGGAATCATTCCGTCCTTTTGCCCCGGTGATTCTGGAAGAGTATGCAAACGAATGGTTTGATATTCAGGGTGCTTCTCCGCATATGAATTTTATCTATACGGCCAAAGCAGGTGTCAGTCACAAGCTGCCGTCCGTTATTCATGTTGATGGTACGGCAAGACTTCAGACAGTATCAGCGAGCAGTAATCAACGGTTTTACCAATTAATGCATCGGTTTTATGAGAAAACCGGATGCCCGGTGTTGGTCAATACCAGTCTGAATGTCAGAGGAGAACCGATGGTTCTCTCTCCTGAAGATGCGTTTAACTGCTTCATGAATACAGAAATCGATATGTTGGTCATTGGTAATGTGGTGCTTGATAAACATGAGCAAAACAGCCGGAAGTATCAGAAATATCACTATGAATTAGACTAAGCAGGCCGGAATGAGGTAGTCATATGCTTTTTCAGTTGCCCATTTTTTTATTGTTTTTCATGTCCGTACTGCTGACGATTCGCCTTGTTCGTGATCTCTGGTGGCAAAAAATAATTCTTTTACTCTGTAGTCTGTTTTTCTACTCATTCTGGAATGTCCACTATATTTATGTGCTGGGATTTTATGTTTTTCTGGGAGTGTTCGCGTGCCGCCTGTTAGCGAACCACCCCAAATTCATCATGGTATTAGTGTTGGTGGGATTGATACCTTTAGTCTTCTTTAAATACACTAATTTTTTGCTGGTAAGCTTAGGGTTTGATGTAACGTTTGATATTGGTCTGCCGTTAGGAATCTCTTTTATTACCTTTACACTGATCAGTATGATGATCGACTTTTCCCGGATGCCGAAGAAGAGTAAGTTCACTGTACTGGATATTAGTTTATATATCAGTTTCTTCCCTCATTTAATTGCCGGTCCTATATTAAGAAGCCGGGAGCTGATTCCACAATTAAGTAAGATCAGCGTTTCCTGGCAGAATATTGTTTATAACTTACCCCTGTTTTCGGTGGGGATGATGAAGAAAGTTCTGATTGCCGATCAGATCGGGACTTATGTTCATCCGGTATTCCTTCATCCTGAAGGATACGGAAGTCATAGTTTATTACTTGCTGCCTGTGGATTTGCGGTTCAGATCTATTGTGATTTCAGTGCGTACTCTGATATGGCAATTGCAACGGCGGGCATGCTGGGGATTCGCTTTCCGGAAAATTTCCACTCACCCTATTTGGCCCATTCTCTTACTGAAACGTGGAAGCGCTGGCATATGACGCTGAGCTTCTGGCTCAGGGATTACATTTTTATTCCTCTGGTCCGGCGTTTCCGGGACTCTTTACCTTATATGCCGATTTTAATCACGATGCTTGCTTCAGGGTTGTGGCATGGTGCCAACTGGACTTTTGTCCTGTGGGGCGGCCTTCAGGGTGTGATTATGATGCTGGAAAAATACACCGGATATGATCGGTTTGTAGATACGCATAAATATATCAAGCCAGTGGGTGTTCTATTGAATTTTATTGTCTGGCTATTGTTATTGATACTGTTTCGTAGTTCATCCATTGAGATGGCGATATCTTATTATCAATCGTTGTTTTCTTTCCATATTGAGCCGATGACGTCCAAAGAGCTAACCATTTGGGGTTTGATATTTATAACACTGGCATTACATGCATTTGACCATGCTGATTTAATCCGGAACAGGATGATGAAAATACCTTTTACTTTGTCTGTTCCGGTGATGATGGTTGTGATTATCGGTTGCTCTATGGTTGCTGCACAGAGGCCGGAAAGCTTTTATTACTTTGATTTTTGAGCTTGATTTTATGAGAAAAATAAAATTAATTATTGCATTTATTACTGTTGTTTTCTTATTCATACTGCTGCTCAATGGTGGAGGTGATTTGTTAATCTCCATGAGAAGTTACATTCATCGTGATGAAGTCCGCTTCCTTCAGTCATTACCAGATAATCTGGATCGTAGAACTTATGCTAAATACTATGTCGATACGAGAAAACTAAAATACAGACATATTCCATATATAGGTAATATCGTTGTTCCCGGTAGTTATGGTATCTATGACATCGATCAGTCAGGTCGACGGGTTGTTCAGAATCAGATAGAAAAAAAGCCTCCAACCAAGAAGTTACTGGTTTTGGGAGCATCCCAGAGTTTTGGTTACTACAATTCATCGGATACGACTTTAGTGTCTTATTTATCGGCGTTGTTGCCTGATTATGAGATAGATAACTATTCCTCACCGGGACAGACTGTCTCTCAGAACCTCGAAAACTGGAAGAGAATTGAGCATCTGAGAAAAAAACATTATGACTTAGCTATTATCGTGAATGGCACTTTTGATTATTTTGATGAATGTAAAAGGGTAACCTGGGTCGATATGCAGCAAAAAAATAAGCCTGTATTATATAAAACGCCTGCTCTTGTTTCTATTTTTAATATGATAAAAACGAAATTATGGAATAAAAGTGATGAGTTTGAATTAATAAACCTCTGTAATACGGATTATTATCAGAAGATGATGTCTGAGAAAATATTTCATAGTTTTGAAAATATACTTCATTATGGAAGTGAGTTAGATACAAAGACATTTGTTTTCATTCCACCAGCATTATGGGGAAATCAGGCAAACATCAGTAATATTAAATCAGGATTGAGTCCGGAAGAGATTAGCAGTTTTACTAAAATAGCCAGTATGCTGTCTAAAGCATCTGGTACGAATAATCATATTGTTGATTTTTCTCATGTCTTTGATCACCGACCTGAAGAATTTTTCTTAGACTTTAATGCTCATTTAATCCCGGAAGGAAATCAGATTTTAGCTCATGAGATGGTTCGGTATATCAAAGAAAATAACTATTTTTAACGAGGTTAAGTCTAGTAGTTGTATATTATTTTTAATAATGAATGTGTGTGAGTGGAAAAACCACCCTATATGGTGGCTTTTCTTTCCTCGTTAATATACTTTTCGATTAAATTAACTGTATCTATTTTCCTGAATACTTCAGAATCTGAAGAAGATATATATATATTATACTCATCCTGAATAAATAATGTTAACTCTGCGATGTCAAGGGAATCAAATCGTTTTGATTCGATCAGAGATTCATCATCACCAATATCGGATTTGTCTCCATTTCTGTGAAGTAAATACAGGACGAAATCTCTTATTTTTTCTTTTTCCATTGTATCCCTCGGCTCTGGTTACCTAACTCAATTACGTTTTAAATATGTAATTTGTAAATTATAATGGGGTTGATTATGACAATATTATAGTTTCTTTTCTTGCATCTTCCACGAGCCTGAAGCATTTTTGTATGGATCTGTTTTGTGAGTACATCAGTGATGGCCCGACGTCTGGGCTGTGAGCCGGAATGGAAGGCAGGTATAATGACAGTTGTTCCCTCAGAGAAAAGAGTACGTTGTGGTGTCTCAGTTCTGCAAGTCGGTAAGATAAAAAATAGAATTGCCCCCGTACTCATTGATTTAATGGTATATTTCGACCCATTCGTCATTCTAAGGCCTAGTTGATATGTCAAATCCGGGAAATAAAAAGGGATTTAGTATTTCCGCTCGGGAAATTGTCCATCTTGATAAGGTGATGGAAAATATTGATACCGATATTGCTGTGGCAATGTCCTATGTGAGACGGGCGCAGAAGTTAACCTTCAAGGATCTGGATAAACGATTCTCAGGTATTAAAACAGAGACTCTGAAGCGGTACATGCAGCAGAGTTACCCGTCGATGCGGCCGCTTCATTTTCTGGCGGCGTATTCCTGGGTCACCATGGTTCCGATGACCTGCTTTTATTACCGTATTCTTTACCCTGAGCTGGACGATGATATTCTGGAAGCCATGATGTGTATCGGGCAACTCCCATCGGGCTTATTTGATACAATATTAGAGATTATCAGCATTGTCCTTGATGAATCTTCACGGCAGTCATTTATTCATCTCCGGGAGACATTAGAATCTCAGCTTGGCGGACTACATCATTATGATGACTGTTTTCCTCCTGAAACTTTGGATCTTCATGCTTTTGCGATTGATTATTACCGGTCGGTCGCGATGTGTATCCAGACTTTCAGGGCTGAAAATAATATTTCGGTGGAGATGGCCGCAAGCGTCATCGGCCTTTCCGTTAATCAATATGATGTTCTGGAAGATATTCACAATACAACACCGTTTCCTGCCTCCATCGGAATCCGGGCTAAACTTGGATTTCAGTTAGAAAGTTATGCCGGTTTCTCAGGTGAGATGCGCCTGTTCCCGGAATTCCATCAGTTGCGTTGTATTCAGCATGCCCGTGAATTATTGATTCGTGATGGACTGAAAAAAGTCTCTTCCGAACAAAGAAAACATATCATGAGTGTTATCTCAACTTTGTCATTACTGAAGATGGATGAACGTATGAGAAAGGCTGCCCCTAAACATGCTCATGTACTTTCCGAATCAGACATGGGAGACTTGGGACAGATGAAAACTGAGGCGAAAATATGACCGGTTGTTATCAGGTTAGTGTGTTTGCCGGAGTCTGAACGGGAGTCGGTAGTACGATGGCAGTAAAACAGAAATCAAAAAACTCACCGATAAATTTATGGGTTTATAAACTCATTGCGGTTGTCAGCCTGATTCTGGCGATTATCGGCGTGATTTTACCGGGATTGCCGACGACGGAATTTGTAATTCTGTGTGCATGGGCATCGGCGAAAGGATCACCCACCATCTACCGTTTTATCATGTCGAAAGCCTTTTTCCGCAACATGGTTGAGAACTGGCAAAACGGTAAGGTCATTTCCCGGAAAAATAAGATTCTGTCATCGTTGTCGATGTTAGTTTGCCTGCTGATTTTACTGTTGCATAAAGTGGCATGGATTTGGGTGGTGGTATCGACGATTGGCATGCTAATCGGTAGCTATTTTATCTGGGGACGTCCGGAGAGATTGCCTCACAAAGAGTCTTAACAGCCTTATTATGTGCTTATTATTTTGTAGGTAAGCGGTATCATTTGCCTGTCTTGTAAATCGAATCTTAATTTTTTGTAAATAAATTCGCCTTAATTGATTCTTTCTTCTCTATCTTTTTACAATTCTCTCGTTCATAATACAAACGCTAATAATTCTTATTTGTTTTCTGGTGTATTGTATGACCTTAGTCTGGACGTTGTTGCGGGGGAACACTTTCAAATTCCTGACCGCGATCCTGTTGAGTGCTTTGAGCGCAGGATGTGGTGTTGCCGTGATTTCTATGATTAGCCGGGTGTCATCAGCCGATGTCATTACCGGTCAGGATGTGGCGCTGTTATTTGTGCTGATCGGTTTGCTATTCGGATTGAGCTTTTTCTCTCAGGCGATGCTGACTTCTTTAGGACATCATGTTGTCTACCGGTTGCGGCTCCATCTTTCCCAACGCGTGTTAAAAACTTCGGTAGAACGGATTGATCAGTTAGGGCAACCCGCCATACTGGCAGCACTGACTAAAGATGTGACATCTATTAGCCAGGCGTTTAACAGTTTACCGTTTGTTGTCTATGGTGCGGCGGTCTTACTCTGCTGTTATGGCTATCTGCTGCAACTTTCCCTACCGTTTTTCCTCTGCACACTGGTGATGACAATTCTTGCTGTGGTTATTGCCCGGCAACTGATGTCATCTTCAAGGCGACTGAAGCGTGAAGTGCGGGAAAATGATGATGCACTTTATGACCGTTATTCCGGATTATTGCTGGGGCGTAATGAGCTTAAGCTCAGCCGTCAGCGACGCAGCAGTTTCTTTAGTGGCAGTTTAAAACCTGTCGTTAGTAAGGCGTTGGGGCTGGAAGTTAAGGCCGATCGATATACGGTTTTAAATGGCAGTTGGGTGAATACTTCCATTCTGCTGCTGATTGCCACCATTATTCTGATCCATAGCTTATTTGGTGTAGGCACCAGAGAACAACTGACAACTTTTGCGCTGACCATTCTGTATCTGCGTTCTCCGCTGGCAGGCATGATCGGTTCTCTGCCGGCTTTAATTCTTGGCTCCGTTGCTTACGCAAAAGTTCAGCAACTGGCGTTACATGAAGGGAATGATGCAACGGGAGAACAGTCTGAGCCGCAGACACAGTGGCAGACGCTACAGATGAGAGATGTGACTTATCAGTATCCTTCAGAATCCGGTGAACCGGGATTTGGTGTCGGGCCGGTTAACTTTGAACTGAATCAGGGGGAACTGGTGTTCTGGGTTGGCGGAAACGGGAGTGGCAAATCGACCTGCGCCCGGCTGGTCACCGGACTCTATACGCCGCATACCGGTCAGCTCATTTTTGCCGGTCAGGAAATTCATGATGACAACAGAGATTGGTTCTTAAGTCATTTCTCGGTTGTTTTTGCTGATTTTTATCTGTTTAAGCAACTGATTAACGAATCCGGAGAACAGCCGGATGCAGCACTGGTTGAACATTATCTGAATGCACTGGCTCTGGAGCAGAAAGTGACGGTTACCGGGGGTGAACTGAGTACCACTAAGCTTTCTCAGGGACAGCGTAAACGTCTGGCGCTGCTGCTGGCTTATCTGGAAAACCGCAGCATTATTCTGCTGGATGAATGGGCTGCGGATCAGGATCCGGCATTCCGCAAAGTCTTCTACACCGAGCTGCTCCCCGAACTGAAAGCCAGAGGAAAAACCGTGATTGCCATTACCCACGATGATCACTACTTCCACATGGCTGACAAGATATACCGGATTCATCAGGGCAATATGATGCTGCTGGAAGATGAACATGCACACGATTTTTCGCCTCAGAACCGAGTAAAAGCACTGCACGAGAAGGAAGAAGTAAGATGCTGAGAAAAATATCAGGCGCATTGATTCTGGTGGTTTGTTGTCTGAGTCAGAATGTTCTGGCAGAAGAAGTCACTCATGCCGTTTCTCTTTACGGGCAACCGAAATATCCGGCAGATTTTGACCATTTCGCATACGCCAATCCGAGTGCGCCAAAGCAGGGGGAACTGGTGATTGCTGAAATCGGTAGTTTTGATTCTCTGCATCAATTTATTAATCTGGGGACCAAACCCAGAGGGTTGTTCTGGCTTTATGACAGTCTGACCGATCGCGGCCATGATAAAGATGAAATCAAAACCCGTTATGGCGCTTTAGCTGAAACTATTACCATTGCCGATGATTATTCATGGGTGAAATACCAATTGAGAAAAGGTGCCCGTTTCAGCGATGGCCAGCCGGTCACCGCAGAAGATGTCGCTTTTACAGTTGAAAAATATAAAACCGTCGGATTGAGTAATATCAAATCCCGTTTTCAGGGCGTCCGGTCTGTCGAAGTGCTGGGGCCGAGAGAGGTGAAGTTCAATTTTGGGGATCATGGCAGCCGGTTACAGGTATTGAATGCCGGGAACCTGCCCGTTCTGCCCAAACACGTCTGGCAGGGGAAAGATTTCACCAAACCGACACTCGATATTCCTGTCGGTTCCGGACCTTACCGGATAACGGCGGTTGTGCCGGGCCGCAGTATCACTTATTCCCTGCGCAACGACTACTGGGGAAAAGATCTGCCTGTCAATCGTGGCAAATATAACTTCAAAACCATCCGGGTCGAATATTTCCGGGATCGCAATGCAGCGGTGCAGGCTTTAGCCGCCGGGGAAGTCAATTATATTGCCGAATCAAATCTGGCCCGCTGGCAAAAACTTTATCAGGGCAAGGCTTTTGATTCCGGAACGGTGGTGAAAGAGAAAATCGACTATGATGCGCCATCGTTTGTGACTGCGTTACTTTTCAATCTGCGGGAAGCGAAATTTGCCAACCCGAAAACCCGTGAAGCACTGGCTTATGCATTTGATTTTGAATGGCTGAATAAACGGGCATTTCAGGGGCAGTACCAACGGGCCGAAAGTCTGTTCAACAATAGCTTTCTGGCATCCGCCGGTCATATTTCTCCACAGGAAAGTGAAGTTCTGGCACCTTTTAAACAAGAACTTCCCCCGGCACTGTTCTCCGGAACATTTCACTGGCCGGCAACCGATGGTTCGGGCAGAGACCGGGACAATCTGATCCAAGCGAAAAAGCTGCTTGAACAAGCTGGCTGGAAAACCGAACAGGGGAAACTGGTCGATGCGAATCACCAGCCGTTTGTGATTCATTTTCTGGTGCCGTCTCCGGCAATGAAACCGGCTTTGGGTGCTTATCTGCAAAACCTGAAACGGCTGGGAATTGAGGGACAGATTTCTGTGCGTACCGGAACGGAATTCTACAAACAGCTCATGCAGCGTCAGTTTGATATGACGCCGATTCAGTACAAAGTACGTATTCCACCGAATACCGAAGTTCGTTCTGCACTGCTTTCTTCGTTTGCTGATGTGGCGACCAGCAACAATATTGCCGGATTTAATGATCCGGTGATTGATGCATTGGTTGAAGATTTGGTTCATGCAGACAGTTACCGGAAAACCGAAGTCTACGGGAAAGCACTCGATCGGGTATTGAAGTGGAAATATTACTTCCTGCCTCTATGGGCGCGGAATTTCCAGCTGGTTGCTCATGCGGATTATATTCAACGACCGGAAGTGGATCCGGCCTACGGTTATGAAGTTGAGTTCTGGTGGGATAGCCGGCGGGATCATTCAGCGCAATGATGCAGCAATATATCGTTAAACGTCTGTGTCTGATTGTGCCGACTTTACTGGTGATTGTGACACTGAATTTCTTCCTGTTGCAGTGGTTACCCGGTGGGCCGCTGGATGCAGTGCTGGCCCGAATGGGCGGTATGGAAACCGGGACAACGTCGCTGTTTGAAAGTGAGAATACGCAGTTGGGCAGCAACCAGATTGATGCCCGGCTGCGCCAGCAGATTGCCCGTGAATATGGTTTTGATCAGCCACTCTGGCAACGTTATACCGATACACTGTGGCGCTATCTCACGCTGGATTTAGGTCAAAGCTATTTTAGCGGACAATCGGTGGCTGCGCTGATTAAGGATAAGTTACCGACCTCTTTTTCAATCGGTTTCTGGAGCCTGCTGATTACCTATCTGATCGCGATTCCGCTGGGAGTATGGAAAGCACTGAACCGGGGCGGCTGGCTGGATGCAATCACCAGTTTTACCCTGTTTCTTTCCGTAGCACTGCCGACTTTTATCATAGCGGTTCTGTTGATGATTCTGTTCGCCGGAGGCGGTGTTTTTGACTGGTTTCCGCTGCGGGGATTAGTGTCGGCGGAATTTTCTCAGATGACGCTGGCAGAGCAACTGAAAGATTATGCCTGGCATATTTTTCTGCCGGTGATGACTTGCGTTGCCGGTGGTCTTGCTCCCGTGACGATGCTGATCAGAAATTCAGTCGTCGATCAACTGAATCAGCCTTATGTCGAGACGGCACTCAGTATCGGGGAAAGCCGTCAGAGTGTGTTGTTCCGGCATGTGCTGCAAAACAGTCTGTTGGTGCTGATTGCCCGGATTCCGGCAGATTTACTGGCTCTGTTTGTCGGCGGAGCGTTACTGGTTGAAATTATTTTTTCACTCGATGGTGTCGCATTACTGGCGTTCGAGTCTTTGCTGCAACGGGACTATCCGGTTGTGCTGGGCATCATTTATGTCTATTCACTGTTGGGGCTGTTCATGACCCTGCTCGGAGACATTCTGTACCGTCTGGTTGACCCGCGGATGAGTTTTGAGGCGGTGAACGGATGAGGTTGCAGGAAAAGCGTTTCAGAGTCGTCAGAAGAGGAAAAATCGCTGTGGTGATGCTTGCCGCGATTTTTCTCATGAGTTGCCTGTCTCCGCTACTGGCAAACAATAAGCCGTTGGTGATCGTTTATCAGGGGCAGTGGTATTTCCCATTGCTGCATGTTTATCCGGAGACAGAATTCGGCGGCTTTTTTGAAACGGAAGCGAATTATAAAGATGAATTCGTTGCTGAAGAGATTACCCGTCATGGCTGGTGGCTGTGGCCTCCGGTGCGTTTTTCTTTCGATACCATCAATTATGATGTCAGTTTCCCTTCACCACCTTCAGCAGTGAACTGGCTTGGTGTTGATGATCAGGGGCGGGATGTTCTGGCCCGGATTCTTTATGGCACACAAATCAGTCTGTTGTTTGCCTTTGGTCTGACAATGATTGTCGCCATTCTG
This sequence comes from Vibrio mangrovi, assembly GCF_024346955.1. Lineage (NCBI taxonomy): Bacteria > Pseudomonadati > Pseudomonadota > Gammaproteobacteria > Vibrionales > Vibrionaceae > Vibrio > Vibrio mangrovi. The sequence goes on along the minus strand of NZ_AP024883.1, from coordinate 2,681,885 downwards.
GCTTTGTGTTTTGGCGCCGGTCAGGGTTACTACGGTGGTCTTGTTGATCTGATTGGACAGCGTATAACTGAAATATGGGGTGCGATTCCGGCGATTTTTATCGTGATGATCATGGCAAGTCTGGTTCAGCCCGGTCCCTGGATTCTGCTGTTGATCCTGTCACTTTTAGGCTGGCATCATCTGGCGCAGCAGGTGCGGGCGGAAGTGTTACGGATCCGGCAGCTTGATTATGTTCAGGCGGCGATCATTGCCGGAGTGTCAGACCGGCGGATTATCTTCACCCATGTTTTACCGAATGCTGTGGTCGCGTTGGTCAGTAACCTGCCTTTTATTTTTGCCGGGGCATTAGGAGCGCTGATCACGCTGGATTTTCTTGGTTTCGGGCTGCCGGCCGGTTATCCGTCTCTGGGCGAACTGCTGGCTCAGGGAAAGAATAATTTGCAGGCGCCCTGGCTTGGGATGATTGGTTGTTTCTATATTCTGGTGTTGGTGACATCTGTGGTGCTGATCGGTGAGATGATTCAGGAACTGGCAGCAAGACGGAGCTCTGTTGTTCAGCCAGAAGCCACTCAAGCGGAAAAGGCGGGTGATCATGCTTAAGTGCCGCGGACTTTCATTCACGCTCGGTGAGCAGGTGTTACTGGATAACATTCACTTCAGTCTTCCTGCCGGAGAAACTCTGGCGATTGTCGGGGAAAGCGGGGCGGGAAAAACACTGCTGTCAAAAATCATGGTTGGGCTTGCTCCGGCCGATGGTCAGGTTCAGGGTGAGGTTTATCTTGAGAATCAGAACATCGCATCCGGTAGTGACCAAGACTGGAGAGCGCTACGGGGAAATGTGATTGGCCGGGTTGCACAAGAGCCATTGTCGGCTTTAAATCCGGTGAAGCGGGCTGAATGGATGCTCGCCCGCGCCATTCGTTTACACCAGATGAATCAACGACTGTCGAAGTCTCAGTTGCGGACGAAAATTGATAATCTGCTGCTTCAGGTCGGTTTATTGCCCGAGCATAAGCGGCGTTTTCCTCACCAGTTGTCCGGCGGGCAAAGGCAGCGTCTGCTGATCGCGATTGCGATAGCCAACTCCCCGAAACTGTTGATCGCCGATGAACCTTCGACAGCTCTTGACGAGAAAACCCAGCGACAGATACTGAATTTGCTGAAACATCTGCAACAGCAACTGAACATGGCTCTGGTGCTGATCACACATGATTTGCAACTGGTGCGTGACATTGCCGAACAGGTACTGGTTCTGAAACAGGGGCGGATTGTCGAACAGGGCAGCACCCGGCAGATTTTTTCGCAGCCCGCTCATGATTACACGCGGATGTTGCTGGAGCATGACCCGTTCAGACAACCGGAAGCCGTTGCTTCTTTCCCGGTTTTACGGGTAAAAGATTTATCGGTCGATAAGATTATCAGCGGAATCAGTTTTGAGCTTGCTCTGGGGGAAAATCTGGGAATTCTCGGTGAAAGCGGGGCCGGGAAATCGACACTGGCCAAAGCGTTACTCCGGTTACTCCCGGCAACAGGAACCATTGAGTTTGATGGCCAGAGCTGGTTACAGCTTTCCCGCAAAGCATTACGGGCACAGCGTGGCAAGATGCAGTTTGTCTTTCAGGACACGGCCGCAAGTTTTAATCCGCGCCTGACGATCCGGCATTCTCTGAAAGATGTTTATCTGGCTCAGTTTACCGGGCAGACGCAACGACTCGAATCAAAGCTCAGGGAAGCAATGAGGGAAGTCGGGCTGGATGAAGCACTTCTCTACCGTTATCCCCATGAACTTTCCGGCGGTCAACGGCAACGGGTAATGATTGCCAGAGCATTAATTTTGTCCCCGAAACTTTTGATTCTCGATGAGCCGACGACGGCACTGGATCAACTGAACCGGCGCAACATTATTACCCTGATTCAGCGTTTACAGGCTGAGCGGCATTTTAGTTTGATTGTCATCAGTCATGATCAGGGTTTGCTGGCAAACCTCTGTCACCGATCTCTGGTGTTGTCTCAGGGGCAGCAGATTGCTTTGGGTAAATGGCCTCACCTGCCTGATGACTGCGATCAGCGTAGTGATTGCCGCGAAGATGAAAACCGGAACAGAAAACTTACTTCATTACAGGTTGTTTAATTATGGAATCTTTAGCACCTTTATTGTCCAGACGTTCTTACAGCCGGAAGAAACTGATTCATCCGGCTCCCAATGATCAGGAACTGCAATCATTATTTGAGCTGGTTATGACGACACCAGACCACGGTAATTTAAAACCCTGGCGTTTTCTGGTCGTGAAAGGGGAGAAAATGCAGGTGCTGGCTGATGCGACTCTGGAAATGTACCGCAGACAGCTACCGGGTGGAGTGCTGACCGAAAAGGCCCGTCGTTCCTGTCAGGAAATTGCTAACACGCCGATGATGATTATTGCGGTGACGGACTTAAAACCAGAGCATGATGTTTCTTTATGGGATCAATGGTTATGTGGCGGGGCCGCAGTTCAGAATATCATGACGGGACTTCATCTGATGGGTTATGGCGGATTCTGGTACACCTTTCTGGCCGGGGATGAACTCAAACCTGTACTGGGAATGCAGCCGGAAGATCAGGTTCTGGGGGCAATATCCGTCGGAACACCGAAAGAGCGTTTTGTCCGGCCGTTAGAGCGTAAGTCACCACATGACTACTGTTTTGAGTGGCAGGGGCTGGGAAAGAAACCAACACCATACTTCGGCAAATAGCAGTTAAATCTTACCGGATGATCACGTCATATAAAAAATACAGTGTCAGGTTCATTGTGCCCTCAGATGTTTCCTGTCTGTAAACTAAGCCGCCAGCATATGTGACAAACGATTCAGAAAGTCTTTTAAATTCTGTTGGAAATAGAAATGATCACCCGGCCAGTCCAGATGCCGGTAGTCTGCGGTATAACGTTCCCATGCGCTGATATTCTCCGGTTTTACGATGGGATCGGATAACCCGTGAATCGTGGTGATCGGGCAGGAAAGCGGGGCGATGTCATGCCGGTGATAATGGTCGTTCAGAGCCAGATCCGCACGGATAATCGGCAGGAGCAATTCCATGAGTTCCGGATGCTGTAGCACTTCTTTTTTCAGGCCGCCCATTTTTTGTAGCAGGGCGATTAACTCTGGTTCTTCAAGATGGCTTTTCAGTATCGTTTCTCCCCGTAAATGCGGAGCATGGCTGGCAGAAATAATGACACTTTGAGGAGCCGGAAAGCCAGTGGTCTGCTGAATCTTCAGTGTCAGTTCGTAGGCAACGACTCCTCCCAGACTGTGACCAAAAATGTGATAGCTTTCATCCGGTGGTAGCATGACCTGGATTTGTTGCATCAGATCATCAACCAGCTCAGGAATACCGGAAATCAGCGGGTCGGTAAAACGTTGTCCCCGGCCGGGGTATTCAGGGCAGAGCAGAGAGATGTTTTTTTCTGCCAGCAAGGGCTTCCAGTCTGAGTAGAGCGTGGACGAACTGCCGGAGGAAGGCAGACAGATCAGCGTTGTCATTTTATTTCCGAAAAATAGAGATAGATAAAAGAAAGGCCGTTTGTTGTTCAAACGGCCCGATTTATTGTCTGTAAAGCGCGATCAGAATTTATAGCTGGCTTTCACAGATACTGTCCGTGGTGAGCCCAGATAAACAGCGTTCTGTGTCGAGTCTGAAGAAGCGGTATAGTAGTCTTCATCAAACAGGTTGGCGACACTGAGTTGCAGGCGAAGTTGTCGGTCTGCAAAAGCAGGCTGATACCAGGCGGTCATGTTCACCAGTGTATAGGCATCCAGCGTGTAATCATAGCCTTTACGACGGTTACCGGCTCGGTCTCCGACATAGACAATTCCTGTCCCGGCACCCCACTCTTCACCATCATTGTAGAACAACCAGGTACTGGCATTATTTTCAGGAATGTTCACCGGTTTGTTGACTGTGTCTGGTGCGTTGACGAACTCGACATCAGTATAACCGTAAGAGAAGATCGCCGTTAACTGATCGGTAATGGCGTAATCACCATCAATTTCAAAACCCCGGCTGCGCTGTTTATAGACATCGTAACTGCCGGTAACATCACCTGCGTAGGCAACATTGTCCAGATCGATACGGTAAGTGGATAGTGTCAGATTGAGCTTTTTATCCAATAGTGCCAGTTTGGTACCGATTTCGTATTGAGTACCATCTTGTGGATCGACCCAGTGATTGGCAACGGAGTCATAGGCATTATTCGGCATATAAGACGTTGCTATATTGGAGAAGGCAGAAACATTATCGGTGATCTGGTACAGCGCGCCTAACTGACCACTGACATTGGTCTCATAAGGTCTTTTGGTGTCCTCATTTTCCAGAGTGACCAGCGCAGAAACTGCGGACTGTAAAGTCTCGTCATAATTTTTGGTATATTTGCGTGAATAACGGTCAGCCCGTACACCCGCGACAAAGTGCCAGTCACCGTACTCAATCAGATCATTCAGGTAGATGCCATACTCGGTTAATGTCTGAGATTCATCCTGAATTTTGAACATATCATCCGGGTTAGAGACATTGGTAAAGTTATCTGAGTTATAGTCGTAAGCACCGCTATTAGGATCCGATGTTCCCAGAAAACGTCCGGAGTAGGCTGTGGTCAGCTGATTCAGACCACTCCAGCTGGCAGAAGTACTGGTGGTCTTATTCTCTCTGTACCGGGTTGCATCGATACCGGTTGTGACTTGATGGTAAGCCTCTCCGATATCAAATGTCAGCTGGTTTTCCCAGGAGACAATATCAGTATCACTTGAGGTGTCATCACCCCCAATGTAGCGGTTGATCGTACCGTCGAAAGCATTCTTATTCTGGTCCTGACCATAAATGGGGATTCCTGCGGTTGTTCCCCGTGACGCCGCAGAAGAAGCATAGAAGTGGACTCGCGTACCATCGTATTCCCGCTTCTGGTGCTTGAGTTTCAGACGGGTCGTCCAGACATCAGTGATATCGTGTTCGATTTCCAGACCAAATTTGTGGGTCGTTCTCTCCTGAGATGAAAATCCTGCGCCTAAACGTTTACTGCCGATATCCAGGAAATCCCAGCCGCCGGATGAGTTAAGAACCGCCAGTGTACCCCGGTCAAAAGGAACTTTCTCTTTGTTGTACTTATAAGAGAGTGTAATTTGTGTATCTTCGCTGGCTACCCAGGTCACAGACGGAGCGATATAAGTCTGTCTGCTGTCAGAATCATCGCGCCATCCTTCGGAATCATCGGCAACCCCGACGATCCGGTACAGTAGTGTGCCGTCTTCATTGGCCGAACCTGTACTGTCGAAGCTGAGGCGTTGTTTACCATGTTCATCCAGATCCAGTGCAATTTGCGAACTTTGCTCTTCCTGCGGTTTTTTACCGATGATGTTGATCAGACCGCCCGGATTCATATTGCCGTACAGAATCGATTCCGGGCCTTTGACAACTTCTACATATTCAATATCTTCCAGCACCGCTTTATCGGAAGCTAGTCCATAAATACGAGTACCGTCTTCATAAACACTGGCATCAAATCCACGGATAGAGAACTGGTCACGGGTGCCACCGTAATTGTTGCTCTCTGACACGTTACTGATGTTGCTCAGTACATCACTCATGTCACTCGCACTTTGCTGGTCGAGTAAATCCCGGTTAATTACGACTGCCGAACGGGGAATTTCAGTCAGGTCTGCTTCCGTACGCATTGTGGACTGAGCAATGTTTGATGTCAGTGTCTGTTTGATGCTGGTACCGGTGACGACTAAGACGTCCATTTCATTACCTGTGGCATCATCGGCAAAAGCAAATGCCGGGGAAACGGCCAGACCGAGAGCCAGAACATTCCGGGGGCGAGCCCATTCACTGATAAGTTGCGCTAAAAGTTTTTTATTCATTTTTTATGACTGCTTTTTCTGGTGGAGATGATTCGAGCTGGGCTGTCTGAATCCCGATGATTTTCTGTGTTCTTTCAATCGAGTGCAATTAATTTCATAAGGATGAACAGATAGATAGCTCAACTCTGTATGTAAGTTTTGTGTCAGTAAATGTAAACAATTCTATATACAACTGTAAAGATCTAATGATAATTATTTTCAATCTCAGTATCATTTAGATTATAGTATTGCCCGATTTCATGTTTCATATACAAAAAATGCACAGTTCTCACACAAAAAGTGCGGGTACGACATACAAAAAATAACAAGAGGAGATATCGCTATGGGAATTGAACTACCACTTGAAGTTGTGATGCCAAATGCGTCGGGATGGCGTCATGATCTGGAAAATATGCATCGGATTGTTGAGGAAAATCTGCATCGCAATGGCGGTATCCTGTTTCGGGGATTCGATATTCTGGGTGAAGCGGAATTTCAGGAATTTGCCAAATCATTCGGGTTTCCGCTGCTCAATTATGAATTTGGTTCGACTCCCCGGACTGATTTAGGTGAAGGGGTTTACACCACCACCGAATATCCGGCGCATCAGGTGATTCCTCTGCATAACGAACAGGCTTACACCCTCAACTGGCCGATGAAAATCTGGTTTCACTGTATTCAGCCGGCAGAAACCGAAGGGGAAACGCCCATCGCTGACAGCCGGGAAGTTTACCGCCGGATACCGACCCGGATCCGGGAACGCTTTGAAGAGAAGAAACTGATGTATGTCCGCAATTATGGAAACGGACTGGATCTGCCGTGGGAAAAAGTATTTGCCACCACTGACCCGAAACAGGTTGAGGCTTTCTGTCGTGCCCATCAGATCGACTTTGAATGGAAAGGTGACGGTGAACTGAGAACCCGTCAGATCTGTCAGTCAGTTGCCTGTCATCCTGTGACTCAGGAAATGGTTTGGTTCAATCAGGCTCATCTGTTCCATGTTTCCAATCTGGAAGCACACATCCGTGAAACGCTGCTCTCCATTGTCGAAGAAGAAGATTTACCGCGTAACGTCTACTACGGTGACGGTTCTCCGATCGAAGATGGCATTCTGGATGAAATCCGGGGTGTGCTGGATGAGTGCATGGTGAAGTTCCCATGGCAAAAAGGTGATGTACTGATGCTGGATAACATGCTGGTTGCTCATGCCCGTTCCCGCTTCACCGGGCCTCGTAAAGTGGTTGTCGCGATGGCAGAACCGAACTGCTGATCATACTTTTGGGCGCTAGATGAGGAATACGAACATGGACACTATATCTCTCGGGCACGAAATACGGCACGTGTCATCGAATCAGTCCGCACTGTGGTTTTTATATCAGCTTGCTCCGGCATCACCGGCATACAACGTCTACTTCACCAGTATGTTAGGTGAACCGGGAGGTCCGGTACTGCAACCGGAGCTGTTGGAGCAGAGTTTTTATCAGGCGGTTCATCAGCATGAGAGCATGAGAACCGGATATTTTCAGCAAGGGGAAAAGGTCTGTGCCCGGTTATTTGATGCTCAGCAAGCAGCTTTTGTGGTTGAACATGGCTCTCTGACTGAGGAAGAATGCCGTGACTGGACAGCCCGTTCGGCAGATCAGCCGTTTCTGCTCGAAGAGGGCTATGTGCTGCGGGCCAACCTGCTGATTGGTGAAGAGGCTTCATATCTGACGGTAACCGCGCATCATATTGCCGGTGATTTTTATGGTATGGAGCGTTTCATGCAGACCTGGGCTGAGTATTACACCCATCTGTCTGAAAATGGCCCGGCTCCGCAGAGCACTGAACAGTATTCTCATTGGTTGTCACGTCAGGAAAGCTGGCTGCAAAGTGAAGCAGCACAGCAAGCGACGGACTTCTGGCAGAATGCAATCGGAGAAGTCCCGGACAGCCTTGAGATACCTACAGATTTTGAACGTCCTGAAGTACGTTGCTTTGACGGCGATGAATGGGTTTGCGACGCCGATCAGGAACTTGCTGACGCGATTTTTGCAACGGCCAAAGCCTTTCAGGTGACGCCTTATGTATTGTTGCTGAGTGCTTTCCAGTTCTTCCTGCATCGTTTAAGCGGACAGACCCGTTTTCTGATTGGCTCACCGACATCAGGACGGCGGGGACGTCGGGACCGGGATGTGGTCGGATACTGTGTTAATCCGGTTCCGGTGCTGGCTGATTTTTCAGAAAATATCAGTTTTGCCGGATTAGTCCGGAAAAATTCAGCCTTTCTGAAAGCATCACTGCCGCATCAGAAACTCCCGTTTGCCAGACTGACACAAGCGTTGATGAAAACGCGCAGTGCCGACCGGAGCGGCCTGACCAGTCATATGCTGACTTATACCCAGACCCATGAACTTGATTTTTGCCGCCCGCTTGTCGGACCGATGCTGGAATCCGGACAGCGGGGCGCAGCCCATGAACTGAATCTTGGTGTGTATAAATTTCAGGCGGGCGAGCTTTCATTTCACTGGCGTTTCAATACCAGCCTGTACAGAGAGGAAACCGTTGCAGCGATGGCTGACGATTTCTTTGCGCTGCTTACTTGTCTGACGGCGGCTCCGGAGAGCAACTTATCTGACCTGAATGTTATGGCATGGCTGGATCCGGCAACTGAACATGATCGTGTCAGCCATTCCGGGTCAGCAACGGCTCTGGGCTTATGGCAGCAGCGGGCAGCCGATGAGATTGCATTGCTGCACCATGACCAGAAGATCACTGTCGGAGAACTGAATCAGGCCGCAGATAGCCTGCTTCTGGCACTGGATGAACAAGGGGTTGCCCAGAGCAATTCTTTGTGGCAAGCCGGTCCGATGGCGGTTCTACTGCCGAGAGGGAAACAACAGGTTGCAGCAATGCTGGCGGCCTGGAAATCCGGTACGGCCTATGTACCACTGGATGACAAGTTACCGGCTGCCCGTTTACAGGTGATGCTGGCGGAAGCTCAGGTCTCAGCCTGTTTTGGCCTCGGTTCCCGGCCTGAATGGCTGGCAGAAAACATTCTATGGCTGGATGTTGCGACAGTCGATTCTTCTGCGCATACCTCGCCGGTTAAAGCTGTTCCGGTCAGAGAGCACCATGGTACGGCACATTTATCTTCGACGGCTTATATGATTTTTACCTCCGGCTCGACGGGCACACCGAAAGCCGTGGCAGTCGGACATCGGGCGCTGGCCTCTTATGTGACAGCTCTGAATCAGCGTCTGAATCTGCAACCCGGCAGTGTCTACGCCAGTCTGGCAAGTATTGCGACCGATCTGAGTTATACCGCTTTATGGGGCGGATTGCTGGGTGGTTTTCCGGTCCGGGTGCTGGATGAAGAATGGATGCTGGATGCCGAAGGGCTGGCTGACCATCTGCAAAACTATCCGGTCGATATGCTGAAAGTTGTCCCTTCCCACTTGCAAGGATTACTGGCTTCCGAACGGGATGAAATTTTACCGAAATCAGCGTTAGTTCTGGGTGGCGAAGGCGTGACTCCGGCTCTGATTGCTCAGGTGCGGGGAATGGCTCCGGCACTGACTCTGTTTAATCACTATGGTCCGACAGAAACAACGGTGGGTGTGCTGGCCGGAAAACTGGCAGATAATCAGCCGGTTTCTCTGGGAACACCGCTGGCCGGTAACCGGGTTTATGTGCTAGATGAGCGGATGTCTCCGGTGCCTGTCGGAGGTATCGGGCAGCTTTATGTCGCAGGAAATCAGCTTGCCGAAGGATACTGGCAGGACTCAGCCAAGACTGCGGAGAACTTTATCGAAAACCCGCTGGTTTCCGGTGAAACCATCTACCGGACTGGTGATCGGGTCCGGCGTTTGCCACAAGCTCGTTTGCAGTTTATCGGCCGGGGTGATGGTCAGGTGAAGATCCGTGGCTACCGGGTTGAGCTAGCTGAAATCGAGCGCAAGCTGGCTGAGCTGGATCAGATCAGTGAAGCTGCGGTGTACTTCGAAAAAGATGATATGCGGGAATCGCTGATTGCATTTGTAGTATCACCGCACAGTCCAACCGTGTTGGCGGAGGCTTTGGCCGGGGTTCTGCCTGCTTATATGATGCCGCATTTCTGGCAGCCTCTGGAACATCTGCCGCGTAACAGCAACGGCAAGATTGATCGGAAAGCACTGCGTGAACAGGCAGGACTGTTACTTTCCGGGGCTTTATCTCCTGAAACACAGTCTCCTGAAAGCGCTCTTTCAGCCGATTCGGTTTCTGAAACCGCTCTGGGTGGAGAGACTCTGACAGACGCAACAACCGGACAACTGGTGGCGCTGTTTGCACAGGTACTGCAACTGGACTCTCAATCTGTTGATCCTCAGGCTGGTTTCTTCTCACTGGGTGGTGATTCTATTCTGGCCCTGCAATTGGTGGCGGCAGCGAGGAAAGCTGCACTACCACTGACACCACAAGCGATATTCCAGCATCAGAGTCCGGCGGCTCTGGCTGCATTTCTGGCACCACTGCTGGAGAAAGAAAATGCAGCGCTGAAAAATCATGCTCCGGCTCCGGAAAATACCGTTACTTCAAAAAGTGCTGTTTCGCGGCGGCGTCTGGATATATTGCCGGAACAGATTGAGTGCGGTGAAGTGACGGCGGATTTGAGTCAGCCGGATCTGGAACAAATCACCGGGCAGATCGCAGCCGATACGATTGAGGACATCCTGCCACTGTCACCCGGACAACAGGGAATTTTCTATCATTGTCTGCTGGAAAACGACCCGAGTCTTTATACCAATGTGACCGGGATGTCTCTTGCAGGACGGATTGAACCGTTTGAATTCTTACAGGCCTGGAAAAGTGCCGGATTGCGCCACGATATACTGCGCAGCCGGTTTATCTGGGAAGGACTGGAACAACCGCTCATGGTGGTCTGTCGCGGCCTTGCTATGGCGACGGATTATCAGGACTGGCAGCACCTTTCTGCGGATGATCAGGCCGTTGCTTTCAACGACTTTTTACAGCAGGAAAGCCGTAATGGTTTTGATATCGGCCGTGCACCACTGATGCGGGTAACTTTAATCCACTTCGGCGGTGAGCAGTTCCGGCTGGTCTGGACACGTCATCATCTGGTTGTCGATGGCTGGACTTCAGCGCTGATTGCCGGAGAAGCGATCGCACTCTATCGTCAGGAAACACTGGCAGATGCGCCGACACTGGAAGGTTACAGCCAGTGGCTGATATCTGGTGATGAGACTCAGGCGATGGCTTACTGGCAGCAGGAGCTGGCCGGTATCGAACGTCCGACCACACTGGCAAGGGCTGCGGCGGTTCAGGACGGAAACGGGCAACAGTACCGGCAAAGCGAAATGAGTGCAGATCTGCTGGCACAGCTGGAACAGCAGGCCAGAGCTCATAATCTGACGGTAAATACATTGTTGCAGCTGGGCTGGGCATTTGCCCTGAACCGGGCAACCGGACAGCGTGATGTTGTTTTCGGCAGTACGACCTCGGGGCGTTCTGAAGCCGTGCCGGATATTCAGCAAACTGCGGGAATGTTCATCAACACTTTGCCGCAGCGAGTGAGACTTGAGCCGCAAACATCTGTTCAGGAACTGGCCCGTAAGGTCCAGCTCAGTGCCGCCGGAGCCCGCAATGCCGATTATCTGTCTCTGGCTCAGATCCAGTCATCACTGGCATTGCAACCGGGAGAGGCACTATTCGATACGGTGCTTGTCTATCAGAACTATCCTTTCCCGCCAGCACTTGCCGGACTTGAATCACCTAAAATCGGGCTGCTGTCAGTTGCCGAACACAGCAATCTGCCATTGATGTTGCAAATGGAACCCGGTGATACGCTGAAGTTGCATTGTCGTTATGACAGCCGACGCATCAGTGACGGGCAGATCACTGCATTGCTAAACACTTTTGAACAGGCTCTGAACATTCTGAGTCAGACGCTGACCCGGAAGGTCGCAGAGGTTCTGACAGCACTGGTTCAGGCTGAATCCGGACTGTCGGTACTCAATGGCTCCCGGCCGACATCACAACCGGAAGCGGTGGAGCATCTGGATCTGATTGAGCATATTCAGTCTCAGGCCAGCCGGACACCGGAGAAGGAAGCACTGATTGCCGCGGATCGGCGTTATACCTATGCCGCTTTGGTTGAGGCGATTGAAACACGGGCAGCGGTGCTGGCAAGAATGTGTAAAGCTGAATCGGTGCAGACCGTCGCTGTTGCACTACCGCGCGATTCCGGGTTAGTGATTCATCTGCTGGCCCTTTACCGGGCGGGGATTACTTATATTCCGCTTGACCCGACTCATCCGGCTGAACGGCTGGAAAGTATTCTTGAGCAGTCCGAAGCTGAATTTTTGCTGGTGTCTGAACCCATGCCACTGAAAAGCACCATCCACCAGATCACGCCTGATGAGCTGAAGCAGGCGGAAATGCAGGAAACTGAAGCGGTTCAGACAGCTGTCATACCGTCAGACGATATGACTGCCTACAGCATCTTTACCTCCGGTTCGACCGGCAAGCCGAAAGGTGTACAGATCTCAAGAGGAGCGTTGCGGCACTTTATGCGTGCTATCGCCGCTGAAGTTCCTGTTGCTGAACACAGCCGTCTGCTGGCTGTGACGACCATCGGCTTTGATATCGCAGCGCTGGAACTGTTCCTGCCGTTGCTACAGGGCGGGGTTCTGGTCCTTGCCAGTGAAAGCGACTGTAAAGATGCGCAGGCGATGATCCGGCAAATTACGGCACATCAGATCAATGTGATGCAGGCAACGCCAGCCACCTGGCATGGTCTGGCTGAGTACGAAGGCGCATGGTGGAACTCGCTGAATGTACTGTCAGGCGGAGAAGCGCTGCCCAAATCACTGGCTGAAAAACTCCTGCTTCGGGCGAATTGCCTGACCAATCTTTATGGTCCGACAGAAGCTACGATCTGGGCCAGTTGTGAGCATGTTTCCTCCGCCTCGCTGGAAAATCTGCCAACCAGTCATGTGACTATCGGTCAGCCGCTGCGCGATACCGGCTTTTACATTCTTGATGAATTACAGCAGCCGGTCCGGACAGGAGTTGAGGGTGAGCTTTATATTTCCGGGCAGGGATTAGCGCAAGGCTACCTGAACCGGGCCGAGCTGACCGCGGAGAAATTCGTTGCCAATCCACTGAACATGGAACCGGGTGTCCGGATGTACCGGACCGGAGACAGAGTGATGATGGATAAACAGCAACGAATCCATTATCTCGGCCGGATGGATTTTCAGGTCAAGCTCAGAGGATTCCGGATCGAACTGGGAGAAATTGAAGCACTGCTACAACAACACGATGCGGTTAAAGAAGCCGTTGTTGTCCTGTGGGATGCACAGCAGGATTCGGCCTTCATTGCGGCGTATGTCACTTTGTCTCATACCGCTTTGTCTCAGAAATTACTGTCTTCTCAGGAAGATTGGTCCAGTGAATCCGGGGTGCTGACGGCATATCTGGCAGAACATCTGCCTGCTTATATGGTGCCGGCTGTTGTTCAGGTGATGGAACAACTACCGCTGAACACCAATGGCAAGATCAACCGGCAGGCTCTGCCATACCCGGCTGCGGGAGAAGCATCCCGGCATGTGGCACCAACGACTGAAACAGAGAGAACACTGGCGGAGATCTGGCAGCAGATCCTGAATGTCACGGATATCGGCGTTGAAGATAACTTCTTCCATCTGGGTGGCAACTCCCTGTCAGCGACCCGGCTACAGGCCAGAATCCAGCGTACGTTTCATCAAAGCCTCTCTCTGGCCGAGATCTTCCAGAATCCGACAATCAGTGCAATCGCAGAAAAATTAGCAGCCGTATCTTCACAGGAAGATGATCTGGCGATGATGGCTGCCCTGTTAGATGAGTTTGAATTATGAGTCATTCCGAATTGAAGCAACATAATAGCCCGGCTGATGCGTTGGACCCGCGTAACATAGCACAACGTCTGGCGCAATTGCCGCCGGAAAAGAAAGCGCAGTTCCGGGCTTTACTCAAGGCCCGTAACATCGATAGCTGGCAATTGCCGATTGTCGCGCTGCCGCATCCGGAAAACCGGGCAGTGCTATCGAGTGCCCAACAGCGGCTGTGGTTTATTGAACAGTACGAACAGGGCAGCGCGCTGTATAACCTGACCGGACGTCTGGTACTCAACGGTTACCTGAATCAGCAAGCTATGGCACAGGCTTTTGCCATGCTGTTACAGCGTCATCATATCTTACGCAGTACTTATCAGATCGATGAAGCCGGTCAGGCTTTTCAGCAGGTTGAAAGCGATTATGAATTGCCGTTCGATGTTCATCTGCATGTGGCAGATATCGATCAGACATGCGAACAACTGGCAAATCAGCCGTTTGCACTGGACCGGGATCTGCCGGTCCGGATCGCATTGTTATCTCAGGAAGGAGACGACAGTCAGTGCTGGCACCTGCTGTTTGTCATCCACCATATCGCGTTTGACGCCTGGTCTGAATCGCTGCTGATTCAGGAGCTGGCTGCACTGTACGAACAGTGTTTGCAAGGCATGGACGAACCGAATGGTGAACCGGTATTGCAGTATGCCGATTACGCGACCTGGCAGCGGGAGTGGCTGGCAAGTGAACCTGCGGATGAGCAGCGGGCTTTCTGGCGTACAACGCTTACCGGTGCGCCGGTAAATACTCAGTTACCGTTTGATTTTCCCTATCCTGATGTGGTGGCAAGAAACTATCAGGGAGCACAGGAAAGCCTGACTCTGCCAGTGTCTTTACTCCGGGAGGCCAGAGCATTTGCCAGTCGTGAAGGGACAACCTTGTATAACGTCATGCAGGCCGCATTTCTACTGTTGCTGAATCAACGGGGCGCCGGTGCTGACATCTGTCTGGGCACTTCGGTTGCCAACCGTCAGCGCCCAGAACTGGAAGAGATGCTCGGATTTCTGGTCAATACACTGGTATTGCGCCATAAACTGCCACAACAGGTGACTTTCCGTAAGCTGGTTGCGCAGGTTTCCGGTACGACACAGGCTGCATTCGAACATCAGGATCTGCCGTTTGATCTCCTGCTGGATGAACTGAATATTGAACGTGGTCAGGCGTGGAGTCCGCTGTTTCAGGTGTTGTTTGTGTATCGTAATGTACCGCGCAGTACACTTGAGCTGACGGATTTATCCGTTGATGTTGTTGAACGCGAACTTAAACATGCCCGCTTCGATCTGACCGTTCGTTTAAATGAAATCCGTTTAAATGAAGCCCGTTCGGATCAAGGTGCGGAGACGCTACGCATCGATCTGGAATACAGCACTGAACTGTTCCGCGGAGAAACCGTTCGTTCGCTGCTGCAACAGTATCAGCAGACGTTGGCTCAGGTATTGGGTGAGCCGGATAGCTTCTGGAACATCCATCAACGGGAAACCGCTTTGCTGTCGGCATCGGTTGAAACGACACCGGCGGAGAGCGTTCTTCAGGAAGCTGCGGAAGATTCGGAAGCAGTGATACAGCTGGCAGAGCAGATTGCCGCCGGATATCAGGAACTGCTGTGCAAACCGATCTCAGTTCAGGATAGTTTTTTCCAGCAGGGTGGAGATTCGATTCTCTGTCTGCAACTGGCAGCCCGACTGAAAAAATCCGGTATCCGGCTGACACCGAAACTGGTTTTTGCCCGGCAGACACCGATCGAAATTGCCCGCTCTCTGCTGAATACGGTTCCGGAAGATTCCGCAGCGGTGGTGCAACTGGCGGAGCAGATTGCTGCCGGATACCGGGAACTGCTACACAAAAATATCTCACTTGAAGACAGTTTTTTCCGTAATGGCGGGGATTCGATTCTCTGTCTGCAACTGGTCGCCCGGCTGAAAAAATCCGGTATCCGACTGACGCCGAAACAGGTGTTTGCCCGCCAGACACCAATTGCCATTGCCAGAGATTTGCTGGCGGATGAGGCGACTCCGAAGGCTGAATCCGGATCGCAGCCAAGTCAGGACACTCAGGCGATCCCACTGGCTCCGATTCAGCACTGGTTCTTCGAACAGCATCTGATGCAGGCCGATCACTGGAACCAGTCGGTATTGCTGCGTTACGCCACATCTATTGATATAGCAAGTTTCCGTCAGGCGGTGGCACAGGTGTTTGCCCTTCATCCGCAGTTATCGGTGCGATATACAGCATCTCAGGAGGTAAGTCCGCAAGCGCAAGCTGTGTGCAGACAACATCCTGCAACAAGCACGTGGACGGTCGAACAACACACCATTGCTTACAGTGAGCTGGAGACACGACTCGGTGCGCAGCAGTCATTATTCACACTGCATGACACGGCTCCGATTCGGGTCGATGTGATTGACATTAGTGATCGGGAAGGCGGCCGGATTCTGCTTTCCGCACACCATTTGGTGGTTGATGGCGTTTCCTGGCGGGTGCTGATCAGTCAGTTGTGTCAGGCTTACTTTAGTCTGTCAGCCGGGATTGCCGCTGACTTACTGTCTCCGCCGGTAACTTATGGACAGTGGGTGCAGGATTTACAGCACTGGCCGGAAGAGAAAAAGCGTGCCGCCCGAAATTACTGGCAGCCGCTTGCAGGGACAGACACCTTAACCCAGCAGCGTTGGGTCAGTCTGCCTGCGGTTGACGGGACAGTCGATTTCTCCCAGCCGAACCGACTGGCGGACAGCGATTTTATCGATGTCCGGCTGGCGTCTCATCTGACGCGGAAACTCACCACCACAGCACTGGAAAGCTACGAGCTCGGTATCAATGACCTGTTGCTGGCGGCACTGAATGGTGCTCTGGCACAGTGGCGCGGAGAGCATCAGGTTCTGATTGAGCTGGAAGGTCATGGCCGTCAGCATGATGAACTGGATTTGTCCCAGACCATCGGCTGGTTTACCAGCCGTTATCCGGTGCTGTTACGTTGTCATTCTGTTACGGAGGCTGATTCTCTGACGGGGACAGATACTGTTGAGTGGACAGATGACACCATGCGTCAACTGGTATTGGATACTCAGGCTCAGCTTCGCCGGGTTCCGGATCAGGGACAGGGATTTGGCGTGTTGAAATATCTGTGCGGTGAACTGACCGAACTGGTGACACCTTCGATTGTGTTTAACTATCTCGGTCAGTTGGATCGCGGTTTGTCGATGCAGGATATTGCCTTGGCTGATGAGCAGGTTCCGGAGCAGCGGCATGGCAACAATGCCCGCAAGCAGTGGCTTGATATCAACGGTATGATCAAAAACGGTGAGCTGGTGCTGCGCTGGCAGTTTAACCGTAACGTACAAACCACTGAAGCTATCCGGGCGGTTGCCGAGAGTTTTATTGCCCGTCTGACCGATTTAATTAACCATTGCGAACAGGCGGTCAGCGGTGTGGCGTTAGGTGATTATCCGCTGATTGCTGAATCAGTCGTCTCTCAGGCGGCACTGGAACATCTGGTGGCCTCTTTGCCGGTGTCTCCGACGCAGGTAGACAATCTCTACCCGCTGACGCCTACACAGCAAGGAATGCTGTTCCACACACTGGCAGAACCGCAGAAAGGTTTGTATCTGAACCAGAGCCTGATCGATTTTCACGGCGAACTGGATACCGATGCGCTGCAACAGGCCTGGCAGGCACTGATCGATCATCATCCGGTGCTGCGCAGCGGCTTTATCTGGGAAGGGCTGGACATTCCGTTGCAATACGTGAGTTCAAATGCGGCACTGGACTGGCAGAAGCTGACACTGTCCGGCGGTGAACTACTGGAAGACAGCCTTCGGGAGCTGGCTGACGCCGAACTGCAACAGGGTTTTGATATCAGTCATCCGGTGCTGATGCGGCTGAAACTGATCCGCATCCGGGAAGATTATCACTGCCTGATCTGGACGCGTCACCACCTGATTGTTGATGGCTGGTGTACCGGCCAGATGGTGGCTGAAGTGCGGCGGTCTTATCAGAGTCTGACAGAAGGAAAAGGTATATCCGGTTCACTGAGTGTCGGTGAGTTTGCCGATTTTGTTGCCTGGCTGAGTCAGCAGGATCATGCGGCCAGTCTCGACTACTGGCAGCAGTTGATCACATCTTCCGGTGCCGCAGAATCTGCCAGACTTCCCCGGCCGTTCAAACCTGAGCTGAGTCTTGTTTCAGAAGCGGAACACGGACTACAGCAATACACTCAGTCTCTGACCGCCGAATGTACCGCCGGATT
The DNA here is from genome assembly GCF_024346955.1 of Vibrio mangrovi. Lineage (NCBI taxonomy): Bacteria > Pseudomonadati > Pseudomonadota > Gammaproteobacteria > Vibrionales > Vibrionaceae > Vibrio > Vibrio mangrovi. The sequence continues at coordinate 2,663,861 of NZ_AP024883.1, read as the reverse complement.
AAAGGCGCTGGCTGCGCAGCACCAACTGACGCTGAACTCCCTGTGTCAGGCAGTGTGGGCGCTGGTTCTGGGCCGTTATACCAACCATGAGACGGTGACCATGGGGATTACCAGCTCCGGTCGTCCCGATGCGCTGGAAAATGCCCAGCAGATGATGGGTGTGTTTATTACTACCATTCCTCTGGTTGCACAGATGAATCACGGGCATCGGTCGTTCATTGAACTGGCCCGGACCCTGCAAAATCAACTGCTGGACAGCCGTGAGCATGAACATGTGCCGCTGGTCGAAATTCAGAAAATCTCCGGTCTGACCGAAGCGTTGTTCGATAACCTGCTGGTGTTCGAAAACTATCCCGGCGACCAACACCGGATGGCGGACAGTCTCCGTTTTACTGTCCGTGAAACCATAGAGCGCAACAATTATCCGCTGACGCTGGTGCTGATCCCGCATCAGCAACTGGATATTCGTTTTGCCACTGACCCGACCCAGATCGAATCTTCAGTCGCCACCGCGATGCTGGATGATTTCGTGACTTTACTGACTCAGGTTGCGAGCAGTGGGGAAATGGCAGATTGTGCTGAATTGATGCGTTTACTGGCGACAGCAAAACAGGAGTCCGGCCCGTGGCTGTGGAATCAGACCCAGACTGACTATGACGTTCCCGCAACGCTGGATGCTTATCTTGCCCGGCAGGTCCGCCTGACACCGGACAGCACTGCTCTGATCTGCCCGGCGGCTATTGTTGCCGGTTACTGGCAGCAGGAGGGCGATCTGACGTTGTCCTACCGCCAGTTGGATGAGCATGTTCTCCGGCTGGCCAACTATCTGCGTCAGTCCTGTCAGTGTCGGCGTGGTGAACGGATTGGTCTGTCGATGCGCCGCTCTCCGGAGATGGTGATTGCCATGCTGGCGTGTGTGAAACTCGGCTGTGCCTATGTTCCGCTGGATCCGGATATGCCGGGACAACGTCTGGCAATGATTGCACAAAGTGCCAGCCCCAAAGTGATTCTGGCCCAGAGTCAGGTCGGACAGTTGCTGGTAGATCATGGTGTTGGAGGTGAAGCTACACCGATCATTGCAATTGAAAAAGCGCTGGCTGCCAGTCAGGCCTATAACGGAGAGGCACTTGATGGCGCGGAACCTGATCAACACGTACAGGCCGACGATATTCTGTATGTCCTTTATACCTCCGGTTCGACCGGAAAACCCAAAGGTGTGGCGATCCCGCATGGAGGAATTGTCAACCGGATTGCTTGGATGCAGGACACTTTCCGTTTGCAGGGCGATGATGCCGTATTACAGAAAACACCGTATGGTTTTGATGTGTCGGTGTGGGAGTTCTTCTGGCCTTTAGTCAGTGGTGCAACGCTGGTGATGGCTGAGCCGGATGCACACAAAGACAATGCCAGACTTGGTGAACTGGTACTTGACTATGCGATCAGCACCATGCATTTTGTTCCGGCAATGCTGCATGGTTTCCTCGAAGGTTTACCGGGACAGACGTCTTCGGAAGGGCTGTCTTCAGAAACTCAAACATTTCCGGGGTTGAAGCGTTTGATCTGTAGTGGTGAAGCGCTCCCTTACCATGTCCAGCAGAGCTGTCTGCAACAGTTGCCGCATGTGGCGCTGCATAACCTCTACGGACCAACGGAAGCTTCGATTGATGTCACCTGGTGGGATTGCCGGGCGCAGAATATTGTCAGCGAAGTGCCGATCGGTTATCCGATTGCCAATATGCAGACCTGGATTCTGGATCAACATCTTCATCCCGTCCCGGTGGGTGTGGAAGGGGAACTGTATCTGTCGGGTATTGGTCTGGCTGCGGGTTATCTTGGACAGCCGGAACTGACTGATGCTGCTTTTATTCCGAATCCGTGGGCAGAAGCCGGAGCGGAGCATGATGCACAGCACGCACGACTGTACCGGACCGGTGATCTGGCGCGTTACCGCCCTGACGGGGCGATTGAATACCTGGGACGGGCCGATTTTCAGGTGAAAATCCGCGGGCAGCGGATTGAGCTGGGAGAAATCGAAGCCATTCTGGCAACCTATCCGGATATTCGTGAAGCTGTGGCTCAGGTGCGCCGACGCGCAGAGCAGGACACACTGGTCGGTTATGTTGTCAGTGATCAGCAGTTGCCGGTTGAGCCGATTATCGCTTTCCTGCAACAGCGTCTGCCGGCTTATATGGTGCCGGACCACATTGAAATCCTGGCGTCGCTGCCTTTAACCCATAACGGAAAAGTGGACCGCAAAGCACTGCCGGAACCGCTCTGGCCGCAGTGTGGATTTATTGCACCTCAGACTCCGACGGAACAGCAACTGGCACGACTGTGGCAGGAACTGCTGGGCCTTGACTCCGTCGGACGTCACGACAACTTCTTTGCTTTGGGCGGGCATTCTTTACTGCTGACCCGTCTGGTGAACCGAATCAATCAACAATTTAACCTGAATCTTCGTCTGGCGCTGCTGATGGAAATGCCGGATTTATCCAGTCTGGCTGCCTGTATCGATATGAACAGCCACACTTTCCATGCTGAACAGGAAATGGATGACGAAGACGAAAGGGAGAGCTTTGAATTATGAGTATTGCAGTACTTTTGGCCGAGTTATTCCAACATGATATTCACCTCCGTCTGGCGGACGGCAAATTAAAAATCGATGCCCCGAAAGGGGCATTGACTGCGGAGGTCAAGCAGACATTACAAGCCAGAAAAGCGGAAATCATGGCTTATCTGGAAAGCCAGAATCAGTCTGTCGGGCTACCATCTCTGAGCCGGGTTGATCGCGCCGCCCGATATTTCCCGCTCTCTTTTGCTCAGGAACGGATGTGGTTCTTACAGCAGTTTGAGCAGGAGAGCGGGCAATATAATGTTAATGCGCTTCTGTCGCTGCATGGTGATGTCTCTCTTGAATTGTTCCAGCAGGTCTTTGCTCATCTGATTAGCGAACAGGAAATCTTCCGGACGACATTTCAGGCCGGAGAAGACGGTCGTCCGGTCGCCGGACTACTGGATGCGGCGGATGTGATCCGGCGGCTTCAGATCCGGGAGGTTGATTTAAGCGGGGTTAGTCAGTCAGGTGAACATGAGCCGGCGTATGACAGCGCTCTGCAGGCAGCTATGAGTGAGCCATTTGATCTGGCGCATCCACCGCTGTTTCGTCTCACTCATCTGAAACTGTCATCGGGAGAATCCCGGCTACTGCTGACATTTCACCATATCATCATTGATCACTGGTCTTTGCAGAATCTGACCCGGATGATGGTGCAGACAGCCAACCAGATGAGCATCCGATCTGATTCGGGAGAGCTGGCTACAGATCCGCAGGAGACGCGGTTTCAGTATATCGATTATGCTCAATGGCAGAAGCAGCTACTCAGTGATAACACCTACGATAATCTGCTGGCTTACTGGCGCGGGACGCTGGAAGACGGGAACTACAGTCTGGATTTACCGATGCGTCAGTCAGTCGGTGAGGATCGCGCAGGCCTCAGTGATGCCGGTGCCCGTTACCATTTCACACTGGAAGGTGCGGTTTATCATCAACTGAAACAGGTGTGCGAATCCTATCGGGTAACACCTTATACGGTACTTCTTGCCGCCTATCAGTGGATGTTGAGCCAGCGAACCGGGCAACGGGATATTCGGGTTGCGACGCCGGTAGCAGAACGTTCTCTGCCTGAGTTTGAAAATATGCTCGGTCTGTTTGTCAATACACTGGTGATTCGCACTCAGTATTCCTCTGAGAGCAGTGCCGAATCATGGTTACAGTCGGTGCATCAGGCAGTCAGCGGTGCCCAAAGCCATAGTGCCATGCCGTTTGAAAAGCTGGTCGATGAACTGGTTTCTTCCCGGGATATGGCACATGAGCCGCTGGTACAGACGATGTTCAACTATCTGGATGAATCATCGTCCGGTGAGATTACGCTGGGTGACATGCAGATCCGGGCGCTGCCGGTGCCGGAGTTTACCTCGAAATATGATCTCTCTTTATTTGCAGTGCATCATGCGCAGCATCTGGCGCTGTCCTTCCAGTACCGGACGGCTTGTTATGATGCCGGACAGGTGGCGTTACTGGCCTGTTATTATCAGACCGCGCTGACCCGCCTGCTGGATGCATTGCTTAGAGAACCGGCCCGGTTGCTGAAAAGTTTCCCGGTGCTCAGTGATGACGAATGGCAAACGTTGCAAGACTGGAATCAGACCGGACTTGCTGCTTTGCTTCCGCCGGAACTGAAACATCAGACGCTGGGAGAAGCGCTGGAAGCACAGGCGTTACAGACTCCGTTGCAACAGGCGCTGGTCTTTGCTCAACATGATAAAAACTCCCGGAATAATGAAGAGGTCCGTTGGGATTATCAAACTCTGAACCGCCAGGTGAACCAACTGGCGAACTGGCTGGTGAATCAGGGGGTTGATACGGAAAGCCGGATTGCCGTCTGTATGCCACGAGGCGTACAGATGGTGGTGAGCCTGCTGGCGATTGTCAAAGCTGGTTGTGCTTATGTGCCGGTCGATCCCGAACATCCGTCTCAACGGCTGACGCACATTGTGGAACAGGCGCAGCCTGCATTACTGCTGACCGTACCGGAACTGGCCGATCTGGCCGCAGAATTTTGTGGTGCTATGCCCTGTCATCTGTTGGATGACTCTTTTTCTCTGACTGCCGGAGAAGCCACAACATGCCCGGATCTGAGCAAATGTGGTGCGGAAAATCTGGCTTATATTCTCTTTACCTCCGGCTCGACCGGCAAACCGAAAGGTGTCGCTGTGCCGCATGTCGGGGTGATGAACCGTATTCTCTGGATGCAGAATGAGTATCCGCTGGATGCATCGGATGTGGTGTTACAGAAAACCCCTTACAGCTTTGATGTCTCGGTGTGGGAATTCTTCTGGCCGCTGATGGTCGGTGCCACGCTGGTTGTGGCTCAGCCCGGTGATCATAAAGACAGCCAGAAGCTGGTTGATTTGATCCGGCATCATCGTGTCACGACCATGCACTTTGTACCGACCATGCTGCAAGCCTTTTTAGAGCATCACGATGTGGCTTCCTGTACGTCGCTGCGCCGGGTGTTCACCAGTGGTGAAGCCCTTTCATTTGCGTTGCAAGAACGCTTTTTCTCCCATTTCTCCTGTCAGTTACACAATTTGTACGGCCCGACAGAAGCTTCGATTGATGTGACTTACTGGGACTGTTCCAAGCCTTGTCCGGGCGTGGTGCCGATTGGTTATCCGATCGCCAATATGCAGACCTGGATTCTCAACGAAGATCTTAATCCGGTGCCGGTTGGTGTTCCGGGTGAGCTGTATCTCAGTGGTCCGGGGCTGGCAAGAGGGTATTTTGGCCGGGATGACCTGACGGCGCAGGCTTTTATTACCAATCCACTTCCCCTGAATGAGAATCCGAATAGTGACAATCACTGGTATGCGCGTCTGTACCGGACCGGCGATCTGGCCCGTTACCGCAATGATGGCAGTATTGAATATCTGGGACGGACCGATTTTCAGGTCAAAGTCCGTGGTCTGCGGATCGAACTGGGTGAAATCGAAGCAGCACTGCTTGATTTGAATTTTGTCAAAGAGGCGATTGTGACGGCACCGGACAGTCAGACGCTGGCGGCTTACGTGGTACTGGACGGAGATGAACCGGACTGGAACCAGTGGCAGGCTCTGCTGGCATCCCGTTTGCCGGCTTACATGATTCCGTCGGTCTTTATGCGCCTTGAGCGTATGCCGGTGAATGCCAATGGTAAAGCGGACCGCAAGGCTCTGCCAGCGATTAACCTTGCCTGTCAGAATGCCGGAGAGTATGTCGCACCGCAAACCCGGAACGAAACGTTACTGGCGCAGGTATTTGCCGGAGTGCTCAGGCTGGAACAGGTGAGTATTGAAGACAATTTCTTTGCCTTAGGCGGCGATTCCATCATGAGCCTGCAGGTGGTTGCCAAAGCCCGTGAACTTGGGCTGGCAATTGAGCCGAAAGAGGTGTTTAAACATGCGACGGTGAAAGCACTGGCGAGTGTTGCCAGAGCCGGAGAACAGACTGTGTTCAGCGGCGGAGAAAGTTATGGGAAAACCCGTCCGGGGGCAATTCAGCACTGGTTCCTGAACCAGAACCTGCCGAATCCGGATCAGTTCAATCAGGCGGTATTACTGTCCGGAACCGCTCCGGTTAATCCGGTGTTACTGGAACAGACACTACTGCGTTTATTACAGATGCATCCGCTACTCTGTGCCCGTTTTACGCAGGAGGCAAGCGGAAGCGACTGGATATTAGCGGTTCCGTCTCCGGACGAGATCATGCCGGAAAGGCTGGCGCTCAGATCGCTTGAGTGGAATGTTGAGGCCGGAGAAAATCTTCAGCCGCAGATTGATGAACTGTGTCGTCAGGAACAGAGCGCACTCTCATTGAGTGAAGGAAAACTGTTCCGGGCGACCTGTGTGCGGATTAACCGCTTTCAGAGCAATAAAGAGCCATCTGCTGCGGCCGAATACCGGTTGCTATTGGTGGCGCACCATTTGGTGATCGATGCTGTTTCGTGGCGGATTCTGCTGGATGCACTGAGCCGTGATTATGAGCGACTGTCTGCCGGACAGACCTTAGAACCGATCCGGGCGATGACACTGCCGTATAAAGGCTGGGTTGAACGATGCCGTAAGCGGTTCGGCTTACCGGAAGGCGATGTCCGCAAAAGTCTTGATATATGGCAGCAGTGGGCGGCACAGCCGGACGTTCAACAGGCGTTGCAGGTGTCTTATCCATTGGCAGAGCAACCTCTCTTTCCCCGGCAGCCGATCGGGATTGCCGCGATGGAGCGGTTTGAGCTTTCTCAGGAAACGACCCACACATTGCTTCAGCATATTGCTCCCCGGATGAAAGCCAATGCCGAAGAGATTTGTCTGACGGCGCTGGCTCATGCCCTGAGTGAATGGAGTGGTCAGCCACATCATCTGATTCAACTGGAAGGGCATGGCCGGGATCAGCTCGATGCCGATGTCAGCCAGACGCTGGGCTGGTTTACCCGGATTTATCCGGCGCTGATCAGTGCTGGTAGTCATGGTCGCGTGCAGTCATGGGCTGACGCATTACTGCACAACCGCTCGGTGCTGAGTGGTAATCCTGAGCGACAGTCTGCTCAGTCCGCTCAGTCCGCCCTTCCGTTTTTGCAGCTTCAGTCGCAGTTACCGGAATCTTTAGAAGTTCAGGAACATGACCTGTTGCATAAAAGCAACCAGCCGTCACTGGTATTTAACTATCTGGGCCAGTTGGATCTGACATCTGAAGATGGTCACGGATCAGCCTTGTTCCGCAAAGCGCCGGAACAACTGTCAGCCTTCCGGGATGAGCAGAATCCGCGTTACTGGCCTATTGAAGTTAATGCATTTGTGCAGAATGGTCAGTTGGTGGTGAATGTTCAGTATGCAGCTCAATGGCTGAGTCAGACTCAGGCACAAAAGCTGGCTGAGTATTTTTCCCGCAGTCTGACATCACTGGCTGGTGCAGGGCCGATGGCAACCGGGGCGATTGCTGCGGATTATCCGCTGGCGAAAGTCAGTGATGCGCAACTTCTGACGTTGATCCGAACGGCAGAACAGCACGGTGTTGAGATCGAAGATATCTACACCTTATCTCCGGCACAGCAGGGCATGTATTTCTACTGTCTGGATCATCCGGATGCGTATATCAGCCAGAGTCTGGTGACCTGTCGGGGAAGATTCCACATGGAAGCGTTCCGGCGGGCATGGGAGAACGCAGTGAGTCGTCACTCCGCGCTGCGGACCCGGTTTATCTGTGATGGTGTGGATGAACCGCACCAGATCGTACAGAAACAGGCATCGCTGATTTTTCGTGAGTATGACTGGTCACAACTGACGGAAGCTGAGTGTCAGCAGCAGATGAATGTGTTGCAGACAGAAGAGTGTCAGCAACTGAATCCGGAGCAGGCTCCATTGATGCGGCTGGCTCTGATCCGTTTGTCAGACACCACTGACGGTCAGGGCAATTACCGGCTGGTCTGGACGATTCATCATCTGATTATGGATGGCTGGTGCCTGCAACGGCTGGTCGGGGAAGTGATGGCAGACTACCGGAAACTGGTACAAGGAACGGCTATCTCCGGGTCTCCGGTTTCCTGTTACCGGGACTTTATTGCATGGCTGGGCGAACATCATCAGGAAGCAAAAGCCGAAGCCTACTGGAAAGATACCCTGTCAGGATTTCAGGAAGCTAACCCGTTACCCAAAGGTGCTACCGGTTTGCCGCAGGAGCCACAAACGACGACATTCTACAGTCAGTCTCTGGGCGAATCACTCACCGCTCAGCTTGCAGGCTGGGCCAGAACTCAGGGTGTGACGCTCAATACAGCCATTCAGGGATTATGGGGGCTGGTGCTATCCCGTTATATGGCGACTGGCGATGTCGTTTACGGTGTTACAACCTCCGGACGTCCAGCTGATTTAGCCAATGCAGATGCGATTATGGGAGTGTTCATCAATACGCTACCACTGCGGGTGAAGATTGATGCTGAGGCACTGTTAGGAGAGTGGCTGACAGCATTGCAGGACCAGAATCTACAGATGCGCGATTATGAGCAGACGCCACTGGCAAAGATTCAGCGTTGGTCGGACATTCCCGGAAACGGAGCATTGTTCAATTCCCTGTTGGTATTTGAGAACCTGCCGGTTGCGGATTCGGCACCGATTGAAGGTTTGTCGCTGACTTTAGATGATCACCATGTCGAAAATAATTTCCCGCTCACGTTACGGGTGGTACCGAGACAGAATCTGCAATTTGATCTGCTGATGGATCCGCAGCAGGTGGATGTGACTCTGATGACCGGGATCGTCCGTGGGCTGATCCGCTGTATTGAACTGGTCACGTCTGAGCCACTGTCTTTACACCTGCCGTTGCGGCAGTTACTCAACCGTTGGGCCGGATATGAACAACAGACGATACGCTTACCGGCCCCGGCAGAACGTCATGCGTTACAGCGGATGAGTGCTCAGAACGGTGAAACCACGGCACTTGAATTCTATCCACAGGGCGCACCGCTGACTCGCTGGTCTTACAGTGCTCTCTTGTCTCAGGCCGGAAAACTGGCCCAACAGCTACCGGAAGTTCACCGGGATCGAATCAGTGCCGGTCAGCCGGTCATTGCTATCTGCATGCCAAGGCAGATGGAACAGATCCTCGCGATGCTGGCGGTCTGGTACAAGGGAGCTGCCTGGGTCTGTATCGATCCTGAACTGCCGCTGGCACGTGTTGAAGCGATTGTTGCCGATGCCCGGCCTGCTTATTTTATCGGCGGTGAAAAACCGGACTGGGCAGCAGCTCAGGGTGCTGATTTACTGAAAGAGTGCAATTGGGTCGATATTTCAGGACTGATCGATCCAGCAGCTGAAGCGACGGGACAACCGGTATTCCCGGATCTGAATCCTGAAGATACGGCTTATCTGGTTTATACGTCCGGTTCGACGGGGCAACCGAAAGGTGTGCAGGTGACTCACCGCAATCTGCTCAGTTATGTCGATGCGCTGTTTGACCGGGTTAGTCTTGGGCCAAAGGTCTCTATGACGACGTTTTCGACGGTTGCCGCAGATCTCGGCTTTACTTGTGTGCTTGGTGCGTTATGTAGTGGCCGGGCATTGCGTCTGCTGCCTCCGGGATACTATTTTGATCCGGAAGCACTGGCGGAAACACTGGCACAGCAGCCGGTTGATGTCCTGAAAATTGCGCCGTCACATCTGAAAGCTCTGCTGGCGGTTGCTCAGCCGGAGCGTCTGTTGCCGAAAACGTGCCTGATTGTCGGCGGGGAATCTCTGGATGCAGCTTTACTGGCACAACTGCGTTCACTTGCTCCGGCAATGAGAATTGTCAACCATTATGGCCCGACGGAAACTACCATCGGCTGTACCGCCACACAAATCCACTCCGCAGATGATCTCGGTTCGATAGGGACGCCGCTGGCGAACAATCTGGCTTATGTTGTCGATGATTCCGGGCTTGTCGTGGCTGATGGCATCGCCGGAGAACTCTGGATTGCGGGGCTTGGTGTGGCGAAAGGTTATCTGAATAAACCGCAGGAAACGGCCAGACAGTTCAGTCAGACCGGTGACTTCGGCCTGACCGGGGCGTCGGCGTCACTGCCGCTGTATAAAACCGGAGACCGGGTTGCCAGAGGTTCGCAGGGGGAACTGATTTATCTGGGACGTCAGGATGATCAGGTTAAAATCCGGGGATTCCGGGTAGAACTTGCGGAGGTCACTGCAACCCTGAAAGCCATGGATGAAGTGCAGGATGCCGTGGTACTAGCGGTCGACGGGCCGAGTGGGAAACGTCTGGCGGCTGCCGTTATTCTGACCGGTGAGATTCCGGCTGCCGGTGTGGCTTCTGAGCCCCGGACGCTGAAACATCTCGAAGTTAGTATGGAAGAGAAGTTACCGGATTATATGGTTCCCCGGCTATGGCAGGCACTGGAACGTTTTCCGCTCCAGAAAAACGGCAAGCTGGACCGGCAGATGCTGGCTGCAAGTCTGACTGAACCGGCTGTTACACAGTCAGTTTCGGAGCAGCAACAATCAGTTTTGGAACAGCAACAACCGGAATCCTCTCGTAAGTCAGCCCAAATGACACCGGCAACCGATGTGTTGCTGAGTGATCTCTGGCAGAGTCTGCTCAATGTCCGGCCACAGCCGGACGACAATCTGTTTGCCCTGGGTGCTGATTCGATTGTCTGTCTGCAATTTATTGCCAAAGCCAGACAACACGGATTTAAATTCACTCCGAAACAGATCTATGCTGCACCGACGGTTGCAGAGCTGGCGAGACTGTCAGGTGACAGTGTGACCGATGGCGTTAAAACTGTGCCGATTGCAGCGACCGAAAGTTCCCATGATGTAGTACAGAACCATCCGGCTGTCAGTAACGGTGCTGATTCTCAGCCGACAGCAGATCAGCCTGAACCGGAACGCTCTGTGACCGAGGTACTGCAACAACTCTGGTCAGCTTTGCTTCAGCAAGACGTGGATGTCAGTGATAACTTCTTTACTCTGGGGGGCGATTCGATCATTGCACTGCAACTGGTCGCCCGGGCGCGACAGCATGGTCTAGTGATTACGCCGAAAATGCTGTATGCCACGCCGACGATTGCTGAACTCGCAATCAGTCTCGGTGAACTGGAATCGCCGTCAGAAGCAGTGATGACTGCTGATCCCGCAAAGCGTCATACAGAACAGGCGAATTCCGTTCAGATGCATGACCAATCGCAGGATCGTGAGCAGCGTTTCCCTCTGCTGCCGATTCAGAAGTGGTTCTTCGAGCAGCCGCAGCCTTATCCGCATTACTGGAATCAGGCCGTGATGCTGCAATTACCGGAACAGATCGATCACCAGCGGATGAGTCAGGCCGTCGAAGTGTTACTGGTAAAACATCCGCTGCTGACGGCGCGGTTTGAGCACATGGATGATCCGAGCCGGGCAAGTTACTGGCTCTCTCATGAAACCGCCGCTGTTTATGCCGGATTTGACGGGCAGGATGAGAACGGGGCTGCGGCTCTAGTTGCGGCAACCCAGCAGAGTCTGAATTTAACCGCCGGACCGCTGTTTAAAGTAGTCGCTCTGAATATGGCTGATGGCGAGCCCCGGTTACTGCTGGTGGCGCATCATCTGGTGGTAGACGGTGTCTCGTGGCGGGTGATTGGCCGGGATCTGCATCAGGCTTATCAGGCACTTTGTGCTGGTGATTCGGTTTCCTCAGGAGCCGAGATCACGACAGCACAGCAGTGGCAACAGGCACTGGTTGATTTTCCGGATGACAAGCTTGCGACAGCCCGGAACTACTGGCAGCCGATGGTCGGTCAGTTCGATGCCGGACTGCTGATTCCCGGAGCTCAGCCCGGAACGGTCGGTGAAGTTTATTCTCACCGCCAGACATTCTCAGCGAATCTGACGGAACGTCTGATCGGCCTTGGTAGTCTGCATCAGCGTTCAGCCTGCGAAGTGGCAATGGTTTCGGCTCTGGTTCGAGCCGTCAGTATGCAGTTCCCACGTCAGCAGTTGCTGATCGAGATGGAAAGCCACGGTCGCAGCCCCTGGCAGGAAACGCAGGATCTGAGTGAAACGGTCGGCTGGCTGACCAGTCGCTTCCCGGTCCGGTTAACCTGTGATGCTGAAACACTGGAATCGGTAGCGTGGCAACTGGCGGATGTTCCGGATCTCGGGATTGGCTATGGCGTGCTGCGCTATCTCAGTCAGAGTCTGGCCTTCCCGGCTCCGCAGGTTCTGTTTAACTATCTGGGACAAACCGGCTCGCTGGATGCGGACTGGAAACCGGTTCAGGGAGCCGGACAGGCCCGTCATCCGCACAGTATCCGGCGTCAGTTGATTGAGGTGACTGCACAAATTCGTGACGGTGTACTGGAAGTGGTCTGGCAGTATCCACCGTCACTGAAACCGCAGTTGGAGCCGGTTGTCGATGCGTTTCATGAGCAGATGAACCATCTGGCTTCTTTGCCGGAGTTATCGGTGGCGGAAACTCGGTCTTCTCCGGCAGCAACTGCCGGGCAAAGTGCTATCGATTATCCTTTAACCCCGGTTCAGCAGGGAATGTATCTGCACAGTGCCGCGAGTGCCGGAACGATGTATTTCAATCAGACGGCCGTCGCTGTATATGGTGATCTACAAGCCGGAGCTTTTCTGCAAGCCTGGCAGGAGACGGTCAATGCCGAACAGGCTCTCAGAGCTCAATTTGGTGAAAACCAACAGGGAGAACCGCGCCAGTGTTTTGCACCGCAGGTCATATTGCCGGTCGAGCAACTGGACTGGTCCGGCTGTGATGAATCACAGCTACAACGTCGTCTGGAAGAACTCTGCCTGAATGATCGCCGGAAAGGTTTTGATCTGAATGTGCCACCGCTGATGCGTCTGTATCTGATTCGGGTCAGCGGGCAGCAACACTGGCTGGTCTGGAGCCGTCATCACCTGATCGTCGATGCCTGGTGTTCTGCGCTGGTCATTCAGGATGTGATGACCCGTTACCGTCAGGCGATGGGTGACCGGAGCGTACAACTGGCTCCGCGTCCGGATTTCTCTACTTATCTCGACTGGCTGGAACAGCAGGATCTTGATGCTTCGAAAGCTTTCTGGAAATCCTACCTGAGTGGATTTGATACGCCGGTGGCTTTACCCGGCGGAGAGCCGGATGGCAGATTCGAACTGTTTGATCACTGTTTAAGCGAAGAACAAACCGCGGCAGTGAAGGCGCTGTGCCGCACCTATGGTGTGACTTTAAACACAGTGATGCAGGTGGCGTGGGGGCTGACTCTGGCTCATCATAGCGGGCAGAAAGATATTGTTTTCGGTATGACTACCTCCGGGCGTCCGGCTGACCTGCCTCAGGCGCAGCGTATTGTCGGTATCTTTATTAATACGCTGGCAGTCCGTCTGCCGCTACAACCCGATCAAACCCTGGCACAACTGCTGACTACAACGCACCGTCAGGGTGTCGAACTGCGTGAACATGAATGCCTGCCGTTGGTGGATATTACGGCACAGAGCGAATTGGTGCACCGGGGACAGTCACTGTTTGATTCGCTGATGGTGTTTGAAAACGAAGCACTCGGAGAGTCGTCAGGTCAGGAAAACCGTCATGGCTTATCGGTGACTCCGCTACAGGCATATGAGCGCAATAACTACCCGCTGACTCTGACTATTATGCCGCATGAGTCACTGGTGCTTCGGGTTGCCTGTGATGGTGAAAGGGTTTCTGCGCTGGCAGCCCGGCATATGCTGGCGACACTGGAACAGATTCTCTCCGCTTTCACCATGGCTCAGGGAGACGAACACCTGAAGGACTTATGCTGGCAGGCATGTCCGGCTGAGGCGCATTTCTGTGGGGAAGCGGCTGAGACCGGCTCATGGCATCTCGGTTCCGGGTTATTGTCGGACTGGGAACTGAAAAAAGATCGGGTCGCGGTCGCTGCACAGGACGGGCAACTGACTTACGCCGAACTGCTTGAACGCACGCTATGCCTTGCACATGTGCTCCGGAAACGGGGGATAAATAAACAGAGCCGTGCCGTCGTCTGCCATTCACGCCAGACCGATATGCTGGTGGCACTGCTGGCTGTGTATGGTTCCGGTGCCAGTTATATACCGCTGGATCCTTCCCAGCCGCAGGAACGTTTGCAACTGATTCTGGAAGAGACGCAGCCGGAGCTGATCCTGACGGATGGTCAGATAGTGATCGGTGATGCCGCGTTGAATCAGCCTGTAGCAGCATTAATCCGGGGGATAACACTTAGTGATGCTGATTATGCGTACGAACTGGAATGGTTGCGGCATCAGGATAGCGGTCTTGCCTATACCATCTTTACTTCGGGTTCGACCGGGCGGCCGAAAGGGGTACAGATTGCCCGTCCGGCGTTGAGTAATTTTCTGCACAGTATGCTGACGGCAACCCGGATCACCGCAGCCGACAAGCTTCTGGCAGTGACGACGGTTGGTTTTGATATCGCGGTACTGGAACTGTTTGTGCCACTGCTGGCTGGTGCACAGGTAGTCATTGCTGATGAAATGATGGTCCGGGACGGTGAAGCTTTATCCCGCTGCCTGCAACAGCAGCATATTTCTGTCATGCAGGGAACACCGATGACCTGGCAGATGCTGACGGAACAGGAGCATCGGGACTGGCACCATCTTACGGCGTTGGTCGGCGGTGAAGCGCTGCCGCCGACTCTGGCCGGAAGTATCCTGAACCGTGGTGCGCGTCTGCTTAATATGTATGGTCCGACTGAGACGACAGTCTGGTCGTCCTATAGTGAGATCACTGCGGAGAATATGCACCGTCCGCCGCTGGGACAACCGATTGCCAATACTCAGTTTTACGTGCTGGATCCGTGGCTGAATCCTGTCGCACCGGGAGCGGAAGGTGAGTTGTATATCGGCGGCGCTGGGATTTCTGAAGGTTATCTCAACCGGATGGATTTGACCGAAGCCGCTTTTCTGCCGGATCCGTTTACTTCCCGTGATGGCGCGAAGATGTATAAGACCGGCGATAAGGTACGTTTGTCCATCCACGGAGAACTGCATTATATCGGCCGGACTGATTTTCAGATCAAATTGCGGGGTTACCGCATTGAGACCGGAGAAATTGAAGCACAGCTCTGTATGATTCCCGGCATCAGAGAAGCGGCTGTCAGTCTGTGCTATGCCGGAACACCAAAGGCGTGTCTGGTCGCTTATATCACCACTGATGTTACTGCTGATATTTCCGGAACTGAAAGCGGAACCGAGCAGGTAAAATCCCGTCTCGGACAGGTGTTACCGGCATATATGGTGCCGCAGCACATTGTCTGTCTGGAAGCGATGCCTCGCAATGCCAACAATAAAGTTGACCGCAAGGCACTGCCGGAGCCGGCCGGTATAGCAGATGAAGCAACAGCCCGGACTGAACCGTGTACCGCGACAGAACAGGCGGTTGCCACGATCTGGCAAACCTTGCTGGGGACAGAAAAAGTGTATCGTGAAGATGATTTTTTTGCCCTTGGCGGCAATTCACTACTGGCCGGACGGCTGATTGCGATGCTCCGGCGTCAGTGGGCAATTGAGTTACCGCTGATGCAGGTGTTCCGTCATCCGGTCCTGCGGACATTAGCTCAACTGGTGGATAGTGAGCAGGATCAGACGGAAAGCGGAAACGATCCGGATCTTCAGGATCTGCTGGTGCCGATGAATGCCCGTGCTCAAGAGAACCTGCATACCCGGACAGCCTGTGACAATGTCTTTTTAATGCATCCTGCCGGCGGAATTGTCCGGGCTTATCAGGAGATGGTAAAAACATTTGCTGACCGCTTCCCGGTTTACGGGATTGAATCCCCGCAACTGCATGGCTCTGCATCCGAGCTATCACCGCTTGCACCGACAAGTATTGAACAGCTTTGTGCACACTATGTGCAGTTGATTCGTGCTGTTCAGCCTCATGGCCCTTACCGGCTGGCAGGATGGTCTTTCGGCGCATGGCTGGCTATGGCTGTCACTCATCAACTGGAAGCTGACGGTGAACGGGTTGAATGGGTCACGATTATTGATGCCAGAGCCAACGCCCACAAAGCTCGTTTGCAAGTGCCGGAGCTGAACCGGGTTAGCCGTTATCTGGCTTGTCTGAATCATCGTCACCGGACATTACTGCTGGAAAATCGTCAGACTGAACTGAGTGAGCTGGAACAGGACTTAGCGCGCCTGTCCCCGCAAGAACAACTGAACATCGATCAATATGCTTTTGATGCACTGGTGCAGTTGATTGGTGAAACGGAGGTGATTTTTGACGGGGAAGGTGACAGGGCACTGCGTTTTATTCAGATGCAGTTATTCATGAGTAGCCACCGGCTGATGCAGGAGCATACGCTCAGACCGGTCGCCGCGCCGCTGATGGTGTTCTGGTCAAATCAGACGTTGAGCGGTTCCCGCTATCAGCAGGGTGCAAGTCCTGATGAGTGGGATGTTTACGGTCAGGTTCAGCGACAGACGCTGCCTGGTGATCATGAAAGTATTGTGCGGGACACAAGGGTTGCTGAACAAATACTGGAAAGTATGCATTTTTCTGGTGAGGTTCTGGATGGTTGAGTGATGTGATACTGAGATTGCCTATGAGCCCGGAATTGCCGGGCTCTGTTTTATCCGCCAGAATTTAGTATGTAAAAGAGTTGAATGATCACAATAAGATATGGGTATTGTTGCTTATTTGTTTCTGGTTTGTTATTTGTCTGTGTATTAAGGGATAAAACAACATCCGGAAGATAATGGCTATGCTTAAAAATCGTAATGTGTCTTATGACTGTATCAGTGGGATCATGATCTTATGGATGGTGGTTTATCATGCATTCATGTGGGGAGGATTATCTGATACGGATACATTTCATGTCCTGCTCCGGGTGTTGTTCTTCTTTATGCCATGGTTTTACTTTAAATCGGGTGTGGTGTTTAAAACACGTCCTTTCAGAGAAGCTTTCACCAACGATTTGAACCGACTCATCTTTCCGATGCTGATATGGACGCTCATCGGGTTTATGTTTATGGCCCCGAAACTGATTTATATCGACCGGCTTCCCATCGGACAGGTGTTGTCATTACCGGTCGATTCGCTGCTGATTTCCGGTGATACTAAGGGAAATGCGCCGCTGTGGTTTCTTTTGTCGCTGTTTATTGTGAAATGTCTGATGGCCGGGATTGTCAGGCTGAATCGGCGTATACAGTTTATTTTACTCCCGCTTCTGGCTGGTGTCGGATGGTTGTTATACCGCGAGCAGCTTTTGCTACCTTTGGGATTCAGTACGATCCCGCTGGGATTACTGTTTGCCCTGAGCGGATACCTGTTCGGAGAGCAAATTAGCCGGGTGAGCTTTCTCTCTCAGATCATGGTGATATGTGTGACTGTAGGGCTGGCTTATGCTGTTGAGGGTTATGTCGATATCCATGTCAACACGCTGTGGTATGGCAGCTACATCGGTTATATCGTCACATCGCTGCTCTCAGTCTGTTCTGTGCTTTTCCTCTTCCGGAAGATTGCCATCTCCCCTCTGATCTGGATTGGCAGAAAATCAATGTACCTGCTGTTAATCCACTGGCCAGTGTTTACCCTGATCACGCTGATCTCCTATCGGACTGGCCTGCCGGTACAGGGAAACAGCTATGCGGTGACATTAGGAACCATTGCACTGCTGGTTTCACTGCTGGCTGCCCGGTTTATCCCTGAATCATGGCTGGGAATTCATGGCACAAAGAGCAGAAAATATCTGTACCGGAGAGCCAGTTAAGTTTTCTCCGGTCAGTCTGAGCTTGTTATTGAAGCGAATCAGCCGGTGAGCTTTGTTGGGAAGTCCGGAGCTGTTGTAGCTGCGTGTTCAGCCATTGTGCGCTGGTAGTCATTGTCTGATCACATTTAACATGATAACTGCTGCCGGTGAGCCAGCTTCCGGTGGCAATTTTCCGGATAAAAGTTTCACTGGAGTCGATTTCATCTTTGGCATAATCCCATTTATCCTGCAGATGGGCGGCGGCCCGCTCCCCGGAATACCACGTACCGCTGCGTTCAAACTGGCAGTCGGAGTGTTGCAGAACATTGAGCAAGGCCGTGATCTCCTGATCTGATGTGGGTGATGCGTCACTCATGGTGCTGACGAGCAGCAGTAAGCCGATAAATTTTTTCATTATTGTGCCCACCATCTCCGGACCGGTAAGGGCTGACCGATTTCATAGCGCTGGCCGAATTCTGGGGCAACCATGGTAACGCCTCGTTGTTGACTGATTTGATAAACCTGTTCCAGCGGTTCATTCCAGGAATGATTGGCCAGTTTAAATGTGCTGTTATGAACCGGCAGCACCACTTTACTTTTCAGATCAAGCGTTGCCTGAACAACTTCATCGGGGAAAAGGTGAATAGCCGGCCAGCTGTGGTTATATTGTCCGTCTTCGAGCAAAGCGACATCAAACGGACCATACTGGTCACCGATCTGTTTAAAGCCATGAAAGTAGCCGGAGTCTCCACTGAAATAGATCCGGTGAGTCGGAGCTAATATAACCCAGCCGCCCCACAGCGTTTCATTCTGGTCGGTCATGCCACGTCCCGAATAATGCTGGGAAGGCGTAAATATCAGCTGTGTTTCTCCGACCTGCGTGGTGTTCCACCAGTTGAGTGCCTGAATTTTATTCTCCGCAACGCCCCAGTCCGTGAGTATTTTTCCTATCTGAGCCGGAACCAGAAACTGTTTGACTTTCGGCGCCAGCCGGACAATTGAGTCTTCATCAAGGTGGTCAAAATGGTTATGACTGATCAGAACCATGTCGATTTCAGGTAAGTCTTTGATTGCAATCGGTGCCGGATGGAAGCGTTCCGGCCCCATCCACTGTACCGGAGAAGCATGCTGGCTGAACATCGGGTCAGTCAGGATCCACTGCTTACCAAGTTTCATCAGTACGGTTGAATGCCCTAAACGGTAAATCACATCTTTATCTTCATGGGCAAGTTGTTGTGATGTCATCGGCATGAGCGGTATCGGCGCTGCCGGAGTGAGATCGGCGACGTCAGATGTCAGCATATTCCAGAACGCCGTCACATAAGTACTAAAGCCCGGTTGATACTGCACTTCAGTATTCGCAAATTCAGACGGAGATGTATGAATATCCTGACCACTGGCAGAGCAGCCAAATAAGGCCAAAACGCTCAGACTCAGGCTACTGAACAGGGTTCTGGAACAACGAAAATTTCTCATAAAATTCAATCTCATCCGCATCGATAGTAAGTATGGCGGCGCAGGCATGATACCGACGCACAAACGATAAAAAATGAAATCTTATCATTATGTATCCGGCTTTTTTGTTCAATCCTAATCCTACGCAATGCTTGCCTGATTGTGCATCAATGCTGAAGTTCAGGATGAGGAGCAGGAAACAGAAAAGGAGCAGGTGATAATTCCTGTAAACCCTGCGGTATGATTGATATTTCCAATATCTGTCACGTTTTAAGGCTTATTTATCTACGAGATCAGTGATTATTGATTATGTGCAAAACTAATGATTCAGATAACGTAAATAATATCTACGAATATATTTGTGATGGAGTGAGGCATAATGAGATCTCTCATATGCGTTTTGATGGTTTTTCTGCTGGCTGGGTGTGCCGGCCCGATTGTTTCTGATGCTCAGAAAGAGCAAATTAAGGCTTTGCCGCAAGAACAGCAAATCGATCAGATTCTGCTGACCCTGGAAAAGATTCCGGGAGACAACAGCAGCAAAGCTGTGCGCCGGGCAATTGAATCCTTACTGGAAATGAGTGTCGCCCTGCAAAAATCGGGCGTTGAAGCGACGGATTCTCAGTTAAACCGACTCAATCAACAGGCTGAAGAACTCGATTGGTACTATCAGGACTTATCAAGCGAACGGTACAGTGACTTCTTCATTGCTAAAGGGGCGGATCCTTCCGTAAGGCAGGCGAGAGTCGCGGCGGCTAAAGGTGATATCAAACGGCTGAAAATGTATTACAGCAAAGGGCTGACCCGCAGTTATAAAGATGTCTACTCACCTTTAGCGATGGCTGCCAGATATAACCAGTTCGGTGTGATCGCTTATCTGCTTACGGAGGAAGGGCTCGACCCGGACGCGGATGCTGTCTATGGTAATAATCAGCTCTATGTTCCTCTGTACGCCGCAGGTAAATATGCTGCTAATCCGGATATCGTTGATACATTAATGATAACCGGAAGCCGGGCTCGCCCTGATACCGCTTTGTATTACGCATTACGCAATCCCAGGGGCGGGCTGATCAGTGAACGTCTGGCCGGATATGGTGCTCGTCCTGAACCGGATGCGTTGAATCATGCACTGTTTCTTGCTTTTCAGGACGGCCATATGGCTGGCACCGAAGCACTGATGAAGCTGGGAGCAAATCCTACCGTAGTGTCTGCGCAGATCTGTGGTGAGGTGCCACGGATTCCGGCGCAGGTTGAATTTATGCACCGCTGGTGCCAGTCGCCGGTCGAATCCTATTATCCGGCGATGATCAATGCGATCGACCATGGTGATCGGGATATGGCTGAAGCGCTGCTTTTAGCCGGTTTCGAAGTTAATCGTGAGGAGTATTTATACACGCAATACCCATTAGAGCATACGATTTACCGTAATCAGCCTGAGATTGCCCGCTTGCTACTTTTCTCCGGAGCCAACCCGAATATTGATTTGGGAGGAACGGCCGGCTATTCGCTGGATCTGGCTGAAGACCATGATTTACCGGAAATAAGCCGCTTGATCCGCCAGTATGGCGGCGTCAACAAATCCTCATTTTTTAATTTTGACACTGTGATGAAAACACTGACGACAACTGCAATCGGTGCCGGTATTTATGCGAGTAATGTCGATGCTTATCATGGTACGGAGATTTTTTCCGCAGCAGTGAGTGATGTCTGGTCCGGCGGGCAGAGCAATAGTCTGGCTACTCTCAGTCAGCGATATATGAAAGGCGATATTTCGGTCTCGGATCCGGCTTTGGCCCGCTTGCTGAAACAAGAGCAGGCTTATCAGCACTCAAAAGCGGTGGCGCACCGCAACATGGTGAATGAGAGAAAAAAATATGTGGCTGAACTTGATAAGAAGCAGCGTTCTATTATTGAGGCATCCCGCAATCGCAAAGCTAAATCGGATTATGCAGTACTCCGTAAAGCATTGCTGGATGAAAATAAACAGTCAGTGCAGGAGAAGAAAAAAGCAAAGCCGGCTCAACAGCATGATCAACAGAAAGCTAAACCTCAGCCAGTTACTTACCGGCTGAGTGTCCGCGGCAATATGAAGACGGGGGATAACAGTGAGTACTCCGGAGAGTTTACACATAGGAATTTAAAAGTCGGTGATATTGCTATCCGCTCAATTACTACACGCTATCGTATATCGACAATTATGGGGCAACCTCTGGTGTCAGGAAGCTGGAAGTGGGAATCCGATTCGGACGTAACGTTACCCTATAACTTTGCCGTACTGTTGAGAATCGAGAATGGTCAGACAAGAGGCTACATCAAAATTGACCCGTCGATTCCTAAGTCCAATAAAGGTTATGGGTTCAATGCTTCAGGAAGTCCGAACTGGAAATCTTTTATCTGCGGATACCAAGGTAATCAGAAACTAAACTGCCTCAATAAAGAACAGGCTCAGATGATGTTGAAAGGCGGGCAGATTACGGGAATGGTCCTGACTCATCAGTAAGTGATGTCTGACTGCCACCAGTGATGGTGCTGGTGGCAGGGAGATGAAATCAATCCGAGAAAATTTCAATACCGTGGACATTTTTACCGAACGAAGCATCGCATGCTCCATCTAGCAATAACATCACTCTTTTATTTTGTGCCTGTGCTGTTGCTGCCGCTGAAAACAGACTATCGGAAAAAGTTTCTGATCTACCAACATAACTTATTTTTTTCTCACTATTGGTGACACTACAGTCAGTCCCCGGCTCTTCGGCAATATGGACAGACATCCGGTGATAACTTCCATCCCAATATCTGGCGACTTTTGTCAGCGTAAAAGGACCATACCATTTCTGACCACTACCAGGGTTGGTTGTTGCGTACAGATTTAAAGAAGCCAGACAACCAATCATTAATACTAACGTTTTTTTCATATTTATATTCCATGTGATATTTATTTGAAATTAGGTTTGATTTATTTAAATAATTCTTTACATTTCAACCAAGTATATCGTGCAGCTATACTAGTTGAGACTGATAAATCAGCAAGAAAATACCATATGTTTTTTATGTGTATAAGCATGAAAATAAATAGTTTGACTATTAAAATTATTTTTTAGGAATAGAGTGAGCTATTCATATAAATTCCCACATTTATATTGATACATTTGTAAATTGTTATGACTATCCCGGTAGTGTCTGTCATACAGTATTTTGCTCATTATCAGTAATGCATAGCAGATAGATAATCGGTCCCAGAGTGACCCTAATCACGTTTTAACGTCGGATTACTCCAACACTCTGGAATGGATTTCAGGCATGATCCGAATCACAAAAATTGCTTATTTATTCACCAATAATGATTCTAACATACAGGAAAGAGGTCCAGTATTTTGGAATCAAGTAAAGTCCCCGCGTTAGCCAGAGCTGTCGATATTCTGAACCTGATTGCCAGAATCGGGCCGTGTAGTGCAACGACCATTATCCATGAATTAAACATTCCGAAGAGTACGGCATACCTGATTCTGGGGGAATTGAAGAGTCAGCGCTTTCTCCGGGTGGACAGTGATGATCATTATTGTCTCTGGACCAAGATCATCGAGCTGGCGGGACATGCAGTCAATAAGATCGATCTCCGGGAGCTGGCAAGAAAACCATTAATCAATTTAATGGAAGAGACCGGTTTTCTGTGTCATTTAGGCATTATCGATAATGAACAGGCTTATTACATTTTAAAAGTCGAATCTAAATCGACAATCAGTGTCCGTTCTCATGAAGGGAAAAGTATGTCTTTATACCGTTCCGGTATCGGGAAATGCTTATTAGCTTGGCAGCCGGATAATGTCAGAAAAAGAATTATCAATAATATTAGTTTTAAAATAAAAACCAATAATACTATCTCAAATTCACATGACTTAATTCAAGAACTAGAACATATCAGAAGACAAGGCTGGAGTTATGATAATAGTGAAGATTATGAAAATGTCCGCTGTGTCGCTGCCCCTGTCTTTAATAGTAAAAATAAATTAATTGCAGCAATTTCCGTTGTCGGAACCAGCCTGCAAATTACCGAATCTAATATCGGTGAAATTATCGATAGAACCCTTCTTTGTGCACAGGAAATATCTCATCTGACGGGATGGGAGCCATCATCATTATATTCAGTATCGTGAAATGAAAGGACGGAGATATGAAATTACCAAAAATCAAAGCCGTACGCGCATGGTTTACCGGCGGGGCGACCGCAGATAAAAACGGTGGTGGCGCTGACTACCATGATCAGGGCGGGAATCACTGGATTGACGACCATATTGCGACACCGATGAGCAAATACAAACAATATGAACAGTCACGTCAGTCATTCGGTATTAATGTGCTGGGAACACTCGTTGTCGAAGTCGAAGCGGATAACGGTCAGACCGGATTTGCTGTGTCAACTGCCGGTGAAATGGGATGTTTTATGGTTGAAAAACACCTGAGCCGTTTTATTGAAGGCAAGTGTGTCAGTGACATTAAACTGATTCATGATCAAATGCTTGGTGCAACGATGTTTTACGCCGGTTCCGGTGGTTTGGTCATGAATACGATCTCTTGTGTGGACCTTGCACTGTGGGATTTATTCGGCAAGGTAATTGATTTGCCCGTATACCAGTTACTTGGCGGTGCGGTGCGGGACGAGATTCAGTTTTACGCCACCGGTGCCCGACCGGATCTGGCGCAGGAGATGGGATTTATCGGCGGCAAAATGCCGACTCACTGGGGACCGCATGATGGTGATGCCGGGATCCGGAAAGATGCAGCTATGGTGGCCGAGTTCCGGGATAAGTGTGGTCCGGACTTCTGGCTGATGCTCGATTGCTGGATGAGTCAGGATGTGAATTATGCCACCAGACTGGCACATGCCTGTGCTCCGTATAATCTGAAATGGATCGAAGAGTGTTTACCGGCACAGCAGTATGAAGGCTACCGGGAATTAAAACGTAACGTTCCGGCTGGCATGATGGTAACGAGTGGTGAGCATCATGGCACTATCCAGTCGTTCCGGACGCTGTCAGAGACTGGTATTGATATCATGCAACCGGATGTCGGCTGGTGTGGCGGTTTAACCACGCTGGTGGAGATTGCCGCGATAGCAAAAGCGAGAGGGCAGCTAGTCGTTCCTCACGGCTCATCAGTATATTCTCATCATGCGGTGATTACATTTACCAATACACCTTTCAGTGAATTCTTAATGACCAGTCCGGACTGCTCAACATTAAGACCGCAATTTGATCCTATCTTGCTGAATGAACCGGTTCCCGTTAATGGCAGAATGCATAAATCTGTATTGGATAAACCTGGCTTTGGTGTGGAATTAAATTGGGAGTGTCATTTGAAACGACCCTATAACCATTAATATTTTAATTTAAATAATTATATCTGACTAAATACCCTACATATATAAGAGTGAAGATTATGATGACCCAATTAGATATTGCGGTTAAGAAAAATCGCGCCCATTTAATTCCGTTTATGCTGACTTTATATGTTCTGGCATTTCTGGATCGTTCAAATATTGGTTTTGCAAAAGATGCTTATCAATTAGATATTGGTTTGTCGAATGAAGCTTATGCTTTAGGTGCCGGTATATTTTTTGTTATTTATGCAGCTTTCGGTGTTCCGGCTAATTTACTGATGCGTAAACTGGGAGCCAGAATCTGGATTGGGAGTATTACCATTATCTGGGGAATGCTTTCTGCCGGTATGGCTTATGCAGATACTGAATTTAAGTTTTTACTTGTCCGGACATTATTGGGAGCCGCAGAGGCCGGTTTCTTTCCCGGTATGATTTATTTAACCACGCTCTGGTTCCCGCTCAAAAACAGGGCAGGAATCATGGGGCTGTTTTATATGGGAGCGCCGCTGGCGTTAACGCTGGGTTCTCCGTTGTCCGGCGCGTTACTTGAGATGCATGGTTTTCTGGGCAAAGCTGGCTGGTACTGGATGTTTATGATCGAAGGTATTCTTGCCGTTATTGCCGGACTATTTACGTTTTACTGGGTGGTCGATACACCGGATAAAGCCCGTTTTCTCAACCAGGAAGAGAAGCAGGCGATCATGACAGCATTGGCCCGGGAAGAAACCACTAAAGTGACATCCCGCATTAGTGAAGCGATCCGTAACCCTAAAATCTGGCAACTCGCAGTTATTTATCTCACGATTCAGGTTGCTGTATACGGTTTGATTTTCTTTTTACCCAGTCAGGTAGCAGCGCTGATGGGGACAAAAATCGGGTTTGCTGCTTCCGTGGTGACGGCGATTCCGTGGATTGCCGCGCTGTTTGGCACCTGGTATATCCCTCGTTACTCGGATCGCATTGGTGAACGCAAGAAGGTTGCGGCAGTGACCCTGTTTGCTGCGGGTATTGGTGTCGGTCTGTCCGGACTCGTTTCGCCGGTATTTGCTATCATCGCACTCTGCGTTGCCGCTGTTGGTTTTATCGCGGTGCAACCTGTTTTCTGGACCATGCCAACCCAGTTGCTTTCCGGATCAGCACTGGCGGCAGGGATCGGATTTGTCAATTTATTTGGTGCCGTGGGTGGTTTTTTAGCACCACTGATCCGCGTGAAAGCCGAAAGTATTTTTAATAATGAGTATGCCGGTTTACTGAGTCTGGCGGTTTTCGCCATGATTGGTTCTCTGGTGATTCTGAGCTTAACTTTCAGTCAGCGTGAATCGGCAGTCTACAAGCCTTCTGCAAGTTAATCGGAGAGAAGAATATGGTTCAGTTATCCAAAAACTTATTTAAACAGGCAATCAACTGTGGAGAATTACAGATTGGGTTATGGCTCAGTTCAACATCTTCATATCTGGCTGAAATTGCAGCAACGTCAGGATATGACTGGTTATTGATCGATGGTGAACATGCACCCAATACCGTTCAGGATATTTATCATCAGATTCAGGCCATTGCGCCTTATTATGGTGAACCGGTTGTTCGTCCGGTCGAGGGAAGCAAAAGTCAGATTAAACAGATACTGGATATTGGTGCTCAGACGGTTCTGATTCCGATGGTCGACAGTGCGGAGCAGGCGCGGCAGGTTGTCAGTGCGATGCGTTACCCGCCGGAAGGTGTCCGGGGCGTTGGTGCCAGCGTCGCCCGGGCAGCGCGTTGGGGAAGAATCGAACAGTATATGGAGAAGGCGAATGAAGAGTTATGTCTGCTGATTCAGGTGGAAAGCAAAACCGCACTGGATAATCTCGATGACATTTTAGCCGTTGAAGGGATTGATGGCGTCTTTATCGGGCCTGCCGATCTTTCCGCGTCACTCGGTTATCCGGATAACAGCAATCACCCGGCGATGCAGCACGAAATTGAACACTGTATTCGCAGAATCCGACAGGCTGGTAAAGCTGCTGGTTTTCTGGCTGTCGACCCGGCCATGGCGAAAAAAGCGATTGAATGGGGCGCCAATTTTGTCGCGGTTGGGGTTGATACAATGTTGTATACCAGCGCCCTTGATGAACGGTTAAGCTTATTCAAAGCGGATATTCAGTCCGGCGGGCAGAAGTCCAGTTATTAGGGGATATTTTGAAGTATCTGCCGTAACGCTGTATCAAAGCCACAGAGTATCCATTGTGTAATCACAGTGGATACTTGTTTCGGGGAATATTGTTTCTTCACTTCATCAACGGTGAAACCGCTATTGATGACGTTGTATAAACCATTGCTCTGACAGTTAACTACAGTGGGCAATGGTTTTATCAAAATAGTACTTGAGCAGCTCATAGAAGCGACTGACATGTTTAGGCTTTTCGCCCTGATACTGATGTAAAAAGTAAAAATGCCAGGCTCTGCCCTGTATTTCAGGCAGGACTCTGACTAACCGTTGTTGCATCAGCTCTGTTTGTACCAGAAATTCAGGGAAAAGCACGATGCCCATATCGTGCAGCGCCATTTCTAATATGGTGGTCAGAGACGTCGCTTTTGCACTGTGGGTGACGCAGAATAAGCGCCGGTTTGTCTGGTTGTTATCAAACAGCTGTAGTTCATCGTGTTGCCACGGCGTTGCAATTATGCGGTGTTCCGAGAGCTGTTCCAGATGTTTGACCGGCGCATGGCGTTGCAGGTAACGGGGTGAAGCACAAAAAATTTCTGCCACTTTACCGATCGATAAGGCCCGATAGTCACAATCCCGTAAATCACCGCCAAACACTGCTGCGTCTAATTCATGTTCCACCAAATCCTGCCATCTGCCCGTCACCACAACTTCCGGTGTAATTCCGGGAAACTCCAGACACAACTGACTGATAGCAGGAATAACGATGTCTTTTTCTAAGAAAGGCGGGATGGAGATTTTAAATTTGCCTGTCGGTTGTGCTTTGCTGCTTTCCAGCTCTTTGAGAGTCAGACTCAACTGTTCACTCAATAGTTCACTCCGTGCCAGAAGTGCTTCGCCAACTGTAGTCAGAATTACACCCCGGGTATTGCGTACCAGCAATTGCTGACCTAAAGCGTCCTCAAGCCGTTTGATCTGCTGACTAATCGCCGATTTACTCAGGCCCAGTTTTCTGGCTGCCTCGGTGAATGAACGTTTGTTGGCGACTTCGACAAAAATCAGCAGCAGCGGAGCGAGTTTTACACTGTTCATAAATTTAAACAATACGTTAATTTTTTGGTTATTGATTAATATTCGTGAAATTCTATGCTGTGTCAACACGCCCTGACAACTATATGTCTTAACAACCATACGCTCTAACAACTAAAGGAAAATAAATCATGACATGCTTAGTGATTGTTGATTCAACCCCGACAGACAAAGAACAGCTGGCAGAATACAGCGCCCGCGCTGCGAAAACGTTAGAACCTTTTCAAGGCAAATTTATCGCCCGGGGTGAACCGGAAGCTCTCCATGGTGAAGCACCGTATCAGAGAAAGTCAGTGATTGAATTCCCTGATAAAGACAGTGCTCTGAACTGGTATAACAGTGCGGCCTATCAGGAAATCATCCCGATCAGAAACAAAGGTATGGACTGCCAGTTTCATTTGATTGGTTAAAGAAGGTTTGAGAACTTACCGTTTATTCTCTCACCGATAAACCGGGCCGCAGTTGCGGCTCGTATCTTTTCACTGACATCACTACTCATGGACTTTCTGCACAAATCTGGAAACGCTGGCTAAAAAAGGTGACAATGGCGCGTTTTTCCAACGGATACGAGTGACATGAGTCAAAAAAGAAAACCGGCTAAACCTGCACCGACAGCGAAACTCTCATCTGATGTCAGGGTCGTGAAGGTGAGTTCTCCCAAGGGATTACATTCGCGTAACAAGCATCAGGGGCGCTACAATTTTACGGAGCTGGTCAAAGCGCTGCCGGAGCTGAAAAGGCATGTCACGACCAATCCGAAGGGCGAACAAACGGTTAACTTTTCTGATCCGCTGGCGGTGAAGTTGCTGAATAAAGCATTACTGAGTCGCTATTATCAGGTCACCACATGGGATATTCCTCAGGGTTATCTTTGTCCGCCGATTCCGGGGCGGGCGGATTATATTCACCGTGCCGCAGAGCTGCTGGGCAATGAACCGGGTTTGGATCTGGCTCAGGTCAGGGCGCTGGATATTGGTGTCGGAGCGAACTGTATCTACCCGATCATCGGTGTCTGTGATTATGGCTGGCACTATACTGCCAGTGATGTTGACCCGGTTTCGATAAAAAATGCCCGCAGCATCGTTGATAGCAATGCCGTTCTGCAAGGGAAGGTTGAATGCCGGCAGCAGAAAGACAGCCGCCGCTTGTTTAAAGGAATTATCCAGCCGGGTGAACGTTACCACATCACCACTTGCAATCCGCCGTTTCACAAGTCTCTGCAAGAAGCTCAGCAAGGCACCCAGCGAAAGCTGAATAACCTGAGTGCCAACCGAGTAAAGCGCGGTGGTAAAGAGAGTCAACCGCAGCCGACACTGAACTTCGGCGGTCAAAAAGCTGAGCTCTGGTGCCCGGGTGGCGAAGCTGCCTTTATCAAGAATATGGCACTGGAAAGCAGTGAGTTTGCCGGGCAGGTGCTCTGGTTTACCACGCTCATATCAAAGAAAGAGAATGTCCGCTGGATGCAGAAACAACTGCAAAAGGCCGGTGTACAGGAAATTCGAATCATCGAGATGAGTCAGGGCCAGAAGATTAGCCGCTTTATCGCCTGGACGTTTATGACGGAGGAGCAGCGTCGGGAGTGGGTTAGTGTTTAAAGGTGGTTTTTTTGCTGTACTTCTCTGCCCATAGACATCCGGTATAGCTGAAAGGATGTCTATGGGTCACACAGTTAGTGTAAATCGCAAGAACAGCCCATTTCAATTGCCATTTCTTGCCAGTGATCTACCCGACGTTTCAGTTCAGATTTACTCTCTTGATCGTCGCGAAATGCGATGGTTGTCCAATCCATTTCATCCAAAGCCGTAGCAACTTCATCAATTTTATTGAACGGTATAGAGATCATTCGCAGGCCGGATTCAAAAACATTACGACGTTTAAGACCGTGGTAGAACCCTGTAGTAATGTGATTTACTTTGCCTGAAATAACCGGGTATGCATACATCCAGCTACAGCTGATTACTGGTGTTGATTTTGACTCCCAAAAATCGCCGGAAATATAGCTGGTGGCACGCATGATAATATCCGCCTGAGGTAACTCTGCAAATGCAATAATTAGATCAGGGTCAAACTGACAATCCGCAACAGGAGAGTAAACGACATAATTGATAGATCCAGGAACGATGACCGGCAATTCTTGATACAATTTACGGCAACCTGCTAATGATTTATATACACCAAAATCGAGCCCGGCTTGACCTGAAGCTGTCACTGGTGGTTTAGGTTCCATTCCCAGAGAAAGTTTTCCATAACAAGTATCATTTTCTTTAGTTATGTAAAATGTTTTTCCGGTTTCTTGTGCTTCTTTAATATATTGGCATAAAGCCATCTTTTTCTCACAATGTTCAATTCCTTCCGGCTTAACCGGTAAATATTTTATTGCTATAGCTGGAATGGATAAATTTAATTTTTTGAACATGTCTTTAGCTTTATCACTTAGCATAGTCACTTCCTCCAAATAATAGTGAGTTCTCTTTATTGCTAATGTGCTGTAAGAGAACTCATTAGGGTTTAGAAAATATACGTAATAGATTTAGTGCTAATAATGTAAAACAGTGCTACTCAGCGTTTAGCCAGAGGAATCATGATCACTGAACTAAATAGTGCTGCTGCAACAAGGAAGTACAGTGCGCCGGAATAACCATTCGTTATTGAGATAAAGTAGCCCAGAATTGTTGGTGATAGTGCGCCGGCAACGGTGGCAATCCCAATCATTATACCGCTGGCCGCAGACATGGATTTTTCTGGGACAATCCCCTGTAAAAGTGTCCAAGAAGCCGGAGCCCCCATGTACATACAGCCTTGCGCCATACATATCAGTAATGCTGAGGCCCAGTTATTTTCAATGATGGCACTGAGATAGATCCCTAACCCCGCGCCAATGGCTGCGAGCATACAGAAGATGCCGCTCCGCTGTGTTACATCAATTGCCCACCCGGCAAAGATTTTGACGCCGATTCCGAGGATAAAAGGTAGTGATGCGAGCCAGCCCATTGTTGTCCATGAAAACCCACGTCCTTCTTTTAGATAACTCGGTAACCATGTCATCAAGCCCCACACATTCATCATAATGCCGATGTACCACGCAACTAAAATCCAGTAGCGGTAATCCAACATAAAATGCGATAAACGCTGGAATAAAGTTTCTTTTTCCTGAGTCTGAGACTTCTTATCAATCGAAGTTTGTTTCTCTTGATCTTCTTCGATATAAGTCAGCTCTAGTTCATTCACGTACTTTGATTGTTGTGGTGTGTCCCGAAGATAAGTCCACACAAGATACATAGCAATGACATTTAGAATTAAGCATGCCCAAAAAGCACTATGCCAACCATAGTCATCAATGAGCCATGCAAAGAAAGGCATTGATAAGGCCGGGGCGATTGTTGTACCAATTCCCCATACAGCGTTGGCTCTGCCGCGTTCTTTCTTGGGAAACCAGTTGCGCACGACACCAGCTACGATAGGATACTGAGTTCCTTCACCCAACCCAACTAGTACCCGGGAAAGAAGGATCAGGGTAAATACACTGGCAACTCCACCGAGGAACATGGAGCCGATACAGAGTAATATGGCGGCACAAATCGTTTTACGGGCACCAAATACATCAGCTAACGGACTGATTAAGAAGTTAGCAAATGCATAGGCAAACAAGAATAACGACATGATCAGGCCTTTCTGAACACCTGAACTTTCGATTCCCATTGAGGTTAAAAACTCGCTGTTCGCGATTAATATTGAGATATTAGCGCGATCAACATAAGTGACGCCGACCGTAATCATCATCACAATCACAATGAAGTAGCGATAGCGTGACATTTTTTTCGGGCTGTCGATTACTGAAGATATAGCCATAGAAATTTCTCCTTCAATCTATCCAGCGACTATTCTTCAATATGAAGATGGACCAGAGCTTCAGACATTGCCTTCTCAGTCAGTTCTTGACCAATTCCAGGTAAATCAGGAACATCAAAGAATCCGTCTTTAGGCAAGTAAGAATGGATAGCACTATCAAGCCCGGCTTCCCACAGAGCAACGCCATGATGTTCATGAATACAGAAATTAGGAATCACCGACTCTAATTGTAGTGCGGCAGCTAATGCGATTGGACCACCGGCAACGTGGCACTGCACCGGAACATGGTGAGTATTGGCCATATCACAGATTTTTTTACCTTCAGTTAAGCCACCACAGAGGCCCAGATCAGGTTGAATAAGACCAAAGATCTGACGGTCCAGGAAAGGCTTGAAGCCCCAGCGGGTATAAATGCGTTCTCCGCCCGCGAGTGGGATTGGGGATTGTCTGGCGAGACGGTCCATTGAATCAACACTCATTGGGTGAATCGGTTCTTCATAGAACAAGCACCCCAATTCTTTAACTGACTCAGCAAATTGTCTCGCAGAGTTCATGCCAAGATAAGAGTGCATTTCCAGAATGATATCGACATCTGAACCAACCGCATCACGAACTGCTTTAGTTCTGTTATAGAATAATTTCAGTTGCTTAGGAGAAAGGCAAGGTTCGAGGTTTGCTGCGCCCCATACACCTTCAGCAGTCATACCTGCTGGGTCAACCTTCACACAGTCATAACCTTCAGAAACCGCTTTAAGTGCAGCCTCTGCATATTCTTCAGGCTGAACCAGACGCAGACTCTTGTCAGCTTCCCATCCAAACTGGATTTGACTTGCATAGGTTCTGAGTTTATCTCTGGTTTTTCCTCCAAGTAAGCGATGCACTGGCACACCAAGTGCTTTACCCTTGATATCCCAACAAGCAATATCAATCGCGCTCATCGCACCATAAACCACGGGACCACCGCCCATTCCCCAGAAAGTTTTTCTGAACAATTTTTCCCAAATAGCTTCTACGTTTTCCGGATTTTCCCCCAGTAAGAAGTAGCTGAGGTCTTTTAACATACCAACACCAGCAGAACTGCCGGCACCGTAAGCCAAACCTACTTCACCAAAACCATGAATTCCCTCATCTGTGTTAATACGAACTACCACAGCATTATAAGGTTTGGTCTCAGTATTTCTCGGTTGACCCATTTGAAAAATATCGATGCTTGTAATTTTCATAAAATATCCTTAATAGAATACAGTCTGAATCACTATTTCTAAAATCTGATTAAAATCACAAAGTGAATAAAAACAAATTTTAATGAGTTAATATTGGATTAAATAAAGTTGATCTATATCAAAAACAAGTTGAGATAATATTTGAATAGGATTATGTAAAGTTTGGTAATTTTTAGAACGAGTGAATATCTATTGGTTTTTATTATTTTTAATTCAGGTTCTGAGGTGAGACTAATAAAATTGATGATATTCCACAAATATATTATTGTGATTGTGTCTATCTAATTTCTAGATATCAAAATAACAATAACCAGGCAATATTATGACCTTAGATACCATGCGAATGCGTTACTTTTTAGAAATTGCCCGAGCAGGTTCACTGACTCGGGCTGCAAAAGAATTACACGTTGCTCAATCTGCCTTAAGTCTTCATTTGCGTTCTTTAGAAGATGATATGGGGACTTCCCTATTCGACCGGTTGCCGCGCGGGGTTACATTAACCGAAGCCGGAAAAATACTATTCAGCCATTGCCAATCCATTATGCGGGCTATAGAGCAAGCAGAACATGCAACGAAAGATGTTGGGGTTAATCCAACAGGCGATGTCATCATCGGTATTATTTTTTCTCTGTTCCCCACATTAGGTATTTCCATCCTGGAAGATTGCAAGAAACGTTTCCCTGGTATTCGGGTAATGATGTGCGAAGGTGACAGTAAACGTTTAAGAGAATCACTGGAAAATCAAACGCATGACATCGTTATTATGCCACAAGACATCCCGGCTCCGACGGCACAGGTTTTATTTGAAGAGTCTATGTATGTTATTGGTCCGGCAGGTTATTTCCCGTCAGATTCAGCTACAATTCATCCCAGAGAAGTATTACAGCTGCCACTGATCGTTCCTCCGGAGAAACATGAGATTTGGTTTACGATCAATTCGTTTTCTGAACGTGAGGGAATTCAGCCAAACATCGTATGGAGAATTGAGGGACTTGCAGCAACCAAACATGCGATCAGATGTAATTTAGGATTTTCACTGTTAACACTGAGTGCCATATCTGATGGGATGGAAAAGGAGCAGTACTCATTTGCTAAAATCAGCAATGGAGATGTAAATCGGGTGATTGTCCTTGATATGGCAACCAGTCATCCGGCTACAAGAGCGATGAAAGAAGTACATCAACTTATACTTGAAAACTGGCCCCGATATATGGAGCATAGTTTTAAGTGATTAGTTCGGACCTCTTACCCAGACTGTGGTTGTTAATAGTGAAGAGGTCATTGGCATAGATTAGGAACTCTGGAAACGAGAATTTTGATTGGTGTTCATCCGTGTTCCTAAAAATGCTGGATTTACAAATCTATTCTGGACTGTAAAAGACTATGACGCATCATAAGTTATTGATTTTACATTTATGAAGGCAAGAAAAAAGACGCCCTAGGACGTCTTTAAACTATGATTTGGTGGGCTGGCGTCATCTGAGTTTTGTATTTAATTTGTTGATTTATATTAACTTTATTAAAGTTTATTTTTGACGGTGTTCCTTGCAGTGTTCCTAAAATATCTTGATACAATTTGTTGGCTTTGTTTTGTTGATGTCCAATAGATCTGACAGGTTGTTCTGGATTGGTTTTGTTACGTGGAGTTGTTGCAAGACGGTTTGACCTGCTCCTCTTAATCAAGAATGCTTAACTATGGGTTATAAGATACATATTGCTATTAAACTAGT
The DNA here is from genome assembly GCF_024346955.1 of Vibrio mangrovi. NCBI lineage: Bacteria > Pseudomonadati > Pseudomonadota > Gammaproteobacteria > Vibrionales > Vibrionaceae > Vibrio > Vibrio mangrovi. Next base: position 2,629,203 of record NZ_AP024883.1, on the reverse strand, counting down.
TTGTGTTAGTTTTGTTGGCTAATATTTCAATTAGCTTAGTCTACTTAATCGGTTATGAAGCTCCTAATCCTAAGTGATTTACATGTGGGTTCCAAAGCTCGAGCGCAAGATTTCTCGACTTCACCAGATGATATGGCATGCAGAAATACGCCTGACTTTTTTAAGGATTTTTCTGAATTGATCAAGAAAGAAAGTATAGACGTGACCCATATACTGATAGCTGGAGATATCACCCAAACAGCTGCTTATAATGAGTTCGAGCTAGCAGCCAAGAACATCGAAGCCATCGCTGACCTGCTACAAGTAGGAAAAGAATGCATTTATTTCATTCCTGGTAACCATGATAGTAACTGGAATGATGAGAAATCATCGATTGAAAATAATGAGCCCACAGAGCTCACAATCAAGAAAAAATATACCAACTTAGAACAGAACAAGTTTTTTGCCAACCTACTAGGCAATGCTGTCTTTCAAGATATGTATAGCTCTCCCTATGGTTCGATTTGGAACAGTGAAGAGATTGTGATTGTGGGTATAAACTCGTCAGTGAGAGATGGTACGACATCAGATGTTCATCATGGCTCCATAGAACCTAATGATTTAAACAAAATCAATGGAGAGCTCGATAAACTCGATACTAAGAATAAAGTAAAGGTACTACTAACTCATCACCATCCTAAAAATTACACAGATCGCACTTTCCAAGATAGTGATTTCAGTATCATGCAAAATGCTGATGCGTTCCTTCGCTTTGCAACTACAAATGAATTTGACGTTATTGTTCATGGACATAAACACATTCCGAGATTTGACATTCACTCCGATGCCCTCAACTATCCTGTTGTTGCTCTATCCGCAGGTAGCTTTAGCGCGTCTTTGAAAGATTACCACAATGGTGTGGCGAACTTTTTCCATATTATCGAAGTGGAAGGTAAGTGCGATAAAAATGATAATATTTTGGGTAAAGTAACCACTTGGGCATATTTTGACAACAATAAGTGGATATCTGCTAACAAAGAGCGAGACTACATTAGCCACGAAGAGTTCTTTGGCGATATTCGTAACCGAAAAGTTCTAAAAAAAGAGCTAAAACACGACATAGAGACACAAATAGAAACTACTAATGTATTTAGGTGGCAAACACTTCTAAATAAAAAGCCAGAGCTAAAGTATTGCAACCTAGGTCTACGAGAAATTGTGATTACCGAACTATGTGAAGAAGAAGGTTGGGAGTATTTACCCATGAGAAATAATGACTTCTTAGTTGTTCAAGAGGACTCTTCCGTATGACTACTAACTTAAAGAATGTATTTGAGGCTTCAAATGCTCGAGATTTTACATCAAATCAGCTTGTTAATGAGTTTATCTGGACTGATTCTTTTTCTGAAATTTTATGCTCTACTAAAAATCAAATTGTTCTTGGGTCAAGGGGGTCAGGTAAAACAGCTTTGGTGAAAATGCTATCTCATCAAAATTTACGGAAACTTGCAAAAAAAAATATTGATAAAGCAGATAAGAAAGAAAGTGAAAATATTGAAGAAGCCAATAGAATAATCCAAGAAAAAAGTCTAATAGCAACATATATACCTTTAAAAGTAGAATGGGTTAATTCACTTGAAAATTATGAAAATGCTAAAGATAAGTACTTTATTTGGAGTTTGAACTTAGCAACTTGTGCTCGATTGATTGATACTGCTAAAAGTTGTATCGAGGCTTATGTAGAAAATGAGGTTAAGGGGGCTCTAATACAACGTAGTATATGTAAAAGCTTATCCAGAATGTGGATATTGCCACGTTCTATTAATAACTTTCCAGAACTAAGCAGAGAGCTAGAAACATTAGAATATGAAAAAAACCTAATGTTTAATAAAGAGTCTATGGGACTAGAGCTTACAAATGAAGAAAAGTCTTTAGGATTAGCTTTTCATGGTAACTTATTTTCCCCTTTTACTATTGCTACCAAACAGATATCTAGAGTGTTAGACATTCCTACTTCCTGTAAATGGATTCTTTGTCTCGATGAAGCTGAATTTTTATCTAAAGAACATCACCAGATCTTAAACACTCATATGAGATCGGCGAATGATATTTTCTTTAAGATAACCACTATGCCTTATAGACATCACACATTGTCCACTACAGTCGAAGCTAATGTTAATGTAGGACATGACTTAGAATATGTATATATTGATAAGTTAGGTACAATAAATAAGAACCAAAAAACTTCTGACAAAACAATACAAGAATTTGCAACTAAATTGTTCATTAATCGCTTACGTCAGTTCGACAACGATAATGTGAAAACTCTCGAAGGTTTAGTTGGGCATTCTAGGTTAACTCAGGATACTAATGAGTTAATAACAGATGATGACCTATTGGTACTCATTGATAACCATTGTAATAAAGCTACTAATGCTAGAGCAAAGAAATTATACAAAGAGAACAAGAAAAGATTTGATGATGAAATAGGCAGGAAAAATAGAGGTATTCTACTTCTAAGAGATGAATATCATAACCGTATAGGCAGTTCAAACTCCTCGTTATATAGTGGTGTTGCGATCATTGCACGTTGTTCTGATGGTAATCCTCGTCGTCTCTTTCGCTTGTTTAACCACTTGTTAAATAGCTCTAGTGGAGAGCTTAGCTCAATTCTTCCTGCTACAGTACAGAGTAAACGTATAAAAAGCTTTTCTCATAGTGAACTAGAGGTAATTAAGTTTGAAAAAGGAGGAAAGAGTTCATTTGAACTAATTAAAGCTATTGGATCCTATTTCAAAGTCAAAACTTTAGAGGAAAAACTTGGGTCAGATCTGCCGCAAGCAATAAGTATTCAACACTCTGTAGATGATCGTGTCTGGGCAGCAATAAAATCAGCTGTTGACTTAGGTTTGCTATATCCTGTAGTCAAGAAAGATAGTAATGAACGAAGTCTATTCCCAGTTAAAGAAGGTGTTTTTAGTCTGGCTAATTGTTTAGCTCCCCACTTTAATCTCTTTCCGAGAGTCGGACGTGGGGTTAGTATTTCAACAGTAATGAATAGCTCAAAAGTAATTGAACAGATGGAGTTATTTGAAAATGAAGAATGTTAGAATCAAAGATTTACCCCGTTCAGAAATTATGCAGACTCAATTCGATTTGGGTATTTTCTCCGTTGGGTATGAGCCGAGATGTATTCATTTGGCAGGCCTATTAGAACGTCAAAATATAGGTCATACACTAGTCCTATCATATGAGGAAAGTGCTCAGAATGATGTTCATAGAACAAACCAATCATTATTCAAAAGTATGGGGTATACAAACTTTGTATCACTAAAACATTGTGAGATTAAACTGGCTTACCAAAGCTTGATACAAACAATGGAAAGGCTTGAAAATATAGATGGTGTATACAAAATATTTATTGATTACTCTTCAATGTCTCGAAACTGGTACTCAGCAATTCTTAATTATCTTCTGAATTATTTTAAAAAACCTATTGAAATTACAATGGTTTACTCATGTGCAGAGTATCCTTTAAATAGTGGTTTTTTAGATTTTGAACTTGGTGAAGTAAAAGTTTTGCCTGGATGTCAAGGATCATCAATTACTAAAAAAAAGAAGGCTAGCATATTTATGTTAGGTTTCGATCGAATTGGACCTCTTAGTTTCTATAACCTTTTAGAACCTGATATCGCATATGGTATGATATCTTCACCTGGCTCTCTACCTGATTATGAGGAAACAGCAAGAACGATAAATGGGCAATTTATACAACATCAGTTGAATAATGGTGAAAAATTAGTTGGATCACCTATTTTTAGCGTAGCTCAAACGTTTGAGAACCTATGCCAACTTATTCGACCTATCGTGGACAAGTATAACGTTTCAATAGTGCAATTTGGACCAAAACCACATCTGCTAGCTTCAATAATCGCGGGACTAAATTTTCAAGGAGTCAGTTGTATTTACTCAGAATATAAGCGAAATAAGCCGCATAATGTAAAGGCCAATGGCGAGTTTGTGATGACTTCAATTAGTAGTGGGTTATAGAGGTCAACTGAAACCGGACACTCGTTAGGCTGATCGGTGGAGGCCAATAAAAAAACTGGACAAGTGAGTAAACAATGCACATTCCCATGGTGCATTGGGGAGTTTAGCACCATGGGAATTTTAATAACATACAAACAAGCTGAAAGTTCTGCTAGCTACTGCATTATCTGAGACCACGGGACAATGATGCATACCCACCATAGCCAATGTAACCACATCATAATATCCACTTTAAAGCCACGCTTTACGGAACGGTGGACAATAAGCGGGTAAGTTATCGTGTATATGAAAAATATCCCCGCAGCACTTATTCCCGAGATTATAATGCTTCCTCTATCTTCCAAATACCAGTTAGGATTCTTTGCTAACTGTCGGACTAAAATCTGAATGTATTTTCTATCACCGAAGCCATAGCGTAAGCTACAGATAAATATGACTATCATCCATACCATTCCATAGAGGCCGACACAACGCAAAAGAACTTCATGCATAACTGGCACGGATCCGCACGAAAATAATAGTGAGCCACCATAGCCAGTGCAGGCACATCATCACATCCACCTTATAACCACGCTTGATGGAACGATGAACGATAAAAGGATAGAGAATAGAATATATGGCAAAGACACCTCCAGCACTCATGCCTGAAATCAAAACAAACATGACACTATCTTTATTGAAATACCATTGTGGATCTTTTGCTAGCTTACGAATTAACTGGTAAATACGCTCCCTATCTCCGAAACTGTAACGCATCATACAGACGAAAAATACAATTCCCCAGACAAGCCCAAAAATCGCTATATATCTTAAAATAATTTCATACATAAAATGTATCACCACTACCTATAAATCATTGGAAATTTTGAAATTGTTAAACCTGTTTTTATTGATATATTCTTCAACTTCTTGAGGTATACGAGACTCTACTTTCTCTTCAATACTATCAAATAACTCATTAAGTCCAATTAAATCGTAAAGCTCATTAAAGATTATTTTCCCTTCACCGGCACCGTATATACCAGCTCCTAATGCTGAACTACCAACAACCAATAAAATAGCAGGAGCGGAAGAAATACTTAATACGGTAACAATCGTTCCTCCGACGATTGCTCCGATATAACCACCAGCCCAGCCACCAATTACACCACCGGTTTCAACAGTAGTTGCCCTTGCACAATCACTCAATCCACCGGCTTCGCATTGCTGAGTGACTGAATAGGTGGCACTGGCAATACTCAAGCCGATGGACACTTTGCCTGCGTTTTCTGCGTATTTCACCCACTTTGATGTATTTGCGAGATGTCTGCCAAGCTCCGGTACTCGTCCGCCTTCCAGAATTTCATCCGCATGGTGAATGAGTGATTTGGTTGAATGAATGCCAAGTTTCTCTTTCAATCCGGTATTGACGGGAAGGCTCAGCGTTTTCTGGGTGAGTTTATCCAGTTGTGAATCGAGCAGACCGGTTAATGCCTGACGTTGTTGAATAAATGCTTCCCGACCGATATGTTTGCCCAAGAAACGAATATATAAACCATCCAGCTTTTGCAGGGTTGCAGCCACGTTTTCCAGATGTTTCTGCATCGCCGGAGCCAACGTTCCCGTTGCGGCACTGCTCCATGCAAAGGCGTCACTCGGTGCGCCCTGTTCGAATGCTTCACAGACTTTGCAGTCCAGTGTTTCAAAGTAACGGTGATTCAGTTCGGCCTGTTCATCCGATAATTCACCAATCGCTTCGCTGGCAATTTTCGCCTCTTCCTGTAATACATTGAGTTTTTGTTGCTCTTGGTCTGATTGCGGCGCCTGACTGGCGAGTATCACCAGTTCTCCGGGGCGAACCGGGTCATTCAGATGACCGTTCAGTTGTTGCAGCATCGAGCGCACTTCCGGGGCGGTTTCATCCGCAAGTAAATCGTTCCACAAACTGGCCTGAGACTGACGCTTTTCAACTATAGAAAAACCCAGATCAAAGGCAACAGGTTCATCGGTAATGCGCACCAGCGGAATATCTGCCGTGATCAGACTTTCATCCTGAATGGAGATCACCTGGGTGCCGGTAAGATATTTATCCTGATACCGATACCAGCTATTGAGCGGTTGATTATAATCCTGCGGGGATTGAGGAGGCATCGCACTGATTCTTTCCGGCACGACTGCGCTTTCCTGCTCCGCTCTGATATTCAGCACATCCCCGATTTTCAATGTCATCGGGTCTGCGTGATAAGCAGGATTCAGATTCAGCAATTCTTTGGCACTGAGTCCGTATTGCTGGGCGATTTCCGGCCATGATTCCCGCTTGTCACTCCCCGGAGCACGCTGCACCGTGTGGGTGGTCGGCTCATCGGGCTGCTCTTGTTTCTGTTCTGCCGACTTCCGGCTCATGACCGGTTGACGGGTTGCATCCAGCAGGGCACTGATATCCAGATGAATCCCATGTTGTGCAATGGTGTCATCCAGATGATTCAGTTGCTCCAAGGTGATGGGCTGCTTCAGATAGACCAGTGACTGATTGTTTATCTCCACACCATTTATTTTCCAGAACACCAGTAAGGCCCGATGACTACACGGACAGCCTCTTGCTGTATTCAACACTCCTTCGCGGGAAAGCGTGGCATAAAACAGACCTTCACCATCTTCAGGCAGAAAGTATTCCTGAACCAATTTGTTATCCCGGAAATGATACAGATACCCGGATGCCGGAAAGCCAAGGCGTCCGCCGACCTGCACCACTGGCTGGATAGGAATATAGGCATCACGGACCATCACTGAACCAATGGGTTTTACCCGTACAGGCTCGGGCAGACTGACACCAAGCGGGGCGCTGTCACTGAAGGCATAGAGCCTTTTCTGTTCGTTATATGCTGCGCGGTATACATAGCGGGTGCCGTGTTCCGTCCGGTTTTTCTGCTGTGGCCCGGTCTTCACTTCCGCCTTCTTACCTTGTAGTACAAAACCATAGCGTAGCATCGACAGGCGGGATTCATCTGAGCAGGCGATTTCCAGCATATATTCATATTTCGAGGCAGGAACCTGATCGGCATTATCCGGGATGGTTGGCTCCGGAACATAAGGCGGCATCGGCAGAGCCGGATGCAGACTCCCTGAATAGCCAGTACCGGAACTTCCTCCGGCAGCATGACTTCCGGCACCTTTTTCTGACAGTGCTACTCTTGCTCTATAGGCGTTTTGTGCCAGCGTCTCCAGTTGATCGGCCACGAGTGGATTGATTTGCCAGCTCTGGTGGTTCATTTCATCCTGAGCCTGAATCATCAGCGGCTCTGATGGTGTATCGTGCAGTAAAACCAGCTCCCCTTTTTTTAACTCGGCCTGCAATTGTCTGAAACTCATTCCGGTGGGAAGCGCTGTTTTTAAATCGGATTCTCTGAGGGAATCGAAATCTCCTTCGACCTGACCAAATTCATAAGCCATCAGATCGGTTAATCGAACGACGTTGTAACTCATATTAATATTATTCTGTTGGGCTGGTTGTAAATAAGGTGCATATCCTACAGGAAATAGAAAAAAGATGGATCAGGTAATGAACGGTTAAGATGATGACGTCTGAAAGTTCTTCCATTTTTTCCCGTTGACACCCCCAAACATCAGGATTACCCTACCGATGTACTGGCAAAATCCAGTGCCGGGATTAGGACCCCGCATCGTTTCCCCAAGGCGCATTGTCGCCAGCTTTCTGCTGGCATTTTTATGTGCGGTCTTAGCACACCTGAATTATGGTGGGCTGGATTGAGGCTGACTTCGGTCAGGCCGCGTCCTTGGGAGCGGTTGTCCTAAACTCGTCCAGCTCACCACCCATTGATTAGGACCTCTGTGTGGTGATTCATCCTCTTACCCCCAAGGAGTTTTTATGGAGGAAAAAATCCCTCATGAGTTCGAACTGACACAAAAAGCTCGTGAATATCTGATCCAGTTACAGGATGTTTATGTCAATACAGATCGGAAAGAGCTCCGTGATGTTCTGCTTTACCTCAATAACCTGTTGACCAATGAGGTAGCAAGGCTGATGCATCAAGAGTGACAATGACGGCTTAGGGAATTAATTTAGAGCCGTATTGTGTTGTAGCGGCTCTGTTTCGTATCCTCAACCAGTGCCTGTCCAGCGCTTTTCACCACCGGATGATTCTTGTCTCTTCAAATACACTTACTCTCGGGAACACTCTGTACATTTACACGGAAATAAACGGATGCCTCAACAGGCCAGCCATGCATCTTCCTGTCGCAGTTTTCTTCGAGTAACTTCAATTGTGCGCAGTTTATCTTAACGGTGTGCGGTTTCCCGATTTCGGGGGATGTTTTTCTCGAAAGTGCGCAGTTTTAATTGCGCACCTTGTTAACAAACAAACACAACAACTAATTAAAATCAATCAGTTACAATTTCATTATTTATTTTCCACCAAGTTGTGATTCCCTGAAAATGCGCAGTTTGGCCGATGTAAAGTGCGCAGTTTTTCAGATCATTCTGCGCATTTTTATCAATGGATATGGTAGCCGGGTCTCTGATTATCATCTTGTTCTATTGAGTGGATTTTAATGCGGTAAAAAACTGAACCTCTTCCATAATCTTCTACTCTCTGGCCCATACAGAGCACGGAGTGGTGGGTTACTAAATCTGTTCCACCACTAATCCACCACCTGTCCCACCACGGTGAAAGCCTTACTATGTAAGGGATACACCAATAAATGGTGGGATAAAGGATTAGATTGTTAGTAAATACCAGAACCGATAGATACGCCATAGAATGGCTAATCAGCTACCAGCCTGAGATGGGACGTTTCTCTTGTCATGAGTTGACCTATTTTTACTAATGGTCGAATATGTACTTAGTTTAGTATGGTGTACTAGATAGAGACTGTTTGTAATTGTCACATTGGTTATACAGAATTGTTAGTGAAAACAATTCGATATCAGAAATGACTCTGTATTTTCTGCCGAATTTATACAGCTCAATTCTAGTTAAAAGATACAGTTAGTAGTTTTAAAATTTATATGAAGGACTATAAATGGCTTTGAGTAAAGAGGTTAGAAAACTAGCAGCCAAGTGGCAGCGTGGTGATTTTCCAAAACATTTGGAGTGGATCGAGCTGGATCGAGTAAGAGGGTGGTCTGGACAAAGGACAGACTTTAATTTTCCGATTGTCGCGATCTGTGGCGAAAACGGAGCGGGAAAAAGTACGATAATTCAAGCTGTAGCCAGCATTTATGAAAGCACAACTGCCGAAAAGTACTTTGCTTCAACATTTTTTCCCGATACAGCCTGGGACTCATTAACAGGCGTCGTAATTAAGGCTTCTGTCAAAGAAGGGCAAAATTCAACTGAAGTTTCTGTTAGAAAGCCAACGACTAGATGGCGAGGCAACGATACCAGAAGAAAGCGGCCGGTTATATATTTAGATCTTAGGAGAATACAGCCAATATCTGCTCGTACTGGATATGCGAGATTAGCAAAATCCGCGTTAAACGAAGCTAGTTCGACCGACTTCGCAACCGATTCACTACAGAGATTATCTAGTATTATTGGAAAATCATACGCATCAGCAAGACAAGCAACTACTAACCTAGATCAAACTAGAAATGTACCTGTTGTATCCCATGACGGTACGGAATACTCAGGTTTTCACCAGGGAGCAGGGGAAGCAACAGTTGCCGATCTAATCAGTATTGATATTCCACAATATAGTATTGTTTTGGTTGACGAAATCGAAACATCCCTTCATCCCAGAGCGCAGCGTAGATTGATAAGAGACTTGGCGGAAATATCGAGAATAAAGCTTGTTCAGTTTGTTATAACTACGCATTCACCATATGTATTGGAAGAATTGCCTGCATCAGCAAGAGTTTATGTATTTAAGAATGGCGCAGAAAAATGTGTGGTGCCGGGTGTAAGTGCTCAGTTCGCTCTATCAAAAATGGATGAAGAAATTCACCCTGAGATCGACGTCTATGTAGAAGACAACACTGCCACGATTCTCATTGAAGAAATAATGGCAAGAAAATCACTTGGAAACTTATCGCGGTGTTTAATATCACCATTTGGTGCTGCATCTGTAGGAAAGTCTCTTGGACAAATGGTTGAGGGAAATAGGTTTTCACGACCCACTGTAGTTATTCTTGATGCCGACCAAGATCCAGCTCCAGGCTGCATGATACTTCCGGGTGAAGATGCACCAGAAAGGCAGCTATTCGAAGACTTACAGCAGATAGCTTGGCAAGGAATATCACCATTGATAAATCGATCCCATTCAGATTTTGTCAGTGCAGCCGAAAATGCCTTAACGCTTCCTGATCATCATGAATGGATTAAATCGGTTGCTGACCGTATCACCATTGGTACTGAGGAGCTATGGAGAGCAATGTGTCGCGTATGGCTCGATAGCAGTGCAGATGAAACTGTTGGGGACGACATAATTGAGCGAATTGATGATCTGTTAAATTCAGATATTCAGGAGGCCTAACAAGCGTTGCACCGGACAAGTCGGTGAACGCGGCGTTAGTTTTCACCAGCCATTCCCAACTTTTCAATCAAAGGAGCTAACGAATAGTGATTAAAATCAATTTAAAAGACAAAAAAATATTTGGAAACGAAGCGGGAGAAGATGAAAAATTAGCAGTCTTAAACTCATATTACATAGAACATAGTAATTTTGATGATTTTTTTGATAGCGACGAAAGGCTATCAATTGTATCGGCTCGCAAAGGTATGGGGAAGTCAGCTTTATTATCAAGGTTAGAGTTTAAGCTAATTAACGATGAAAATTATAAAAGACCTCTAATAATTAGGGTGAAAGGGAATGAGTTATTAGGGCTTGGTGACTTTAAAGGTGAAGATCATTCGTATTTAGAGAATTACTGGAAGCAAATTATATGTAAACGGATAATCGTCGAAATTGGTAATCAAATTGGTTTTGCTCTAAACAGTGATGAAATGTCATTTGTAGAACTATCTGAAATCGAGGGTCTGAAGAGTAAAAACTTAGTAGGAGGCTTAATAGCCAGAGTTAAAGGAAAGCTCCCGGGGACTGGATTTGAAGTTAAGAGCGATGTTCCAGCTAATTTAGACAAGCTTCTACAACGTTATCAAGATAATGATAATTCTCCAAATGTTTGGTTATTAGTTGATGATATTGATGCAAAATTTCAAAATACCAACGAGAACCAAGCCCGTGTTGGTTCATTTTTTAGTGCCATAAGATCTTTATCATTTGACAATCAAAACTTAAATATAAGAGCAACTGTGCGAAGTGATGTATGGTCCTGCCTTCGTCATCTAGAAGATTTAGATAAATTGCAGCAGTATATTATTGAAATCTTTTGGAGTAAAAAGTATATGCGAGATATGTTGGCTCAAAAGATTCTTGTTTATATCCAGAAAAACTTTCCTGATAGTAATGAAGCGAAGCTTAAACTGAAAAGTGATTACAATAAAATAATAGATATTGTTTTCAATTCACCCATTGAATGGCGTGGTGATAGAGATGCTAAACTTTTCGATGCGATCAGTGCTTTTTCGAATAGGCGACCGCGGTGGATGGGGCAACTTTGTCGAATGGCGAGTAAAAAAGCCAGCGAGAATGCAAGAATAAAAAAGGTAAACATTGATCATATTAATTATATTCTGTCTGACTTTGGGGCTTTAAGAAGAGATGACTTGATAAAAGAGCATAGCCATCAATTTGAGGAACTTACGCATTTAATTGACTCCTTAAGATCAACACAAAAAGAATTTACACAATCAGAGCTACACTTAATCATCGAAAGCAATTTTATTAGGGGGAGGGATGTTAGCGCTATCCCTAAAATAGATGGGAAAACTTATGTCGAAAGTGAAGACTTAGGTGATTTTCTATATAAACTAGGTCTTATCTCAAGAGCACATGAAGACGGAAAAACATTCACTCATTATACTGACGATCCAGACTTGTATCGCTCCTTAGAAAGCCGAAAAGACAATATTGTCTGGTCGATTCATCCGGCATATCGTACCTTTCTAAATATAAAATGAAAGCTAACAAGATACCCTCCTCACCTACTAAAAACGGTTTAGTACAATATCGCTAAATCGTTTCTGTCCCGAATCATGTTACAGGCACAGCCTCTGCTCCCTCTAGAACAGAACCTACATTTTAACCCACCAGTCCCACCATAATGTGTTCTAAGCCTTGCTACTACTGGGGTGAGACGTGGTGGGTTAGCCGAAATGTGTCCCACCACTTTCCACTAATCCACCACTAAACCCACCACAAAAGAGCCGGATTGAACAAGAAATACACTGATCAGTGTGTGGATGAGAGAATCAGTCACACCGAGATTTTGCTTATCAACCGAAACGGCATAGAGCGTTAGGGATGACTACTCCCTGCGATTTGTCACAACGACGATCAGGTACTGGCTCTTCCCCCGGCTGGTTCTTGACTCAATCAGTCCTTCACTGGCAAGTTTGGTCAGGGCTTTACCGATGGTTCGGCTGCGTTGTTTTTGCTCTCCCAGATATTCACAGACTTCCGTAGCGGTTAACCATTCACCTTTGCGGTACTGACTTTCCGGCACATGGACAAACTTGTCATAGAGAACATGATACCAGTCTCCTTTGTCATTGTGCCGCTCGGTAGCGTGACTGACTAAACGTTGCTCTGTGGCGGTCAGCATCCACCCGTAACCACCGTCATACATGGATTTTACTTCCAGCCAGAACTGTTTTAACTGCTCCGGATGTTGATGGGTCAGACTGCCGCTTCCGTCATAGTGCCAGCCGAGTATTTCATTCACTTTGTCCATATTAATCGGGCGGCTAATCTCAATCACTCCATAGCGGCTGTTCCCGGTTTCGTCTTTCAGGAAGTCGGTGCCGTTTACACTGGCAATAAAATGGGTTTTCCTTGGCTTTCTGACATCACTTTTCGCAAACGGCGGGCGTACCGTATCCACCTGTTTGGTTAAGAAGGCTTTAATCGAGCCCTGATGGGCAAAGCGGCTTTTCGTGGTTCGTTCAAGCTCGCCAAGTTCAACAATAAACGAACGAATCGCGTGTAATACACTGTCTTTACTGTTCGGATTCAGATCCGCACCTTCCAGAAAGGCTCGGGGTAACATGTTGGCTATCCGGTCAATGAAGGCTGTTTTCATGACGGATTGACTACCTTGTAACACCGGGGTTAACTTACTTTTAAACCGGGGCTCATACAGTGAGGCGACAGCGCCCACCAGCCAGCGGGACATCACTATCCATGCAATTTCAGGGTTGTTTGCATTCAAACATTCAATCACGGCGCTGACCCGGTGGATCCCATCCCACTGCCCGTTTCCCAACCAGTTTTTGACCGGGTGATAGAGTTATGCTCTGATAGTGCGGTCAGGTGATCGTCGATGGCCTGTCTCGGCATATCACAGATAGACATTGCTGAGATAATCTTACTGCGTATGGCGTCCGGCGACTGAGTGGGTTGACCACGTTGTAATATCTCCAGTTCAAACGTCATTTCATTCAGGGCGCCCTGAACACCAAGATGGTCAAGCAGAGTTGCCAGATTATCCGCCGTATTCAATATCTGGGGCATACCGTTGCCTCTTGGCCGGGTATGAGGGAACTCCGGGATACGGACTTCATCCACAGTCGGCTGAGTCGATGTGTTTAGCGAAGAGATATTTGTAGGTTTTGGGATATCACTCATTTATCGTCCCTCCCGGATACTGTGGAGCTTCAACGCCTGCTGATAGGCAATGTACTGGCGCTTATTATGTGCGTCCTGCTCCGGGAAGTATTTAGCAAGTGCTTTTAGTGCAGTACCGCTATCCCCGGCAAAAGAGCGGAGAGTGAGAAAATCAAATTGGTCGATACATTTACCTGTCGCACAGGGATCGCTGGTGTGATGGGAGTAATAACGCGCTTTTCCATCAGGGCCGGAAAGAATATAAGCTCCGGCTGTTTTGCTGGTGGATTCAGGTGGCAGCCATGCCCTGCCTTGCCGCTTGTATCCGTACTGATTCAGTAACTCAGGCCATGAATAGCTCTGGTTGACTACATCGATGATTGAAACCTGCCCATTGATCAGGTGCTCCGGATGGGATGGCTTTATTTGAGCTACTTTTTCTTGCTTGATGACCTGAGCCTGTCGTTTCTGCTCGGTATCAAATGTTATCGCATCATCGAATAACTGCGAGCCACCCAGATTAAGCGGACTCCCGGTATTGATATGGCAGTGATATTCACTGCCAATAAAACGCACGGGTAAGAACATGATTTGCTGAGGGCGGTTTGAACAGTCATCGGCAAGGAGGCAATAGGCCAGATAAGTCTGGAGAATGCGCCACTCATCAAGGTTGAGTCCATGACCTAATTCGATATAAACCCGGTATCGGTTTCCTTTACCGTCCTGCCGGTGGCTTGCGGTCGTATGAACAAGGAAAGAATGAATCCCCAGACCAAGCAAGGTGTCGTTGATGGTCTTCATGCAATGTTCGGTATCATCCAAATCCAGACGTAGCAGCGTAAAATGATTATGTGCGGTGATGTCTTCCAGACGTTTGTTCGGGCAGTCCGTTGCGGTAATGGCCTTGCTGAGTTTTTTCGCTTGCCGGGCGACGCTGGTTTGAATGAATGGGGGTGAGCTTATCAGCTGGGTGAGCGTCTGCCAGTCAATGAAGTCAAAATCATGGGTTTGCTGTATGTGCTCAATCAGTAGGTATTTCATGCGACTTCCCTCCGGGATATCAACATGAGCGATTTACCTTCGGTGGTAAGCATGGCTTTAACATGCCTGAATTCAGGCAAGCCGAGCCCCTGCGGGTATACCGCATATCCTGTATTTTTCATGGTCTGATTCTCTGTTAGTGGTGGGCTGTCTGTTGTGCTTTGGTTAGCTGGCTGGTGGTGAACTTGTGATCCCAGTTTTTGCGCATTGGCAATTTATTGTTTCGATAGAGTTTGTAGAGCATGTATGCTCCTTTATGGGTCACCAGTGTATTTTGCACCTCCCGGGTATTCACGCCGTTCAGTTGCATACAAAAGGCTGGGATAGTCATACCGACCGCAAACTGATGCGTCAGGTCTTCAATCGTACTGGATAACAGATCATTCTCCTGAGCCCGTTCATTGAGTGTGTTTTCCGCTATCAGCAACGCTTTTGCCATGAGTTCTTCTGCACTGAACATCGCCTGCCCCTGAGCATAAGCCCCATATTTGCGGATGGATGGTAATACTTCCTCACATATCCAGTCCTGAAAGGCTTCGGCTTCTGGCAACGTACTTTTCATGGTCAGCCGGTATAAGTCAGACTCCGGGATTAAAACAATTCCCCGCTGTCCGAAGTATCGGTGTGAACTCAATCGGAAATCCCGACTGAGTTTTCTTTTCCTGGCATATCTCGTCAGTGCATCATTTATATTTTTGTGGCCCAGCTTTAAGGCCACTTCTTTGCCAATAAACCAAGGGTTACCGTCAGCATGGGTTAGTACCGTCAGGTCACCAAACTGCGGGCTATTGAACACCTCCAATGTATTGGCTGAACGAAAATTACTTTCCATGTGAACTGATGTTTTCTGTAGCGGAGTGCTTTCTTTTCTCATCATGCCGCCGCCTCATCACGCATTGCGACCTGTTGAGCCTTCCACTCATTGATTTCACTTTCTACCCATGCCACAGACCTTGCACCCAGTGAAACGGGTTTGGGAAATCTGTCTTCAGCGATGTATGCATAGATGGTTGATTTGGACAAAGTTGTACTTTCCATTACTTTTTTTAATTTCCAGAAATTCACACTTTCAGTCATTGCTCTTCCTCCAGACAGGCATAAAAAAAGCCCACTCCGGGAAGGAAGTGGGCTTATCGATAAGTTGATAAATTTTAGGTATAAAAAAAGCCGTCGGTAAGGACGGCTTTCAAACGTGCGCATGGCGGCACGATTGGAAAATTATGAAACACTTTTTTGGAAGAGTCAATACCTTGGTGATCGCTAATGGATGAAAAGAGATTAGCTTCCGACCACTTTTAGTGTCTTAAAGCCTGTTACTGAAAGGCTACCGATACTTGCTTGCTCGATATGTTCACTCCACCAATGCATTACCTTCCGGCGTCTCTCAAGGTAATCCGTACGGTTGTATACACCACGAACTTTGTCTGTATCCACATGGGCTAGTGCTGCTTCTATTACGTCAGAATCAAAGCCTTGTTCATTAAGTGTCGTACTTGCCAAAGAGCGTAATCCATGAGCTGTGCTTCTATCCTTAAATCCCATTCTCTTAAGCGCTGCATTAGCCGTTTGACTATTAACACCTTTTTTAGGGTTACGATCTGCGGGGAATACATATTCTCTGTGCCCACTGATTGGTTTTATTGCTTCGAGAATAGCCAGTGATTGCGGAGTTAAAGGAACACGATGTTCTTTTTTCTTTTTCATGCGGGAAGGAGGAATAATCCAGATTTGCTTATTGAAGTCGATTTCATCCCATCGCGTTCCCGCCGCCTCATTTGGCCTAACCATTGTATGTAATTGCCATTCAATCAAGAACTTTGTCACCATTTTTGTATTCGAATGCGAGAGGGTGGCCATGAGTTCCGGTAATTCTTTCGGGGTTAGTGCTGGATTATTCTGCTTGGTTGCTATCTTAAAGGCAGCTTTAATACCAGAAATAGGATTAGCATGTATTAGGCCTATGTTAACGGCATAATCCATGATTTCGTTTAGGCGCTGATTTACCCGTTTTACGGTATCAAGTTTTCCTTGAGCTTCAATTGGTCTGATTGCATTGATGACTTTAGGGGCTGTGATTTCACTGACTGGGGTGTTGCCAAGTGTAGGAAAGGCATGGAGTTCCAGAGAACGCCAGATATCAACACCGTGATCATGGCTGATACTATGTTTTTTTATATCGAACCATTGGGCAGCAACATTTTGAAGTGTGTGTTTCAGTGCAGCGGCTTGAGCTACTCGTTGAGTGTCGCGGTGTTCTTTGGGATCGATATTTTGGACAAGTAACTCTCTGGCTTTCACAGCCTCTTTTCGGGCGTTAGCAAGTGAAAGGTCAGGATACATTCCTAAACTGAGGTTAGTGCGCTTTTTACTGATTGGTTTTAGATAGTTTAAGAGCCAAGATTTGGAGCCGTTCGGTTTAATTCTAAGCTTTAATCCTTGCCCATCAACTAGGTAGTATTCTTTATCTTTTGGTTTTGCTTCTTTGACCTGAGTTGCAGTTAATGATGTTGTCTGTCTTGCCATAGGGATACTCTTTTAGGAACACTGAAAACGGGAATTTTGGTTGGTGTTCCTATTAGTGTTCCTAAAAATGCTGGATTTTGCAAATCTACTCTGGACTGTAAAAGACCATAACATATCGTAAGTTATTGATTTTTGGTTGTTGCAGGCAAGAAAAAAGACGCCCGAGGACGTCTTTAAACTATGATTTGGTGGAGCTGGCGGGAGTTGAACCCGCGTCCGAAAACCATTCATCTTTGGTACTACATGCTTAGTCGATCTTTAATTTCACTACCACCTGCGAACCGACACGCGAATGAATAGCTAACCTGAATTAGATCTTACGCTTCATCCCTCAGGTGGGGGAATCCACGCCAGCTTGATTGTTTTTGACCTTCTGAACTCCCCGTCCTACAAGCGGAGGCTAGGGCAGAAGGGCTCTGAGCAGGTTATTAAGCTGCTAGTGCGTAGTTTTCGTCGTTTGCGACTATTTTTTTGCGGTTTGTTAACGAGGCCTACCGCACCTCGGCATGCACCTCAGACTGCAAAATTCCCGTCGAATCCTGAATCAGCCCCAGAGGTAGAGTGTGCATACTACCAGAATTGCTCCCGGTGTCTAGTACTGCACAATCATATGGTTAAGTTTAGCGCAGAGAGCTCTTCATGACCCGGTCCTTTTGCCGTTGCCAGTCTCTGTCTTTGACCGTGTCACGTTTGTCGTGCAGCTTCTTACCTTTGGCGACCCCGATTTTTATCTTGACCCATGAACGGGACCAATACAGCGATAGCGCTGTTAAGGTCATCCCTTCACGGTTAATGCGTCCGAATAAGTTATCGAGTTCGCGTCGGGAAAGCAGCAGTTTACGCACCCGGGTCGGATTTGCGACGACGTGTGTTGAAGCCTGTTGCAGTGGCGTGATGCTCATGCCGGAGATAAATGCTTCTCCGCCACGCAGGAACACATAGCTTTCTGCGATATTGGCTTTGCCCTGGCGAAGTGATTTGACTTCCCAGCCCTGAAGCTCCAGACCTGCTTCTATCTCATCTTCAATGAAATATTCGTGGCGGGCTTTCTTGTTGAGAGCAATTGTGTTGCTCCCTGCTTTTGATTTTTTCTTTACCATAGTGGGGCGTATTATACGGATTGCGTGTGTGTTGGGAAATCCTTTTGTTTGAATTGACTCGAAATATACGTGATTGAGGTATAAGAATGGCAGGAACGACTCTTTTCAGAGTACAACTTTCGTCTTTGTATGAGCCGGGTTTTCACACTGACCTTGAGCTCACTTGTGTATCACAGTAAAATCACACCGCTTGGATGTAAAGAGGAATGAAGGAGCATCTATGAAGCAGGTGAGTCGTTCTGCACTGGTATCGTTTAGCGCTGAACAGATGTTTAATTTAGTCAATGATGTGATGCGTTATCCTGAGTTCTTACCAGGATGTTCCGGCGCGAGAGTGATTGAATCGAATTCTGACAAGATGGTCGCTGCTGTTGACGTGTCTAAAGCAGGCATCAGCAAAACCTTTACCACATCGAATCAGTTAAAAACAGGTGAAGCCATTTTAATGGATCTGGTTGATGGGCCGTTTAAGATGCTGCGTGGCGGCTGGTATTTTACACCATTGGATGAACTAGCCTGCAAAGTCGAACTGAAACTTGAATTTGAGTTTTCCAGTAAGATGATTGAGCTGGCATTCGGTAAGGTGTTTCATGAGCTGACCAATAATATGGTGAATGCTTTTACCAAGCGGGCAAAGCAGGTATATGTATGACGGATGAAGCCAGTACTATTCACGTTGAAGTTGTATATGCGCTTCCTCATGAGCAGCGGGTTCTGTCGCTGGTTGTGGCTCAGTCGATGACGGTGGAAGAGATTATCCGCCATTCCGGTGTACTGAGTATGTATCCGGAAATTGATCTGGAAAAGAATAAAGTGGGTATTTTCAGCCGTAATGTGAAGCTGGATTCGACAGTTCGCGACAGAGATCGGATTGAAATTTATCGCCCTCTGCTGGCTGATCCGAAAGAGATTCGCAGGAAGCGGGCTGAACAGGCAAAGGTTGCCGGAAAAGCTGATCCGGTGACCGGTGGAAAACCGAATCCACTCAAAAAGCAGCAGCAAGATTAATGAATATTGAAAAAGCCCGCATTGCGGGCTTTTTTATGAATATTTACTGGATGCTTTCAAAGAAGTTGTCACTATTATTAAAGTCACCAGCAAGGTGAATCAGTGAACCAGTTTTATCAAATCTGACTATCAGATTCTTCTGGATCGGATCTTCATGTCCCGCGACATGATGATAGATGTAGTACCAGGTATCCGGATAACCATTCTCAACCAACATGGGTGAGCCGAGGACATAACGTACCTGCTGCTTGGTCATGCCGAATTTCAGTTGATCAACTGCCTGTTGATCAACATAGTTTCCCTGATTGATATCAATACGGTAAACCAACATATCGGTAACCGATGAACATCCACTCAGGATAAATATCGCTAACGATGCGGTAATGAGATACTTCTTAAGTTGCATAGTTTGTTTACTACATTGTCATTTAGAGTTAACGCTTGGCTGATAATAAACAAGCTTGGTGAAGAAGTAAAAGGATTCCCCGCCATCTTGCCATATACTCAGACTACAAATTTTGGATTTTGTTGCATCGGATCGATTTTTTTCATCAATATGATTCATTATATGCCTTAATGGACATATTGCCTGGCTTTCTGGAGAATGATTTGACAGGACTTCACCTTGTAGGTGTTGTGTGCCTTCAGGCTGCGATCCCTGCGGTTGCCTGAAGGTGTATGCCGGTTTTCAGTATCGATTGTTTAAAAATAACGCTTTAATTCATCGTTATTATTTTTTGTATTCCCGGTATCTCAGTTATCAGTGAATGAATCATATTCTGTTCGCGATTCAATATTTGAAATGAGATATTGAGAAATATCAGAGTTTATATCTTTGAATTATCTATTTTAACTGATGCTAATATTTGAATTAATGTTATCAGAGTGTATTAAATAGATGGCACGTTTCCAGTAGTTGTTTACTTAACTTATTCTTTTGCTTGAAACACAAAACAATATGGGCAAGAAATTTAAATTTATGTAGTAATTGATGAATTTCTAACAGACTCGTCCAGTGATCTTCGGAAACCTGCTGCCTCCAACTGAGCAGGGCTTTTCTTTTTTGTTCGAGGGTTATATGTTCGATACGACATAAATCCATCAGCAACAGATAAATATCTCTGGCTTTTAGCATCGGACTGGCATGCATGATTGACTCTTCGAAATCAATTAAGCTCAGTTGGTTGTGCTGATCGATCAGTATATCGCGCAGCGCTGGCCGACCATGGGCAATATCTGCGTTATGTAACCGGGCAAAGAGAGAGAAAAGTTGTGCCAGAGTTTCATCGGTTATCCGGTCAGCATCGATCTGAGAGATAGGACATCCCTGATCAGGAGTCACAAAGAAATGTCGTCCCTCCAGTGTAATTTGTGGAACCTGAAAGCCAATTGAGTTCAGGTAGAGCAGCATCGACTTTTCATGCTCAAAACGGGACAGTGAATTCATGGTTGCTTTTGACTGAAAGAATGAGAGTAAATTAAGCTTTCCGGCGATTGAGGATATTTTCCGGATAAAGTTTGATTTCTCTTCTCCACCTATTTTAAGCCAATAAGTGTTTTTCTGGTCGATGATTTTTATAACACCATTGATGTTTTTATCAATGTGTTCTATGCATTGTTCTCTTAACATAATGTGAATTTATTATTTGTAATGTGTCTTTTATAATTAGCGATGGTAAATCGCGGCACATTCTATATAAATTTTCTGTTAAGTTAAGATCAAACTAGAAAAATAATCAAAATAAAATGTCGGGCTGAAGGTTTTCTTCATAAAAAAGCCCGACATTTAGAATTTAGATAATAGAGATGAATAAATTGAAGACTAATTATGCTGCAACAAGAAGTAATTCTTTTGCATTAGCCAGCGTTGTTTCGGTAATTTGACTTCCGCCGAGCAATCTTGCTAGTTCTTCAACGCGTTGTTGAGTATCCAGTTTGAGCATCTGGGTTTCTGTTTTTCCGCCTTTACTTTGCTTGGCAACGAAAAGTTGTTGATGCCCACAGCCGGCAACCTGCGGCAGATGCGTTACACACAGGACTTGAGTTGATTCACCTAACTGACGCAACATTTTTCCGACAACCGCTGCCGTCGGGCCACTGATACCAACATCAACTTCATCGAAGATCAAACTCGGTGTTTCGACTTTTTGAGCCGTAATAACCTGAATTGCCAGTGATATCCGGGAAAGTTCACCACCCGATGCAACTTTGGTGATCGGTTGCAGAGGCTGGCCCGGGTTAGTCGATACCATGAAACAGACTGAATCGAATCCTAGTGGTGACGGATGGTTACCGTCGTGTTGTATTTCAATCTGGAACTTGGCTTTCTCCATGCTCAGTTCGTGCATACTCTGACTGATTAATTTGTTGAGTTCTTTGGCGTAACGCATTCTGGACTGATGCAGTTTTTCTGCCCGGTTGACGAATGACTGATACTTTTCTGCTACGGCACTTTCAAGTTGTTCAAGCTTTTCATCAGAGCAGTCAAGTGCTGCGATTTGCTGTAACAGGCTTTGGTGATGTTCATACAGATCTTCTGGCAGGACATAGTGTTTACGTGCCAGTGACATCACTTTGGAATAACGGTCTTCGATATACGCCATTTGTTCAGGATCGACTTCAATACGATCCAGGTAACCACGTAGCTCACTGTTGGCTTCTTCCAACTGAATCAATGCTTCTGCAATCATTGAAGGTAGCACTGCCATTTTCTCATCCAGTTCCGCTAACTGAATCAGTATCTGGCTGGTTGATTGCAGCAAACCGATCGCGTTGACTTCTTCTCCTTCATTCAATAGCTGAATGGCATTTTGGCTATGAGTGATAAGTTCACCACTGTTGGTCAGGCGTTTGTATTCCTGTTCCAGTTCAGCAAACTCATCTTCACCGATTGATAGTTCGTCCAGCTCTTTGATTTGATATTCCAGCAACTGAACCTGTGCCTGATTCTGTTGGCTGTTTTCCCGTAGCTGTTTGAGTTCATTGCTGGACTGACGCCAGTCTTGATAAGCCAGACGAGTTTTTTTCAGGAGTTCGGTATGACCGGCATATTGATCCAGCATAGTAAGCTGATGCTCACTTTTCATCAGTTGCTGATGCGCATGTTGACCGTGAATATTAATTAAAAGCTGCCCGAGAGACTTTAACTGTGAAATCGGGACTGGATTGCCGTTGATAAATGCCCGGGAACGACCTTCTTTGGTGATTACCCGGCGGAGAATACATTCAGTACCGTCTAACAGTTCATTGTCTTCAAGCCAGCGGGTGGCATGCAGATTGTGATCAAGAAGAAATGCAGCACAGACTTCGGTCTTTTCTTCTCCCTGGCGGACCATACTGGCTTCAGCTCTGCCACCGAGACACAGACTAAGTGCGTCGATAGCAATAGACTTCCCCGCACCGGTTTCCCCGGTAATAGTGGTCATTCCCTGTGAAAGTTCTAACTGTAATGATTTTACGATTGCAAAATTATTGACACTTAAATGAGCCAGCATATTCACACCTGTATATTTTACCAATACTGTATAAAGAAACAGTATATACTGTTTCTTTATACAGTAAAGATGTTTGGTGATTTTATTTTCACCAGTTTGTCAGGTGTGTGAATGACGCTTTAGAACAACTTACTCGACCAGCCCAGTTTGTTTCGCAGGACGTGATAATAGCTGTAATCTTTGGGATGGATCAGATGGAGTTTATTCGGGCTCCGGTAGATAATGACTTCATCTCCCGGAGAAACCGGCAGAGAAACCTGCCCGTCACAACTGATCTCCTGAGTTCCCCGGTTATTGGGGGAAACTACCAGTTTGATCCGGGAGTCACTGTCAACGACCAGTGGCCGGGATGACAGCGTATGCGGAAACATCGGTACCAGTGAAATCGCACTGAGACTCGGAGACAGAATTGGCCCGCCGCCGGAAAGTGAATAAGCCGTTGAACCGGTTGGTGTCGAAATAATCAGGCCGTCAGAACGCTGGGAAAAAGCGAAAGCGTCATTGATATACACCTCAAATTCGATCATGTGTGCAATTTTCCCGGGGTGCAGCACGGCCTCGTTCAGCGCAGCATTATGGCTTTTGATCTGTCCGTGGCGATGAATTTCGGTTTCAAGCAGAAAGCGTTCTTCTTCAATATATTCGCCTGCGAGTACTTTCTGTAATGCTGCCTGAAAATCTTCGGGATTTAAATCAGTGAGGAAGCCCAGATTGCCCCGGTTGACACCGATCACCCGGATATCGAAACGGGAAAGAACTCTGGCAGCACCGAGCATATTGCCGTCACCACCAACTGCAATCGCCAGGTCGGCTTTTTTCCCCAGCTCAAGTAAAGACGAAAAATTTTGCGGCGGAATATCGGTCAGAATACTACTGAGGCGATCATCGATAAATACGGTGTATCCCTGTTCTGACAACCACTGATATAACTCGCGATGCGTTTGGATGGCAGACTGGTCCCGTGGTTTACCAATGATGGCTATCACGCCAAAAGATTTTTTCATAATGTTTCCAATCGAATTAGGCTTGAATCAGGAATCTTCATCCCCATAATAAAGGCAAGTTATGCTTTTATGCGAATGTTTAGTGTGTTGAATGTAGAATCATCAATACAAAAGATCATGGAACTCTGGAGATATCATGAGCAACGAAGAGAATAAAGTCAAAGAAGAAGATCTGCAGCAGGATTCGGTAGCGCAAGAACAGACTGAGGCTGAAGTCGTCGTCGGTAGTGACGCTGATATCGAGTGGAATGAGAACGATGCCCCAGAGCTTGATGAGCAGGATGCGAAAATTGCTCAGTTGGAAGCCGCACTGCTTTCCAGCGAAAATAAAGTTAAAGAGCAACAGGACTCTGTATTGCGAGCTCAGGCAGAGGTAGAGAATATCCGCCGCCGTAGTGAGCAGGAAGTCGATAAAGCGCGTAAATTTGCGTTGGGTCGTTTTGCTGAAGAGTTGTTACCGGTGATTGATAATCTTGAGCGTGCGATTCAGGCAGCAGATACTGAGAATGAAGTGATTAAACCACTTCTGGAAGGGGTCGAACTGACGCACAAAACGTTTATCGGGACAATTGAGAAGTTTGGTCTTAAAGAGATCAATCCTGAAGGAGAGACGTTTAATCCGGAACTCCATCAGGCTATGTCCATTCAGGAAAGTCCCGATCATGAATCGAACACGGTTATGTTTGTCATGCAAAAAGGCTATGAACTGAATGGCCGAGTGATTCGTCCGGCGATGGTTATGGTTGCTAAGTAACGTATAGTCAGGTGAGGGTGAATTGTTTGATATGCGAATAATGATTCATCAACATCCAATGAAAAGGTTGGCTTTTGCCAACCTTTTTTGTGCCGGTGATGTTCTGATTCTACGAAGCCTGTAACCGGGTATTCTTCTGGCGGTTTCTTTTCCACTCGAAAAGAATAAGCAGTGCAATACACAGAATGCCTGCCAATCGGTAAGGGTGAGGAAACAGCAGCGTGATCGCTGCCAGCAATAAAAAGATCAGTCGATATATCCCTGACATAGGGCGGAACAGATAGCCTTCAATTCCTCCGGCGAATGCGACGATCAATGCGATGCAGGCGATGGTCGATTCGATAAACTCCAGTGGGGTTTCTGTCTGGGTCCAGATGAGACCGGAAAATGCCATCATGGCCGGAATAAGGAAGAATCCCTGTGCCAGTTTGAAAGCCTGCACCGCCGAACGCATCGGTGAGGCGTTGGCGATACCGGCTCCGGCAAATGCTGCCAGTGCAATTGGCGGCGTCACATTCGATGTCTGAGAAAGCCAGAATACGATCATATGTGCGGTCAGCATGGGAATGCCCAGATCCATTAAAGCCGGAACAGCCATGACGGACAGGACGATATAAGCGGCGGTTACAGGAAGGCCCATTCCCAGAATGACTGCCGCGATTGCAATAAAGAGCAGGGCTGACCAGAGATGACCGCCGGATAGTGATGTCAGAAACTGGGTAAATTGCAGACCGATGCCGGTTTGTCCGACCACGCCGACCACGATTCCGGCAGTAGCACAGGCGATCGATATTGGCAGTGCCAGAATGGCACCTTCTTTCATTCCTTCAAAGACCAATCTGAGACTGATTTGAGAGCGTTTACGTGTTACCGCCGCAATGAGAATAGCGGCACATCCGGCGATGCCGACTAAGATTGGGGAATAACTCATAATCAGCAGGACGGTAATCATCACCAGTGGCAGTAGAAAGTGCCACCCTTGTTTTAGTATTCCACTGATCTTTTCCGTTTCGCTCATTCCCTGTAGGTTGAGTTTACAGGCCATCAGATGGACATATAGTAACGTACAGGCGAAATAGAGGATGGCTGGTGCAATTGAAACCAGAATGATTTCACTGTAAGGAATGCCGGTAAATTGTGCCATCACGAACGCTCCGGCACCCATAACCGGAGGCATGATTTGCCCGCCGGTTGATGCGGCGGCCTCAATTCCGGCGGCCTGTTCTGCTTTATAGCCGAGCTTTTTCATCATCGGTATGGTCAGAGAGCCGGTTGTGACCGTATTCGCGATGGCTGAACCGGAGATCGACCCCAGTGCCGCCGAAGCCAGAACACTGGCTTTGGCCGGACCGCCTCGGGATTTCCCGGCAATCGCAAAGGCGCAGTCGATAAAGAATTGTCCGGCTCCGCTGACTTGCAGAAAAGCGCCGAACAGCACAAAGATAAATACAACTCCGGCAGCTATTGCCAGTGGTGCCCCGAATACGCCATTGGTTGAGTAAATATGAAAACGGACCATTTCTTCCAGAGAAAAACCTTTACTGGCAATGGCATCGGGGAGGACATTGCCAAACAGAGCGTAGACCAGAAAAATCACGGCGATAAACACCATAACCATACCGACAGCCCGTCGGGTCGCTTCCAGCAGTAAGAGTAACAGTAACAGTCCGGCGTATTGATCCTGCGGCTGTAAGCCGTCGAGCAAAAAACCGATATCATCATAGTCGAATGTGATAATCCGGCTGGCAGCCCAGCAGGTCAGGATGATCAGCATGATATCAAGGCAGCGTAGTGTAATATATTTAGCCGCAGATGCGGTTTCTGCGCGGGTCAGAGGAAAGGCCAGGAAGACAAGAATCAAGACCCAACTGAGGTGAGCCGGTCTGAATACGGTCGCTGACAGTTCGGCTGTAATACCTTGCCATATCTGGAACACCGTCAGCAAAACTGCGATCAGGCCGGTCGCCACCGTAAGACTATTAGCAAACTTCATGTGGCTGGATGGTTCCTGAGTCATAGCTAACTCCATATGTGAGCTCGTGAAAGAAAACCAAGTTACGTTTTTCTTGTGAAAACGTAACCTGATTCATTGAACAGACTGAGTTGAACGGACGAGTCCGTAAAACAAGAGTTCCTTAAACAAACAGAGGACGCACCACCTTATTGGTGATGCTCGCGGTAGTATTTCAATGCTCCGGGATGAAGTGGAACACCTTCCAGTCTGGTCATGTTATCCACGGTCATAAATTTGGTCACGCCCACAGCCTGACGGATTTTGTCGATATTCTCGAATGCGACTTTGGTCATTTCATAAGCCAGCTTGTCATCCATCTTCTGATTGGTTACCAAAACATTCCAGACCGCCGGAACCTGAAACGCCGGAACGTTTTTATAACTGTCTGCCGGTGCACTGAACGCCTGATAAGAAGGATTGGCAGCTGAGATTTTTTCCAGTTCCTGCGGGGTAAAAGAGAGAATCCGGATATGACGGGTCAGTGCCAGCTCGGTAATCGCACCAACACCAAGGCTACCGACAATAACACCGGCATCAATTTGTCCGTTTGCCAGTGCACTGGTCGTTGCCGTGTAATTTAGTGACTGTGCTTTGATATCATCTTCAGTAATACCGAGTGTTTTCAGAATGTTGACTGAACTGACACGGGTGCCGGAACCGGGTGCGCCGAGAGATATTTTTTTGCCTTTCAGATCACTGATGGAATGAATATCCGAATCTGCCGGTACGATGAACTGAACGACATTCGGGTAAAGGGCGAAAAGCACCTGAGCTGGCATTTTTCTCGGAAATGGTTTTTCTCCCTGATAAGCTTTGAGCGCCACATTGCCCATGGCAATACCGACCAGTTGTTTCTGGGTCGAGACTTTAATGATGTTCTCCACCGATGCGGCGGTTACTTCTGCACGCATGTTGAAACCGGGAATATTCTCGCTCCAGATTTTAGCCAGCGTACCGCCAAGCGGGTAATAAGTCCCACTCTGGCTACCTGTCCCGATGGTGTAGTTGTCTGCAATTGCCGGTAATGCGATACCCAGCCCGAGAATCATTAATCCTTTTTTGACGAGCTTGTACATAAAAACTCCCTGTTCTTCTGTTTAGTAGGATACATAGTCACATGATGTAGGTACATGTATAAGAGTTGTAATCACAGTGTATCGGTTTTGATAGCATGATGTTGATGTGTCTGGGTATAGCGGAAACGGGAAAATATTGGTTATGTCACCAAACAGAGCGCAACTTTGTGAGATCTGCATGTATTTTGTTTTTTAGGTTATTTAGCTGTATTGGCGGGAATCCGGCTTGATAACCGGGTTTTGGTTGGTGTTTATGCCCGGAAAACAGGGAAATTTTCATTTTTTTTATTTTTCCCCTTGAAAAGGTATTTTCCGCCCTTATTTAAGGGGCATAAGAGAAGCAAACTTCGTTTGTTGAGCAGTGAGTAAGGGGTTGAAACCCGATTCTCCACCCCCATATCTGGGGTATCGGCAAAACGACAATAGAATTATTCGGAGATGTCCTGATGGGTAAGATCATTGGTATTGACTTAGGTACTACAAACTCTTGTGTTGCTGTACTTGATGGTAGTAAACCTCGTGTTATTGAAAATGCTGAGGGTGAACGCACAACCCCTTCTGTGATTGCGTATACAGATGGAGAAACACTTGTTGGTCAGCCAGCAAAACGTCAGGCGGTCACTAACCCTGAAAACACGCTGTTTGCAATCAAGCGTTTGATCGGTCGTCGTTTCGAGGACGAAGAAGTACAACGTGATATCGAAATCATGCCTTTTAAAATTACTAAGGCTGATAATGGTGATGCATGGGTTCAGGTCAGAGATGAAAAACTGGCTGCACCACAGGTTTCTGCTGAAGTTTTGAAGAAAATGAAGAAAACCGCGGAAGATTTTCTGGGTGAAGCGGTTACTGGTGCGGTAATTACTGTTCCGGCATACTTCAACGATGCGCAGCGTCAGGCAACAAAAGATGCCGGCCGTATCGCAGGTCTGGAAGTAAAACGTATCATTAACGAACCGACTGCTGCTGCACTGGCTTATGGCCTGGACAAAGAAGGTGGTGATCGTGTTATTGCTGTGTACGACCTGGGTGGTGGTACATTTGATATCTCCATCATCGAAATCGATGATGTAGAAGGCGAAAAAACATTTGAAGTACTGGCAACCAATGGTGATACACACTTGGGTGGTGAAGACTTCGATAACCGCATGATCAATTATCTTGTTGACCAGTTCAATAAAGAGCAGGGTATCAACCTGAAAAATGATCCTCTGGCAATGCAGCGTCTGAAAGAAGCGGCTGAGAAAGCGAAGATCGAGTTGTCTTCAGCACAACAGACTGATGTGAATCTGCCTTATATCACAGCAGATGCAACCGGTCCTAAGCATATGAACATCAAGGTGACTCGTGCGAAACTTGAGTCTCTGGTTGAAGATCTGGTGCAACGCTCTCTTGAGCCAATGAAAGTTGCTCTGGCTGATGCTGATCTTTCTGTAAATGACATCACTGACGTTATTCTGGTTGGTGGTCAGACACGTATGCCAATGGTTCAGAAGAAAGTTGCTGAATTCTTTGGTAAAGAAGCCCGTAAAGACGTTAACCCGGATGAAGCTGTTGCTGTTGGTGCTGCTGTTCAGGGTGGTGTACTTGCCGGTGATGTAAAAGACGTTCTTCTGCTTGACGTAACACCTCTGTCTCTGGGTATTGAAACCATGGGCGGTGTGATGACGAAGCTGATTGAGAAAAACACCACGATTCCAACCAAAGCGAATCAGGTATTCTCAACTGCAGAAGATAACCAGAGTGCAGTAACGATTCACGTTCTGCAAGGTGAACGTAAACAGGCGACATACAACAAGTCGCTGGGTCAGTTCAATCTGGAAGGTATTCAGCCTGCTCCACGTGGTATGCCACAAATCGAAGTTACCTTCGATCTTGATGCGGACGGTATTCTGCATGTTTCTGCAAAAGATAAGCAGACCAACAAAGAGCAGAAAATTACCATTCAGGCATCTGGTGGTCTGAGCGATGATGAAATCGAGAAAATGGTTCAGGAAGCAGAAGCAAACAAAGAAGCGGACAAGAAGTTCGAAGAATTGGCAACTGCCCGTAACCAGGCTGATCAAATCGTTCACGCAACCCGTAAACAGGTAGAAGAAGCCGGTGATGCGCTTCCTGCGGAAGATAAAGAGAAAATCGAAACAGCTATCAGCGAGCTGGAAACAGCCAGCAAAGGCAACGACAAAGAAGAAATTGATGCGAAAACTCAGGCTCTGATGACTGCGTCTCAGAAACTGATGGAAATTGCTCAGCAGCAGGCTCAGGCACAACAGCAGGCTGGTGGTGCAGAACAAGCATCAGGTCAGGATGATGATGTCGTTGATGCTGAGTTCGAAGAAGTAAAAGATGAGAAGAAATAATCAGTGAATGGGTAATTCATTGATATGATTTCAAACCTTTTCAGGTATGATACGGGCGTTTGGGGGGACTCTGACGCCCGTCTGTTTGTAATCTGCGTGTCGATTTAGGTCATGTTTCATAATCGTGTGAAATATCATCTATATCGATACATCTACCGGGCGACGAGTAGTTGCTTGCAGTAATTAATTGGTGACGAAGAACATGTCAAAACGTGATTTTTACGAAATCTTAGGCGTAAGCCGTGATTCCTCTGAGCGTGATATCAAAAAGGCGTATAAACGCCTGGCGATGAAATTCCATCCCGACCGTAATCCGGGCGATGACACCGCAGCTGAAAAGTTTAAAGAAGTAAAAGAAGCGTATGAGGTGTTGACAGATCCTCAGAAAAAATCGGCTTATGACCAGTATGGTCATGCAGCATTTGAACAGGGCGGTGGCGGCTTCGGCGGCGGCTTTGGTGGCGGCGGTGCTGATTTTGGCGATATCTTCGGCGATGTGTTCGGCGATATCTTCGGTGGCGGTCGTCGTGGCGGTGGTCAGGCCCGGCCACAGCGCGGTGCAGATCTTCGCTACAATATGGAACTCACTTTAGAAGAAGCTGTCCGCGGTTGTTCGAAAGAAATTGAAGTACCAACCATGGTACATTGTGATACCTGTAACGGTAGCGGTGCGAAGAAAGGCACATCTCCGGAGACATGTAGCACCTGTCACGGACATGGTCAGGTTCAGATGCGACAAGGCTTTTTTGCTGTACAACAGACCTGTCCGACATGTCACGGCAAAGGTAAGATTGTGAAAGATCCGTGCCGGGATTGCCATGGTCAGGGCCGTAAGCAACAGCGTAAAACGCTGAATGTGAAAATTCCTGCCGGGGTTGATACCGGAGATCGGATCCGTCTTTCCGGAGAAGGTGAAGCCGGAGAAATGGGCGCTCCGGCCGGAGATCTGTACGTTCAGGTTCACGTTAAAGAGCACCATATCTTTGAACGTGAAGGGAATAATCTGTTCTGTGAAGTTCCGGTCAGTTTCTCAATGGCTGCATTGGGTGGTGAAGTAGAAGTTCCGACACTTGACGGGCGGGTTAATCTGAAAGTACCTGAAGAGACTCAGACCGGCAGAATGTTCCGGATGCGTGGTAAAGGTGTGAAGAATGTCCGTGGCGGAGCCGCCGGAGATCTGATTGTACGCTTGGTTGTTGAAACTCCGGTCAATCTGAGTTCGCGTCAGAAAGAACTGTTGCGTGAATTTGAAGAATCCTGTGGCGGTGAAGCGGCGAGTAAGCACAAACCTAAGTCCGAAGGCTTTTTCAGTGGTGTAAAGAAGTTCTTTGACGATCTGACCAGCTGATTGATGCGATTTAATCTGAGAAAACCTGCTTCGGCAGGTTTTTTTATGCGTGTTTTTTGGAACTGCCAGGCGGGTATTGTTGAATACCATTCAATCTGAATGGGACCAGATTACAGCCCCTTGTCGTTTGGTTATCCGGAGTCAATCATCTTTGGTGTAACTGTTATGTCTGTCATGCAGTTATTTCTTTGATGTCACATCTAGACTTTCCTGTGTACGCAATATCACGACCTTAATTTTTTTATGATGGGGATATGAAATTAATCTTTTGGGAAAAAGATATGCGTACAGGATTTTCTTTACTTGAACTGGTTACGGTTATCGCGTTACTCAGTCTTTCTCTTTTGATGGTTGCCCCACAGTTTTCCCGGCAGATGGAAAAGGAGCAGTTAAAAACGGCGGTCAGTGAAGTTCAGGAACTGATTATACAGGCACGGGCTCTGGCAATTACTCATCATCAACAGTTGTGGCTACATTTAGTTTCTCAGACATCTTTTCTGAGTGATGATCCGAATGATTCCCAGTGGCAACTACGTGTCAGTACCGACGAAGAGAGTCAAAAGGGGCAGCGTCTGCTTGTGCTGTCCGGAGCGCAGTATCCGAAAATTGCGTTGCAGTCAGGGCTGACTCAGGATCGGCTCTTCATTGACGGCCATTCAGGCAAGTTAGGCAATGGCAGTATTACGCTGTTGGCTCGGAATACACCAGATCGGCGGATTAAAGTTATCACATCTTACGGGGCTGGCCGGATACGCAGTTGTAGCTCAGGTATGGCCATTTACGGTTATCCGGCGTGTTAGTTCGATGATTCATTATTCTTATATCGGCCAGCGGGGTTTGACCTTGCTTGAAGTACTACTGGCAAGTGTGCTCAGTAGTGTACTGATCCTGACACTCAGTCGTTTGATTGTCTCGGAAGTTAAAGTGGCAGAGCGGTTGAGCCGTAAAATACAGTTACATCAACAGCTACGGGCATCTTTAGCTTTGATGAAACGGAGTCTTTTGACCGCGGGATTTGATGCATCCTCTCAGGAGGCCGTTTTACTGAATGACAGCCAGAGACTCACTGATGTTCAGCCGGAAAAGAATCAGGTGGGTTATGTTTATCAGATGAATAAGGAACACCAAAGTGATTTTCATCATGTTGTTTACCAACAGGCCGACAGTATCTCGGGTGTGCCGGTATTACGACTGTGTGAGAAACAAACCGGAAAACGGCTAACATTTAAACAAGCTGCATTTTCCGGTGAGTCTGGTCCATGTTTCTCTGTCTTTGATCCTGAGTGGGTCAGTGTGGATTCATTTCAGGTCAGCTATCAGTCGCTTCGGCCGTTACCGGCAAAAGAGAGGAGTAGTGGCTGGATTTCAGTTCATCTCGCGCTATCTCTGGTGCAGGAGCCTTCGATTCAGGAGTCGGCAGATTTTTCTTTTTTGCAGCGGCACTGGCGACCATGAGCTGGATTTACTTCACTCAGCCGAACATTCGCCAGCAGGGGATTGCAACCTTGCTGCTGACGGCTCTGATGCTCAGTATTGCTTTGATGGTGGTCGGGCGGTCAGCGCTGATCACCCGTTATCAACTGGCTGATGTTCAGCAAGAAATCAAGCGGAGTCAGTCCTTCTGGAAGGCTGAAGGCGAACTTGAATGTCTCTGGACTCAGGAACGTTCTGCCTATGCCAAAGAAACACTACCAGTGCAATGCCAGCAGGTGAAACACGAAACTCGTTTTTTGCCACCGGATAAAAAACTGTTTACGGTTACCGCAGGCACGACAACACTACAAAAATATTATCGTCTGTCATTGCCGGATCTATCGGGGGTCGTCAAAGCAACCAGTCACCTGATTCTGACTGACAATGCTTCATTCGCACCCGATCCCGGACATCAGCTTCCGGATGGCCGGTGGGCATGTGTTGTGTTGAGATATAAATATGATTTCTCAGCACCTTCAGTGACGACCTATCATCCGGAGCAATTGCCATACCCGTTGTATCGCGGTTTTCCATCGCAGACGGAGCAACGATGTGCCGGGCAATACCATACTGTTGCCAGCCGGGCACAGGCGGCCAAATCCGATTATCTTTATACACCGACATTATCTCCTTTCCGGGACCTTTTCGGGGTTGATGTCCAGCAGTGGTTTCAGGTGATGTCACATCCCCGAATCGGGCGGGTTCCTGAATCGTTGGATAATTCCGTTACCGGGCAGTTTCGCTATACAGATTCATCTCAGTTACCGGTAAGCCGGCTTAATCCGGACTGTGCAACACAGATCGAAGATGTGATTTCGCATGGCAAGATGATTATCTGGGTATACGGCGGATGTGTCTTGTCTGACCCGGATATTCAGCAAATAAACCGTGTCATCCAAGCAAAGTTTCCGCAGCAGGGCATTATTCTGCTGATTCAGGATGGATTGGTAGGGATTAAGAGCCAGCATTCGTTACAGGGAATGTTATATCAGTTGGTGACACCGGAACATGCAGCCATGTTATTCCGGGAGTGGGCATCGACATCGTTGCAGGCTGAGCTGAAGAAGTCTTTGGCCCGATTGGATCCGGAACAGGAAATTACCTCTGAACAGGTGAGTTATTTTCAGTCCGGTTCTTTCTATCCGTTCGGTGGTTTAGTGTTGGATGCAGAACGCCGTTTTGCACTGGTTCAGGGAAGCCTTGATTTTCGCTATCGGCGGGATTTGCTGATAAAACCCCTGAGTCTGATTCGTCCTACATCGTGGCGAGGGGAGAGCTGGTATGAACCGTAATCACTATGATGAACATAGATGTATGGGAAATACGTTACTGGAAGTCATGGTTTCTCTGGTGATACTGAGTGTTGGTGTTCTGGGGGTTTGTCAGGTACAGCGACTGACTATGTTGCAGATGAATGAAATCTTGCAGCGGACACGGGCTCTGGATCTTGCGGCTTCGAAGCTGGAGTTCTTCCGGACTCATAATTCGCAAACGACCGGAGCAGGGGAGAAAGGCATCGATTCCGAACCTGTTCGCTTTGAGCAGATCAAAACAAGCCGGGATTGTAATTCTCAGGCACCTTTCTGTATTGCAGTATTGGTTTCTGAGCCGTTGTTTCAGGGAGACTTGAAGGTTATTCAGGTGGAAGTGAGCTGGCTGGGACAACAGAGGAAAACGCACAAAGTGGCGCTTTCCTCGATGATTTCACGCTTTAATGAATTTGAATCACATCCGCCTATGATTTCTGACCCAACAGATATTGTGCGTGGAACTGTAAATGTGACTCAATAAAGCTTTGAATAAAGTAGTAGCTGTGATCATATCCCGGATGAGACTGATAGGTCAGCTCGCAGTTCTGGTGATCGGCGACTTCCAGCAGATCCCAGGGTTTGAGCTGTTCTTCCAGGAACTGATCCATTTCACCCTGATCGATAAGCATCGGCAGAGGACAGGCATTCTTTCTGAGCAACTCAGTTGCATCATAGTCTTGCCATGCGGTCTGGTTGTCTCCCAGGTAAGCTTTCAGGGCTTTTTGCCCCCACGGACAGGCCGTCGGATGGCAAATCGGGCTGAAGGCTGAAATAGAGCTGTAGCGCTCTGGGTTCTTCATCCCGATAGTCAGAGCACCATGTCCACCCATACTGTGTCCGGAAATCGAACGCTTGGATGTGACCGGAAAGTTCTTCTCAATGAGCGAAGGTAATTCGTTCACGATATAAGAATACATATGATAGTGCTGATCCCAGGGAGATTGTGTGGCGTTGAGGTAGAATCCTGCACCGAGCCCCAGATCGTAGGCGCCCTGCGGATCATCCGCTACATTATCACCTCTTGGGCTGGTGTCCGGTGCAACAATCGCAATACCGAGCTCGGCAGCTTTCCGGAATGCTCCGGCTTTCTGCATAAAGTTTTCATCGGTGCAGGTAAGACCGGATAACCAGTAGAGTACGGGAACCGGCTGGCTATCACTTGCTTCCGGTGGCAGAAAGATAGCAAAACGCATCGTACAGTTGAGTACATCGGAAGGGTGAGTGTACTGCTTATGCCACCCGCCAAAGACTTTGGACTGGCTGACTTGTTCTAACATGACAGACTCCTTTTCCAGTCTCCGGGTATATTAGACCGGAGACTGGATAATAAGAAATTATGGCTGGAAGTGGATCACGGAACGAATACTTTCACCCGAATGCATGAGTTCAAACGCTTCGTTGATGCCTTCTAATGGCATCGTGTGAGTGATGAACTCTTGCAGACCGAATTCTCCGGCAAGATATTGTTCAACAATTCCTGGAAGTTGTGAACGGCCTTTTACACCACCAAAAGCACTGCCACGCCATACACGACCTGTCACAAGCTGGAATGGACGGGTTGAGATTTCCTGTCCTGCGCCAGCCACACCGATGATGACGGATTCGCCCCATCCTTTATGGCAGCACTCCAGAGCCTGACGCATGACGTTCACATTACCGATACACTCAAATGAGAAGTCCACACCTCCGTCGGTCATCTCAACGATTACTTCCTGAATTGGCTTGTCGAAGTTTTTCGGGTTGATACATTCAGTCGCACCCAGCTGCTGAGCCAGTTCGAATTTCTTCTCGTTGATATCGATACCAATGATTCGGCTGGCGCCGACCATTTTGGCGCCGATAACGGCAGACAGACCAATGCCGCCCAGACCGAAAATTGCGACGGTGTCACCTTTCTGAACTTTGGCCGTATTCATCACGGCACCCATACCGGTGGTTACACCACATCCCAGTAGGCAAACTTCTTCCAGAGGTGCAGCTTTGTTGACTTTTGCCAGAGAGATTTCCGGTAAAACGGTATATTCGGAGAAAGTAGAACAGCCCATATAGTGGTAGATTGGCTTGCCGTCTTTGTAAAAACGGGTTGTTCCGTCGGGCATCAGACCTTTGCCCTGAGTTTCACGGACTGCCTGACAAAGGTTGGTTTTTCCTGAAGTACAGAACTTACATTTGCCACACTCTGCGGTATAAAGTGGAATGACGTGATCACCGACTTCAACGCTGGTGACGCCTTCTCCGACCATTTCAACAATACCACCGCCTTCGTGACCGAGAATCGATGGGAATATACCTTCCGGATCTTCACCGGATAGTGTAAATGCATCAGTATGACAGACACCGGAAGCGACGATACGGACCAGAACTTCTCCGGCTTTAGGATACATAACGTCGACTTCTTCAATGCTGAGTGGTTGATTTGGTCCCCAGGCAACGGCGGCCTTGGACTTGATAAATTTCTGCTCTGACATTTTCTTCCTTTCCTGTCTGTGAGATGACTTGGGTATATCGTGTGATAAATCACGGTGAATCCGAGTATAGTTCTTTTCTTATATTTGATAATCGAGTAAAAAAGAGAATAACTTTTACACCAGAGTAATAATGAGCAATGGCAATATGGGATGGTGTCAGCGAATTCGTCGCGGTTGCTGAGACGGAAAGTTTTACCAAAGCGGCCCAGAAATTAACCACTTCGGTGGCGAATGTCAGCCGTCGGGTGGCGGCGCTGGAGGAACGGCTGGCGATTAAACTACTGTTACGTACGACCCGGAAGGTGTCGTTGACCGAAGCCGGACAGATTTACTATCAGCAATGTAAGCAGTTGATTGAAGGGCTGGAACACGCCGAACGGACCGTGACACAAATGCAGCAGGTACCGATTGGACGGTTGAAAGTCACCGCCCCGGTGACTTATGGGGAACAGAAAATCTCTCCGTTGCTGCATGATTTCTTACAGCAGTATCCAAAACTGGAGCTGGAACTGGTGCTGACTAATCAACAGTTGGATCTGATCGAAAATGGGGTCGATCTGGCGATTCGGCTGGGACAGCTGCATGATTCCAGCTTCGTGGCCAGAAAACTGCGTCCCAGATGCCTGCATGTCTGTGCTGCGCCAGAATATCTGGCTCAGTATGGAGAACCCTATACACTTTCTGAGTTATCCAAACATCAGTGTCTGGTTGGCACGAATGACCACTGGCGTTTCAAAGATCACCATCATGCCCGCTCTCTGGGAATCCGGGGGCGGATGCGGTGTAACAGTGGGGTTGTTCTGCTGGATGCAGCTTTGAGAGGGATGGGACTGGCTCAGTTACCGGACTACTACGTTGAGCCTTATCTTGCTTCTGGTCAATTGGTTGAAGTGCTGACCCGCTATCGGGATGACCGGGAAGGAGTCTGGGCGTTGTACCCTCAGAATCGGCATATCTCACCGAAAGTCCGTTTACTGGCTGACTATCTTTATGAGGCATTGGCTTTATGATGTATTAACTGACAAATAGTCCGAAGGATCTCTCGGAATTAATGAGCGGAACATCCTGAAAAGATTCGGGTATAATGATGTGAGTGGTGGTGTTCGGATAAATAGAGGATCCATGCAGACGCAAAATTTCTCTGCCGAAGATGAGCAGTTCATGCGCAGAGCGATGCAACTGGCACATCAGGCAGAGCTGGAAGGAGAAGTCCCGGTCGGAGCTGTGCTGGTCAGAGATGGTCAGATTATTGCTGAAGGATGGAATCGTTCGATTATTACCCATGATGCAACCGCGCATGCTGAAATTCAGGTGTTACGGAAAGCCGGACAGGTCGTGGAAAACTATCGGCTGGTAGACACGACACTATATGTAACTCTGGAGCCCTGTCCGATGTGTGCCGGGGCTTTATTACACAGTCGGGTCAGGCGTATTGTGTTTGGCGCACCGGATTTGAAAGCCGGTGCTGCTGGTACAGTCCTGAACCTGTTTGAAAGTGAAGCTGCCTATCATTACGCCCAGATTGAAAAGGGGTTGCTTGAGTCTGAGTGTCGTGAGCAGTTACAGCAGTTTTTCCGGCGTCGCAGACAGGAGATTAAAGAGGCGAAGCGTCAGCAGC
Source organism: Vibrio mangrovi (assembly GCF_024346955.1). Taxonomy (NCBI): domain Bacteria; kingdom Pseudomonadati; phylum Pseudomonadota; class Gammaproteobacteria; order Vibrionales; family Vibrionaceae; genus Vibrio; species Vibrio mangrovi. The sequence continues at coordinate 2,590,920 of NZ_AP024883.1, read as the reverse complement.
AGACCGATGGTGGAAATCAGTCTGAAACGACCAGTGAATAGCTCGGTTGGAGAAAATTTGGGCAGATGGAAAGGGGAGAATTTTAGTCTCCTTCTTTTTTATGCTGGGAAGGAGACATCTGTGGTTATTTCAGAATTCCATTTCGGAACTCTATTCAGATGCATTTACTCATGCAGTCTGATGGGTAAACGCCCGGTGGCGGGCAAAAATTTTCTTTTTATTATTTGCGAGTTTACGTTTCCGGTGAATCGCTGCTGTGGTTCGCCATAGATGTTTTGACTTTGTACGTTTTCTCAGCATGGATTAACCTCCTTTCAAAAATACCAATGAATAGTCAGTACAATTTCCCCCTGACAGATAGACTTCAGAGGGCAGACGATTATCTTTTACAGTTGTATTATGACTGGAAGATGAACCCGACGAACGTCGGGCATACTCAATATGTAAGGGTTTCCATAAGAAAAATCAAGTCCTGAATGACGTTAATGCGTTGCTGCCGGTGCGGTTTCAGAGACTGTGGGTAAATCTTCACCAGATTCAATGTTCTGAGCGGAAGTATCTAACTCTGTATCGTCATCGGAATCGGCAATCATGGCCGGAATCACGGTCAGATCGTCGATACCAATACCGCTGTTATCTGCTGTACTTGTCGTATCAATATGGCCAATCATACTTTGATAGTAACGACGAATATTTTCTACATAAGCCAGCGCTTCGTCTCCCCGGGCGTAACCATAACGGGTCTGACTGAAATAGCGGCGTTTTCTCAGTAACGGCAAACGATCTTTAACATCTCCCCAGGCATCCGGATCTCCTCCCTGAACTCTGGTCAGATCGCGGGCATCCATCATATGTCCGTAACCCATATTGTAAGAGGCCAGCGCAAACCAGATTTTTTCATGATCGGGAATGGAATCCGGCACCCGGCTGATCATGCGCCGGAGATATTTGACGCCACCCTGAATGGATTGCTCCGGATTAAGCCGGTTGGTAATGCCGACAGATTTGGCAGTCGCCAGTGTCAGCATCATCATCCCGCGAACGCCGGTCGGGGATTTAGCTCTGGGGTTCCAGTGAGATTCCTGATATGACAGGGCAGCAATCAGGCGCCAGTCGAACTCTCCTGCATATTTCCGGAATAGTGGTGTCCATTTCGGGAGCCGGCTGTCTAATGCCCGGATAAACGCCCGGGTATCAACATAATCAAAAGTACCGACATGGCCGATATACTTTTCTTCGAGTGAGGCTATGGTGCCGGATTGTTTCTGATTACCGAAAAATTCAATCATCAGGGCATAAAGGCTTTCATCATCCGAGCGACGGATAAACCAGGAGATTGGCTGATCGTCCGTGATTTCAAATGCGGTTGCTAAATCCGGGTAGATTCGCTGGGCCAGAGAAACTTCCACAGAGTCGGCGATGGTAAACATCAATTCACCCTGAGAAACTTTTCTGAGCAAATCGTGAACATCTGAATCCGGCTCTATCTGATACAAAAAGTCCGGATATTTTCTTTTGAGCCGGACAAGTGTCTGCTCAAAGTGAGAATCATCAACAACGTTTAAAACCTGTACTTGTGGTGCAAGTCCCGATAAGTCTTTCTGTTTCTGGATCAACTGCTGCATGTTGCGGGGATGCCATTGTCCCTGCCGATAGACAACCTGCTGGCTGACATAATAGTAAGCTGGTCCGGGCCGGAAAGACTGTACTCGCTGGGCGGTTTGGATCTGACCTGCTGCAACAATATCGACTTCACCCTTTTTCAGTGCCGGAAACAGAGATGAAACCCGGTAGACCGGCCTCATTTCCAGCTTGACGCCCAATTCATTGGCAAACTCCCGGGCCAGTTCATAATCCATCCCTGAAGGGCCTTCCGGACCGATAAAATAGGAGAGCTGATTATTGACTGTACCGACGCGCAAAACCCCCCGTTCCCGGATCTGGTCTAGTTCGCTTTTAGGTTTTGAGTCAATCTGGCAACCGCTGAGCAGTGCTGTTATGGACGTTAAAGCAAGGATTATCAGGGTTTGACGTTGGAATATCCGGATCATGTACAGCTTATCTCTTCTCTTCATGTTGCTTTTATATCAAAGCACCGCTGAATCGCAACTTTTTGATGCGTGAAATGGTAAACTGTACAGTCAGAAATGATCCAGAGGCGAGAGATTTCAAAATTCATGAAAAAAATGACGCAAACGGTTGCGTTTGGTGTTACATCACAAAAATAATTCATTTATAATGCGCCCGCACAACAGAGGTAAAATTGGTATAAATTAAAGCGGTTTTAGTTTAATTGTTTGAATTTATTCCAATATTACCTTAATTAACAGCAACAGAGACCTAAGCACATGAGAATTTTCCGTGGCTCCCCAGCGCTTTCTGAATTTCGGGTGAACAAACTCCTTGAACGATGCCGTGAGCAAAGTTTACCAGTGACCGGCATTTACGCAGAATTTATGCACTTTGCTGACCTGACCGCCGATTTGGATCATCAGGAAGTCGAGAAGCTAGAAAAACTGCTGACCTATGGCCCGACAATTGAAGAGCATCAGCCGGAAGGTTTGTTGTTGCTGGTTACTCCGCGTCCGGGAACCATTTCACCATGGTCATCGAAATCGACCGATATCGCACACAATTGCGGTCTGGAAAAAGTGAAACGCCTTGAGCGGGGAACTGCCTACTATATTGAATCTTCTGTGGCACTGACGGATGCTCAGCACGCGGTATTGCAGGGATTACTCCATGACCGGATGATGGAAAGTGTCTTTGCTGATGTTGAATCAGTCGCTCAACTGTTTCAGAGTGCAACTCCGGCACCGATGACTGCCGTTGATGTACTTGCCGGTGGCCGTAAAGCACTGGAAGAGGCAAATGTATCTCTGGGGCTGGCTCTGGCCGAAGATGAGATTGATTATCTGGTTGAGAATTTCACCCGACTAGGCCGTAATCCGAACGATATTGAGCTGATGATGTTTGCACAGGCGAACTCTGAGCACTGTCGTCACAAGATTTTCAACGCTGACTGGACAATTGATGGTGTTCAACAGGAAAAATCCCTGTTTAAGATGATCAAGAACACCTATGAAACTACACCGGATTATGTTTTGTCGGCCTATAAAGACAATGCCGCAGTTATGACCGGTTCTCCAGTCGGCCGCTTCTTCCCGGATCCGAAAACGCGCCAGTACAACTATCACACCGAGAATGCACATATCCTGATGAAGGTGGAAACCCACAACCACCCGACTGCGATTTCTCCATGGCCGGGCGCTTCAACTGGTAGTGGCGGTGAAATTCGTGATGAAGGCGCTACCGGGATTGGCGGTAAGCCAAAAGCAGGTCTGGTTGGATTCACGGTTTCTAACCTGCGTATTCCTCATTTCGAGCAACCCTGGGAAACCGACTTCGGTAAGCCGGGACGTATTGTGAATGCGCTGGATATTATGATTGAAGGGCCTCTGGGTGGTGCTGCATTTAACAACGAATTTGGTCGTCCGAATCTGTTGGGGTATTTCCGTACCTACGAAGAGAAAGTGACTTCTCATGCCGGTGAAGAAATCCGTGGTTATCATAAACCGATTATGATTGCCGGCGGGATGGGGAATATTCGCGAAGAGCACATTCAGAAGAAAGAAATTCCGGTAGGTGCGAGCCTGATTGTTCTGGGTGGTCCGGCAATGAATATCGGCCTGGGCGGCGGCGCTGCTTCTTCTATGGCCTCCGGTCAGTCTGCCGAAGATCTGGATTTTGCATCTGTACAGCGTGAAAACCCTGAAATGGAACGCCGTTGTCAGGAAGTGATTGACCGTTGCTGGCAACTGGGAGAAGACAACCCGATTGCGTTTATCCATGATGTCGGTGCCGGTGGTATTTCGAATGCTCTGCCTGAACTGGTTAACGATGGTGAACGTGGCGGTAAATTCCAGCTGCGGGATGTTCCGAACGATGAACCGGGAATGAGTCCGCTGGAGATCTGGTGTAATGAATCTCAGGAGCGTTATGTTCTGGCTGTCGCGCCTGAGCATATGGAAGCTTTTGATGCGATTTGCCGCCGTGAACGAGCCCCTTATGCTGTTGTCGGTGTGGCAACCGAAGAACGTCATCTGACGTTGGAAGATTCCCATTTCGACAATACCCCAATCGATATGCCGATGGACATTCTGTTGGGTAAACCGCCGAAGATGCATCGTGAAGCCACGACACTGAAAGCACAGAGTCCGGCACTGGATCGCAGTGGTATTGAGTTAAACGAAGCTGTTGATCGGGTGCTTCGTTTGCCAGCCGTAGCTGAAAAAACCTTCCTGATTACCATCGGGGATCGCTCCGTAACCGGTATGGTTGCCCGCGACCAGATGGTTGGTCCATGGCAGATTCCTGTTGCTAACTGTGCCGTGACTACGGCTAGTTTCGACACCTATTGTGGTGAAGCGATGTCGATGGGCGAGCGTACTCCGGTGGCTCTGCTTGATTTTGCAGCATCAGCCCGTCTGGCTGTTGCTGAGTCTCTGACTAATATTGCAGCAACAGATATCGGAGACCTGAAACACATTAAACTGTCAGCCAACTGGATGTCTCCGGCAGGTCACCCGGGCGAAGATGCCGGGTTGTATGAAGCGGTTAAAGCGGTCGGTGAAGAGTTGTGTCCTGCGCTGGGGCTGACAATTCCGGTTGGTAAAGACTCAATGTCGATGAAAACCAAGTGGAATGAGGAAAACGGTGAGCAGAAAGAAGTGACTTCTCCGTTGTCGCTGATTATTACCGCATTTGCCCGGGTTGATGATGTTCGCAAGACTGTGACGCCGCAATTGCGCACGGACTTGGGCGACACTCGTCTGATTGCGATTGATTTGGGGAATGGAAAGAACCGTCTTGGTGCAACCGCACTGGCTCAGGTCTACAAACAGTTGGGTGATCAACCGGCTGATGTCGATGACGCTGCGCAACTGAAAGGCTTTTTTGAAGCGATTCAGACATTGGTTCGTACCAACAAATTGTTGGCTTACCATGATAAAGGAGACGGTGGTCTGTTTGTCACACTGGCTGAAATGGCTTTTGCCGGCCACTGTGGTGTGAATGTTGATATTGCCGCTTTGGGCAGTGATTCGTTGGCCGCACTTTTCAACGAAGAACTGGGTGCAGTGGTTCAGGTTCGCGAGCAGGATGTGGATGCTGTACTTGAAACTCTTGCTGGGCAAGGTCTGCAAGCTTGTTCTCATGTGATTGGTTCTGTAGAAGCTTCCGATCGCTTTGTTGTGACTCATAATGAAGAAATATTGCTGGCGCGTTCCCGGACAGAATTACGGACAATCTGGGCAGAAACAACCTATCAGATGCAGGCACTGCGTGATAACCCTGCGTGTGCTCAGCAAGAGTTTGAAGCGAAGAAGAACGATGCTGATCCGGGGCTGAATGTTAGTCTGAGCTATGATATTCATGAAGATGTTGCAGCGCCGTTTATCAGTACTGGTGTCAGACCTAAAATGGCGGTTCTGCGTGAGCAGGGCGTGAACTCTCATGTTGAGATGGCTGCTGCCTTTGACCGCGCTGGTTTTGAGTCTATCGATATTCACATGAGCGATATTCTGTCCGGCAATGTTGCATTAGATCAGTATCAGGGTCTGGTTGCCTGTGGCGGTTTCTCTTACGGAGATGTTCTGGGTGCCGGAGAAGGTTGGGCAAAATCAATTCTGTTTAATGCTCAGGCAAGAGATATGTTTGCAGGTTTCTTCAATCGTCAGGATACTTTTGCTCTCGGGGTTTGTAACGGATGTCAGATGTTGTCTAACCTGAGAGAGCTGATCCCGGGTGCAGATTTGTGGCCGCGTTTTGTCCGGAACGAATCGGAGCGTTTCGAAGCCCGTTTCAGTCTGGTTGAAGTTCAGCCGTCGGATTCGGTCTTCTTTAATGGCATGGCTGGTTCACGCATGCCGATTGCCGTTTCTCATGGTGAAGGGCGGGTTGAAGTTCGTGATGCAGCTCATCTGGAAGCGCTTGAGAAATCCGGAACGGTTGCGATTCGTTATGTGGATAATCTGGGGCAGCCAACGCAACAGTATCCAAACAACCCGAATGGTTCACCAAATGCAATTACCGGTCTGACAACCACTGACGGACGTGTCACGATTATGATGCCACACCCGGAGCGGGTATTCCGGACTGTTGTGAACTCATGGCATCCTGATTCGTGGGGTGAAAACGGCGCCTGGATGCGGATGTTCCAGAATGCACGGAAGAACCTTGGCTAACAGCTAGCTGAGTGCAGAGAACGTTTTAAGACGTGTTTATATCAATCCCCTGTCACCAGACAGGGGATTTTTTTGTCCTCATGGTTCTATCAATATCTTCACGCACATGCCGTCGTATTTGACTGATGGTCAAACATTCAGATGACCAGGATGACTGGCATAAGTCCAGTTATTCCAAGAAGTAACAGTGTGTTTTCTGTCACAAAGTACAGTTTATATATGATGAAATACCACAAAATTATGAGAGATCAGACGGTATCGGCGATGTGTCCTTAAATCATCAACCGGTTGATTGTGAAAATTGCCCTCACTTTTTTTTGCATGTTATCTGACCATATCAGCCATACAACTAAAACAATTTGAAATAATAATTTGTGTTTATGGCTTGAAGTTGGTTTATTCATCTGCTTGTGATGTTAATCACTGGTTTTCACTGCTTTATTTTTGTTGATCTGTCAGTTTAATTCACTGTATCGTTTGCGGGTTCTTACCACACACTGTTGTTTGCAGAGGATAGCGATATGTTTATTGGTGTACCAAAAGAAATTAAGAACCATGAGTACCGTGTTGGAATGACGCCAGCCAGTGTTAAAGAGCTGACGAAAAGAGGCCATCGTGTTTTAGTTGAAACATTAGCCGGTGCCGGTATCGGATTTTCTGATCAGGATTATATTGATGCCGGAGCAAATATCAGTCCGAATGCAGCGACGGTTTTCGCCGAGAGCGAAATGATTGTTAAAGTAAAAGAGCCTCAGGCGAGTGAGCGGGCAATGCTGCGGGAAGACCAGATTCTGTTTACTTATCTTCACCTGGCTCCGGATGCTCCTCAGACCGAAGATCTGATCAAGAGCAAAGCAGTATGTATTGCCTACGAAACCGTTACCAGTGCTAACCGGACGCTTCCTTTGTTAGCACCGATGTCAGAAGTAGCAGGCCGTATGTCTATTCAGGCAGCCATGACCTCGCTGGAAAAAGCTCACGCAGGTCGCGGATTGCTACTGGGTGGTGTTCCGGGCGTAGAACCAGCTAAAGTTACCATTATCGGTGCTGGTGTTGTCGGCCGGAATGCAGCTCAGATGGCTGCAGGACTGGGTGCTGAAGTTGTGATTATTGATAAAAACATTGATGCTCTGCGTGAAGTCGATGCGATCTATCAGGGCAAAATCACCACGGTTTACTCGACAGCTGATTCAATTGAGAAGCATGTACTTTCTGCTGATGCTGTTATTGGTTCTGTGCTGCTGCCTGGCGCAGAAGCACCAAAACTGATTACTGCTGAAATGGTGAAAAACATGAAACCCGGAGCGGTGATTGTCGACGTTGCTATCGATCAGGGTGGATGTGCCGAAACCTCTAAAGCGACAACGCATCAGGAACCAACTTATATTGTGGATGAAGTTGTTCACTACTGTGTGGCGAATATGCCGGGTGGTGTTGCCCGTACATCGACAGTTGCTCTGAATAATGCGACGCTGCCATACATCGTTGCTCTTGCAGAGAAAGGTTACCGTGAAGCACTGCTTACAGATGAGCATCTGCTGAATGGACTGAATGTTTTCCATGGTCAGCTCACCAACCGCTTTGTTGCCGAGAGCCACGGACTGGATTACGTTGACGCGAGAGCCGCTCTGGCGGGTTAATCGTTACTGAATCAGCTGTTCTGCTGATGAGATGAGAATAAGCGGTTCATTGTGAACCGCTTATTTTTTTATCTGTTCTCTGCAATATCATACCAATTCGCTCATATTTCCACTTCATTTGAGAGATTTCATATCTCTGGCCGCAGAATAGATTTCCCCTATAGAATGAATAGGTCGAAACCATTATCACTTTCACTGGTCTATTTTTATACTGAAACTCAGTTAAGATGATTGTAAAAGAAGGGGTTTCTTATGTCTGAGCCGTTGCGTGAAAAGATAACCAGTGTCGAAAATAAGGTTTCGGTTGAAGTGAGTTCCGGCTATGAAGCTGAAAGCTGTCACTCCTTTTTATGTCATCAGTACCAGTTGATTGAGTCTCTTGCCAGTGAAGGAACTCAGTCTTATTCATTCTGGAATGTTTTCTTCTTTTAATTTTAAACAATATTAGACATTTCCAGTGGAACGTTTCGGATGATTTAATAACTTATAGGTTTGTTAATGACGAAAGCGTCCCATTTCCCCATGATTGAGAAGTAAATGAAGCATAATGCTGTGAAGCAGGAGACAGACAATGGAACAGAATAAAATGTCAGGAAAATGTCCCGTCATGCATGGTAGTCATACCCGCACCGGAGGGAAAGGAACCAAGAACGTAGATTGGTGGCCGAATCAGCTCAACCTGAAAATTCTTCATCAGAATGATAAAAAGTCGAACCCGCTGGGGGAAGATTTTGATTATGCCGCAGCTTTCAGCGCGCTGGATCTGAAAGCAGTCAAGCAGGATATTGAAGCGGTACTGACTGATTCAAAAGAGTGGTGGCCGGCAGACTACGGGCATTACGGACCTTTGATGATTCGTATGGCATGGCACTCCGCCGGGACTTATCGTACCGGTGATGGCCGTGGCGGAGCCTCCACAGGAACACAGCGATTTGCACCACTGAACAGCTGGCCGGATAATGCCAACCTTGATAAAGCCCGCCGCCTGTTGTGGCCGGTGAAGCAGAAATACGGCAATAGTCTCTCCTGGGCCGATTTGTTTATTCTGGCCGGTAATGTGGCACTGGAATCCATGGGGCTACAGACTTTTGGTTTCGGCGGCGGCCGGAAAGATATCTGGGAACCGGAAGAAGATATTTACTGGGGTGCGGAAGATGAGTGGCTCGGTAATGAAAACCGCTATACCGGAGAGCGGGATCTGGAAAATCCACTGGCAGCGGTGCAGATGGGATTGATCTATGTGAATCCGGAAGGACCGAATGGTCAGTCTGATCCGTTGGCTTCAGGGCGTGACATTCGTGAAACTTTCGCCCGGATGGCAATGGATGACTATGAGACAGTTGCACTGACTGCTGGCGGGCATACTTTCGGTAAAACCCACGGTGCCGGTGATGCAGCTTTGGTCGGCCCTGATCCGGAAGCTGCTGCTCTTGAAGAGATGGGACTGGGTTGGATCAGCTCATATGGCAGCGGTAAAGGACGCGATACGATTACCAGTGGTCTTGAAGGTGCGTGGACGCCGACACCGACACAGTGGGATAACAGCTACTTTGATGTGTTGTTCGGCTATGACTGGAAACTGGTTAAGAGTCCGGCAGGAGCGACTCAATGGGTGCCTGTGGATTTAGCTGATAAAGACAAAGCGCCGGATGCGGAAGATAGTTCGGTGAAAGTCGGAATCATGATGACTGATGCGGATATGGCGATGCGTGAAGATCCGATTTACCGGAAAATATCCGAGCATTTCCATCAGAATCCGGATGAATTTGCCGATGCGTTCGCCCGGGCATGGTTTAAACTGACTCACCGGGATATGGGACCGAAAGTACGCTATCTCGGCCCTGAAGTCCCTCAGGAAGATTTGATCTGGCAAGATCCGCTACCGGCTGTTGATCATGGTTTGGTCGATGACCATGATGTTGCTGCGCTGAAGAGTGAAATTCTTGCTTCAGGTTTGACGGTTTCCGAGCTGGTTTATACCGCATGGTCTTCAGCGGCAACTTTCCGGGGATCGGACAGCCGTGGTGGAGCTAACGGTGCCCGGATTCGTCTGGCTCCGCAGAAAGACTGGGAAGTCAACCAGCCTGAGCAGTTACAGAAAGTATTACGTGTACTGGAAGCAATACAGCAGAAGTTCAATGCAGCCCAAACCGGGAATAAGAAAATCTCTCTGGCTGATTTGATTGTGCTGAGTGGTTCGGCGGCTATCGAACAGGCTGCCCGTCAGGCCGGTCACGCGATTACCGTACCATTTACTGCGGGACGGACTGATGCGACCGATGAGCAGACCGATGCCGAATCATTTGCGGTTCTGGAGCCGGTTGCCGATGGTTTCCGTAACTATATGAAGCGTGCTTATACGGTTTCGGCAGAAGAGTTATTGCTTGACCGGGCTCAGTTGCTGACGTTAACCGCGCCGGAAATGACTGTACTAATTGGTGGTATGCGGGCACTGAATGCCAACTTTGAGCAATCACAGCATGGTGTGCTGACGAAAACTCCGGGTGTACTGACCAACGATTTCTTTATCAACCTGCTGGATATGGAAACCGAGTGGAAACCGACTTCTGAAGCAGCCGAAACGTTTGAAGGACGTGACCGTCAGAGCGGTGCTGTCAAATGGACTGCTTCCAGAGTTGATTTGGTGTTTGGCTCCAACTCACAGTTACGTGCATTGTCTGAAGTCTATGCCGGAAGTGATGCCGGAGACAAATTTGTCGGTGACTTTGTGAAAGCATGGGTCAAAGTCATGCAGGCCGATCGTTTTGATTTGAAGTAATTTGAATCTTGTGTAAGCCATATAGAATCCCTTGTCCGGTGACAGGGGATTTTTCTTTTCTATCCCTAAACTACTTTTTGTGAAGATGGTGAGCGTTTATCCGGGCATATATCCGGGTGGACTCTGCATCTTGAGATACAATCAAAGATAAGCAAGTAAGTGAGTGGTAAATGATGGATATCTTATTTCTCGGAACCTCGGCCGGGTTACCGACCAAAGCACGGAATGTGACGGCGACTGCACTACTGGAAGCTCAGGGGAAAGGCTGGTACTTAATTGACTGTGGGGAAGGAACACAACACCAACTGTTGCACACCAGTCTGTCGGAACATGCTTTACGTGGTATTTTTATCACTCATGTGCATGGTGATCATTGCTATGGTCTGCCGGGTTTGCTGTCCAGTGCCGGGATGAAAGGACGGACTGAGCCGCTCACGATTGTTGCTCCGCGTGGAATTCAGGCATGGATTGAAGCTGCCATTATGCATACTCAGTTTTTTCTGCCCTATGAGCTGAAATTTGTCGCGGTAGAAGATTTTGCCGGTGATACTTTCGGTGAGTTTTCGGTCCAGACGGTCTCGTTGTCCCATCGGGTTCCTTCTTATGCTTATGTGTTTGTCAGCCAGCATATTGAACATAAGTTACAGGTTGAAAAACTTCTGGCGGCCGGAGTTCCTAAAGGACCACTCTGGGGACAGTTACAATCGGGTCACGATGTCGTCTATCAGGGAACTTCATTTTGCTACACTGACTTTGTGACTTCACATCAACGCCAGTTCAAAGCCATCATCTGCGGAGATAATGACACGCCTGAGCTGCTTGACGAGGCCGGAAAAGATTGTGATGTACTGGTACATGAAGCAACGTATACGGAAGAGATCGGTTTACTGAAAGCCCATTACGGACACAGTTATGCCGCTCAGGTTGCCCGTTTTGCCGAATCTGCCAATATTCCCAATTTATTACTGACCCATATCAGTTCTCGCTATCAGGACGATATCACACACTCTCCATCGATTGCGGACATTCTCTCGGAAGCTCAGAGTGTCTACTCCGGCCATGTTTCCGTGGTGAGGGATTTTGAGCGCTACCGACTGGATCATTCCGGGGTTGTGACACTTGTTCCTGCTGATCACTGAACGGTTTAATCCGAAAGTCGGATGATCCGATGATTATGGTGTCCGGAGGCTTGATAGGTTTGTCAGTACGGCCCATACTCAATAGAGAGCACATCGCTGAACCGGAGGATACTGATATGTTGAAAGTGACACGACATGGCATCAATCGTCTGGATCTTGAACTGAGCGGTAAAATTGACGCAGACAATATGCGGACGGCGATTGATACTTTAATCAGCCAGGCTGAAGGGATCGAAAAGGGCCAGATGTTGTATGACGTTGTGGAATTTCATATCCCATCATTTGAAGCCATTGCGATTAAGATTGCTCATTTCCCGACACTGTTCCGTTTTATGCGACAGTTCAGCAAGGTCGCGCTGCTGACCGATAAAAACTGGTTACAAAAAGCCGGTGAGTTTGAAGGTCATCTGTTTCCGGGAATGGAAATCAAAGCATTTCACCGGGACCAGCGTGATGCAGCTGAAGCATGGTTATCTGAGTAGTCGTTCAGTTGCATTGTTATCGTTATGTTGAGATTGTCCGGATCCAGATACTGGCCTGAATCCGGACGTTTTATCGGTCACGTATAAAGATAAATCAATATTTCACTACGACTACCGTTGGTTACTTTCACGTATTTTCTCCCATAACTGACCTATCTTTCCCGCTTGTTTGCTGTTGTTTCCCGACTCATCGTACCTGAAACTTATTTTTCACATTTAACTGATTGATGAAAACAATGAGTAAGTTGTTGTATGTGCAATAAATTGTGGTACCATTTCTCACTTATGAGACAAATTTACTATTGACTGCTTTTGATTTATTTGATTGGTGGATGTGTCGGGCGGACACTTTTCAGCTTAGTAGCATTCACTTTTGTATGTTTGAGTAGATGTATTGTGTGGGTACTTATGAAACAACTTGGATTAAAAAAACTGCTGATTTTATCCGTTATGTTGCTGGTCGGGATGTCTGTATCAATCACCAGTTATGTGCTCTATTCTCAGGAAGAGAAGGCACTGACAAAAAGTGTTTTTGATACGAGTGAGAATTACGTTGCATCGAAAGCTACTGTGATTGAGACGATTCTGGAAGAAAAAATCGACGGGATTCATCAACTGTCCCGAAGATACCAGCGACAGGGGCTGAAAAAATCCGAAGATGAAGTTATTGAACTGGTCCAGTCTCTGGCTGATGCGATGAACCTGAAAAGTTTTGTGATTGGTCTGGAAGACGGTCGGGCTTACTGGAGTATGGAGGATTCAGCCTGGCCAAATCACCGGCTGGCAGGAGACGTGAGAGATATTTCCTGGTATCAGCAGGGACGGGCAGCCGATGGCGTTGTCGTTACTGCTCCTTATCTGGGGTCATCCGGAAAAACGTATTGGATCAGTATTCTGGAAAAGATAGAAGGTGGAGTTTTTTCTGCGGATCTGGATCTGGCTTTTTTGAATCAAATCGTGAAAGAATCAAATGAACTTCCGGGCGCTGTGGCTCTGATTCTCGATCAGGATAGCCGTATTCTGGCAACCACCTCATCGGCATTGAAGACCGGAGAAAAGCTTAGTGGTATCGAATGGGCCCGGACTTTGGTTTCTCAGATGGTGAGTCAGGAATCCACACATGCCGATTATGTGCTCAATGGTACCGATAAGATTATGTTTTCACATCGGATCCATCTGGGTAAAAAGACTTGGTATTATATGATTGGACTGGATAAGTCGGTGGTCTTTGCCCAGTTAACTACAGCAAGAAACAGTGCGATCATTTTTTCGTTGCTGGCTTCTTTTGTCAGTGTGGTTCTGACTTATTTCCTGATTCAGGTTCTCTATCGTCCGATTCTGTCTCTGAAAGAAACGATTCAGGGGCTGGCCAGTGGTCATGGTGATTTGACCCAGCGTCTGAAAGTTGAAAGTAATGATGATCTCGGCCAGATCTCTCAAGGGGTGAATCAGTTCATTGAAAATCTGCAACATATGATGCTGGAGATCCAACAGGCTGGCTATTCCCTGCAATCGAATGTTGAACATATGCTCAGCCAGTCGGAGAGAAACAGTACGATATTGAAGAACCACGTTTCAGAAACCGAACAGGTTGTCACTGCAATTGAAGAAATGAGTTCGACAGCTGGTTCGATGGCGACAGATGCGGCCAATACGGCCAGTCTGGTGAGCCGTACCAATGAAACCAGCATGGAATCCCGCCATATTATTGATCGCTCCAAACAGACGGTTTCAGCATTGATTGAAGATGTGGAACATTCCGTCAGTGATGTGCACAACATGACGCTTGAGACTCAGAAAATTAACGAGATACTGAGTGTCATCGGTGAAATTGCAGAGCAGACGAATTTACTGGCTCTGAATGCTGCAATTGAAGCAGCACGTGCCGGAGAGCAGGGGCGGGGGTTCGCTGTGGTTGCCGATGAAGTGCGCAGTCTTGCCAGCCGGACTAAAGACAGTACGACCGAAGTCGAACAAGCTCTGAAAAGTCTGGCAAATGGCAACCATGCGGTGGTCAGCTCGATGGAACATACCCGAACCCGGTGTCAGGACACGGCCGAAGGTGCCGGTCAGGCTGCCGACAGTCTGGAAGTGATTTCCCGGCATGTGATGGAAATTAATGATCTGAGTTCTCAGATTGCGACGGCAGCTGAAGAGCAAAGCTGTGTAACTCAGGAGCTGAGCCGTAATATGTCTGCCATCAACGATATTGTGGTTGAGCTTGAGTCGATCGGGCAGCAATCGGTCAAAGACATGGGGGAAATTGCTGATATCAACCAGAACCTGACATCAATTGTCGGACGTTTTAAATTATAGCGATCTGGTGAACGATTACCTGTTCTCATCATTTTCTCAAAGCCGGTTCCCTGACCGGCTTTTATTTTCACGATAGCAATGAAGCACACTGTTGTTTAAACCCGTATCCGATGATTTCAGCCGAAACCGAATATTGAGGTTATTCAGGTACATGAAGTTACAAATTTATTCATTCGGATATGGAACGATTTTACTGTTCTATGCAACGTAAAGAATCGTAGGTTAAGTTTTTTAGTCCATCAACGCTCAGTTAAAAGGTAAAAAAATGAAACAAAAACAATGGATAAAGAAAACAGCTGCCAGTCTGGTGGCTGCATCATTATTTCTGTCTGGCTATGTCTCTGCCCATTCTGTTTCTGAACAGACGGTCTCTGCACATCCGAAAGCGGCGATATTTCCTAAGCATCTATTCTGGAAACCGGAAGTACCGACACTGGCTTATGACGATACCAGCATTGTATTGAGCTGGCATCAGCCTCTTCATCGTCGGAAGATTGTCGATTATAAGATTTATCAGAATGGTCACCTGATTGGTTTGTCGAGTGGAAACAACCTTCGCCATGCACCGGCAGCTCAATATATTCAGGCTTTCTTTGCTGAAGACACTGATGGATTTCACCAGCGGACGACCTACCTGAATTATAAAGTGACCGGCTTGTCACCGGACACTGTTTACCGTTTTGCCATAAGTGCGGTGTATGCTGATGGTTCAGAATCTTTGCACAGCGCTCCTCTGTTCGCTAAGACTGCGCCGGCTTATTCCCGGGTGGTTAATATTGCTGATTATGGTGCCGTCGGAGACGGCGTGACGGTGAATACCTCACAAATCCAGCAGGCGATTGATAGCTGTGCCGACGGGTCACAGTCAGCATACGGCTGTAAAGTCGTTATCCCGGCGGATCGGGCCGACAGCGGCGGTGCAGTTTTTGTTTCCGGAGCGCTGTTTTTGCACAGTAACATGACACTGGAAATTGAAACCGGTGCAACCTTGCAAGGTTCGACGAATGCACAGGATTATCCGTTAGAACAGGGTTATCAGCTCTACAGTTTCAAAACGAATCCGACGGATTCCCGTCGTCCGCCTTCCCTGCTGAATGCTTTAGCAGAAGAACATCGTAACGGCTCGGTTGATGAACAGATCGGGTACGATCACCGACGGAATGTTTTCCACAATATCCGGATTGTTGGTGGCGGTACTATTGACGGTAGTGGCTGGCAACGTTCGGGACAGGATACGATTGATGAAATCGGTAACAAGCTTGCCTACTATCAGCCGGGGGGACGGGAAGAAGTCTTTCACTTAGGCCGGTTGGCGAGCCAGCAGATGATGGCTGCATGGCGGGAGCAGAATGCACAGTGGCAGACGAAAGCCGACTTACTGAAACTCATTGAAAAATCCTATGGTGGTTATAACGGTCAGTTGAATAAGGACTTATATGCCAATCGTCGTTCGAGTCTGGCGACGTTCCGTGGTGTGACTAATTTCTACTTTGCCGGTCTGACACTGCGTAATCCGGCATACCATACCATTATGTTCCTGGAAGGGAAGAACTCGGTTTTTGCCTATAACACGGTACAGACTTTTGATGTCAATAATGCTGATGGTGTGGAATTCGGTAACAGTGAAAATTCTCTGATTTTCGGTAACTTCATCGATAGTGGCGATGACAGTATCAACTTTGCAGCCGGGCAGGGTGCCGATTATGACGAGAACCGGGAAGATGTGAATCCGACAGAAAATATCTGGATATTTAATAACTACATGCGGGAAGGGCATGGCGCTGTGGTTATGGGCAGCCATACCGGTGCCTGGATTCAGGATCTTCTTGCCGAGCAGAATGTGATGTTTCTGAACGATAATGGCTTGCGGATGAAGAGCACGACAGCAACCGGTGGTGGTGCCCGCAGAATTATTTTCCGTGATAACGCGATGAAAAATATCGGTACCCGGAATGCGACAGTTATTCATGGGACGAAAATTGAGAACCGGGGCGGAACCGGTTATCCGTTTGTAATGACTTTAGCTTATTCGGCTGGTGATAACGTATTTACCGATGCAGAGAAACCTGCCCAGTTTAAGGATATTTTAATCGATCATATTACTCTGGATAATCTCTCGGTAAAAACCGGTAAGTCGGTCATCCGAATTGATGGCTATGATGGTGTTGGGGTGAGTGCTTCTTATCCTGAGGTTTTCCATGAGAATATCGTATTCTCCAATCTGAAAATGAAAAATGTCATGGCAACTTCGATTGATCATCTGCGTCATGCGTTATTCTGGAATGTGTCCGTTTTCGGTGAGAATACCGATTCATTCTGGCATATCAAAAACTCAAAGCAGGTCTATTTTATCGGGGTAACGCCATCTCATGATCCGATTTATGAGTGAACCAGATGAAATGATATTAATAAAAAACCGGAGCCAGTGCTCCGGTTTTTTTATCAAATCAAATTACTTTCAAGTGCATATTTTCAGACCTGCTGATATGATGCTTAAAAAGCATAAAACACGTCAGATAAGGCTCCCAATGGACAAAGTGCAATTTTCCGTCGGTCAAATCACCTTTTTCTATCAGCTCACCCCTGAGCAACAAAAATTCGCATCATTAACCGAAACAACGACGCTGGATCTCAATGAATGGCCACAGTTTTCTGAGCAGTTTACTGATGCAATTCAATCCGCGATTCCCGACGAGCTCAAATTGCCGACGGAGAAACAGTTGAATTATGCCCGTCGGATTGCCAGTGATCTGAAAGTCGACCTGCCGGATGGTTATCAGGACAGTGCTCTGGTTTGTCTGGCATTCTTTGCTGAACATAAACCGGCTCATGATCGAATGCTGGCGATTTATAAAGGAATTAAGGGAAACTTGTTAGGCTGAAGCAGAGAGTTAGTCTCATTGATGTATCAATGGTAGTTGTTGAATTCAGCATATTTATTTTTTAAGTGAAATCAGTGAGATTTGATTCACCCTACGGGATTCAGATCAAAAGTGTTGATGGTCTGGCATGCGATGATGATGCTCACTTTCTGAATAATTTCAAGATAAAGGAGTTTCTATGCCAGGCATGATGAAACGGTATGCCGTCATGGTGATGTGTGTGCTCTTCTCTAAATTTGCGATCGGTGCACCGGTCAAAGCCCCAGCCGGGACCTTTAATGGCAAAGTTTTCCCGGATATGATTCAGTATCGCGGCATTCCTTTCGCCAAGCCTCCCGTGGGTCAGCTACGCTGGAAAGCGCCGCAAAAAGCCGACTATGTTGAGAATTTCGACGCAACTGAATTCGGGGCAAAATGTGCCCAGCCAACCTCTTTGTTCTCCACAGATACCTCGAAAATTGTCGGCAGTGAAGACTGTCTTTATCTGAATGTTTATAAACCGAATGATGACCATAAAAATCTTCCGGTTATGGTCTGGATTCATGGTGGCGGTCATATTACCGGCTTCGGGAATCAGTTTGATCCCAGCCAGTTAACCATTAAACACAATCTGGTTTCTGTTACTTTCAACTATCGCTTAGGACCTCTTGGATATTTATCCCACCCTGCATTTGGTGGTGATTCCGGCAACTTCGGTCTGCTCGATCAGCAACTGGCGTTAAAATGGGTAAAAGAGAATATTCAGGCTTTTGGCGGAGACCCTGACAATATCACCATTTTTGGTGAGTCAGCCGGTGGTGCATCGACAGGTATGCAAATTATCACGCCAAGTTCTGCCAATCTGTTCAATAAAGCGATTCTGCAAAGCGGCCCGTTTGTGAACGACCATTTTATTATTTCACGTACCGAAGCGGATCAACATGGTGAAAAATATGCGGCTAATCTGGGATGTACGATGCAGGATAAATCGTTACTGAATTGTCTGCAAAAGGTGCCGGTACTGAAAGCTGTAGTCACCAGTGGTGTGGATGAAAAAGCATCCGCGACTGAATGGGGACCAGTTTACGGTACAGCGATTGTACCGAAGAAAGCCCGGGATGCTTTTGCATCGAATGAATTTAACCATGTCGCAATCATTAATGGTACGAATTCGGATGAAGGTAATCTATTTGCGTATTTCATGGCGTTGGCTCACCGACTGGAAACCTATGACGATGCCAAACGAAATACCATGTTGCAGATCGGGGAGGAAAATATTGATGCGGTGATGAAAGCCTATCCTAAAGAGGATTATGCAACACCGGCAAAACAATATGCTCAGATGATGACCGACTATATGTTTGCCTGCCCTGCTTATGAAGCGAATCGTGCGTTGGGCAAAAAAGTGGATGTTTATGCTTACGAGTTTAGCGATCAGAATGCTCCTGTGGTTCTGAAACCATTACCTGCCGTGGGCGACTTTGGTGCCTATCATGCGTCAGATATTGTTTATGTGTTCCAGACTCAGTTTGATCTTGCCGGTCCGCAGGATTTGTCTCCGGCACAGATGGTATTGTCGGATAAAATCCAGAGTTATTGGGCAAACTTTGCCAGAACCGGGACGCCGAATGCCGATGATCTCTTCAAATGGAAAAAATATGATGGTAACGATGCAAACATCATTGACCTGAATCCGGGGAAATCAGGTTACACCACTGATTTCAGTGAAAGACACAAATGTAATGTGTGGCATTCTGTCTTGTGATTATGGAGTGCTCAACTGCGCCTGTGATTTCTTCATATATAACCAGATAAATTCAGTGACTCTTTGTGTGAACAAAGAGTCACATTTTGTCGATGCTGATTGTGATTGGTCATCCTTGAACAATGCTTATCAGGCGTCATACTGAACCATTTGAATGGTTGCTTTTTCCGGATATCACTACCTGCTGGTTCTTAGCAAAAAATATTTATGGGAAAAGTGAAAATAAGTCTGGTTATTTTCCAAACAAGGTGTATAGTGCCTGACAGCTCTGACAAATGAGCTATTAGTGAAACATTAAGTAAAAGTATTTTCTCAGTTAAATTTCGATACCCGTCGTCTAGATCCTGCGATAGCTTCTCTTCATAATCCTACAATAGCTTTTGTTCATAGCATTTTTATTTTTTCAATTTATGTAGAGGTTTCTATGTCTAATAAAATGACTGGTTTAGTTAAGTGGTTTAACGAAACAAAAGGCTTTGGTTTCATTACTCAGGATAACGGTGGCGCTGACGTATTTGTTCACTTTAATTCTATCGTATCTGATGGTTTTAAAACCCTTGCTGAAGGACAGAAAGTCAGCTTTGAAGTTGAGCAGGGTAAAAAAGGTCCTCAGGCTTCAAACGTTGTCGCTATCTAAGAATTCTCTGGTGTGGTGGATTTCCATCACACCATTTTTCTTATCTTTCCTCCTCACCTACAATTCATGACAAACACCATTCAGGAATATCATGCCCCGAAGAACTTCCCGCCAGCGATATTGGTATCATATATTGCGTGACAACGCATCTCAGAGAAATCAGCGTATTGCCAGGAAACAACCAGAATAGATTCTTACTGTATAGGAATATTTAATAATAACCGACGGAAGTATATCTGTTCATTGTAATTTTCTACTGTGTCATATGGTTCCCTGAAACTAACGAAATGAGAGATAAAATGAGTAAGAAGCAAAAAAAATCACCTGAGAAAAATGAAACGCAATCAGATGAGAATAAAACTAGATCTGTTCATGAAACCAGAAAAAAAATCGAAGAAATTCTCGATAAGCGAGCATTCGACAAACAGTTCGAACTTTAATGGTTACTGCTGTTCGAGCCATCGATGTTATTTTTCAGTTCATATAGTTATCTGATTGATCTTTGATTATTTTCCCCCTGAATTAACCTCTCTTGTTTTTTATTTCCTCAAAAGATATTTTTCGATATTGACTTCATCACACTGTGCTTTATCCAGAAAGCGGGATGCATACTGTTGATAGATATTGCTGGAAAGCAGAAGCTGGAACAGATCGCTGTCGAGGTGTTGCTCCTGAGTCATTTTTGCCATGATATCGATGGCCTGTGCCAGTGTTTTTGCCTCTTTGTAAGGTCTGTCGGAAGCTGTGAGTGCTTCAAATACATCGGCAATGGCCAATATTCTGGCTTCAATTGATAACTCTTTGGCTGAAAGGCGTTTCGGATAGCCGGTGCCGTCGAGTTTTTCATGGTGTCCTCCGGCAATTTCCGGTATGCGGGCCAGTTCTTCCGGAAGAGGCAGGGCGTTTAGCATCTGGATGGTCGCAATGATGTGCTCATTGATCCGGTAGCGGTCTTCTTCAGTGAGTGTTCCTTTACGAATACTCAGGTTATAAATTTCTCCAAGATTCGACTGATGTTCAGGAATTTCCATCTGCATATCATCGGCGACTTTATCCTGTGGAGAGCGTGTCCAGGGAATAATATGCTCGGCTAAATCAGCAAGCAGGGCTTCTTGCGCCGGAACGGACTGATCGGCGATAGAGGCGACGTGCTTCGCTTCTTGTGGTGACAGACCGAGACGCTTATCCAGATGGCGTGTCCAGGTTTGCTGTGCAATTTGCCCGATACGGGCGACCTTTTCATCATCCATAAAATCAGAACCGATATTGCAATGAGCAATAAAGGCAAAATCGTCGCTTAGTTGCCGGTGGCGTTCAGAAAGAATAGCTTCTAGCGTCGGACGGGATTCTCCGGAAGCCAGACCTTGCCAGAAGGCAATTTCTGCATCTCGCCATAACACTTCAAAACGCATACGAATTTCATGAATCCGGTTATAAATCGTTTCAAGCTTACTGCCTTTATCAATGATGTATTCAGGAGTGGTGACTTTCCCGCAATCATGTAACCAGGCGGCGACCCGGAATTCCCGCCATTGCTCTTCGCCGGTGATATTGAAATTCTGAAAGGCCGGAAGTTTGCTGTTGGCTGCAGATTCTGCCAGCATCATAGCCAGTTCCGGAACTCGGGCACAGTGTCCGCCGGTGTAGGGTGACTTATCGTCAATCGCCTGAGCGATCAATTGAATGAAAGAGTCGATTAGTGCTTCCTGATGGCGTTGGTATTCTTCAATTGATACGGCCATTGATGAAATGGAGCGCGACAGGTCATTGATTTCCCGGATATGGCTGGGAACGTGTTTTACCGCTTTGAATTTTCTTTGTCTGATTTTCTGATTCTCTTCAGCAAGTTGATTCACCGGAGACACAATCATATTGGCAAAGGAAAACAGAACTGGTGTTAGCATGACGATCAGGCCCAGAGTGATTAACAGGGAATAGTTCACTTTTTCCATATATGGTGCCTGAATGACGGCTGTCGGTACCATAATTCCCACATAGCTATCAGTACTGAGCTGGGACTCGATACGGTGTACAAAAAGAGTATAAGGTTCGTCACCAATCAGGACATCATGTGCACTTGCATCCCTATGCTTACTTTTAACCGCTAAAGTGACAAAAGCCGGAGACGGAACGACACCCGAGCTAATGGCTCTTTGCATTTTGGCCTCAGCACTTCCGCCCAGCCATTTGGCTTCAATTCTATCCCGCTCAGCTGGGGTCAGAGACAAAATAGCTTTATTTAACAGAGCCTGTAGTTCCGGTTGTTCATGATGGACTAAAAAGCGGAGTTGCTGATCGAGCTGATAGGCTGTCTGGTTAAGTTCGGTGTGGAGAGTCAGTCCTTTAAGAGAGTAACGATCAATGAAATATTGTACGACCCGGTAGTTATCAAATGCGGCGTCCGCCTGATGGTCACTGACCGCTTTTAAACCGGCAAGTGTATCTTTGACTTCGAGAACTTTGATATCGGCATAGTTATTTCTGACCAGATCGACAAACGCCCATCCGGCAGGGATCGCGACTGTTTTTCCGTGGTTGAGTTGCTCAAGATCGGTGACTGGCTGATGGTCTTCGCGGGTCACCAGAACCGGCGCCAGTTTCAGATAAGGCTGGGAAAACAACCCCCATTTTTCTCGCTGGGCGGTATAAAAAACACTGTGGAGCATATCCAGTTTCTGCTGTTGAAACAGATCGACGAGTTCGGTCCAGGTGTAACCGTTACTGTACTCGATGGTTAATCCCAGTTTTCTGGCGAGCAGGTTCAGCAGATCAATTGAATATCCCTGAGGTTGCCCGCTGTAGGAGAAATCAAACGGCGGCCAGTTTTCTTCATTTGAAACCCTGATGGTGCCTAAACCGTCAAGATATTGCTGTTCCTGCGTCGTGAGCGGGAGTCTGGTGACTGATGAAAGATCATCGTGCCTATTCATCGCAAACGAATGGGCGTAAATCTTACCGCTTCGATCAAAGAGTAATGTATTACTTTTTTCCAGCAGGCGGTTCTGATGTAAATAGGCGGATAAAGTGGCGAGTGAAATATCGACCGCGATGACATTATTGCTGTCCGGGATCCGTTTAGCGTATGTGGTTCCCGGCGCCTGAGTGTTATGAAAAATGTAGGGTTCGGTTTTGATCAGTGTGTTATTTTTCATGGCGTCTCTGTACCAGGGACGAACATTGGCATAATAACGGCTGGGCTCACTGCGTTGATGAGTCAGTCTGAATTGATCGTTGAGATATTTAAATTCGCGTTGGCGACCGGATGGCGTGTCATAAATATGAACAATTAACCAGCGATCGCTTGCGGTTGCCTGAAGCGTTTCTCTCAGGTTTTCACTACTGTCCAGATTAATCAGTTCGTAGAAATTACCGTTTTGATAGCCGATATAAATCGCATAAAGGTAAGGTTTCTGGCGCATGGCCTGTGCCATCACATTGGTGATTGGGCGTTGTGTTCCACCGGTATCCTTATCCGAAATACCAGGATATTGAGAAAGCAGCAATGCCAGATCTCCGCTTTCAACATCGAGTGAATTGATTTTCTCACTGATACGTTGTGCGGTACTACTGAAGAGTATATGAGAGGATTCCTGAGCCAGATGGCGGCTGAAGTAGTATTGCAGCGATAAAGCAACTGCAATAATCAGAGATGACAGGACAATGAACAGAGACATTACCGTCATTTTAATACTGAATCTTGATAATTTTATTTTTTCGGACATGAACATAAGTAACCTTCCGGGGCCGGGCAGGGTTAGCAAAGTTTCAGTTAGGCTAAGGCATCGGCACATTCACAACATATGTGTCGGGAAGCTTAAGTCATTCTCATATAACAATAAGATGTATTGGGTGAATTGCAAGAAAGCAGCAGAGTGAAAGTGTTGGTGGCTTGGCGGTGGAAAGGGCAATGATGATGCCCTTTTCCGTCACGGGTTTACCGAAACTGACCGACTTCAGGCAGGAACTCGAATCCGGCCGAGGCGAGGCGGGCGATTAGTGCATCTTTATCCAGATCGTAATAAGACGCAAGCTGGTCCAGATCTCCGGCAAAATCATCCCGCAATTTGGTGTTGACCAGACTGAATAACAGGATTGGATCCATGGTGGCAAAATTGGCAAGATTCATTATTTATCCTCAAAATCTGAAATCAGCAGATTAGCTGCGGCAAAGGCGGCCTGTTCCCGAACTTCCTGAGGGAGAGACACATCAGACGCGATATTGTCGAGGGCACGCAGGGCACAGTTGATTGCCTGGGGAACATAGGCCTGATCACCACTACCGATCTGTGCGTACAGTTCCCGGACTAAATCGCAGCAATCGTATACTTTCATAATTTGTATCCTCTCAATGATTTTCCTTTGTTATACCTAAGTCATCTTGAAATGACAAAGCGAACTGATATCCATCGCTTAAATGACCTGAATGGTGAGCCTGTACAGCAATAAAAAAGGGTTGCCAGAGCAACCCTTCGACAAAAAGCTATTGATTACCGCGTCAGCTGTGCCTGAATATGTGCAACGATCTCATCCATCGACACGGGTGTTTTTTCACCGGAGCGACGGTTTTTATATTCGAAGTTGCCTTCATCCATACTGCGATCACCGATCACGACCATATGTGGAATCCCGATCAGTTCCATATCGGAAAACATTACGCCGGGACGTTCTTTACGGTCATCAAACAGGACATCGATTCCCTGAGCTTTCAGATCTGCGTAAAGCTTTTCTGCTGCTTCCTGTACCCGTTCGGATTTATGCATGTTCATTGGCACAATCACTACTTCAAACGGGGCAATAGCATCCGGCCAGATAATACCGTTCTGGTCGTTATTCTGCTCAATTGACGCAGCAACAACCCGGGTACATCCGATACCATAACAACCCATTTCCATGGTAACACTTTTGCCATCCGGACCGAGAACACTGGCTTTCATCGCTTCTGAATAGTTCGTTCCCAACTGGAAGATATGACCTACTTCAATACCACGTTTGAGAAGCAGTGTTCCCTGACCACATGGGCTTGGATCACCTTCAACAACATTACGCAGGTCAGCAACCTGACCGAGCTCGACGTCACGACCCCAGTTAATCCCGAAGTAGTGTTTGTCATCAATGTTGGCACCACCGGCAAAATCACTCATAACCGCGACGGAGCGATCGGTGATGAATGGTAGTTTCAGACCAACTGGTCCCAGAGAACCAGGACCGGCACCAATTAGGGCACGGATCTCTTCTTCTGTAGCAAATTCCAGCGGTGCAGCCACTTCAGGTAAGTTTTCGGCTTTCACTTCATTCAGATCGTGATCCCCGCGAACCAGCAGAGCAATAATTGGTGCATCAACAACATCCGAAGCTTTGACATAAAGCGTTTTAATCGTTTTCTCAATCGGCAGACTAAACTGTTCAACCAACTGTGCGATCGTTTTTGCATTCGGTGTATCGACCAGAGTCATTTCCTGAGTCGGTTCTGCTGGTGCAGTTGCCGGAGCCAGTGCTTCTGCTTTTTCGATATTGGCTGCGTAATCCGATTCGGTTGAGAAGGCAATCAGATCTTCCCCACTTTCTGCCAGAACGTGGAATTCCTGCGAACCGCTACCGCCAATTGCGCCGGAATCGGCCAGTACCGGACGGAAATCCAGACCCATACGATTAAAAATCTTACAGTAAGCGGTATGCATATCCTGATAGGTTGCTTCCAGACTTTCCCGATCCACATGGAAGGAATAAGCGTCTTTCATGATGAATTCACGTGAGCGCATCACACCGAAACGGGGACGAACTTCATCACGGAACTTCATCTGAATCTGATACAGATTCAGAGGCAGCTGTTTATAGGATTTGACTTCGTTACGGACCATGTCAGTAATGACTTCTTCATGTGTCGGTCCCAGTACAAACGGTCGGTCGTGGCGGTCTGCGATGCGCAGCAGTTCCGGGCCGAATTTATCCCAGCGGCCGGTTTCCTGCCATAGTTCGGAAGGCTGGACAACCGGCATCAGTGTTTCTACGGCACCGGCATTGTTCATCTCTTCCCGAATAATATTTTCGACTTTACGCAGTACACGCAGCCCGGTCGGCAACCAGGTATAAAGACCGGAAGCAAGTTTCCGAATCATTCCGGCCCGTAGCATAAGCTGATGACTGACGATTTCTGCGTCGTTTGGTGTCTCCTTCAGCGTTGAAAGAAGATATTTACTGGTACGCATTGATGGTATCCGTTCATTAAGTTGTACAACGACTTCCCCGGATAATCTGGGGGAGCATTAAATTAGGCCGCTAATGATATCAGTCATTTTCATTTGTCAAAAGCGTTCTATTGCGGTAACCGTGATGATCGACTGACTGACGCTGAATTTGACGTTCAGATCAAACAAATTCACCGCATATTCTTTATTATCCGGCTGGTCTTTTTTATAAGCGGGACGCGGATCCTGTGCCAGAACCTGAGTGATCACCGCTTCGATTTCATGTGCTTGTGGATGTGCTGCCAGTGTTGTCCGGGCAGAATCACAAAAATGGACGGCAGAGCGTTCCGGCTCGCTGCCGGCATACCCACCACTTGCCTGTTCAATACAGTCAGCATAGGGGAGATATGGTTTGATATCGATAATTGGTGTGCCGTCAACCAGATCAACGCTGCCAACGTCGAGCCATGTCTGCTTGCCTTCCTGCCGGATACCGCGAAATTCGACGGCTGACATACCGATGCCGTTCGGACGAAAAGTTGAGCGGGAGGCAAATACGCCAACCCGTTCATTACCGCCGAGACGAGGAGGCCGGACGGTTGGTTTCCAGCCGGCCGACAGGTTCTGGTCAAACAGAAACAGTAGCCACAGATGGCTGAACTGTTCAATACCACGGACTGATTCCGGGCAGTTGGCTTCACCGAGTAATTCTATCTGAGCGGTTGCCGCCGGTACGAGACGGGGTTGTCTCGGTACGGCAAATTTTTCTTTGTAAGGGCTATGGATGATACCAATGGGTTCCAGCGAATAGGATGCTGAAGACAGTTCTGCTGTCATGATTTTGGCCCTGATGTTGCGCGGAGGTGTTTTGCCAGCTCCCGGTCGAGGTGGTTGGCGAAGTCCCGTCGTTCTGCCTGACTCATGACGGGCGGTCCTCCGCTCTGAATACCACTGGCTCGCATTGTTTCCATGAAATCACGCATGGTGAGTCGGGCTTTAATTGTGTCAGTAGTAAACCAGTCACCACGCGGGCTTAGTGCCATTGCCTGATGTTCCAGTACTTCGCTGGCCAGCGGAATATCTGAAGTGATGACCAGATCTCCGGCAGTGATCCGGCGTACAATTTCGTTGTCAGCAATATCAAAGCCACTTTGCACCTGTAAAAAGCGGATATTCTCCCGCCGGGGAAGAGGAATTACGTGATTGGCCACAAAAGTACATTCTACTCCGGTACGTTCAACAGCACGGAGGATAATTTCACGGATGACTTTCGGGCAGGCATCTGCATCGACCCATATTTTCATGATTTCTGGCCTGATTGGTTTTCTAACTGTTCTACCCGGGATAAAAGATCGGCAACTCGCTGTTCAAGCTGAGCAATTCTTTCTTCGGTTGCAGAAACTGAAGGCTGAACGGCAACTTCGATTTTGGGAACCTGTCTGGATGACTTCCAGCGTTTTATTGTGGTCACAATTGCCGGGATCGGTACTTTGGTACTCAAGCGGGCTTTCACTAATGCAACTGTGGGTTCTTTGCCTTCATCGACCAGTTGTGAAATCACAGATTCGAGCTCTTGTGATATGTCTTTTGTCAGCATAAATATCCTTTTCTGAGACCTTTGAATGGTGGTCTGATCAGAAGAGATTTTACGCTGGATGAGACTGCAACAAAAGCGCTAATTAATTTGTAAGAGATCGCTTACAAGTGCTGTGAGAGATAGCGGTATTTATGATGGATTAAAAGCTCATTGTTAGTTTAACTTATTGATTTTTAACAATAATGATAATTGCTTATGCAACTGCTTATAAAGTGAGCGGACCAGTGTGTTGCCGGAAAAATTCAAACGTCGTAAATTGAGTAGGTCGGCAGGGAACGACAGGGATAAAAGCATCAGGGAGTGATGTCTTCGGGAATGAAGATGAATTACAGGGTTTAGGTAATTCAGGCGGGAAGGCTTAGGAACGGCGTAAGGACGCGTATAACAGGCGAGGAGCCTGTTGCAGGGAGAGCAAGACAATATCTCTGAACAGAGTGAGTTGATTCCATCAGGATGATGAAGGAAACCGCTTAAGGATGAGTGATGTGAGCTGGACAGGAAAGACAGCGTTACGGATGACTCAGGACACCGCTGGGATTGCGATGCAGGATAGGTTGAAGGAATCAGCCTTCGTTATGGATGATGCAGGGAGCTCTTATTTGTGGCGGGAATGCTGCGTGTAAGACCGAGCCCCGATGCCTTTACGGTGTCGGGGCTTTCCATTATCTGTATTTACTGTTTGGATATATACTTGGGTATATAATCTAGGATAAAGAAAGGCAAGTCTGGAAAAACCGTTATAGAAGCTTGCGACGAATTCACAGGATTCGTTCGGATTGAACAAGGATGAATTGTGACAATAGCAACGCAAAGGATGCTTTTGCTACCATATACGGATGTATATGAGTTTGATTTTTTATCGCTGTTATGCTCTCCGGGGAACCGGTTTTTTCATCAACAGCCGTTTAGTGTGTCCAGTGCCCGGGCTCAGTTTCATCATGTTTTAGCCGATTCAAATATCTATGCGATGGCGGTGGTTGATAATGAGTGCCGCGAATATATGGGGCATCTCGCTTTGGATCTGCATGACAAAGATGTGGGAGAGCTTCAGTTTATTCTCAATCGTCTCTACTGGGGCAGAGGTTATGCCACTGAAGCCCTGAAAGCCTTCCTTCAAAACGTATCTTTGCGTTTCACATTAAAGAAAATCCGCATTTTCGTGAATGCACAAAATCAGCCGGCAGTGGCTTTAATGCGAAAACTCGGGTTTATCTCCCGCTCAGTTTCACCGGAAACTCCGGAAATTCTTTACGAATATGAACTCACAGCCGGTGAACCGGAACAAAAAATTTGGCAGGTGTGAATCCAATCATATCCAGATATCCCTGATAACAGTCGTCTCCCAATGATGAAAATTCAAAAGTGTATCGGGTGTGCCAGCGCCAGCGACGTTGTTCATCACGGATACGATGACTGAATGTCACACTAACGACCTGTAGTTCTAGCTGGCGACATTTCTTCTCAATCGTTTGTCTGGCAATTTCGGCCTGACGCCGTTGTTGCCAGAACAGGAAACAGCCGAAACAGACCAGAAGGATAATGATCAGATCCTGCATCCTAACGACCTCTGGTTTGCTGTTGAAGTGCAGACAATGCTGACTCAAGTTCTCCGGAAGCCGTTGTATGCAATAAAGGCAGTAAAATAATCCGCAGTTCGGGGAGCATTACCAGATCGGCAAACAACTGGTTGAACAGTGCCTGATTACCTGTTTGTGCCAGTCGGGTCAGAAACAGCTCGGCCAGATGTGGCTGACAGAGTGCTGACCAGCTTCGCCCTGCAATTCCAATCAGAATTTCTGCGTGGCAGAGCTGGGGTTGTGCCAGCAGTTGAGTGACAGTTTCATCAAGCTGTTTGTCCGGTGATCCGGATAAGGCCCGGAGCAGTGCTGAGAGGAAGAACAGATCCGCTTCCGCTTTTTGCATTTCAGCGTTAGCCATCGTCTGTAATTTGTCGGCAATTTTACGGGTCAATGGAGTATGTTCTAATGCACCAAGCAGAGCATAGCTGGGTTCTGATGGCAGATGCGTCAGTGCCTTCAGAATACCCGGAGCATTCTGCTCCTGCCCCAGCCGGGCACATATATCTGTGATTCCCTGAAGCCCGATGGTTTGCCAGTTATTCCAGCCCAATCCGCCCTGAAAATAATGCTGGGCATGTTCATAATACTGACTGGCGGGTAATCTGAGCATTGCCCGGACCTGACTGTGAAACACAGCCATTTTTTCTTCCGGTGGCGTAAAAGTATACGGATTGTTGGCGAGTTTCTGCTGCTGTTCTTCACTCAGGCTTTGACTGATGCGTGTTCCCATCGCTTCAAGCATATAGCGGATAAACTCACTGATGTCTGCCGGTTGCAGCAGACCTCTTTCATCCAGTTCAAACTGTAAAAACCAAATCCAGGGCTGGTTGGTTTCATTCCAGTAAACGATTGCCAGCCGGGCAATCCGCTGTACCGGATATGGGTAAGGTTGTTGTGCCCGTTCTATTCTGGCAAAAGTTTCTGGAGCGATGGGCTGAATACGGCGTCCGAGATCAACGATCTGATATTGACAGTCACTCTGTTTCAGTAAATCGGTCAGGGTTTGTATTGTTTCCATAAATTTCATTTTTGTGTGGCTGATTCTGTTGCGGACGGTTTCTGCCGGAAATAACCGAATCACTGCCGGGATAATTTAGCTTGTCTTCAATACATGGTACTCTATCCGCCGATTTCAAGTCGTCTTTTTTCTTTATGTCAAAATATCAGCAATTAAACCAATCATTAAGTGAGCTTGAAGCGTGCTTACAAACGCTGCAGCTATGGCAGGAAATACCACCTTCAGTTCAGGCGTTATCCAGTCAGCAGCCTTTTGCCATTGATACTTTGTTACCGGAACAGTGGCTCCAGTGGATTTTTATTCCGCAAATGCGTCAGCGAATTCAGGAACTGGCAGAAATTCCGCGTGGATTTGAAATGACACCGTATTTTATCGAAGTCTGGCGGGATATTCCGGAAAATCAGGAAGTCATTTCCGGATTACTGAGGATTGAGGAGATTTGCCGCCATGCTTGAGATCATCTATCAGGACGAGTTTCTCGTTGCGGTCAATAAGCCTGCCGGGATGCTGGTTCACCGTTCCTGGCTGGATAAGCATGAAACCCGGTTTGTGATGCAGACGTTACGGGATCAGATCGGTCAGCATGTGTTTCCCTTGCATCGCCTGGATCGGCCGACTTCCGGTGTACTGGTGTTTGCATTATCCAGTGAAACTGCGGCGCAGGTCATGCCTTTGTTCGCCAGTCATGAGATGGAAAAAACTTATCATGCTGTGATCCGGGGCTGGATTGAAGAAGCTGCGGTGCTGGATTATCCGCTGGTTGAGGAACTGGATAAGATCGCTGATAAGTTCGCGAAAACAGATAAACCGGCTCAACCGGCAATTACTGCCTATCAGCCACTGGCCAGAGTGGAGGTTCCGTATTCAACCGGACGTTTTCCTACCAGCCGTTATGCATTGATTGAGATGAAACCTCAGACGGGACGCAAACATCAGCTACGCAGACATATGCACCATCTGAGTCATCCTATCATCGGTGATACGACTCATGGTGACGGTAAACATAATCGTCTGTTTCGCGAGCACTATGATTGCCACCGCTTATTACTGCATGCATCGCGTTTGAGTTTTGTACATCCGCTGACCGGAGCTCCGGTGACGATTCATGCTTCACTGGATGATGTGTGGCAGAGATTGATCAGTACATTTGGCTGGCAGGACATATTGTGAAGGTTGATGACCGGTAAAAATAAACTCCCCGGATGGGGAGTTTCTTGTCTCTGGGATTAGAAAAGTATTACCGGATATAAGCGAGAATTGCCTGTTCAATCCCGGCAGCATCCAGTCCGAGTTCGGTGTGTAACTCTTCTTGTGTGCCCTGATGAATGAACTGATCCGGAAGTCCGAGATTGAGCGTCGGTTTGATTAGCTTTTCTCTCATCAGAAACTCAACTACTCCGGCACCGGCACCGCCGGCGATAGCATTTTCTTCCAGTGTAACCAGAACATCATGTTGCTGAACCAGCTCACGGATCAGTGTTTCGTCCAGCGGTTTGACAAAACGCATATCTGCAACCGTTGCATCCAGTTTTTCTGCGGCGGTCAGTGCGTGTGGTAATAAAGCACCAAAGTTGAGGATAGCTACTTTCTTACCCTGCCTGAGCATCCGTCCTCGACCGATTTCCAGTGCAGTAAACTCGGTTTTTATTTCAGCGCCAATGCCGGTTCCTCTCGGATAGCGGACTGCACTTGGGCCGAGATGCTGATGTCCGGTATAAAGCATCTGCCGACATTCGTTTTCGTCACTGGGTGCCATAACAACCATGTTCGGGATACAACGCAGAAAGCTAAGGTCGAACGCGCCCTGATGCGTCTGCCCGTCGGCGCCGACCAAGCCGGCCCGGTCAATTGCAAACATCACCGGTAGATCCATGATTGCAACATCATGAATCAGCTGATCATAGCCCCGTTGCAAAAAGGTTGAATAGATTGCCACGATTGGCCGGTAACCACTGATTGCCATTCCGGTTGCCAGTGTGACGGCATGCTGTTCGGCAATTGCTACGTCAAAGTACTGTTCCGGATACTCTTTTGAGAATCGTACCATCCCGGAACCTTCTCTCATGGCCGGCGTGATCGCCAGAAGTTTGGGATCGCTGGCGGCCATATCACAGAGGAAATCACCGAAGACTTTCGAGAACGTCGGATGCTCGCCACTGCTTTTGGGAAGTGATGTATGACTTGGGTCGAACTTGGGAACGGCATGATAACCGATCGGATCTTTTTCAGCCTGCTCGTAGCCTTTGCCTTTTTTGGTCATAACATGCAGAAATTGTGGTCCTTTAAGCTCCCGCATGTTTTTCAGGGTTTTTGCCAGTTCGACCACATCGTGCCCGTCAACCGGACCGATATAGTTAAAGCCGAGTTCCTCAAACAATGTTCCGGGAACGACCATACCTTTCAGGTGTTCTTCGGTTTTCTTGGCAAATTCTTTAATCGGAGGCAGACCGGAGAGAACTTTTTTTCCGCCTTCACGGATGGAAGTATAAAAATGACCGGAAAGCAATTGTGCCAGATGGTTATTCAATGCCCCGACATTCTCTGAAATCGACATTTCATTGTCATTGAGAATCACCAGCATATCCGGATGGACGTCACCGGCGTGGTTCATCGCTTCAAAAGCCATCCCGGCGGTAATCGCACCGTCGCCGATGACACTGACAACCTTTCTGGATTTTCCTTCCTTACTGGCACAGATAGCCATTCCCATCGCGGCACTGATCGATGTAGATGAGTGACCGACAGATAAGGTGTCATATTCACTTTCTTCACGCCAGGGAAACGGATGGAGACCGCCTTTCTGCCGGATTGTCGGCATTGCTTCCCGTCGTCCGGTCAGAATCTTATGCGGATATGCCTGATGGCCGACATCCCAGATCAACTGATCAAATGGCGTGTCGTACACGTAGTGTAACGCAACGGTCAGTTCAACGGTGCCCAGACCTGAAGCCAGATGTCCGCTGGACTGGCTGACCGAATTGAGCAGATAGGTTCTCAGCTCTTCGCATAATTTCGGCAGCATGTCTTTCGGCAGCGTTCTCAGCTCTTGAGGCGTGTTTGCCAATGCCAGTGTCGGATATTTTGAAATATCAAGGGTCATAATTATATGCTTATGATCTTATTAACTTTTTCGCTCGATGACATATCGGGCGAACTGTTCAAGTAAATCAGTATTATAAGGAATTGATGCCAGAGCCTGAAGCGCTTCGTCCAGTAAAGACTGCGCTTTCTGCTCTGCACCGTCGAGCCCCAGCAGAGAAGGATAAGTACTTTTGTGGTGCTTGTAATCCGATCCCTGAGGTTTCCCCAGTGTCTGTGTGTCTCCAACGATATCCAGAATGTCATCCTGAACCTGAAAGGCGAGACCGATTGCATCAGCGTAGCGATCCAGAAAAGGAAGCAAGGCTTGCCCTTTTTCTCCGGCAGATAATGCTCCCAGACGGATGGCACACCGGATCAGCGCACCGGTTTTGTTGCGGTGGATCTCTTCCAGTTCAGTTAATGTCACCTGACGACGTTCTGCATCCAAATCTAGCGCCTGCCCGATACACATGCCTGCGGCACCGGAAGCTTGCGCCAGCGACTGAATCATCCGGATGCGATACGGCTCGGCATGTTGTGCCAGAGTACCTTCTGCGAGAATCGAAAATGCCAGTGTTTGTAAAGCATCTCCGGTCAGAATAGCTGTGGCTTCGTCAAACCGGATATGGCAGGTTGGTTGCCCCCGGCGCAGTTCGTCATCATCCATGGCCGGTAAGTCGTCATGGATCAACGAATAAGCATGAATACATTCAATTGCTGACGCCGGTGTGTCGAGCTCTTCCGGTTCACATCCCAGCATGAGCCCGGTGATATAAACCAGATAGGGACGAACTCGTTTTCCCCCCAGTAACAATCCGTAGCGCATGGCTTCAATCAGGGATTGATTCTGATGGGGAAGTTGTTCAAGCCAGTGATTTAACTGCTGATTATTCCGCGTCTGATAAGCGCTTAGGCTGTCTATCATATGATCTTTATACTTCTGAATTGTCATCTGATTCGACAAAATCACTCAGGCTTGACTCATCGCTGTCGCTGAGCAGTATTTTTACCCGCTGTTCGGCATCATTGAGTTTCGCCTGACCGGAACGGGCCAGTGCGATACCGCGTTCAAATGTTTTCAATGCGTCATCCAGAGGTAAATCGCCGTTTTCAAGCTGGTTAACTAAGGTATCCAACTCTTCAATCGTTGCCTCATATGACATATTTTCAGGTTTCTTGCTCGCCATATAACATCCAATAGGGGAGGAATGGAGGAAAGTTACCGCAGGGCGTGAAGATGGTCAAATAGAACCGGAAGAATTTACTCTCACAACACACTTTTTGTCCTGAATCAGCAGAATTGTGAATGTCTGCGGCGAAACCTGTTTATATTCTCATGGGTGATAAGTTTTGCCAGAGATCATAAATATTGTTGCTTTCAGAAGGATTCAAAGGTGCATATATGCTTTTCAGTGTATTTTCGGTATAAACTTATGAGGGCTTTTCTGAAGTTTTTTCTGGGCGAGTCCATAATTTAGTTAAAGATTTTATGCTGTTGCCGATACCCTGAGTCAGAGAACTCTCAAAAATGAATGGTTGCATGAGGAGTGTTTCGTGGATTTAGCTACACTGATTGGTTTGATAGGTGGTTTAGCTTTCATCGTTATGGCCATGGTTCTGGGTGGTGGTCTGATGATGTTTGTGGACATCACCTCCGTGTTAATCGTTGTCGGTGGTTCAACATGCGTTGTGATGATGAAGTTTACATTCGGGCAATTTTTTGGTGCGGGGAAAATCGCGGCCAAAGCGTTCATGTTTAAGGCCGATGAGCCGGAAGATTTGATCGCCAGAATCGTAGAGATGGCAGATGCAGCCCGGAAAGGTGGTTTTCTGGCTCTGGAAGAGATGGAAATCAGCAACAGTTTCATGCAGAAAGGAATTGATTTGCTGGTTGACGGTCATGATGCAGATGTGGTGCGTTCGGCACTGCAAAAAGATATTTCACTGACAGAAGAGCGGCACGAAGCCGGAACAGGCGTATTTCGGGCTTATGGTGACGTTGCACCGGCGATGGGAATGATCGGGACACTGGTTGGTTTGGTGGCGATGCTGTCAAACATGGATGACCCGAAATCAATTGGTCCGGCAATGGCGGTTGCGTTGTTGACGACGTTATATGGTGCGGTGATGGCGAATATGATCTTTTTCCCGATTGCCGATAAATTAGCCTTGCGCCGCGATCAGGAGATGCTGAACCGGCGTCTGATTATGGATGGTGTCCTTGCTATTCAGGATGGCCAGAACCCCCGGGTTATTGACGGTTACCTGAAGAACTATCTGAACGAAGGTAAACGGGCTCTGGATGTGGATAACGAATAAGCGCGGGGAACCTGGCAATGGATGAAGAGAATAAATGTAAATGTCCGCCCCCCGGAGCTCCGGCATGGCTGGCGACATTTTCTGACTTAATGTCTCTGCTCATGTGCTTTTTCGTATTGTTACTCTCTTTTTCTGAGATGGATGTTCTGAAGTTCAAGCAGATCGCCGGGTCGATGAAATTTGCTTTCGGGGTACAAAACCGGCTGGAAGTTAAAGATATCCCGAAAGGGACCAGCGTGATTGCTCAGGAATTCAGACCGGGAAGACCGGAACCAACACCTATCGATGTGATCATGCAACAAACGATAGATATTACCCAACAGACACTTGAGTTTCAGGAAGGGGATGCTGATCGTGCTGGTGGCACTCAGCGTACAGAAGGTTCTCTGACTGGTGGTCAGTCTCCGGAAACATCCACGCAGGATAACCAGAATAATGAATCGGTTGATCAGCAGCAGCAGGCGCAGTCACCGAGTACCGAAGAGATGGAAGTCATTTCGGAAAACCTGAAAAAAGCACTGGCAACAGAGATTGAGCAGGGGGCGATCGAAGTTGAGAACCTTGGTCAGGAAATTGTAATCCGTATTCGTGAAAAAGGCGCCTTCCCTAAAGACTCGGCGTTCTTACAACCGAAGTTCCGGCCGCTGGTCCGGCAGATTGCGGAACTGGTTAAAGATATTCCGGGTGTCGTGAGAATCTCAGGTCATACAGATAACCAGCCACTTGATTCGGAACTGTACCGTTCGAACTGGGACTTATCGGCACAGCGGGCAGTTTCTGTGGCGCAGGAAATGGAAAAAGTCGCGGGCTTTGATCATGAAAGAATGGAAGTTCGCGGTATGGCAGATACCCAGCCAGTTGCATCGAACGATACAGCAAGAGGGCGTGCGCAGAACCGGCGGGTTGATATCAGTATTCTTCAGGGTAAGCCCGTATACAGTGATGAAGTGCCGTCGGCACAGAAGCAGCCGAAGTGAGTACTGTTGAGTAACCTCCCGGACGACAATTAAAAAGTAAGCGATTTCGCTTACTTTTTTTACATGAGACAACCCATTGATAAGATGGATGGAGAATCAATATGGTGAAGCAGGTAACCATTGCAGAACAAGGACCGGTGTTTTCGGAGATTGTTCAGGGATATTGGCGGCTGGCCGAGTGGAATATGACGCCCCAGGAACGGTTGACCTTCTTAAAGCAGCATGTTGAATTGGGGATTACTACCGTTGATCATGCAGATATCTACGGTTACTACACATGTGAGACGCTCTTTGGCGAGGCGCTGGCACTACAACCGTCTTTCCGCCAGCATATTCAGATCGTGACAAAGTGTGATATTCAATTATGCGGTAGTGCTTTTCCTCAGCGGCAGATTAACTATTACGATACCGGGAAAGCACATATCCATCAGTCTGTGAATCATTCGCTGGCACGTCTTGGTGTTGATGAAATCGATGTGCTGTTGATTCATCGTCCCGATGCATTAATGGATGCCGATGAAGTGGCGCAGACATTTTCAGAATTACAGCAGGCCGGAAAAGTAAAACACTTCGGAGTTTCCAATTTTACCCCATCGCAGTTTGATTTATTACAGTCACGTCTGGATCAGCCGCTGGTGACCAATCAGGTCGAAATCAATCCGCTTCATTTTGATGTGATTCATGACGGGACGCTGGATCAGATGCAGATGCTCAGAACCCGGCCGATGGCATGGTCATGTTTAGGTGGTGGTGCCGTTTTTAGTGGTGAGAGTGAGCAGGTTCAGCGTGTCCGTCAGGTGCTGACTGAAATTGGTCAGGAAGTCGGGGCGCAGAGTATTGATCAGGTTATTTATGCCTGGGTCAGACGGTTACCGTCATTGCCGGTTCCGATTCTCGGATCCGGTAAGATTGAGCGGGTAAAAGCCGCAGTAGCAGCGCTGAAGATCGAACTGAGCCGGGAGCAGTGGTATCGTATCTGGGTTGCTTCAAAAGGTCATCCGGTACCTTAGCCGCTGTCTGTTGAACGATGATTCCCATATATCAATTCACTCCGGAGAGTCGCTCAGGAATGAATTGATACTTTTCCCTGTTACTGCTTCTCGTGTATAATCCTGCGCCTTCAATTGCTGTTCATCTGCTCTGTTACAATCAGGCAATGTAAATTGGTACAGCAGCGTTTCAACCTAAATTGCGAATTGTCTTATGAAATTTATTGTTAAGCCCCATCCGGAAATTTTTGTGAAAAGTGAATCGGTACGGAAACGTTTTACCAAAATTCTCGAATGTAATATTCGCAATATTATTCAGCGCCGGACGGAAGCTGTTGCGGTATTTAACCGTCGTGATCATATCGAAGTAACTTCTGCCAGTGATCAGTATTATGCCGAAACGCTGGAAATTCTGACCCATACGCCGGGAATTCATCATGTGCTTGAAGTTCAGCAGTCAGATTTCAATGATTTACATGATATCTATGAACAGGTTCTGGCGCACAGCCGGAGCAAGATTGAGGGGAAAACTTTTGTTGTCCGGGCCAAACGCCGCGGGAAGCATGATTTCACCTCCATTGAACTGGAACGTTATGTTGGTGGTGGTCTGAATCAGGCAGTTGAAAGTGCCAAAGTAAAACTCAACAATCCGGAAGTGACTGTTCGGGTTGAAATTTCCGGAGATAAACTGAACCAGATTATTGCACGTCACAAAGGGTTGGGGGGATTCCCACTGGGAACTCAGGAAGACGTGCTCAGCCTGATTTCCGGAGGATTCGACTCTGGTGTTTCCAGTTATCTGCATATTAAACGGGGCTCAAAAGTTCATTACTGCTTTTTTAATTTAGGCGGTCCGGCTCATGAGATTGGTGTAAAGCAGGTTGCTCACTATCTGTGGAATAAGTACGGCTCATCGGCCAAAGTCCGTTTTATCGCGGTTGATTTTGAACCTGTTGTGGCTGAAATTCTGGAGAAAGTGGACGACGGGCAAATGGGCGTTGTTCTGAAGCGGATGTTTATGCGGGCTGCCGGTATGATTGCTGAGCGTTTCGATATTCAGGCGTTGGTGACCGGCGAAGCGCTGGGGCAGGTGTCCAGTCAGACGCTGACTAATCTGCGCCATATTGATGGCGTAACTGATCGCCTGATTTTACGTCCACTGATTAACTGGGATAAAGAAGATATCATCAATCTTGCCAGAGATATCGGAACAGAAGATTTTGCTAAAACGATGCCGGAGTATTGTGGTGTTATTTCCCGGCGGCCGACAGTCAAAGCTGTCCGGGAAAAACTGGAAGCAGAAGAAGCGAAGTTTGATTTCTCTATTCTGGAAGGTGTGGTGTACAGCGCACGTCAGATGGATATTCGCGATATTGCTCAGGAAACCCAGCAGCAGGCACCGGAAGTTGAATTGGTTGATGCGATTCATGAGCATGCTGTAGTACTGGATATTCGCAGTCCGGATGAAGAAGATGAGCATCCGTTAGTGTTGGACGGTGTAGAAGTGAAACATCTGCCTTTCTATAAGTTGGGAACTCAGTTCGGCGATCTCGATCAGTCGAAGACCTATCTGCTGTATTGTGACCGGGGTGTCATGAGCCGTTTACAGGCGTTGTATCTCAAAGAGCAGGGCTTTAATAACGTGAAGGTCTATCGTCCTTAGAATGTCGCACAATAACATACAGGAACCACCGGTTACGGGCTGGCTGGTTCTGGTGTTTGATGCCTTGCTATCGTTTTGCTGAATATGGTGCTTGTACCTTTTCGGGCGGAGCGTACATAAAAATACACCGCCCATCGGAAGGCGGTGTGAAACATTTGACAGACAGGTCAAAATAAATACAGGAAGTATGCTTGTGGCTGAAAGCCACAGAACAAGTGGTGAAACACCACATACTCGAAATACGAGTTTGCAAACACAACATCGCAACACAAAGTCTATTGATCCTAAGGAGAATCAAGTCGTTAAGACTTGTCTGCGGCAGAAAATATAGAGTTTTTCTGGTTGGTAAACAATGGACAAATTATAATGCTTCACATAAAAAAAACTAATCCATTAAGTTGAGGATCATTGTGTGAACAAAAGATTACCTCCTCTGAATGCGCTCCGGGTTTTTGAATCAGCAGCGCGTCATTTAAGTTTTACGAAGGCGGCGGAGGAACTGTATGTCACTCAGGCTGCCGTTAGCCATCAAATCAAGTCGTTAGAAGAATTTCTCGGATTAAAGCTGTTTCTCCGGAGAAACCGCTCTCTTTTGCTGACAGAAGAGGGACAAAGTTATTTTTTTGAAATCAAAGATATTTTTACCGCCATACAAGAATCTACAAATAAGCTGCTTTCCCGCAGTGAAAAGGGCGCATTAACAATTAGTCTGCCGCCGAGTTTTGCAATTCAGTGGCTGGTTCCCCGTCTGGCTGACTTCAATCAACAGCAACCGGATATCGATGTTCGGATAAAAGCAGTTGATAAAGATGAAGGTTCACTGGTCGATGATGTGGATGTTGCAATTTATTACGGAAAGGGACTATGGCCGGGTTTAAGAGCAGATAAGCTCTATCAGGAATTTTTGATCCCTTTATGTTCCCCGTTACTGCTGGCGCGGGAGAAACCGCTGCATTCACTGGAAGACATATCTCATCATACGCTGTTGCATGATACTTCCCGGCAGGACTGGAAAACCTTTGTCCGGGAAAATGGTCTTTCTGGTGTACACGTTGATCACGGGCCGATTTTCAGCCACTCGACCATGGTGTTACAGGCGGCGGCTCACGGGCAGGGAATTGCGCTGGGAAATAATGTGCTGGCACAGCCGGAAATTGATGCCGGGAGGTTGGTGGCACTGTTTGATAAAGTGTTGATGACTGAAAATGCTTTTTATCTGGTCTGTCATGAAAAACAGGCGAACACGGGACGAATTGCGACTTTTCGGAACTGGATGCTGAACCGGGCAAAACAGGAACAAGAGGTGATTTTGGATGACGGATACAACCGTTAGCGAGCATACGAGAATGAACGGACCGACGGATGGGCCGGTATTTATTTTTGCCCATGGTGCAGGAGCAGATATGGACCATGCATTTATGGAAACCGTTGCCTGTGGACTGGCAGAAAGAGGCATTCGGGTGATTCGTTTTAACTTTCCCTATATGATTCGTAAGAACCTCGAAGCGAGGAAGTTTCCACCGGATCGGGCTCCGAAGTTAATCGCGGCTTTTGAGACGGCGATTGGTGAGTATGCCGCTCAGGGTGCAGTGATTGGTGGTAAGTCGATGGGAGGGCGGATTGCCAGTCTGTTAGACGGAAATCCTCTGGTCAGGGGGATTGCTTGCCTGGGATTTCCTTTCCATCCGCCGGGGAAGCCGGAAAAGATGAAAGGGGAACATTTAGCCGGTAGTGAGAAACCCTGCCTGATTCTGCAAGGCGAGCGGGATACTTTCGGGTGTCGTGAAGAAGTTGCTGCCATGACATTGAGTCCTCAGATTCAGGTCGTTTATATTCCGGATGGTGATCATAGCTTTAAGCCCCGGAAAAGTTCAGGTTATACCGAGCCGGAAAATCTGGCGTTTGTGGTGGAGCAACTGAGTCAGTTTATCTGGAGAATCAGTCATGAAAAGTAAATCTCTGTTTCTGTTTGCAGCCTGTTTTGGTGCGTTTGGTGTTGGATTGGGGGCTTTTGCTTCCCATGGTCTGAAAGCGATTTTGTCACCTGACCTGCTTGGTGTGTTTGAAGTCGGAGTCCGGTATCAGTTTATTCATACACTGGCTTTACTGGGTTGTGGTGTCATGATGCTGTTGTCATCACAAGAGAAGGTACAGAAATATTTTTATCGGGCCGGGATCTGTTTTATCATCGGCATCTTTTGCTTTAGTGGCAGCCTGTATGCACTGGCTCTGACTGGTGTGAAATGGTTTGGTCCCATTACACCTTTCGGGGGTGTCTGCTTTATTCTCGGATGGTTGCTGATGTTTGTGGCTGCATTGAATATGAAAGAGGTGAATCAGTGAAGCAGGTCATGCTCTATTGTCGGGCTGGTTTTGAGAAAGAATGTGCCGGAGAAATTCAGGATAAGGCCAGTAGAATTGAAGTTTTTGGCTTTCCCCGTCTGAAGTATCAGACAGGTTATGTCCTGTTTGAATGCTATCAGGATGGCGATGCAGATAAACTGATCCGGGAGATCGACTTCCAGAGTCTGATTTTTGCGCGACAGATTTTTGCAGTGCGTGCCAGTTGTGAATCATTACCGGCAGAAGACCGTATTTCTCCGATTCTGCAGGCGCTTGGTGAGTCTGAAGACTTCCCGCGTTGTGGGGATCTTCGGGTTGAAACTCCGGATACCAACGAAGCGAAAGAACTGCTGAAATTCTGTCGTAAATTTACAGTACCACTTCGGCAGGCATTGCGTGGAAAAGGTATCTTACTGGGTAAAGAAAACCCGAAAAAACCGGTGCTCCATATCTGTTTTGTGGCTCCGGGTCATTGTTATGTCGGTTACTCTTATTCCAGCAATAATTCGCCATTTTTCATGGGTATTCCCCGCCTGAAGTTTCCGGCAGATGCACCGAGCCGTTCAACGCTGAAACTGGAAGAAGCTTTCCATGTTTTTATTCCCCGTCATGAGTGGGATGAACGTCTGGCCTCTGGAATGTGGGCTGTGGATTTAGGTGCTTGTCCCGGAGGCTGGACCTATCAGCTGGTGAAACGATCAATGTTCGTCCATGCGGTTGATAACGGGATGATGGCAGAAAGCCTGATGGAAACCGGCCAGGTGAAACACCATATGGAAGATGGCTTTAAATTTGAACCAGCCCGTAAGAATGTGACCTGGCTGGTGTGTGATATGGTGGAGAAACCTTCCCGCGTTGCACAACTGATGGGAGAATGGCTGATTCGTGGTTGGGCTAAGGAAGCATTGTTTAACCTGAAATTGCCGATGAAAGGGCGCTATGATGAAGTATTGCAGGATATCGAAAACCTGAAACAGTTTCTGAGTGAGAATCAGGTTCGTTTCCAGTTGCAGGCAAAACATCTCTATCATGATCGGGAAGAGATTACGGTACATGTCCGGAGTTTATCCAATATTTCTCCCCACTAAATCAAGTCCGTTTCGTTCTCTGTGTCTGGCAGAGAACGATACTTCCTGCTTTATGAGGACGATACCAGAGGCTGAAAGCGGATATCCTGCAGGTTAAATCCAAGCTGGATATCTGTTTTCAGTGTGGCTACTGCTTTGCTCTGTCGGGCCAGCTCTATATGTTCCGCCAGTTTTTTCCGGTACTTTTCTGCAAGCTCTGCACTCTGATAAGCCTGTTCAATATCGGTAAACTGATTGAGAATCTCTTTGGCAGCTTTCGGACCGATCCCCGGAACACCACTAACCTGACTGGAGCTAATCCCCGTCAATCCCCAATAATCGGTCAGCTGTTCGGGCCGGACGCCAAACTCTTGTTCAATGAAGCCCTGATCCAGCCAGCGGTGCTGGAAGTAATCCCGGATTCTGAGTG
Organism: Vibrio mangrovi; assembly: GCF_024346955.1. Classification (NCBI taxonomy): domain Bacteria; kingdom Pseudomonadati; phylum Pseudomonadota; class Gammaproteobacteria; order Vibrionales; family Vibrionaceae; genus Vibrio; species Vibrio mangrovi. Next base: position 2,547,807 of record NZ_AP024883.1, on the reverse strand, counting down.
TCGGGGATAGCAACTGACAGTATCCTTTATCTGTTGAAACGATTGTGACCTGCTCCTGATGACTGGCAACTTTGGTTGCCAGTGTTGCGACCAGATCATCTGCCTCATCTCCACTGGAGAGTAAGGAGTCAATTCCAATATCCCACCAGGCCTGCTGAATGGTATCCATGTTTGTCCTCAGGACTTCAGGCATCGGCTGGCGTTTCTCTTTATAGCGGGGAATCAGCTCTGCACGCCAGCCCCGATCATCCGAATCATGATCAAATACGGCAATGATATGCGTGGGGGAAGTTTCCTGAATAATCTTGCTTAAAGTCCGGGTTGTGGTCTGAATAGTTCTTTCGATATCTTCAGCGTCAGGCTGAGCCGAATGAACTCTGCGGATAAGGTTTAGTGCATCGATAATGACAAGGTGTAGTGACATCACAATTCTTGGATCATAAGGATATTGAAATAAGGGCCGAAGCCCTTATTGTAGTGGATTCCGGGATAGCCGGGCAACACGTTCTAGCTATCTGCAATTTTATAGCAAGGTTCGTAGGCGTGACCTCCGGGTAACTTCATCCGGTGTTGCTGGACGAAATCTTTCAGAAGCTTATCCATTTTCTGCATGATTCTCCGATCGCCATCGATCAGGAAGGGGCCATGCTGCTCAATCTCTCGGATGCCTTCTGCTTTTACATTTCCTGCCACAATTCCGGAGAATGCTTTACGCAGGTTTGCTGCAAGCACTTCCGGCTTTTGATCGGGATGAAGGTCAAGATTAGCCATCGAGTGATGATTCGGGACAAACGGCAACTGAAACTCCGAATCGATTTTCAGAGACCAGTTGAAACTATAGGCATCCCCGTTTTCTTTTCTGTGCTGGCGGACAACCGGCATCGATTCATTCATCAGACGGGCAACCTGAGCCGGATCATCAATGACGATTTTATAGTGTTTTCGTGCTACATCACCCAGCGTTTCAGCGATGAATTGATCGATTGAGCGGAAATAAGCTTCACTCTCTTTCGGGCCGGTCAGAATGATTGGTAGTGGCTGATCGGCATTTTCCGGATGCATCATGATGCCAAGAATATAGAGTAATTCTTCAGCAGTTCCCGGGCCTCCGGGAAAGATGACAATACCATGGGCCATCCGGACAAATGCTTCCAGACGTTTCTCGATGTCCGGCATAATGATCAGTTCATTTACGATCGGGTTGGGCGGCTCGGCAGCAATAATCGATGGTTCTGTCAGGCCAATATAACGGGCATTTTTGTAGCGTTGTTTGGCGTGACCGATCGCCGCACCTTTCATCGGACCTTCCATTGCACCCGGACCACAACCGGTACAGATGTTCAGTTCACGCAGGCCGAGTTCATTGCCTACCTCTCTGGTGTACTGATATTCGACCGGATTGATTGAGTGTCCACCCCAGCAGACGACCAGATTAGGCGTTATTCCGGGAATGAGCGTTCGGGCATTACGCAGAATATCGAAAACCAGGTTGGTACTATAAACTGAATCTGTCAGGTTATAACGCTGGCTGTCAGCGACATGCATGTTGACATAAACAATGTCACGCAGGACAGAGCAGAGGTGTTCCTGAATACCTTTGATAATATCGCCGTCGACAAAGGCGTGTTCCGGTGGTTCGATTAGTTCCAGTTTGATGCCCCGTTCTCTCCGGAGTACGTTGACATCGAAATCTTGATATTTATCCAACAATTCTTTGGAGTTGTCGGTATGGCTTCCTGAGTTCAGAACCGCCAGTGTGCAGTTTCTGTATAGCTGGTAAAGGTCACCGCTGGATGCTGTTTTTTTCAGGCGTTCGACTTCAATCTGCGAGAGCAGATCCATACTTCCGGTTGGGCTGATATGAGTAATCATGAAGGCCTCCTTTATAATAAGTACGGAATGATGATGGTCTTCTTTGTGAGTTGAGGCTAATGATAAATGCGCACAATAACTGCATGATTTTACAGTAACAATCTAGTCTGTTCATAATTCACTAGGGAAACAATATAAGCGTTATATGTGACAAATGTCACGTCTTTACCTAGGTTTGGTTAAAAAATGTTCATTATTGTTTCCAGATGATTTGATTTGGTCCTGCTTTTTTGGCTTCCTGAAGTGAGCGGTAAACTTGCTCAAGAACTTCGTCTGGTGTATCACCTTCCTGAAATGCGGCACTGGCACCACTTAGGGTGATCGTCAGATTTTTATCTTTAAATTTGAAAGGCAGGTTCTCAACGTGGTGCTGAATATTCTGCACCAACAGGCGACTTTCCTGTTCGGCTCTGTCCGGCATAATAATCATGAATTCTTCCCCGGAGAAACGGGCAACTGTATCGGTTTCGGACAATTCTTTCAGTATGGTTCTGGCGATGATCTTCAGCGCTTTATCACCGGCTGAGTAACCGAAGCTCTGATTCAATACTTTAAAGTTGTCGATATCAAGCAGAACAACCCGGAGCGGATGCTGCGTTTTAATCCAGCGGTGATACTCCAGTTCCAGACGATCATGGAATGCAGCCCGGTTATACACTTTGGTTAATGGATCCTGCAGCATTCTTTGTGCCTGATCTTCGAGTCGGCAGCGATAGTCCTGAGTCGATTCATACAGGGATTCCATCTGATTTCTGGTATATTCCATCCGTTCGATCAGTGCCTGTTCACGTTGTTCTGCATGAGTCAATCGCTCGGACAGGGAAGTTAGCTGAGCCAGTAATGGTGATAAGCCTGATTTCAATGCAGCATAATCATGTTGTTCTTTAAGAACCTGATTGCTTTTGGTCATGAGTTTGCTGAGTTCCTGATTCATTTCCTGACGATGTGACAGGTAACTCTGGTTCTGCTGAATGCTCTGTCTGGAGCTTTTCAGATGTGTTGCCAGAGACGTGTTGACCTGTTCAAGAAATCGTTCCGATTTTTTACGCTCATGGGTTGTTCCTTCGACAACCAGACGTAAAACTTCCAGAGTCAGCTCCAGTAACGTATGGGGTGAGACTCCGACCAGTAATTTAGCCCGGATGTCCATCAACACATCACCGGATTCTCCCTCGAAATCCAGTTCGGTAATCAGTGTCTGCAATTCATCAGATAATTGTGCCTGAAGTTCTTTTTCGGCAGTGTGATCGATGGTTTGTCCGGAATGATTCGGATTGGTTGCAATAATCTTGACCGAGCGTTCGTAGAGACTCAGAAGTCTCACGGCCTGCTCTGAATTAGGGGAAGTATGAACAGAAGACACGTTCAGCAAATCCCGGAGATCCCGTTTTACTTTTGAAGGTAAACCTGGGATTCTCAACAAAGTCTCTCCGCCATGGCGAATATGGCGTTCAAGGTTGGTCGTCTGTTTTTCCATAGTCAACGTCTGTTGTTTTAGCATGTGTTCGATCACTGCTAATCTGGGAATTAGTGTACTTACGTCCGGTTGTTGTTCTATCAGTTCTTTCAGACGTAACAGCTGGTGATTCAGCGCATCATTGTCACTGCAACAGGCAGATGACAGAGAAGCGATCAATCGTTTCAGCACACTTTGCTCCCTTTTAAATTTGAACGAAGTCTCTTTGTGTGTCAAACGAACTTTACTGAGTTGGGACTTTAGCTGATGCAACTCAGTCTGAATATTTGATTCAAACGTACCCATGAATTACCAAATTGATAGACCCGGACCTCATCAGGTAAAGCACCTGCGGTGCGATATGGTTCCGGGGAAAGACAACAAATGTTCAGCTGTGAATAACAACTGACGTTTTTTTATTTTTAAGGCGTGCTTTAAACCGGTGAGCCAGCACGCTCTGGTTATTCTATGTGTCCTTAAGCAGATTCTTCATGCTTTCCTCATTTTTATGTGAAGAATGGACTTTGATCAAGCCCTGGCTGATTGCCTGTTGGCAGGCCTGACGAATATTATCTGAAGCAAAACTGGCTGCCGGAGCATTATCGATGGCTTTCAGATAGACCCAGTGACTGGTTTCTTCGGAGATACTGAGTTCTCTCGAAGCACTGGTCGCCATCAGCAATATGTCTAATAGCTCCTTTTCACTGATAGCCGTGTATGCTTTGGGCAGGAAAGGGTAATCAGCAATGCCTATCCGAATAATCCGGTTGAGCTGGCTTGATGGCTGGAATTCATTGACCCATTCCTGAATTTTTTCGAATAATGCCTGTGGAGAAGTGTCACCAGCCGAATCATCTTGCAGGTAATTGTTTTCCACATAGATCAAATTTGCATCGGTAAAGTGAAACAGGCGGGTATGCTCATCCAGCTTGTCTTGTAAATATTCACCGAATGCCAGTTCTAACTTCAGTCCTTCGGTGTAACCATGCTGAAGATACATGTTTCTCAGAAAGGGAATATCGATCATCGCAAAGCGCAGCCGATCACTGAGTGGTTCGTGGATCAGTTCCCCGATGTGCCATTGCTCGTAGGTATGGCTACTCTTTTGCAGTGATGAAGAAAGATCCTCATTCAGCATGCGCAGATTATTCAGATGGGAGCGGGAATGAGTGAACAGATGATTGTTGAGGTATTCAATCTCCTCGCTTTGTTTCCGGATCACATAACCACGGCGCAAAATGAGCAGGAAGAAGATGAATCCGGCGGTGAAAAGGCCGTAAGCGATATTCTGTAAATCCCGGTAGCGTTTCTCCTGTTGTTGCAGAGCCCGATCCTGACCGGCAAGATGCAGGGTCTGTTCAACAAAGGTTTTCTGTTGTTTGAATGCTTCTTCACTGATGTGATTGAGCTGATTCTGGAGTGCCTGACTGAGTTGATTATACTGGCGCGAATAGTTCAGGGCTTCCAGATAATGCCCCTGTTGTTCGGATGCCTCAGAAAGCAAAGTGAAGGCTTGCATCAGGGTCTGGTTGTCCTGAGTAGACTTGGCCAGTTCGGTTGACTGGAGTGCCAGTTTGATCGCCTGTACTGGTTTCTTCTGATAGAAGGCAATACCGGCTTTCAATAGCAAAGCCTGTCCTTTTAACTGAGGAAAATCAAACTGCTCCAGCAATGGTTCAACGGCAGAGAGATAATCTTCAGCGAGTGGGTAGTTATACAGTTGCATGTAAGTTGAAGCCAGACGAATGCGTACTGCAATGAATAACTGCATGTTATGTTGTGTGACAGAATGATCCAGCACATTCAGGTAATACACCAGTGCCAGATTGAATTTACTTTGCTGGGAGTAGATGTCACCCATACGTTTCAGGATATCAACCAGCACCGGGGATTCTTCGTAAGAATCATAAAAATCGGCAGCCTGAGCCAGATATAGCAGTGCTTTGTCCAGAACTTTTCGTTCATAAAACAGCTGTGCAAGCAGTGAATTGGTCATCGCCAGCAAAGCTCCATCATTAGATTCCAGTGCACTCCAGTAGGCGGTTAGCAGTTCTGACAGCGCTTTATTGTACCGTTTATGATTCAGGTAATGTTGTCCGACCTGAATGTGGTACTCAATCGGCCTTTTTACCGACTGAGTGGTTGTGATATAGGCTTTTGCCTGTTCATAGCGACTTTCTGCCAGATCGGTGTCATTTGATTTGGAAGCAATCTCAGCCAGAAGCATCAATGTCTTATAGCGAATTCCTTTGCCTAGTTGTTCCGAATTCTTGAGTTTTGCCAGTGTATCTGAAAGGTGGCTTAGCTGCTGGCGAGCCAGTTGTGCATCATGGTTGAGTATCCAGTTCAGACGGATTTCCAACTGGCGGACTTCTATTTCCAGATAAGGTAACTGATACTGTTTTGTCAGTGCTATTGCACTTTTCAGGTAACGTAAGGATTCATCGTAGTATCCTTGCCGGAATAGTGCCTGAGCCAGAATTTCCAGAGCTTCTACACTGGAGTTGGGGGTTCGGATCAGATTGTCTGCATTTTCACTGGTAATCTTCGACGGTGTTTTTTCATTGGTATCGGATAACGTCCTTTTCGTCAGATAAGCCGATGTCAGTGACTGAGCTTCTTTGGGAGAGATATCCAGAAGCAGGCTGGCTTCTTCCAGTGTCGGAGATGTGTAGGCACCGGCGTACACGACAGTACAGGTACTGATAAGAATCCATAAAACCAGAGCGTTCCAGACAGCTTTTATCATTTGAGTTCCCAGCTTGTTTACTGACGTGCCATACGCAGAACACTTGCCGGGTGGCTGTCTTCCGTTGAACGATAAGGATTAATATCCAGTCCGCCTCTGCGGGTATAGCGGGCATACACGGTCAGTGACTGAGGCTGACAGTACTTCATCAGATCCGTAAAAATCCGTTCCACACACTGTTCGTGAAATTCATTATGTTCGCGAAAAGAAACCAGATAGCGAAGCAATGCTTCACGATTGATCTGTTTGCCGCGGTAATGAATTTCGACACTGCCCCAGTCCGGTTGACTGGTAATCAGACAATTTGATTTCAACAGGTGACTATGTAGTGTTTCGTCAACGAAGTTTTCTCCGGTTGCCTGTTCCAGATAGGCTGCATTAAATGCGTATTGTTCGATTTCAATTTCCTGCTCATCAATACATTCGCCTTCCATGGTCACAATATGCTGATGGGTGAAGTCGGCAACATGTCTCAGATTGACGGTAACTTCCTCTCCGGCACAGTCAGATAGATCTGCACTTAACCGGGACTGAACTTCCTGCCAGTCGGTGAACTTCGTCTGATTATAACTATTCAGATACAGTTTAAATGATTTGGATTCAATCAGGTTCGGACTGGTCGCGGGGATCGAAACATAGCCGATAGCAACCTGTGGTAATCCTTTACTGTTCAGCCAGGACAGTTCATAGAGCGTCCAGAGATCACAGCCCTGAAATGGCAGAGGTGCAGACAACTGAAGATCATCTCTGTTCAGACTGCGGGGAACAGCTTGCAGCAGGGAAGGATCATAGTGACTCGAATACTGTGTGTTCTGACCCAGTTTCAGGTCTGCTAATGCTTCGGTATCAGAATATTTGCTCATACTCAGGACTAAATTCGTTTAGAATACCGGGAATTTTACGCAATCCACTTGCTGATGTCATCAAGGGTTGTGTTTGTCTTGGTGAAATGATCGGTAATTTGCCGGGAAAAGCCATTAATGAGAGATGTACTGTTACTATCTTTAATATGATTTAAAGAAAAATGACGGGATGTCTGTCTGATGCGGAGAATATCATGAGTGAAACCGTTCCATTGTCCCTGACACAGTTCTGTCAGCGTTATTTGTCGGCATATCAACAGAAATACGACACTTTGCCCGTAAATACGGAGTTGGCAGACTGGCCTTCTCCTTGTGTCGTTGCAACTGGTGAATGTGCTGTTTCGGCAGAAGGTGATGCGGTATGCTGGCAGCCGGTTCGCCGGACGGAACCTGCGGTTTTTTCAAACCTCGAGCAGGCAATTGAGCTGGATCTGCATGAAGATATCAAAGCGTTTTACGGGAGTCAGTTCTGTGCGGATATCGATGCCAGCTGGCAAGGTCATCCTCTGACACTGCTACAGGTGTGGAATGACGATGATTTCGTCCGGTTACAGGAAAATATGTTAGGCCACCTTGTCACCCAGCGCCGTTTAAAACTGAAGCCGACAGTATTTATTGCCTCAACCGATGCTGAGCTGGATGTTATTTCTGTCTGTAATCTGAGTGGTGAAGTCATCTTGGAGCGGCTGGGAACCTCGCAACGGGATGTTCTGGCACCGACGCTGGATGCTTTTCTGGAACAGTTAGAGCCGGTGGTGTAATTGATGTAGTTACTTTCCTTTCCGGGGGAACCGAGGCAATATAAACTAGAAAACAGGTAGCAGAAGAAGCTCCGTGGGGAAAACCAACTGTTCCGAGGCTTCGATTGCTTTTATATTGAAGCTGCCAGAAACGAAGACAATAGCCCTCGAAACATATTGTCGTATACTGGACATATCGAAGCCACTTTTTACAACTGGAAAAAGTGCAATAGTAGTCTTGGTGCCTCTGAACTTCGTCGGTAAAGCCGTTTGAAGAAGATAATAGTTACCTAGAGAGGATACTTACCTCTCAGAGTTTAGGCAAACAAGTGCTACAAAGTGTGTTGGCAAAAAGTTTAAAACCAGTGGTAATAAGTGACTATTGAAGTTAAGGCGTTTAATTTTGTCTGTTCGATAGTAATATCTTACTTTAAGTCGGTCATATCTGTAGTACCTTTTTTAATCTTTCTTTATCTGTATCATTTTGTGGGTGATAAATATTAAGTCTGCTGCTGGAATCACCATTAATATTCCACCAAAGCTGTTTATCTAACATTATCGAACCAAGCTGGGCGTGTTCATATACATATGAAAGTTCTTCCGGTTGTAGAACAGTGTTATCAAGCCAAGCTTGCTCAAACGTAGACGAAAGCTCGATAAAACTATCTATCTTTTGATCTAAAACTATGTCATCAGGGCGTCTTGCCAGCGCATTTCTGAGAAATCCAGCCATCCGAGTAATTTGTATTTTTAATTTATCTTCGTCATTGATATGCAGAAATTTCTGCCATTCTGGGTTAGTAATAGTTAAGTGCAAGTAGTTTTTCTCTTCTGGAATAAGAGAATCGAAAGAAAAACCTATCATCAGATTAAACGCCTCGTTGCACGAGACAATATCCAGATAGTCATTCATCAATAGTGCAGGGAATGGATTTAGCTGAAGAAGTAAATGAAATGTGTGATCTGAAATTGTACGGCATGGGTCATTTGTCGTCTTTACCTGAAAAGAAACTAAGTTACAAATATATTCATATTCTGACTTAGTTAATTTCAGAGTGTTTGATATTGCTGTAAGAACTTGTGGTGAGATACCCGTTACCTGACCACGCTCAATCTTACTATACCAAATTGTACTAATGCCGGAATTATATGCTACATCATCTCTTCTTAACCCTTTGGTCCTTGATCTTAATGGTTTTGGTAAACCAATAGTTTCAGGTTGAATACTCTCTCTCTTAGCTCGTAAGAAATTGCCTAATAATTTTAGGTTATCCTGATGCATTGATTGCTTATCCTATATAATTTATATGTGTCTACTATTATCTGTACAATATAAAACACTACTCATAATGTCCATATTTAATTAAATCATTAGTGCTTACTGAGTTGGTGTATAGCAACCTCATCCTACTTCTGTTGTTTCATCCAGTGATGAAGCGTCATCTCTCTGAGATCAAGAGAGACAGATTTCAGAAATGGAGTAACCCTAAATAACTGTTCCTAAATGTGATACATCTCCCCAAGCTCAGATACAGTAAGGGATTCGATTTCTGTTAACACAGAACCCATTTCAAGCAGAAACTCCGGAGACAACACATCGTTGCTAAAAATCCGTTCAAACATAGTAAGTGGAGCATAATTAGGAACAGTTATTTAGTCGGAAACCAGGCATGAGACCTAGAATTTAAATTTTGCTGAGAATGAGCGACGTTATTTTATCATTGAACACATCTTTCTGGATGATAGATCTATCGCCTTAAATTGTGTTTGGGATCGTGAAAGATCTATAGTAAAACGGATTGCTCAATTACTGTATGGATTTATATTAGCTGATACTATTTCCCAATAAAAACTGAAAATTTGATAGATGACTAATGAGGTTTATTTAGGTTGTTATTTCTATGAAAAGTTATTTTTGAAATGGGCTTGTTAATAATGAATTTGTGAATTGAAATTATAACCATGTGATAATTTAAAGCAAACCATATCAATAGCCACAAATGAATTTGTAACTATTGATATGGTTTGCTTTTTTATTGAAAATTAAACGTATAAATCTTGGGAATATATAAATAACAATACTTAAATTATTATCCAGATATAAAATATAGATATACTTTTTATATATATAAGTGTTTGAATATTATTGATTTTATTCTGTTTTTGTATTGACATTTGAGTTTTGTAATGTGTAATCTAAGAATGCTCGTTAACTAGGGTGATATATTTTTATCGGTCTAAATTTTATATTAATTGTTTTATTAATGAAGTTGGAGATGTTAGTTATGTTTGAAAGATCCAAACAGGCTCTTATTAGTGTCGGTCTTCCTGATACAGATAGTCGGGATGATAATAAAGCAAAAGAATTTTCTGCTGGTGGGCATTATGGAATTGAATTATCCAGTATGAATAATTTCTCTATTTTGGAGAGAGCTTTGGGACTCTCAGATGATTATGAATTGAATGTAACAAGGTTTATTGAATGTCGTGGTGTAATGCGTTTGCCGGATGCAGAGATCAAGGATATGGCGCAACTTTGCCAGGACAGAAAAAAAGGGTTGGTTCTTTCTATTGGTCCACGTGCAACCAATGATATTGGTGCTTTCTCTTATTGTGAAAATGGGAAACGTGTCGGGTATAGAAACCGAGGCATCGATGGTCTTAAATATGCTTTGGAAGAGGTTTTTCGAGGAATTGAATTGGGTATTACTGGCTTTCTTATTTACGATGAAGGACTTCTATACGTCCTTAATCAAATGAGAAAAGATGGTTCGATTCCAAAATATATTCAGTTCAAATACTCTGTTCATGCGGCATGTTGTAATCCCGCATCTGCGAAACTATTAACTGAAAATGGTAGTGATACTATTAATTTAACACCTACTGTGAGCATAGATATGATAGCGTCATTTCGTAAAGCGGTATCGATTCCATTTGATGTATTCTCAGACACTGCCAAAGCAGCTGGTGGTTTTATCCGTACATATGAAATCCCAGAAATAATCCGTGTTGCAGCTCCTGTATTTATTAAATGTGGGCCAATATCTCAACCAACACAAAATCATTTACCTAGCGATGTGGAAATTGTTGAACGTGTTAAGCAAGCAAGAAATGTGTATGAACATATTAATAGACATTATCCAGAAGCACGTCTGGTAAATCCTGATGAACCATCCATCTGTATTCCAAATTGCCACTAAATAGAGAAAGGAACTAATCATGAAAGGTAATGAATGGGTTGAATATTGGGATAAACGAGTAAATGGATTTAAAAACTACTGTTTTGAGCAGAAGGCTACTTTCTTAAAAGCGGTTTCTGACCCAGAAAGTACAGAGGAACGTGTATTCCAAGATATTATTCAAAGTATAGATAAGTCTACATACTGGAAATCTCAAGATATCGGTAACTTGAAATCAATCGTCAGTTTTAAAAAAATGGTTCCTATAAGATCATATAATGGCTATCTAAATGAGATTGATGAGGAAATCAATAGTAAAGGAGGATATCTCAGTAATGGTGGTTTAGTACGATTCTTAAAGACCAGCGGCACCACCAACAAATCGAAAAGAATTCCGTACACTGAACACTGGGTTGCTGAATATCGGACGAAGGCCCTTGGTGTACTGTGGGCTAGTTACCTGGAAAAGTGTCCGGAAATTCTGGAAAGTCCGTACTCCGTGTTAGATACACAAACAATCCGAGAAATTCCAACTGAATTTGAAAATGGAATTCCGTGCCAGGGGATAACAAATAGGAACCCTTTAGTCGGGAATAATGATTGGGATGTTCCTTGGTACAATGCACCCTGGATGATGGATGATGTTCCGAGTGATTATGATAGTAGGATGTATATCCGAATACGGTATTTAATTGAACATGATGTTAAGTTCATCTCTGCGATCAATCCAAGTACCTTAATTGCACTACACAGTCATATAATTAAAAATAAGGAACGTCTAATTAATGAACTTAAATTGGGGACTGTATTAGGTAAACAGAAATTAAAACCTAATCCGGATGTTGCTCAAAAGCTTGAAACGTTTGATAAAAATCTTCCTGTTACCTATCTATGGGAAAATCTGAAGCTCATTAGTTGCTGGACCATTTCTTCAGCAGCATTATATAAAGGTGTTTTGGATATATTATATCCAAACGTAAATGTACTTCCATTCATGACCTGTGGTTCCGAGGGCGTCGTCACTCTGCCTAATACTGCAAACAATGAAGTCGGCTTGTTGGCTATAACACAAGGGCTCTATGAATTTTTACCTGCAGAGCAAGATCTAGATGATGTTCTTGGAGTCGCGACACCGGACACTCTAAACTTTAGACAACTTACTCTCGGGAAAGAGTATCACTTAATACACTCACAGGCGAATGGTCTGCTTCGTCAGGCAGTTGGTGATATCTTTAAAGTCGTTGGGTTTGACAATGGAGTGCCGAGATTAGAATTTACTCGCAGAAATGGTATTTTTCACTCATTTACCGGTGAGAAAATCACTGAAACCCAAATGCTTGATGCTATTCAGTTTGCTTATAAGGAAAATCATCTTAAGGCAAATCTATTTATGTGTTTCCCTGTGTGGAAGGATACTCCTCAGTACAAGATTTATATTGAAACGACAGGTAACGAGCAATTGCCAGACAAACACAATATCAGTACCGATATAGATCAGTATATTTGCTCTGTAAATGAGGAATATAAATCTAAACGCGATAGTAAGCGCTTGGATGAGATTGATGTTGAATACCTGTTGCCTAACTCGATTGAACAATTATTAGAGCAAGAGAAGTTAAAAGGTAATTCAACACAGGCAAAATATAAACCATTACAAAGTGGAATAGAAACAATGAATTTTCTTGAAACGGTCATTGTAAGTTAATGATAAAGGGATCGTTTTTCCTTTGTCTAGGTGTAAATTATGGATATATATATAGACACTATAAATGGTGAAAATATTGCGATCTATGAGTGGAAACCTGAAGGTGAAGTTAGAGATATAGTATATTACTTTCATGGTACTCAAAGTTATTCATTGTGGTTTAATGATGTAGCAAATCAGATGGTAAAAGAGGGAGTTTATGTTATATCCATCGATAGAGTTGGATGTGGTTATAGCCCGGGAGAACGTGAACATATTAAAGATATTGATGAAACCATCACATTGTATGCTGAGTTTGTAAATCGTTATAGCCATTGGGATGTCCCAATTACGTTTATAGGGCAAAGTTTTGGAGGCGCGATATCTCTTGGAGTTTATTTCTCAAATAAATTGGAATGTGTCGTGGATAATATTGTACTTGTTACAAGTTATTTAGGGAAGCTACATAGGCTCGATGAATGTGTAAGTGTCTATAACGGTGACAAAACAAAAAAATCGCTTAATTTCAAAACACTGGACTTTACAGATGTTAATCGATATATCAGGTTTATTGATAATGATCCACTGAAATGGGACTCGATAACAAATCATTCAATATACCAATCATATTTGCTAGAAGAACGTTATCTGAAAGCTGATATAAATAAATTTAATTTGAAACAGGCTTTGTATTTATATCCGGAGTTAGATCCTTTAGTTGACGTAAACTACGCTAAAGAAATTTTCAATAAAATATTTAAAAATAGGTCAGAAACGCAATCTATTCCGTTTGATAGGCACTTTGTATGGTTTTCTTCTTACATTGATGAAGTAACAGATCGTATTATTAGCTGGATAAGGAGGTGTGATGAATATTAATATTTTTAAAATAAATCAAGACATGAAAAATAAATTTGATCATGCTGAAAGTAGGAGATCTTCTTCCGATAGTGTTGTTCTTAGATTTGAATACAAAGGTATTGAATCGATTGGAGAATCTGCACCACGTGCTTATGTTACTGGACACACGACAGATGATGTAATAGCTGAATTGAAAAGTATCAACATAATTAATCTTATTGAAGACATCTGCGTAGATGGATTTGTAGAAAGTATTTGTCGATTACAGTCAGTTCAGTTTGCTGCCTCACCTTGTACAACCTGTGTTTTAGAGATGGCTATTCTGGATTGGATTGGGAAAAAGCATAACCTACCGTTATGGAAAATACTAAATTTTATCCAGGATAGTACTGAAATATTTAATGAATTCCAGGTGACAGCAGTAATGGATTTGTCTATGTCACCTTCTGAATTTATTAAAAATCGTGGTCCTTTCCATGTCGTTAAAATAAAAATAACTAATGATGTATATGACAACGTTGAAAGAGTATCAGCTATTAGAAAGACATTGGGGGAGGACATTAAAATCATTCTAGATGCAAATATGTGTTGGACCATTGACTCAGCAGAAAAACATATACAGGCGCTTAAAAAATATAATATTCTTTATTATGAGGAGCCACTAAGTAAAGGGAGTTTCGAGAACTACCAGAAACTTAGAACATTATTTAAATGTCGAGTTATGCTCGATGAGTCAGTTTGTTCATTTTCTGATCTGGAAGATGCTATTCATTATAAATCATGTGATGCAGTCAATATTCGTATTTCTAAGAATGGTGGACTACTTTCTTCTTTAAAAATGATAAAGATATGTAGGGATAATGGTATTAAATATCAAATAGGTTCTCAGGTTGCGGAAGTTGGACCATTAATATGTGCAGGAAGACACTTACGATCGGTAAATGCCGATGTCATTACATATGAGGGGGGACAGCCTGACCGATGGTTTAGTGAGTATACTATAGAGCCTATGCCAGAGGTTAATAGAGTGAGAGGTATTGCGCATCGAATTGATAGTGCTGGTTTGGGCTGTATTTCTAATCGAAATTTAGAACGGTTGGGTAAATTGTATGAGTACTAAAGACAATTCTGTTCAAAGATATGGCTCCGATGTGATTGTCGACCTGATAAAAGCTTATGGTATTAAGCATGTTTTTTTTAACCCAGGGGCTACTATTAGAGGGCTAGAAGACTCACTGCTGCATGACAATGATATAACATTAGTTCTGTGTATGCATGAAGAGTCTGCGGTAGCAATGGCTCATGGTTATGCGAAAGTGACAGGCTTCCCAGCAGTCGTTTTACTTCATGCAAATGTGGGATTATTGAACGCTACTATGGGGATATTTAATGCTTATGTAGACCGTATTCCCATGTTAATAATTAATGGACTTGGGCCAACAGCTATTGAAGAACGAAGGCCTTGGATAGATTGGATCCACACAAATACATCACAAGCTAGTATTACGAAAGATTATGTTAGATGGTATGACCAACCAACAACTCTTGTAAGCACAGTACAATCGGTAGAAAGAGCGCTTTTATTAACTCAAGCGAAACCATCATATCCAACCTTAGTAGCAATTGATTCTTCAATACAAGAGCAGCCTACAAAGCTTGAGTTTACTTTCAATCCTGGAAAGGAATTAATTAGCCCACAGGCTAGTAATGAGATTATTCATAAACTGAGTTCATTGATCCTTGAGGCTGATTTTCCTCTATTCATTGGCAATACTTTAGGACGGTATGACGATGCTGTAAGAATTACAACAAAGGTTTGTGAATCCCTGTCTATACCGTTTATCGATTTAGGGGGAGCATATAACTTCCCAAGTAGAAGTTGTATGAATATCACCAATGATTATCGTTTCTATCTAGAACAAGCGGATCTGATAATCGCATTGGAATGCTCCGATTTACAATCTGTACTCTTTGAGCATGAAAACAACAATAGCAAGCCTATATTTAATACTGAGGCCGGAATTGTAAAAATAGGGATAAATGATTTTTTTGTTAATAGTGAGGTGTGTGATTATTTCGAACTGCAAAATACTTGTTTAAATATAGTTGGTGAAATTACTACTTCTCTTGAGCTACTGTGTGAAAGATTAAATGCCAATTTGTCTCCTGTACATCTAGGTAAAACTGAGACTCGGAAAAAAATCATTTGTAATCACACTAGGTTTAAACACCCTGATCTGGAGCAAACTACACTTTCAGTAATACTCGAATCATTCTGGAATGTTATAAGAGATAAAGACTGGATTTTGGTAAATGAACCTAGCATTAAATATGGAAAAATCATCAGACAAATCTGGGATTTTGATGATAAGCATATCCATTTGGGAAATAGTGGTGGATGTGGTTTAGGGTATGGAGTAGGAGCATCTATTGGTGCTGCCTTTGGTATAGAAGATCCAGATATTATTATTTTGTCAATGATAGGAGACGGCGATTTAAATTTTTCACCTAGCACGCTTTGGACGGCATCCCATTATAACTTACCAATCATATTCATTGTGGTAAATAACAATGGCTATGATAACACAAAAATGCACTCTAAATTTATATCTAATACTCGTGGTAGAAATACATATTCAGATTTTACTGGAAATGAATTTGATAGTCCGAAAGTTAACTACAAGGCTCTTTCTGATGCTTACGGTATCGAATTTATTGGGCGGGTTTACAATGGGATATCAGCTGAACATGAGCTGTTAAAAGCACTTCATTATAGAAAGATGAATAGGGCTCCTTCTTTAATTGAAATGGTGATTTAAATGAAAATTACAACGCTTAACTATGTGAATGATGATGCAGAAACCCTTGAAAGTTGTGTTGTGGTTATTGACCAGTTTCGAGCGACATCAACAATAGTGTCTGCTTTAGCTAATGGAGTAACTGAAGTTGTATCTTGTGAAAATTTTGAAGCTGCTGAAAAAATAAAGTTAAACCTTAAAAATAGGAATTGCTATATTGCCGCTGAATATCAAGGGAAAAAACATCCCAATGCTGATTTTAGTAATAGCCCAAGCTATTTTATAAATGACCATAAAATTACTAGATTACTTCTATCTACTACTAATGGAACCAGAGTACTAAACCGATGTTCAGGAAAAGTTGATACAATATATATTGCATCAATTCTAAATCTATCAGCTGTAGCTGAAAAATTGGTTGCAATGAGTAGTAATTTTACGCTCTACTGCTCTGGCAATAGTGGGAAATTCAGTATTGAAGATGCTTACTGTGCTGGTGGAATTATCCTAAATCTTATGAAATTAGAAACTGACATAGAACTATCACAGTCTTCAAAGAATGTTTTAGATATTTTTATGAATAATACAATTGATAGTCTAAAACATTCTCCTTCTGCAGTAAAACTACGTTCTATTGGTGCATATAAAGATGTCGAGTTCTCATTGAATTTAGATTCTTACAGTATCGTTCCGGAATTAATAAGGGGCGGTGTCATCCAGGTACCCATTAAATAACAGGTTTCATTATGTTTATAATTGAAAATACATACTTAGTAAATAAAAAAGAAATTGATAATTTGGTCCCCGAACACCGAGCCTATATGAAGGATTTATTTGACAAAGGGTTGTTTATAGCTATGGGACCACAGGTACCGAGGAATGGAGGAATTATAATATCAACTATGTCTGATAAAAGAATGCTTATTAATTTGCTTGAACAGGAGCCTCTTGTAATTAATCAGTATGTTTCATACCGGATCATTGAATTTAATCCTACTGTCGTTGGCGAAAAATATAAATTTTTACTAGGAGCATAATTATGGCAGATATTGTTTTTATTGGATTGGGACATATGGGTAGCCCTATGGCGGCCAAACTAATAGAGTCTTCTCATAATGTAGAAATCTTTGATACTAACCCGGCTGCCTACTCTCATTTTGACTCATTTAATTGTCATATAATCGACGATCTTAGTGTTGTCGACTTCAAGAAAAAAATTGTCATGTCAATGCTTCCAAATGATGAAGCTGCATTGAAGGTATTCAGCTCTGCCAACTATATAGAATCAATTGATTCTAGCACCATTAATGTTTCCATGAGCACTCTATCTTCTGAAATGGTCAGTCAGCTTCAGGAGATTCATTATACAAAGGGAGCGGTATTCATAAATTGTCCAGTCTTCGGGCGTCCAGAAACGGTTCGAGCTGGCAAGTTGTTTGGAATTCTCTCATGTAAACCAGAGCTCAAACACCAGATAGAAAACATTTTATCTAGTTTTTGTGAACGTGTGTTCTACTTCGGTTCAAAAAACGAGTCTACGGTTTTAGTTAAACTTGCAGCAAACTTTCTGGTTATTTCTGCAATTGAAGCGATTAGTGAGTCGTGTGAGTTTTTAGAAAAGAATGGATTAGACTCCAATGTATTTGTTGACATGATAACAAATAGCTTGTTTGACTGTACTGTATACCACTATCATTCGAAAAACATTGCAAATCGTGTATATTTTCCTTGTGGTTTCTCTATGGATTTGGGGCTTAAGGATATTCGTTTGTTCAACGATGAATGTGATTCTTTGAACATTAAATTACCATTTTCAAAAGTAATTGAAACACGGATTAAAGAAGGTGTAGATAAAGGGCGTAGTGAATACGATTGGGCTGCGATAAGAGAGTCATCTTACTTGTAGCTCTGAATAGCCACCGACTTGGTAGACGCTAATTAGCCTTTTTGTACTGTCCACAGCCTAACTAAAAGGTGTCTATCAAGTCGGTGGCTATTCACTTATAAACTTTCTAGTTTAGGCTACTTCGGTTTTCTGGAAGGGGACCACGACGTAGAAGTACTGTTATACTGGATAGGGTGAAAATCACCATAATCCACGACATTGTCCACGGAGTACCATCGCGGAAAAGTGCCAAAAATAGTGAAGAGATAATGCCGCTGCCATACTGTAACGAGCCGATCAGTGCTGATGCGGATCCCGCTAATGATGACGGTACGGCATCAAGTGCTGCAGTCGTTGAGGTGGCGGCGATAACCCCGTTCATTGAGAAGAATAGAAATATTGTCACGACTACAGCAACAATGCCACCGAGCTGTAGTTTTACAACCAGCGCCAGTGTAAGGGTGGCAATTGTCGCCACGGTCACGGCGACCTTAAGTAGATTTTCTAGTGGATAACGTAGCACCAGACGCCGGTTTACCAAACTCATAGCCATCACTCCGAGAATATTGAGGGCAAATAACCAGCCGTAGTATTGAGGATCAACGCCGTAAAAGCTGATATAGACAAACGGTGAGCCGGTCATAAAAGCATATGCAGCAACATAGAAAAAGGTCAGACATAACGTATAGCGCATAAATTCACGGTTACACAGTAGCATTGAGTAATTACGGAATACATTTGCTAAGGAAATTTTGACTCGGTTTTCCGGCAGGAGAGTTTCCGGGAGGGCAAATAGTGAGAAAAACATTAATCCACCAATTACCACTAATAACCAAAAGATAGCATGCCAACTGGTGACCCTTATGATTTGCCCACCTGCTAGCGGCCCGATGATGGGAGCGATGGCCATAATAAAGAGCAGAGTCGAAAGCATTTGCGCAGCTCGGGTGCGAGTGTATGAGTCGCGGATCATCGCTCGTGCCAACATGGGGCCAGTACAGGCGCCAAAAGCTTGAAATACCCGCCAGAAGACCATCTGCTGAATATCTGTTGATAGCGCACACCCGACAGAGCCGATGATAAACATTACCATCCCTATAAATAACGGTAGGCGGCGACCCAGTGTGTCACTTATCGGTCCCCACACCAGTTGTGCCAACGCAAAACCGATGAGAAAACCAGTGACAGTCAGTTCGATATCGCCCTGTAGCTCATTTGCCATTATTGGCATCGCTGGAAGATAAATATCCGTTGATAAAGACGCGAATGCCATCAACGTACTAAGGATCGCCAGAAATAGCGGTCCGTGTAATTTGTTATTCATAACATTATTTAACCTGAATGTGATTGTTTCAGTTACTGAAAGTTGTCATTAAGATGTATTTTTCTATTTAACAGTGGGATTTTAACTTTTGTTTTTTACCTAACAAGGTAGTAGTTAAACACGTATAAATTGTATAGGGTTATTTTAATATAGTTGTTGGCATAACATATTTAGAACCGATAATACGCTAATAATTGTAAGTAAAATGTTTCATTCAATTTGAGGTGTCTGTTCTGTGAAACAGGATACATCTCTATACAGTTCTCTGGCGTTATGGATAAGAAGTAGCTGTAGACTATTGCTCCCGAAATAGTTGATAAATTACTCTTTACTGAGTCTATAGGTCATCTGATCCACGAATAGTTCTATATAGATGTATTCACGATATCTGGTTGATATACAATACATTATTCTTTTTTTTCACCCTGCTGTTTCTTTCTAACATCAAGAAAGTTGGGGTGCCTAAAATTACCCTATACAATTTATACGTGTTTAACTACTTCCTTGTTAGGTATAAACCGAAAGTTACAATCTTATTGTTTAATAAGAATATATATTACATATATAACTATCGTAGCCCCGCTGTGTTTTATAAGTCGGGAAAACTACTATTAGTGAACTATGAAATATGGGTCAAATGGTTTATGACTCAATAAAATATAGAATATGGGATGTTTCCCATTATTCTCGAAACATCTGGTGCGACAAGCAAGGAAATTTTCCCATTTTTGTTCTGAGTGAAAGCTCCCATGGAAAATACTTAGTTCGTGTGATGCAGAATATTTTTTATCAAACAAAAGATCGAGTAAATAGCCGTTCCAAATATCGCTACAGTTGGAACGCTTAGACGTTTTTCTGTGTACAGTCCAACAATGGCTGGGTGGGTTTAAAATTGATACTGAGTAACCCACGATATGCCGGGTTTGTGTGGGATGTCACGTTAGTAGAAACGTTTATTTAAACAAGCACTGAAAGGATACCCATGAAAATGAATTCCAATTCCAAGATTCAACTCGGTAGTACCGGTCCGCAGGTGTTTCCTATAGCTCTTGGCTGTATGGCTATGTCTGGTGCCTATGGAATGTCGGACGTAAATGAAGGTATTGCCACCATTCGAGAAGCTATCGAGCGCGGTGTTACACTCATTGATACGGGCGATTTTTATTCCTCTGGCCTAAATGAACTATTAGTTCGTCGTGGTATTAAGGGATTACGTGACAAGATACAAATATCGGTAAAATTTGGTGCAATGATTGGACCAGATGGCTGTTTTGTTGGTTTCGATGCACGTCCGGAGGCTGTGAAAAATTTTGTAACTTACAGTCTGAAGCGTCTCGGAGTCGATGTTATTGATGTGTATCGACCTTCACGCCTTGACCCATCAGTGCCTATTGAAGAGACTGTAGGCGCGATTGCCGATCTAGTGAAAGCTGGCTATGTTCGTAATATTGGCCTTTCTGAGGTGGGCATCGAAACAATTACGCGTGCTGCGAAGGTGCATCCTATATCCGATCTACAAATTGAATATTCCGTTATCTGTCGTGAACCAGAGCAAGCGATTTTTCCTGCGCTTACTTCGTTGGGGATCGGTGCGACGCTATATGGTGTTCTGTCTCGTGGATTACTGACGGGAAGTAAGATAGGTAGAAAAGGCGATCGCCGTGCAAATATGCCTCGTTTTCGTGGAAAAACTGGAGAGCAAAATGTTGCGGCGATTATGAAATTTCATGAGTATGCCGCAGATCATAAGATGACTCCTGCCCAGCTTGCCGTAGCATGGGTATTAGCCAAACAGCCATCCTTTGTACCTGTTATTGGCGCGCGAACTCGCACGCAACTGCTGGACGTTTTTAGAGTGTTTGAAAGATCGCTTAATCAAGAAAATGTTGCATCTGTAGAAGCATTGTTTCCGAAAGATGCTATCCAAGGTTCCCGCTATCCTGAAGAGCTTATGAAGCAACTCGATAGTGAGAGAGGTAATACGAGCTCTATTGAGCACGAGGAATAAGAGGGGAGACCCTCCTATACAAATGATGCAATGGGATGTGTGTTAGTGATTAACGTAGTTTATCTGTAAAACAGTAACTAATTATTCATTACAATTTTCCATTTATAAATAAAATTTTTGTCGTCCAACTTAAAATTTGAAATTTTAGCATCTAGTTATTATTAATGAGTCTGTAGTTTTTATTAAAAAATTTCTAATGTGGAGGTTTTATATGAAGACCAGTGAACTTCTTGCTTTTGTCACCGTAGCAAAAATAGGAAACATCACTCAAGCTTCAGCGCGTCTGAACAGAGTACAATCGAGTATATCTCATCGTCTTAGAAATCTGGAAGATAGATTCGGTATTACCTTGTTTGATCGTCGTAAAAATAGGATATCACTTACAGCACAAGGGAAAATACTTTATGAATACGCAATAAAGATATTAGAACTTGAGGAAGATTGTAAGAAAAAAATTGCATCCTTAAAGCATAACACCCCCAGCATCCGAATTGGATTAATTGACTGTTTACCACCTTATATAGCTAGTTTATTGATAGATTTAAGCAACAATATAGATCAATGCATTGATATTTGTATCGGGAACACAATAAGTTTACTTAACTCCTACGAAAAAAATGAATTAGATATGGTAATAATTGGTTCCGGTTTTTCTGATGTACGACATGCTCGACTATCATTATTTTCTACTGATTTAGTTCTCATTACTGAGAGAAATTTTCCAACCATCAATAAAATCTCCATCCTTGATGGAGAACATTTTTTGCTCAGCAGCAGAAAATCAGCCTTAATGCGAAACTGTGATATATTAATACAAGAGGGGGGAATCATGCCGAAGAGAATCATTGAATGCGGATCTTATCCCGTATTATTTTCCAGTGTCTCTGAAGGTAAGGGGGTAGCTTTGGTTATGCGTTGTTCAATTAATCGAGATGTACGTGACAAGATAAAGATTCATGATCTACATGGCCGGTTTGAGAAGTTTCAGATCGAGCTTTTGTATAGAACAGACTCTCCTTACATAGATACCTTAAAACTCACGAATATGATTACATCAGTTTTTCAGGATCCCTTGCTTCATCATATATAATATTAAATTTCTTGTTTAACTTTACTGAATATGTCTATGATAATCATCAGCTTGTTGTGCGGTTAATTTAATTTTTAGCCTATTTATTGGGTTATATATTCTCATGGTGTTAATGTATCGAGTACGTCATGGAGAAGTTTTTCGTTATATTTAGCTATCTATTCTTCTGTCCACTTTCTCATTTTACTGATGTCTCTGAACTAGTTCATATTAAGAATTTTATTCCTATATGTTCGGTTGTTCGGTATGTAACCCTCCCTGAAAACCTGAATCGACTATCCTGGTTGGATAAATTTGCTAGATAAATACGTTCTACAAGACTCGAATGTTGCATAACAGCTTCCTGAAACTTAGTTGTTTGAAGTAAGATATATTGTCTTTCAGTTCTAATCTGAGAATTCGAGGGTAGTGAGTTTTGTCGGCAACAAAGACCGACAAAACTAGTTATGGTATGAAGAAATACAATACAAAAAGGTGGTATACAGTTTTATACATTTAGACCAAGTAAAAATTAATATACTGAGAAATATTAATGTAAAACACTCCGTTTAGTACTGTGGTGATAGCAAGCCATATATGGCGAAAAGTAAAAAGTTAGATGATTATATATATAAATTTTCACATTTAAGTGAGTTACAGAAAAATATGACATCTTAATAAAAAATAAATATCACTATTAAGTGAAGAATCATACGCATCTATAAACAATACTATTCTGTAATAGTTTTCAAAAATTTTGGTCTGAAAATATCCAGTATTTTCCTATTCATTGGAATCTCAAAGTATCGATAAACTAACGATGCGCATGAAACTGACAAGATCAGTGCTATAGCAAGAATCGCTGTCCCTTCCATAAAATCTAATTTTTTTCCGTCCAATAGCTTGAATAAGACAAAAAGGACTAAAAAGTGGACCATATAAAATGCATAGGATATCTCTCCAAGCCATATAGAAGACTTTCGGTTTAGTATGTTTTTCTTGGCGTTCAAATCATCATTAGCAATTGAAACAATTAACAAACTAACAGGAATGATGTAAATAACATTTAAACCAAATTGGTATGGAAGGAACATTGCTCCTATATATACTGCAATAAGCAAAGTAAGTGCAGCAGCTTTGGGTAACACGGGGACACGTCCATATATCAGCAACCGCGCAACAAACATCCCAGAGACAAACTCAAATAGACGTGACGGGAAAAATATATACGAAAACCAAAACTGTCGTTGTGAAACCGGATAATAGGGCATCATATGATTTGGTTCAACCCAAAAGTAAATAAAGATCTGTATGAGTAACGATGCGACAACTGCAACACCTATTCCCAACAAGTCGAATTTTTTTGGTATTGCTTTCATCGCTTTAAATAGCATGGGAAACAATAGGTAAAAAAGGATTTCGTCACAAAGACACCAACTGGGTCTGTTTACAACAAAGAAATATTTAACGTCATTTACCCATGAATTTACTAGCAGGAGGTTTGACAACCATATTTTGTATGCCCCTATACTTACCACACCTAAAGCGAGCGCAATAGCCCAGGTTAAACAATGAGTCGGATAAATTTTCGCAAAACGCCTTAAGTAAAAATTGCCAACGGTATCATTATCTCTGGCCGACCATACCATAACGAATCCGCTTAGTATAAAGAAAAACGAAACTCCTACCCAGCCGGCTTTACTTACAATAGCTGCAAATATGTGCTCTATGGTTGGATCTGCATACGGAGCGAGATCGCTAGGAATAGAGGCGTGAAATAAAAAAACTAAGAAGGCAGCCCAAAATCTACTACCGGTGAGCGATAGAAGTTTTGGACGGTTTGGCGGCATGACCGCTTTTGTTGGTTGTTCCATACGAGATTCGTCATGTTCGTTCTGTACAGCGTTGATCTCTATAGTAGTTGGGCTCATCATATTCCTCCTAAGGCAGCATATACCGCCACTTAATTTCCTGCCGAAGCATAGCCCCAATCACGACAGAAATTGTGTTAGCTAGTAAAACGGCCAGGGCCGATGAACTAACTGTTCCGTAGAATTTTGTTTTCTGAAAATCACCAACTAGAATCCTGTAGATGAGCAATTGATCGTTCATCTCTCAGCGAAAGGTTAGTATTGGTGACCTCTGGAGGGCGCAGTTTCTCGACGCCGTGTTTTTATTCTTCATTTTCCTTTTGGTAGATACATTCAGTCTGATAGCATCGATTATTAAATATCTCTACCTACGGTGTATCATTGTCTTGTGTTGGTTGTTGGTGCTTATTTGCCGAAGTACTGGTGTCAGTGCTGTATAGCGCGGGATACCTAAAGGATGAATAGCAGCTGCGCAAAATTACAAATGCGTCTGCATATCATGTCAAAGGAAGATGCTATATTGAAATAGCTTTTTACGAACAAGCATATATCCTCTGCCACCTAGCCTATTATCAAAATACGAAATTTTCCATCCGGGTGCTAACGGATAATTTCGACAACATCATCGAAATTATCGATATCTAAAGAGATACTGGTTAGATTGCAGTGCAATATTGGAGGACAGTATTTTGTAAGGGTAAAAACTTGGTAATTTAAAGACTGGATCAATTACCTTAAATGTGAAAAAGTAATGTTTGAAAAGGCCACAGTTACTTTGATGGCTGATGGAATTAAACATATGCATAAACCAATAGAGAAAACTCGAAGATCTGTATTGTGTTCAATATATCGACATCCTTTTTTACAACACAATATGTATAAAATTAAAAATAGATTATTATTGGTATTAGATGTGAAAAATTTGAAAATACAACTGAAGATTTGCCCTATAATTATGGCCCTTAATCGGAAATTAAGTAGTGAGTCATATTTATGAGTTATGTTGCTGAACTCCAGTTTGAATGTTTTGACAATACAACTGTTTCTGCTGTTGAACGGGCGATTTCAGGTCTGCTGGAAGCGTTACGTTTTCAGGGGCAGATTCTGGGGCGGGAATTTCCGGTTGTGATGGGTGACGGTGAATTTTTTGTCCGGGTTCTCTGTCCGGAAAAGCAGAGTCTGCATCCGAAATATCATTCAGACTTCGTCCAGGTTTGTATGAACCGCCTGGCCGAGGCCAGTCTGTTAGCTCCGAAAGTCAGGGTTCTGGGCCAGGATATTCACTCCGAGCAAACGGACACGGCAGAGCATCGCGAATGGCAGGTGTTATATACGACTTATGTTCATACCTGTTCGCCGTTGCGGAATGGTGAAAACCTGCTGCCAGTTCCTTTGTACCGTATTCCGGCTACATTTAACGGTGATCATAAAGCGCTCATCAAGTGGCAGACGGAATGGCAGGCGTGTGACGAATTACAGATGGCTGGTGGATGTCAGGCTGAACATGCGGCTCTGAAAGAAATCATGCAACCAGAAAGTGATCTCTTCCGGCGGGGATGGGATTTACGGGGCCGGATTGAGTATCTGACTAAAATTCCGACTTACTACTATCAGTATCGGGTTGGTGGAATGAGTCTGGAAGAAGAACAAAAGCGTTGTTGTCCCGGCTGTGGAAAACCATGGCGCTTAGATGAACCATTGCATGATATTTTTCATTTTAAATGTGATTCGTGCCGGCTTGTTTCGAATTTGTCGTGGGATTATCTGAAATAGCAGTGACAGAGAACAAGGGCATGAAATGCCCTTGTTTATATTGAGACGAATTAATCGTGTCGGTTTTACCAACCTTTTACAACACCATCGTTAAATGTTTTCATCGCGGCGTCGTAGACTTCTTCAGTCTGGTAGGCTTTGACAAAGTTTTTCACGTTTTCATCGTTGACGTTATTCTCACGGGCAACGATCAGGTTCACGTATGGAGATTCTTTATCTTCAACAAAAATACCGTCTTTTTCTGGTGACAGATTTAACTGGCTGGCAAAAGTTGTATTGATGATTGCAATCGCTACGTCATCCAGTGAGCGTGGCAGTTGTGCGGCATCCAGTTCAAGAATTTCCAGATTCTTCGGATTTTCAGTAATATCCTGAACTGTTGCTTTCAGTCCGGCGTCATCACGTAATTTAATCAACCCCTGTTGCTGAAGTAGGATCAGAGAACGACCCAGATTGGTCGGATCATTCGGCACTGCGATACGATCACCTGCTTTCAGTTCATCAACTGATTTTACTTTTTTTGAATATCCGGCAATTGGGTAAACGAAAGTGTTGCCGGCAATGGTTAGTTTGTAACCGCGATCTGCAATCTGCTGATCCAGATATGGCTTGTGCTGGAATGCGTTGACATCAATAGAGCCATCATCAAGCGCAGCATTTGGTGTGACGTAATCAGTAAATGTTACCAGTTCGACATCAAGGTTATATTTGTCTTTTGCTACTTTCTGGGCAACTTCTGCCACTTGTGCTTCTGCACCGGCCATCACACCGACTTTGATTTTATGGTTATCGGCAGTTTTTTCACCGCATCCTGCCAGTACGAGCGCTGAAGCGGCCGTAGCAATAGTCAACAGACCCTTTAGACTAAATTTCATGTGCTTCTCCTTGATTTAAAACTCTGAATTTTTATCAATGAATTATTGATGTATTTTATTGTTTATCTGTGATCGACCCGGCGTACAATTGTATCGCCAATCGACTGAATAATCTGAACCAGAACAATGAGCATAACGACCGTAACGGCCATGACGATAATGTCATAGCGATAGAAACCATAGCGAATTGCCACGTCACCCAAGCCGCCACCTCCGACAGTTCCTGCCATTGCCGAGTAACTCACCAAAGTAACCAGAGTGATGGTGACCGAGTTGAGTATAGTTGGCATCGCTTCCGGCAGCAGAACTTTCGTAATGATTTGTATCGGTTTGGCGCCCATTGCCTGTGCAGCTTCAACCAATCCGGACGGGACTTCCAGCAGAGCACCTTCAATTAAGCGGGCAACAAACGGAATCGCACCTATAGTCAGGGGGACGATTGCCGCTGTTGTACCGATGAAGGTGCCGATCAGTAGTTTGGTCAGTGGGATAATCGCTACCATCAGGACCAGAAACGGAACTGAACGGCCGACGTTAACAACTGCACCTAGAATGCGGTTAAAGCGGCGGTTTTCCATCAATCCGCCTGATTTGGTGGTATGAAGGATGACACCCAACGGAATACCAATAAGAAAACCTACCAGGCCGGAAACGGCAACCATATAGACTGTTTGCCAGGTTGCATTCAGAATCAGATGACTGTTTTGACTCAGCCAGTCTGTGATGAGGTTAATTGACATAACCAAGGACCTCCACTTTTACATGATGTGAGCGGAGATATTCGATCGCCGCCTGATCATCTGCATCTTCTCCGAGAAGTTCGGCGACGAGCATGCCAAATTTAACCCCACCGGCATAATCCAGATCGGAGCTGAGAATATTGACGTCAATATTAAAATCCCGTGAGATGTGTGAAACCAGCGGTGCATCAACCGTTGCACCGGTAAACTCAAGCCGGACGAGTGGATAACTACCGGAAACCCGCTCCGGGTGGAGACGGTTTTCGTAATCCTCTGGAATGGATAAATCCAGTGTCGAACGGATAAACTGGTGTGCCAAATCTGTTTTCGGATGGGCAAAAATATCGCTGATACTGCCTTTCTCAACCAGTTCTCCGTCACCGATGATTGCAACTTCATGACAGATACTTTTTACCACATCCATTTCGTGGGTAATCAGCAGAATAGTGATGTTCAACTGACGGTTAATCTGTTTGAGCAGTTGCAGAATGGATTGAGTCGTTGCCGGATCCAGAGCACTGGTTGCTTCATCACACAGCAGGACTTTGGGATCACTGGCCAGTGCCCGGGCAATCGCAACCCGTTGTTTCTGTCCGCCACTGAGATTTGACGGATAGGCTTGCTTCTTATCAGCAAGACCGACAAGTGTCAGTAACTCATCGACTTTTTGTCTGATATGTTCCTGAGTCTGACCGGCAAGTTCGAGAGGTAAAGCAATATTGTCAAATACAGTACGGGATGACAGCAGATTAAAGTGCTGAAAAATCATACCAATATTCCGTCTTGCCTGACACAGCTGGGATGCATTCAACTTGGTTAGATCGACACCATCGACAATGACTTCGCCACTGGTTGGCGACTCCAGCATATTGACACAGCGTATCAGCGTACTTTTTCCTGCACCGGAAGAGCCGATAACACCAAATATAGTCCCTTGCCGGATATGGAGGTTGATGTCCTTCAAGGCGTGAATCTGTTTATCGCCTTGGCCGAACACTTTGTTTACGCGATTTATTTCAATCATTAGATAACCTGAGTAGGACGTACTTAGCCTGTAAATTCCACCTCAAATGACCAATAGTGCCCTGAGGTGTGGTGTATCAGAAAGGTTAAATTTCATTCAACCGGAACAACACCTGCAATTTTGTAGTGGATGCTATGGCTTCATGATAATGAAGTCAATCAATTTCGACGTCTAGACGTCTAAAAAGCAATATTGACGGAATTTACCCGGAAAAGAACAAGAAAAAAGCTGAAACTGTGTCCGGAGGTCATTTGGGTGTATCTCCGACAGTGAGTTTGAGTATAATAGCCAGCATTAATCAGTCGGATGGGGCAAAGCTTTGGCTAAACCAGCAGTGTTTCTGGATCGCGATGGAGTGATCAATATTGATAGTGGTTATGTTCATGATGAGCATGATTTTCACTTCATCGATGGGGTATTTGAAGCGACAAAACGGTTAAAGGAGATGGGCTATCTTCTGGTGTTGGTGACCAATCAGGCGGGGATTGCCCGGGGAATGTTCACCGAAGACCGGTTTTTGAGTCTGACTCAGTGGATGGACTGGAACTTCATTGACCATGGTGTCGAATTTGATGGTATCTATTACTGCCCTCATCATCCGGAGCACGGCGTCGGTAAATATAAGCAGGATTGTGACTGCCGTAAGCCACGTCCCGGTATGTTTATCTCAGCCCGTGATTTTCTTAAAATCGATATGGCAAATTCAGTGATGGTTGGTGATAAACCAGCCGATCTGATGGCGGCTCAGGCTGCCGGTGTCGGCACATCGATTCTGGTCCGTACCGGGAAGCCAGTGACTGAAGCCGGTGAATCTCTTGCTGATGTTGTGCTTGATAGTATTAAAGAGGTTCCTGCATATCTGGTGGCGCGTTGATCCGGGGGAAAGAATTCTCAACGGTTTTAAGTTCCCGTCATTTGAAAGCCGGGTAATACCAATTCCATTAAGATGATCGGCTCATTTGTAGAATTGGTATGATCCCATGACAAATTATATGCCGGATTATCCTATTGGATTGATGATGACGGTGTGTCACAGAATTATTGCGGTACAGATAAAGAAAAAGCCAGCAAGATGCTGGCTTTTCTATATGGTGGAGGGGGACGGATTCGAACCATCGAAGGCGGAGCCGGCAGATTTACAGTCTGCTCCCTTTGGCCACTCGGGAACCCCTCCGGGATTTTGTTTTGCCTGAACGATACCTTTACCGGAAACATTCAAACATCTTTAAATATGGTGGAGGGGGACGGATTCGAACCATCGAAGGCGGAGCCGGCAGATTTACAGTCTGCTCCCTTTGGCCACTCGGGAACCCCTCCAGGGTGCACTCTAATGATTGAAGAAACATTCCCGAAACATCTCTTCGGTGCGGAGCGCATCATAGCAAACTCATTCAGCCTGTAAAGCCTTTTCTGACGATTTATGTTTGAATGATGTCTTTTTGGACAAATATGCTATTTCTTGTACAACAAAAGGTTATGTCAGAGAAATGCCGACTGCTCTATATTATGAACCATAAGTCACTGTATATCGGGATGGCTTGTGATTCATGGCTAATACCACATTGAGAACCAAAGCACTGAGCACTGAAACGGCAATCGTATACGGAGACAGATAAAACAGAGAAGCACATACAACGGATGCATCAATACACAGTTGAGTTTTGCCGACAGAAATTCCGAATTTATCCTGAACAAACAGACAGAAAACGTTGAATCCTCCCAGACTGGAACGATGACGGAAAAGAATCAGCATTCCCACACCCATGAGTAATCCGCCTGTGACTGCACAGTAAATACCGTTGGCATGTGTAAACAGGATTAAAAATGAGAACTGATCGGCAAAAAGGGCAACAAGCAGGCCGGAAATCAGGCTGTTCAGCGCAAACTGGCGGCCGAAGCGTTTCCAGGCAAGCAAGTAAAATGGCGCATTGCACAGGAAATAGAGAACTCCGAAGGAAAAGGGCGTTAACTGGTTGAGTAACAATGCCAGTCCGGCTGTTCCTCCGGTGATTAGGTGTGCAGCTTGTAGAAACATGATGCCCTGAGCAACCAGAAAGCTGCCGGTGATGATTGCGATGATGTCTTCCTGAAAAGTGTGTTTTTCCATCGGTTATGAGCGTATTGAGACAATTTGTGAAGGATAGTAAAGAAAAGGTGACTTTTTCGGTAGCTAGAAACGGGAAATTCAGGTAAACCTATGTCATTGGTACTTTACAGAATGTAAACCTAAAAGTTGACACCCGGCGCCGCCATGTTACCGGGACTTTTGAGTATCATGAAAAAACTGCATGAAAATTTGTACATTTGGGCTTTATGACATAGATCAATTTAGGTAGAATACGCGCCAAATTAAGTGACGAAAACGTTTGCGTTGAGTCAGAATGTAGTTTTATTAAACTTTCCAGTCAATCTGAGTCAGGAGATACAGATGCTTAAGCGTGATATGAATATCGCTGATTATGATGCGGATCTTTTCGCAGCCATTCAAGAAGAAACTCTTCGTCAGGAAGAGCACATTGAACTTATTGCTTCAGAAAACTACACCAGTCCACGTGTAATGGAAGCCCAGGGTTCTCAGCTGACAAACAAATATGCGGAAGGCTATCCTGGCAAGCGCTATTACGGTGGCTGCGAATATGTTGATAAAGCCGAATCATTAGCGATTGAACGTGCATGCAAACTGTTTAACTGTGAATATGCAAACGTCCAGCCTCACTCAGGTTCTCAGGCCAACAGTGCTGTATATATGGCATTGCTGAATCCTGGTGATACTGTTTTAGGAATGAGCCTGGCACATGGCGGACACCTGACACACGGTTCTCCGGTAAACTTTTCCGGTAAACACTACAACGTCATTCCTTACGGAATTGATGAAAGTGGTCAGATCAACTATGACGAAATGGAAGCTCTGGCGGTTGAACATAAGCCGAAAATGATTATCGGTGGTTTCTCTGCTTATTCTCAGATTGTTGACTGGGCTCGCATGCGTGAAATCGCAGATAAGGTTGGTGCTTATCTGTTTGTCGATATGGCTCATGTTGCCGGTCTGATTGCGGCGGGTGTTTATCCGACTCCGGTTCCACATGCTCATGTGGTCACAACAACAACTCACAAAACACTGGCTGGGCCTCGTGGTGGTCTGATTCTGTCGAATGCCGGTGAAGAGATGTATAAAAAGCTGGACTCAGCAGTATTCCCTGGTGGACAGGGCGGTCCTCTGATGCATGTTATCGCAGCGAAGGCAGTTGCTTTCAAAGAAGCGATGGAACCTGAGTTTAAAGCTTATCAGGAACGTGTCGTTCAGAATGCTAAAGCAATGGTTGCTCAGTTTCAGGAGCGTGGCTATAAAATCGTTTCCAATGGTACGGAAAACCACCTGTTCCTGGTTGATCTGATCGATAAAAATATCACCGGAAAAGAAGCGGATGCTGCTCTGGGCGCTGCAAATATTACGGTGAACAAAAACTCTGTTCCGAATGATCCCCGCAGCCCGTTTGTTACTTCAGGTATTCGTGTGGGTACGCCTGCGATCACTCGTCGTGGTTTCACTGTAGATGATGCGAAAGAGTTGGCAAACTGGATGTGTGATGTTCTAGACAACATTAATGATCCAAGCGTGACTGAGGCAACTAAACAAAAAGTACTGGCTATCTGTAAGCGTTTGCCTGTATATGCTTAAGAGCTCCTCGACGAGCATTGCTGAATCATAAAGTAAACCCGCTTCATCGGAAGCGGGTTTATTATTTTGAGCTCAAAGAGATTCAGAAATCGTTCAATGTGTATTGGAAAAGATTACTCTTTCGAGATGCTCAGGGTTGTGCCTGATTTACATTTGAACAGGTAGTAATTTTCACTTTCAGTGAATTTACCTAAGCCTTCACCATCGCAGTAATCAATGTTGATACCACGCATGACTTCAAGCGTATCTTCTGATTTGAGTGCGAACTTAGAGCCATCCGCACAAACAATACGGACCCGTCCGGCATTATCCAGCGAGTATACTTTCACGTCAGTATTACACAGTTCAAAAGACGCTTCACGGTAGTTATCTTCTTTGGTATTTGAAGCACAACCGGCGAGAGTGATCGCGAGTCCGACAATGCCCCAGAAAGTGGCAGTTTTCATCATATATATCCTTACATCGGCAGTGAGATCGGGGTTTCTGTTTAGACTATAGAACATCGATCACAGATTCAACATAGTGAAACAAATTATGGCAATTGTTTCACATTTGTCGATGGTTTTTCCAGACAGAGCCAAAAGTATTTTTGTGATAGTGACTGAACCTGAGTGAAGTAAGCCGGTGTATTACACCGGCAGAATGATATTACTTCACTTCAATACCTTTGGCCTGTAGATCAGCATGATAAGATGAACGTACAAATGGTCCGCATGCCGCGTGGGTAAAGCCTAAATCAAGCGCAATTTCTTTTAGTTCGTCAAATTCTTCCGGGGGAACATACCGTTCTACCGGCAGGTGATGGCGGCTGGGAGCGAGATACTGTCCCAGAGTCAGCATTGTCACTCCGTGGGCGCGGAGATCTTTGAGAACTTCGACAATCTCTTCTTTTGTTTCACCAAGTCCCATCATCAGACCGGATTTGGTTGGAATGTCCGGGTGTTGCTGTTTAAATTTTTGCAGCAATTCGAGAGACCACTTGTAGTTGGCTCCGGGTCTGACTTTCCGGTACAGGCGAGGGGCGGTTTCCAGGTTGTGATTGAATACATCCGGCGGATTATCCTGAAGGATTTCCAGTGCAGTATCCATACGACCACGGAAGTCCGGAACCAGTGTTTCGATACGAATCTCAGGATTCAGAGCCCGGATTTCACGGTTACAGTCAGCAAAGTGCTGAGCACCTCCATCGCGCAGGTCATCCCGGTCAACGGATGTAATCACAACATATCTGAGTTTCATATCCCGGATTGTCTGAGCCAGTTTCTGGGGTTCTTGTGCATCCGGTGTTAATGGACGCCCGTGTGCAACATCGCAGAATGGACAACGCCGGGTACAGATGGCTCCCAGAATCATGAAGGTGGCTGTACCATGGTTAAAACATTCTGCCAGATTGGGACAGGAGGCTTCTTCACAAACTGAGTGAAGATTGTTTTTACGCATAGCTGATTTAATGTCCTGAATGCGTTGACTGTCAGCAGGCAGTTTTATCTTCATCCACGAAGGTTTACGCAGCAGCTCCTTCTGTTCGGTCGGCATATTTTTGACCGGAATGAGAGCCATTTTATCGGCGTCACGATATTTAACGCCTTTTTCCATTTGAATTGGTTTGCTCATGATATTGCTTCTGTAGTGAATTCTATATGCTCATAACCCAGAGTGGTGACAAGCGTTTTGACAAGTTGTTCTTCTACAATCTTCAGCTCAGACGGACCTCCAAGATCACTGATCTGAACCATTTCCATCCCTTGATAACCACAGGGATTTATTCTTAAAAACGGAGACAGGTCCATATTGACGTTCAGTGCAAGGCCGTGGAAGGAGCAGCCTTTACGGATTCGAAGCCCCAGAGAACAAATTTTCTTATCTTCCACATAGACACCGGGTGCATTGGCTCTCGATTGAGACTGAATATGAAATGCATCCAGAGTCTGGATCACAATATTTTCAATATGGGTCACAAGTTCTCTGACCCCGAGTTTTTTACGTCGTAAATCAAGCAGAAAATAAGCGACGAGCTGCCCTGGTCCGTGATAAGTGACCTGTCCGCCGCGATCACTCTGAACAACCGGAATATCTCCCGGATTCAGAACATGTTCTGATTTTCCGGCCTGTCCCTGAGTAAAGACCGGTTGATGTTCCACCAGCCAGACTTCATCACAAGTTTCATCGGTCCGCTGGTTGGTGAAATCGTGCATCGCTTGCCAGACCGGTTGATAGTCTTGTCGACCGAGTCGTTTGACAATGAGTTGATTCTTCATGGTATTGACTCATCCGCGATAAATAAAGTATTTGGATTATAAACTGCTTCACGCCGCGGAACTACTCAATGATGATAAAAAAATAGCCGCATTTTCGGGCTGTTTATTTTAACTATTTCATTTATAAGCAAAAGGCAGCAAATGCTGCCTTTCAAAAAAAGTTGAAGATATCAAAAAAACAGAGAGTAATCTGTTTCATTCGTATCTGAGTTTTTTCGCCGCTTACAGAACCATGCGAACAATATCAATTTCACCTAATTCTTTATAAAGCGTCTCAACCTGTTCTATCGATGTTGCGGTGATATTGACTGAGACTGAATGATAATTCCCTTTGGCGCTGGGTTTGACCGTTGGACTGTAATCTCCGGGAGCGTGACGCTGAATAACCTCAAGGACGCGTTCTGGCAGCTCTGGTTTTGCATAGCCCATAACCTTGTAGGTAAATGAACAAGGAAATTCAAGCAGATCTTTCAGTTTAGCATCTGAGTTTATTGTAAACATGAGGGCAACTCCGGCTGAGGTCGATATATAAGGGAAGGAATGATACTGGTTAATGACGTGGATCTCAAGATACACTTTTATGATCAAATCATGTGTGTTTGTGTGGTTTCGCGCAAGTTTTGTTAGTTTATTGATTAATTACAGTTATATAAAATTTATTTACATATTGTTTATGAATTTCATGGTCAGTGTTTCTATTATATGGAAGGAATATGGTTCTGGAGGAAAATTCAATGTATAAAGGTCGACACACTTTAGTGATTTGCAGTGCAAATGACAGTGATCTACTGCTGTAAATTTTTATATTAGGCGTAGCTTATGTGCAACTGATTGGTATATGCTGAAACTGCATCTTGAGGTCATTTGGGTATAGATGATATGTATTTTGTCGTGAGTTTAGTAGGTTAAAAAATAATGCAGCAGGTAGGTAGAACCGCTCATAAGAAAGGTTTTCGTATTAAAGAAACGTGGAAGTTTATACTGTTCAGCTGTGTATATGTGATCTCCTGTGTTTCTTTCGTTGCATATCTTTATGTACAGGCGAAGCAGTCTATTGAAGATGATCTGAATAACAGGCTTTACCATGGAGCGCTGGTCGCAACTGCGGTTCTGGGAGAGCACTATCATGATGGTCTTGTCGATAATAAATCAAAGTCTGAAGCCGAAGACTGGCAGGCAATTCAGCGCCTGACAGAATACAGCAAAAAAATGGACCTGACTTACATTTATACCGTTATTGAGCGGGATGGGCAGGCTATTCTTGTCTCTTCCAGTGCATCGGAAGATGAATTGAAGAATAAGACCTATGTCCGCTTCTTTGACCCGTATCCTGATGCCAGTCACCAGTTGCTGGCTGCATTACATGAAAACAGGACTATTTGGGCAGAATATGATGACCATTGGGGGGAGTTTCGGGCAGTTTTTGTACCGATGCGCTCTGCGGATGGTTCCCGTTATATTGCCGCAGCTGAAATGTCGATGAAAGAGTACTACGCGCATCAGAAGGAGGAAGAGGGTGAAACCCGTCTCCGTTTAGCTGGCTTTTCTATTTTTCTGTTTATCAATTTCAGTATCTTGGTTGCCGTTTACTTAACTTACATTCGTCATAATCTGATTCAGTTACGCCGGAGTACGGCGGCATTGCAGGCTGCCAGAAAAGCGGCGGAATCTGCTAATCGGGCAAAAAGTAAGTTTGTGGCTGTAATGAGCCATGAAATCCGGACACCATTGAACGGTATTTTAGGGGCAACAGAGTTACTCAGTCATTCTCAGTTGGATTCGAAGCAACAGGAATTCCTGAATATTATTGAATCCGGAGGGGGTTCACTGCTGGCGATTGTGAACGATATTCTGGAACTCTCAAAGTTAGAGGCGGATAAAATCGCTTTTGAACCTGAGAACTTTGAGCTGCGCCCATTAACATCAACGATCATTGATCTGATACGGCCACAGTTAAAATCACCTGATATTCAGCTCAGTTGTGTGGTTGAAGATATTGTTCCTCAATATATCCGTACTGATCCAAAGAAACTGCAACAGATTCTGATTAATTTGTTAGGGAATGCCGCTAAGTTTACTTATCACGGGGATATTCAGCTGAGTGTGACTTGGGCCCGCAGAAATGAAGATCCACGTCTGATCTTTAAGGTCCGGGACACGGGGATTGGTATTGATCAAGAGTATCAAAAACAGCTTTTCCAGCCTTTCATGCAAGTTGGATCTCATACGGGAGGAACAGGGCTGGGGCTTTCCATCTGTAAGAGCTTTGTCGAAATGATGGGCGGAGACATTCAGGTTGAAAGTATACCCGGACTGGGGGCGACATTCTGGTTTGAAATCCCGTGTCAGATTGCGGCGCAGGCTGATGATCAGTCTGAAAAAGAGGGCAAATTTGTCCGGAGTAGCACACCACTGAATATTCTGGTTGTTGATGATAGTTCTCTGAATCAATCATTAGCCCGGTTTATGCTGGAAAAACTAGGTCATCGGGTTTATACGATTGAGGACGGCACTAAAGTCCTGCGAACGTTACAGGACAACAACTATGATGTGATCCTGATGGATATCTATATGAGTAAGATGAATGGGATGGAGGCGACTTGCGAAATCCGGCGTCAAACTGATATGAAACAACCGTATATCGTGGCTTATACGGCAAATGCCAGTGAAGAAGACATCGGGCAGTATAAAGCTTGTGGAATGGATGATGTATTACCGAAACCTGCACAGTTGAAAGATATTGAACGGGTTCTGCGTCGTGAATCACTTCTCTGGCCGGAGCAGAGTTCAGCTCAGGAAGAAAGTACTGTCTGATGTAATATAAAATAATCCATGCCTGAGATATGGCCGTATGGTTTGATATCTATCCGGGAAAAGTTCACAAAAAAAGCCTGACAGTTGTCAGGCCTTTTTGTATCCGGCTCGGAGTCGTTTCTGAATCAGAACAACCCTTTGAACAGCAAGACAATGTAATCCCAGAGGCGACTGAAAATGCCACCTTTTTCCACATCTTCCAGTGCCATCAATGGATATTGGGCAATATCTTTTCCATCCAGCTGATAATAAAGTTTACCAACAACATCACCTTTTTGAATCGGGGCTTCCAGCTCTTTTTCCAACACAAAGCTGGCTTTCAGATTTTTCGCCTGTCCTCTTGGCAGAGTCACGTAGGTATCTTTATCGACGCCAAGCGCAACAGTATCTTTGTTCCCCATCCAGATACGTTCATTGATGAAGGTTTCTCCGGCTTTATGAGGGGCGACAGTTTCAAAGAAACGAAATCCGTAGCTGAGTAGTTTTTTACTCTCTGATTTTCGTGCATTAGCGCTTTTGGTTCCCATAACCACAGCGATCAACCGCATGTTTCCTTCTGTTGCTGAGCTGACCAGACTGTACCCGGCATTACTGGTGTGTCCGGTTTTGATTCCGTCAACGTTCATGCTTTTATCCCAGAGCAGGCCATTACGGTTATATTGGGTAATACCGTTGTAGGTGAACTTCTTCTCAGAATAGAGTTTGTACTCGTTCGGAACATCGCGGATCAGGGCTTGTCCCAGAATTGCCATGTCATAAGGTGTTGAGTAATGATTACCGTGATCCAATCCATGTACGTTGGCAAAGTGAGTGTTCTTCATACCAATGGTATCGGCCCAGGCGTTCATCAGATCGACAAAGGCATCTTCTGAACCGGCAACATGCTCAGCCATTGCAACACAGGCATCATTTCCGGACTGGATAATAATTCCCTTGTTCAGATCTTTGACCTTCACTGTTGTTCCGACTTCGATAAACATTTTGGAAGAATCCGGAAAGTTCTTTGCCCATGCATTTTTACTGATAACAACGTCATCATCCGGGGAGATATTTC
Organism: Vibrio mangrovi; assembly: GCF_024346955.1. Lineage (NCBI taxonomy): Bacteria > Pseudomonadati > Pseudomonadota > Gammaproteobacteria > Vibrionales > Vibrionaceae > Vibrio > Vibrio mangrovi. The sequence continues at coordinate 2,509,231 of NZ_AP024883.1, read as the reverse complement.
CACGAGCCAGTTCCTGACCGATGACATAGCTGGTCATCATTTTAGTCAGACTCGCCGGTGGAAGTTTGGTATTCATCTCTTTTTCTGCAAGGACTTTACCTGAATGATAATCCATCAGAACGTAGCCTCGGGCAGCGATCTGAGGCGCATCCGGAACAACAATCGGAGAAGCTGAAGTAGTGAATGAGAATGCCGCCGACAGGGCGACAAAGGAGGTGGAAATCGACTTCAAAAATATTTTTTTATTCATGATAAATGCAGAATTTTACAATTAGTTGTGTATATCTTAACAGAAACCCTTTTTCTCAAGCCAGACCCAAGGGATGATTCGGCCAGATTTTCCGGAAATTACTGTGTAAGCCGGCGTTTCCTGATAAAGGCGGTTTCGTAGCCAAGCAGTTTAACCTTTTCCAGTGTTTGTTGTGTCTGGGTATAGTCATGAAATGGACCGAGCAGAACCCGATGACTACCGTTAAGGCTATCAATATAACTGGCTACGGATAACTTCTGACTTAAATCTTTCGATAAAGTTCGGGTTCTTTCCAAATGAGTTGAAGAGGAAACCTGAATAATATAGTCGGATTGGTTGGCTTTAGGTTTAGCTGGGGTGGTCGGTTTGTCATAAGACAGTACTTCAATTTGAACCGGGGCCGTTCCTGTGCGAATGACATCAAGTTTGTATGCAGCAGCATAGCTCAGGTCAATAATCCTTCCGGAATGAAAAGGTCCACGGTCGTTGACCCGGACAACTGCTGTTTTGCCGTTGTTCAGGTTGGTCACTTTGACATAACTGGGGATGGGTAAAGTTTTATGTGCCGCAGTCATTGAGTACATGTCGTAAATTTCCCCATTTGATGTCTGATGACCGTGAAATTTTTTCCCGTACCAAGAGGCAATTCCCTTTTCCTGAAAACCCTGTGGATTTTTGAGAATATGGTATTTTTTCCCTCTGACTGTATAGTCTTTATTCCCCCCGAGACTATAGGGTTCGTACTGAGGTTGGGCATCTTCTATATGTTCAATTGAAATCGGGCGGTCCGGCGCTACGTCATCACTAATATCATAGCGGCCGGAAGAACTACAGCCGACAATAAACAGAACAACAAAGCTGTAGTACAAAAACGGTCGGATTTTCATCAGATTGCCTTTGAAAATGCTTTTCGGTGAGTGTGAATTGACATCAGAATGCCAAAGCCTGCCATCAGTGTAACCATGGATGTCCCACCATAACTGATTAATGGCAGCGGAACGCCAACAACAGGTAAAATTCCGCTCACCATACCAATATTTACAAAAACATAAACAAAAAAACTAAGCACAATACTACCGGCCATCATTTTCCCGAAAGCTGTCTGGGCGTTGCTGGCCAGATAGAGTCCCCGGCCGATAATAAACAGATAAACGGAGAGCAGGGCGATAATACCTATTAGTCCCCATTCTTCGGCAATGACGGCAAAGATGAAGTCGGTGTGGCGTTCCGGTAAGAATTCCAGCTGTGACTGAGTGCCGTGGAGCCAGCCTTTTCCCAGAATACCGCCGGAACCAATGGCAATTTTACTCTGAATAATGTGGTAACCGGCTCCCAAAGGGTCAGATTCCGGATTAAATAATGTGCGAACCCTGACTTTCTGATACTCACGCATCAGGAAGAACCACAGAATGGGAACAAAAGCACTCATTGCAAACAATGCTGCAAAAATGATACGCCAGCTGATTCCGGCGAGAAAAATAACAAAGATACCGGAAGCCGCAATCAGAATAGATGTACCCAAATCTGGCTGCTTTGCGATTAGAATCGTAGGAACGAAGACCATAATCAGGGAAACCCCGAGAGTCTTTAGTGATGGCGGCAGCGGATGTTTACCGATATACCGGGCAACCATGAGCGGAACTGCCAGCTTCAATAATTCTGATGGCTGAAAGCGGATAAAACCAATATCCAGCCAGCGTTGGGCGCCTTTGGAGACTTCACCGGCAACCAACACACCGATTAATAGCAAGACTCCGCAAAAAAACAGGAACGGTGCCAAAGATTCATAGCTTCGGGGAGACAGTTGTGCAAGAGCTATCATAATGGCTAATGCAAGTACCATACGCATTGCCTGGCGATCCATCATTGCCATGTTCTGTCCGCTGGCACTATACATCACCACCAGACCAAACCCCATGACCAGAAGAAGCCCAAGTAGTAAAGGCAGGTCGATGTGTAAGCGTTCAAACAATGCCCGGTTCTGGCCAGTTGATGGATTGAGTTCCATTAGTCTTTCTTCTCTTGTTGGTCTTTATCTAGAATAATATGATCAAACACTTTTCGCACCACTGGAGCTCCATGGCTGGAACCACCACCGGCATTCTCCAGTACAATCGTCACAATTGCTTGTGGATTATCTACCGGAGCAAAGCCGGTAAACAGTGCGTGGTCACGCAGGTGCTCTGCAAGTTCATCAGCATTGTATTCTTCCCCTTCCGCCAGTCCGAAGACCTGAGCTGTTCCTGACTTGCCGGCGCTTTTGTATGGCAGATCTTTAAATGCATGTCGTGCGGTACCTCTGGGACCATGATTAACCAGATACATGCCATTGATGGCAATATTCCAGTATTTATCCGGAACACCGGTAATTGGCGGGTAGGTTTCAACCTCAGCCATTTGCTGTTTATCAAAAGGTTCTCCATTTTCGATGGTTGCCCGCAGTAAATGGGGAGCCAGAACCTTGCCATGGTGCACTAATACTGAAATTGCTTTGGAAATTTGCATTGGTGTTGCCGTCCAGTATCCCTGGCCGATGCCTACCGGAATCGTGTCTCCCTGATACCAGGGTGTACGATGACGGGCCATTTTCCATTCTCTGGTTGGCATATTGGCTTTACTTTCTTCAAAAATATCAATGCCGGTATATTCGCCGTAACCGAACATTTTCATCCATCGGGAAAGCCGATCAATTCCCATATCATAAGCAACCTGATAGAAAAATGTGTCGACAGATTCTTCAAGTGCTTTGGTAATGTTTACCTTGCCATGTCCCCACCTCAGCCAGTCACGGAAAGGTTTGGTCTTGGAATTGGGGATTTTCCAGTATCCGGGATCATTTCGGGTTGTGTTCGGGGTAATGACGCCTTCCTGCAGAGCTGAAACGGCTATCAATGGTTTAACGGTCGAAGCTGGTGGATATATACCCAGAGTGGCGCGGTTGACCAGCGGATGGTCTTTATCATTCAGAAGTGCCCGGTAGGCTTTACCTGTGATACCGTGGACAAAAGCATTTGGATCGTAGCTTGGGCTGGACACCATCGCTAGCACGCCGTTGTCTTTCGGATCGAGTACAACCGCAGAACCTCTTTTCCCGTCCAGAAGATGATAGACATAAGTCTGTAGCTTCACATCAATATTCAGGACCAGATCTTTTCCCGGAACTGGCGGAACATATTTCAGTGTACGAATGACTCGTCCACGGCTATTGACTTCAACTTCCTGATAACCGGGCATTCCGTGCAGAATATCTTCATAGTAACGCTCTATCCCCAGCTTACCGATATCCCGGGTTGCCTGATAGTTGGCTTCTTTGGCTTCTCTTTTCAGACGGTCCAGATCGCGGTCATTGATGCGGGAAACATAGCCGATAACATGGGTCAGAATCTTACCGAAAGGGTAGTAACGCTTCAGGCGGGCTGTGACTGCGACGCCCGGGTATTTATATTGATTAACGGAAAATTTAGCGACTTCCTTTGGCGTTAACTGGGTCAGAATTGGCACTGAGTTGAAGCGTCGGGTTTGGCTGAGTTCTTTTTTAAACGAGGCGATTCGCTCCGGTGTAATTTCTATCAGTTGCTGCAACCGCTCGATAGTTGCATCCATATCATCAACCTGCTCCGGTGTGATCTCCAGATCGAAGATAGGGCGGTTTTCTGCCAGTAGTACTCCGTTGCGGTCATAAATCAGGCCACGATTCGGGGCGATAGGAACAACCTTGATACGGTTATCGTTGGAACGGGTTCTGTAATCCTGAAACTGAACCACTTGGAGAGTGTATAAGTTAGCGATCAAAACTCCGACCAGAATGATGATCGCTAAAAATGCAACGACAGCCCTGTTACGAAACAGATTGTCTTCTGACTTGTAATCACGGATCTGACTGCGTTTACGGAGCATGTCGTATTATTCTCGGTGATATGGATGGTTGGTGGTGACACTCCAGGCCCGGTATAGGCTTTCTGCCATCACAACACGGACTAACGGATGTGGGAGTGTTAAGGGAGATAAAGACCAGCTCTGTTCGGCTGCCTGTTTACAAGCCGGAGACAAACCTTCGGGGCCACCAATAAGAATGGAGACATCACGCCCGTCTAGTTTCCAGCTTTCCATCTGCTGTGCCAGTTGATGTGTGTCCCACCGTTTCCCGGGAATATCCAGCGTCACAATGCGGTGACCTTTTGGGATTGCGGCCAGCATGGCTTCCCCTTCCTTATCCAGTATTCTGGGGATGTCAGCATTCTTACCTCGTTTCCCTGCGGGAATTTCGACAAGCTCTAAAGGCATATCATGCGGAAAACGACGCTGATACTCGTGAAACCCTTGTTCAACCCACTGTGGCATTTTTGTTCCGACGGCAACTAGCTGAATCTTCACACTTTAACTCCAGAGTTTTTCAAGCTGATACAGCGATCTCTGTTCTTCCTGCATCACGTGCAGCATTGATGTTCCCATATCAAGAACAACCCATTCTCCTTCTGATTCTCCCTCAATACCGAGAGGAGCTAACCCTAATTTTTTGGCTTCACTGGCGACGTGGTTTGCTATTGAAGCAACATGTCGTTTTGATGTGCCGGTGCAGATCACCATGTAATCTGTCACACTGGATTTTCCGGTGACATCAAGGGCAGTGATGTCTTCCGCTTTCATATCGTCTGCTTTATCAACTAAAAAATTTTTCAGATCTTCGTGCTGCAATGAGATTTCCTCTGAGTCTAGTCTGTGTTGGAGTGGTTAAAATTTATCAATAATGGCTAAAGTATATCATGCTTTTATTGAGTTAAAGCGAGCGCCGAATCGGGTTGAGTAAATTGTAAACTAAACGCTTGAAGCTGTGACCACGGACTCACCTCATACTGGGTTTTGACAGTCAGCTCAATCTGACTCAGCATTTGAATCAGAGTATATAGTTTTTCCGTATTGAGACGATTGAGTGCATTGACGTAAAGTGACCGCTTACTCTTCCAGATACGGTGCTTATCCATCAGTGTGTGCAGGGGCAACTGCTGCTGTTGCGTGTGAAGTGTCAGAAGCAGTAACAATTCTTTCTGTATTGAGCGCAACAATAAGACGGGTTCTGTCCCTTCAGCTTCAAGTTGACGCAGGATTCGCTGACAGCGGTTGGATTTTCCATCCAGTAAGGCATCGGTCCAATGATAAACCGTAAAATGATTATGCCGGGAGAGCGATTCTTCGACCCGGATTAATGTGAGCTGACCATCCGGATAAAGTAATGCCAGTTTCTCCAGACTTTGGGCGAGAGCCAGCAGGTTGCCTTCATGCCATTGTGCCAGCATTTGCAGGGCTTCCTGATCCGGTGTCAGTCGAAGCTTCCTGCAACGATTCATTACAAATTGCGGCAGACGGTTGAGATCCGGTGTCAGGCAGTTTACCAGGCAACCGTGCGCTGCCAGAGCTTTAAACCATTTGGCATTTTCCTGCGCTTTAGTGAGCTTGTTTCCAATGACAACCAGAATCGTGTCTGGATGTAACATCTCCTCCAAAGCCAGTAACTGGCCTGTTAGCTGGGCATTCATATTCCCTTCCGGGAGTGTCAATTCAACCAGTTGTTGACTTGAGAACAGGCTGAGAGCCTGAAAGTGCTCAAAGACCTGATTCCAGTCTAGTGTACTGTCAGCCTGATAACGGTAGATTTCAGCAAAACCTTTCTCCCGGGCCTGCTGAGCGATACTGAGCCTGGATTCTTGTAATAATAACGGCTCATTTCCGAGCAGGAGATAAACCGGCATCAATTGATGCTGAAGATGATCCGGCAATTTTTCCGCAAAAATACGCATCAAAAATCTCAGTCAAATCCTATTGGCTAATCGTGTGCTGATCAGCAGGGACTTCAGTGGTTGATACATGACTATTTTTTTCATCATATTCATCAGACATTCCAAACTGACGTGAACGCTCCGATAAGGTTAAATCCGGTTTTAAGCGAGCCATCAGCCGGATAATCTGAGACGAAGCGAGCTGACGCATTTCATCAGTAATCATGGCACTTTCCAGAGACTTCGCCAGAGCAGTTAGCGGGTTATCCAGATAGCTGCGGGTGACTCTGGTTGAAAAAGTTTTGGTACCGACATCGGGGACAGTGACCTGGAATGTGGCATTGAGGGTCAGTTCTTTTTCCGCGGCAATCGTATTCTGATAAATCGACAATGTTCTTGAAGAGACACTCTCACTGACTAGATGCAGGTTCGGGATGTCTTCCGCCGGTTCAACTATCTCAATTTCATTCAGTCTCAATCGGTTTTTTACCATACGGGTAAATTTGCTGTACTGGTCATAACTGGTGACGGATAATTTATCCAGAGCTTCCGGAACATCATAGTCTCCCCGCAAATGAAAACCACAGGCAGTCAGTGATACGGTGAGTAGTACCAGAAAGATATGTCGTAATAGAGGGATGTGAAATGAACGCATTCGAGTCCTATTTTAATCAGTTGAGCAGATACTTTTCCGGGCTATAACAACGTACCATACGGGTTACCGCGTTAAATTATCTGTCTGCACAAAATCATCAGAGTCAGTAAACGGAGTTCGCTCCTGTCTACTGACTCATATGGAATGATTTAGTTCACAACGATTGAATATGTCACATGATTGTTTCAGTGACACACAACTTTTAGTGATACGTAATTAGTTTGCCACAATGCTCAGTAGTTTACCCGGGACATAGATCACTTTTCGTATCGTCAGACCGTCGGTAAATCTCTTCACATTTTCGTCTTCAAGTCCCAGACTCTCGACCTGCTCCTTAGTGGCATCAGCTGCAATGGTCAGTTTTCCACGTACTTTGCCGTTGACTTGCAGGACGATCAGTTTTTCGTCTTCAACTAACGCTTTTTCATCGTGAGCCGGCCATGATGTATGGTCAAGATCCGAGCTTCCCAGAGCCTGCCACATTTCGAAACAGATATGTGGTGTAATCGGAGAAAGCATTACAACAATGGCTCTGAGCGCTTCGTCCAGAATTGCGCGGTCCTGAATCTCATCCTGAGGCGCTTTAGCCAGTTTGTTCATCAGTTCCATAATGGCAGCAATCGCAGTGTTGAATGTTTGACGGCGGTCAATATCATCTGTGACCTTTGCAATTGTCTTATGAACTTCCCGGCGCAATGCTTTCTGTGCCGTATTCAGCGATTGTGCTTCAACAGCAGACGCTTTACCTTTTGTCGTATGCTCAAGAACCAGTTTCCAGACACGTTTCAGGAAGCGGTTGGCACCTTCAACACCAGATTCCTGCCATTCCAGTGTCATGTCGGCAGGAGAGGCAAACATCATAAACAGGCGTACGGTATCTGCGCCGTACTTATCGACCATTTCCTGAGGATCGATACCGTTGTTTTTCGATTTCGACATTTTGACCATGCCGGAATGTTCCACCTGACGCCCTTGAGAATCGACAGCCGAAGCAATACGACCTTTTCCGTCACGCTCTACTTTAACTTCTGTTGGCGAAACCCATTCTTTGCCTCCTTTTTCGTTCTGGAAGCTGAATGCGTCAGCCAGAACCATGCCTTGACACAATAGTTTCTTGAACGGTTCATCTGAAGACAGATAACCGGCATCGCGAAGCAGCTTATGGAAGAAACGTGAGTAAAGCAGGTGCATACATGCGTGTTCAATACCACCAACATATTGATCAACAGGTAACCAGTAGTTGGCCTGTTCGGTATCTACAATCTGCTCAGCTTGCGGAGAACAATAACGAGCGTAATACCACGATGATTCCATGAAAGTATCGAAAGTATCCGTTTCCCGTAATGCAGGCTGACCATTGTAGGTTGTTTCTGCCCAGGTTTTATCTGCTTTGATAGGACTGGTTACACCATCCATGACCACATCTTCTGGCAGGATAACCGGCAACTGATCAGCCGGAACCGGATGAACTTCACCATCTTCAGTAGTCACCATCGGGATTGGCGCACCCCAGTAGCGCTGACGGGAAACTCCCCAGTCACGCAGACGGAAGTTGACAGTCTTATGTCCTTTTCCTTCTGATTCAAGTTTGTCCGCGATCGCGTTCAGAGCATTGTTGAAATCAAGGCCATCAAATTCTCCGGAATTGAACAAAATACCTTTTTCGGTATATGCGGCTGCGGAGATATCGAGAGCACTGCCGTCTTCTGGCTGAATTACCGGTTGGATATCCAGACCATACTTCGTCGCAAATTCGAAGTCCCGCTGGTCATGGGCAGGAACTGCCATTACGGCGCCGGTGCCGTAATCCATTAACACGAAGTTAGCAATATAAACAGGAACTTCACTGCCATTGAGTGGATGGATAGCTTTCAGACCGGTATCGATACCTTTCTTCTCCATCGTGGCCAGCTCGGCTTCCGCAACTTTTGTGTTTTTACACTCTTCAACAAATTGTGCCACTTCTGGCTTGCTTTGTGCTGCAATCGTTGCAAGTGGGTGACCGGCAGCAATACCTACATAAGTAACACCCATCAGCGTATCCGGGCGAGTGGTATAGACTTCCAGTGAGCCGTAGTCAGGCACGTCAAACTTTAATTCAACCCCTTCGGAGCGGCCGATCCAGTTGCGCTGCATGGTTTTTACCATTTCCGGCCAGCCGTCCAGCGTTTCCAGATCATCAAGAAGTTCCTGAGCGTAAGCCGTAATTTTTATAAACCACTGTGGGATTTCTTTCTGTTCTACAGGTGTATCGCAGCGCCAGCAGCAGCCGTTTTCTACCTGTTCATTTGCCAGTACAGTCTGGTCTGTCGGGCACCAGTTGACGGAAGAGGTCTTTTTATACACTAAGCCTTTTTCATACAACTTAGTGAAGAATTCCTGTTCCCAGCGATAGTATTCCGGACGGCAGGTGGCAAATTCCCGGCTCCAGTCATAACCGAATCCCAGCAGTTTCAACTGGTTTTTCATGTATTCAATATTTTCGTATGTCCACGGTGCAGGAGCGGTTTTATTTTTGACAGCTGCATTTTCAGCCGGCAGGCCGAATGCATCCCATCCGATTGGCTGCATGACATTTTTACCTTGCAGTCGCTGGAAGCGGGAAATCACATCACCGATAGTGTAATTGCGTACGTGCCCCATGTGCAGTCGGCCACTTGGGTACGGAAACATAGATAAACAGTAAAATTTTTCTTTGGCGGGATCTTCTGTGACAGCGAATGTTTTGCTCTCTTCCCAATACGCTTGAACTTTAGGCTCAATTTCTTGTGGATTATATTGTTCTTGCATCGATGATGTCCGATTATCTTGGAATTTGTGAGTTCAGTTAGAACAGATACTAATAGATCGACATAGAATACCTAAAGCGAGAGTACACAACAATAGTCAATCTGGTTTGGGGGAGGTTTGTTATGCCAAAACATAAAACTGGATATGAAACTCTGTTACAAGAAGTTGTTGAAACGGTAAAACATAGCCCGGAAGGGCTACAACATGCGATCGAAACATCAGAGAAAGTCGTTCAGGCTGCTTCTGATATGACTAAAGATGAACTGGCATTGATTTCGGCTTATATGAGAGCCGACCTGCATGAATTCGCTGAAAATTATGAAGAGAGCAAGAGTGGACCGTTCTATGTCATGATTTCGAACTCTCTCTGGGAAGCGCTGGCTTCCATTACGGACAGAACGGCGATCGAATGGGCCGAACTGCATCAGGAACTGGAGCAACAAGGGACATACAAGGCCGGAGAAGTCATTGGTCTTGGGGTGTTGGTATGTGACCGGTGCGGTCACAAAATGGAATATAACCATCCGACAGAAATCATCCCCTGTATTACCTGTGGTCACGATCAGTTCAGTCGTGTCTCGATAAAACCAGGGGATCAGGAAGAAAGCTGAATCAGCGACGTAACCGGGTCATGAGTAGTCCGGATAATAGGCTGAATGCTATCCAGCAGTAGAGCGGCCATGAGCCGAACATGCGATAGGGTGTTTTTCCCCGAGTCGGTGTGAGTGTCGTTTTGAGCACTCCAGCCTCGAACTGCGGTAGCTTGTGGGTGATTTTCCCTCGGTAGTCGGTTATGGCAGTCACACCGTTATTGGTTGAACGGATGAGTGGGATTCCCAGTTCCAGAGCCCGCATTCTGGCAATTTCCATATGTTGCAGTGGGCCGATAGAGCGTCCGAACCAGGCATCATTTGACAGTGTGAGAAGAAAGTCAGTCTGGTCGGTGAGGTTCTCCCGGATTTGCTCATTGAAGACAATTTCGTAGCAGAGTGCTGCAACCAGAAACCGGCCATTTGCCTGAATATTCGGTTGAATATATGCTCCCGGAGAGAATGAAGACATCGGCAGGTTAAACAGCGGGGCCAGTGGACGCAACCATTGCTCAAACGGAACAAACTCTCCAAACGGAAGGAGATGATGTTTTTCATACTTTGTCCGACCTGAATTACTGTAGGCGGGAGTTCCCTGCCCCAGAGCCAGAATGCTGTTATAGAATGTATGGCTATCGGCCCGATTCAGTATTCCGGTGATCAAAGCGGAGTGATTTTTTCTGGCTGATGCATCCAGTGAACTCAGATATTCCGGCAGTTCATACTCAAATGCCGGAATTGCTGCTTCCGGCCAGATGATAATATCAGCATCCCAGTTGGCCTGCGTGTAGTCGGTATATTTTACCAGTGTCGGCCATCTTTCACTGGGTTGCCACTTTCTGGCCTGATCGATATTCCCCTGAACTAAAGCTATGGTTGTCTGGCGTTCCGGCTGGGGTGATACCCAGTGAACATAGTTCAGGCTTGCAGCAATACCATAAAGACATAGCGGGAGTAACAGAAGTCGCCATTGCCGGTTTAATGTCAGGTATGCGAAAGATGCAGAGATCACAGCGATGACCAGAGTGATGAGCTCGACGCCGCCGAGCGGAGCATAATTTGCCAGCGGCGCGTCAATCTGGCTGTATCCCAGCCATAACCATGGAAATCCGGTGAAAACCCATCCCCGGAGCCATTCGCTTACCAGCCAGAGTGCAGGTGCAACTAACAGATACCGGAGCGCTGTTTTCCCAGGAAAATATCGGTTGAGTACATAACTGAATAGTGCCGGATAAAGTGCCAGATAAGCAGAAAGCAGCAGCATCAAAAGGAGGCTGACAATTTTAGGTACACCGCCAAAGGTGTCAATACTGACATGAATCCAGTATACGCCGTGGCCGAAGAATCCCATTCCCCATAATAGTCCCAGAAGAAAAGCTTGCCCGGCTGTGCGCTGGTGTAAAAGAAGGAGCAAAGCATAAAGCGCGAGGAAAGCCAGAGGCCAGAGTGAATAGGGCGCAAAGGCAAATGAGCCGGCGGCACCGGAAAAAACGGCCACTAATGGCCGTATAAAACGAGAATAGGCTGGATTAGACATCAGTTATTATTATTTTGAGTAATAGGACAATTACCAGGTATCTTACTATTCCTGAAACTCTTCTGAAACGGTTTCAGTGTCAGGAATTGTGACTTGTAACTGGACGACACGACGGTTGTCTGCACTAGTCACTTTAAACTGATAATCGGCAAGCTGAACAACTTCCCCCCGTTCAGGCAGGTGGCCAAATGCAGTCATCACCAACCCTCCGACGGTATCAACTTCTTCATCACTGAAGTGTGTTCCGAATGTTTCATTAAAATCTTCAATGGTTGTCAGTGCATTGATTGAAAACGTATGTTTGCTTAATTTGCGGATATCCTGTTGATCTTCATCATCGGTTTCATCTTCAATATCACCAACAATTTCTTCCAGAATATCTTCAATCGTCACGAGCCCTGATACACCGCCGAATTCATCCACGACGATCGCCATGTGGTAACGTTCTTCCCGGAATTCTTTCAGTAACCGGTCAACCCGCTTACTCTCAGGGACGACAACTGCCGGGCGGATAACTTCATCAATATGGAACGGTGTGCTGGTGGAACCCAGATATTTGAGCAGATCTTTAGCCAGCAAGATGCCTTCAACATGGTCTTTGTCTTCACTGATAATCGGATATCGTGAGTGTTGAGCATCTGTAATTAGGGTAATTAATTTGTCGAGATCTGCATCTCTGTCAATAGTGACCATTTGGGAGCGGGGAATCATGATATCACGAACCCGCATTTCAGAGATTTGGATGACCCCTTCCAACATATCTTTGGTATCGTGATCGATCAGATCATTAACTTCCGAATCACGGATAACTTCTACAAGTTCCTGTCGATCTTTGGGGTCGCCCTGAAAGAGCTGACCTAAACGTCCGAAAAAGGATTTCCTACTCGGACCTTCAGAATTCTGCGAATTGTCTTCGTTCATTGTTACTCTATTAAGCCACGCTATCAGACGTGTGATAGCACACATCATAGAACCGGATCGTTACGTTATTCTAGCTAGTCGGTTCTACTGTTTCTCAGTTAAATATGGGTCCTCATAACCCAATTTCAACATGATTTCTGTTTCGAGTGACTCCATTTCTACAGCTTCGTCATCATCGATATGATCATAACCTAACAGATGAAGGCTGCCATGTACAACCATATGCGCCCAATGGGCAAATAATGGTTTGTGCTGCTCATCCGATTCCTGTTCGACAATCTGACGGCAAATCACCAGATCTCCCAAGAGATCAAGTGTCATACCCGGTGGCGATTCAAACGGAAATGACAATACATTCGTTGGCTTGTCTTTCCCCCGGTATTGATAGTTTAGTTGGTTACTTTCTTCCTGGTCAACAATCCGGATTGTGACTTCAGCCTGTTCCTGAAAAGGTGAGATAGCAGCAGTAAGCCAGCGGGAAAAATCATCACCGGAGGGTAAACCCTCCGGCTGAGCAACTGCAATTTGAAGGTCGAGTTCTATACTCATGACTTATCGGGCTCCTGTACTATCGGAGTTGTGTTCTGCAGATCATCACCTGAGCGAATTTGCTGTACTTCCCGGCGTCTTCTTTCGTACTCTTTACGTTCTTTCTGATCCTGAGCTTCCCATTTCTCATAAGCATTAATAATCCGGGCAACAACCGGGTGCCGGACTACATCGTCGGACTGAAAGAAATTAAAGCTGATTTCATCGACTTCGCTGAGCACTTCAATAGCATGACGCAATCCTGATTTTGCTCCGCGTGGCAGATCGATCTGAGTGACGTCTCCGGTGATCACGGCTCTGGAATTAAAACCAATCCGAGTCAGAAACATCTTCATCTGTTCTACGGTTGTGTTTTGGCTTTCATCAAGGATGATAAAGGCATCATTAAGTGTCCGCCCACGCATGTAGGCCAGTGGAGCAACTTCAATAACATTTCTTTCAATGAGCTTTTCCACTCGTTCAAAGCCAAGCATCTCAAACAAAGCATCATAGAGCGGACGAAGATATGGGTCGACTTTCTGGCTGAGATCACCAGGAAGAAACCCCAGTTTTTCACCGGCTTCAACAGCAGGACGTGTCAGCAGAATACGGCGAATCTCCTGACGTTCCAGAGCATCAACTGCTGCTGCGACAGCCAGATAGGTTTTCCCTGTTCCGGCAGGACCGACACCGAAGGTGATATCATGGGTGACCATATTCATCAGGTACTGCGCCTGATTCGGTGTCCGAGGTTTAATGACGCCTTTTTTCGTTTTAACGAAGACTTCTTTTCCATGAGCGAGTGATGACTCGGTATTTTGTTCCAGAATACCGGATTCTTTGATAGCCAGATGTATCTGCTCAGGTTCAATGTCTGGAATCTGCCCTCTGACCGGGGCTGTATCGACATAAAGAGTCTTTAGAATATCAAGTGCAGCAGTCGCAGTATGTGGTTTGCCGACAACGGTAAATTGCTGGCTGCGGTAGTTGATTTCGACGCCTAAACGACGTTCCAGTTGCTTAATGTTATCGTCAAACGGTCCACACAGACTTGCAAGTCGACGGTTATCGGATGGTTCCAGGCTGATTTCCAGCGTTACGATTTTATTACTCAATGTGACCTCTCATAGTGCCATTCAGGGGTGTCCGATTCTGACCGGACACCGGATGGCGGATTGTGCGAGACTAGGGCGTAAAAGTAGCGACTCCCAGTTCATCTTCTCGGCGTGTCTTTTGTATCATTTCCATTGGAGAAGTTACGACACGCAGATCCATTTCCTGCTCGGTGCGAATCAGCTCACCGCGCAGAGAGTTCGGGAAAACATCAACAATCTTCACATCGACGAACTGGCCGATGAGTTCTGCTGAACCTTCAAAGTTCACCACCCGATTGTTTTCTGTCCTTCCTCTCAGTTCCATCAGATTCTTCTTCGATGGTCCTTCAACCAGAATACGTTGCTCGCTGTCCAACATCTGACGAGAGTAACGCATTGCCTGAGAATTAATGGTTTGTTGTAATTCGTATAAGCGTTCTTTTTTAACTTCTTCACTCAGATCACAAGGGTAATCTGCCGCCGGTGTGCCCGGACGTGGAGAAAAGATAAAGCTAAAACTCATATCGAAGTCGACATCCCGAATCAGTTTCATTGTATCCTGAAAGTCTTTGTCAGACTCTCCGGGAAAGCCGACGATAAAGTCTGAGCTGATCTGGATATCCGGGCGGGCTTTACGCAGCTTACGGATGATCGATTTATATTCAATGGCTGTATGAGGCCGTTTCATCATCGTTAAGATGCGATCCGAGCCACTCTGGACTGGAAGGTGCAGAAAGCTAACCAGTTCCGGGGTATCTTCATAAACCGCGATAATATCATCAGTAAATTCCAGTGGATGGCTGGTGGTGAAACGAATGCGGTCAATCCCGTCGATGGATGCAACTAAACGTAACAGTTCAGCAAATGAGCAAATATCACCATCATGAGTCAGTCCACGATAGGCATTGACGTTTTGTCCCAGCAGATTCACTTCACGAACACCCTGTTCGGCAAGCTGGGCGATTTCATAGAGGACATCATCCATTGGACGGCTGACTTCTTCACCACGAGTATAAGGGACGACGCAGTATGTACAGTATTTTGAACAGCCTTCCATAATCGAAACATAGGCTGTTGCTCCGTCTGCCCGGGGCTCGGGAAGGCGATCAAATTTTTCGATCTCCGGGAAGGAAATATCCATGACCGGCGCTTCGGCTGACTGGGACTGCTTAATCATTTCCGGCAGGCGATGAAGTGTCTGAGGACCGAAAATAACATCAACAAATGGTGCCCGTTCCCGAATGTGGTCACCTTCCTGAGTAGCAACACATCCACCGACACCAATGACTAAGTCCGGTTTCTGATCTTTTAAGTTTTTCCAGCGACCCAATTGATGGAACACTTTTTCCTGAGCCTTTTCCCGGATCGAACAGGTATTCAGTAGTAGGACATCTGCTTCCTCTGGCTCTTCTGTTAACTCATAGCCACTTGCTGCATTGAGTAGGTCGGCCATTTTGGATGAATCATATTCATTCATTTGGCAGCCCCAGGTTTTAATTAGCAGTTTCTTACTCATCTCACTTTCGCTCGTTTTATCTGTCTCTGATTGCTTCGGAGCGTATGCTCCTAGTATATACCTAAGTCACCGTACTTGCGGTAAGCGGCGTATTGTACTGTTTTCAAAACCTGCTGACCAGTGTTTAACACAACGGCAGAAAGTTCGGCTTTATTCATCATTAGATTGTATGTGATATCCCTGTTTTATCGATGGAATTACGCAAAACTGGTTCTCAAGGCTGCGGTGAATCCGTACAATCAGAGTTGCGAAAAATTAGCCATAAGTAGTTAGTGTCATGGAAACATATCAGATAGCTGTTGTCGGTGGAGGCATGGTTGGAGCCGCCTTAGCATTGGGGTTGGCACAGCAGGGAAAGAAAGTTGTTTTACTGGAAAGTCATCAGCCGCAATCTTTTGAATCATCACAGCCGATGGACGTTCGGGTTTCCGCCATATCAATGGCTTCGGTACAGCTTCTGGAATCGTTGGGGGTATGGCAGCATATTGAAGCGATGCGGGTTTGTCCTTACCGTCGCCTTGAAACCTGGGAGTCATCCGAATGCAGGACCTGCTTTGACGCCCATGATATCGGGTTGGAACAACTTGGTTATATGGTTGAAAACCGAATTATTCAATTGGGTATCTGGCAGGCATTTGCGCAGCATCCTCATCTGACAGTGAAATGTCCGAACCGACTGAAAAGTATTGAATTCGGTGCTGAGGAAAATCGGCTGGTTCTTGATGATGATCAGGTGATTCATGCTCAGTGGATTGTTGGTGCTGATGGTGCTCACTCTCAGGTTCGTGATTTTGCCCGTATCGGTGTAACCGCCTGGGATTACCGTCAGCACTGTATGTTAATTCATGTGAAAACCGTACTGTCACAGCAAGATGTTACCTGGCAACGTTTTTATCCTTCCGGCCCTCGTTCATTCTTGCCATTGAATGGTCATCAGGCTTCTTTGGTCTGGTATGATTCTCCACGACGGATTCGCCAGTTAAGTCAACTATCTCCAAAACAATTGGTTCAGGAAATTCAGACTCATTTTCCTGAAGAGTTGGGAGAAGTTGAGGTGATTCAGCATGGTTCATTTGCACTGACACGGCGGCATGCCCAAAAGTATGTAGCGAATCGGTGCATTCTGGTTGGCGATGCGGCTCACACAATTAATCCGCTTGCAGGGCAGGGTGTGAATCTTGGTTTTAAAGATGTGAAGGCACTTTTGACGCAGATATCGGAATCCCGCCAACTTGATGAGAAAGTATTTGTTCGTTACGAACGATGCAGAAGACCGGATAATTTACTCATGCAGACCGGAATGGATGTTTTCTATAAAACATTCAGTTGCCGCCATACACCAGTGAAGGTGGTCAGAAACGCTGTGCTGAAACTGGCAAATCATGCCGGACCGTTGAAGAACCAGGTTCTTCGTTATGCGATTGGTCTGTCGTAAGACCAAATAAAAAAACGCTGCCTAAGAAAGGCAGCGTTTGACAAAAAAGGTACTTTTGACTTTGCTGTTGAACTTATTTGGTTACACGCAGAACGGGTGTTTCGCCAACAACAACTGAACCGGATAGTTTATTCAGTTCTTTGATTTCGTCCATGTTTGAAATCACAACAGGAGTCAGTGTTGATTTTGCTTTCTCTTCTAACAGGGCAAGATCAAATTCAATCACAGTGTCACCCGCTTTGACTGGCTGACCTTCTTCTGCGATACGTTTAAAGCCTTCACCTTTCAGTTCAACAGTATCGATACCGAAGTGGACGAACAACTCGACACCATCTTCTGACTCGATAGAGAATGCATGGTTTGTTTCGAAGATTTTACCGATAGTGCCATTTACAGGAGCGACCATCTTGTCTCCAGATGGTTTGATAGCAATGCCATCGCCAACGATTTTCTCAGCGAAAACAACATCAGGCACATCTTCAATATTTACGATTTCACCGGATAATGGTGCAATGATTTCAATTGCGCCTGTGTCAGCACTGTCGTCAGATACTAACTTTTTAAGTTTGTCAAACAGCCCCATTGTGTCAGCTCCTAAAGTTTGAATTTATTCTTTCGGGTTATAGTATACCAATGATATGCAGTAGGCGACCACTTTTGTCCATCTACTGCAAATGGTTACATCATTATTGTGACTTTTCTGTGATGAACTTCTCTACACAAGCTTCAATTTCTTTCGCTGTAGGAAGTGACAGAGCTTCTTCAGCCATTGCTTTGACTGCTTTGTAGTCTGCTTCACGAATCACTTTTTTCACTTTCGGGATAGAGATGCCGCTCATTGAGAATTCATCAAGACCCATTCCCAAAAGAAGTAACGTTGCCCGTTCATCACCGGCAAGTTCACCACACATACCTGTCCATTTCCCTTCTGCATGAGAAGCATCGATTACTTGCTTGATTACATTCAGTACAGCAGGAGACAGTGGGTTGTACAGGTGAGAAATCATTTCATTACCACGGTCAACAGCCAGAGTGTACTGAGTCAGGTCGTTTGTACCGATGGAGAAGAATGAAACTTCTTTAGCCAGATGGTGTGCAATTGCAGCCGCTGCCGGAGTTTCTACCATAACGCCAATTTCAATGTTTTCATCGAAAGCATAGCCTTCGTCGCGTAACTCGGCTTTATAGGTTTCAATTGCCGCTTTAAGCTCCCGGATTTCTTCAACAGAAATGATCATCGGGAACATGATACGTAGCTTACCGTGAGCAGAAGCGCGCAGGATACCACGGAGCTGATCACGTAAGATTTCACGACGGTCCAGACTGATGCGTACGGCACGCCAGCCAAGGAACGGGTTCATCTCTTTTGGCAAATCCATGTATGGCAGATCTTTATCACCACCGATATCCATGGTACGGATGATGACAGGCTCGTCCTTCATTGCTTCTGCAACTTCTTTATAGGCTTCGTACTGTTCTTGCTCAGTTGGCAAGGAAGTTCTGTCCATAAAGAGGAATTCTGTCCGGTACAGGCCGACGCCTTCACCGCCGTTGCGAGACACACCGTCACAGTCTTTCACTGTACCGATGTTTCCGCAAACTTCGACACGATGTCCGTCAACTGTTTCAGCTGGCAGATCTTTCAGCTTGGCCAGCTCTTCTTTTTCTGCAAAGAAGTTTTCGCGCACGCTTGTCGCTTCCGCCAGCTCAGCTTCGGAAGGATTAATCACGATCTTATTATTGATCGCGTCTAAAATGAGCATGTCGCCATTTTTTACATGTTTTGTCACATCGTTCGTACCAACAATAGCCGGTAACTCCAGAGAGCGGGCCATGATGGAAGTGTGTGATGTGCGACCACCAATATCTGTTGCGAAGCCCAACACGTAATTCAGGTTGATCTGTGCTGTTTCTGAAGGAGTCAGATCGTAGGCAACGAGGATAACTTGCTCGTTAATTGCGCTCAGGTTAACGATATTGATACCTAATGCGTTTTTAACAAAGCGGCTACCGATATCACGGATATCCGTTGCGCGTTCTTTCAGATATTCGTCATCTAAAGATTCCAGAGCTGCAGCCTGCTCTTCGATAACGGTGTGAATTGCATTGTCAGCATGAAGTTTGTCGTTCTTGATGAGGGCCAAAATCTCTTCTTCCAGCTCTTCATCTTCAAGCAACATGATGTGGCCTTCGAAGATAGCTTCTTTTTCTTCGCCAAACGTCTCAAGTGCTTTTTGTTTGATCACTTCCAGCTGTGCTTTGGATTTGTCACGTGCGTCGTAGAATCGTTGTACCTCAGTTTCTACTTGAGCGTCTGAGATAGTGTTGGTTTTAAGGACGATTTCGTCTTCTTGAAGTAGTAGTGCTTTACCGATAGCAATACCAGGAGATGCTAGGATGCCTGAAATCATAGCCATACCTTAAACTGGTCAATTTTACAGGGATTACAAAACTAAATGCTAACAATCGTTAGCATTCGTCATATGTCATGCATAGAAAGCCATCTTACGAGTATAGTAAAATGGCTCCAAAATTCAGTGCTTCGAATTATTCAAGGTGATCCATCAAAGCAACCAGGTGATCAACCGCTTGTTTCGCTTGAGCACCATCAGCAGAGATGGTTACAACTGTACCTTTTACAAGGCCGAGTGTTTGTAGTTTGAATAGGCTTTTAGCACTGGCACTTTTACCGTTTGAAGTCACGGTGATTTCAGCATCAAATGCTTTTGCTTCTTTCACAAACTGTGCAGCAGGACGAGTGTGAAGACCGTTTTCAGCAGTGATTTCTACTTGCTTCTCGTACATTGTATATACCCCAATTTAATTTATTTTTTTCTTAGTTTAGAACCAAATGAAGCTTAGCCTTTGTCCCCACATAACGCTAGCTAACAACGTGGGTTTCGTGCCAGAACTTCTTCTGTTCTTTATTTCGAACCTAAAAATAAAGCAAGTCCGATATTACCAAAGGTTGGGCAAGGATCAACAAAAAAGCCCCATTTCGGGGCTTTTTTCATAGAAAAATTGATTTCACCACATATTATTGTTGGTTCTCTTTCTCTGTAAATATACCTGCAAAGAGTGCTGTACTCAGGTAGCGTTCTCCAGAGCTTGGCAGAACAGTAACAATAGTTTTTCCTTCAAATTCAGGAAGTTCCGCTAGACGATTGGCTGCGACAACTGCTGCACCGGAAGAGATTCCGGCCAGAATTCCTTCTTCCTGCATCAGGCGACGGGCCATTTCAATTGCATCATCAGAAGAAACGCGTTCAACACGGTCGATCAGTGACAAATCCAGATTGCCGGGGATGAAACCTGCACCGATACCCTGAATTTTGTGAGGTGCCGGTTTGATTTCTTCTCCTGCAAGTGCCTGAGTAATGACCGGTGACTCTTCGGGCTCAACGGCAACAGAGATAATTGCTTTACCTTTTTCACCTTTGATATAGCGGCTTGTTCCCGTAAGGGTTCCACCAGTACCAACACCGGCGACAAACACATCGATTTCGCCGTCAGTTGCGTCCCAGATCTCCGGACCTGTTGTTTTTTCGTGGATTTGTGGGTTTGCCGGGTTATCGAATTGCTGAAGCAACAGATATTTATCAGGGTTGCCGGCAACAATTTCTTCTGCTTTATTAATTGCGCCTTTCATGCCTTTTGCAGCTTCGGTCAGTTCCAGATTGGCACCAAGTGCTTTTAACAGCTTACGGCGTTCTAAGCTCATTGACTCTGGCATAGTCAGTGTCAGTTTATAGCCCCGGGCAGCAGCAACAAACGCGAGTGCAATACCGGTGTTACCGCTGGTTGGTTCAACAAGTTCAACGCCTGGTTTCAATTTGCCGGACTTTTCGGCTTCCCAGATCATATTCGCACCGATACGACATTTTACGCTGAAGCTAGGGTTGCGGGATTCTACCTTAGCAAGAACGTTGCCCTTACTCACTTTGTTCAGGCGAACCAGAGGTGTGTTACCGATGGTCAGAGAGTTGTCTTCGAAAATCTTACTCATTGTTATATTCCTTTATTGCACGTTTTCGTGTTGTTTCATTCACCGAAAACACGTTTTTGTGGAGACCTGTAGAGCATAGGGGGTCAGCTAATATGATGAAAGGATTAAAAAGTTATATCTTATAGGGGTTATTGAACTTTACATATCAAGCCATGATGCGGTGTCTTGACAGCATTTACATTCAATTTCCCCGATAAGTTTGCATCATGCCTACTGTTTGAGTGCTTCGGTTTTGAACTCTCCGACCCACATCGCAGTTGCTCCGCAGACCGCTGCTGGCATCACGAGTAGATTGATGAATGGGATTGTTGTGAATAGGGCAACCAGAACGCCAAAGCCATAAGCCCGTCCCTGTTTTTCTTTTAACTGCATTCGCATGGTATTGAAACTGATTTTGTGATTATCAAAAGGATAGTCGCAGTACTGAATCGCCAGCATCCAGGATGTAAAGATAAACCAGGCCAGTGGCCCGATGGTCTGTCCGAGCCCCGGAATCAGCAGCAGGATAAATAATCCAATCATTTTAGGGATGGTATAGCGTAGTTTGCGCCACTCACGGGCAAAGATTCGGGGAAGATCTTTCACGAAACTCCAGAGGCCTTCGTCTGTCACTGAGTGACCATCGAGGAGCTTTTCAACTTTTTCGGCCAGCAGTCCATTGAATGGTGAGGCAATGATATTGGCAATGGCACTGAAGAAATACATCGTTACAAAAAGTATCGAGAGGACAACCAGTGGCCAGATAATGTAGCTGAGCCATGACAGAAAGTCAGGGACATAAGACATCAGTTGATCTATCCAGTCTCCCATTCGTGTGAGCACATAATAGAGAGCACTTCCGATCAATAGTATGTTTGCAAGCAGAGGCAGTACCACAAATCTTCGGATTCCAGGAGTAACTGCCAGTTTAAAACCGAATAAAAAATAACCGAACCCTGAACGTTTTGCTAACGTCATTCTGTTTTCCTGTTTTGTCGTGTGAAAGAAAGTAAAGTCTTTGCTGGTATTCTAACTGACCCGACATAGAATGAAAGTCAGAAAAATCCCTCAGTTCTAACATTAATTTGTTCAAATATAGGGGAGACTTTTGTTAAAGTGTGTGGATCAGTGGAGAGAATCTCTGAGCATGATATTCTTACTTAAGCGATTCTGTTCAGAAGCAAGTTATCGGGAAGACTGAGAGTTAAAGATGCAAGAATTGCGATTCGTACTCATCATCGTTGGCGCACTCGCCATCGCAGCATTACTTTTTCACGGGCTGTGGACCAGTCGGAA
The DNA here is from genome assembly GCF_024346955.1 of Vibrio mangrovi. Taxonomy (NCBI): domain Bacteria; kingdom Pseudomonadati; phylum Pseudomonadota; class Gammaproteobacteria; order Vibrionales; family Vibrionaceae; genus Vibrio; species Vibrio mangrovi. The sequence continues at coordinate 2,486,860 of NZ_AP024883.1, read as the reverse complement.
AGAAAGTAAATCGAAATTTGGGGACAAGCCATTAGGCAAAATAGAGGAAGAAGAAGCATCATCTGCAAAGAACACCCGGGCTTTTCAGCAGGAGAGTGATCACAAAAAGCAGCGAAAGGAACCGGATTTTTCTCTGGACAGTTCTTTTTCACTGGATAACAACACTGTCGATCCATTGATCGATGAGTATGAACATCATGATGTTTCGGATCCTTTGTTTTCAGGCTATGAACCTGAAGAAGAATACCCCCGGAACTCTGAAGAACCATCAGATGATACCGAGGCCGGATTCGAACCGGAGACTGATATCGAACCACTGCTGATGAGAGATACTCAGCAAACTGATGATGTTCAGTCGACAGAGGATGAATCGGATTATCAGGTGATTGTTCTGAATGTTCACTGTGCAGGCAGCGAACCCTTTGTTGGTACCAAGTTGTTTGACAGCCTGCAACAAAATGGTTTGCTTTATGGTGAGATGGATATCTATCATCGGCATGCTGATTTATCGGGTACCGGGAAAGTCTTGTTCAGTGTTGCCAATATAATGCAACCCGGAACGCTTAAACATGATGATCCGGCTGAATTTACCACCAAGGGAATCTCATTTTTTATGACACTTCCCTGTTATGGTGATCCTGAGCAGAATTTTAAACTGATGCTGAAAACAGCGCAGCAAATCGCTGATGATTTAGGCGGTAATGTCCTTGATGATCAGCGCTTGTTGATGACACCGGATAAGCTTGCAGAATACCGGCGTCAGATTCAGGCATTTAAAGCCCAGACCGCTTAATTAATAGTGATATAGAGATACCCAAACCAGCATTATGAGGCCGTTTGAGTATGATATGAGAAGGCTCCGGCGCGGGCCTTTTTTCATGAATCCGAGAAGTAAAAATGCAGACCATAGAACAAAAAATTCAAGATTTGCGTGACACGCTACATCATCATTCTATTTTATATTATGTTGAAGATAATCCGTCGATTCCTGATGCGGAATATGACCGTCTGATGCGGGAGCTGATCGCACTGGAAGAAGCTCATCCGGAGCTGATTTCTCCGGATTCTCCGTCACAGCGTGTCGGTGGTATGCCACTGGACGGTTTTGACACCGTACAGCATGAAATCCCGATGCTATCTCTGGACAATGCTTTTGACGATGAAGAACTGGATAGTTTTTCCCGGCGGATGAATGAGCGTCTGGCCGGACAGCAGATTTCTCTTTTTTGCTGTGAACCTAAGCTTGACGGGCTGGCTGTGAGTCTGCTTTATGAGAACGGTATTCTGGTTCGGGCTGCAACCCGCGGTGATGGTACAACCGGAGAAAACATCACTGAGAATGTCAGAACAATTCGTGCGATTCCGTTAAAACTCAGAGGGAATGACTGGCCTGCCCGGATTGAAGTCCGCGGTGAAGTTTTTATGCCCAAAGCTGGCTTTGAAGCGCTCAATGAAGCGGCAGTGAAAAAAGGGGAAAAATCATTTGTAAACCCGAGAAATGCAGCAGCCGGAAGCCTGAGACAGCTTGATTCACGGATTACGGCACAACGTCCGCTCAGTTTTTATGCTTATGGTATCGGTGTGATTGAAGGTGCTGAACTGGCTGCTTCACATTATGAGCGTCTGGCACAGTTAAAGCAGTGGGGACTGCCTATGTGTCCCGAAACACGCCGGGTTGAAAATCTGGATATGGTAAAGGCGTACTATCAGGATATTTTGCAGCGCCGGGAAAATCTGGCTTATGAGATTGATGGCGTGGTGATCAAAGTTGATGATATTACTCTTCAGGAACAATTAGGGTTTATCTCAAAAGCACCGCGTTGGGCCATTGCCTATAAGTTTCCTGCTCAGGAAGAAATGACGCGCCTGAATGATGTTGAGTTTCAGGTTGGCCGGACGGGAGCAATTACGCCTGTTGCTAAACTTGAGCCGGTATTTGTCGGCGGAGTCACCGTCAGTAATGCAACATTGCATAATGCAGATGAAATTGCCCGTTTAGGTGTTCGTGTTGGTGATATGGTCATCATTCGTCGGGCCGGAGACGTGATTCCGCAAATTGTCTCTGTCGTCATGGAGCAGCGGCCGGATGATTCCCGGGAGATTATCTTTCCATCCCATTGTCCGATTTGTCATTCTGACGTTGAACGGGTTGAAGGGGAAGCCGTTACGCGTTGTACCGGTGGCTTGGTTTGTCAGGCTCAGCGGAAAGAAGCTCTGAAGCATTTTGTGTCTCGCAAGGCGATGGATGTTGATGGTCTGGGAGAAAAAGTGATTGAACAGCTGGTCGATAAAGAGATGATCAAGACGCCGGCTGATTTATACCGCTTAACTGCCGGGCAATTGACTATTCTGGAACGTATGGGTCCTAAGTCTGCACAAAATGTTGTTCAGGCATTGCAACAATCAAAATCGACAACTTTACCCCGTTTTCTGTATTCGCTTGGTATCCGGGAGGTTGGGGAAGCGACGGCCAGCAATCTGGCGAGACATTTTCTGACACTGGATAATATCCGTAGTGCAACACATGAAGCATTGATTGAAGTTTCAGATATCGGTGCTGTCGTGGCCAGTCATATTATTGCTTTTTTCTCGGAAGAGAATAACCAGAAAGTTGTTGATGATTTGCTATCTATGGGAATTACATGGCCGGAAATTACAATTGCCACTGAAACTGTGAACGCTTTGCCATTAGCCGGGAAAACAGTGGTTCTGACCGGAACACTGACCGAGTTATCGCGCAGTGATGCCAAAGCGGCTCTTCAGGCTTTGGGGGCGAAAGTAACAGGCAGTGTTTCCAAAAATACGGATATGTTGTTTGCCGGTGATAATGCAGGTTCTAAACTTACGAAAGCACAGGAACTGGGTGTGGAAGTAAAATCAGAACAGGACCTGCTGGCTTTGATTGCTTCGGTGGCTTAAGCCTATTTTGGGTGGTTTAAGATTATTTGAGGTGGTTTAAGACTATTTTCAGGGATAACGGAACCTCAGTCCCGCACTATGAAATAGGGGAGATCTCAGTGAATATTAGTGAAGTGGCAAAACTGACCGGCCTGACTGCAAAATCGATTCGTCTTTATGAAGAGAAAGAGATATTGTCACCACCGCTTCGTGGAGAGAATGGCTATCGGGTGTATCAGAAGTCACATGTTGATGATTTACTTTTGATCGCCCGGGCTAAAAGGGTTGGGTTTAATCTGGAAGAATGTAAATTGTTGGTTCATCTGGCCAATGATCCGAGCCGCAAAAGTTATGCAGTGAAAGCTGAAGCCCGGAAGAAACTGGAACAGGTAACCCGAAAACTGAATGAGCTGCAGCTCATTCAGTCCCAGTTAGAACAGTGGATCGCAGAATGCCCCGGAGATGACAATAGTAGCTGCCCTATTATTGATGATTTACAGGGAAAGTCATGCCACTCCTGATTTCCCTAGAATAATAGAGCTTGCCCGGTGGTCTGGTTAGTAAAGCAGGGAGTACAACTGGCGGCGGTATTGACTTGCCAATGGGTTTCCCTGTCCCAATGCGCTAAGAATATCCATAAATATTTTTTTCATTTCCCCATCCTGAGCGTTGAGGTCTGAACGTAGAAATGACCAGAGGAGTTCCAGAGCCTCATCATCCCGTTGGACCTGATGGTATTGTGCGGCCAGCTCACTGGCTAATTTCAGATCCTGAGGTGATTCCTGAAATGCTGCTTCCAGAGCGACAATTTCCGGGCTGTTGGCTGCCTGATGATGCAACTCCAGTTTAGCGAGCAGACTTTTGTAGTCACCGTCCTGAAACTCTAAAGGAATATGTTGCAAGATGGCTTCTGCTGCTTCAAATTGCTGAGTTTCCAGCAGACAACTGGCTAACGCAAGTTTGACTTCGCCTTTCTCTCTGAGCATTTCAGGAAGTGTTTGTAGCAGAGGCAGTGCCTGAGCATACTCTTCCTGTCCAATCAAAGTTAGTGCCTGCTGAAAATTCATTTCATCCTGACTTGGAAGGTGTTTCTCCAGCATGGATGTGACTGATTCAATACTTTGTGGCCCGCCTAATCCATCAACCGGTCGCCCTTGAGAAAACAGCGCCAGAGTCGGAATTGCCTGAATCCCGAATTGTGCGGCAATTTCCTGTTCTTCCTGACAATTCAGTAGAGCCAGTGTAAAAGCACCCTGATACTTTTGTGCCAGCCCCTGTAGAGGTTGAATCAAAGCGGCACTGGATTCGTCCATTGGCGCCCAAAAATAAAACAGGATGGGCTTGGTAAACGAGCTTTCCAGCAGTTCTCTGATATTTTGCTGGGTGACATCAACATGATGTGGGGTTTGCATACGACGAGCTTCCTGAATTCAATAATTGATAGGATATAAATATGGGCAGGTTATCAGAAATCAAGTGAAACAGGAGGAGTAAGCATATAAATATGGAGCAGATGCAGTTGATATCAGAGTGTTTCAGTCATCTCTGTCCGAAGAATAAAATTTAAAATGTGATCAGAAAAATAATAACAACACAAATACTTAGCCAGTTTAGTTGATTCAGACTCATTTCCACCCATTCCAGAATATATCGCCTTTCGCTCAGAACAGTGGGTATATTAGGATGCGATTATGAAAGATTAATGACATACTCTCCAGTTTTGTTTATTTTTTGTGCCATTTTATTCATCAGAATGAACTGCCATCTGATGGATGGCTCATCTTCCTCAGCAAGCGATTCACTTCAGGCTGCTTTGTTGAGAACGACATCAAGCCAGCGTCCCGGTAACAGGCGCTTAAGCAGTGCAAAAACCTTGGTTGGTTTTGTAATCCGGTACCGCAGTCTGGGCCTTGGATTTTCCAAAGCATGAAGAATGGCGGGGAGGCAGGCTTCCGGAGGAAGAACAAAAGGATTATTGGACTGCTCTTTTCTCAGACGGGTAAGCTGTTGTTGATATTCTAATGCATGAATACTGTTTTGAGGCTGTACCCAGCGTAAGAATGCAGCAAGTGCATTTTCCCGGAAACATGTCTCTATGGGTCCCGGTTCGAGAATACTGACATAAATACCGGTTCCTCTCAATTCCAGACGAAGTGTGTCACTCCATCCTTCCAGAGCAAACTTTGAAGCATTATAGGCGCCACGATATTTCATTGCGGCAAAACCCAGTACAGAACTGTTTTGAATAATTCTTCCGAAGCCTTGCTGCCGGAAATGTGGCAGTAGTCTGGTGGTCAGTTCATGCCAGCCAAAGAAATTGGTTTCAAACTGTTCCCTCATTGCCTGAGTGGAGAGATCTTCCAGTGCTCCGGGCTGACCATAGGCACCATTATTAAATAGGGCATCAAGACGGTTGTTGGTCAGCGACATGACTTGCCTGATGGCCTGGTCAATGAGCTCAGGATCGGTGACATCAAGATGAATTGCTGTAAGCCCCTCAGCCTGAAGTCGCTCTACATCTGCCATATGCCGACAGGATGCAATTACGAAGTAGCCTTTCTTGTGCAATGCGTGGGCCGTCGTATAGCCGATGCCCGATGAACATCCCGTAATTAATATACTTTTAGGCATGGTTTCCTCATGAAAATACAGGGTGCTGTCATGTGTCCGGATAAAGCTTGTGTCCGGTTAAAGCTATGGCAATGCCTGTAAAATTTGTTTTAGTGCTGGTTCCAGATGAGAATACTGAAATTCAAATCCCAGCTCAGTTAATTTTTTCGGTTTGGCGCGAATGCTATCCAGCACTAATGCGGCGGATTCTCCCATTATCAGACGAATAGCCCAGGCAGGCATCAACATAAAGTGCGGCCGGTGCAGTGTTCTGGACAGCATTTTGCTGAAAATCCTGTTTTGCACCGGATGGGGAGCACAGAGATTAAATGGCCCGTGAGCATAAGGTGTTTCCAACAGAAAGATAATCCCCTGAACCATATCATGAATATGGATCCAGGGCAGATACTGATTGCCCTGACCGATTGGACCTCCAAAACCGAGTTGGTAAGGGGGAAGCATTTTCTTCAGTGCACCACCATCCGGAGATAGCACGACTCCGGTTCTGAGCAGGCAAACCCGAGTGTCTTCTGATTCGGCTTTTCTGGCGATACTTTCCCAGGTCGCACACACGTAGTGAGAAAACTCATGACTTTGGACATGAAGGTTTTCATCAATCGGGTGGCTCTGCTGGTCACCATAAAAACCAACCGCAGAGCCACTGATCAATACAGCTGGTGGTGATGAGCTGGCATGGATCAAGTCAACAATCTTTTCTGTCAATTGCCAGCGGCTCTGACAAATGGTTTGTTTCTGGGAATTTGTCCACCGCCGGTCTGCGATAGGTTCTCCGGCCAGATTAATCACCGCATCGAAGGAGTTGAGGTCATGAAAGTGCTCCAGGCTGGTGATAAACTCAAGTGGATAATGGCTAAGATGGTTGAGTTTTGCCCGGGTTTGTTTCTCGGAGCGGGTTAAAACAACGATTTCATGAGAGACAAGCTGTTTAATCAACTCACTACCAATTAATCCTGAGCCTCCAGTGATCAGTATCTTCATATCCTACCCATTTGATATTTACCGGATATCCCTGAGGCGGCCTGACGTTATCATATCTATCGCTTCCGTCATCATCCGGGATCTCGTTTTTCGTCATTTATAGGATAATCATAAATGATATCAGTGAGTAGGAAAGCCGGGCTGGTGTTGTCTCCATGTTATGTTTTTGTGATTAGTCCTTGGTTTTAGCGTGTGATTTTATCAAAGTCGCACCCTATCTTTTAAGGATCTGTCATCATGTACACAGGTAATTTCAATACGCAGGATTATTAGAAGTGTCCTGCATTAGTGACTTCATCCAGATTATATATTTCTGGCCATCAGTATCATTCACAAATGAGAGGAGAGATGAAAGCATTCATTGCGTTACTCAGGGTAATGCTGGGAAGCTTTAAAGATCTGCTTCCGATTATTTTTGTGATTGCATTTTTCCAGTTGGTGATTTTGCAGAAACCACTTCCTGACCTGTTTTCGATTCTGGTCGGGTTGGTTCTGGTTGTTCTGGGGCTAACATTTTTTATCTTTGGCCTGGAAATGGGATTATTCCCGATCGGTGAAAGTATGGCGCAGGCATTTGCCAAAAAAGGGAGCCTGTTTGGGTTACTGGGATTTGCATTTTGTCTGGGGTTTGGTACTACGATTGCTGAACCGGCTTTAACGGCGGTTGCCTCTGAAGCTGCTAAAGTTGCAGCGTCTGGTGGTGTGATAGAGATGACTGAGAAGGCGATGGATGACTATACGATCGGCTTGCGATTAACGGTTGCCTTGTCTGTTGGTCTTGCCATTGTTTTGGGCGTTGTGAGAATTCTCAGGGGCTGGCCGATCCACCTGATGATCATACTGGGTTATATCGGTGTAGTTGTGCTGACCATATTTGCTCCAGAGACCATTATCGGGATTGCTTATGATTCGGGTGGGGTGACGACATCAACGATTACCGTCCCGTTAGTAACGGCACTGGGAGTTGGTCTGGCTTCTTCTATCAAGGGACGGAATCCAATGTTGGATGGGTTTGGACTGATTGCGTTTGCATCATTGCTCCCTATGATTTTTGTGATGATTTTCGGGATAGTCATGACATGATAACGATGGCGCACTTAGGTCAGGTTTTATGGACCACAATACTGGATGTGTTTCCCATTGCGACGATTCTGTTTGCCTTTCAGTTCGTGGTATTACGCAGACCGGTTGCACGTCTGCCTCATGTAATTCTCGGATTCGGTTATGTGATTCTGGGACTTTCCCTTTTCCTGATGGGGCTGGATGCAGCCCTGTTCCCACTTGGTGAAATGATGGCCGAGCAGTTAACGGCGCCTTCGTTTCTTTCTCAGGCTCGCTGGATTGATGCTGAGCCATTCCATTGGATTAATTATTACTGGATTTATCTGTTTGCGTTTTGTATTGGCTTTAGCACGACCATTGCGGAGCCTTCGCTGATTGCAGTAGCTATCAAGGCCAATCAGGTCTCCGGTGGCGCAATTGGGGTGACAGGTTTAAGAGTTGCGGTAGCCTTAGGTGTAGCCCTTGGGATTACTTTAGGAAGTTACCGGATTGTCGTTGGTGATCCGATTCATTACTACATTATTGCCGGTTATCTGTTGGTTGTGGTCCAGACATTTTATGCGCCAAAGATGATCGTACCTTTAGCTTATGATTCCGGTGGTGTTACGACATCGACAGTGACCGTTCCTGTCGTTACGGCACTGGGGTTGGGATTGGCGTCAACGGTTCCGGGGCGGAGCCCGTTGATTGATGGATTTGGTTTAATCGCATTTGCCAGCCTTTTCCCGATGATTTCGGTGATGGGGTATGCGCAGGTAACACAGTGGTTGAATCGTAAAAGCTCTCTGATGGAGAAGAAAGACAATGCGCTTTAAATTAATCGTTGCCTTTGTTGAAGATAGTAAAACAGACAAAGTACTAGACGCAGCCCGACAGGCTGGTGCGACGGGAGCGACCGTCATCAATAATGCCCGAGGGGAAGGGTTGAACCAGAAGAAAACTTTTTTTGGGCTGACTCTTGAAGTGCAGAAAGATGTCGTACTTTTTGTGGTCGAAGAGCATTTGTCACGCCATATTCTGGAAACAATCAGTGATGTCGGGGAGTTTGAAACTGAATCAGGACAGGGAATTGCTTTCCAGATCGATATTGAAGATGTGGTTGGAATTTCACATCAGGTTGAAAAGTTAACCAAATATGTTGAGGACGAGTTATGAACAGGCATGAGAGCGTCAGGGTTCGTGATGTGATGGCCAATACCTATGCCATCGTCGATGGTTTAATGACGGTTTATGAGGCGATTCGGATTGCGAAACAGCAGCAGGTGAAAGCCTTGATTGTCGATAAACGTCATGATGATGATGAATTTGGTATTGTGTTGATGAACGATATTGCCAAAAAGGTTCTGGCGAGTAACCGTTCGTCGAAGCGAACCAATGTTTATGAGATTATGACCAAGCCCGCATTGTCAGTTGATCCGGAAATGAAAGTTAAATACTGTGCCCGCTTGTTCGAACGTTTTGGGATTAGCCGGGCACCCGTGATTGAACACGGGAGAGTCATTGGTATGGTCAGCTATAACAATATTGTGGTCAACGGCATGCTGGAGGAGGATGATCTGGAGTAAATTACCTCCAAATCTCAGCTTTGGACTTACCGATCGATATGGCCCAGATTCCGTTCGGGATCAATGATATCCCGAACGCGTTGTTTTAAAATTTTAGCATCCGGAAACCCCTGATCCTTCTGGCGTTCCCAGATCTGAACGCCATTACAGAAGATTTCGAAACGGCCTCCTGTATCCGGGCAGAGTGACACCTGTTCAATATCTTCGCTGAATGTATGCAGCAACTCCTGAGCCAGCCAGGAAGCACGTAACATCCAATTACACTGGCGGCAGTAGAAAATACTGATTTTTATTTTTTGCACGTATATTACTCTCAGCCGTACGGTGAACTGTTACCATTACAGTGTAAAAATAGATCTAAAAAAAGCAAAAAATACGAAACGAGCCGCTTTTTTCTATATGACTCTGATTCCTCAACCGATTTCAGGAGGAATATGAATCCTCTTAATTGGTGAAGAGGGTTGTTGAGTCGTGATTGAGACTGGTCAGCAATAACGTTTTACTGTTAATGACATCCACACGTCTGCTTTGCTGTGCATCCATTTTGAAAAACTGTTTAATCAGGTTCAACTGATCGGGCGTAAAGTCTTTACTTTCGTTGGACGAAATATCTTTAAATGCTGTCGGTGTGATCAACAGGTAGTTCTCACTCAACTCCCAGGAACCGGTTTCCGATATATCAATTGTACTCTCCGGTTCTTTCCCACCGGCATAGAGTAGAATCACGGAAACCCGGATATAAGTTTCATTTGGCAGATATTTCACATTCGACATGACATCGACGCGACGCAGCGGGCCAACAGATGAAACTTCATTTTTGCTTTCGATTAGTGTGACAACTTTAGACTGCCACTCCCTTGATGTAAGCAACTGTTTCAGTTTCAAATCACTACCCCAGTATAGCCAGGCGCTGAAAACAATTGATGCAAGCAGAGTCATCACTGCAATGCGTTGGTTTATTTTTTTTACCGACATACTTTAGCTAGATCCTCTTGATTGACAACAATGTTTAAGGTGGCATTTTTATCACTATGTTCAATTGGATAGATGTAATTCAATATCAGCTTGTTCCCCTGACCACTGGTTGCAATGACCTGGCTTGGTGGTACATCTTTTGAGTGGGCTTCCTGGTATTTTTTCACGCATAGTTCAATGGATGGTAGCCACGAGTTCAGATCCGGATGATTTTTCGGAGTATTGATCGGTATCTCGTTGATGACCGTTAAGTTACGGAAATACGAATTATGTGGCCCGTTATACATGACTGCCGCCATTGGCAGGATAAATGCGATCAGGAAAACCAGTTTTATTTTCCATCCCATTTTGGCTGAAGGTGCATCCTGCTTAGTATCAGTGGATTCCTGAAGTGCCAGTTCTTCATGTGTATTCTTTTCAGGGGCAGCTACTATATTGTGTTGGGCTGAGTTTTCTTCCTGAAATGAAAGTGCTTCTTCCTGTTGAGCTGATGTCTCAGTTTTTGCAGACGTTTCAGTTTTGGCGGATGATAATGCTGCCGCCAGTGGTTCAACGCTGGCAATGAGCTGATAGCCACGTTTGGGAACCGTTTTGATATAACGTGGTGATTTTGTAGAGTCATTCAACATTTTTCTGAGAGTTGAAATGGCTTGTGTGAGACTGGAATCATCAACCTCAAAGCCTTGCTTTCGCCACACAAAATCATGAAGTTCATTACGACGAATGACTTCATTAGGACGCTGGGCAAGCATCAACAGAATTCTGCTTTCGTTACTTCCCAGCCGGATTGTTTCGTTGTCATTTTCTTTATCGACCAACGAGTTGTTGTTGGGAACGAATGTGAAACGTTCAGCCAGGATGAATTTTGGGCTTGTGGTATTCATCAATGTCTTCTTTTTATGTATCGAATACTGACGATTAGTTTGGTGATTATCTCAATGTCTGAGTTAAGGGCGAGTTAAGAATTCTTGATGCCATTTAGATGTATTGAGATTTCTTGAGCACAAGGATAATGAAATTTTTAGAAAAAAACACTGTTTTTACATTGGCTAGCCTTGAATTCACTCTCGCCACCCATATTTTACTAACAAGCAAGAATATTTGTATACCTTATGAATCGGTATGAATGCATTAAGTCATGGAGCTAGTATGAGCGAAACGATTACGAATAACAAAGAAACTCGTGGTTTTCAGTCCGAAGTGAAGCAACTGCTGAACTTGATGATTCACTCTCTCTATTCGAATAAAGAGATTTTTTTACGGGAATTGATCTCCAATGCATCAGATGCGGCAGACAAATTGCGCTTCCAGGCGTTATCAAATCCGGATTTATATCAGGGAGATGCTGAACTTGCAGTTCGTTTGTCTTTTGACAAAGAAGCGAAGACTCTGACTATCTCGGACAATGGTATCGGTATGAACCGGGAAAGTGTGATCGATAATCTGGGGACAATTGCCAAATCCGGTACAAAAGAGTTCTTTGCCAAGTTGTCCGATGATCAGGTGAAAGACTCACAGTTGATTGGTCAGTTTGGTGTGGGTTTCTATTCGGCTTTCATTGTTGCCGATGCAGTCACAGTCCGGACCCGTGATGCCAGTGTTTCTGCCGATGAGGGTGTTTTGTGGCATTCTCAGGGTGAGGGAGAATACACGCTGGAGACTGTCCGTAAAGAGAGCCGTGGTACTGATATTGTCCTTCACTTACGCGAAGAAGGTGAAGAGTTTTTATCTGAATGGCGTCTGAAAGAGCTTGTTTCCAAGTACTCCGATCATATTGGTATTCCTGTCTACATCCAGACTGCGAAAACCGATGAAGAAGGTAAAGAGACCGGGGAAACGGAGTGGGAGAAAATCAACAAGGCAGAAGCGCTTTGGACTCAGCCAAAATCTGAAATTAGTGAAGAAGAGTACAAAGAGTTCTATAAGCATGTTTCTCATGACTTTGCTGATCCACTGGTCTGGAGTCACAACAAGGTTGAAGGGAAAAATGATTATACCAGCCTGTTGTATATTCCTTCCAAAGCACCGTGGGATATGATGAACCGGGATCATAAGAGTGGTCTGAAACTCTATGTTCAGCGGGTTTTCATCATGGACGATGCGGCGCAATTCATGCCGTCTTATCTGCGGTTTGTCCGGGGATTGATTGATTCAAACGATTTACCATTGAATGTATCCCGTGAAATTTTGCAGGACAACAAAGTTACTCAATCGTTGCGTAGTGCATGTACAAAACGGGTTCTGTCGATGCTGGATCGTATGTCTGGTGATGAAGAAAAGTATCAGACCTTCTGGCAAGAATTCGGCATGGTAATGAAAGAAGGTCCGGCTGAAGACTTCTCCAACCGGGAAAAAATTGCCGGATTGCTGCGGTTTGCATCAACACACACCGACAGTTCCAAGCAAAATGTTGGCCTGAAAGCATACGTTGAACGAATGAAAGAAGGTCAGGACAAGATTTATTATCTGACCGCCGACAGTTATGCTGCTGCGAAGAACAGTCCACACCTTGAGCAGTTCAAGTCCAAAGGTATTGAAGTTGTTCTGATGTACGACCGTATCGATGAGTGGCTGATGAACTATCTGACTGAATTCGATGGTAAACAGTTCCAGTCTATCACAAAAGCCGGGCTTGACCTGAGCCAGTTTGAAGACGAAGCTGAAAAAGAGAAGCACAAAGAAACGGAAGAAGCATTCAAGACAGTTGTAGAAAGGACCAAGTCTTATCTGGGTGACCGGGTGAAGGAAGTCCGTACGACATTCAAGCTTGCATCAACACCAGCTGTTGTTGTCACTGACGATTATGAAATCGGAACACAGATGGCGAAACTGCTGGAAGCTGCCGGTCAGGCAGCTCCGGAAGTGAAATATATTCTGGAACTGAATCCTGAGCATCAGCTGGTGAAGAAGATGGCTGATGAACCTGACGAAGAGCTGTTTGGTCGTTGGGTTGAAATTCTGTTAGGTCAGGCAATGCTGGCTGAACGAGGTTCAATGGAAGATCCGGCACAGTTCCTGAGTGCCGTCAACCAGCTCTTGACTAAGGTTGAATAAATTCTTAATACCAAATAGGCCCGCTAAGCGGGCTTATTTGATTTTTATGTTGTAACTTTTTGAAAATAAATAATATTTTTCATCATCTTTGTCACAAAAAGTAGAATGGATATGAATCTTTAGTCGTAATTAACGTCAAAAAATGAATCTTTATGGTAGAATTTCAGACTTGAATGTCTTGGGGAAGGCGTGTATTTTGCTCGCCTACTGAATCGCTTGATGAATTGAATTTCATTCTTATACCGAAACTTACCGCAAACACGTTAATGCTGTGAGCTTCGGTATAATTCATCATTTTCTAAAAGAGGATTAAACATGCGCATCATTCTTCTGGGTGCTCCGGGTGCAGGTAAAGGCACACAAGCTCAGTTCATTATGGAGAAATATGGAATTCCACAGATTTCTACCGGTGACATGCTTCGTGCAGCGATTAAAGCAGGCACTGAACTAGGTAAGCAAGCCAAAGCAGTTATCGATGCTGGTCAGTTAGTTTCTGATGATATTATTCTGGGATTGATCAAAGAGCGGATTGCCCAGCCGGATTGTGAGAAAGGCTTCCTGTTAGATGGTTTCCCACGGACAATTCCTCAGGCTGATGGTCTGAAAGAAATGGGAATTGAGATTGACTATGTGATTGAGTTTGATGTGGCTGATGCAGTTATTGTTGAGCGTATGGCTGGTCGTCGGGCCCATTTAGCGTCCGGACGGACCTATCATGTCGTGTACAATCCACCAAAAGTTGAAGGTAAAGACGATGTCACTGGTGAAGATCTGGTGATTCGTGATGATGATAAAGAAGAAACCGTTCGTTCACGTCTGGCTGTTTATCATGAGCAGACCGCGCCACTGATCGACTACTACAGCAAAGAAGCTGCTGCAGGAAAAACACAGTACCTGAAATTGGATGGTACTAAGGTTGTTGCTGAAGTGAGCGCTGATATTGAAAAAGTATTGGTATAATCAGTCAGACAAAGCAGGTCACCTGTGACCTGTTGTTGACCGCAGTACACTATCACTTTGATGACAGATAATCCGGGGGCTGGTTCGTCTCCGGATTTTTTGTATCTGGCAGCCTGACTGAATAAAATTCGTGATAGAGTGTAGGAAGTGACATTCTTGAATCTCATTTTATTGAATAGGTGAAATCAGACGTGATGTATCAAGCAAAAAAGCAAGGTGTTCTGCTCGTCAATCTGGGAACACCAGCAGAAGCAACACCTTCTGCCGTGAAAGCATTTCTGGCTGAGTTTCTTTCCGATCCCCGAGTGATTGATTTATCTCCTTTATTCTGGCGGCCATTGTTACATGGGATTATTTTGCCCATCCGTGCTCCTAAAGTTGCTCGGTTATATCAACAGATTTGGATGGATGGTGGCTCTCCGCTGATGGTTTATTCAATGCGTCAGCGCGATAAACTGAAAAAACGGCTCAATATTCCGGTTGAACTTGGTATGACTTATGGACAACCAAGTCTTCAGGATGGTTTGCAACGTTTGACGGAGCAACAGGTTGAATCTGTAATTGTATTGCCACTTTATCCTCAATATTCGGGAACTACGACTGCTGCCGTTTATGATGCGCTGGGATTGGCACTAAAATCATTTGCTGTTGTACCTGAACTTCATATGATTCGGGATTATTATCAGCATCCACTTTATATCAAGGCACTGGCGGAGCAGGTTCGTTCCTCCTGGGAGAAACATGGGCAGGGCGATTATCTGCTCTGCTCTTATCATGGAATCCCGCAGCGTTACGCAAATAATGGTGATATCTACCCACTGCATTGTGTTGAAACCACCCGGCTGTTGGCAACAGAGCTGGCTCTGGATGAGCACCGGATTGGTATGGCTTATCAGTCCCGTTTCGGTAAAGAAGAATGGCTGCAACCATACACAGATAAAACACTGGAGAGTCTGCCTCAGAACGGTATCAGAAAGCTGGATGTTATCTCTCCGGCATTTTCAGTTGATTGTCTGGAAACTCTGGAAGAAATCGCTCAGCAAGGGAAAGAAACTTTTTTGGCTTCCGGGGGAGAAGTCTATAATTTTGTTGCGTGTCTGAATGATTCGGATGCCCACATATCTTTACTGGCTGAATTGGTGAAAGATTCGGCAAACAGGCAGGAATAATTTTTTATTCATGTACCTTCTCCGAAACTGTTGCTAGGGTTTATATATGGGGGAGAACAATGGTTGTCAGAATATGAAACAATGGTACTTATTGTATTGTAAGCGTGGGGAACAACAACGGGCCAAATGTCATTTGGAGAATCAGGGTGTCGAATGCTATTACCCTGAAATTAAAGTAGAGAAGATTCTTCGGGGTAAAAAGCAGACGCTTTGTGAACCTCTGTTCCCTTCTTATATGTTTGTCCGGTTTGACTATGAGGTTGGTCCCAGTTTTGTTTCAGTCCGTTCGACCAGAGGCGTGACAGATTTTATTCGTTTCGGTCAGCACCCTAAAGAAGTGAATGCTGAGTTGATAGAGCATTTAAAAGCTCTGGAATCCAGTCCGCAATCCCTGCAGCAGGGTATGCCACAACGTGGACAGGTGATTCGGGTGAAAGGTGGGCAGTTCGCCGGGATTGAAGCAATCTATCAGGAAGCCGATGGAGAGACGCGTTCGATCATGTTGGTTAAAATGATTAGCCAGACTGTCGCAATGAGTCTTGATAATCGGGATCTGGAGTTGTCTTAATCGTTTCCCAATTTACTGATAATTCGGTTGCTCGGGTGCTCATATCATAAAAAAACAGCAGGATTCTATCCTGCTGTTTTTTTATCGTTGTTACCTCGAACCCGGTATCAAGACTCAGTAAGCTTCCTGATGGACGTTTTTGACTGCCCGCCCAGATGGATCAATACAGTTTTTAAAGGACTCATCCCACTCAATCGCTTTTGCCGATGAACAGGCAACAGACGGGCCACCCGGAACACATTTGGCTGCAGATTCCAGTGGGAACAGTTCTTCAAAAATTTCCCGGTATACATAGCCTTCTTTCGTGGTAGGCGTATTGTAAGGGAAACGATATTGAGCTGTTTCCATCTGCTGGTCGGTGATTTTTTCTTCTGCTACTGCTTTGAGAGTATCAATCCAGCCGTAGCCAACACCATCGGAGAATTGTTCTTTCTGGCGCCAGGCAATTGAATCCGGCAGATAGTGTTCAAAGCATTCACGTAAGACGTGTTTTTCCATCTTTCCGTTGCCACACATTTTATCTTTCGGGTTCAAACGCATTGCAACATCAATGAACTCTTTGTCCAGAAATGGAACTCGTCCTTCAACACCCCATGCGGCCAGAGATTTATTTGCCCGAGCGCAGTCAAACATGTTCAAAGCAAGTAACTTACGGACCGTTTCTTCATGGAACTCCTGTGCATTCGGTGCTTTGTGGAAGTAGAGATAACCCCCAAAAATTTCATCGGCGCCTTCTCCTGAGAGTACCATCTTGATTCCCATGGCTTTGATTTTTCTGCCCATCAGGTACATTGGCGTCGAAGCTCGGATGGTCGTGACATCATATGTTTCAATGTGATAAATCACATCACGGATAGCGTCCAGTCCTTCCTGAATGGTATAGGTCATCTCATGGTGAACCGTACCAATTTTTTCCGCAACTTCCCGGGCAGCTTTCAGGTCAGGAGCACCTTCCAGTCCGATGGCAAATGAGTGGAGTTGAGGCCACCATGCGGCTGACTTCTCATCATCTTCAATCCGCATCGCAGCAAAGCGTTTCGCAACCGCAGAAGTAATGGATGAATCCAGCCCTCCGGACAGCAGTACTCCGTAAGGAACGTCGGTCATCAGTTGTCGTTTAACCGCAGCTTCTAATGCCTGAGTCAGTTCTTCTTTATCTGTTACGTTCCCCTGCACAGCGTTGTAGTCGTTCCAGTCCCGGATATAGTAGCGTACTGGTTCCTGATCGGATGAACCATAATAGCAGCCCGGAGGAAATTCGCTGATTGTCTTACAAACAGGAACCAATGCTTTCATTTCAGAGGCAATATAGTAGTTGCCATGTTCGTCCACTCCCTGGTATAGCGGAATGATACCAATATGATCACGGCCGATCAGATACTGGTCTTTTTCTTCATCGTACAGGATGAAAGCGAAAATACCGTTGAGCTCTTCGAGTAAATCAGCGCCCATGTCCTGATAAAGTGCAAGGATGACCTCACAATCTGAATCTGTCTGGAAATCATATTTGTCTTCGTAACGGGCTCTGATTTCTTTGTGGTTATAGATTTCGCCGTTGACGGCAAGTATGTGTTTTTTGTTTGGGCTGTAGATTGGCTGAGCACCACTATTAAGACCAACGATAGCCAGTCTTTCATGTGCCAGAATTGCATTATCCGAAGTATAAATACCAGACCAGTCCGGACCACGATGACGAAGTTTCTTGGACATTTCCAATGCCAGCGGACGCAGCTTCGATGCATCACTTTTAATATCTAAGATGCCAAATATAGAACACATACTCATTCCCTTATGATTTTCTGCTTTGAATGTTAATGTGCCACTTTTTTTAGAAAAGACAACCCTTGATTGTATAGATCGTTATTTAAAATGATTTGTGGTGAATATTTTTTAATTAAATTCTGAAAATATAAAAAATAATTTAATATTAATGAGATTTTGTCTGTTATTTGTTCAGTTTTGCGTGGCTGGTTAAGATGAAGATCAGAATAGACACACGTCAAGGTGATCAGATATTCACCCTGACGTATGAGAGAAAGGGATTATTCCTCCAGAAGTTTCTGGAGCAAAACACCATTGAGCATTGCACGTTTAATCATAGCGAATGCAGCAATTGTCGGTTGTTTATAAACCTGGGAAGCAACGATGGGTAGGTTTTTGTGAAAAGCTTTCAAAGACTGATTCTGTACATTCCGTTCAATGGCCGGGAAAATCAGCTCTTGTGCCGTTGTGATATCACCGGCAATGATAATTTTCTGGGGATTGAACAGGTTGACCGTGATTGCAACAGCCTTTCCCAGTTGATCTCCGACTTTGATTAGTGTCTGGCGTGCCAGCTCATCACCCTGATTGGCATGATCGCAAATATCGCTAATGGTAATTTGTTCCAGATCGGAAAGAGTGGACTGATAGCCCTGAGCAAGAAATTGTCTGACACGTTTGACGATTGCTGGGTTGGATGCGACTGTTTCCAGGCATCCGAAATTACCACACTGACACTGAGCTCCCAGAGGATCGATCTGAATGTGTCCGATTTCTCCGACATTTCGGTTGAAACCGAGGAAAATCCGGCCATTGACAATCAAGCCTGCACCAGTACCGCGACCAACACTGATCAGGATAGAATCCTGACAATCCTGACTTGAACCGAAATAGTGCTCTGCCAGTGCAAGTCCCCGGATATCGTTACCAATAAAACATTCAACGCCAAAGTGGTCTCTGATGATGTCGCCCATCGCAAGTTCATCTACATCCACATTGTGCATATATTCAACCACACCAGTTTCCGGGTTGACCAGACCGGGCAGAACCACACCAATTGCAATGAGTTGTTGAATGTGGGTTTGTTTTTCACGGATAAAATTGCGAATGTAG
Organism: Vibrio mangrovi; assembly: GCF_024346955.1. Taxonomy (NCBI): domain Bacteria; kingdom Pseudomonadati; phylum Pseudomonadota; class Gammaproteobacteria; order Vibrionales; family Vibrionaceae; genus Vibrio; species Vibrio mangrovi. The sequence continues at coordinate 2,468,126 of NZ_AP024883.1, read as the reverse complement.
TGAAGCAGCCCTTCAATCAGTTCTTTCTGATGTAGGTATTGAAATTCATGATAATCAGCAACGATTTCCCTGCCACTCAGGTCATAAAGACTGATCTGGATGTAGTCGCGACCCAACCTGACGGCAACAGAGTGAAAAGGAAGGACTTCTGTTTCTAAAGATATTGCCCGACGTCCGCCAGTCGAAGCCTGCTGTGCGACCTCTTTTATGAGGCCTTTTTCCAGAAGCTGACGCGTTATCTTGGTGACGCTGGCCGGAGCTAACTGGCTGATATCTGCGACCTGAATCCGGGATATTGGCCCCTGTTGGTCGATGAGCCGATACACAGCGGCACTATTAAGTTGTTTGACTAAATCTACATTACCTTTTTGCGTATCATTCATTGCTTATGCTGCTCGTATTGCCCGTTTTTAATACTGTCATCTGATTGTAAAAATTTTTATCAAAAATAGCCCGCTCGCATATTCCCTGTGCTGATCAGCTCGATTTGGTAGCGTGATGTCTGTAGTATCGTTCCGGATACCTGCCGACGGTGGCATGCTCATCGATTGTCACTTGTGCGATGATGGCTGGTTTTGGCAGCTGTCTTTTATTGCGTCCGCAACTTTTCTGCCAAAACGGTAATATACTGCCTTACCGATAAAAATAAAGCTCTCTCAGACTGAAGCTGCGGGAGCTGTGGCATTGGTCACTAATCTTCGGCTATCTAAGTTTACTTTTCGGCAATATTGGCTGTTTATCTATTCCTGCTATGAGTTGTTTCTAACCTGAAAAAGGAGAACCGGAAGCCGGAAACTTAGTTTTGTCGGCATAAAATGATCGATCGCAGGAAATAATCGTAAGAATATCCCGGAATCATATTGTGTAATCACAAAGAATTGTGGATCATTAGGATTCGCCCTAGGGAGTGTAAATTTTTATTTCCTAACAGCAACATTATTAGAGGTGTACTTGTCTGGTAGTAAACAGGTGAGTCACAGTCCTGAGAATACAAAAAACTATTGAGGTGTTATAGATGAGTGAAGCTGAGGCTCGTCCATCGAACTTTATCCGTCAGATTATTGATAAAGACTTGGCGGAAGGCAAACATACCAGTGTGCATACCCGATTCCCACCAGAGCCGAATGGCTATCTTCATATCGGACATGCGAAATCAATCTGTTTGAATTTTGGTATTGCTCAGGATTATCAGGGCCAGTGTAACTTACGTTTTGACGATACAAACCCGGAAAAAGAAGATCTTGAATATGTTGAGTCGATTAAGAAAGACGTTAACTGGTTAGGATTTCAGTGGGCCGGTGAGGTCTGCTACTCTTCCGATTACTTTGATCAATTGTATAAATATGCGGTTGAATTGATCGAGAAAGGCCTCGCATATGTTGAAGAACTGACTCCGGAGCAGATCCGCGAGTATCGGGGAACATTGACTCAACCGGGAAAAGATAGCCCTTACCGTGATCGCAGTGTAGAAGACAACCTTGCTCTGTTTGAAAAAATGCGGAGTGGCGGATTCCAGGAAGGTGAAGCCTGCCTACGTGCAAAAATTGATATGGCTTCATCTTTTATCGTCTTGCGTGATCCGGTTTTGTACCGGGTTCGTTTTGCTGAACATCATCAAACAGGGGATAAATGGTGTATTTATCCGATGTATGATTTTACGCACTGTATTTCGGATGCGCTCGAAGGGATTACACACTCTCTGTGTACGCTGGAATTCCAGGACAACCGACGTTTGTATGACTGGGTTCTGGATAATATCACGATTCCCTGTCATCCGAGACAGTATGAATTCAGCCGGTTAAACCTTGAATATACGGTGATGTCTAAACGGAAGCTGAACCAGCTTGTTGTAGAAAAACTGGTTTCCGGATGGGATGATCCACGGATGCCAACCATTTCCGGTTTACGTCGCCGAGGGTTTACACCTGCTTCAATTCGGGAATTCTGTAAGCGAATTGGTGTGACCAAGCAAGAAAACATGATTGAGTTTGGTTCTCTGGAATCTTGTATTCGTGATGACCTGAATGAAAATGCACCCAGAGCAATGGCTGTTTTGGATCCGGTTAAAATTGTGATTGAAAATTATAACGCGGATGAAGTCGAAATGCTGGAAGTTGCCAATCATCCGAACAAGCCTGAAATGGGAACCCGCAAGGTTGCCTTTACCCGGGAAGTCTGGATTGAGCGCGAAGACTTTCGTGAAGAAGCCAACAAGAAATATAAGCGTTTGGTTCTTGGGAAAGAGGTCCGTTTGCGGGGAGCTTATGTGATTAAAGCTGAACGCATTGAAAAAGATAGTGCTGGTGAAATTACGACGATTTACTGTACTTATGATGCTGATACTCTCGGGAAAAATCCGGCTGATGGACGGAAAGTCAAAGGTGTTATTCACTGGGTGTCAGCGGATAGAGGGATTCCGGCTGAATTCCGCTTGTATGATCGTCTCTTCTCAGTGGCAAATCCTGCGGCAGAGTCTGAATTTACTCAGGTACTCAATCCTGACTCACTGGTCCGGAAGCAAGGATTTGTTGAAGCGAGTCTGATGGATGCGCAACCTGAATATGGATATCAGTTTGAGCGCTTAGGCTACTTCTGTGCGGATAATCGTGATTCTTCAGCAGAATCATTAGTGTTTAACCGTACTGTTGGTTTAAGAGATACATGGGCGAAAATTGAGTCGGCCTGATATTTTTGACCATATTGGAAAAGCCAGCACTTCTGCTGGCTTTTTTTATGCATCAATATCTCGGGATCCCGATATCTTATGGTTCCCGTAAAATGGTTTCTTGATGTCATGTGGGAAGATGCACTATTAAATTCGTAGGGTATGGAGGTGGAAAATGTGTGAGATGCGCGCAATTATTGTAGGCAAAACAGATTTTTTCCGGATAACCTATAGTTTTGCTGGTGTAATCCGATATATTTAATAGATTATTGAATTTACTATTACCTAAGCACATAGCTGAGCTTTATATGCGTCAATTTTTTAAACGTCTGTTGTTACCAGTTGCAATAGCAGCCGTGGGTCAGATTTCTTTTGTCCATGCAGAAGGCATCCGTTTGCTTGGACCGACAGGGAAAGTGCAGTCATCACCACAATATAGTGAAGTGGTGAGGTCTTCTGCTGCACAATCAAATAATGAGCCTGCAAAATTCTATGGCCCGACTTCCGAAAATGAAACTTTATGGTCGATCGCTTCACAACTCAGACCATCAAATCAGGTAACTGTCCAGCAAACTTTGCTGGCGATCTATCAACTGAATCCACAGTCATTTGAACAACAGAATATCCATAGTCTGATTCCGGGGAGTCGGCTGAGAATTCCTTCACTCGTACAAATTCAGAGTGTGACGACTGAAGAAGCGACCCGGGTGATGCAGTCCCATCAGCAACGTCTGACTCAGACAAGTGATGTTGCACCGGCCAGTTCATCATCCCCGGTTCGTTCACAGGTTACGGCTATAGCAGAGCCTCAGCCAACACAACAGCGTCAGACCGAGACGCAACCGACACAGCCGAAAGTAGTTGTCCGGGAGCCGAGTTCTCCTGCTGAAAAGATTATTCCTACAGAAGAGCCTGCAGCAGAAGCATCACAACCGGTTTTGTCTTTTTCACAGCCATCAGATGCAGCGTCGGATACGGAAATACTGGCGCTTGAGGAAAAAAACCATCGTCTGACGTTAATGTTGTCAAAAGTTCAGGCGGAAGTCAGTGAGCTGAAAAATGAATTGGGTGACGAGAATAAAGTTCGCACCGAAGTTGAAAAGCTGCTTGCAGAAGAGCGTCGAAAACGCGAAGAAGCCGAACGTATGGCTCCTACGTCCTTGGATAGACTGTTGTCAAATGGCTGGGCTGTTACTTTACTGGCACTGATTCCCGGGTTATTGATTGCTTTACTGATTGTATGGCTGATTGGCCGGAGGAAAACCTCTGAAGCGGCACCAGAAGTTACAACGGAACAGCAGGAATTGAGTGATGAGCCGATTAGTATCGGTGATGCAGCCGGACTCGGTGAAAATGACGATGAACTCGATGATTTGGTTCTGGATGATGATCTGTTCAGTACTGCCAATGGAGAAGCCGGAGAAGAAGCTCCGGATGGCTCGGATACAGATGACGTATTTGCAGAACTGGAAGATGTCGATCTTGATTTGGATCTGGGTGATGAAAGTGAGGAAGACCTGTTTGCCAGCATCGATGATGATGGTGACTTAGTTGATACCGATCTGGATGATGAGTTTGCTGCAAGTACAAATGGAATCAGCGTCAATAGTGAAGATAAAGCTGTTGGTCTGGAAGAGATGGAACGTGCCCTTGAAGACGTCTCTCTGGCTTCTGATGATGAGGAAAACGCTGCTACGGAAGATTTCGATCTGTCGAGTGCCGAACAGGTCGGAATGTCTCAGGAAGAGATCGAGAGATTACTTGATGGAGATGACTCCGAAGACGAGTCCTCCGGGTCCATCGATCAATCCATGCTTGATGAACTTCTGGCGGATGAACAAGAGGATGACTTCCGTCTTGATGATACAGAAGATGAATTTGATCTGGGGGGTGTAGGCGTCGCTTCTGACAGCGATCTGGAAGCTTTATTTGACAGTATTGAAGAACAATCGGATCTGGAACAGTTAGAAGCAAACAGTCAGGATATTTCATCTTTGGATGAGCTGCCAGATATAGAAAATGCATCAGAAACCGTATCGGATGAAAGTACGGCATTACTCGATGAGTTACTGGCTGAAGAGGATGACTCAGAAGAACCTGACTGGGATAAAGAACTTGATGATCTGACTAGTTTTGATTTATCCGACACGGATGATGTGATTCAGGACAAATCCGTTCTGGATGTTGATCTGGATATCGATACAGAGCCTGAAGAAGATACAAGTCCTCTTGATGATGGTACAGAACTGTTTGACGAGCTACTGGAGATTGAGCAGCAGAGTCTTGAGGAAGATGATGAGTTCAATCGGGAAGGCTTTATTGATGATTTGATTAGTTCCGCTCCGGATACGGATCCTTTACTGGATGAGTTAGATTTTGATGAGTCAGAATCAACTGAGGAATCAGGTGAGGATTTTGACTTCAATCCTGAGATTGAAGGTAGTGAACTGGTAGATGAATCTATATCAGCAAATGAGTTTGGCATACCACAGGATGATGACTGGCTGATTGATGAAGATGAATCCCTGTCTGAGTCAGCCCTGGCTGATGAGTTAGAAGCCGCACTTGAAACTGAGCCGGAAATTGCACCTGAAACCGAACCGGAAGCCACGCAGACTGAAGCAGCTGTGGAGCAGGAAGAGGTTGAGTCCGAATCAGACTTTATAGATGAAGTCGAGCTGCCAGAGTTTGATGAAATTGCAGCGCTGAATGAAGTTGATGAATTGCTACCGGAAGTCGAAGCGCCTGAAGCAGAGCTGCCAGTTGAGGCAGAGGAAACGCCGGTTGTTGATGAGCCTGAAACCGCATTTGAAAGTGAGCCGGAATTTGCACCTGACATTGAACCGGAAGCGATGCAGGCTGAAGCCGCAGTAGAGCAAGCGGAAGAAGCAGAGCCTGAGCCAGACTTTATTGATGAAGCGGAGCTGCCAGAGTTTGATGAAATTGCAGCGCTGAACGAAGTTGATGAATTGCTACCGGAAGTCGAAGCGCCTGAAGCAGAGCTGCCAGTTGAGGCAGAGGAAACGCCGGTTGTTGATGAGCCTGAAACCGCATTTGAAAGTGAGCCGGAATTTGCACCTGACATTGAACCGGAAGCGATGCAGGCTGAAGCCGCAGTAGAGCAAGCAGAAGAAGCAGAGCCTGAGCCAGACTTTATTGATGAAGCGGAGCTGCCTGAGTTTGATGAACTTGCAGCGCTGAACGAAGCCGATGAGCTGTTGGCGGAAGACGAAGCACCTGAAGCTGAGCTACCAACCGGGGCAGAGGAAATACCGGTTGTTGATGAGTCTGAAACCGCATTTGAAACTGAGCCGGAATTTGCGCCTGACGTTGAACCGGAACCAGAGGCGACGCAGGCTGAAGCTACAGTAGAGCAAGCGGAAGAAGCCGAGCCTGAGCCAGACTTTATTGATGAAGCGGAGCTGCCTGAGTTTGATGAAACTGCAGCGCTGAACGAAGCCGATGAGCTGTTGGCGGAAGTTGAAGCGCCTGAAACTGAGCTACCAACCGGGGCAGAGGAAATACCGGTTGTTGATGAGTCTGAAACCGCATTTGAAACTGAGCCGGAATTTGCGCCTGACGTTGAACCGGAACCAGAGGCGACGCAGGCTGAAGCTACAGTAGAGCAAGCGGAAGAAGCCGAGCCTGAGCCAGACTTTATTGATGAAGCGGAGCTGCCTGAGTTTGATGAAACTGCAGCGCTGAACGAAGCCGATGAGCTGTTGGCGGAAGTTGAAGCGCCTGAAACTGAGCTACCAACCGGGGCAGAGGAAACGCCGGTTGTTGATGAGTCTGAAACCGCATTTGAAACTGAGCCGGAATTTGCGCCTGACATTGAACCGGAACCGGAGGCGACGCAGGCTGAAGCCGCCGTAGAGCAAGCGGAGGAAGCCGAGCCTGAGCCAGACTTTATTGATGAAGCAGAGCTGCCAGAATTTGATGAAATTGCAGCGCTGAACGAAGCCGATGAGCTGTTGGCGGAAGTTGAAGCGCCTGAAACTGAGCTACCAACCGGGGCAGAGGAAACGCCGGTTGTTGATGAGTCTGAAACCGCATTTGAAACTGAGCCGGAATTTGCGCCTGACATTGAACCGGAACCAGAGGCGACGCAGGCTGAAGCCGCCGTAGAGCAAGCGGAAGAAGCTGAGCCAGAGCCAGACTTTATTGATGAAGCAGAGCTGCCTGAGTTTGATGAAATTGCAGCGCTGAACGAAGCCGATGAGCTGTTGGCAGAAGTCGCAATACCTGAAGCTGAGCAGATGACTGAGGTACGGGAAGAGCCGGTTATTACCGAGCCGGAAGTCGCTCCAGCAATTGAACCGGAAGCGACACAGGCTGAAGTCATTGTGGATCAGTCAGATGACATTGAACCAGCGCCAGTCTTTATTGATGAAGAAACGGAACTGCCATCGTTTGACGAAGTTGCCGTACTGAATGAAACAGATGAGTTGCCACCGGAAATAGAAGTGCCTGAAGCCGAGTTATCTACTGAGGCAGAGGAAACTCCGGTTGTCGAAGAGCATGAAATCGCTCCTGTTATTGAACCAGATGAGACACTGGCAGAAGAAGTCGTAGAGCTGGCGGAAGAGTTTGAGCCGGAATCAGACTTTATTGATGAAGCAGAGCTGCCAGAGTTTGATGAAATTGCAGCGCTGAACGAAGGTGGGGAGCAACGGCCGGAAAGTGACGAGTTTGAATTCGTCGATGAAGAAATTGGTCTGGATGATACATTCCATCGTATTCCCAGAACAGCCTTTGATGAAGATGCATTAGGTGAACTGCTGGATGAAGATGCCGAGCCTCCGGAGCAGTATGTTTTTGAGCCTAATCTGGATGATGAGCGGATTGCCAGCGCCGGTATGGATTTTGAGTCGATGCTCAGCCTTGGCGGAGAAGACTGGAACGGATTCAAGCTTTCACCGGAGCAACAGGCGTCTATCCCTGATGAAGTGCCTGAAGATGAGCGAGATGTCTGGCGTGAGGACAACCAGACTCAGGAACCTCAGGCAGATTCAGAAAACTGGGAGATTCAGGATGAATTATTCCAGTCGGGATCGGGTCAACAGCGTCATTTGACCATTGATGAGTTGATGTCTCAGGTTGAAGGGGATGATCATCCTTTTGAAGAAGTTGATCTCAAACTTGATGTTGGGCTGAATGAATTCCCTGATGTGATTGGTGATATCAGTAATATTGACGTTGACAGTAATGCAGAAGCCGCAGGTAAGCTGGATTTGGCGAAGATTTATATTGAAATGAATGATGAATCAGGTGCAGTGAAGTTGCTGGAAGAAGCGATTGTCGATGGAAGCGATGATATCCGCCAAGCTGCAAAGCGGTTGATTGATGAGCTCAACCGGAGAAGTTGATGGAACACACCCTGGTTGATGCAGAAATATGAGTTACTGTCGATTAGAAATTTTCAGTATTTGCGATTATACTGCCGGGCCTGTTTTATAAGAGAAGTAGATGATGAGAATCGCTTTAGGTGTTGAGTATCACGGCGCTCATTATTATGGCTGGCAACGCCAACGGGAAGTTCCAAGTGTTCAGGAAGCTCTGGAAAAAGCATTGAGCCAGGTGGCGAATCATCCGGTTGAGGTTCAGTGTGCCGGCCGAACCGATGCCGGTGTGCACGGTACGGGACAAGTTGTACATTTTGATACCAGCGTACAGAGAAAAGTTGCCGCATGGACGATGGGTGTCAATGCGAATTTACCCCGGGATATTGCAATCCGGTGGGCTCAGGATGTTCCGGATTCATTTCATGCCCGTTTTTCTGCAACGGCACGACGTTATCGCTATGTGATATATAATGATAACTTGCGGCCTGCAATTTTGTCTGCTGGCGTCAGTCACTACCATGGTGACTTATGCGTGGAAAAAATGCATCAGGCCGGACAGTTTTTGCTGGGAGAGAATGATTTTACCTCTTTCAGAGCGGTTCATTGCCAGTCCCGTAGTCCATGGCGTAATGTGATGCATTTGCAGGTGACCCGACACAACCGTTATGTTGTGATTGATATTAAAGCAAATGCATTTGTACATCATATGGTCAGAAATATTGCCGGAAGTCTGATTGCCGTAGGCCGGGGTGAACAAGAGCCTGAGTGGATTCAATGGCTGTTAAATGCAAAAGACCGGAAGCTTGCTGCTGCGACAGCAAAGGCCGAGGGACTTTATCTGGTCGAAGTTGAGTATCCGGAAGAGTTCAGTTTGCCGGTACAGCCTGTCGGTCCACTGTTTCTGCCTGATTATCTGAACGAATCGATAGAAAGCGGTTCAAAGAATTAAATCAGGCTATTGTCGGGCGGCCTGACGAAGGTACAACCAGTTTTTTGTCAACATACAGAGGTTTATGTGATTTAATCCTTTTGGTGTTTGTTATCGAATAATTTTCTCTTGCAGTTGTAAGGGAGAGGAGTAAGGGTCTTCCATGAGTTGGCTTGAAAAGATTTTAGAGAAAAGCAATATTGTCAGTTCACGAAAAGCATCGATTCCTGAAGGTGTTTGGACAAAATGTACGTCTTGTGAACAAGTGCTTTATTATGCTGAGTTAGAACGTAATTTAGAGGTTTGCCCGAAATGTAACCACCACATGCGGATGAAAGCGCGCCGTCGTCTGGAAACATTTCTTGATGAATATAACCGTCATGAAATCGGGGATACTCTGGAGCCTCAGGACAAATTAAAATTCAGAGACTCAAAACGCTATAAAGAGCGTCTTGCTGCGGCGCAGAAGAGCAGCGGTGAGAAAGATGCTCTGGTTGTTATGAAAGGTGAACTTTACGGATATCCTCTGGTTGCCTGCGCATTTGAGTTCTCTTTTATGGCTGGTTCCATGGGGTCAGTTGTCGGCGCCCGTTTTGTTAAAGCGGTAGAAGCTGCGATTGAAGCTAAGTGCGGTTTAATCTGTTTTTCTGCCAGTGGTGGTGCCCGGATGCAGGAAGCGTTAATGTCTCTGATGCAAATGGCGAAAACCAGCGCCGCATTAGAGCGTTTGTCTCAGAATGGATTGCCGTTTATTTCTGTGATGACTGATCCGACAATGGGTGGTGTTTCTGCCAGTCTGGCTATGTTGGGTGATATCAATATTGGTGAACCGAAAGCAGTTATCGGCTTTGCTGGTCGCCGGGTTATTGAACAGACTGTGCGTGAAGACTTACCCGAAGGCTTCCAACGGAGTGAGTTCCTGCTGGAGCATGGAGCCATTGATATGATCGTTGACCGCCGTGAGATGCGGGCACAGGTTGCCGGTTTACTTGGTAAGATGATGAATTATCCGGCTCATCCTGCAGAATCCGGAAATGATAGCGCTTATGCGGTACCAGAAGCAGGAAAAAAAGAGTAAAGTAGTTCTCCCATATTTCAACATTATGTTTGTTTAATGAGTCAGAACGCTATACCACAAGCCACATCTTCACTACCGATGTGGCTTGATTACTTATCAAGTATCCATAATTCGTCAATAGATTTAGGCCTTGAGCGCGTTCAGGCCGTGGCCCAAAAAGCCAGTCTTTCAAAACCAGCCCCCACAATTATTACGGTTGCCGGAACAAATGGTAAAGGTTCCACCTGTGCTATTCTTGAGTCCATTCTGCTTGCTGCAGGGTACACGGTTGGTGTCTATAGTTCTCCACATCTTATTAGCTATAACGAACGTGTCAGAATCAATGGTGAGATTCTCGCTGATGAAAAACATACGTACGCGTTTGATTTTATAGAGAAGCAGCGGGGAGCAACCAGTCTGAGTTTCTTTGAGTTCGGGACGTTGGCGGCCTTTCGCCTATTGCAGGAAGAGGGTGTTGATGTTGCGATTCTGGAAGTCGGTTTAGGCGGGCGTCTGGATGCTACTAATGTGGTTGAACATGATGTATCCGTCATTACCAGCTTAGCGATTGACCATGTGGACTGGCTGGGCAGTGATCTTGCTCAGATTGGCTATGAAAAGGCAGGTATATTCCGTGCCGGCCGGCCGGCTGTGTGTGGTGAACCTCATCCTCCGGCAACGGTTGCTGCTTATGCAGATGAAATCGGTGCGGAACTGTTTCAGGTTGGCATTCAGTTTGATTATCAGGTGGCTGATGATGTATGGCACTGGAGTCATGGCGCTTTTGATCTTCGTGACTTACCTAAGCCTCAATTGCCGTTGCCGAATGCGGCGACAGCATTGATGGCGCTTGGATGTGCTGGTTTGGAGATCAGTGATGTTGATATTGTTGAAGGATTGGAGAAAGCCAGCCTGCCGGGGAGAATGCAGCAGCTCAGCGATCAGCCGGTGATTTTGCTGGATGTGGCACACAATCCGCACTCGGCACACTATCTGACATCACAGATTGAACTACGCTTTCCCGGTAAGAAGATTCATCTGGTGATTGGAATGTTACATGATAAGGATATTCAGGAGACTATTGCTGCTTTAGCGCCAGTAATTCATCACTGGTATCCGGCATCGCTGGATGGTCCGCGGGCCGCACTGGCCAGTGAGTTACATAGTCACATTCCTGTTCCCAGCCAGACTTATGAATCCCCGGTCAATGCTTTTAAAGCTGCGATGACACGGGCAGATGAGAATGATGTCATCATTGTCGCCGGTTCGTTTCTCACGGTTGGAGAAGTGTTGGATTTTTGGAATAAACGAGGAGTGTAAACAGAGATGGCAAGCCGATTCCAAAGTCGTTTAGTTGGAACCGTTGTATTGGTTGCTCTTGGTGTCATTATCCTTCCGGATATTCTGGATGGACAGAAATCGCATTACAAAGAGGATGTAGCCAGTATTCCACTGAAGCCTGATGTTGACAAACCTGATAGTGATAAAGAAGTCGGGCAGTATGAAATATTAGAGCCGGAAACAGATGACCTTTCCTTGCCGGCTTCTCCGGTTGAGGCTGCAGAAGATAGCCAGGTTGCTTCGTCGGATGATGTGGTACCCGTTCAGACTCATGACGTCCCTGAATCAAATGACTATCAGGATAGTGGCTGGATTATTCAGTTGATGGCGCTGAAAAACAGTGACAATGCGAAGAAATTGGTCGCGGATTTGCAAAAGCGGGGTTATCAGGCGCATACCAAACAGGAAAATGGTTATACCCGGGTGATTATCGGGCCTGACGTTTCAAAAAGTAAAATGGAACGGCAACTGACTGAACTGGAAAAGATTACAGGTTCAAAAGGCCAACTGCTCAAATTTAAACCGCTAAATCCGTAAGAAAACGTTTGCGTCGGCATTTTTTCTGTTAAAATGCGCGCCATCTTAGAATAAGTGAATGTATGAACTGGTTAGATATTGTCATTTTAAGTGTGATTGGCCTGTCAGCACTGATTAGCCTGATTCGCGGTTTTGCGAAAGAGGCATTGTCATTGGGAACCTGGCTGCTTGCATTTTTTATTGCGAGCCACTATTACCCTAAACTGGCTGTTTATTTTACAAATATCCGGGATGACATGTTTCGTAATGGTGCTGCGATTGCCGCGTTGTTTGTTGCAACGCTACTTGTTGGGGCGCTTGTGAATTATGTCATTGCCCAGCTTGTACAAAAAACAGGGCTCTCAGGGACAGATCGTGTGCTCGGGGTCGTTTTTGGCGGACTCCGGGGCGTTTTGATTATTTCTGCAGTTCTGTTTTTTATGGATGCGTTTACCACGTTTCCAAGTTCAGAATGGTGGGAAAACTCACAATTAGTGCCACAATTTCGTTGGATCATTGTGCAGTTTTTCGAACATCTGAAAACATCATCTAGTTTTCTTACCGGTACGGTCTGAACCGACTGGTAGTGTCGCAAATCGAGGATTAAGACATGTGTGGTATTGTTGGAATTGTTGGTTCAACGCTTGTCAACCAGTCCATCTATGATGCTTTAACTGTGTTACAGCATCGGGGCCAAGACGCCGCTGGTATTTGTACCATAGATAGCAATCGTTTTCGTCTGCGTAAAGCGAATGGATTGGTGAAAGATGTATTTGCTGCAAAGCATATGCAACGCCTTCAGGGAACTGTAGGTATCGGGCATGTTCGTTATCCGACTGCCGGGAGTTCAAGTGCATCTGAGGCTCAGCCTTTCTATGTGAACTCACCATTTGGTATCACACTGGCCCATAATGGTAATTTAACCAATGCCCAGTATGTGCGGGATAAGTTATTTGAGAAAGATCGCCGCCATGTGAATACGACTTCCGACTCAGAAGTATTGCTGAATGTCCTGGCCCATGAGATTGATACGGTCAAAGGTAATGTCACCACTGAAGATGTATTCCGGGCCGTAGCGAGTGTTCACCGAACTATTAAAGGCGCCTATGCGGTTGTGGCGATGATCATCGGTCATGGCATGATTGCTTTCCGAGATCCGAATGGAATTCGTCCGCTGTGTCTGGGTAAGCGTGAAGTTGAAGGCCAGACTGAATATATGGTTGCTTCGGAGTCCGTCGCACTTGATGCCGTTGGATTTGAGTTCATGCGGGATGTCGCGCCGGGTGAAGCCGTATATGCTACTTTTGACGGCAAACTTTATACCCATCAGTGCGCGGATCATCCTCAGTTGAATCCGTGTATTTTCGAATTTGTTTACTTTGCCCGTCCGGATTCTTTTATCGATCAGATCTCCGTATATAGCGCCCGGGTTGAGATGGGTAAAAAGCTGGGTGAGCGGATCAAACAGGATTACGCTGACTTAGATATTGATGTGGTTATTCCTATCCCTGAAACTTCTTGTGATATTGCCCTGCAAATTGCTCAGGCACTTGATAAGCCATATCGTCAGGGATTTGTGAAAAACCGTTATGTTGGCCGGACATTCATTATGCCGGGTCAGCAGCAGCGCCGGAAATCAGTGCGCAGAAAACTCAATGCGATTCGTTCTGAATTTAAAGATAAAAATGTTCTGCTGGTGGATGACTCGATTGTACGTGGCACAACATCAGAACAGATCATTGAAATGGCCCGTGATTCAGGCGCGAGAAAGGTTTATATGGTTTCGGCAGCGCCGGAAATTCGTTTCCCGAACGTTTACGGGATCGACATGCCAAGTGCGAATGAGCTCATTGCTCATGGCCGGGATAATGACTCGATTTGCCGCCAGATTGGTGCGGATGCGTTAATTTTCCAGACTATTGAAGATTTAGTTGCAGCTGTCGGTATCGGCAATCCGAATATCAGTCGCTTTGAGACTTCTGTATTCAATGGTGAATATGTCACTGGTGATATCGATCAGACTTATCTGGATTATCTTGAAGCCATGAGAAGCGATGATGCCAAAGTACAGAAAGAGATTCAGCAGGAGCTGGCAAACCTGGAACTTTATAACGAAGAAAACTAAGACTTTTAGTTTCTTCATCGCTCATGCGTGCGAATAATAACAAACTGATGTTGGCGATATCATTAAAGAGGCTTCCTGATTGGAAGCCTTTTTTCTAAATTTTAATTCTGTATGTGCCGTTAGTATAATATGAGAAATGATGCTATAGTCCTTCGCTATTGTGTTTAATTTTATACTAATATCTTATATTCAGAACAGCTTCATAATATCCAGATAACGGGATAGACTATTTGTTTATTTAGGTCATGCCTTATTAGTATCTCCTTCATTTTTCAGGTTACTTACGAATATGCTATTGCTTATATGAATAGGGTTATTATGAAGTTTAAACGATGGTTAGCTATCACCATATTGGTAATACTTTTCTTATTTATAATATATAAACCAGATAAAACTGAGTTGCAGTTAGATAAACTGGTGCTACCTGAATGTCAATTGAGAGACAAGCTATTCGACACGAAAGTGACATTTTATATAGACGATTCTGTTGATTTTGAATACATGAAAAATCGAGTAAAAGAATTTATTGATTATTCGAATAGCGTATTAAAAAACTCATGTATTCCAATGGTACGTTCCTCATATGTTGTCAATCAGGTAAATCTAAATCTTCCAAGAGATGCGTATTTTGATGAAATCCATCATCGATTGAAAGAAAAAGCTGGAAAGCAGAATATATCAAAGTTGATCGATGACCCACATGAATTTTATGTTCTTATTTTACCCTATTATATGAAAGTTTTTGGTGATGGTACGATGGGAGGGTCTAATGTGGAACTAAGTAATAGTTATGTCCTTTTATCTGACGATGCGAGGCTGTCTATACTGGAACATGAATTTGGACATTTAGCTTGGGCGCAACATATGGAAACCTTTCCGTTTCCACTCTTAGCCGGCAAACTTAAAAGATCTGTAAGAGTTGAGAACAGATATAAGTTGAAGCCTTATGCCAGAGCATTCAAATGTAGTAATGCCGGAACTGTCATGAGTTATGAAGCTCTTAGATTGCCAATATATTCATCACCTTTAGTGAGTTATCGTGGTGAAGTGTGTGGCGATAAAGACGTAGCAGACAATGCCAGAGTGGTTCGTGATTATGCGCTTCAGTTGATAGAGAATGACTCGAAGTGAAGTTACTTGGAAATAACCACCTGCCATAAATAAAAAATCATCATTGGCAGGTGGTATTGTTGCTGACTACAGCGTCATCGCAGCAATCCAGCCGAAAATAATCAGTGGAATATTGTAGTGGATGAAAGTGGGAACGACCGTTTCCCAGATATGTTCATGTTGTCCGTCGGCATTGAGGCCGGATGTTGGGCCCAGTGTTGAGTCAGAAGCCGGTGAACCGGCATCTCCCAGTGCGGCGGCTGTGCCGACCAGTGCTACGGTTGCCATCGGAGAAAAGCCGAAAGCGGCTGCCAGCGGAACGTAAATGGTTGCGATAATCGGAATGGTAGAAAATGAAGACCCGATTCCCATGGTGACCAGTAGCCCGACGACAAGCATCAGCAGGGCAGCCAGCGGTTTATTGTCTCCGATACTGTGAGACAGTGACGTGACCAGCGATTCAACTCCGCCAGTCTGTTTCATTACTGCGGCAAAACCGGCTGCTGCAATCATAATAAAACCGATCATCGCCATCATATGAACGCCTTTGGTGAAGACATCATGGGTCTCTTTCCAGGCAATGACGCCGCCGATGGTAAAGATCATAAAGCCGGTCAAAGCACCGATGATCATAGAGTCGGTGAACAGCTGCACACCCAGAGCAGCGAAGATGCCAATGGCGGCAGTCAGTATATAGCGGCCATGAACTGTGTGTTCTGCTTCGCTGTGAACGATGGTTAATTCGGTTTCACGGTATTCTCTGGGTTTGCGGTAACTAAAGAAGATCGCCAGCAGCAGTCCAAAAACCATTCCGGCACCGGGCAGTAACATTGCTGTCGGAATCTGTCCGGCAGTGACACTGACCAGCCCGTTATCGTGCAGATTTTTGAGCAGAATATCTTTCAGGAAGATGCCGCCGAAGCCGACCGGGAGGACCATATAAGGTGTAATCAGACCAAAAGTGAGAATACAGGCCACCAGACGGCGATCCAGCTTGAGTTTGGCAAACACGCCTAACAACGGTGGAATCAGAATCGGAATAAATGCGATATGGACAGGGATGATGTTCTGGGAAGACATGGTGACCAGAACTAAAGCGACCAACACGGCATATTTCAATCCGGTCTGGGCTTCCTGCTGTTCTTTACCATGAATTTTCCGGATAACCATATGGGCGACTAAATCGGTCAGACCCGATTTAGAGATAGCAACGGCAAATGCGCCGAGCATGGCGTAGCTGAGTGCAATTGTTGCACCGCCGCCGAGACCACTTTCAAATGCAGCGACTGATTCATTCAGGCTCATGCCTGAAACTAGTCCGCCAACAATGGCACTGAATGTAAGTGCGACGACAACGTTCACACGAAGCAGTGCAAGTATCAGCATGATACATACTGAAATAACGACAGGGTTCATACTATTCTCGTGTTGTACTGTTTTTAAGTTTTAAGGTTAGTTTTCTTCAGAGCAGGTATTCAGTGGCCAGCCACCAAGTGCCTGCCACTTATTGACAATGCCACAGAAGAGATCGGCAGTTTTCTGTGTGTCATAAAGTGCTGAATGTGCTTCTTTATTATCAAACGGGATTCCTGCTGCAAGGCAGGCTTTTGCCAGCACCGTCTGACCATATGCCAGACCGCTTAAAGTGGCGGTATCAAACGTTGCAAAAGGGTGGAAAGGAACTCGCTTGAGCTTACAGCGCTCACTGGCTGCCATCACAAAGCGATGATCGAATGTTGCATTGTGGGCGACAATGATTGCCCGGCTGCACTCGGCTTCTTTCTGCTCTTTACGCACCTGCTTATAGATTTCTTTGAGGGCTTCCATTTCACTGATGGCTCCCCGAAGCGGGCTGAATGGGTCATAAATACCATTAAATTCCAGCGCTTCTTTTTCCAGGTTTGCACCTTCAAAAGGCTCGACATGGAAATGGAGTGTGGTTGCAGGCTGAAGTTGTCCATCGGCATCCATTTTGAGTGTAATTGCACAGATCTCAAGGAGTGCGTCTGTTTCAGCATTAAAACCGGCTGTCTCGACATCAATGACAACGGGCAGATATCCCCGAAAGCGGTTTTTTAGGCTCGGTGTGTTGTTTACTTCCGTCATTTTGACCATAACTTATATAGCAGGGGCCGCATTATTGCAGATTATACGTCTGAGAAAAACCGCAGATGTCGATAAAAATGTCTAGAAGAGAGGATTGCTACGCAAGAGTGGCGAGGTTTTTGCATTTCTTTTCATGTTCCAATGTGATGTGGCAAGATAATGCCGCTTCATCCGGATGTTTGCGAGCTGTATGTTTGAGAGAAGAGCATGTCTATAAAGTATTGGTTTATTGCCGGTTTTGGTGTTGCACTGAGCACTTGGGGAAGTGCTGCGAATGCGATACAAAAGCATTATGCGGCAACGCCGCTTCAGTCAAAGTGGGAAATGGTGACTGACACACCGTTAGAGTGCCGGCTTGTTCACCCGATCCCGTTTTATGGCGATGCTGAGTTTTCTTCTCGGGCAAGTAAAAAGCTGAATCTTGATTTCGAACTGAAGATGCTGCGTCCAATGGGAGAAACCAGAAATGTATCACTGGTGTCGATGCCGCCGGCATGGCGACCGGGAGAGAAGGCGGAATCTGTCTCTCATCTGAAGTTCTTTAAGCAATTCGATGGTTATATCGGTGGTCAGCTGGCCTGGAATTTATTGAGTGAGCTTGAGAAAGGGCGTAATCCGACATTCAGTTATGAGGAATGGCAGGATCGTGACCGTCTGATTGAAGTCTCGTTATCTTCGGTATTATTCCAGAGTAAATTCAATGACTTCAGTAATTGCCTGAGTCGGCTGCTGCCTTACAGTTTTGAAGATATTTCATTTACGATTCTGCATTATGACCGGGACAGTATCCAGGTCAACAAAGCTTCTCAAAAGCGGCTGGCACAGATTGCCGAGTATATTCGTTATAATCAGGATATTGACTTAGTTCTGGTTTCTACCTACACCGATAGTTCCCGTACCAAGAACGAAAGTCAGAATCTTTCAGAGAAGCGTGCGGAAGTTCTGCGTGACTATTTCAAGTCGTTGGGCCTTCCGGAGAATCGGATTCAGGTTGAAGGCTACGGCAAGCGCCGTGCGATTGCCGATGATGCATCGCCGATCGGCAAAGACAAGAATCGCCGGGTGGTTATTTCCTTAGGCCGGACGCAAGTCTGAATATCTCAGTTACAAAAAGAAGGCAGCGCAGCTGCCTTCTTTTTTACTCCTGAGTCTAACCCTGAAGACCTGATTCAGCCTGCTTGTTCTGAATTAACTCAACCATGTAGCCATCCGGATCTTTAACAAAGGCGATATGTGTTGTGCCGCCTTTTACCGGTCCCGGTTCTCGGGTCACATCACCACCGGCATCTTTAATGGCCTGACAGGTCTGATAGATATCATCTACACCGATGGCAATATGCCCGTAGGCATTGCCTAGGTCATACTTTTCAACGCCCCAGTTGTAGGTCAGCTCGATCACTGCACCTTCTGACTCATCGCCGTAGCCGACAAAAGCCAAGGTATATTTGTATTCCGTGTTTTCATTTTTACGCAGCAATTTCATTCCCATGATGTCGGTATAAAATGTAATTGAGCGTTCTAAATCTCCGACACGCAGCATGGTATGCAGAACTCGATTGTTGGACATTGCTTACTCCTGAGCTTTCTGGATTTGAGTTGAACAGATTGCCGAACAGGGCAATTTGTTTTGTACCAGTTTAAAGAACATGAAAGATAAGCGCAAATGTGCCTATCATTTGCATGTATTTATAAACTGCAAGTCTGTGGAAGGGCAACTACGAGTAGAAAGCTCGTTTCAGGGCCATTTCCATACCGCGAATTTCAGCCAGTCCTTTCAGACGACCGATACAGGAGTAACCGGGATTGGTATGCTTTTTCAGATCATCGATCATTTGGTGTCCGTGATCGGGCCGCATCGGAATGAGATTTGCTTCGCCGTTATCGGCCCGGCGTTTCTCTTCTTTTAACAGTGCGTGAATCACCTGATACATGTCGACATCGCCATCAAGATGGGCAGCTTCATGAAAGCTCATCGGATTATCTTCTCTCATGGTGGAACGCAGGTGAGTAAAATAGATGCGATCCCCATAATTTTCGATCATGCGTACCAAATCATTATCGGCTCGCACGCCGTAGGAGCCGGTACACATGGTAATTCCGTTCATCTTGCTGGGAACCGCAGTTGTCAGTGCTGCGATATCTTCAATGGTAGAAACAATCCGCGGGAGTCCCAGAATAGGACGGGGTGGATCGTCGGGATGAATGGCCAGTTTTAGTCCATAGGTTTCACAGACCGGGATCAGTTCCTGTAAGAACAGAACCAGATGCTCACGCAGTTTCTCCGGTGTAATGGACTGGTATGTATCCAGCCGGGCCTGAAATTCCTGCAAAGTATAGCTTTCTTCCGAACCTGGCAGTCCGGCAATAATATTGGCGATCAGTCTGTCGATATGTGCTTGTGTCATCGACTCGTAAAGCTGACGGGCACGTTCCTGTTCTTGCTGTGTATAATCTGCTTCGGCGCCGGGGCGGCGGAGAATATAAAGCTCGAATGCTGCAAATTCGGTCTGATCAAAACGCAGAGCTTTTGAACCGTCGGGAAGCTCGTATTCCAGATCAGTACGAGTCCAGTCCAGTACGGGCATGAAGTTGTAGCAGACGGTTCTGATGCCACACTCGGCCAGATTGATCAGAGATTGTCTATAGTTATCGATCCACTGCCGGTAGTTACCGGTACGGGTTTTGATTTCTTCATGAACCGGGACACTTTCAACGACCGACCAGGTGAAACCCTGTTCCTCGATAATCGCTTTACGTTTTAAAATCTCTGCTTTGCTCCAGATTTCGCCATTGGGAATATGGTGCAGTGCATTGACGATGCCTGTTGCACCGGCTTGTTTGATGTCACTGAGTGACACTGGGTCTTCGGGACCATACCAACGCCAAGTTTGTTCCATATGTACTTACCTATGATGATGAAGCTGATAAGCGTTGTTTATTTACCCCGGAGCTTATCAGTGAACAATGAGCGGACTGATTTAACGGAACAGAAAACCGTCAAACCGGGGATCATCCGCATCAGATAATTCGAATAAGGTCTGTTTTACGTGTTCAAGATGTTGCCACATCGCTTCTCTGGCGGCTTCCGGAGAGCGTCTCTGTAGCGCAAACAGTATTTTCTCGTGGTCTTCCAGCCAGGCACTCCGGTAGTTTTCATTGGTGATCCGGGCATGAAGCTGACGCCACATCGGGCTTTCATCCCGGCGTCGCCAAAGATCCCGGACGATGTCACTTAACACACTATTCTGAGATGCATGGGCGATTGTCAGGTGAAACTGTTCGTCACCATCGTAATCTCCGTAGCCGGTTTCCAACTGTTGGCGCTCAGTATCCAGCGCTTCGCGAAGTTTAGAGAAATCACTCTTGGTGAGATTTGTCGCCGCAAAACTGGCTATCTGGCTTTCAATAACCTGCCGGGCCTGCAAGAGTTCAAACGGCCCGATATCCGGATGAGTGCGCGATGCTATTATCTGACGGTTTTGTATGTCCTGATGTGGCAGAGCAATGACGTAAACGCCGGAACCTTTCCGAACTTCGACCAGTCCCTGTAGTTCCAGCATGATAATCGCTTCCCTGACGACTGAACGGCTGACCTGCATTTCCTCAGCAATATCTCTTTCCGGAGGCAAACGATCTCCGATGTTAAACTCTCCGGATAGAATCCGTTTCTGCAGGGTAAGACCGATTTCCTGATAAAGTCTTTTGGGCGTTGTAATCGCAATATTCATAGGTTTGTCTTGCTTTGGTATGTTGTCAGACATACTACCATTGGCGCCTTACGGGTCAATCAATTGGTTAACCAATATTGTTGCAGTTCTCTTACTTTAATCGTTGATGATGAAAATTGAACCAATATCCGGTAATTTTCAATCTTTAATTTCTAATTGGTTGACCAATGTCATCCTTTTACCCCTAGAGTTGGTAGAACCAATTTTAATGTGATTTTTATCACAAGGGGCTTTTCCAGACTGTGTTTAAATTCTGTCCGGCGCTATCTCTGCTATGAACAGAATCATTGAGAAAAATTTCACAAAATAATTCAGAAAAGGTGATATCACGATACGTCCTGAACGCACCGAGTACTTTTACCGATGAAATTGCCCGTTTTCTGTTTATCCGGGTTGGCCTGATGGGCGCGGCCTATACGCTGGGAGAGAAACGCCGGCTGAAGGTTAACAGACGATTTTATACCGACGGAGATCGGTTTTTGCTTGAGGCAGCTTTATAAGGATTGAATGTAATGAAAAATATCAGTAACACACCATTAAATGAGTCGGTTATCTGTCCGAATTATAATCGCTCCCGGTTAAAGACCCGGATCGTCCATTTAGGGTTCGGGGCATTTCATAAAGCTCATCAGGGGGTTTTTACCGACGATGTCGTCAGAACGTCAGCGAGTGATTGGGGAATTTGTGAAGTCAGTCTGTTCAGTGGGCAGGCGATGATTGAAGCACTGAAGGCGCAGGATTGCCTTTACAGTGTGGTTGAAAAAGGCTCAGAGGCCACGGATGTCCGCGTGGTCGGTATTGTGACCGAGGCAATGCATCCGGCATTGGATGGTATTGAAACAATTATTGAAAAGATGGCCGAACCTCAGGTTGCGATTATCTCGATGACTGTGACTGAAAAAGGTTACTGTGTCGATCCGGCCACCGGTCATCTGGATCGCCAGCATCCGCTGATTGCTGCGGATATCGGAAATCCGTCAGAACCGAAGTCTGCACTGGGTTATATCGTACAGGCGCTGAAGCTGCGTCGGAAACGGGGTCTTGCACCGTTTTCTGTGATGTCTTGTGACAATGTTCAGGGAAATGGTCAGGTTGTCAAACGGGTCGTTATTGATCTGGCTCGCAGCCAGGATGAAGCGTTGGCGGACTGGATTGAAACCCACGTGACTTTTCCTTCGACCATGGTGGATCGCATTGTTCCGGCAACAACGGAAGAGACATTCCGTGACATTGCCTCTCGTTTGGGCGTTCAGGATCGATGCGGAATTTCCTGTGAACCATTCCGTCAGTGGGTGATTGAAGATCATTTTGTAGCAGGACGGCCCGAATGGGGAATTGCCGGAGCACAGTTTGTCGAGGATGTAACGCCTTATGAGGAGATGAAGCTGCGAATGCTTAATGGCAGCCATTCATTTCTGGCGTATCTGGGTTATCTGGGAGGATATGATTATATTTCGGAAACCATGCGGGACTCAGGGTACAGAAAAGCGGCTTTCGATATGATGATGCAGGCTCAGGCTACGTCGCTGAACATGCCGGAAGGAACGAATCTGGAGGCTTATGCCGAATTATTGATTAAACGTTTTGCAAATCCGGCACTGAAGCACAAAACCTGGCAAATAGCGATGGATGGCAGTCAGAAAATACCATTCCGGATTGGTGGCAGTCTGCGGTTTCATCTGAAACAGGGCAGTGACTTCCGTTGGTTGGCTGCTGGTATTGCCGGCTGGATGCGTTATGTCGCCGGAATTGATGAGCAGGGACAGGAGATTGATGTGCGTGATCCGCTGGCCGGCTCTCTGAGAGAAATCTGTGATGCTCATGGTCTGAATGTTTCAGTCGTACCTGCCTTACTGTCGGTTGAAGCCATCTTTCCGCCGGATATCGGTCAGAATCTCCGGGTGATTGAGGCGGTCAGTACAGCTTATCAGTCTCTGGTTGAACATGGCGCCAGAGCTACAGTTGCAGCGTTGTAAGGGATAATTCAGGAATAAGAGTATTCAACCACGGAAGGTCAACGTCCTGGCTCTTTTTACTGAGTCGTGAGACAGCTTGCCCGGTCCATTGATGGTATGTTTGATGAGGATCGGGTAAACCTCAACTGTTGCCACTCTTCGAATAGTGTTCGTGGATCTGCTGGTTGATACGCTCCAGCAACTGATTGTCATGAGTGACAGGCTTCACCACCATCAATTGAGCCCAGTAATGTGCAAATATTTCGGATAGTTGCGTCAGACAATCAAACATACTCTGTTTGTTCAGATGATGCGGGTAAGTGAGTGATAACTGTTGCAGTATGTCGTCGGGTAATAGCTGTTCAATGCGTCGGTGACCGTCCATTGGCGGTAGATCCATATGAATCCTGATCAATATCAGTAATGCATGTTCGCGGCTGAAATCGATTGAACGGGCCGCCTGAAATAGTTCTCCCCGGGCTATTTTGCAATAGATAAACCATTGCCAGGCGCAGAATTTCCTGTAAATCAATGCAAAATCAACAGGTTGTTGCCGCTCTTTGGGTTGTTCATCAAAAATATCGCCGTTTTCCTGTAAGCTCAGGAATTTCTCCGGTAATACCTGATTTTGTTGTTGCAGGCAGATGATTTCGGCATCAACCTTAACCAGCTCTCCGTCGACCTTAAGGTAAAATACCAGCAGGTCTGGCATGTTGATATGCTCGGCTCTGAACCAGGTTAATAATTCTCCGTATTCCCGGATATGTTGTACAAAAGCCGACTGAACAGCCGATAGTTGGGTGAAATCGGCGACATTGATGTATAAGTCAATATCTGAAAGGCCATCGACTTCACCGCTGACTAAACTGCCTTTCACCGCAAAACTTAAGTCAGTTGTACCATGGCGAAATAGCAAGCAATGCTGAAAAGTTGCCTGCAATGCAGGATACGGCGATAACCGATGGATTATTTTCTGTTGGTTTTCAGTCATATCACGCAGTTTTTCCCCGTGTTGCATCAACACTTTCAATCCGTCCGTATAGCTCGACAGCTTTTTCTTCAACATCAAGATGACCGGGATTCCCTGCGGCCAGTATATTTCTCAGCCAGCGCCAGGACATTAAGCCCATCACCGCGTCTTCCCCTGCATCATGTTTTTTAGGCCAGCGGGCTTCTTCACATTTGATATTGAATGTTGCTGCGAACTTTGCCATTTTTTTCCATGTTGCGCTATTGGGCCGGACACCTTGATAAGGCATGATATCACCGAAAGTGTATATGACACTGTTGAGTTCAACTGAATGAAAATGCAGATACTGATAAAATTTAGGCAGTGTCTTTCTGATAAAAGGTTTATCAAAGGCGGCAACTTCCCAGCCGACAGGGACGATGGAGCGTTCTGTTATACCTTTATCTTTGAGCCATTGAACCAGTTGTTCATCCACTTCTGCTGCACTTGGCCCTTCTTTAATACTCTCCGGAGTAACACCGATCACTTCAAGTGCTTCAGGATTATAATCAAAAGAATCCCAGGCAATGCGGGAGCAAAAAACCTCGGATTCAGACAGAGCGACACCGATCTGAATCAGTTCATGTTCCTCGACGCGAGAGCCTGTCATTTCACCATCGACTCCTGCAAAAACCAAATTCATATTCATTTCCTCTCAACTCTATTCGTATCACTGAATGCAATGATGCCTATGGCTCAGTTTTGGCGTCGTTAAAACGGGCCAGAATCTGCATGTCCCGAATATCGTCATGGCTCAATACCCACATCAGAAAGCGCTCAACCCCCATACCAAACCCTGAAGTCTTCATCGGTGTTTTTCTTTTCATCTCAACATACCAACGGTAGTCTTCAGCAGGAACCTGATGCAGTTCCAGTGCGTCTAAGGTCTGGTCCGCGGTTTCATGACGCTCACCTAAACCGATAATTTCCCCTAAACCAAAGAGTAAATCGGCGCAGGCGGCAGTTTTTCTGTCCTGATCAGCATAAGCCTGATAGAAAGGAACCGACAGATGATCATAGTGAGTCACCCAGGCAAATCCCTTGAAATGCTCGATTATTTTTCTTTCACCGGCGTGAGTAATTGTACGCCAGCCGCCCTCGTTGACTTCAATGTAAGCAGGGTCGTGATTTAAGATTTCAGCGGCTTCATCGAAGGTGACACGGGGTAAATGACCTTTGTGATTGACTAATTGCTCCAGATGACTGATATCACCGGAATATTCGGCAATTCGTGCTGAGAATTTGTCTAAAATACCTTTAGCCAGATGTTTGATATAACCTTCAGCTAATGCCATGGTTGCTTTCAGATCGACAGGGACTTCTATTTCACTGTGGTAAAACTGGCACAGGTGACGTTTGCTGGCGTTTTCTCCTCTGAATGAAGGCATGACATAGTAGCTGCCTTCATCAAAAAAGCGGCAACCATACTCAAGCATAAACTGCATTGAGTCAGCCAGATAAGTCTCTATACCAAACAGATCAATTTTAACCGGCAGGGAGTCGCTTCCTAACCCCATAGGGCTGGAAACGGCGTTGGTTGTGACAGGCAAATGCATCGTTTTGAGTGATTGTGAGTCCCAGTAACGATAAGTTTCTACCGACACAAAACTTTGTAGTTCAGCCAGCAGCTTATACCACGGGTTACCTAACAAGTGTAAAAATCTATCTTTATCTAACCAATTTCCATGCATTGTCCCGGCTCCAGATGCTTAATAATGTGTTGTGTCCAGGATTGTCTTTCGCTCAGTGCCACTTTGTTCAGCTGGGAGCGATCCTGATATTTATAATCAGTTCCCTGTGCGTATGGAGTCATTTCAACGACCAGATGATCAAAGTGTTGGTCTGCTTTGACTCCGGTTTCACTCCAGACACTCAATCCTATCGGGTCGTAAGCTTTCTCCAGCGTATCTGCCAGACGACTGACCAACTGAATCAACTCGCTTCTTTCCGGCTCTGATAGCGCGAGGTAGTTTTCTACCGGTCGTTTGGGCAATACCACCAACGCGCCCTCAGCTCTGGCGTATTCTGGAATTACCGCATAAAAGCAAGGTGTTTCCTCGATCACAACGCCTTGTGCACGCAAATCATCCAGTGGCTGAGTAAACTCTTCCATCTTCTGATCCTTCAGTTCAAACTTGGGTTGAAAGTGATTGATATCTGATGTCACGGACTGAATCCGTTGAGCATTTTTACGGAGCTCATCAACAGGAATCCAGGGGATTTCTATACTGGGTGCAAAAGAATATTCGGTATCGTCGAATCGTGTCTGGATTTGAAAGTGCATATGGCAGACGGATTGTCCGGCTCGTATTCCAGCATTGCAGAAAGTATGAAATGCACTTGGCTCATAGGCTAAACACACTGATTTGGCTGTTTTTTGTAAAACTTCCATAACGCCGACGGCTTCTTCGGGTTTTAAATGAGACAGTTGTTCTACATGACGTTTAGGGCTGACTAATACTGCACCTTTACTACGCCTGTTTACTGCCATAAACGAGACTGCATGCTCATTTTCAAAAACGATTGCACTGGGGATTCGGCCGGAGATGCACTCACAGAAAGGACAGGGGAATCTTTCAGGTTTTTCATAAGCCATTCATACACCTTCCTAGATTAGTATCAATTATGTTTGTTTTAATCAGTGTGTTGGGTGTTAATTTTTTGTTTCTATTAGACTGGGTTATTTTCACCCAAGTAAATTAATAAAACTGAAATATAGGATATTTAAAAATGCACGTAAATAGCTAAATTTATTGATAATTTTAACTATTATTCGGGAGGAATTCTGCTGGATTCTAAAATTGTGAGTTGTCAGGATGAATTTAATATATTTTATTAATCGATGTATTATTAACAAACAATTAACCTTGTTTTATGGCCGTTTCATCAAAGTTTTATCTCCACATCAATGTGATTTAAGTATTAAAAAGAATTTATTCTTATAAGAACTTGCAGAAAAGTTTCATGTCTCATGGTTCCAGCAACCACTGTAAAGTTTTTTCCAATACAAGTTTCATCTGGGAAGGTCGTTCAATGCGATGCTTCATCCCTTCGATAAAGTATCCCTGATGTTTCACCTGATTTGTCTTGCAGTAATTCAGAAGCTCCCGGCCACATATTGGTGGTACTCTGAAATCGTCCTGACCATGAAAAATCAGTGTTGCCGGTTTATTCTGTGGCGAAAGAGCAGTGACTGAGCTGGCTGCAAGTTGCTCCTGTGTCAGTGGTTTGCTGTGGGGCAGGTAATCATCAACAAAGTCAGGGATATCGGTAGACCGGGCATAAGTATACCAGTCACTGATAGCTGCCCCGGCAATGATTTTGCTGAAAATCTGACTGTGAAAACCACTGTATGCAGCAATGAAACCTCCCTGACTCCAGCCAATACACACCGTGTTATTCCGGTCGATGGATAAGTGCTGTGCCAGCGTCTCAACAGCGGAACAAATGTCCTGACGGTCCATCACACCAATGGCGCCAATATTGGCTTGGGTAAACTCCTGACCTCTGCCCAGTGAGCCCCGGTAATTAGGCTCCAGAATGACATATCCCCGGGCCAGCAGTGCCAGATAAGGCGCATACCAGTGACATTGACTGAAAAGCTGATGTTCGGAAAAATCCTTAGGGCCACCGTGGATCACCACGGCTAGCGGTGCATGAGCTAAACGGGTTTTATCACCGGTGAAGCGTAATACTCCCTGTAAAGGCAAGCCATCACTGGAAAGCCAGTTAAACTGTTCTGTCTGACCGAAGTCGAAATCAGACAACGCCAGAGTATTCTGGCTGATATTGATCAGCATACCATCTTGCATATTCAGCCGGTATATTTCAGGAAAAGTCGTATGTGACTGGCCGATAAAAGCAATGACCATACCGCTGATATCCGCATCAATCCGACTGCTCTGTTCCATCTGGATATTGGTCAGATTGTCGGATGTAACAAAAGCTAAACGGGCGCTCAGTTGATCAACATAGCGTATCAACAGTCCCTGATTGCCGTATCCGATAATCTCTGCATCTCTGTCCAGATTTTTGGTCAGACACTGATAACCGGATTGACTGATTTGCCACACCAATTGTTGAGCATAGCGTTTGTTTTGTGCTTTGCCTTGGACGAACAGCCATTGATTACAGTCGCTGAACGCTTTGGCACATAAATCATAAGCTTCAGGAGTTTCAACCGGCAGCCATTGCAGTTTGCCTGAACTGGATATTGTTAGCTGGTAAATATGATTAATCCCAGCTTCTTTACCTGACAGCGTTACAGCACAGATATCAGGAGAAAGTTTATTGGAAATCAGGCTGATCACCTGGTCGCCGTAATCTGAATATTCACAGGTTAGATGTGTTGAAGTTGTTAAATCAATATAGTGTAACTGCTGATCATCCCGGGTACTGAAAATGACACCGCTTTGAAAAGCGGTAAAGTGGCGGATTTCAAGTGGGCTGATCTGTCTGAGGGATATTGCATCGGACAGATTGTCAGTGTTCAGGCTGTATAAATGGTAGCGATCATCAAACCGGCCTTGATCCCACAATACTAGCAATTGTTGTGTCGAGAGCCAGAGAAACTGTCTGATATTTCCTGTTTCAATGATCCGGTGATGAATATTATGAGACGAGTCGAAGACAAAACCCACCCGCTCGAACTGATCGCTTTCTGGATTAGCAACCAGTTGACTGTAACTCACCATTCGACCCGCCGGGCAAAGAGCAACACGGTCGGGGCGGGCGATGTTCAGTAACTGCTCAATTGATGGAAACTGTTTTCCCATTATCTTGTGCTTCTCTACTCAGTACTTTGTTTTCGGCTCGCTTGAGCATCACAACAGCGACTACTCCGGATAAGATATTGGCGATGAGCAATCCTATGATAATACCATGAAAGCCGTTTAAATAATCGGCAGCCAGCACAATTGGGATACAGAATACCCACATCCTGATCACACCGAGTTTAAGAGCGGTGTATGGTTCGCCTAATGGATTACAGCACGAAGATGCGATAATTTGACAGGCCAGACCGATGAGGCTGATTGGTACGACATAGAGATAGAATGCACTATAGGCGATGACCTGAGGATCGTCGCTGAACAAGGCACTAAGCAGACTGGCGAACAAGACGAAAAACAGTGCATTGAGCACACCCCAGATAACACTGAATCTGATGCTGTAGTTGATTGCAGTTTGTACCCGAACAAATAAACGATGACTGAGGTTCTGACCGATGAACGGTCCGATGATCACAGATAAGCCGGTAATAAATATCATCGAAACCGATTCAATTCTGCTGCCGACACCAAAGGCTGCAACAGCAGCATTGCCATGTTGAGCAATTATCATGGTGACGACGCCCATCGAAAGCGGAGTGAGAACTCTGGTTGTCCCGACCGGTAGTGCTATTTTCAATACCCGCCGCCATACTGACCAGATTTGTTGTAGCGGGGGAATTGAGAACGTGAGCAGGTTCATTCGGTAATATAAGTAATAAACAGCAATGAGTGTTGAAATTAGTCGGGCAATTACGGAAGCCCATGCTGCACCGGCAATTCCCATTCCTTCGAATACGCTTCCCAGACCAAAAATCAATATGGGATCAAGGGCCAGATTCAATAAGCTGGAAAACAGCATTAACATTGCTGGAAATTGAGCATTACCGATACCTCTGACAGCGCTATTACCAACAATCGGTAATACAAGCAAAGGCATGCTCAGATACCAAATCAGCATGTAACTTTTGGTATGTTGCAGCACAGCACCGGATGCTCCGAGTAAAGAAAATACCGGTTCGATAGTCATTGCACCAAGAAAGGCAAACAGACAGGAAAAAATTAATGATAATAGGATGGAATAACTGCAGACTTTTTTCCGCTCGTTTTCCATGTTCTCTCCGGTTACTTTCGAGATGACAACGGACAGTCCGATTCCTAAACCAATGGTCAGGCTGCTTAAACTGAAAATGATCGCAGGGGTAAATGAGATAGCTGCTAATTCTTCGACACCCAGTTGGGCAATAAACAGAGTATCCGCCAGATTAAAACCAATAACAGATAACATTCCGATTGCCGTGGAGAATGCCATCGAATTGATTTGACGGGTGACTTTGTTTTCTAATACAGGGTTACTGGAATTAATGAGACACCATCCTTTGGACGCAATAGCATCCCTGAATCTTATGACTGTATGAAATACCTCAAATCGCTGCTTTACCTGCATCAGATGATTTACTCTGAAACTGCATCCAGAGGTTGGCCGGGGATGACAACGAAGACATTCGGTTTTGTTCAACCGGGCTGAACGTACGAGCAAAGCATATTAAAACAAGTGAATAATGTTGTCTATTACATCGCAGAGGAGGTATTTCTCATTTCAGAACTATTTATGAAAGAGTAAAATACACAGTGGGCCGGAGGTAATGATTGATTTACTTAATAAGAAAACAAGGACGTCAAATCATGATGTTGTCCCTGTTTTGACTGAATTTTATTCTGATGTTTGTTCAGTATAGAAGTGTGGCTATTCCACTTTTTCCTTAAACTCACACAGATCTTCAATAATGCAGCTACCACATCTTGGCTTTCTGGCGACACAGGTATAGCGGCCGTGCAGAATCAGCCAGTGGTGAACGTCAATTTTGAATTCCTTAGGAACCACTTTCAGCAGCTTTTGCTCGACTTCATCAACATTCTTTCCCGGTGCAAATCTGGTGCGGTTGGACACCCGGAAGATATGGGTATCAACCGCAATTGTCGGCCAGCCAAAAGCAGTATTGAGCACCACATTTGCTGTTTTACGTCCGACGCCGGGCAATGATTCCAGAGCTTCTCTGTCTTCAGGAACTTCGCCCTGATATTTATCCAGCAGGATTCGACAGGTTTTAATGACATTTTCAGCTTTAGAATTAAATAATCCAATTGTTTTGATATATTCCTTCAGCCCGTCAACCCCCAGTGCCAGAATTGCCTGAGGTGTATTGGCAACCGGGTAGAGTTTGTCGGTCGCTTTATTGACACTGACATCGGTTGCCTGGGCCGAGAGCAGGACAGAAATAAGTAGTTCGAAAGGAGAATTCCAGTTGAGTTCAGTCTGAGGTTTGGGATTATTTTCCCGTAGTCGTTCCAGAATTTCGGTCCGTTTTTGCTTATTCATTGCGTCGTTGTTTCCAGTTGAAGTTTTTATAATTTGAGTATTGTTTTTATTATTGAGTGACTTTAGTAACCCGGGCTCTTTCAATCTTTGGTTTTTCCTGTTGCGGTTGGCGGGAAGCAATATATCTGTCGATACTGCTTTTCAACGCAATTAAAAAACCGACGCAGATAAATGCACCCGGAGGAAGCAGTGCCAGCAGAAAACTGCTGTCAAGATGCAGGACATCAATGCGAAGGACTCTGGCCCATTCTCCCAGTAAAAGGTCGGCACCATCAAACAGAGTACCGTTACCGAGTAATTCCCGAATCGCACCTAAGACGACCAGAACGCTGGTCATTCCCATGCCCATCCAGAAGCCGTCCAGAGCAGAAGGCAGAACATCATTTTTAGACGCAAATGCTTCAGCCCGGCCGATAATGATACAGTTGGTGACGATCAGCGGGATAAAAATACCTAAAGAGAGGTACAAACCAAATGCAAATGCATTCATGAGCAGTTGTACACAAGTGACAAGGGCCGCGATGATCATGACAAAAACCGGAATCCTGACCTCTTTTGGCACATAGTTTCTAACCAGTGACACGGTTACATTTGAACTCACCAGAACGGCCAGAGTGGCAATACCAAGTCCCAGCGCATTCGTGATGGTTGAAGAAACCGCCAGAAGAGGGCATAAACCGAGTAGCTGAACCAGTGCCGGGTTATTGTCCCACATACCATTTTTCATCAGATCCCGAGATAAACTCATGATTGGTCTCCGTTGCAGTTATAAGGTTGACGATAAAGCTGTTCCCGGTTCTGGTCAACAAACTGAGTGATCCTCTTCACTGCTTTGACAACGGCTCTTGGTGTAATTGTTGCACCGGTGAACTGGTCGAATTGTCCCCCATCTTTACGGACTTTCCACTGCGATTCGTTCTCAGCGGTAACTTTCTTACCGGTAAATGCCAGTATCCAGTCGGTGATACGCAGATCAATTCTGTCTCCAAGTCCCGGAGTTTCCTGATGAGAAAGTACCCGGGTTCCGGTGATAACGCCTTCATTATCAATACCGACAATCAGTTTGATTGCACCGTTGTAACCATCGGGAGCAATGGTTTCAATCGCCAGACCTGTCGGTGTGTTATTTTGACTGGCAACGTAAGCATGGAGTGTCGGTTGTCCGGTTAAATAGGGAATATTAACGATTGTACAGGCATCAGAAAGTACGTTGTCGTGTGCTTGTGGCGGGATGACCTGATCCAGAATAGAGAGGAGCTGTTTTTGTTCCTGTTGTTCAATTCTGTTTTGAGTCAAATAATGAGTTGTCGCAACGACGCCTGTTGATGCACAGGCAAAAACAGCGAGGATCAGTCCGTTTTTTCGAATTGCAGTTAACATAATGCTCCTCAGTGTCCGTAGGTTCTTGGTTTCGTATAATAGTCGATTAACGGAACGCACATATTGGCCAGAATAACGGCAAAGGCAATACCATCGGGGTAGCCGCCCCAACTGCGGATAATAAAGATCATTATACCGATGAAAGCACCGTATATCAGGCGGCCTTTGACCGTGGTTGATGCAGTCACCGGATCCGTTGCGATGAAGAATGCTCCGAGCATTGTAGCACCGGAAAACAGATGAATCAGCGGAGACGCTGTGGTCTCGGCTCCCAATAGCTGACAGATGACACTGGTTACAATTAGCCCGGTCAGATAAGCGATCGGAATATGCCATTGAATGACACGAACCCGAATCAGTAATAAACCACCCAGCAGATATGCCAGATTCACCCATTCCCAGCCTATACCAGCGAGAGAATCGAATTGTTTTTGCGATAGTGCTTCAGATATCGAATGACCAGTCCTGAAAGCATTCTTGATTGCATCCAGTGGCGTTGCCATGGTGACACCATCAACACTGACTCTGAGTTGTTGCAGAGACAGCCCATGGCTGTTGAATCCACTGAAAATAACGGAAAGTGCATCAGTAAAAGAGGTACTTTCTGCAGCCAGTGATTGCGGTGGAAGCCAACTGGTCATCTGAACCGGAAAGGAAATGAGCAGAACCACGTAGCCGATCATTGCCGGGTTAAAAGGGTTTTGTCCAAGACCGCCATAAAGCTGTTTGGCAATAACAATCGCAAAAATTAAGCCGATGACAATAACCCACCAAGGGGAGAATGGTGGAATGGCGACCGCCAGTAACCAGGCGGTAACCAACGCACTATAATCTCGCAATGCAGAAACCGGAGAACGTTTGCGCAGTTTCATGATCAGGCTTTCAAACCCGACCGCAACAAGAATGCCGAAAATTAACTGAATAAATGTACCCCAGCCGAAAAAGTAGGTTTGTGCGATCAGTCCGGGGCAGGCGGCAACTGCAACCCACTTCATTAAACTTGAAGTACTGCGTTTTTGATGAGCGTGTGGAGAACTTGCAATAAAAAATGCCACTACTCTTCTTCCTCCGTATCAGAAGCTGATGATTGTTGCTGTGCTTTTCTGGCTTTAGCGCGGGCAATTGCAGCGGCGACGGCGGCTTTCTTGGGATCTTCTGGCGCGGTCACCTCGGTTTCGGTGCTTGCTGTGTCAGAGGATTCAGCGTTGTCCGGCTCAGGCTGCTGCAGTGCTTTTCTGGCTTTGGCGCGGGCAATCGCAGCTGCGACGGCGGCTTTCTTGGGATCTTCTGGCGCGGTCACCTCAGTTTCGGTACTTGCTGCGTCAGAGGATTCAGCGTTGTCCGGCTCAGGCTGCTGCTGTGCTTTTCTGGCTTTGGCTCGGGCAATTGCAGCGGCGACGGCAGCTTTTTTGGGATCTTCTGGCGCGGTCACCTCGGTTTCGGTACTTGCTGCGTCAGAGGATTCAGCGTTGTCCGGCTCAGGCTGTTGCTGTGCTTTTCTGGCTTTGGCTCGGGCAATTGCAGCGGCGACGGCAGCTTTTTGAGCGCCATTCTCTTTATGTTCAGTTTTCTGTTCAGGGGAAGGCTGAACCGGTTCGACCGTTTTTTCTGCCTTGCGTGCTCTGGCTTGTTGTTTGCGTTCTTCTCTGAGTTTGATCATCTCAGCATTATCAGGTTCGCCGGAACCGGCTTGTCGGGCAGCTTCCTGTTTCGCTTTGGCCCGGGCAATCGCTGCGGCAACAGCCGGTTTGGCATCTGGCTGTGCCTGAGCACTTTTAGATTTTACCCGCTCAATTGCAGCAGCAATGGCATCCTGACCACCACTTTCTTTGACCATCGCCTGACGGCGGCTGTCGGCTGCCTGTTTGAAGCGGTTTTCTCTTTCCTGCTTGTCCCGTTCCATACGGGCTTTCTTCTCTTCGAAGCGAACTTTGGCCCGTTCGGCTGCTTCAGCTTCCTGCTTCCGGGTTCTGATTTCTGCTTTTGCCTGACGATAGTACTGAACCAGTGGAATCTCACTCGGGCACACATAAGCACAGGCGCCGCATTCAATACAATCTTTCAGGTTCAGTGCTTCGCATTTATCATACTCTTCGGCTTTTGCATGCCACTGAAGTTGCTGAGGAAGCAGAGATGCCGGACAAGCTTCTGCACACTGACCGCAGCGGATACATGCCAGTTCATGTTGTGCAGGGGATATCTCTTTCCGGGTCGGAGCCAGAATACAGTTGGTTGTTTTGGTTACGGGAACATTCGCATGAGGAAGTGTAAAGCCCATCATTGGGCCACCCATGATCAGACGGGGGAGTTTTTTATCCGCCCGGTAGCGATATTTTTCCAACAGATGACGGACTGGCGTCCCAATCAGTGTCCAGACATTACGGGGTTGTTCAAATGTTGCCCCGGTTAGTGTCACCAGCCTCTGGATTAATGGCTCTCCGTGAATGATAGCTCTTTGAATTGCGTGAACTGAACCAATATTCTGTACCATGAGCCCGATATCTGCCGGGAGTTTATCTGCCGGAACTTCAAGATTGGTGAGTATCTTGATTAACTGTTTTTCTCCGCCGGAAGGGTATTTTGTCGGGATAACCCGGATGACGATGTTCTTGTCGGTTGCAGCGGATTCCAGTGCGGCGATAGCCTCCGGTTTATTATCTTCTATACCAATAATAATTAGCTTCGGAGATAAGATATGTTCGAGTATATCGAGACCCTGAATAATTTCTCTGGCGTAATGTTGCATCAGGACATCATCTGCTGTGATATAAGGTTCACATTCGGCAGCATTGATAATAAGGATCTCTGTTCGGGCCAGTCCGGAGAGGATTTTTTTTGCAGTTGGGAAACCTGCGCCGCCCATTCCTGAAATACCGGCCTGACGAATAATCTCGATAAGATTTTCTGGGGAATGCGATTGATAATCAGGATAGGCCGTATGTTCACACCATTTATCCTGCCCGTCGGGTTGAATAATTACCGCCAGTTCCGGCAGACCGGAAGGGTGAGCGGAAGTCCGGGGTTCGATCGCAGTAACAACTCCGGAAGTCGGCGCATGAATTGGCAGGTTAAATGCGGACATCGATTTCGTCAGCGGCTGCCCTTTTAAAACGTGTTCACCGGCAGAAACCAGCAGATCTCCGGGTTTACCAATATGTTGCTTGAGTGGAAGTACCACTTCATCCGGTATTGTCGCTGATTCAGGTAGTGTCTGATTAGACTGACGTTTGTTCTCCGGTGGATGGATACCACCAGGGAAATCCCATAACCGGCCTGATTTGATTTGTTCGATTAATGACAGCATATCAGTCCTTAATGGTTATTATGATTGGGTAAGGAAGAGGCTGTTTCAGTCACATTGACGACAGGAATCGCATTCATTTGCCATTTCCAGGTTTCGGTTGTCGGTCGGACCGGGATCATTTCAATACAATCTGTCGGGCAGGGAGAGACACAGAGATCACATCCGGTACATTCATCTTTTATCACTGTATGCAGTGCTTTTGTGCCGCCAACAATGGCATCTACCGGACACGCCTGAATACATTTCGTGCAGCCGATACACATATCTTCATGAATAAAGGCGACCATTTTGGTGTCATCACTGAGGTCATGAGCAGATTCGGGAACATCAACACCCATCAGATCGGCGAGTTTTTCGATCGTTGCCTGACCTCCGGGAGGACATTTATTAATGTTATCACCATTGGCAATGGCTTCAGCATAGGGACGACATCCCGGATAACCACATTGACCACATTGGGTCTGAGGAAGAATCGAATCAATTTGATCAACGATTGGATCGCCTTCAACTTTAAAACGAATAGAGGCATAGCCTAGAATCGCACCAAAAACAGCGGCAAGTACCGCGAGTGCGATAATGGCAATAAGAATTGCGTTCATTACAGTTTAACCAGTCCAGTAAAGCCCATGAATGCAAGCGACATTAGTCCCGCGGTAATCATTGCGATTGACGCACCTTTAAACGGTGTCGGGACATCAGCAACGTTGATTCTTTCCCGCATCGAGGCAAACAGAATTAATACCAGTGAAAAGCCAACAGCAGCACCGAACCCATAGATGACCGATTCGATGAAATTATGGTTTTCGTTGATATTTAATAAAGCGACGCCTAACACAGCACAGTTCGTAGTAATTAACGGTAAAAAGATACCCAACAGACGATAGAGGGTCGGGCTGGTTTTATGCACAAC
Source organism: Vibrio mangrovi (assembly GCF_024346955.1). Lineage (NCBI taxonomy): Bacteria > Pseudomonadati > Pseudomonadota > Gammaproteobacteria > Vibrionales > Vibrionaceae > Vibrio > Vibrio mangrovi. The sequence continues at coordinate 2,431,501 of NZ_AP024883.1, read as the reverse complement.
CATTTCTGTGAACTGAACTACAACCGCAATGACCAGAATGAAACTCATAGTACGCAGGTAGCCGATATCAAATGGCTTGAGAATATAGCTTTCGACCAGATAGGAACAGACAGAAGCCAGTGTTAGCACAAAAGTTGTTGCCAACCCCATGCCTATCGCTGTCTCCAGCTTTTTTGACACGCCCATAAAGGGACATAAGCCCAGAAACTTAACCAGTACGAAGTTGTTTACCAGCACAGTGCCGATCAGCAACAAAAGGTATTCGGTCATAATTTGCCGCTTGTGATTCTAATAATCTTTTTATTATCCAGTTTTATATGCGGAATAACAACCAAGGAAGTCTATGGTTTTTCTGATGCCCGGTATTTTTGTCATTGTGTCGTATATTCAGTGTGGTTTTTCAGGAACCGGTGCTTACAAGGGAAGATGGGGAAGAAAACAGTACAAAGGCCCGGAAAACAAACGAGGATATGCTGATCACGTTCGGTCGCATCGGGCAAGAAAGCTGGGTGCAGAGTCATGATGTGTTGTTATCTATTGCAGGATAAGCCTGAGAGGCGACAGTTCAGTTCTGAGGGGCAAGATTGCTCTCGGGACTGCTCTCACTGAACTGTCGGTTTTAGGCTTACACGATTTTAGGCTGCCCATCAGATGCGGTGGCACCACCGTCTACCGGTAGGTTTACACCGTTAATGAAAGAGGCGTCATCACTCGCCAGAAAAGTAACCACCGCTGCAATTTCTTCTGGCTCAGCGGCACGGCCCAACGCAATTCGTTCATTGAATTTATCGCGAATGTCCTGTGCCCACCCGTTGGTCATGTTGGTTTTTACCAGACTAGGGCAAACGGCATTGATGCGCACACCCTCAGCACCGTGATCCAGTGCCATCGCGCGGGTCAGATTCACGACTGCACCTTTGCTGGCACAGTAGAATGCAGCACCCCAGTCACCACCCAGACCGGAAACGGAGGCGGTATTAACGATGCAGCCTTTGGTTTTCAGCAATTCAGGTAAGGCAAACTTAGCGCAATAAACCACACCATCAATATTGACCGAAGAAATCTTCTTCCAGTCATCGACACTGCCTTCAAGGACGGTTCCCGGAATATGCACGCCGGCATTGTTTACCAGAATGTCCAGTTTCCCGAAACGGGCGACGACGCTGGCAATCAACGCTTCCACTTTGTCTGGGTTGGACACATCAATGGTGTGAGCTGAGACGCGTTGCTTATCGAAATCTTCAATTGCTTTAGCAAGCTGTTCTTCATTCCAGTCCGCTAAGGCAATGTTTACTCCTTCTGCGTAGAGGCGCTTTGCGATAGCGAGTCCAATACCATTGGCGGCACCTGTTACCAAGGCAACTTTGTTGTGTAAGCCTCTCATACGAGTTCTCCTTCATGCTGGCGAATAAAAATGGGATCCTGATTCTTTGCTGTGCGCGGCAACATCAGTTTGTAGTTGTCGCTGTAATCGACAGGGATGGCTACGACCGACGGGCCTTCAAAGTCCATAGCTTTTTTCAGGGTATCAGCCAGTTCATATTGACTGGTCACTGCGAATCCTTTGGCACCGAATGATTCGGCATATGCTTTGAAATCGATCGGGCCGAATTTCACACCAGAGAAGCGCTGATATTTTTTCATTTCCTGCATTTCAACCATATTGTAGGCGTTGTCGACCCACACAATGTGGAGGATGTTGCATTTCAGCCTGACTGCGGTTTCCAGCTCCATACTCGATTGCATGAAGCCGCCGTCTCCGGAAACGGAAACCACTTTACTGCCGGGTTTGAGCAGGCTGGCGCCAATCGCCCACGGCAGAGCGACCCCCATAGTTTGTTGTCCGTTGGATACGAGCATCTGACGAGCGCGGAAACAGCTCAAGTATCGGGCAATCCAGATGTGGAAACTGCCCATGTCGAGACAGAGGGTGGTGTCTGGCGCAATGATCGATTGCATCGCTTTGATTAGTGTCAGTGGATGGAAGCCCTGTTGGTTGTATACATTTGGATAAGTTCTGATGATCTGGCGTTGCTGAGCCACTTCTTCCAAAACGGACATCGCCATCGGAGAGAGGCGGGAATAGCCAGAGATGCGATGATTCATCTGATCCAATGACTGGGCAATGTCGCCGACAATCTCCACGCACGGTTGATAGTTGAGCTGATACTCGGCCGGTTCAATGTCAAGGTGAATGACCGGACAGCGTTGGCTGTTCCATAACTCGGGATCATATTCAATGGGACTGAAACCGATGGTGAGGATCAGATCCGCATCGCGTAACAGTACGTCACCGGGCTGATTGTTGAATAAACCGACACGACCGGCAAAGTTGTGATAGTAGTTGATATCAACGGTTCCCGCTGCCTGATAGGTACCGACAACCGGTAAATGTGTTTTTTGCAGAAACCGAGCGATAGAAGCTGCGTTTTCGCTACGGCTGGCGTGCAGACCGAGCAAAACCACACAGCGCTGAGCGGCACTGATTCGGTGAACGGCTTCTTCAATCGCAGTCATGTCAGCACAACCGGGGTGAATGCACGCCGAGGGAACAATGATGTCACTCTGAGTCTGTTCGGACAAAACATCCTGAGGCAAACTGAGGAAACAAGCGCCCGGACGGCCTGACTCGGCGATGCGAAATGCGTTGGCGATGATTTCACTGGCAGCGTCTACATGCTGAACTTCGGCACTGAACTTCGTGATCGAACGAAAAATGCTGACCGTATCCATACTTTGGTGAGTTTGCTTTTGTTGGTCAGCTCGTTTAACGGCGCCGCCGATGGCAATCAGTGGATCTCCTTCTGAATTGGCGGTGGCGACACCGGATACTAAGTTGCCGCAGCCGGGACCGGAAGTAACCATAGTGACACCGGCTTTGCCGGTTAACCGACCGACGACACCGGCCATAAAGGCTCCGTTGGCTTCATGACGGACCGGAACCATCTGAATACTAGTGTCTTCAATTGCATCAAATAATCGATCTATTTTGGCTCCGGGAATACCGAAAATATATTGGATACCGAGTGACTCCAGTTGCTGAGCAATCAACTGAGCCCCGTTTTTGGTTGAAGGTTTGGATTGCATGGTGTTGTCCTTGTTATTTTGCCTGACATTGTTATTTTTCCGCCTTATCGATGGCGGTACGAATATCTTCCGGAGCCAGATTCGCACTAAGAAAATCCGCAGAAGCCGGTGTATCGATCACCAGCCGCGACACTTTGCCAATCTGGAGGAATCCGGATGAAATACAGTAATCCTGAATGTGGCCGCCTCCTTGACGGTCATCGGTAATGAAATGTTCGTGATAGCCGGGAACATTGATACCTGTGGTATATCTGGGGCTGCGAAATCCGGCGATGACACCTTGCTTGTGTGTGAAACGGAATGTGGGTTGTTCTTTGACAACCTCAAGCATGGGTCGGTAGGGACGGTTTTGTTTGGGCACCGTGCGGGTGCGGACAAAGTCGAAGACCCCATCAATGCGTAATGCACAGAACATATTGTCGCTTGGAATCATGCTATCGATCAGTTGATGAACGGTCTCACGGGACATCCGTGATGTCAGTGGTAGCTCAATATCTGCTTTAAAAAAAGTCATCACCGCAAAAGGCGTTCTTTGCGTCATATCTGCCGGATTGGCTGAGCCATCCGACTTGAGCTGAAAAACGTGCTTATCAAACGCGATAAGTTCACCATCGAGTTGGTTGAATGTTCCCAAGCCAAAATCGCCGTGTTCCAGTAACTGTTCTACGGTCGTCGAGCCTTCATAAACGCCGGCAATCAAGGCGCTCATTAACGAAGTCTGAAAAATTTCACCATCATTGGTCACGTGATGATATTCAGCAAATTCTTTTGCTATATCGAGCGAACAGTCACATTGAGGGTTATAGAATCCGCGCATGAGTTAATCCATTGTGCAATCAATTGTATATTTAGATTGACTTCTTTACCGTACTAAATCCAATATAAAAAAGATTTATTTTGATATGGAAAAAATATGGAATTCCGTTACCTCAAGTATTTTGTTGCTGTTGCTCAGACGCGTCATTTTACAAGGGCAGCTGAACAACTTGGGATTGCCCAGCCACCACTGAGTCAGCAGATTAAAAAGCTGGAGTATGAATTGGGCGTAGACCTGTTTAAACGTTTATCCAGAGGGGTGGAACTGACTCTGGCTGGGGAAGTGTTTTACGCCGATGCGGTGAATATTCTCGCTGATGTGGAACGGGCAAAAGCGAAAATCAGACAGATTGCCCGTGGTGAACATACGGAAGTAAGGATTGGGTTTGCCACTTCAACTTCAACCTGTATTCAGGTACTGGAGAAAATGGGCCGTCTTCAGCATGAGAATATTAACCTGAAGACCGCTGAGCTGCCGATGTCAGAACTGGCTGCTCAGTTGACGAGCAAACAGTTAGATATTGCGATCATGCGGTTGCCTTGTTACGCCAGTGAGTCTTTTGAACGCAGACTGCTGCTTGATGACCCGTTTGTGGCGGTGATTCCTGCTGATCATGCATTAGCGCAATTTGATTGTATCCGGATGAAACAGCTCCGGGAGCAAAAAATTTTACTGTTTCCACGTGAAACCGGTCCCGCTCTGTTTGATGGTATGCATACACTTTTCGCCGATGCCGGTATACGGCTTGAACCACATCTTGCCGCGCCGCAGCTGCGTACGACGATTGCGATGGCACAGGCTGGGCTGGGTATTGCGATTGTGCCGTATTCACTGGCTGAGCATCTGGATAACTCGGTTGTTGTTGCGAAAATCGAGGATATCAAACTGACTAGCCGAATCGTGGTTGCTTGGGAAGCATCCAATCTTAATAAGCAAGTGCTCAAGGTGGTGGCAAAGCTCAGCCAGACTGACGAGTGATGACTAGGGGCTGTTGATCTTTCGTGGTCGATTAGAAATCACTGGGCCCGGAGACAAAAAAGACGCCTGAGGGCGTCTTTTTTCTGAATTTGGCTCCCCCTGCGGGACTCGAACCTGCGACATACGGATTAACAGTCCGCCGTTCTACCGACTGAACTAAGGGGGAATAGTCGAAGAGAGGCGGATGTTACTTATCCTGACAGGATGTGTCAATATTTCTGCTGCAAAAAAAGTTGAGAAAACAGGATAAAAAAAACTTTACTTTCTTGTATCCCTTGCGGCTCTAAGGCTTTATTTACTTATCCACCAAATTTGTGGATAAGTGTGTTAATGAAACTTGGTTAAACTAAAGGGTACATGAAGTGGTGGTGGATATGTATTGGAAATATTATCATTTTCTGTTGTTATTTATATGAAAATAAATGATTTTTATATTTATTCACAACATTTATAGAAAGGTTGGGAATGATAATTAAGTACGAAATATGTTAACAGATATATCCAAATTGGGGAAAAGTAGTGGATTATTTTTTATAGAAAAAAGGTGGGTTTCCGCGCGAGGGTAGGCAATATATCAAAACATTTTCCTGATAGCCAGATCATTTTAGGATAGTGTGATTTGTTTTGTAAAATAACTTCTTGCCACTGAGTTGTGAAGCCAGCGACAATAGGAGAGATTTATTTCCATATCGTATTGTAGTTAAAGGATACGGGTTCTGAATAAATGAGATGGTGCAGAGGGAAAGATGAGTAAGACATTTGAACTGGTTTCTGCGTATCAGCCTTCCGGAGACCAGCCGGCAGCAATTCAGCAACTGTTGGAAGGACTGGATGCAGGTCTGGCACATCAGACACTACTCGGCGTTACCGGTTCGGGAAAGACATTTACGTTAGCCAATGTAATTGCTCAGGCTCAGCGCCCGGCGATTGTACTGGCACCAAACAAAACGTTGGCAGCGCAGTTGTTTGGTGAGATGAAAGCATTTTTCCCCAATAATGCCGTGGAATATTTCGTCTCATATTATGATTATTACCAGCCGGAAGCTTATGTTCCGACGACCGATACATTTATTGAGAAAGATGCTTCCGTGAATGCGCATATTGAGCAGATGCGGCTGTCGGCAACGAAAGCATTGCTGGAGCGGAAGGATGCCATCATTGTTGCTTCGGTTTCTGCTATCTACGGTTTGGGTGATCCGGACTCTTATCTGAAAATGATGCTTCACCTGCGGCGGGGAGATGTGATTGATCAGCGTGCCATGCTCAGGCGGTTAGCTGAATTACAGTATACACGTAATGAAGTTGGATTTGAGCGGGGCCAGTTTCGTGTGCGTGGTGAAGTGGTTGATATCTTCCCGGCTGAATCGGAGAGTGAAGCGGTTCGGGTTGAGATGTTTGATGATGAAATTGAGCAGATCAGTCTGTTTGATCCTCTGACCGGAGCAGTAATTCAGAAAGGTTTACCTCGTTATACGGTTTATCCGAAAACCCACTATGTTACCCCGAGAGAACGGATTCTTGATGCAATCGAACAGATTAAGGATGAGCTGAAAACCCGGCAAGCCTACTTTATTGAACAGAATAAATTACTGGAAGAGCAGCGAATTTCTCAACGGACACAATTTGATGTCGAGATGATGAATGAGCTGGGTTTCTGTTCCGGAATTGAAAATTACTCCCGTTACCTGAGTGGCCGCAACGAAGGTGAGCCGCCACCGACACTATTCGATTATTTACCACATGACGGCATTCTTGTTATTGATGAGTCGCATGTGACTGTTCCCCAGATTGGAGCGATGTACAAAGGTGATCGCTCCAGAAAAGAGACATTGGTTGAATTTGGTTTCCGTTTACCATCAGCTCTGGACAACCGACCTTTAAAATTTGAAGAGTTTGAATCATTAGCGCCACAGACCATTTTTGTCTCGGCGACCCCGGGGCCTTACGAAGTGGATAAATCTGGTGGTGAGATTGCGGAGCAGGTTGTCCGTCCGACCGGATTATTGGATCCGGAACTGGAAATACGTCCGGTAGCAACCCAGGTTGATGATTTGCTGTCAGAAATTCGTGTTCGGAGTGCCCGGGATGAGCGGGTATTGGTGACGACACTGACGAAGCGGATGGCTGAAGATTTGACGGAGTATCTGCATGAACACCATGTCAGAGTACGCTATCTGCATTCCGATATCGACACCGTAGAGCGTGTGGAGATTATCCGGGACCTCCGTTTGGGAGAGTTTGATGCTCTGGTCGGAATTAATCTGTTGAGAGAAGGTCTGGACATGCCGGAAGTTTCTCTGGTAGCGATTCTGGATGCGGACAAAGAAGGCTTTTTACGGTCTGAACGTTCTCTGATTCAAACGATTGGGCGTGCAGCCCGGAATATTCGCGGTAAAGCTATTTTATATGCTGACCGGGTAACTGGTTCGATGAAACGGGCAATGGACGAAACGAACCGCCGTCGAGAAAAGCAGCAGCATTATAATCAGGAGATGGGGATTGAACCTCAGGCGCTACGTAAAGACGTAAAAGATATTCTGGAAATTGGCGATATTACCAAATCAAGGCAGAAACGTAAGGCGCCACAGGTTCCGCTATCCAAAGTGGCTGAACCAGATTCCGAATATGCATCTCTGACACCCCAGCAGCTTGAAAAAGAGATCAGTAAGCTGGAATCACAGATGTATCAGTATGCTCAGAATCTGGAATTTGAACAGGCAGCGCAAAAACGTGATGAAATCGAAAAACTTCGCCAACAGTTCATTATAAACAGCTAAAATAAGAGTACGGATAAAAAAATAGCCAATAGAAATAAAGTCTATTGGCTGTCAGAATGTGAATATTATATTCACTAACAACGTCAGTTGGCTAGGTGACCCGTTAGGGTCAACGTATATGAAGCATATACTGTGCCAACTATATATACTGGAAATGTTCGTTTTGAGAGCTTGTTTCAAGGATTTTTAAAAAAATATTTGCAATATGCAACTCTCAATGCGATCATTGTGCAAAATGCAATTTCAAGTTGGCTAAGTTATGCAATCTGAACAGTTACCGCAAAAAAGCAGATATCTGCTGATGGTTGAAGATACGGCTTCTGTTGCCGTGTTGTATCGTTCTTATCTGAAACCTCTGGATATTGACATCAATATTGTCGGTACGGGAAAAGAGGCGTTGGATAGTCTTGAAAAACGAGAGCCTGATCTAATCCTGCTTGATTTGCGTCTTCCTGATATGACAGGGATGGATGTTTTACATGAAGTAAAACGGAAATACCCTGATGTCCCGGTTATTTTTATGACGGCCCATGGTTCAATTGATACAGCCGTTGAAGCCATGCGTTATGGTGCCCAGGACTTTTTAATTAAGCCGTGTGAAGCGGATAGATTACGTGTCACGGTGAACAATGCAATTCGGAAAGCTTCGAAAATTAAGAGTGAGTCCGATGATCCACGCAGTCAGAATTATCAGGGTTTTATTGGTAGTAGCCAAACTATGCAGGCTGTCTACCGGACTATTGACTCTGCTGCAGCCAGTAAAGCCAGTATTTTTATCACTGGAGAAAGTGGGACCGGGAAAGAAGTCTGTGCTGAAGCCGTACATGCTGCCAGTAAGCGGGGTGATAAACCTTTTATTGCAATTAACTGCGCTGCGATTCCCAAAGATTTGATTGAGAGTGAACTGTTTGGGCACGTAAAAGGTGCTTTCACCGGTGCAGCAACTGATCGTCAGGGTGCTGCTGAGCTGGCTGATGGCGGTACGTTATTTCTGGATGAGCTCTGTGAAATGGATTTAGATCTGCAGGCAAAACTGCTGAGATTTATTCAGACCGGTACATTCCAGAAAGTTGGTTCATCGAAAATGAAAAGTGTCGATGTCCGCTTTGTATGTGCAACGAACCGGGATCCTTGGAAAGAAGTTCAGGAAGGTCGCTTTCGGGAAGATTTGTACTATCGTTTATATGTCATTCCTCTTCATCTGCCGCCACTTCGTGAACGTGGCGATGATGTGATCGAAATCGCTTACTCTTTATTGGGCTATATGTCCAAAGAAGAAGAGAAGGATTTTGTCCGTCTTGCTGCTGAAGTTGTTGAGCGCTTCAGACAGTACGAATGGCCGGGGAATGTACGTCAGCTCCAGAATGTTTTGCGAAATGTTGTGGTGTTGAACCAAGGGAAAGAGATCACTCTGGATATGTTACCGCCGCCGCTGAATAAACCGAAAGAGAATTATTTACGTTTGGTGCAGCCAATGATGGAAGAGAAGAAACCTTCTATTCATGAAATATTTCCTTTATGGATGACAGAAAAAATGGCGATAGAAAATGCGATTGATGCATGTGAAGGAAATATCCCGAAAGCTGCAGGCTATCTAGAGGTTAGTCCTTCGACTATTTACCGTAAACTACAATCATGGAATGCAGAAGAGAAAGCATAAATATGAAGGAAATTATGAACCAGGAGACGATTTCGTCATTGGGTCGGGAAATCGGAGAGGAGAACATTCCGGTCTTACTGGATATTTTTCTCGGGGAGCTGGAGAATTATCAGGCGACGTTATTGGAAAGTGAAGGTTCATCACGGCTTGAATTGCTAAAAGAGATTAGCCACGCTTTAAAAAGTAGTGCGGCGAGTTTTGGTGCGGATCGTTTATGTGCAATGGCAATTGATATTGATGCCCGTGGAAAAGAGGGGCGTTTAGCCGATACGGCACAGGAAACACAAACACTAGTTAAGTTATTACGTGAGACGTTTGCATCTTATATGACTTTAGTTCAGCCCGAATCCTGAAAAGTCAGCTTGATTAACATTCAATCATATCTCACCGGTATTTTGTGAATTTCTACTAAATACCGGTTTTTCTTATCTAATAAAATTCCTACCCAGATTGAAAATTATAAGCTTTGGAGAATCTCATCATTTCGTCATATAAAGCTCAGTAATGAGTAGCTCTTCTATAGCCTGTTTTAATTTTTCCCGTTCGTGTCGCCATCCTTTGTTTGGTGAAGCAAGTTTGCGAACGACTATCCTGCAGCATTTATCTTCCAAAGGGGCCGGAGATGCACCACATAAAACAACATCCACTTGTCTGCCACTACAGGCTCGCTGACACCAGATAAGTTTCCGGTTGAGATTCATATTCCGGGCAGGACCATATTCCGGAGCCAGATTATCAATATAAACTAATATGGCCTGACGGTTTTTTGCTATAGCTTTGCCAAGTTCCGGAAGTAATAATGGCGGCATCACACTGGTGAGAAAACTGCCAGGACCGAGGATGATGGCATCAGCTTGTGCTATTGCTTCGATTGCTTCACGGGTTGCCGGAACCTGAGGGGAGAGTTCGAGCCGGATTAGATCCTCGGTCATTTCATCAACGCTTGTTTCTCCGGTGACAATCTTTCCGTCGACTGAGAGAGCTGTTAAATCTGACGGATGTTCGGACATCGGTAAGATATTGATTGATACATTCAGGAGGGTTCGGATGAGGTTAATTGCTTCAAGCGGGCGGACTGATAAGTTGTCCAGAGCTGTCAGCATCAAATTTCCCAGATTATGACCATCAAGTTCTCCCTGTCCCCGGAAGCGGTACTCAAACATCATTGATGCCGTCGATGGTTCGGTGATCAATTGATTAATACAATTGCGAGTATCTCCCCAGGCAATTCCTCCCTGACAATGGCGGATTCGTCCGGTGGAACCACCATTATCTGTCGTAGCAACAATTCCGGTCGCATTTGAACCAAAATCACGAATTGCTGCCAGAACACGACCCAGTCCATGTCCTCCGCCAATCGCGACAATTTTTTTTTCCTGGTAAAGTTTATTTTGATACTGATTCATTGTTATCGTTATTTATAATTTAATCGCTAGAAAGCCTAGTTGAATTTTTTGATCTGGGATACCTCTTTAGTAATATTTTGACTGAATTCTTCAAATTTTTTCATAAGAAAGTAGATCCATTCAAAAAAATTTGTAAACTAAATAACATGCTAATTGTGACGACGTATGTCTCATAGTTGCCATAGCTCCGAGTTTGACGGGCTAAGTTCCGGATGGAATAGGCTTGTTAAACCTGTGGTCGATGTTGATGACCCGAGGGTGGGATTGGAAATGATCTCGCCTCCCGTGTTTGGAAAGGTGTTCCATGGCTCAATTTGAAGATAGTTTTCAGCGTAAATTCTACTATTTGCGTCTGTCGTTGACGGACGTGTGTAATTTCAAATGTACCTACTGTTTGCCGGATGGATATAAAACCGAGGATAAACGCCCTCAGTTTCTTTCACTGCCGGAAATTCAGCGGGTTGTTACCGCATTTGCAAACTGCGGTACTTCTAAAGTGCGGCTTACCGGTGGTGAGCCGAGTCTGCGTCGGGATTTTTCCGATATTATCCACCTTGTTTCTTCAACGCCCGGTATTGATAAAGTTGCGATGACAACGAATGGCTTTCGTCTGGAAAAGTCTGCGTTTGAATGGCGTCAGGCCGGCCTGACGAATATCAATGTCAGTGTTGATAGCCTTGATCCGAGGATGTTTCATCAGATCACTGGTGAGAATAAATTTCGCCAGGTGATGCGAGGCATTGAGCAGGCATTAGCCGTCGGTTTTTCTCAAATCAAAGTGAACGTTGTGTTGCTTAAAGGGTTAAATGATCGTCAGTTACCGGCATTTCTCAACTGGATTCGTGACTTACCGATACAGCTCCGCTTTATTGAACTGATGCAAACCGGAGAAATGGATCACTTTTTTCATCGGCATCATGTCTCCGGTCAATCCGTCTATCAGCAATTACAGCAAGACGGATGGATTCCTAAAGTCCGGGCTTGTCACGATGGCCCCGCTAAAGTTTTAACTCATCCCGACTATCAGGGAGAAATCGGCTTTATCATGCCTTACGAAAAAGATTTCTGTACCAGTTGTAACCGTCTTCGGGTCTCTGCGAAAGGAAAACTACATCTGTGCCTGTTCGGGGAATCCGGGATTGAACTTCGTGACTTGTTGCAACATGACGATCAGCAGTCGGCATTGATTGAGCGGATTCAGTATGGGTTGGGTGAAAAAGCGGTCAGTCACTTCTTACATGATGGTGATTCAGGAATGACACCTCATCTGGCATCGATTGGTGGCTAGTATTCAGCATCAGAACAGACCATGTCAGTTATCACAAATTACAAAAACAGGTAATCATCTATGGGACATGCACAAACAGAATTCAGGCCGGCAAAGATTGCGGTATTAACCGTTTCTGATACCAGAACGGAAGAAAATGATACATCAGGCGGTTATTTGGCTGAACAGTTGCAGGAAGCCGGACATCAGCTTGTTGATAAACAGATTGTGATTGATGACCGTTATAAGATCCGGGCGATTGTTTCACAGTGGATCGCTGATGAAAACGTGCAGGTTGTACTGATTACCGGCGGTACAGGGTTTACTTCAAGAGACAGCACTCCGGAAGCTTTAATGCCGCTGTTTGATAAGCAGGTGGAAGGATTTGGTGAGCTGTTCCGGATGGTATCTTATGATGAAATCGGCACTTCAACCATTCAGTCTCGTGCAGTAGCCGGTTTTGCCAACCATACGGTGATCTTTGCAATGCCGGGATCAACCGGTGCCTGTAAAACCGCATGGACAAAAATTATTCGTCAGCAGTTAGATGCCTCACACCGACCATGTAATTTTATGCCTCATTTATAAAACACCGGGATAAACATGACTCAACTCACTCATATTAATGCTGCCGGGGAAGCCAATATGGTCGATGTCTCCGGAAAAAGTGATTCGGTTCGTGAAGCCCGTGCTGAAGCGATTGTTCACATGGCGGAAGAAACATTACAACTGATATTGTCCGGTCAGCACCATAAAGGCGACGTTTTTGCCACGGCCCGGATTGCCGGGATACAGGCAGCTAAAAGAACCTGGGAACTGATTCCACTCTGTCATCCGTTATTGTTATCTAAAGTAGAGGTTCATCTGGAAGCGATTGAAGCAGACTCGTGTGTCAGAATTGAATCGCTATGCCGCCTGACCGGAAAAACAGGTGTGGAAATGGAGGCTTTGACAGCGGCTTCAGTGGCTGCCCTGACGGTTTATGATATGTGTAAGGCTGTCCAGAAAGATATTGTCATTGGCCCGGTTCGACTGCTGGAAAAGTCCGGAGGGAAATCAGGCCATTTTAAGGTGGAATCATGATCAAAGTTTTATTTTTTGCTCAGACCCGGGAAATAGTCGGGCAGGATGATATTGAACTGCCATGCACATTTGCAACAATTGATGAGCTAAGAGGTGAGCTGGCGGCACGATCAGAAAAATGGGCATTGGCAATGAATTCGGATCGACTTCTAGCTGCCGTCAATCAAACGATCGTGTCTCTGGATACTGCGATTCAGGATGGGGATGAAATTGCGTTCTTTCCACCCGTGACCGGGGGCTGATATATGACTTATTCCGTTTCTGTTCAGCAAGATGATTTTAGTATCGGTGATGAATATCTGGCGTTGTCTCAGGGAGAAGATGCCGGAGCTGTTGTGACATTTGTCGGCAAAGTCCGGGATATGAATTTAGGAAGTCATGTCAAAGGTCTACGGTTGGAGCACTATCCGGGAATGACAGAAAAAGCCCTGAATATTATTTGTGAGCAGGCGCTACAACGCTGGCCTTTGTTGGCTGTAAGAGTTATTCACCGTGTGGGTTCACTGGATATTGGTGCACAAATTGTTTTTGTCGGAGTGAGTAGCCACCATCGTGATGCTGCATTTTCTGCCTGCGAATTCATTATGGATACACTAAAGACACAGGCACCTTTCTGGAAAAAAGAGAGAACTGATACCGGAGAGCGGTGGCTGGATAGCCGGGAATCGGATCGTCTGGCTGCTGAAAAATGGCAGTGATTTCCTGTAATTATTCTTTGACTCCAGACAAGTTTGTGTAATTTCATATCAATCTGTATGTTTTTTGTCTTATCGGTAACAACGATGAATAAAATTGGGTGATTCCATTTAGCAATTAGTCGAAATTAGGCAACAATTATCCTGAAGGCCTCTGATGAAAGGTTTTAAGGAGACATCCATGGAATCACTCAAAGTAAGACATTATATGACACAGCATCCCGTTACCTTTAAAGCGGATATGCCGTTGTCTGCCGCATTGGAAAGAGTTATTCAGTTTAATGATTTTTTCAGTGGGCCTGTTGTGGATGATTGTGGAAAGGTGATTGGTTTTTTATCGGAGCAGGATCTGCTCGATAAACTGGTTAAAGTTAGTTACTACTGTCAGGATTCCCATACGGTTGGAGACTGTATGACGCGAGACGTTGATACTGTGGGGCCGGAATTACCGATTATTGAATTAGCGGATTATATGCGTGACGGAAGATCGACTTATCCGGTTGTTGATGATGACAGACTGGTTGGTGTCATTAACCGGCGGGCAGTTCTTAAAGCAATAGAGAAGAATCTTCAAAGTTGTTTTAAACATCAGGTATGAAGATATTCAACATCCGGATATGTTGGATACACATGAATGACTAAAGCCTCGGGAGGTTATCCGCGGCTTTTTTACTTTCTGATTGGTGATATACATCACATTTTTGTGAAATTCATTAGTTGTTGTATCTTTTATATGTGATCTAAGGTCAAGCCTGTTGCCCGACACTTCGCTAAAGTGTCTTTTTGTATCTAATGATACAGAGGTCATTTGGGTATATATAACAACAAAGGAGACAACGATGTCAGGTGCAGTTTTTCATCTCGGCGTGACACAAGAAGATCTGAATGGTGCAACATTGGCTATATTGCCCGGTGATCCCGAGCGTGTACAAAGAATCGCTGAGCAGATGGATGCCCCGGAATTTTTGGCAAGCCACAGAGAATTTACGATTTACCGGGCCAGAATTGGTGATAAGTCTGTGATTGTCTGTTCTACGGGAATCGGCGGTCCGTCAACTTCAATTGCTGTTGAGGAATTGGCGCAGCTTGGTGTCCGGAGCTTTCTGCGCATCGGAACTACCGGTGCGATTCAGCCTCAGGTTCAGGTCGGCGATATCATTGTGACGACAGGAGCGGTGCGTCTGGATGGTGCCAGTCTGCATTTTGCACCGATGGAATTTCCGGCAGTTGCGGACTTTGCTGCAATGAATGCGTTGAAAAAAGCTGCTGATGAAGAAGGTGCTCAGGTGCATACCGGCATTACAGCTTCCAGTGATACGTTTTATCCCGGACAGGAGCGTTATGATACCTATACCGGTCGGGTAACACGGCGTTTTCAGGGCTCGATGGAAGAGTGGCAGGCGATGGGAGTGCTGAACTTTGAAATGGAAGCGGCGACCCTGTTTACCATGTGTGCCAGTTCCGGTTTGCAAGCCGGATGTGTTGCCGGTGTGATTATTAACAGAACTCAGAAAGAAATTCCGGATCATACGGTAGCCAAAGAAGTCGAAGCCAAATCGATTCGTGTTGTAGTGAATGCTGCCCGCCACTTACTTGCCTGAATCGCCTAAACCAGCAGGAGTAATGTTTGGTACATTACTCCTTTGGTGCGTCTAGGCGATAAGTAACTTTGGGAGCGGGATATACAGTGTTTCGGTAAGCTCCCCCAGCATATGATCATAGACGTGGGCAATGCTCAGAGATATATCCGCTGTCATCTGATACATTTCTTCAGCACTGATACTGTATTCTGGATCCTGGATCACATCTGACAGGACCAGCAGTGCCTTGGTACAAGCCGGAGCGGAGATAGACAGAGGACTAACCATTGTGAGCTGGTTGACTTTTCTGGTTACCACTTCGGCATAGTGTTGCAACCGGGTTCGTCCTTCATGTGTGTTCATATCTTCAATGCAGATTCTGAACTGAGTTAGTGCATCCATTGCGTCGATCACTTGTTGCCAGTTCATATGATATTCATCACTCAGGTCTTCCCGGTTCACTTCAACCAGCCACGCCAGCATTACTTCATCCATTAAAAACATACAGTGGCGGATCGCTTTGCCGTGAATCATTTGGTTGCGGGAAATTGTGCGATCTGACCAGTCTTTTATCAGAGCTTTCAGTTTGAGCTGAAGTACCCGATACATTGGCTTATTGTCAAAATGTGCTATTGAAATGAGATGGTTGGTCTTTTCACAGAGCAGATCTGCCAGATGCTCAAGCTCAGTATCCCGGTGTTCACCAAACATCAGAGCATGATGTGTTGCGCTCCGGTGTTGACGGCATAGGTAGAGCACCTGACGTAAATCAACAAGCAGCTCGTATTTACGCTGCAATGTAGATTCACGTTGTTTGGCAAGATAAAACATGAATCCAAGTATGCCCACGGAAATCAGCATCGAGATAATGACGAACATAACCAACTCCTTGTCTGTGTTGAGGTGCCTTGATTTTTGTGGTTGCAGATCCCGGTATAGAATAGCTGGCTGCATGTTCTGCAAGCAGTTTATGCAGATTGAAAGTAAAGCAACAGCAACCCTCAAAGGTCAAGGTATCTTTGTGTACATACGACTAAAGGACTAGCAGATTTGGTGCCATATATTTTTATTATTAAAATCATCAGATTAACGTTTCGTTCACAAATATAATGCACAGTTGTGGTGCGTAAGTGACAATCTTGGGGAAGGTTTTATTAAGGATGTGAATGCATATGAATTAAAAAAGCCTCACAGATGATGTGTGAGGCTTTTAACTGTTTGAATTATATAATTTTACATGACGCGCATGCCTGGTTGTGCCCCTTCGTGAGGTTCAAGTATCCAGAGCTCGCTGCCACCGGGACCTGCGGCCAGAATCATGCCTTCGGACATCCCGAATTTCATCTTACGTGGTTTCAGGTTTGCGACCATAACCGTGTATTTGCCGACAAGATCTTCAGGCTTATAGGCCGCTTTGATACCGGAGAAAACCTGACGTGTTTCACCGCCGATATCCAGCTGGAATTTCAGGAGCTTGTCTGCTTTAGGCACTGCTTCACAAGACAGAATCTTGGCGATACGCATATCTACTTTGGCAAAATCATCAAACTCGATTTCTGGTGCAAGCGGCTCTTTACTTAATTCTGTTTCTTCCTTGACCTGTGCCTGAATGATGGCTTTCTCTGCTTCAACTGCTTCTTTAGAAGCTTCGATCATTGATTCAATCTGTTTTGGATCAATCCGGCTGAAGAGTGCTTTAAAGGCAGCAATATCATGATCAATCAATGGCTTTTGGATAGCATCCCAACTAAGTTCCTGATTCAGGAATGTTTCACTGCGGGCAGCCAGTGCAGGCATGACCGGCTTCAGGTAAGTCATCAGTACACGGAACAGATTCAGCCCGACAGAACAAATTTCCTGAAGCTCCTGATCTTTACCTTCCTGTTTAGCAACCACCCAAGGTGCTTTCTCATCAACATATTGGTTGGCTTTATCGGCAAGCGCGGTAATCTCCCGGATCGCCCGGCCAAATTCGCGTTTTTCATACAACTCACCGATATGTTCAGCAGCATCGGTAAACGTCTGATACAACTCGGGTTCAACACAGTCGGCAGCCAATTTACCGGCAAAACGTTTATTAATAAAACCGGCATTGCGTGAGGCAAGGTTGACAATTTTGTTGACGATATCGGAGTTCACCCGTTGTGTGAAGTCTTCCAGATTCAGGTCAAGGTCATCGATTCTGTTATTGAGTTTTGCTGCGTAATAGTAGCGCAGGCACTCCGGATCAAGATGATCCAGATACGTACTGGCTTTGATAAATGTCCCTTTGGATTTGGACATTTTCGCGCCGTTGACTGTTACGTAGCCATGAACATAGACATTGTCAGGTTTACGGAATCCAGAACCTTCCAGCATTGCCGGCCAGAACAGGCTGTGGAAATAAACGATATCTTTACCGATGAAATGGTAAAGTTCTGTCTGACTGTCCTTGTTCCAGTACTCATTAAAATCCAGATCGTTGCGTTTATCACACAAATTCTTAAATGAACCCATGTAGCCAATAGGTGCATCCAGCCAGACATAAAAATATTTTCCGGTTTCTCCCGGAATTTCAAAGCCGAAATAAGGTGCATCCCGTGAAATGTCCCACTGTTGCAGACCGGATTCAAACCACTCCTGCATCTTATTAGCCATTTCGGTTTGCAAAGAACCGGAGCGGGTCCACTCTTTCAGCATGGATTCAAACTGGGGTAAATCAAAGAAGAAATGTTCAGAGTCTTTCATGATCGGTGTGGCACCGGATACAGCAGACTTCGGATTAATCAGATCGGTCGGGCTGTAAGTTTCACCGCAGGCGTCACAGTTGTCACCGTACTGATCTTCGGATTTACATTTAGGGCAGGTGCCTTTGACGAAGCGATCCGGCAGAAACATTTCTTTTTCCGGATCATATAGCTGGGAAATTGTCCGGCTGGAAATAAAACCATTTGCTTTGAGCTGCTGATATATAAAAGAAGACAGCTCGCGGTTTTCGTCACTGTGTGTGCTGTGATAGTTATCGAAGCTGATATCGAAACCGGCAAAATCTTTCTGGTGTTCCTGACTGACCGAGGCAATCATCTCTTCCGGAGTAATACCCATCTGCTGTGCTTTCAGCATAATCGGTGTACCGTGTGCATCATCTGCACAGATAAAGTGAATGACATTGCCGCGCAGGCGTTGGTAGCGTACCCAGATATCCGCCTGGATATGCTCCAGCATATGACCTAAGTGGATTGAACCGTTTGCATACGGAAGGGCACAAGTTACCAGAATTTTTCTTGGTTCAGTTGCCATAACTCATCTTTCGCTCTGTCTGTTTATACCCGGATGACCTCAAAATATAGTCTTATGAAAGCTCGGTATGTGATTCTGAGGTTGCCAGAGTAGAGGTATCAAAATTTGTGACTGCTAATACTACCTGATGACAGGAATAACGCCAAGGCGTTATTCCTTTATCTTGCAGGGGTTCTGTCTGGTTTGCTGTGGTGTTAGCATAGGCTTTTGGTGTCGTCTTATGGTCTCAGAACATGAGACGGTTGTGTCGATTCAAACATATCCGCTAAAGAAGGTAACTTATGCGACAGCTTACACCTCCCGAACAACTCTGTGTCTGGCTGAATCAGTTTTCTCATCCATGTCTGCGTTCCGGTTGGGCATCCCAGCCCGGACTGGTTTATTCCCACGGAGATAATGATCATTTTATTGAATTGCCCTTTGCGGCGAATGCGTTGGCCGATGATCTTCGTCAGTGGATTACGACGCAGGAATCACGGCCGGTTTCCGGCGAAATCACGATTCGGGTCGTCCCGAAAACATTGCAGTCTAATGTTGCTGCTCCCGTTAAAGGGGTAAAAAATCTTATCGCTGTGACTTCTGGAAAAGGTGGTGTCGGTAAATCGACAACAGCAGTGAATCTGGCATTAGCACTTGCCGCTTCTCATGCCAGAGTCGGGTTGCTGGATGCAGACATCTACGGACCGTCGGTACCGATGATGCTGGGGACCGTCGATGCAGAGCTTATGGTACGCGATGAGCGCTGGATGCAACCGGTTCAGGCTCATGGTCTTTACTCTCATTCAATCGGTTATCTGATGAGCCAGGATGATGCCGCCGTATGGCGTGGCCCGATGGCTTCCAAGGCTTTCCAGCAATTACTGAATGAAACCGAATGGCCGTCACTGGACTATCTGGTTGTTGATATGCCACCGGGAACCGGAGATATTCAACTGACACTGTCACAGCAAATGCCGGTGACGGGAGCTGTTGTCGTCACAACACCGCAGGATCTGGCGTTGGCTGATGCACGTAAAGGGGTTGCGATGTTCGAAAAGGTTAATGTTCCGGTGATCGGGCTGGTGGAGAATATGAGCTATCACATCTGTAGCCAGTGTGGTCATCAGGAGCATATTTTTGGTAGCGGTGGTGCAGAGAAAATGACGCATGAGTACGGGTTAAATCTATTGGCAAAGATCCCACTTCATTTACAGGTGCGTGAAGACATTGATGCAGGTTGTCCGACAGTAGTTGCCCGACCGGAGAGTGAACATACCCGCCTTTATCTGGCAATGGCAGAACAGATCGCCAGCCGTTTGTATTGGGATGGTCAGGTTGTTCCGGATGCGATCCCCTTCACCAATCTGAGTTGAGTACCATGTCAATCAGGTATGTTTTGTCTTTGTGAGTGCTATTTTTATGATAGAAAAATAAATTATGGCCTTTTTCGGTCAACGGAAACTGGTATCCGGAGGAGCTTGTCTCTATAATCACGCCGGATTATATACCCAGTGATTCTCGCTGAAACCGTATCTTGAGGTCATTTGGATATATCTGGTTTCTTTGTCAAATGTATCGAGTGCACAATCATGTCTGATCACAATCAATGCGTCATTGTAGGAATTGCCGGCGCTTCTGCCTCAGGGAAGAGTCTTATCGCGAGTACGATATATAGTGAATTGCGAGCCAAAGTGGGTGATCACCAAATCGGTGTGATTACGGAAGATTGCTACTATAAAGATCAAAGTCATCTGAGTATGGAACAGCGGGTTAAAACCAATTATGACCATCCGAGTGCACTCGATCATGATCTCTTATGTGAACATCTGCAGCAACTGGTCCGGGGAGATTCGGTTGCTGTCCCTGAATATAGTTATACAGAACATACCCGGACAGAAAAAAAGCATCTGATGACCCCGAAAAAGGTCATTATTCTTGAAGGTATTTTGCTGTTGACTGATCCACGTCTGCGGGAATTAATGCATGCGACTATCTTTATGGATACACCTTTGGATATTTGTCTCCTGCGCCGGGTCAAACGTGATGTTGAAGAACGGGGACGAACGCTGGAATCGGTGCTGAAACAGTATCAGGAGACGGTCAGGCCGATGTTTTTACAGTTTATCGAGCCTTCTAAACAGTATGCAGATATTATCGTGCCACGTGGTGGGAAGAACCGTATTGCGATTGATGTTCTGAAAGCACATATTGCTAAGTTGCTGAAATCCTGACCAGAAGAGTACATAACATACTTTATTTTTACGCAGAAAAGTGGCACTTTGGGGTGCCACTTTTTTATTATCCGATGGCTATTTTTATGGCCTGTTAATTTTTTTGTAAACCATATTATTTTGTAAACCCATATTGTTTTGTAAACCAATGGTTGTATCTGTCACATGAAATTTATGCATGAATCTGAACGACATGATATTTATATGTCCAAAGCTGCATATTGAAGTGATTCGGGTATAAAATACATGCTGTAAGAAACATTCTTGTCTCTCAAGGGTCTTAATTCTCACTTAGTGATCAGGAAAATCTCCAATGAAAAAACTGTTTCTCGTGATTGTGATAATTTGTGTTGTGATTGCCGGAGGCATTGCCACATTAGTGACTTTGGTCGATCCCAATCAGTTCAAGCCGATGATTGTCGAGCAAACGAAGAAAGCAACCGGAATGGATGCCGTGATTGGCGGGGATATCCGCTGGCAATTCTTTCCTTCGATCGGTTTTCAGATCGGAGAAGTATCGCTAAAGAATCCTGCTGGGTTTAAGCGACAGGATTTTCTTCATGTATCACATCTTTCTGTCGATGTTGCTGTGATGCCATTACTGGATAAAGAGCTGCATATCGGAAGTATTAATCTGGACGGCGCTGACATTCAGATTGAAACGTTGCGGGATGGTTCAACAAATCTGGACAGCTTGCTTCAGAGACAGGCTGCGACAGAAAATACCGCTTCACCGGCCCCGGAAGCACAGACTCCGTCCGCACCAGCTCAGTCAATAGAATCCGAGCACCCATGGCAGATTACTGTCGCTGGGGTTGATATTCGGGAGGCTAGAGTGTCTGTCCTGAATGAAGCTCAGCCGGCAAGTCAGCTTTCTCTTGAACATGTGAATCTTTCGGTAAATGCTTTCACACCAAATCAGTGGACGGCTTTTTCCTGGTCAGTTCAGGGAAAACAGGCAGCACAACAGTTTTCTGTCGCCGGTCAGGGTGAATTTCGTTTATCAGATGATTATCAGCATTATGCATTACGGCAGCTATCCGTACAGGGAAATTATCAGGATCAAACAAACCATTTAAGTTCTGTGACCCTGTCATTACCTGCATTTGAAATTGGACAGGAAGCGCCTTTCGAGTTTGCTGTACAGGGGAAACTTGCTGAGAATAAGGTTGATTTAACCGGGAAAGGTTCATTGAATCTGGACGCTCAATATCAGCAGATTAACGTCAATGGGCTGGATACACAGTTGAAGCTGAATGGTGCACAACTCCCGGTGAATCCGCTTTCGGTTGCATTACAGGGAAATATCCATATGGATTTACCGGACAGCCAGTTGGATGCTACTCATTTAAAACTCCAGGTTGCTGAATTGATGCTCCGTGGGCAGACATCAGTACATTTGGGGAGCAAACCGGATATTCGTTTCCGGCTTCAGGGCGACCAAATGGATCTCAGCCCGTTTTTAAGCCCTGCAGCAGAAAAAGCGACAGTCGCGGCGCAGCAAGAGCAGCCAGTTGTAGTTTCGGCTACGCCGGCTCAAGAAACACCTCTGTCGGAGCAGGAACCGGATCTTTCTGTGCTGAAATCATTTGATCTCAACGGTGAGCTGAACATTACGGGATTAAAAGCACAGAAGCTGGCACTGAGTAACCTTGTGGTTAAAACCAATCTTCACCAGGGTGTTCTGACTTTATCTGATTTGCAGGCTGATCTATATCAGGGACATCTTCAGGGAAGTGGAGTGCTGGACGCGAATGCGGTTCCGGCGACGTATCAGACGCGTCAGTCGCTGCAGGGCATTCAGATTCAGCCGCTGCTAAAGGCGCTGGCTGATAATGATCGCCTGGAAGGGAAAGGCTCGGTTTCGCTCGATCTTCATGGACAGGGACTCAGTGAAAAACGGATTAAAGAAAATATTCAGGGCGTGGTGAAGGTGCAGCTGCGGGATGGTGCGTTGAATGGAATTAACATTGCTCAGATCATCCGTCAGGGGTATGCGAAACTGAAGGGAAAACCATTAGATGACACCGAAGGTGTGCAGAAAACAGATTTCAGTGCTGCAAGTGCGACACTTCACTTACAGCAAGGGGTTGTTACAACAGATGATTTCACCCTGCAATCTCCGCTGTTGCGTATTCATACCCAGGGAAAAGCCAACTATATTAATGAGACGGTTGACGCCGTTGTCCGGACATCAATTGTCGGGACACTAAAAGGGCAGGATGGAAAAGATATCAATGAGCTGAAAGACGTGACAATCCCCATTCAGCTCAAAGGAAGCTGGACACAGCCTAAATATAAGCTGGTATTTGATGATGTTGCCAAGCAGAAAGTGGAGAAAGAGATTGATCGGGGGCTGAAGAAGCTGGACGACAAAATCAAAGACGAGAAGACAAAAAAAGCATTGAATAAATTGCTGAAAGGGCTTTTCTAACCGCATATTTCTGGCGTCGATATAAACAGGGACAAGCTGTTGCCTGTCCCTGTTCTTTCAAAGTGTAAAGAATTCCGGTTTAGAAAATGCGAGTACTTCTCTACCAGTCGACACCTTTCTGAGCTTTGACTCCGGCCTGAAAAGCATGTTTGACATTTTTTACTTCTGAAACGGTATCCGCCAGTTCAAGCAGCTCTCGGTGTGCTCCCCGGCCAGTGATAATAACGGTTTGCATCAATGGACGGTTTTGCAAAGCCGTAAGAACATCTTCCAGTTCAACATAGCCGTAACTGACCATATAGGTGAGTTCATCCAGCAAGACGACATTGAGAGTGTCATCCTGCAACATTTGCCGACATTTTTCCCAGACTCCCTGTGCAGCAGCAGTATCCGCTGCTTTATTCTGAGTTTCCCAGGTAAAACCAGTCGCCATTACATGAAATGAAACACCCAGTTTTTCCAGCAGGTTTCGTTCTCCGTTATCCCAGGTTCCTTTGATAAACTGAGCGACACCGCATTTCAACCCATGTCCGACGGCTCTGGCAATTGTGCCGAATCCCGATGTCGATTTTCCCTTTCCGTTCCCGGTAATCACAATGACGATACCGCGCTCTTCTTTTGCCGCTGCAATTTTTGCATCAACCTTTTCTTTGACTCGTTGCTGGCGTGCCTGATAACGATCCTGTTGGTTATCTTCATTTGACATGAATTAAGGTTCCTGTTTCATGGGAGCAATGGCATTATCATAACGTAATGAAGCGACAGCAAAAACCATGGATTCAGTATGGACAGTCTGGACTTGATTCTTTAGGAATTACATTTGAGTATAAACCGGCTAATTTGCTTCCAGTGAACGTCAATGTTGCAAAAGGAATCGTATGAGTACAAACACACAATCAATTCTGGTGGTCTGCATGGGAAACATATGCAGGTCACCGACCGGAGAAGCGGTACTCCGGGCAAAGGCTGAGGAAATGGGAATCGCGGTTGAGGTCGATTCTGCCGGAACGATCGCCTACCACCAGGGAAATCCACCGGATGTCCGGGCCAGAACTGCCGGAGAAAAACGTGGTTATCGTTTTGATGGGATGAGAGCACGACAAGTGACAAAGGATGACTTTGCCCGGTTTGATATGATTCTGGCAGCGGATCGCGATAATCTGTCTGACTTACAGGCCAGGTGTCCGGCTCAGTATCAGTATAAGCTGTCTCTGTTTCTCAGCCATGGACAGTCGGGTGAAGATGAAATTCCGGATCCTTATTATGGTGGTGATGCCGGATTTGAACGGGTGCTGGACTTATTGGAAGAGTCGGCTGAAGCTGTATTGCGTAAATTATAACGATAAAATTGATGATAAAAAAATCCGCCGGAGAGGCGGATTTTTTCTGTAAAGGACGGGATTAGAAGCTGCGGCTGTACTGTAATGCCATCAGCACGGCATCAGCATGGGTTGTCCCCTGAATTGTTGCGGCTTCTGTTCCTGATACCGTTGTCGACTCAGATACTGATACATCTTTACCTATCAGATAAGTAAAACCGAAGTCAACGTTGGACTTTTCATCCAGATGATATGTGACACCGGCAGAGAGCCATTGACGATCTGAGTCCGGTACGGAAATCGAGCGGGTATTGTCCTGAGCACTGGTGTCATACATGTAGCCGGCACGAAGGGTCCATGTCGGGTTCAGGAAGTAGGTGCCACCAAGAGAGTAGTGCCAGCCATCCTTCCACTGGTATTCATTTATGATTCCACTGGTATCTGCTGCCAGCACATCAAATTCCGACCACTTAATCCACTGAATACTATAGTGAATTGCATAAGAATCGTTCAAACGATGATAACCGGAAAATTCAGCAAAATCAGGTAGTGGCATAACAACTGTGTCTGAAATACTACCACTGGCTGCGGAGTATTTTGCGTAGCTGACATCGCCATCTGCGTTGATATCAGGGCTATAGTGATAGTCCAGACCGAAGCGGTTGTTTTCGTTATATTCATAAACGGTACCGAGGTTATAACCCAGAGCCCAGCCGTCAGCATTAAGGTCTGTGCCGACATTGGTACCGAGTAATGATGCTTCTGTACTATTCAGAGGGCGTCTGAATTTTCCTTTACCATAAATTAAGTCAAGACCGGCACCTAAGCTCCATTCCTGATTGATACGGTAAGAGCCTACAACCCCGAAATTGAAGCTTTTAACATCAGTACTTCCGCCAAATTCATGTCCGGTATAGTTATCATTAAATTCGGTTTTAGTTCCGAAGTTGGAATAGGCGTTGATTCCCCAGGCAAATTTTTCATTGACTGGAACAACGAGATAAAAGTTAGGAGCAACCGATGTATCACCTGCTCCGGAGTAATCCGCATTCTCTGATTGTGCCGCGAGCTTGTTTGTATATGTCGCATCTTTTACATCAATCAGGGTGGTGATGGTTTCAAATCCCAGAGACAGGGAGACATCATCAAACAGGGACATTGCTGCCGGGTTTTTGGCGATAACTGAGGCATTATCAGCGATGACAGCATCACCGGCGAAAGCACGGCCGAGTCCGGTGGCTGATTGTGCGTTCAGTTGGAAACCTGCGGCAAACGACTGTTGAGCGGTCACTGATACTGCTACTGCGAGCAGTGTTTTCTGAAACAGGCGCGTTTTGTTCATAAGTTAAATTTCCTTTTTTAACGGTCTCTATATGGACCTTATGTAGTAAATTCCCCGGATCTTATTGGAGTATTTACTCAGTTGGCGGCTGATACTAGTGACTAGTGTAGGGCATAGAAATCCGACCAGTTTAAATTCATGGCGTAAAATTACTGAACTGGTAGCTATATGGCATGAATTTTGGCAAAAAAAGTTATTTTTAGAGTATATGCTCTACCTATGGGTGGGTGATTAATCATCATTCTGTCATATTTTTGATGTTGAATTATAAGGTTATACCGACGGTCCGGGAACTCTGATCAGAGAACCGCTAAGATCATATGTGGTAAATTTCCATACATTTTGGGGGCTTTTTTCGTGCTTCGGAAAGAATTCAGGCTATTTTTCTGTAAATCAAAACAAAATTGATCTATTTCAAAAATTCTTCACAGAAAGTGATTATAGTAACTCATGTCATCTGGTTAGCCGTCAGGTTAACATGTTGAGCAAGATGACACTTCCTTTTGAAGGCTGACTTTACTTTCTCCTAATCAGGAAACTGATTTTTCAATTGGCGTAAGTTAATTGCTTTATACATTCCAACCACACAGTTTTGTGTGGTTTTTTTTTGCTTCCATTCTGGCTTTTTCCATTTTTCCTGATGCCATTCATTAATATTTATTGCAGACAATGTGCTTAGTCCCTCTTTTTGCAAAAGAAAATGAATTGGTCGTTTGGCACTTGTTAACAATCTAGCTACAATTCTAACAGGTCAGACCTCTATGCGATAAGGACAGAATATGGCGACACAACTGTGCCGGACACATGCCGGAGAGAGGGTAGCGATTGTGAGTGGTATTCGCACCCCTTTTGCCCGTCAATGGACTGAGTACCGACAGGTGACAGCGATTGAATTGGGAACCATGGTGGTTAATGAACTGGTACAACGTACCGGTATTGATAAAAAATTGATCGATCAGGTGGTTTTCGGTCAGGTGATTCAAATGCCGGAAGCGCCGAACATTGCCCGGGAGATTGTTCTGAACGCCGGGCTGGATGTCCATACAGATGCCTACAGTGTTACGCGGGCTTGTGCTACGAGTTTACAGGCATTGACTTCCGCATCGGAAAGTATTCTTTGTGGCCATTCCGATATTGCGATTGTCGGAGGAGCCGACTCGTCTTCAGTTTTGCCGATTGGTGTATCCAAGTCGCTGGCTTCTGCTTTATTAGCTAGTTCCAAAGCGAAGACACTGACAAAGAAAATTCAGGCATTCAAAGGGATGTCGTTCCGGGATTTATTACCGGTTCCTCCGCCTGTTGCCGAATATTCAACCGGTCTTGCAATGGGAGATACGGCAGAACAAATGGCAAAAACCTATCAAATCAGCCGGGACGAACAGGACGAGCTGGCTTTTCAGTCACATCAGAAAGCGGCGGCGGCCTGGGAATCCGGGAAGTTGAATGCTGAAGTGATGACCTCTTACCCTAAACCCTATCAGGCAATTCTTGCACAAGACAATAACTTGCGTCCGGACACATCAAGAGAGGCATACCGGAAACTACGACCTGCTTTTGACCGTCGCTTCGGCACGGTGACTGCGGCTAACAGCACTCCATTAACTGATGGGGCCGCTGCCATGTTGATTATGCGGGAACAACGGGCGAAAGAATTAGGATTGCCGGTTTTGGGTTACTTACGCTCTTACGCTTATAAAGCGATTTCGGTCAAACAGGATATGCTGATGGGGCCAGCCCACGCGACACCACTTGCACTGGAACGGGCAGGACTGACATTAGCGGATATTTCTCTGATTGAAATGCATGAAGCTTTTGCATCTCAGGTACTGGCCAATCTGAAAATGTTTGCCAGTCAAAGTTTTGCGGACAGTATCGGGCGCAGTCATCCGGTCGGGGAAGTGGATATGACACGTTTTAATGTATCGGGTGGTTCGATTGCGTATGGGCATCCGTTTGCAGCAACAGGAGCAAGGCTGGTGACACAACTGCTCCGGGAGCTGAATCGTAGAGGTGGTGGTTTTGGTTTAGTGACGGCCTGTGCTGCCGGCGGGTTGGGTTCAGCATTGGTACTGGAGGTGGATCATGCCTGATACGCATAGTTTTCATCTGACTATCGAAGATGAATTGGCCTGGCTGGCAATTGATGTTCCCGGGGAAAGTATGAATACCCTGAAAGCGACATTTGTTGATGAAATTGAAGCGATCATTGCAACATTGTCCCAATCTTCTCAGTCGCTGAAAGGTTTGGTTATTTATTCCCGTAAACCTGACAATTTTATTGCCGGGGCGGATATTCATATGATTGAGCAGTGTTCATCCGCAGAAGATGCGGCTCATCTGGCAAAAATGGGACAGGATATTTTCCGTAAGATAGAAGCATTGCCGTTTCCGGTTGTCGCCGCGATTCATGGTGCATGTCTGGGCGGTGGACTTGAGCTGGCACTGGCGTGTGATTACCGTGTCTGTAGTGATGATCCGGGAACCAGTCTCGGTTTGCCGGAAGTTCAGCTGGGATTGCTGCCTGGCTCGGGGGGAACGCAGCGGCTTCCCCGCATCATTGGGTTACTTCCGGCGTTAGATCTGATTCTGACCGGAAAGAAAGTCCGGAGCCATAAAGCGCGCAAACTGGGTCTGGTCAATGCCTGTGTAGCAAAAGACGGATTATTGAATGCTGCCCGGATGGTAGTCGAGAAACCTGCTGAATTTAAGATTCGCTCAGGATGGAAAAAGCGCCTGACCTCATGGGTCTTGTCCCTTAAACCGATTCGCCAGTGGGTGATCAATCAGGCCCGGAAGAAAGCTCAGAGTAAAGCCAGAAATCACTACCCGGCCATTGATATGATTCTGGATGTGATTCAGCAAGGTCTGGAAAAAGGGCTTGAAGCGGGATTAAAGCAAGAATCTCAGGCATTCGGGACACTGGCAATGACTCCTGAGTCCCGTGCATTACGATCTATTTTTCTTGGAACCACGGCACTGAAACGGGAAATGAAAACGGATGAGACGGTGAAAGATATCCGGCATGTTTCCGTTTTAGGTGGTGGACTTATGGGAGCTGGTATCGGTTATGTCACTGTCGACAAAGCCAGGAAACCGCTAAGAATTAAAGATGTCAGCCATCAGGGTGTTCTCCATGCATTTCAGTATATTTATCAACGGCTGAATAAAAAATGCCAGCGGAAATATATGACTGAATCCGATGTGCGTTCAGCGATGGCAAGTGTTTCCGGAGGTATTGATTTTTCCGGCTTCGATCAAACAGATTTAGTGGTTGAAGCGGTATTTGAAGATTTAAAACTGAAACAGGAAATGGTTGCATCGGTAGAAGCGCATACAAAAGAGAGCACTATTTTCGCGTCGAATACATCTTCTCTGCCTATTCACGAGATTGCTGCCAACGCTGCCCGGCCGGAAAATATTGTTGGTTTGCACTATTTCAGTCCGGTTGAAAAAATGCCGTTGGTTGAAGTCATACCACATCAGGGAACTGCCCCTGAAACCGTTGCAACTGTCGTCAGGCTTGCATATCAACAGGGAAAGACGCCGATCATTGTTCAGGATAGTGCTGGATTTTACGTTAACCGTATCCTGGCGCCCTATATTAATGGGGCAGTGCAATGTTTGCTTGATGGGGAACCGATAGAGAAAATTGATCAGGCATTGATTGATTTTGGTTTTCCCGTTGGCCCGATGACCTTACTCGATGAAGTCGGCTTTGATGTGGCCTTTAAGATTTCTCCGATTCTGGTCCGGGAGCTGGGGGAACGGTTTCAGACGCCGCCTGCGTTGGAGCAGTTAATCAGTGATGGTAGAAAAGGGCGTAAATCCGGCCTGGGATTTTATCGCTACAAAGGAAAAGAAAAAAGGCCGGATCAATCAATCTATCGACAGTTAAAAATTCGGGAAAATGCTCAGCTCAGCCATCAGGATATTGCACTGCGCTGTATACTGCCGCTATTGAATGAAGCCGCGATGTGCCTTGAACAGTCGGTGATCCGTAATGCCCGTGATGGAGACATCGGTGCAATTTTCGGTATCGGATTTCCTCCGTTTCTGGGTGGGCCTTTCAGATATATGGATCAGATGGGGTTACAGCAGATTGTTGACCAGATGCAGGCACTTTCCGGAGATCTTTGTCAGCCATGCCCGGCGTTGCTGGCTCGTTTAGAGAATAATCAAACCTTTTATTCTGACTAAAATCTACCCGGGATTCTTTGTCGGAGGGCGATTGGAGAAGTAATAAAGCTAGTGTATGCTAGCCCGAAATGTCGAATCACGGACAAGAAGGACA
Organism: Vibrio mangrovi; assembly: GCF_024346955.1. NCBI lineage: Bacteria > Pseudomonadati > Pseudomonadota > Gammaproteobacteria > Vibrionales > Vibrionaceae > Vibrio > Vibrio mangrovi. Next base: position 2,401,276 of record NZ_AP024883.1, on the reverse strand, counting down.
AAAAATGGATGCGCTAGAGTTATTGCTGAACCGCCGTTCTGTTGCGAAGCTGGGAGCTCCGGCTCCGGAAGGAAAAGCACTGGAAAATATCATTCGGGCTGGACTTCGGGCTCCTGATCATGGTGGTTTGACCCCCTGGCGGTTTGTGATTGCTCAGGAACAGGGCTTAAAGAAACTGTCTGATATTCTGGTGAAGGCAGTCGTCGCCGAAAATGGGGATGAGGCATTGCTTGAGAAAGTCAGGAATGCGCCTTTTCGGGCACCGATGGTGATTACAGTCATTGCGAAAGTGACGCCTCATGAGAAAGTGCCTCCGCTGGAGCAGCACTTATCCGCCGGGTGCGCAGTACAATCCATGCAGATGGCTGCTCAGGCTCAGGGGTTTCAGGGAATATGGCGTTCCGGGAAGTGGATGTTCCATCCGGAAGTTCATCAGGCCTTCGGTCTGGAGGGTGATGATGAAATTGTCGGTTTTCTTTATCTGGGCACACCTTTACTTGAACCGATGAAAGTTCCCGTACGGGAGCTGTCCCGCTTCGTTGAGTATCTGTAAGGTCGTCGTGATGAGTGAACGGCGGTGAATCATCCAGGTATGTAATCCGGGGTGATTCACGTGACTGCTGAGTCTGTAGAAGATAATCAGTCCATATGGTATGACATGATGAAATCAATAAAGAGTCTGACTTTTTCCGGTAGATGATCTTTGTGATTGTAAAGCATGTAAATATCTCTGGAATTGGCACTCCAGTCTTCCAAAACCTGAATCAGTGTACCGGCTTCCAGATATTCTTTAAGCATAACATCCGGCATCAGTGTGATTCCCAATCCCTCTGAGCAGGCCATGCGTACGACATCAAGAGTATTGGCCTGAAAACGACCCCTCTCGTTGTTCGTTACGGTTTCCCCTCTGGTGTTCGATAATTGCCATTTCAGGAGTGGGTAACCTTTCAGCAGTGAGTGATGAATAAGTTCTTCTGCGTGGTGAGGTACGGGATTTTTAGCCAGATAGTCCGGGCTGGCAACAAGAATATCTTTAACCTCATTGATTTTTCTGGCGATGAGAGATGAGTCGCGCTGAGGACCAACACGAAAGATGACATCCCATTCCGTCGGGTCGAGTTGATCGGCCAGATTGCTCGTTGTCAGTTCGAGATTGATCTCCGGATAATTTTGCATAAAGGCAGTAAACATCGGCAGCATCATTCGTTTAGTCAGATTTGAGGGTGCTGATATTTTGATTTTACCTGAAGCACCACGGCATTCATCACTGATTTCT